>JAZQCM010000044.1:0-18581 GCA_045546275.1 Clostridia bacterium | reverse complement strand
AGCTGTTTCAGACAGCTTTTGTATATTAACATTTAAAAACCAAATTGTCAACAGCTTTTTTAAACTTTTTTCGACTTTTTTATCCTTTCTATTATTATGTAAAAAACCGCCAAGATAGCTTGGCGGTTTTTGTGCAGGTTTACTATATTATTTATTATCTTTTGCTCTTTCATCCCAGAAGGAGGTATCATTTCGTCCGATTACACGGAATGTAAAGGGTGTGCCATCATTCTTTTTATAGTGCTTTGTTGCACGGAACACATACTTTGCACCTATAAACACAATGGGAATGTTAACATAGGCAATAAGAATGTTGCCCAAATCGGAAAACGCCCAAAGGTTGTCAAGGTTTAAGCCTGCAATGTTACAAAGAATGCCGAATGCCGCAACAAACAAGCCTGTAATACGCACTACGTTAATAAACCCATTACTCTTATTTATACGGTTTGCAGCAATTTCGGAAAAGCTTATCATGCCCAAAAGGCAGGTATATGCAAACAAGCAGAAGCACAATGTCACAAGGAAGGTGACAATGGCATTCATTGCAGTACCGGGGGTAAGCTCAGCTACCGATGCTGTGAACTTAGGCAGCTTATCCATTGCAATCCACTCTGCAGCACCACTTTTGTCCCACATATGCGCCATTACAACAACAAAGCCCGAAAGTGTACATATAATAATAGTATCTAAAAACACGCCGATGGATGCCAGCAAGCCCTGGTCGCAAGGATGCTTTGCATCACTTGCCGCAGCACTCATTGTAATAGTACCCTGACCTGCCTCGTTGCTCATTAAGCCACGCTTAACGCCCTGAGCAAGCACAGTACCAAACAAACCGCCAAAAATCGCCTCGGGCTTGAATGCCCCCTTGAACACCGCACCAAAGAAATACGGAATTGCACCAAGGTTAAGAAGAATGAGCACCAGAACTGTTGCAATGTACAAAACCGCCATAACAGGCACCATTTTGTCGGTCCACTTGGTTACCTTTTTAATACCGCCAAAGGCAATCACGCCTGTGCTGATAACAATCAATGCTCCTACTATGTAATAGAAAAGAGAATCTGTTGCAATAGTTGCACCTGTTACAATTTCAGCCATTCGACCGATTGAGGAAACAACGTTAAAGCCCTGAGCCGGCAAGCAGCACAATGCATATAATATGTAAAGAACTGACAAGAACACGCCAACCCAGACCTTGTTGCCTAAAAGCTTTCTGCCGTAAAACGGAAGACCGCCCACAAACTCATCGTTTTTTCTTTCTTTAAAAATCTGAGCAAGCACGCCTTCCATGTAGGCAACTGCCATGCCAAAGAATGCAGAAACCCACATCCAGAAAACCGCACCGGGACCGCCAACTGCAATTGCGCCTGTAACGCCGATAATGTTACCCGGACCTACACGCATTGCCGAGGACAGCATAAATGCCGCCAAAGGCGAAATTCCTTCTTTAATTGTGCGTTTTTGAAGCATTATTTTAATGCCTCGCTTAAAATACGTAACCTGCATAAACCCCAGCTTAAAGCTGAAGAAAATGCCTGAGCCTAAAAGAAGAATAATCGCCAGGGAAAAGTTTCCAAGCACAGGGATTTTTGCATACCACTCAAAATTCGTGGGGAAATCCCACAAAAAGTCGGACAAGGGACCAATAAACGAGAAAATACTGTTAATAGCCTCAAAAATGCCTTGCATACACTACACTCCTTTTAAGTTTTATTCACATTTTCATTATACCACGGCAAAAAACAATTGTCAAAAAATATATAGGAAATAAAAATGCGGTGCTTCAGCCTTCTCCTTGAGGAGAAGGTGTCGTCAAAGACGACGGATGAGGTGTAAATTCCGCAGCTTGTTAGCGTTTGTAAAAATAAAAATGCCGTAGGATAAATCCTACGGCTGGTCTGAGTGGGGAGAGCGAACTCCCATTCTTTGAACCCCATTCAAGCACGCTTCCGTTTGCGGTGCCCTGCATCAACTTCGCTCAATCGCTCGTTGCTTGCAGACCGCGGCACAACCCTGCGTGTTCGCTTCATCCTCCGCAGGAGGCGCTCACACTCGGTTCCAATCTGCGAGCGCAGCTTGTTAGCGTTTGTAAAAATAAAAATGCCGTAGGATAAATCCTACGGCTGGTCTGAGTGGGGAGACTCGAACTCCCGGCCTCTTGAACCCCATTCAAGCACGCTACCAATCTGCGCTACACCCAGATATTAAGTTGCTGTCTTTCGACTACTTTATGAATTATAATAGATAAAACCCGATTTGTCAATAGTTAATTTCAAAAAACTCAAACTTATTTTTTTAAACCGCAAAAAAGACAGGAGAAAATCTCCTGTCTTTTTCTTATTGTCCTAAATATGCCTTTTTAATATCGTCGTTATTAAGCATTTCCTTTGCATCGCCACTCATTGCAATGCTGCCTGTTTCAAGAACGTATGCACGGTCAGCAACGCTGAGCGCCATTTTTGCGTTCTGTTCAACAAGAAGGATTGTTGTGCCTGCCTTATGAAGCTCTTCGATAATTGTGAAGATTTCCTTTACTAAAAGAGGCGAAAGACCCATACTGGGTTCGTCCATAAGGATAATGTCGGGGTTACTCATTAACGCACGGCCCATAGCAAGCATTTGCTGTTCACCGCCGGAAAGAGTACCTGCAATCTGGTGTTTTCTTTCAGCCAAACGAGGGAAGTGCTTATACACTTTTTTAAGGTTGTCGGCAATTTCCTTTTTGTCGCTTCTTGAATAAGCACCAAGCTTAAGGTTGTCAATAACACTAAGCTGCTGGAAAACACGTCTGCCTTCGGGCACATGTGCCATACCCATTGTAACAATTTTGTGGGCAGGGATTTTGGAAATGTCCTTACCGTTGAACAAAACCTGACCGTTGGAAGGCTTTAAAAGGCCCGAAACAGTGTGAAGTGTGGTGGTTTTGCCTGCACCGTTGGCACCGATAAGAGCAACAATTTCACCCTTATTGATTTCAAAGGATATATCTTTGATAGCACGAATCATACCATAGCAAACTTCGATATTTTTTACTTCTAACATTGCCATAACATTTTCCTCCTTAATCTCCGATATATGCTTTGATAACCTCGGGGTTATTCAAAACTTCTTTTGTTTCGCCTTCTGCCAGCACCTTGCCGAAGTTAAGAACTGTTAACTCTTCGCAGATACCGCCAACAAGCTTCATATCGTGTTCTATAAGAAGAATTGTAAGGTCAAATTCCTTATTGATGAAACGGATAGTGTCCATCAATTCTTCTGTTTCCTGAGGGTTCATACCTGCCGCAGGCTCGTCAAGAAGAAGGAGCTTGGGGTTAGTTGCCAAAGCGCGGGCAATTTCAAGCTTACGCTGCTTACCATAAGGAAGATTACATGCAAGAGAGTTTCTTTCTTCTTCCAAGCCAAAAATTCTGAGAAGCTCCTTTGCTCTTTCACGCATTGCCTTTTCCACCTTGAAGTGGCGGGGCAAGCGGAATGCGCTCACAAAGGGATTGCACTTGAATTCGGGGTTGTTGTGAAGACCTACCATAACATTTCTCACAACTGTCATGTTGTTGAAAAGACGGATATTCTGGAAAGTACGGGCAATACCCTTGCGGTTGATTGCCTCCTGGTTTTTGCCTGTAAGGTCTTCGCCGTCAAGGTAAAACTTACCTACTGTGGGCTTGTAAACACCTGTTAAAAGGTTGAATATGGTGGTCTTACCTGCACCGTTGGGGCCAATAAGACCGTAAAGCTGTTTCTTTCTGATTTCAATATTAACATCCTGTGCCGCCTTTAAGCCGCCGAATGTAATACCTAAGTTTTCGGTTTTAAGCATGATTTCGCTCATCTTACTTGCCCTCCTTTCCGCTGTTTGTGTCCTCGGGACGAGCGGGTGTATAGTCAACATTCAAGTCTGTTGAAAGGAGTGCATCCATCTTAATCTTTGTGGGCACACGATGCCATTTAGCTTCGTCGTCCTTTCTTGTGGAAGGATTAGTTCTCTGCACTTTAAAGATTTTAGCAAAAAGTGCACTGATGGAATACTTTTCTCTGAAGCTCTTCAATGCAGGAGCATTACCGAAGATAACCACAATAATAAGAATTATTGCATAAATAAGGTTTCTGAGGGACGCAAGGTCACCCGAAAGCTGGCTTTGGAGCATGAAGTTTACCGCAGTGATGAACATTGCCGCAAAAATTGAGCCTGTGATTGAACCCATACCGCCCAATACAACCATTACCAGGATTTCGATGGAATAGTTGTAGGAGAAGAATGTGTACAAAACGGGAGTTGTTGTGTGGGCGTAAATAACGCCTGCACAGCCTGCGAAGAACGCAGCAACAATAAATACAAACAGCTTGTAGAAGGTAACGTTAATACCCATTGCCTTTGCAGCAATTTCGTTGTCACGGATAGCTGTGATAGCTCTGCCGTGCTTACTTCTTACAAGGTTCTGAATAACAAAAAGCATAACCAGAACAACCACAAATGCCACAATGAAAAGTGTGGGAGATTTTCTTGTGTCGTAGGTAAGAGTGCCTGTTGTGAGGCCTCTTGCACCACCAAAAATCTTCTGGTTCATGAAAATATTACGAACGATTTCACCAAATGCAAGTGTTACAATTGCAAGGTAGTCGCCCTTAAGTCTAAGGGACGGAAGACCAATGACAAAGCCAAACACTGCCGCACTCAAGCCACCAATAAGCATTGCAATAATAAGCACGGGAAGCTTTGCGGAAGCGCCTAAAGCCTGCTTTAACATAACTGCGCTAAGACCGCCTATGTATGCACCAACACACATGAAGCCTGCATGGCCAAGGCTCAATTCGCCCAAAAAGCCAACTACAAAGTTAAGGGATACTGCCAGAATGATGCTGTAGCCAATCTGTGTGAAAAGCTGTGCAATTGAGGGACGAAGGTTGTGTGTTGAAAGCATTACAACACCAACCAAAAGCATAATAAGAACTATACCATAGTTTACAAGATGCTTAGGCTTGATTTTAATATTAAGCTTTTTCATCATCACACCTTCTCTCTAACAACTTTGCCGAGAAGACCTGTAGGCTTAACCAGCAAAATAACAATCAATAAACTGAACTTAATTGCAACTGTGTAAGGCGCCAAAGCAGATGCAAGGCAGAATTTTTCAATTACGCCCAAAAGCACACCGCCAACCATTGCACCGGGAATGGAACCGATACCGCCGATAACCGCAGCAGTAAAGGCTGTGATACCGGGCATTGCACCAAGCATGGGTTCAGTGTTGGGGATCTGGAAAAGATAGAACATACCTGCAAAGGCAGCAAGAGCAGAGCCTATTGCAAATGTTATGGATATAATCTTATTTACGTTAACACCCATAAGGATTGCCGCACCACGGTCTTCACTTACTGCAAGCATTGCGCTACCTGTTTTTGTGTACTTAATGAAAAGTGTAAGTGCTACCATGATAATAATACCGCAAACAAGAGTAACAGCGGCACTTGTTGTGATGCCGTGCTTGTTAATAGCTTCGATTGCAGGCAACTTCCATGCACTGCCTACGGGCTTGGGCTGAGAACCGAAAATGAGCTGTGCCATGCCCTGCAAAAAGTAGCTCACACCAATGGCTGTGATAAGAACAGCAAGGGGCGACGCGCCACGAAGAGGCTTGTAGGCAAGCTTTTCCACTAAAATACCCAATATTGTACAAATAACAATTGCCGCAACAATTGCCGCAACAGGCGAAACAGTTGCCGCAAGTGTTACCATGATGGCATATGCGCCTACCATGATAATGTCACCGTGAGCAAAGTTAAGCATTTTTGCAATACCGTACACCATTGTGTAACCGAGCGCAATAAGGGCATAAATACTGCCCAGACTGAGTCCGTCTATTAATGTAATCATAAATATTGCTCCTTTTTTTTATTGTGACTGGAAACCCAACCACTCTTTGCTTTACAGACACTAATTCTGTAAACCAAAGAATGGTTGGACATGTGTTCCATGTCCAACCAATCCAAGTTAAACTAAGATTACAAATTACTTGTTAAGTTCAATAATTACAGGAACCTTTGTAGCTGCACCGGAAACATCCCAGCTCATTGTACCTGTAGCACCTGTGTATGTGAAGCCTTCAGCTGTGATAGCTGCTGTAACAGCTTCGCAAAGAGCATCGGGAGCGATTGTTACATCGTTAACGCCTGCTGCCTTCATAGCTTCGAAGATAGACATAACTGCGTCGTAACCGTCAGCTGCGAACTGGTCGGGCTTTACGCCGTACTTAGCTTCGTAGGAAGCAACAAAGTTAGCAACGATTTCGTCTTCGCTGTTAACGTCGAAGGGAGTGATGTACTTAATCTGGTTTGTAACTGTTTCGTCAATCTGACCTGCAATACCGTCCAAACCGTCGCAACCGAAGAGAACTGCTGTGCAACCCTTAGCTACGCATGCCTTAGCAATAAGACCTGCTTCTGTGTAGTAAATGGGAAGGAAGATAACGTCGCAATCCTTCAAAGCTTCAACCTGTGTGGAGAAGTCCTTGTTGTTTTCAGCGTTGAATGTCTTTACTGTGTATTCAACACCAAGATTAGCCATTTCAGCTTCGAAAGCTTCGTAAATACCTGCGGAGTATGTATCACTTTCGTCATAGATAGCACCGATATTTGTGAAGTTTGCTGTAAGTTCCTGAGCTGCGAGAACGCCCTGGTCGGGGTCACCGAAGCAAACGCGGAAAGCGTTGGGAGCCTGGATACAGATGTCAGCAGAAGCAGAAGGTGTCATGAAGAAGAGGTTGTCGCTTGCAGCCTTTGTAGCAAAAGCTTCACAAGAACCACTTGTTACAGAACCTGTAGAAATCTGCATACCTGCTTCGAAGAGCTGATCGTAAGCTGTGGAAGCCTTGTCAGCAGCTGCCTGGTCGTCCTTAATGTCGAACTTGAAGTTCACGCCGTTAAGACCACCTGCTGCATTGATTTCTTCAATAGCAATGTTAGCACCGTTCTGTACGGAAATACCGTAAGAAGAAGCATCGCCTGTGAGGGGACCTGTTGCACCGATGAAGTATTCGGTGTTGTTTGCTGTGTAACCATCTACTGTGGAAACTGTTTCGTTTCCTGTTTCATTACCGCCGCACGCTGTCATTGCGAATGCAAGAACAAGTGCAAGCACTAAACTTAAAGCCTTTTTCATAAGAAAAGCCTCCTAAAAATAAAAAAATTAACGCAAAATAACGTTGTTACTATTATAATACCATATTTCGAGGTTGTCAACCATAATTTGCCCCTATTTTTTAAGGCGTTTTCCAAAAATACCGAAATATTTTTTGTATTTTTTAATTTTATGCAAAAAATTTACCGAGAAACTCTTTTGTCCCTCGGTTAAAACTGTAAAAAAACTTATTTTTCTTTTATAAAAAAGTGTTCTATGCCCTTTAAAAAACCGCCGTAAAGCTTGTCATAGCCGTACATTGCCCCATAAGAAAGGAAAAAACCGCCCACCAAAGCGCCTAAAAAAATAACGGGTGTAATTTTTACGGTGTAAAGAATTGAGTATACATAGCCTGTTATCATGCACACAATTTCCGACACAATAAACACCACCAATGGCTTACTTGTTTCTTCCTTAATAAACACAGCCTTTAAAACCTCGGTGATAATGTTCACCCCACCGATTAAAACGCCAACCAACGCCATAAATACGGATAATTTTTCCAACATTATAAAATCCCTCCTATAATAAATTTTTCTTTTTAACACAGTCACGGTAAACCTGGGTTATGTATTCATAATCAAGGCTTAATCTGCCGTTTGACATGTCGTATTTACCAAGCAGCTCCATGTAATCGTCATGGATTTCGATAATATGCAAAAAAGCATCCTCCGTGTGATGATTGCCTATTTTGCAGGAATCTGCAAAAGCAAAAATCTCCGCCCTTATGCGCTTGATTTCGTTCATGTCAACCAGCATTTCAATGTCCTTTAAGCATTCGCTGTGGCTTTTCAGCATCCCCTTAATGCTTGCTAATTCCTTTTTAACGTCCTTGTTTAAAGCATCGCCTATAAATTCGAAAAGCTTTTTCCAGGGGTTAAGCTTAATTTTGCTCACCTCAACAAAAATACTTAAAAGACCAATTCCCGAAATAATAATTGTAATATATTTGTCCATACTTCACCTCCACTATAGCCTTCCCCTTGAGAGGAAGGAGGACCGCTTGCGGTGGATGAGGTGCTCCCCTTCGCCCTCACTATTTATATACCACAAATCAAATTAAAAAGCAGTAGCATAGGGTAGCAAAAAAACGGCAACATCAACACCTTTACATTGAGCGAGCTTTGCCGTATTTTAAACTGCAGAATTGAAGATATTGCAACATACAAAAAAGACTGAAGCACACCGAAAATCGATGTGCTTCAGTCTTTTTTTATTATATTTCCTTAAGCTCTGAAAGTAATACCGGTATATCGTATTTAATAGTATCATACACTACCGACAAATCAACATTGCCATACTCATGAACAATTCGATTTCTCAAGCCTTTCATAGCTCTCCAAGGAATTGATGGATGGGCAGTTTTAAAGGTTTCTGTTAATTTTTCAGAATTTTCTGCCACCTGGATTAATCTGAACATAACAGAATCAACCAGAATTTCTACATTCTCCAGTTCTTCTTTTGTTACTCCCTCTGTATTTTCAAGAATAAAAGTCAGGTCTGAAATAATTTTATTAAGATAATATCCGTCAGTTTTTGCGTTATCCATATATCTTAACACCATCCTTCAGTATTTCGTTTACAAGCTGAGGATTATTGTTTAACTGTTCCCTGTTCAAAACATCCACCTTTTTGCAAACAGCCTCTCTTATTGCTTCAACCAGCTCATAAAATCTCATCCCCGAAGCGGCAGTGGATACCAAAAGGTCAACATCGCTCGCCTCGGTGGCCAGGCCTTTTGCGTAGGAGCCGAAAAGATAACAATATTCAACCTCAAACTCCTTGAAAACTTTTGTACAGCTATCCTTTATCTGTTGAAGGCTTAAAATTCCGTGGGTCTCATCCACAAAACCATACTCTTCTAATTTCCTGACCATAAACTCATATTTTATAGTCGATGCCTTTCTATCCTCTGTTTCATAATTCTGATACGTTCTTAACGGAATTCCAAGATATTCTGCACATTCCTTTTGTGTTAATTTTTTTTGTTTTCGAAGGTCTTTCAACGTCATTTTCTTCACCTCAAGAATATTTTACCACGCAAAACGCAACTTTGCAACAAAAAATACGCAAAATTTGCGTATTTTTTCTTTTTATCACACGCAACTTTTGCGTATTTATTTTATGCACTTTTTACATTTTTTATTCGCCTTATTACAACACCATAAACAATGTCCCTATTGTTATCAGCACACAGCCGATTGCCGATTTGTATGTAAAGCTTTCGTGCAAAAACACAAATGCAAGAATGAGCGTGATTACAACGCTTAGTTTGTCAATGGGCACAACCTTACTTGCCTCGCCCACCTGCAACGCTTTGTAGTAGCAAAGCCAGGACGCACCTGTTGCCAAGCCTGACAAAATTAAAAACAGCCAGCTTTTTTTGCTTATGTCAAAAATTCCCGATTGTGTGTTGGTCACAAAAACCATCAGCCAGCTCATGCCAACCACAACAACGGTTCTTATTGCCGTTGCCAGATTGGAGTTTACCCCCTCAATACCAACCTTTGCAAGTATTGATGTTAACGCAGCGAAAACTGCCGACAAAAGTGCAAATACAAACCACATAAATTAACCTCCTAACAAGCTAAGAATCCTTTCAACGTTTTCTTCCGAATATTCAACCTCGCAGGAGTAACGCCTTGCAATGTCGCAAAGGTTTTCCATTGTTTCCTCGCCTCGTTTAAAAAGCTCTTTTATCATATAGTAGCTTAAAATGGCAAAGGCAATTCTTTCATTATATCTTCCGTCATACATACCCTCTGCCATGTAGCGGTACACAAAGTACACCAGAATTTGTTCAAAGGGCACGCTCCAGTCCATGATTAAATCATTAGATGCACCCTTTAAGGAATAAAGCATTTCACTCCAGCTTCTATCGAGCCTTTCAAGCTTTATAAATTCCAGCACCCAATCAATTTCAGGGATTGAAATGTTCATCATTTTCAAAACATCTTTTACCCTTTCGTCAATGGGCTTTTCCCTATTCTGGAGTGTTTCAATAACAAGTGAGCGTATGTTGAAAATAATCGCCTCTTCAACATTTTCCTCGCCGATTAATTTCACCTTTTCCTTATTGCCTATAATAAGCTTTGCCGCCGCCTCACAGCAAAGTCCCAAGCCGATTTCCTCTCTGTCCTCAATTTCATTAACAAATCTTGGATGCGCCTTGCAAATGTCACAAAGGTTGTCTTCACCCATGTTAATAATAATGTCGCAAAGGTTTTCCTCGTTCAAAAAGGGGCAACGCTCTTTTTCGCCTAAGATAAAATGCGGACAATCCCCCTCAAAGGAAATGCTTTCCTTAAGCCTTGTGCCCATTTCGCCCTCGGCTTCAAGATAATTTTCCATTGTGTCCTCGTCAATATCAATTTCCCAGCCAATACAGCAATTGTGCTTACAATCCGATGCACTGCATTTAAACTGTTCATAATAATCAGGTCTGAAACTTCGCATGGAATCACTCCTTTTACCTCATTGTACCACCCTTTTTTACTGTTTTCAACCAAAATATGCCAAAAGAGGGCGGTAAATCGCCCTCTTTCACTCACTTTTTCACATCAACAAAAAACAAACCATCCCCGGTGCAATAATAAAGAATTTTCTTAACCCCGTTAATTTTAAACCTGCCCTCTGCACAGCCCTCGGGGTAAAGCTTTATCAGCTGAATTTTATCATGGGACAAAGCCGCAATGAAGGATATGTAATGGTCTTTTGTCATGTGGTGGTGTATCTTAACGTAATACTCATCCTCAATCTTTTCAACTATCGCCTTGTGCCCTTCGTCAGCCTTTTCCCATGTGGCAGGCTTTAACAGCACACCGTGACAGCTTATCACCGCATCTCCCATGGCATGGATACTGTTAAAACACACAGGGCACACGTAAAACTTTGATTTTAGCATATTTGCCGACACATTAACATTACTCACGGCATTCCCTGTCATAATTTCCGTAACAGACACCCCGAAAACCTTAGCAATGCTTTCTATTAATGATATATCGGGGTAGCCCTTCCCCGTTTCCCACTTTGACACAGCCTTGTCAGAAACCAGAAGCATTTTTGCAAGCTCCGCCTGGGTAAGATTGTTTTTCTCTCTCAAATGTTTAATCATCATTCCGGTAACGTATTGATTCATTTTGCACACCTCCACGAAGATTATAACCCCATACATCACTTTTTTCCACCTACTAAAAGTAGAGCGAAATAATTTAACTATACTCCCTCTTCTCACCCTTTTCAACAAAAAATAAAACCAAAACAGGGCAATGCGCCAATGACGCATTGCCCCTTTTGTTGTTCGTTTATTTAGAAAAACTGTCCCGGGAGCTTCAACTTTTCCTTATAAGGAAATTTTTTGTCAAACTCCTCCGCTTCTTCCTCCGGAAAAAGATAACCCTCAGGTGGTCCGTACTCGCCCTTAACACCACTTAAATATCCGGGAACTAACTCCTTACAAAGAAAGAACGATGCATCCTCCCCTTCGGGCACTCCTCGGTACCGAAGATTAAATTCACTTGCAAAGGTAAAACCGCTTTTACCGTAAAAATGGATATTCCCCTCAAAGCATACAGCGCCATAACCAAGCTCTGCTGCCTTTTCCAAAGAATAATCAAGCAATATTTTGCCATAACCCTGCCTTTTAAATTCTGGTGCAATGCAAATCGGGCCCATTGTCAGAATGGGAATATTTCTTCCATCATCCCCATTAATGCTTGCTTTTACAAACACATTCTGCCCTATAATTTCACCATTTATTTCCATAACAAAATCAAGCTCCTTAACAAAGTCAGGATTATCTCTGAGTTTTGTTATAAGATAATGCTCCATGCATCCCGGGCGATAAACATTCCAGAATGCTTCTCTTACTAAGTTTTCTACCACATGGTAATCTTCTTTTCTTTCTAAACGAATGATTAAGTCATTTTTACTCATTATTTTTCTCCTCCTGAAACCAGACTATAAGTATTGGGAGGCTTGTGCGGAAATTGTATTACACAGCCTCCGTGCTTATACAATCTCCAAGGTGCTCTTTTTTCTCAAACAGCAAATCTCCTTAAAAAAAATATATAATCAAGCCTTTCGGCGTGATTTCGTTTTCAGATTGGAATTTATCGCATACAAGCAGTTACGAATTTTACAGGCACATCCATTCTTTCCGCTACTTGCTCAGGTGTCATACCACTATCCAAGAAACGTTTACAAACCACTTTCATATTTTCGCCAATCTCAATAATATGCTTATCCGGGTCGTATATTCTGACCACTCGCTGTCCCCAAGAATGCTCCTTAACAGGATGAACATATTCCACTTTACACGTTTTCAGTTTGTCTGCAAAGCTATCAAAATTATCTTCTTCAAAATAAACTTCTGAACTATTTCCACCAAACGAAATATCATCTTTACCAATAAGCTCTTCCCAGCTTTCAAGTGTCTGTAATGCCAAACCACCTGTCAATGTTTTATTCGCTCCAAAATCCATAACCACATGAAGACCCAACACTTTTTTATAAAATTCTACCGATTTATCAATATCTGTTACTACCAGCATAGGATTTTTAATTTTCATCAGTTTTGCTCCCCATATTCTTTTTTTAAATCAAATGCCATTTTTAATTATCTCTCTTTAATTGGGTTAAACATCTACCTCATAAAATTGAGATTCAGTTAATCTTAATCCCCTTATGAATTTCAAAACCACTAAGGTCAAATCCCGAAATCAAGAAAAATAAAATAACTACTACTGCAATAGCAATACTGATTATAGCGAGCCATTTCCGGGTCTCTTTATCCATACAAACACACCCCTTATTAAATTCATTATACTACCCCCACTAACATTTTTCAACATATCTTTCACATCTCCCATTTTTCGTCATAATATGTACCGAGCGGATATTCCGCTCGAAAGGAAGATGAAAACTATGAATAACACAAACTGCACAACCTGCCTTTCAAACCTCCCTCTTGCCTATTCCTACACACCTCTTCAGCAGGTGGATACCGTGTACGACAACGAAACTGCCCTTGCAAAGGGCACCCTTTTCCCCGAGCTTTATAAGCCAAGGGACGTATACGGCAAGGAATTTACAACAAAAGCTTATGATTTGGGGTGTTTGAATGAATTCTAAACAAGAACTTTTATACAAATTACAGGCAGCAGACTTTGCCGCATATGACCTGCTTCTTTATCTGGACACTCATCCCTGCTGTCAGGCATCCTTAACACTTTATCACGAAAAAGTCAACGAAGCTAAAAAGCTCCGTGAAGAGTACGAAAAAAAATACGGACCGCTTTCTGCAAAAGCCTCCGACAACAAAACCCCCTGGCAATGGATACAAAACCCCTGGGTTTGGGAA
This sequence comes from Clostridia bacterium, assembly GCA_045546275.1. Taxonomy (GTDB): domain Bacteria; phylum Bacillota; class Clostridia; order UMGS1883; family UMGS1883; genus RGIG1927. Next base: position 5,040 of record JAZQCM010000044.1, on the reverse strand, counting down.
AGGAGTAGTAATTAATGTGGGTTTATGAAAAAAAACTGCAATACCCCGTGAACATCAAAAATCCTGACCCCAGAATGGCTCAGGTAATATTAAGCCAGTACGGTGGGCCCGACGGCGAATTAGCTGCATCACTCCGCTATTTAAGCCAGCGCTTCTCAATGCCCGACACAATCACCAAAGGCTTATTAACAGACATCGGCACAGAAGAAATTGCACATCTTGAAATGATAGGCACAATCGTTTACCAATTAACCCGTGGCTTAACCGAAAAGCAAATTGAAGAAAGCGGCTTTGCTCCCTACTTTGTGGACCACTCAACTGCAATCTACCCGGCATCTGCCGCAGGCGTTCCCTTCACTGCTGCATATATCCAGTCAAAGGGCGACCCCATAACCGATTTAACAGAAGACTTAGCTGCCGAGCAAAAAGCACGCTCCACTTACGACAACATTTTAGCTTTAGCCGACGACCCCGACGTTATTGACCCCATCCGCTTTTTGCGTGAACGTGAAATCGTCCACTTCCAGCGCTTCGGTGAAGCAATCCATACTCATTTAAACGGATTTAAAGAGCACGAAAGCATCTGTAAGAAAGCCTTACAGATGCTTTTTGCACTTCAAGATTTCAGTTCATTAAGATAATAAAATACATCTCATGGTTCACTTATATTATTTGTATTTTGGCAGTTCACCATAAAGAGCTGGAAAGACCTCTTCCCACTGCCCATTTTCTGCAAACAACTTTGCTATCAGTTCACAAAAATGATAGTATCCATTTTTATGGGGCACTATATTGTAAATTTCCTGTTCAAATTGTGTATGATGCACAGGTTTCCCCGAATCAATTGCATCTCGATACAAGTCCATTAAATCCATAATTTTCTGGTACTCTTCGCGTGTTATTTTACTCTCGTAAATAAACCGATCAATGCTAGAGTTAGTAAATAAAAGTTCCAACTGAAACTCCAATTGCGCTACTCTTTCTTCAATACTCATATATATCCCCCTTTCAATATTACATCTACATTATAACATACATTATTTCAATATACAATTGCAGAATATAAGTTTTTTCGGGATAACACACGGAAACGATTCTTTTGTGTTTATACAAAAAATTATTGTTTCTTTTCCGCTTTCTCACCAACATATGTAAAGTTGTAGTTCTCTAATTGCTTGTTTATATATTCTGGATATGAGTATCCCTTTATATCTTCCCATTTTTTTAAGTCGGAGTCAAACAAAATCTTTCCCCAACTATCTCCTGGAAACAACTTAGATTCAAAGGTATACCCTTTGAAAAACACAGCATTTTTTACAACTTTCGCTATTGATACATTAATCTCTTCTTTTCCGCCACTGCTATACATATCCATTTTTCTTAAATCAAGTTTCTCTCTCCGATTCAAATTATATATAGATGCATCTATATATTCATTTGTAGGAATATTATCCAGATATTTTGCTATCATTTTCCAGACCTCGTCCCGTTCGGGAGTGCTATCAGAAAAAATCTTTTTATAAATATCGGGTTTTTTATATTTCAACATAAGATAGAATAAATAAACCATATGAGCTTCTATCATGACATATTCTTTAAGCTTTGTATCATATAGCAATTTATAGCTCTGCATAATGGTGTCTATATCTCGTAATGACAAGTTTAAATTGGCTATCATTGTACACCAAAACTCCTCGAATTGTTCCTTATCTCCCTTCCCGAAGCCAAGTTCCATTTCTCCGATCTTAAACGAAACATACTTATCTACAGGAGGCTTGGGCAATTTCGCGATATAATCAAAAAATCTGCAAAGATATCCCACAGAATCAAAATTTTGACCATACACGCTCGAAATGCTATGGCTCAGTTGTTCAATATCAACAGCAAACAAGAATACTATATTCTCAATGTCAAAAAGGTGCTTTACTATCTCTAGAGTCTGAATTGCAAACGTAGGCTTGCATCTATCCAATTCATCGATGATAATAACGAGTTTATTGTTGCTGTCATTAAGCCAGGATGATACTCTTTTTATGCTTTCTTTAAAATCTTTTATAGCATGTCTTCTTTCTTCAATATCTTTAAATTCAGGCACTTTTTTAAGCAAAAAATCTGAAAAGGTTTTTGCAGCCTCCTTTATCTCATCTTTTGTGTTTTTCAGTCCAATATTTTCAATAACATCTTCGGTAAAAGCTCCTATTATCTTTAGCACGCTACAACACAATTTATATGCATTTTCACTTTCAACATCAAATTCAAAACACTCACTAGACAGAATGTCAAAAATAAGCGGCGACATTGCATCTTGGCAGTAATCATTCTTCCATGCATTATATTCTACAACTTGTATATTTTCTTGTTTTTTAACATCCTGAACTAATAAACGAATAAAATAGCTTTTCCCCGTTCCCCATGCAGAATCCAATGCAATCACATATGAGCTTGTTTCTTGCGTTCGTGCATAATTTTGAGAATTTTCAATTAGGTTTTCAACAAACTTAATATAGTCATGTCTGTCCAACTTATCTACATATACTCTTTCTTCATTCATTGCAACCGCTCCTTTCGCCAGCCCTTATTTTAAGATATTTACTGCTTCTTTTTTGTAAGGTTTTTTATTTGTTGCAATAAATGTGCATTTTGGATATTCAGAACAACCAATGAAATATCCGTACACGCTCCTTCTTGGCAGCAATTCTCCCCCGCATGATGGACAGCAGTTGTATGGTTCAATCCCCATATTTTCTCTAAAGTGAGCCTTAAATATATTTTCAAGCTCCTTTGGTGTTATATCTGCCGCTTCATCCTGCTTTAATATACCCGCACAGAATTCCCAATCCAAACCATCTTCCACTTTAAAATGCCAGATATAATCGACATAATCCTTACTATTCATCATATTTCCTCCCTTGTGACTCCATTATTCAAATTCTGCATAATAATATAATAGCAGATACAACATGGTTTTTCAATAGTTTTGCGAACATTTGTTTGCGTTTGCACTATAAATTTTCTTCCCCTTCCTTTTCGCATACTCCATTGTCCTCGCCGCACCGCCCCAGGAGTGTTCAACATTGCAAATCATAAAGTCGCAGTTATCAACCATATACTCATTGGCTTTTATTATTCTCACCCTCGCAGGCGTTTTCTCCGGAATATCTGCCATAACTATTGCATCATATTTTTCGTAATATTCTTCTTTGTAGTCACTCACTGCCTTAGTCACATATGGCAACACAAGCACTATCTTAATGTGTGGATATGTTTTCTTCACCTCTCTTATTGCCGATGCAGCACATCTGTCAAACCCACCATAGTTCCCCACCCAAAATTCAACTACACTATTTTCTTCAATCAGCTTTATTGCAATTTCTTTTATCTTCTGTTTAACTTCATCGCCGTATGTTTCGTTATGCCCTGCAAAACAACATCTCTTCAAACTCACCGTAAACACCCTTTGAAAATATTTTAGATATATTGTATATCTATTCAAAACATTTTACCACATAATCATCCTAAAATAAACATACAATATATTCATTTAGGGGTGTCTATATGGCTATTAAGAGTGTATCAATCCGTATTGAAGAAGAAATGTTAGAAAAGCTTGGCTATGTAGCCGACTATGAAGGTCGCAGCGTAAATAGCCATGTCCTTGTCCTTATCCGTGAAAACATCAAAAAGTTTGAAGAAGAACACGGCACAATCGACGGCAACATAAACCCTGCCGTAAATGTAAAACCTGCCCGCAAGTAACATTAAAATATTTTCAATAATCTTGCAAATACTATTTACAAAGCACACTTGCCTGTAATACAATGTGATACAGAAAGGAAGTGCTGACCATGACTATTTCTTTAAGATTAAATGAAGAAGACGCATTGCTTATCAAAAAATATGCAGAGCTTAATAAGCTTTCCGTATCAGACCTTATAAGGCAGGCTGTCATGGACCGCATCGAAACTGAGTATGACTTAGAAATGTTCGATAAGGCTATGGCAGAGTATAGAGAAAATCCCGTTACCTATTCTCTCGATGATGTGGAAATGGAACTTAATTTGCAATGAAATACAAATTAGAATTCACCCAAAGAGCTTTAAAAGATTTGAATAATTAGACCATTCTATGTTAAACGTAGGTCTCCGAAGGGATATTTACGAATAATAACACAAAGCACTGTAATCAATCACGATTACAGTGCTTTTTATTTTGCCTTATAAACTGGAATTTACTTGCGGCAATAGACTTCTATTGCTTCACAGATAAACGCTGCTGTACCATCAGCGTGCTTATCAATATTGTTCATAAAGCGTTCGTCCGCTACATACATCTGACCGAGACCTGCCAAAATTTCGTTTGTACAAAGATAGTAATTCTCAGTAATATAGTTCTGCAACATTTTTACAAGGCTTTGTGCTTTAGCGGAATTAGGACTTTCGTCCTTTTTCATGCAGAGTGCAAACTCTGCCATAATATGGTCCATTCCCTCGGCAATTTCATTCCACTTCTGTTTGGAGTAATCCTTAGTCCGTTCTGCGTGTTCCTTGTACGCATCCGTTTTACCCCATTTTTCTTTGGCTTCAGCCTTGTATTTTTCAAATTCGCTGTTATCGAATGCTGTCATAACGTTTTCTCCTTTCACGGCACCGTCAATAGCAGAAATTAACCGCTCTAACCGCTTTTTTTTGAGTGTGAGAAGTTGTTTTTGCTCGTTCAGTGCCTTGCTTTTGTCATAATTCGGGGATGACAAAATCTCTCCAATGCTCTTTAAGGAAAAGTCGAGTTCACGGTAAAAGAGAATCTCTTGCATACGAAGAAAAGATTTTTCATCGTAAAAGCGATAGCCTGTAGTTTTGTCAACGAAGGCCGGCAACAGCAAGCCTATTTCATCGTAATAATGCAGTGTGCGCACACTTACACCCGTAAATTCGGCGAATTCTTTGATTTGCATTTTCAATCTTATCACCTCACAAGAAAAGCATACACTATGACGGAGCGTGAGAGTCAATCCTCTTTTTGAAAAATATTGATTGGCATTCG
>JAZQCM010000043.1:0-30375 GCA_045546275.1 Clostridia bacterium | reverse complement strand
CCATCTGACCGCCAACAGAATAAGCACATCAATGTTGTATATACTGACAAAACACAATAAAATCAAGGGTTACGGCTTTAACGCTGTAACCCCCTTTTTTATGTCTTTACTTTTCCGTAATTGCAAAAATCGGTATTGTCTATCTTGTGTCCGTGTATTGCACACCATTCTATATCTTCTCTGTATATGCAATTCTTACACCTTACAACCTCAACCACATCTACGGTGTCGGGGAATGTTTTATAACATTTTAAAAGTTCGTCAATTAACCATTCCCACGCAGGAGTCTTTATTCCCGCCTTTGTTTCTTCTAAATGATTTAATATCTTTTCACGCTCGATATATTCAGCCATTAAAAGACACCTCACTCAAATATTTTATATACCCTGCAAGAGTTACGGGCTCGCCGTGTATTTCAATAATAGTATTTTTTTGCAATCACATTTTCAAGCGGCTCAAGCTTATAAATTGTCGGCGGGTGTGTAAAGGCTGTAACTACCCATTTACGAGAGTTTATTTCGATAATGTCACCGATTTTATACATACCCTGTAAACCCTTTATTTTCATTTGTTCATTAAACATATTTGTGTTACCTCTCTAAATCTTATCTTTTATCAGATCATACACAAAAGCACTCACGCTCTTGCCCGCTTTTTCGGCTGCTACTTTTACTTTTTCTTTTGTGCCTTTCGGCAGGGCGTAAAGCCGTACCTCGTCGTAATGCTCTGCGTCATATTGTTTTATATAACGCTGTTTGTTTTTGCTTGCAGGCTTTTTATTATCCATTTTTACACCCCCTTTTTCTCTTGTGGTTTAAATATGTATTCCGTTTGCGTTTCCTCGTCAATGAGTGTTACTGTTTCCCCTTGTTTGAGCATTAAAGCAATTCGGATAATTTCAAGCGGCGGAATAATCTTTTTAGCTTCTTGAATAGTTTTTATTTCTATTTGTTTCATTTAACTCCCCCCTTAAAAAATCCTTTCGAGCGTTCTTATTGACATTGATTTTAATTCCTCAAAGGTGAATTTTTTATTATCTTTCAAAATATCCTCAATGAGTTTTTCTTTATAGGTTTTTAACTGTGCTTTTTCAAGTTCAATTTTCTCTTGTTCTTCCCTGTGCCTTTTTTCTTGATGTGCAAAATAAATGTCTTTTTCTTGCTGTGTCATTCCTGCGGTGATTTCGTTAATGTTCATTTCCTTATTTCCTTTCTTTAAAATATAGTCCTTATTTCGTTATAATTTTCGTCAATCTCAAAAAGATTAAATAAATCCCCGTGAACGCTCTCGAATTTATAAGCCTCTCTCATTGCCTGTGTGTCAGTTTCGCAACAATCAATAATTTCAAATTCCTCGTCTGCATAGTCAGCTTTGTACATTGTCATTGTTCTTACCTATCCTTTCAAATATTCGGGCGGTATTGCCGCCGCCCTCGGCTATTGGTTATAAGGGTTTTTTTCACAACTTAAACACGGCTCAAAGTGCCACCCTTGCACTTTTCCGCTTTTTCCTAACTCGCACTTTTTCGTACAATAAGATGTGCATTGACCGCAAGTAAAGTTGTTTTCTTTTGTAGAGAGGTACTTTTCTGTGTGTACCTCTCTACCGCAAAATTTACATTTTTTCATTTTATTCGCTCTTAAAACTTTCTATCAAAAATTGCTCTGCCACAAAGGTTTTTGTTAATTCTATTCATTGCGTTATTGAGCTTTCTTTCTGTAAATTCGTGTTCGTCCCACGCATTAAAAACTGTTCCGCAATCGCTTGTGATAAAAACCATATTTGCTACCTTTTCAATAATAAATTTCATTTTGTTTACTTCCTTTCGTTGTGGGGTGTTCCCCCTTGCTATGACTATATTATATACCCGCTGGTATAATTTTACAATGATGTTTTTTAGCAATATTATGAATATTCTTGACTTATTTTAATAAGTTTGCTACTACCCGAAAAAAGGCAAAAAAATAAAGCCCCCTGCAAAAGCAAGGGGCTGTGTAGTTATTATTTTTTAAATCCAAATTCAACGAGCTTTGCGAGGGTGAGCTTGCCAATATAGCCGTCAGCCTCAAGCCCTGTGCGTTTCTGAAATTCTTTTGTCCACGCCTCGGTATTAACGCCGAACAAATTGCCTTTTACATCTTCTTTGTTGCGTTTCAAGGTCTTTGCGTATGACGGGAAAACTTTGTAATAAAAATCGTTAATCTTTTTTACATTTTCGCCCTTGTCACCTTTCTTGAAATAACCTCTTGCGGGTAAAAAGCTATCGTTTTTGGTGCTCTGTGAGCCTGTCACGGGCTTTGTAACGGGTTTTTCTGCTTTTGTCGGGGTCTTTGTTGCCTCGTACGTAATAAACGGGCATTTGCCCCAAGAAGTCCATTTGCGTTGTGACAGCTTTGTACGAACAACGCCGCCACCGTAATTGACAGTACACTCAATCACATTGCCGTTGCCCTCATAAATGCCGACGTGACCGTCCATAAATACAAGAACGCCCGCAAGCTCGGGTAATGTGTTCATTTTTCCGCTTTCCTTGCACAATGAACGCATTCTATTGGCTGATACATCTTGTGAGGCGTTGTATTTTGGTGTTGCTGTATTGTTTTCGCTCCACAAATAGCCCTTAATCAATCCGACACAATCGTGCACCCTTTTGCCGTACTGTGTGCGAGCCTTTGCAAGTCGAGCCGAGGTATAAAAAGAGGGGTATTGTCGGGCTTTGCTTTCAAGAAGTGAAGCCGTGCCCGTCTGCCCGAATGTTCCGTACCAATAAGGCTGACCGAGATGTGCTTTTGCGTATGCAATAAGTCCCGTGTTAGTTTTTGCCATTGTCTGCACCGTCCTTTTTAATTTGTTTATTCATTTCAGCAACTGCCGCCTCAATGAGCATATCCATTTCAAGCTCAGAAATAGTCAAGCCCTGCTCGTTAAGCATAGCAACAATATTTTCTTTGACTTTTTCAAGCTTTGCGTTGCCTTTGAGCTCTTTGTAAATCTGCTCGGCAGCATTTACGCAAGTTTCAACAATTTTCTGCTTGCGTTTGTCATTGACAAAACGCTCAAGCAAATTTTTGATTGCAATACCAATAAAACCGAGAATTGCCGTTAATACGGTATAAATCAAAGTTGTGCCGTATTCATTTACAAATGTTTCAAACATAATAAATCACCTCATATAATTTAGCTGACAACTTCCCACTCTTTGACCTCTGCATATATCTTGTCAATGAATGAGTTGCCCTTTAATGCCTTGTATGCTTCATAAAGCATTACAAAGTTTTCATATTCGTATTGACGGATTGTGCGTTTTTCCCTGTTGTGATAATAAATACGCAACATTTCACTACGCAACTGACATTTTGTGCCCTCTGACAGCTTGTGCATTTTCCCGAATATCGGTGCAACAACGCCAACGAGGGCGACCAATTCAGCAAGTAAAGCTGTGAGGGCTGTTATTTCGTTCATATCAGATCACCCCTTTACATAAAGCCACGCTCAAAGCCTACAACACGGACAATTTTAATGTAATTTGTGCCGCCTGTATGCGAGGGCGTTGCGGTGCTTATTCTCACATAACCCGCATTCGCTGTGTCGGGTGTTAATGTTGTACCGCTGATTGCGTATGATGTACGGCGGAAATAGGTTGTTACCGCACTACCCGCCTCAACGATACACAAAGAGGCTGTTTTGCCGTTCGGGCTGTATACTTTGACACTTCCCCCGACTTTGTTATTGTTATCAGTGAAAAATATCTCAATATACTCAAAGTTTTCAACGCTTTCGTTTAATGTTATTGTACCCGTTGAGCCCGAGGCGTTATTGTAGAGCAACACTTCAAATTGTCTTATCCATTTGCCCCAAGTGCCTTGATAATATAGGCGTGTATAAACATTCGGGTCAGTTTTACTGCAAGAAGTTAAACGCTGTAAAAGCTGCCCCTCTGCACCCGCACTCATTACCTCAACTGTAAATGTACCCGTTAAGCCGACGGGGGCGTTTTCGTATGTTTCCGTGCCTTTGTTGACACTTACATAAATATTCGGTTGCGTGAGGTCGTTTAAATTGTTGCTTTTTTCGGCAACAATATTTGTTTCGCCGTTTGTCTTTTTTGTTTTCATTACAAATTCGGCGGTATTAGATAAACTTGCAACGCCACCGAAACAAATACCCGTACCGTCTGCCAAAATATCGAAAACTGTGCGAGCCGTCGCCAATTTTGCGGTTTTGGTTGCGGGGTTGTCAGCGGTGAAATAGTCTTTTACAGATACTCGCACTTCATACGCATTATCGGGGCTGAATGTTTGCTCTTCATAAGTGGTAAAAGCTCGCATTTCATAGCTTTCTGTGTCTTTCCAATCAAACAAAGTAAGCCACTCGCTCGACCCCGATTGCCTATATTCCATTTTATAAAGCTTTGTGTTTTTGTCTTTTACGGGGGCAATTTTTGTTATTGCTGTATAATGCAAATATTCGCCCTCGTCGTCGGGCAAGTTCTTTTCTAAATCCCAACGCGAAACAGTAAGCTCAAATAACATAGGCGAGAAATACGGCTCAACTGTTATTGATGTTGATTTTTCCGCCGTGCGTCCTCGGCTATCTGTAACAACTGTTTTTACTGTGTATGTCCCCGTCAAAGAAAGTAAACCGCTTGTAAAGCTCGCCCCGTTATATGTGAGAACGGTTGAGCCGTTTATCAATGTCGTTGTGTATGACTTGATCGTTGAGCCCTGCGAGCCCGCCGCCGTGATTGTAACTTTTGCCTTTGATTTCGTCTGAACATATACACCGAATTTTGAAGCAAGCCCCGCAACCGCCTCGGCAACTGTCAAAGCGGATATTGACGGCTTTATGCTTGACGGGACATTGAGCGTAAATGTCTTTGTAACTGTGCCGAGCTTTGTTGTTCCGCTATAAGTTTCAAGCGTGATTTTTGCCGTTCCGCTTGTCGCATTCGGGATATACGAGCAATCATTGATTGAGGGCGTAAAGCTCAAGGAATTAACGCCCGCCGCCATTGTACCGATTGAAACAAGCTTGCTCTGTGTCGGTGCGGTGTAATATGCCTTGTGAGTAAAAGCCGAGCTCGCAGGGGTAATATTAACCGTAACACTTGAGCCGATTGTTGAGCCGCTTATGCTCGCAATGCTTGACGCTCTCGGTATAGTGTTGAGCGTTGCCGTTCCGCTTATTTCGGCTGTTTTGTAATATTGACCGCCGAGCGTTACTTGAAGCCCAAAAATACAAGAAATTGAGCAACTTTTTGTACCGTTTGCGTTGTGTGCAACATCAACAGTTTTTGAAAAGAGCTTTTTCTTTTGATTACCCGATATTTTTGCGAGCCCTGCGGCTGAGTAGCTGTAAGTTGTGCCGTTAATAGTGAGATTTATTGTTTTGCTTGCACTTGAATTTATAACGCCATTTGAGGCGGTGCTCACTAAATAAGCCGTAACGGTTAAATTTGTTTTATTTGTTGATACATTTTGAGAGTTTGCAACCCATTCAACACGCAAATTCAACCAAGATGTTATTGCTTTTTGAAAATTTCCGCTTGTTGCCATTCTTTTTACCTCACTTTAACAAAACTCAAGTTGCCATTTGCACGGGGTTTAAACGCAAAATTACCGATAATGATACTCGTTAATATTTCCGCCTCTGTGATAAAGAGCTTATCGTCTGAAATATAGGCGACCTCAATACCATTCTGCAAAAATGCGATTTTTTCAGATGTTATACGACAAATGAGGTTGCTTTGCTCACTACCGAGCTCAATAACGGGTAAGCCGTTCTCGTCCATATACTCACGGATATACGCATAAAGCTCTTTAAACTTTGACGATATTGTGCCGTCAATGTTGTTTTGTATCTCTGTGAGCTTGTTTGTAAATTCCGTTGTAACGCTTGAGCTTGTTACAGTTATTTGCGTTTGTAACTCTTCGATTATTTCCCGCAAATTTGTCGTTGTTGTGTATTCACTCAAAGCCGTTGCAATAATGTCGTTGAGGCTTTGTGTGAGGGTCGTCATTGAGCTTTCAAAGGTTGATTGTATAAACTCAACCGTGCCGTTTACATTGCTTATTTCGCCCTTTATTTCGCCTATTTCAACATCAAGCCTGTTGTTGTTTTGGTTTGTGAGCTGTGTCAATGTCGTTGTTTTGTCACCGATTGTTATTGACGACTTATAAGCTGCGTTAATATCAATGCTTTTTTTGATAATTCGCATTGTTTCGTTGACATTCATTAACGGATTTTCAACGGGGTATTTATCCCCGCAATAAAAGCCGTCAATATCCTGTCCGATTTCTTTCAGATCGAGGGCGGTCAATGTGTGCTTTTTAATAATCAAATTATTGTTTTTTTGCCAATCAACCGCTTTATTGTATAAATTGCTTTGCTCGGTTACATCTGAAAACTCAATAACTCCGCATACAACGCCGTATGCTTTAATTTTTTCCTCGTCGTCGATATAATCAACCTCAAGCCCGTTGTACCCCTTAATTGTCAAGCGTTCCTCTGTTTCCGTTTCGGTTGTATTGCCCTCGTCGTCGGTTGAGATAGCTTTGATTTTTGCACCGAGAGGAATAACACGGGTTATAACACTCAAGGGATTTATTTCACGGGTTAAACTCTGTAAATTGCGACCGAGTTTAATTTTTGTCGCTCTTGTTGTGCCGCCCTCTTTCAAATAATCGAGGTAAAGCACCCCGTCAACACGGCGGATTGAAAGCTCACCGCCAAACTCATTGACGAGCTTTTCTTTTAAAATATTAAATGTTGTTTGATAGTTAAGGTTTTTATAAACTGTGCCCTCGCTATTGGTAACAACATCAACATTGCCCCTGTAAATTCGCTTGTATGCCTCAACTTGTGCGTTGTGATTGCTTAATACAAGGTCAATAAAATCATTCAAGAGGTAATTTGCCTCTGCTGTGTACGGCTGTATGCTGTCTTGCAAATAACCGAGGCAGCTTTCGGCGGTGACTTCTTTATAAATCAATCCGCTTGTATCCATTTTTTCAACCGCAAGTAAAACCCTGCCGTCAAAATCAACTCTTTGTGTCGTTTCATTTACCGCCGTTATGAGGGTTTGACGGCTTTGTATGTCGTCGTAACCCTCATTATTCGGGTAAATAGAAAACGCAAAGCTGTCGATTTCCCCGACGCCTTGCGTAATAGTGCCGTTAATTCGGTTTTTGGTTAAACTGCCGTTAATGCGACGAGATAAACCGTTATTTGTGATATAAACTTCAAACATTTATAAGCTCACCTCGTCCCATATAAAGCGGGCGTTTTGCGGGTCACTAACTGCCGTTATTTTTACCACCGTTTCACCCATTGGCAAAGTTAAAAAGTCGTTGTGGTATGTTCCTATGCTGTCGCTTGTCACTTCGTAAGTTGTGCCGTCAACTTCCAAAATCATATTAGATTTTGAATAAAATGTTACAAGGGCAGGCTCGCAACCTCGATTTTTTAAAACAAAATCAATCGGCTCACCGACTATTGTCATTTTTTTAGTGTCGTTGTGCACTACCATAAACGGCTCACACTCAAACTCAACCGTTAATAAACCTTGTAAGCCGTCCTCTGCGAATGAAGCGTCAGAATTGATAACAACAAAGTGAAAATCTGCAATGTCGGTGTCTGTTAAGCTTTCGCCCTCACAATCAACCGTGAGCCAATGCGTAACCGCTTTTGCAATTTCGTTCATTTCCTCTTTTGTGTTGCCGATAATATCAAACTCATATTTGCAAATACGGCTCTCGTAATACTGTTTGCCACCGATTTTTGAAAAATCCCACGCCCCATTCATAAAGGGGACAGTTTCAGTTATTCGTTTCTTTTTCGGCGGTGACAAGTCTTTTTTAGCGGGGTAAATATCAAAATCAAGCTCGCTGTTTTTGCCTTTAAAAATTATGCTCATTTGATTGCTAACCCCCTATTTATTAACTCGTATCTTGTGCCGCCTACCTCGTCAGAATACGAGGCGGTTGCGGTTGCAAGTGTATGCCCGTCAACATTAAGAGCAACCTCAATTTTGCGGTCAATAAGTTGCTCAAGCCTGCCCGCCATTGCGTCAATTGCGTTTGCAATATTGCCTCTTTCAAGTTTTGTTATCATAGCCGCCAACGGTGCAACAGATCGCTCATTGAGCGGGATTGCGTACTCGTGACCCGCTTCGCCAAATCCATTTGCAAATATTGTCGGCTTTGTGAACAAACCGCCCTTTGCGTGCCAAGAAATAGACAATTTCGGGACTTGAGGCGGGTCAAGGCTAAATTTACCCTTTACCGAGAAATGAGGCATTTTAATTTTCGGGAATTTGAGTTTCATATTGTTAAACAGATTTTTAATGCTGTCAACAACGCTCTTTACCTTGTTTTTTGCCTGCTCAATCGGTTTTGTAATTGCGTTTTTAATACCATTCCACACGCTCGACGCTGTTGATTTAATACCGTTAAAAACTCCCGTAACGGTGCTTTTTACGCTATTAAACACGCTCGTTATTTTTGTTTTGATAGCATTAACAACATTTGATATTGCGTTTTTAATGCTATTCCAAACACTTGTAACAACGGATTTCACGGCGTTAAAAATGCTTGTTACTGTTGATTTAATCGCATTAAATACGGTTGATATTACGCTCTTGATTGAATTTACAACGGTTGTAATTGCTGTTTTAATAGCATTCCAAACAGTTGTAACAACCGATTTCACCGCATTGAATATTGTTGTTACTGCGGTTTTAACATTGTTAAACGCTGTTGTAATTATTGATTTGATTTTATTTACAATAGGTGAAATAAAACCAACAATTGCATTCCAAACGGTAGTAAAGACATTTTTAATGCCATTCCACACGGTAGAAAAGAAATTTTTAATTGCATTCATAACCGTTGTAATAACGGTTTTAACGGCGTTAATTGCTGTTGTGACTTTTTCCTTTATCCATTCCCACGCAGCAAATACATACTCTTTGCAATTTTCCCAAATAAAACGGAAAGGCAGGGTGATAATATTAAAAGCCGCCTTTATTATTTCGGCAATAAACATTATCGCTACTTGTACGGCGTTGCATATCCATTCCCATACTTGTTTTATACCGTTCCACATATCAATAAAAAAGTTTTTAATTGATGTTACGATATTATTTATAAAGTTTCTGAAACCCTCAAAATTTTCGTATAGGTAGTTAAAAACGCCTGCAAACGGATTTACGAGAAATAATACAATCGACTTCCAATTATTTTTAACCCATTCAATAATTGACTTAAAAATATTTACGATACCGTCCCATAGCCCCTTAAAAAAGTTTACTACGGGTTGTATAACATTTTCGTTTATCCAAGAGCCCCATTGTGAAAGGTTTTTTTTCACGGATTCCCAACAATTTTTAACCGCCTCTACGATTTTGTCCCAATGCTTAACGCAAAGAACAATAATAGCAATAACCGCCGCAATAGCCGCAACAATTAAAATGTACGGTGCTATTGCTGCCATTGCCGCCGCCGCCTGTGCTATATGAGCCGCAACCAAGCCCCAAACAGTTGTAACATTCGCTGCGTCCATTGCCGTTTTAATGCCCTGCACTATGTTATAAGCCGTGATTGCTGTTGTTATAACGCCGATAACAGTTGCAACCGCTGTTAAAAGTCCCGTGTGCTCGCTCAACCATTGCCAAGCGTCTTTTAATTTGCCGAAAGCCTCAACAACTGCGGGTAAAACTGTGTCTTTGACGGTTGCAAAGCCGCTTTGAATAGCGGAAGTAAAGCCCTCAATATCTGCTCCCTCGGTAAGTCCCAAAACCTCTTGCAACAAGCCATTAAAGCCCTGTTTAACGGCTGTTGTTATCGGCTCGACCTTTTCACCGAAAGCCGCCATTGTTGCGGTATAGTCCGCCTGTGCTTTGTTTGCGTCAATAACGCTTTTGTTCGTTGCTTCAAATTCTGCCGCCGTGTCGCCATATATGCCATTGAGTGTAGTTGTTATTAAAGCTGCTCTCTCTTGCTCTGTTGAACAAGTTTCAAGAGCTGCATTAAAAGCCTCTTCTTGCGTTGCACCTTCTTTTGTTGCTTTTTCAAACGCTTCAAGAGCTTTTGTGTTTTCGCCTAAAGTCATTTTCCAACCGAAAGCGTCCATTGACACCCAATTCAAGGCGTCAGCCAAGCCACCCGTAACAGCTCCGCATTTTGCTGTTTCGTTTGCAGCTTCAACAAGACCCTCAACGGGTAAAGACGCACCGAATTTTCCGTAAACTCCTGTGCAAATCGTCGTCCAATCTGCAAGTTGTTGCTCGTTGTCGCATAATTGAGCAAGAAAATTTGTTGCCTCTACTGCTTGCCCCTCATCACCAAGCACGGCGTAAAGGTTTGTATATGCTTCTTTTGCTTGATCTGATGAAAAGCCCGTTTCCGCAAAAGCGGCGTCAAGTTTTGCCATTTCGGTGCGGTATTCTTTTGTTTCTTCACTTAACCCCGTAAGGGTAGAAATACCCTCACCGATAGAGCTTGTAAGACTTGATAAACCGTTACCGATAAAACTCGCAATCGCACCTTTGCCGATTGTAAATCCGTCGCCCGTGTCCTTTGCCTCTTCACCGAGTTTATCAAGGGATTTTGTCAATTCGTCGGCTGCGTCGTCTGCCTTTTTCATTTCGGCTTTGTTCTCTTTGAGTTCGCTGTTGAGGGCGTTTATTTTGCCCTCAAGCTCTTTCGCCTCTTTTGAGCCTTTACCCTGTGAGAGTACAACTTCTTTATATTCCTGTGAGAGCTTTGACAATTCGCTCTCTTGTTCGTCGATTTCTTTTGAAAGTTTATCCCACGCACTCGCCGCCTGTTGTGTTTCTTGCGAGGCGTTTGCAAGTGCCTTTTCTGTTTTCTGTATTTCATTCTCAATAGCTGCCTGCTGATTTTTAGCTTGCAACAATGAGTTTGTCAAATTCCTATACTCAACGGAATTTTCGCCGAGCATTTCTTTGCATTTTGCAAGTGCCTGCTCTTGTAAACTTACTTTTGTTTTTGAGGCTTCAAGCTCTGATTGTAAAATCTTTTGTCTATCTTGCAAAAGCCCCACGTCGTCGGCATTGCCCTTTAACTGTGTGCTATTAAGTTTCAGCTCGTTACCGAATGTTTTAAGCTGTGCGTTCATACTTTTAACGCCTGCGTCAAACTCTTTCGTTACCGCTGAAAATTCAATCTGTGCTTGCGTCTTTTTTGCCATAATATCACCTCGAATTTAACACCTTTTCTTGCTGATAATTGACAAAATTATCAAAAGCGGCGTTATTTTCGCTAACGCTCCGCAAAAAAGAAATGTCCGCATACCAAAAAAGCCCCGTATCAAATCCCAAAATATGAACATAGTAGGTATAATAGTCCTCTATATCCTCAAGCTCGAATTTCGGTAATTTAATACGGGTTTTCGGTTTACTACATTTAAACGCCTCGCGGAACGCTATTTTTTTTTACTTGTAGTTAATTTTTGAAACAACTTTGCACATATCTCAAGGTCAAACGGAATTAACGCCGTAAATTCTTCATATGTATATGCAGGCTCTTCGTTTGCACAAAGGTACGCACAATAAAAGAGTTTAGGGCAATCAAGCATATCAAGCTCTTTTGAGTTGAGCATTGCCATACCCGCCGCAACTTCCTTTTCTTTGCCGTGACCTCTCAAATAAAGCAACCTCGCAAAATTCATTGTGAGTGTGACGGTTACGCCGTCATTGAGTGTTAATTCTTCAAGACTTGATGTTATTTTTTCCATTGTTGTTTACTCCCTCTGCATTTTTTAATTATGCTGTTGCTTCGACAAGATCGGGTGTAAAGTTTTCAATCCAACCCGCTTTTACGGTTTCGTCAACCTCGCTGTCGAATGCCTGGTACATACAGTTGCCCTTTGCGTCTGCAAATACGGCGGCTGTAACTTCGATTTCTGCGACCTCTTCCGCACCGTTCTCAATCTTTGTTGCAATGCCTGTTGATACGCAACATTTAGGATATGCTTTGTATTTTACATTGCCGTCCTCGTCAAGAACTTTTGCGGTATAGCAAAACTCTTTGTGTCTTGAGCCTGTGCCGTAAGCGTAAACGCCTGCTTTGAGACCGTCAGAAATAAGACCAAAAGCGTTTTTAAACACTTCCCAACGCATATGCATTGTAAATTTAATTTCGCCGCTACCGTCTGAACGGGTAACGCTCTTTTTAAGAACGCCCTCACATTTCTTTGTAACGGTGCGAACATTCAAAGTTTCCTCAAGAGAGCCAACGCAACCGAGGGGCATTGCCTCACCGTCTGCAAATTTAGCGTGACTTTCTTTTACTTCAAATTCAGAAAACTGCTCGATATTTGTTGCCATTTTTCTTACCACCTTTTTTGTTAATTAAATACCTCATTAAATGTTTGTAGCATATCATTGAACAAAGGCTCAACGACTTGCTCAAGACCTCGCTCCATAAAATCGGCGGGCTGTTTGCCTCGGCTCGTTCCTTGTGCTTGATCTACATAATACAAATAATAAAAGGGTTTTTTCGGATAAATAACGACGCTCATATTATAAGTGTCGTGTTGTAATGGGTTGCTTGTTTTTGCGTGTTTCTTTTGCCTGTTTGAAACAGGTATTAAATTTTCGATTGACGATTTTATAAGTCTTTGTCCGTCTGTCGCAAGGTAGTTTGTAATTGCTATTTCTGCTGCCTCTGCGTCATTTTCAACGGCATTTATTAACTCATCAAGTTGCTCGGCATTAAGCGAATATGTAACGCTCATACATTGCACCCCTTAACCGCCTTTGTGAAATAAATAACAGCCATTTCACAAACAAGCTCGGTGTTGTCTTTAAACACATACTCAAATAAAATGTCACCGTCAGCAAGTCGCATTCCCGTCGCCTCTGTTATTTTTTTAATAACTTCAATCTCAAAGCCCTCGGGGATATAATTTTCCATTATTATGCCTATTCGGTAATAATAATTAAAATCTCGCCCGTTTGTGCCACTTTTTTTCAATCTTGCACGGTTAAAAACAAAATAATTCCAATCGTCCGCTTTTTTCGGGACTTTGCCGTAATGTGCGGGCAAATCAAATGTTTCAAGTGCGGCTCGTATCTTGTTAAGCAAGTTCTCTCACCTCTTCAAGGTATAAATAAAGCTCGTCGTTTTTCCTGTCGGGGTCAGCGTTAATAATTGAGTACAATGTACTCTTGTTCGCAGCAAGTTCAATAACATTGTGCTGACTTTTGACATTCGGGACAAGCCTTGTTTTTATTTTTAAAGTTAGTGAGCGTCCCATTGCCTCGCAAAATTCAAGGTCCTGCTCACGGCGTGACATTTCGGCAAAAGGCAGGGTATAAAGGATCTCAAAATCTTCTTTTACCCTGTCATTTTTACGGGCGGCAAAGTCGCTCACTTTGCTACCTTTAGAGAGTACAATTTGACAAACGCCGTCGTTATACACTTTCGGTTTCTGCTTCATAATCGCTTACCTCTTTTTCCTGTTGCAAGTCAACAATTTCGCCGAGATAGTCATTGACAAAGCCCGATATATCGCCGTCAAATGCTCGCCGTACATAAGCAAGCAAGAGGGCGTTTGCTTTTCCGCCCTCTTGTAAGTCCTCATCATCAACGCCGCAATGCTTTTTAATTAAGCGTGAGCCGTTTTGTATATAACGCATTAACCTTTTGTTGGTTTCCTCGTCCGCCCAAGTAACTTGAACCTCGTTACGAGCTTCAACAAGCAGGCTCTCAAGTACGGTGTTGTTCATTGGTTAGCTCCCCTTTAAGCCTCTGCCGCTACATTCTTAACAGTAATGAAAGCGGGGTCAATATCGGTAATATCAAGGTAAAGAGCAACGGTGTTGTCGTAAGCTCTGCCGTTACCGTGCATTTTGATTTTGTATGTTCTTGCGTCCTCAAGGAATTTAAACTCGTCAGAATACTCAATAGCACCCTTTTTGTCTGAGCCAAGACCGAAGAAATATTCTTCGGGCAAGCAAAGGATTGCCTCGTTATCCTCAAGCTCGTTTGAAATTACAACATCTGTAGGGAACGGGAACACATTGCCTGTATAAAGTCCGTTGTCACCGAGTACAGTTGTTGCGGGCATAATCTTTTTGAAGTATTCAGACTGATTGCAAATAAGCATTACGCTTGTAATTCTTCTTGAGTTGCCCTTTTCTGTCTTTGCAAGACGAGCAAGCAAGTCGCCGTAATTTGCGGGTGTAAAGTCTTTAACTGCAATCTTTTCTTTTGCGGGATAGCCTGTTTCTGTGTTGAAAGAAACGCCCTCGTGAATATCACGAATAAGACCGATAGGCTCGTTTACGCCTGTACCCTTAACGATACCGTACTCAAGACCGAGTGCGATTGCCTCAACAAGAAGCATTCTGACATAGTTATCAATGAAGCGAGCACCGAGCTGCAACATATCAAGGGGAACAACCATAAATGCTGAGAGCTTGTTTGCAACAAGGTCAATTTTCTTGAGAGCACCCTCGATTTCCTTTGTAATTTCGCCGTTGATTTCACCCCATACGGCACGCTGTGTTGAATGATCGCTCAAAATCCACTTTGTAAGTATAGCGACATTCTGAAAATTGATTTTTTCAAGCAGGGGGTGAGCCTGTTTAAGCTCTTTGTAAACATCTTCAATGATTGTTTCGGGGAATGAGACATCAATATTTGCGATTGCCTGCTTGTAGTTCTGTGACTTTGAGGCTTCAATAAACTTTTCCCAATATTCGGTTTCTGCCTTTGTGAGCTGTCTTACGCCACGCTGCTCAAGTACACGGCTATCGTGCAAAAGTTCAGCCTCGGCAAAATCTGCCTTTACTGTGTCGGCAACAGCCTGCTGAAAACTTTCCCAAGCTGCTATGATCTGCTTTTCGTCGCCGCTTGTCATTGCTTTCTGCATTGCTGCGGCTGCTTCTTTCTGCTTTGTTCTGAAAATGTCAAGATTTTTCATAATTTTTTACCTCTTTTCTCATTTTGAAATTGTTTTTAAGAAATTCATAAAGGGGTTATCGCCCTTTGTGTCGTCCTTTTCCTCTTCCTCGGGGTCGGTTTCTTCCTCTTCCTCGGTTTCGGGGTTTTCGGGGGCAGGCTCTTCGCCGTCCTTTTCGGGCTCGTTGCCTGTTTCCTCGTCCTTTTCGGGCTCGTTTTCGGGCTCTTCCTCTGCCTCTGTCGGCTTTTCGGGTGCAATCTTGTCGCATATTTCGTCAACTTTTGCACTCAATTCGTCCAACTTTTTAAGGATTTCGCTCATTTCGCCCGCTTCATTGAGGGACTTTGCCATTTGATACACCGCCTTTCGCACGCTCTGACTTGCTTTTTCGTTTGCCGTTTCGGCTAATATTTCAGTAATAAAGCCCTTTTCAAGTGCCTCATTAGCTGTCAACCAAGTTTCGGCGTCCATTAAGGCTTTTATCTCGTCACGGCTTATGTTTGCAACACTTTCGTAAGCCTTTATGGAGCTTTCTGTTATTGTTTCGAGGGTGTCCGCCTCTTTGCGTAAATCGTTAGCGTTTCCGCCTGTGAAAGTCCACGCATTATGTATCATCAAGAGGCTTGTCGGGTACATATAACGCTCATCACCCGCCATTGCGACAACTGACGCAATAGAGCAGGCAAACCCGTCAACATAAGTTTTGATTTTTGCCTTATGTCGTTTCAAAGCGTTATAAATAGCAATACCCTCGGCACATTCGCCGCCGTATGAATTGATATAAACCTCAATTACATTTGCATTGATTTTGTCAAGCTCCTGTGTGAGATTGTACGCTGATACATCACTCTCGCCCCACGGGCAAGATGTAATATCACCGTAAATGTTCAAAACAGCTTTATTGTTGTTTGTTTCAAGTGAATAATACTTTTTGTTCACTCGCTCACCCCCTTGCCCGTTTCTTCGTCCGTTGTCGGTTGATCGGTTGCTTTCTCACTCGCTGCCTCAAGTGCTTCAAAGTTTTTCGTTATGTAATAACGCTTTGAAGCTTCGGTATTCAAGGCATTAAGACCGAGAATAATTGTTCGCACCTCGTCAACATTCATTGAGCCCGACGATATACACTTTTCAATAGCGTTTGCAAGTGCGGCAAAATCAATATGCTTGACACGGGAAGTATCAATAAGCATATAGTTGTCGCTCTGCCAATCTTCAAAAGCGTAAAGCTGTTTATTATTTTCGTCGGTCAACATTGTTGTAATGGGCTCAATGCAAACCGATAACCAACTTTCAAAAACATCTTTAACGCCCGCAATCTGCCCGCTTAAAAGCGACACGGGGGTTTTATATGTTTGTGCTACAAGTGCAAAAATATCGTTGCGTAACTTCGTTATATCGTCACTCGCAGCCGTGCCGTTTCCTGTTACCTCGGTTAATTCGTAGCCGTCATATTCGGGATAAACGGCGTTGTTTTTTTCAAAGAATTGTTTTAAATTCTGTTGCGTCAACTGTTGGTATGTTTCAGCAAATCGCTTGTCAGCTCTTGCAGCCGAGGAAATTTTTAGTTTCCATTTGCTTGAGTTCTTTTGTTTGTAGTTGCTGAAAGCCGCCGCCCAAGCGTCAATATATGAGCCACACACACCCGATAAAAGCGGTTTAAGGTCAAAGCCGTCAAGTTTGTAATACAAAACATCTGAACGCTTAAACTTCTTATTAAGCTGTGCACCCTCAACGCTCACACAAGCAAATACATACGGCTTTACGCCGTCCGTTTCTTTGCTAAAGCTATCAGCAACAAAAAGCTCTTTGCCTACTTCAACAACAAGACACTCACCCGTCAAAAGCAATTCCTCAATAATACGGTGTTTAAATTCGCTTGCGTTTTGGTTTTTATTCGGTGCAACATTCCAACGGTAATATTCAACGCTCTTGTCGTTGAGCTCGTTGTTGTAATATGTTTTAAACTCGCATTTGCCGATAACATTTGCAATCAAGCTCACCGCCGTTTTAATTGCAAGCTCGTAATACCAAGTTTCAGCCGTTCCGCCTGCTGTAACCGCATTTATTGTTATTCTGTCTTTTGAGCCGAAAAATCGGTCAAGAAAATTTCGCAATCCGTTATTTACTGCCATATTCTCACCCCACTAAAAAGAAAGAGGCGGCAATATGTCAAAGCCGACCTCTTCTTTGATTTCGTCCTCTATACAAACAGCGGCAGCGAAAGCCATAAATAAATCGTTTTTGCGATATTTAGCCTCGATTTTTGCATAATCAATGTTGCCTCTGTTGTCTGTCACTTTCTTTGTGTTGTTGGTACACCAACGAAAAAACGGGTTATCACCTACCGCCAGCAAGTGATTAACAAAAATTGAATTAACTATAATTGCATTTCGCATTATGTCGCTTTTTCGTATTAGCTTTACATTTTTAAGCTCGTAAGCGTCAAAACCTATCTTTTTTAAAGCAAGGTTAAAAAATGAAAATCTAAAACTGTCAATCGCAACTTTTTCAATGATATGTTTTTCGCCCATACCGACAAGCCAATCCGTGACAAGCTCGGCGGGTATTTCTACATCATCAACAAAAGTTATCAATCCACGCTCCGCCCATTCGTTGAGAGGGGCTTTAATTCCCATTAAATCTTTTGACGATCTGCACACCCAACCGTGCCCGATAAAATAACGCTTGCCGTCTTTCTTGAATAACAAGCCCGCTGCAACAAAGTCGTTTGTCTTTGAAAAGTCAACGCCTGCAACGCAGCTTTGCCCCTCAAGGTCAATCAACTCTTGATTAGTTGCAAGTATATCGTCCCACGCTGCAACCTCTTCGTCTTTGTTACCGATAGGGTAATTCATACGCTTTGCCATATACTCGGGGAAATATGTCATATTGTACGGCATATCTTTGACTTCTTTTTCAAGGGTATCTCTCAAGCTCGGAAAATCATTTATTGACGGGATTGCTTTAACCCATTTATCGGGCTTGTCCCATTCGTCCTCGCTCTCAATATGACAATAAAAAATTAAAGTTCTATTGTCGGGGCTGTACTCTTTCAGAATGTCAAGCGACTGCGTGAGCATATCGTCAAATACTGCCCCTCTGATATGTCCGTTTGTTGATATTGTTATTTCTCTACCGTACCACACTTTACCCAAGCCCGAGCGTAAAGTATTTATGTTTGTCGGGTCGGTGTATTCGTGCTTTTCGTCATAGATAATACAACCCGTTCTTTTGCTGTCCTTACCACGCTTTGACGAGCTATTATAACGCAAAATAGAGTTTGTTTTTGTGCCCGTAATTTCTGTTTTTGTTGCGTGAAAGTTTGCAAGTAAAGCTCTTTCGTGCTTTTTGTTTGTCGGGTTTGTTATATATTTATAAACATCATTGAAACTTACTTTTGCTTGTGCCTCGGTGTTTGCAAGAATGTCTATGTTATAGCCTTGTATTCCGTGAATAGGGGATAGGAAATAGAACGCCAAAAAGTCAATAAAACCGTTCTTGCCGCTCCCTCGTCCGATAATGATACGAATATCTGTAAAGAAGATATTACCGTTTGTGTAATGTACGCCCGCTATTAAAGCAAATAAAAATATTTCCCATTTAAGCAACTTGTAAGGAAAATATTTTTGTAACTCAAGCCCCTTTGTGACTTTTTCCTCATCAAAAAAAATATCGTCCCTCTCAAAAACAGGAATGACGATATTTTCAATCATTTGCCGTTGCTCAATGCAATGCTCGATTTCATTATTTAAAATGCTGTTGGCATAATCGGCAATATATTTGTACTTTTTATAATTCTTCATCATCAAGGGTTTCGGGAATAACGAGCTTACAACGGCTTGAAATTGTCAGCCCTAAATCTAACGCCGCCGATCTGCATTGACGGAAAAATTTATCTTGCGTGGCAGCGTATTTTTGCACACTTTCAATGTCGCCTGTTTTCAACGCTTGATTTATTATTTTTGTATATTTTAAATAAAGGTCTTGCGACATTAAATAATGAGCAAGACAATTTTCGTCAAGCTCTGTCATTATGCCAATATCGAGCAATTTATACGCTATATCGTAAAACTCGCCCGTTAATTTTTTTGATAAGTACGGCGGTGCTTCAATATCTTTAAACGGTACATTTAATTCCTGTTGCCGTCTTTTCGCAATATCCGCCTTTGTAAAGTGCTTTCGCCCTTTTGCAATAACAAGGTCAATCGGCTGTCTTTGCCCTGCCATATTATCGCTCCCTTTTCTTCGGCTCAACTGCAACGCTCAAGCCGATTTTTTGCTATGTTAAAATATTTGAGTTCTTTTTCAATTCCTATAAAAAGCCTGTTTGTGTTCAAGCAAGCCTCGCCCGTGCTACCGCTACCCATACAATTATCAAGCACGGTTTCGCCCTCGTTTGTGTATGTTTTTATAAGATACTCCAAAAGAGCAACGGGCTTTTGTGTCGGGTGAAAGTTTGTTTTGTCTTTTGCAAAACAAATTAAATGTTTTGGATAGTTCGTGTATTTCTGAACGCTGCCATTGCCACGGAAATTATAAATTGTTGTTTTTGTATTTACCTTGTTAAACTTATGCTTTTTTAATTCAATAAGTCCCTGCGGGTTATATGTCGGCATTTTCTTGTAAAATACGCATATATCCTCAATACAACGCATTGGTTGCACTTTTGAAAATTGCCCGCCCGTTACATTGTTCTTTTTCCAATACCAACAATAACGAAAATCTTTGAATTTGCTTTGTATCAACTTTGTTGTAAAAGGTTGAACGGAAAACAAGACAACAGCCCCGTTATTTTTAATAACTCGGTCGTATTGTTGCCACAACAAATTAAAAGAAATAATATTATCCCATTTACAATTTGTTGTGCCGTATGGTAGATCGCACAAAATCAAATCAATGCTTTTTTGCGGTATCTCTTGCATTACCTCAAGACAATCGCCGTATATCAATGATAATTTTTCTTTCTGTTTTATCATTTTTCGCCCCTGCGAGTGTGACTTGTGAGCTGTTTCCGCAGCTTTTAAAAAACCGCCGTGGGGAATCTACTCCAAAGGTGATGCCCCCCCTGCCGTTGCAAAAGTCCCCCGTCAACTCGATTTTTTGAGAGGGGGGACTATCGCCAACGCTGTGCCGTGTATTTGCCCTTTAAATTCTTTTTTAATCAAATTACATTACTGTAATTATCTTTGCTTATTCGGGCTTGTACGGCTTATTATAGCTATTTACCACCGTTCTTCATTCAAGGGCTTTGCACTATGCTTTTTATTAAAGCCTTTCTCTGTGTGTACCTTGTTATGACACGGCTTGCATATAGCTATTAGATTTCTGTACTCTTTGCCTTTGAATGTGTATGTTTTGCTCAAGGCTGTTTCGGGGTGTTTCCTTACATACTGAATATGATGTACTGTATCAGCCCTTGTATATCTGCCTTGCTCTTTACATACTTGACATTCATTGTGTTGCTCTTTTAATACCTCTGCGGATAAATTACGCCATTCAGCGGACTTGTAGAATTTCCATAACTCGCCCGCTTCAATGAGTTCTTTTATCCACTTTACAAGTTGCTCAACTGTCATATAAGCCACCCGCTTATTGTGTCGCCCAGCTCCGCAAGAGGTACGGCTATTGAATAAAACGCAACCGCTGTATATAAGCTCAAAAGATTTGCTATGTTATATAATAGTGCTAACATCATAGACAATTCAGCCTTTCAATTATGCTTTTTCTGTTTCGGGTGTTGTGCCGTAAATCTGATTTTCGGGCACTTCGCTTTCGGGAACAACGACAATATCGTTTTCAAGATATTCAGCCCCTACCGACTGCGGAAAATAGCCAAAGCGTGAATAGGCTATTTCTTCGGGCGGTGTTCCCTCGGGATAACTCGACAAACAATAAAATACATATCCGACATTTGCCGTGATTTTCCACGCTGTGCCAAAAGCGACCTCAACCGTTGTGTTTGGTATATTCGGCATTGTGTTTAACATACAAAAAACTCCTTTATAATAATTTCCAATTTTTATTAAGTAATTTAGTAGTATATTCGTCTGACAGTTTCGCAATATTGTCATTACCTATTTGTAGCGTATAGGCTTTCGTGCCTGTGAGGTCTGCTAAATTGTCTATGATGTCGTGTAAACATTCTTGTATTAAATTCGGGCATTGGTGAAAATACAAATTACAAGCCGTTCCCTCACCAACATAAAGCTCTTTCATTGTTGCTTGTGACCCTGTAAATAACATTGTTGGCATACCTGTCAAAGCTCCAAATTCGACATATTCCAATGCTGTGCAATTCTGTGTAATTGAGTTGATTATATTTTTTATTCCCGAAAGTTTTAACACTTTCAAACTGTTGTTAGCACCCGACCATTGAAACTCACCGACATTTATACATTTCGGTAAATCAATTACTTCAACCACCGAGCCCAAACAATTACTACCGCCAAAGGCGGTAACATACGGGCTTGAAAATTTTTTGGTGTAATTTAACCAAATATAATTATTTATAGTTAGCTGTGTGGGGTATCTACCTATATACATATTTGAAAATGCTTTCGGTGGGCAAGCTTTGTCTGATACCTCGCCGTTTATAGCCTTACAAATGAACATACCCCATTTTGCATAGTCAATCAGCGTTTTAACTTTAGAAAGAATTGTCATACTCTATAACCCCGCTTTCATCAATGAGTTTTTCAAGCTCGCCGAGATTTATATTTATATCTGCGGCTAATTCATTAACGGTTTTGTTTTCAACATCTTCGCCCGTTATTGTTTCAAGCAAGGTTTCAAGAGTTTTTTCCACTTCTGCCGTTGCCGCTTTGATTAAATTACTTTCTGCCTCTGCCTTTGTCGGTGTGCCTTGTTTAACTTCATACTCTACTTTTTTACTTGTTTTGACTTTTTCGCCGTTTTTATTTTCGGCGTATATACCAAAATAAAACAAGCCTCTTGCAAGTAGCATTTCACTCGGTATCAGACAAGAGCCGTTTTCGAGCTTTCTTTTGAGCTTTTCGTTTTCGTCACGATAAAAGACCGCCCAAATATCAGCAAGCTCGCCAACCTCTTGCCAATTCCCGCAAAGTGTTACGCTTATACTATCAATATTGATGTTTCCGCTTGTAATTACGGGTTTACTATCAAATATAAGTTGCTCGTTTGCTGTATGTAATTTAATCACGCTCATAAATTCACCACCTAAAAAACAAAGCAAAAAGCGACCCGATTTAATCAGATCGCTCTTTGCTACATCTTTTGAAAGGATACTCAAAATGAAAGACAATCAAAACCCTTGCTCAACTTTTGTTTTGTTTGACATTATAATAATATCAGATATTTGCGTAACATATGTAACAAGTTTATGAGGCTGTTTTTTGTTCGTTTTGCTTTCGTATGTGCCTGTAACACATCATTTTGCAGCTTGCCTCGGTATTGTTTCCACCCACCCGAAACGCTATATCATTCCATTGTAGCAACGACAAAAAACGCAATCTAAAAATTAAGCGTGTTGTAATATCTTCGATTTCCTCAATATACTTGCTTATTTTAATTTGCTCGTTTGCTTTTCTTATAAGAGCGTCAGCAAGCTCGGTTTGATAATCTGCTATTTGTGCAACTGTGTCGGTTAGCTTGTCAGCAACTCCCCCGCCTCGGGGCATATCCGTGATAACTGATGTTATCTTTTCGGCGGTTGTTCTTAATTTCTCGATTTCGTCCTCAATTTCTTCAATTTCCTTGCTTATGTAATACACGCTGCTTAATTCTTTGAGTGTCATTTCTTCGCCCCCTCTGTTGATATTTTGCGTTTAACCATATTCACGCAACGAGGGAACGGGCAAAAATATGTTTCGTCGTTTATCTTTTTCAGATATACACATTTTTTTGCCGTGCAAAAGTAATGTATTTTAAATTCTTCTTTAGGCATATTCAAGCCCCCTGTTTAAGAGTATTCGGGTTTTTCTTTTTCCCCGTTCTTTCAAGGGCGTTTTCTCTCGCAAATCTACACACGCTCGTTTTCGGTCTGTTTAATACCCTTGCAATTTCTTGCAAATTATAACTCTTGTAATTTGCGATTATAAACGCTTTTTCTTTGGCGGTAAAACTGTTATTTTGTGTTATGCCGAGCCGATACGCTTTGTTCCGTATAGCTGCTTTTGACTTGCCTAAAACACCGCAAATTTCAGATATTGACATACCTTTATCGTAACAACTCTTTAATTTTTCAAGTTCGGTGTTACTCCATTGTATAACCTCTTTTTTCTTTCTCTCTTTATGCACCGCTTTATATCTTTTGTTGTTTGCCTGCTCTTTGATTGTAGCCCACCGACAATTTAACGGCTCATAATTTCCATTTACATTTATGCGATCAATAGTTAAATTATCGTTATAGCCATTTGATAACGCCCAATCGTGAAACGCTTTAAAACTATTTCGCCATTCTTCACAAACTGTTATACCTCGTCCGCCATAATGTTTGTACGCTTTACAATTTGCGTTATAGCAACGAGTTCGCATATCTGCCCATATTGAATAAAGCCTCGTGTGTTTTCCATTTTCTCGTGTAAGTGACATACTCTTCACCCCTTATTACTAAAATATCAATTTTACGCTGTTTAACTCGCAAATTATAACTCTTACTGCGTCTTTGTCGCTGTCATATATTTTTGAGTAAACTTGCCTTATATATTTTTGACTATCTCTCGGAATAATACCCGCCTTTTGCATAGCGTCAAGAATGTATTTATTAGCACTCTGCTTGTTATCAACATCAATTCGCCTGTCTTTCTGATAATATTCAATTACCAATTCGCAAGGCTTGTTTATTGGTTTCAATGTTCCTTTCGCCTGTGCCTGCCGTATCGCCCAACATATAACCTCTTCAACATCTTTTTTGAAGCTCGCACCCTTGTATTTGTTAGCTCTGCAAGCTGCAACATAATCGTTTAAAGAGGGTAATTTTGCATTGATAACAAAGTTATGTACTTGAAAATCGGGTTTATTTGCTTTATCCACGCTTATTACTTGCATTGATTATTTACGCCCCTTTGAAAATGTAATATTGTATTCCTCTCTCAAGGTTTCCTCTAAATCGTCAAGCGATATATAACCTTTAATAATGCTGTCGGCTCTTTCTTCGATCTGCGACAATACCGCTTTTGTTTTCGCCCCATTAAATCCGCATTTATCCGTCAATGTTGAGGCTACAACAATATCAAAAAAGCGGCTCACATTCCCGTAAATGTCCGATTGTAGCTTTTTATAACCCGTTGAGTTTGGTGTTAATGCTTTCATACGGTTTTGCCTCGCTTTCTAACCATTCTTTGTTGTACGGCTCTCTTTCAATGTCAAAAATGTCGTCAACATAACCTCTTGCGTAAATGCCTTGTAAGAATACCGACAATTCGGCAACATTCATTGTTTTAATGATTTCAAAGCGTTTCATTTTTTCGGCGTGATTGTGCTTTGCTTTTTCATACTCAATGTATTTTTGTACTCTATAACAACAAGCTACACAAAGTTCAGTTTCTTTCGGATAATCAAAAGGCAAAAGTTGTATTCTTATTCTGCTATGTTTATCTTCATTGAGTTTTTTGCCGCAAATGTCACAAACTCTCATATTATCACCTCAATTAGCGACCGCTCGACCCAAAACCGCCGTTACCTCTTTCGGTTTTTTCGAGTGTATCAACAACTTCAATTTCGGGTGTTACAATCGGCAATATAACAAGCTGTGAGATTTTGTCGCCCTCTCTGACGATATAATCTTTGTCGCCGTTATTGTAGAGCTTTACAACAATACTGCCCGTGTAACCAACATCAATAACGCCCTCGCTTGTTATGTCGTGTTTTACATTGAGCCCGCTTTTGCTTTTCAAAAAGCCTGTTGTATTCGGCGGCAACTCAATGTGTACGCCCGTATCAAAACAAGCGTTGCCCCTTGCAGGCACTCTCTTTGTTTCTCTTGCGTAAATGTCAAGCCCAGCGTCTGTTGCGTGTGCTCTTGTAGGCTTGTACGCTCCTGTGTCAAGTTTTATTTTCATTGTTATTTGCCTCTCTTTCGTTGTTTCCAATATACATAAAATTTAAGCCGTATTTGTTGTTTGTGATTTTAAAATCGCCTATTTGTAAACTCGGCAATTCCCTTTTGAAGAACATACACGGTGAGCCTGTTTGAGTGAACAAGCACGCAACGATTTTGAACGGTGGTTTTGCGTGTATGCACCTTTTACAAAGCGTTTCGCTTTTTCGGGGAATAACTTTAATTTTCTTTCTCATTCTATCGCCTCACAATCTTCAAGCCTGCCGTATATAATGCAACCCGTTTTTTCTTCTTTGAGCTCCGCTTGATAAAAATATCCGCCTTTATCCTTGCGGATAATTCCACCCGTGAGAATGCAAGGAATTTTAACGCCTGCAAAATCGTCGTTATAGATCACCTTTTTATTGAGGTTTGTTTTTATGTCTTTTTCTGTCATTCTGTATTAACCTCACTTTCTAAATACTTCTTCATTGCTTTACCACATACTTTTAAGTTGTCATAACCGCAAAAATTATTATCGAATGCAGGGCACACACCACAATCAAAGTTATCACACATAAACTCTGCCATTTCCTCAACGCTCATTTTCTTAATTCGGTCATAATTGGTTATCGGCTCAAATAAATCGTGGTTTAAACACATAAGGTTGCAACGTGGTATATCGCCACTTTCTTTATAGTTGTGCCTACATTTCGTACATTTCTTTTCATAATCCGTCATACATTCACCCCGCTTACTCTTCGCCTTATAGGTTTTTGCTCTGATTTTTGAAAACAAGTGTAAGAACAAAAATATTTGCCTCTTATCTTATAAGCGTAACGCTCTACCATATACGACGGGATAAAAAAGGATTTACCGCAAACGAGGCATTTTTTTATTTGCTCCAAACCCGCAATTATATTCAGACATTGTCAACACTTCCTTTCTTTTGCTTGTCGATAAACCCAACGGGACAATACCGCTCAAAATCTTCTTTCATTTTCACGCACCTTTGACCGCTCGGGCATTTATCAAGCAAGACACAATTTTTACATTTCATTATCAAAAACCTCGTCATTTGTTCCCGTACCTCTTTTTGTAACACTCTTTGCACAAATACGGTGCGTTGTAATTGATTGCGGGGTTTACATCATCAACATAACAATAAATTTCGCTCGGCGGTTTTGTTATTCCGCATTCTTCACATTTGCCGTTGTATTTTCTTGCTTTTGTGTGCTTTCTTTTTGGTGTTATGTATCTTTTACTCATTTTCTCGCTCCCTCGGGTTCATAAATTCGTTATAGGCTTTCTTGCAATCGGGACAAAAAAGCGGATAGTAAAATCCCCCGTCTCGCCATTCTTTAGGCGGGCTCAAGTCGTATAAATCTTGGTAATACTCGTTGCCTTGTTTCATACATTCCTCAAGCGGTTTTGTTGCTGTTTTTTTGCAACGCTGACAAGTAAACTCAACAAGTAATTTTCTGCCGTGTGTTTCATAAGTTCTAATTTCCATTTTCCTTATCCTTTCTTGATTTTTTATAAATTGCATACGGCAAAGCCCAAAACGGGACAGTAATATAAATTAAGGCAATAACCATACAAAGGAAAGTTGACCGCATAACTTCGGCACAACTTTCTATAAAAATGCTCAATGAGTTTATAAAACCCTCGTAAGCGTGCTCAAAATACTCTTTCATTTTTTACACCTCTCTAAATCGTCACCCCGCTATTTTTCAAGCGGTAATTTTTCTTGATGTCTTTGCCGATATTGATTTTATAATTGCCTGTTTTTTCGCAAATTCGGCTCATTGTTGCCTCGTCATAATCAAGCAACTCGTTGAGCGTCTTTTCGCTTGAAATAATCGTTATTTTGTCGGGGCTAAAAAGCCTGTTATTGATAATCTCAAAAGCAAGGTTAATATCTGCCTTTGTCGGTGCTTCGCCCTGCTGTGTCTTGAATAAATCATCAATATACAAAACCTCAACATTTTTGTACTCGTTAATTAAGCTTTGATATGCAACATAATCGGTTACAAGGGCTTTGAGCTTTTTGCTTTCATCTTCCCAACTCATATAAAGAGTGTTTTTGCCCTGCTTTATGTAATGCCCGCATATCGCCGTGCACAAATGAGTTTTACCGCTCCCGACTTGTCCGCCAAAATAAAGCCAATTAGCTTTATCATCAATGCAAAAATCCATACAACGCTTTAAAACATTTTTTTGCCATTCTTCCGCCGCATTGTACTTGTCAAAGGTTTTCTCGCTCAATATTTCACCGAGCCCGCTTTTGTTTGCCCTGCGTAATACTTCACGCACTTTTTGACATTTACAAGGCGTGTGAGCCTCAAGCTCGTTATCATTAACGAAAGCAATAAAACCCTTGTTTTTGCATAACGGGCAATTATAGCCGTCTTTTAAATTCAGATCACCCGTTGAATTGTTGTAATTATCAACATTGAGTTGCACAAGGCTTTTATCACTCTGTATTGCTTCAAGGTTTACGCCGTACCGCCTCGTTAATTCAATGAGAATGTTATCAAGTCTTAAATCGCTCATAAATTCAACCCGCCTGTAATTTCAAAGTTGTTTGTTTTGGTTTCTGCTTTTGGTGTATTGCCTTGCTTGTTATTTAACGGGAAGAAAGAGCCCCAACCACGGCATATAACCTCTTCAAGATAAGCATTGACGCTCAAGCCACTTTCTTTTGCAAGTCTGTCGAGCTTGTCAATATTCAGCTTTATTGCTCTGTCTGTCATAGCTGCCCGCTTTGCTTTGCGTACTTTCAGCCATTCGCCTAAAAGCTCGGTTACATCTGCTCTGATAGATATATCAACAGTTTTTGCATATTCAAGGATAAGAGCGTCAAAGCTGTTGCTCTTTCTTTCTTTCTTTTCTTTATTATTAGATATATTATTTATATCTATATTATTAGGTAAACTTTGTTGCATCCCCCCTGTTAAACTTTGTTGCATAGGGGTATTAAACTTTGTTGCATAGTATTCACAAAATTTAACTCCGTTGATATACTTTTCTGTTTTATGTATATAGCCTTTTTCAATGAGCGATTTTAAGCATTTAACAACGCCCTGCTTTGTGCTATTCGTCCAATCGGCTAAATACTGCAAAGAGCCGTTAAATACTTGATTTTCAGATTGTGAAAACCCATAAATGCAGGCGTATATAATTAACTCATTCCCTTTGAGTTTTAGATCGGTCAACATAAAGCCTTGCAATACTATGTAATTTTCTCGGTTGACTTTGCTTTCTGCCATTTTTTCACCTCTCAATTAAATAGTGTTGTTTGCGGCTCTCGGCGTTCTTCTTTTAATGTGAATATGCACTCTTTACCGCAACTCTTGTTTTTGTTGCAAGTGTCTTTTCTGTCACATAAATAAACCGTTACCGCTTCGCCGTTGAGTATGATTGTTTCGCCGTCTTTCATACTGTCGTATGCTCGCTTTCAAGGCTGTAACGCTTTATGCTGACATTTTCGTTAAATCTGTTTTTAACGGTTTCGGTTTTGCTTATAATTGGATAGCCTAACCGCTTTAAATCAGATATACGAGAGGCTAAACGCATTACGCCCAAATCTCGCAAAGCCTCAAGCTGTGTTATACTGCCGAATTGTTCAATATATTTGATTATTCGCTCGTTTTGCGTTGGTTTATGTTCAACACTCATATTTACGCCCTCTTTATGATTTAATAAATAGTAGTTTAATAGCCTCAATTTTTGCCTTGCTTTCGGGTATAAAACCACGCTCAATAAAAGATATTTCCGTTTGATTTGACCCGATAAGTTCAGCAAATTTCTTTTGGCTTAAATTCATATTTTTTCTTGCTGTTTTGCACATATCCGCAAGGGGGGGTAATTCTTTCATATTCGCACCTCGTCAGCCCGCCATATTTGCATAAAAGCTCTTGTATGTGTTTACAAGCTCCCAACAATCAATATAATTGTCGTATTTGCTTATAATTTCGCCGATAGACAACTGCGTTTTTCCGCTTAACACGCAAGAGGGAATTATAAAGACTGTGTTATCTCTTGTACCGTCCACACAATAACAAACAAAAATATCGCAAGTCGGTTTTTCTTTCTCAAGGTTAAATGTGTAAAAACTCCCGCTTTTACCTCGGTATAAACGCCCAACTTTAACATCAATCTTTATGTTGCTTTCGGCTAACACATCATAAGGGTATCGGGGCGGCGTGAGTTCGCAATTAAGATAGAGAATGTTTGTTAATGTCTCAATACATCTCAACTCATATTCTCGCCCGTATTCACTTTCGGACGGTTTCATTTCAAGCCCCAACATTACCGCCCACTTACGAGAGCCCCCGTGCCTGCTGACGGCGTTTGTTAGTGCGTCATTTCCTGTTATCTCTTTCATTAAAGTGTGAGAGGGGAAAGTTTTAATATTCGCCTTTTCCATTACTTCTTTGATACCGTTTGCAATATCCTCATTAGTCCATTTTCTGCCGTGTGAATGTCCCATAATATGCCCCCCTTTTTAGAACGGTAACAGATCGTCGTCGATTTCTTCATAATCATTTGCAGGCGATATGTTCAAATTCGGGGCTTGCGTTGGTGTCTGCCCTGCGTTGTCGCTCTTTTCACCGCAAAAACTTGCGTTATCAATTACAACCTCAACAGCCTTTCTCTTGTTGCCGTTTTTATCTTCATAATTGCGGGTATTTATTTCGCCTGTAACTGCAATCATTGAGCCTTTGCGGAAATATCTTGTTATAAATTCCGCTGTATTACGCCACGCAACGCAATCAATAAAATCTGCCTGTCTTTGTTCGCCCTGCTTTACAAAAGAACGCTCAACCGCAAGCGTAAAGCTCACAACGCTTGTCCCGTTATTCGTTGATTTCAATTCAAGGTCGTGTGTAATTCGTCCCATAAGTACAACATTGTTAATCATTTGCTTTTACTCCTTTACTTCTATAAATTCGCCATTTTCGTCGAGCTGATAATATATATTTTCTTTGAATGTTACGCCGTCAACCTCTGCAAATTTGATACACACAAACTCGCAATCTTTCCAATACTGCAAAGCAAGAACGGATTTTTTGCCGCCTCTGACCTTTGCACCCTCGCCGCCGTAGATAACCGACCAATTACCGCCCGTGAGAGCTGACCAATTACCGCCCGTGAGAGCTGAACTATAACCGCCCGTGAGAGCTGACCAATTACCGCCCGTGAGAGCTGAACTATCACCGCCCGTGAGAGCTGACCAATTACCGCCCGTGAGAGCTGAACTATCACCGCCCGTGAGAGCTGACCTATAACCGCCCGTGAGAGCTGAACTATAACCGCCCGTGAGAGCTGACCAATTACCGCCCGTGAGAGCTGAACTATCACCGCCCGTGAGAGCTGACCTATAACCGCCCGTGAGAGCTAAGTCGGGAGGCCAAGCGGTC
>JAZQCM010000042.1:0-143686 GCA_045546275.1 Clostridia bacterium | reverse complement strand
GCCATAGCTTCAACAACATCCTCGTTAAGACCAAGGTTAAGAATTGTATCCATCATACCGGGCATGGAAGCGCGGGCACCTGAACGAACAGAAACGAGAAGAGGATTAGTCTTATCGCCGAACTTTTTGCCGGTAATTTCTTCCATCTTATCGATTCCAACCATAATCTGAGCCATGATCTCATCGTTGATTTTTCTACCATCTTCATAATACTGTGTGCAAGCCTCTGTTGAAACAGTGAAACCCTGAGGAACAGGAAGACCGATTTTGGTCATTTCTGCAAGGTTAGCACCCTTACCACCGAGAGTATTTCTCATGGATGCATCGCCTTCGCTAAATAAATAAACATACTTAGCCATTGGATTGTACCTCCTAAATATAATAATTAAATTATTTGCTTAGTTGTATGCGGATATATTATACACCATATCGGCACATATTTCCAGTACTTTTTGAAATTTTTTTGAAAAATATATAATATTTTTTGACAAGATAAAAGAAAAGCAACCCAAAAGGTTGCTTTTCAGCCATTAAACATGCATTTATAATTGTCTTTCAATGCTTTCCACAAGCTCGCCCACGGTTTCAGCGTCGTTGTCCATTTCAATTTCAACTCCGCCCAAGGC
Source organism: Clostridia bacterium (assembly GCA_045546275.1). Lineage (GTDB taxonomy): Bacteria > Bacillota > Clostridia > UMGS1883 > UMGS1883 > RGIG1927. The sequence goes on along the minus strand of JAZQCM010000042.1, from coordinate 143,060 downwards.
ATCCTCAAGTGCCATTACAATATCGAGTAAATCAATAAAATCAATACCCAGATCCTCAAAGCTTGTTTCCATGGTAATCTCAGATTCATCAACACTTATATTTTCCGCAATGATTGAAACTAAAGATTCAAACACCATACATACTACCTCCAATTAGTTATGTTGTAGTAATTGTATATGCTACTTGTGTATCTGTCAATACTTTTTTACAAAGAATGTTGCAAGAAGGTTGTTGAACTTGTCGTAAATTAATGCTCTCACATCATACTCTGCGCTTTCGTATTTTACGGTTTCTCCCGCATTTAAAGCCTTTGTTTCAATTTTCACAAGCTTGTTTTGGTCATAGTAACCTATTATTGCAAGTCTGTCAGTTTCTTCTTCTTTTGGCTTATAAATCAAGTTAACCTCGCCCACGTTTGTGTAGCCGCCCTTAGGTGTTTCGTACTTAACGTAGCGGTAATCAACAAATTTGCCCAAATCAACGGATGCAAATTCACCACGCTGGAAATCCTCCTCGGAGAATTCATAAATAACGGTGTATTCGCCGTCCTTTTCGTTACTGCCGGAGAGTACCGCTTCCCAACCTCGGTATTCAAAGCCGGGGCGGGAATTTATTGTTACCTTATTAAAGGGCTTATGGTTTTCACCAAGGTCAATTGCAGTAAAGCCTGTGCGGTCGTCATTACGCCCTGCATGGAAGAAGGTTTCCTTGTCACCGTCCCACGCCTTGTCGGCAGTTACATTTTTATCACCGTCCCAGGGTTCTGTGCCAAAGGGTGTGCCTGTAAGCTCAATTTCACTCATTTGGTATTCAACCTCAACTTCGGACTTCGGTTCACAAAGCTCAAAGTAGAAAAGCTGGTTAGGAGTTGCATAATAACCGCCGTAAACACCAACCTGTGCGCCGTTATGAGTTGCATGGTTATAAACGTCAATGCTTTCTTCGTTTGCATGGTTTTTAATTCTGTATAAGCCTTTGTCTTTTTCAAGTGTCCAAAGTGCTTTATCATCAAGCACACTTGTTGTCAAAAAGCTTTCTGTGGATAAATACTTGCCTGTTTTTTCGTTTCTAAAAGCATAAAAATCATCATGCTTTTCAATTGTCCAAACCTGGCTTGCATCAAAAGTTCTGTCAGCAATTACAACATCATTACCGCTAACCTTTAATGCTCTTTCGCTACCTGAGCCGATAATACGAACCTTGCTTTTCTCATCCACAACTGTTACATTGTAGCTGCCCTTCAAGCCCTCATGCTCTGCAAATACTGTAAATTCGCCAACCTCTGTACATTCAACCTTGTCGGGCAAAGATGCACCTATTATCTGATTGCCGTTTTCATCTGTCACAACAAATTCAAGACTGTCACCAACAAAGGCTGTTTTTGTATTGCTCTTTTCAGTAAGATGAATGCTCTTTTTCAAAGCATTTGTATCCACGCAAACTGTTGTAACGGAAAAGCCGGGAACTGTTACTTTGTCAAGGGCTGGTGCTTCAACCTTTTCAAAGTTTTTTTCTTTATCTGTTACATAAACCTCAAACCCTGCTTCTTCTGCACCAAGGTTTTCAAGGCTTAAGTCATATGCTCTGTCTTCAGAATCAGTATTTGTAATTACAAATACAACCTTACCGTCCTCTTCATTGACTGCGGAAATGATATTTGAATAATCAGTTTTAACCAAAGTGTCACCGGGGCGGATAAACTTTGTAAACTGCTTATATGCATAATACTTTTTGGGCAAATGCAATTCGCTTGTTTCCTTGTCAATAGACATAATGTTCCAGTAGCCTGAATCCTTATGCTCGCCCTCATAGCTAAGGGCTGCTGCCTGCCACATTACCCATGCGTTAGGCTCTAAACCACGGATATCCTCGTTAATTTTGTTTGCAAACCAGAGTGCAGGGCCCATGCTTCCGCTGTCTTCGCCGCCAATAGAGCCGTCGCCGTCAACCTCGGTCATGTAAAGAGGCTTTTTTGCCTCTAAAACTGCATTTCTTGTGTGGTTATAGTCACCAACACTGTAAGAATGTGTGTTAACCTGGCTGAGCGCATTTATAGCATCCTTGGTGTAAACATTTTTAATATTTTCGCCTGTTCTCCACACGTTTGTTTCGTCAGCTGCACTAACTCCAACGTCAGTAAGACCGCGCTTGTTAAGGGCGTTTCTCACAAGTAAAATAAGCCTTGAATGGTCAGTAACGTCAAAGTGGCAACCCTCCTGCCAGCCTTCGTAGCCCCAGTAGTTTGTGTCAGACTCGTTAAAGGGCTCTAAGGTGTCAAACTTAATTCCATATTCATTCTGTATGCGTAAAACCGCTTCTGCAAGAAATTCTGCAAAATCGTCAAATTTATCATCGGGAAGGTTGTTTTCACCTGAGTTATGGTTACCTGAGGAGCAACCACTGTCTGTCATAAAATATGGGGGTGAATTTGAAAATGCCTCTAAAATGTCAGCACCATACTTAACTGTAAGCTGTAAGGCTTTTAACTGACCCTTATCATTTTCTAAATTCCAGTTGCCGTCCTTGTCAAGTACACCGGGCATGTCTCTTCCGTCAAATTCTCTCTGATGATGGTGCTCAGGGTCGTCACCGCCACCTATGTTATAGCGGGCAATGTTTAACCCGAGGCCCTCTTCCTCGTCGTAAAGAGCTTTTACAACCATATCGAGTTGTTCATCGGTAAGGTTTTCACCCAAATGATGACCCCACCAGCAGATTGATGTACCCCAGCCGTGAAATTCACCAAAGGGACTTTTGTTTTTAAGGTCTAAGGTCACATTATAAACCTTTTCTTCTGCCAATACGCTGATGCTGCTTAAAAGCATTACAACGCACAGCAAAACTGATAAAACTTTTTTCATATTTTCTCCTCCTTAAGGCTATAAAACCTATGTAAAAATATTTTATCATACATCGCTCTTCTTTTCAACCACAAAAAAAGCAGAGGCGGATTTTGAATCCGCCCCTTTGTTATTCTTCGGTATTCACTATTATAAATTCAAAATCTCCATCGTTGTCATTATCAAGGAATGTTATTTTGTCAAGGTTTTTATATTCTTCATACACATTAAAATCGGGATTTAATTTGCCGTTTACAATCACATTGCAATCAACTGCAACGTTTTCTTTTGAATTAATGCGAACAAGACGTTCTACTGCCGCTTCTGTGGTGTTTTTACTGATTTCACTCTTGTAGTAAACCACTTTTTCCGCAGTAAATTCTTCAATCAAATTCGCAGGAATAACCATCAAATGATTCTTCCCTGCCTTTTTATCAGTTACAAGGAACAAATCTCCCTCATTAGTCTTCTTAACGTACGCTATTATTGTATAACCAATAAATTCCTTTGCATTACGGGTTTTATCCGTAAATACAATTTTGTTTCCTGCTTCATAATCAACTTCATATTCGTCATAAACATTTTTTGTAACAACAACCTCAATGCCATTATCACAATTTGTTATTACACCGTAGATTATTTCACAACCCAAGTATTCTGTCAGAATACATTTTGACGGAGCTGCTTCATATGGTCCACTGGCATTTATGCCTGTACACCCATATATTTCATCTATAAATATATCCACTTCCAAAGCATTGTAAACAAGTCTTGCTGCTGTCATTCTCGTGATGTTTTCCTCGGCAATTCCATCTACACCTTTAGTAAAACCTATTCTTGATGCCACGTAAAGGTATCCGCCTTGAGTCCATCCGCCATTGGCCTGTGCCGCAGTCTCATAACCGAGTAAACATACGAGCATTTTTACAAATTGATGATATGTAACCTCACCTTCGGGGTTGAACTTTCCGTCACCCAATCCATTTATAATACCATTAGCCTCAGCTACATTTACATATCCACTTACCCAGTGGTTTTCGGGAACATCACAAAAAACAGTTTTCCTCTGCTCAACTTCATTTTCTAATCCAATAAGCCTTACCATAACTGCCGTCGCTTCGGCACGGGTTAAAGTATCATCAGGTTGGAATGTTCCATCCCCAAAGCCTTCCATAATTTCAAGTTCATAAAGTAAGTCAGTAATTTTTACGTACTCTTGTGGAACGTCACTGTAATCTATGTAGGCAAATGCGCTTACACTACCAAAGCACATCACCATACATAACAAAATCGCCAATACCTTTTTCATTTATATCACCTCTGTCTGTATCATACCATAAACTTCTTTAATCTCTGCAAATGTCACAAAAGAGAAAACAAAGCTTAATTGTACTGAAATAATTAAAAATAATGTGGACAAAGCTCCTCTTTTGTGGTATTATATTTTAAATTACTATGTAAAAAGGACTGATAACATGAAAAACATAGAAAAAACCTATGAGCCAGGTAATGTTGAATCCCGCCTTTACAAAAAGTGGTGTGATAACGGTTATTTCCACGCTGAAGTTGACTCTAAAAAGGAGCCCTACACAATCGTTATTCCTCCTCCCAATGTAACAGGTCAGCTTCACATGGGTCATGCACTTGATGAAACTCTGCAGGATATTCTTATCCGTTTCAAGAGAATGCAGGGCTACAACGCTCTTTGGATTCCCGGAACAGACCACGCAGGTATTGCAACACAGATTAAGGTTGAAGAAGCTCTTCGTAAGGAAGAAGGCTTAACCCGTTATGATCTGGGTCGCGAAAAGTTTTTGGAAAGAGTTTGGGACTGGAAAAAGCAGTACGGCGACAGAATTATTACTCAGCTTAAAACTCTCGGCTCCTCCTGCGACTGGGACAGAGAAAGATTTACTATGGACGAAGGCTGCTCTAAGGCAGTAAGAGAAGTTTTTGTAAACCTTTACGACAAAGGCCTTATTTACCGCGGTAACAGAATTATTAACTGGTGCCCCAAGTGTACAACAGCTCTTTCCGATGCAGAGGTTGAATACACAGAGCAGGACGGCAATTTCTGGCATATCAAATATCCCGTAGAGGGTGAAGAGGGCAGATTTATAACAATTGCCACAACAAGACCCGAAACAATGCTTGGTGATACTGCAATTGCCGTTAACCCCGAAGATGAACGCTACATGGACATCATCGGCAAGAATGTAATTATTCCCCTTGTTAATCGTGCTATTCCCATTGTTGGTGACGAGCACGCCGATAAGGATTTTGGTACAGGTGCAGTTAAGATTACTCCTGCACACGACCCCAACGACTTTGAAGTTGGTCAGCGTCATAGCCTTCCCATTATAAAGGTTATGAACGACGATGCTACCATTAATAAGCTTGGTGGCAAGTACGAAGGCATGGACCGCTACGAAGCAAGAAAAGCAATTGTTGCAGACTTGGAAGAGGGCGGCTACTTAGTTAAAATTGAACCCCACGCTCACAACGTTGGTCAGTGCTACCGTTGCGGTACAACAGTTGAACCCTTAACAAGTGACCAGTGGTTTGTTAAGATGGCACCTCTTGCAGAGGAAGCAATCCGTGTTGTTAAGGAAGGCGAAGTTAAATTCGTTCCCGACAGATTTAGTAAAACATATCTTAACTGGATGGAAAATGTTCACGACTGGTGTATTTCCCGTCAGTTATGGTGGGGTCACAGAATTCCCGCATTCTATTGTGAAGACTGCGGTGAAATGACAGTTTCCAAGGAAGACATTACAGCTTGTCCCAAGTGCGGCGGAAAGGTAAAGCAGGAAAACGATGTTCTGGACACATGGTTCTCCTCTGCGCTCTGGCCCTTCTCCACTCTTGGCTGGCCCGAAAAGACAAAAGAACTTGAATACTTCTACCCCACAGCAACACTTGTTACAGGCTATGACATTATCTTCTTCTGGGTAGCAAGAATGATTTTCTCCGGCATGGAGCACATGAAGGAAATTCCCTTCAAGCACGTATTTATCCACGGTCTTGTTCGTGACTCACAGGGCAGAAAAATGAGTAAGAGCTTAGGTAACGGCGTTGACCCCTTGGAGGTTATAAAGGAATACGGAGCTGACGCACTCCGCTTTACACTTGCAACCGGTAACGCACCCGGTAACGACATGCGTTACTACCCCGAAAGAGTTGAAGCAAGCCGTAACTTTGCAAACAAAATCTGGAATGCGGCACGTTTTGTTCTTATGAACATTGACATTGAAGAAATTAAGCTTCCCGAAAGCCCCAAAATGGAAGACAAGTGGATTTTGTCCCGTCTTAATTCCACAGTTAAGGAAGTTACAGACAACCTTGAAAAGTTTGAATTAGGTATTGCTCTTCAGAAGCTTTACGACTTTGTTTGGGACGAATTCTGCGACTGGTATATTGAGCTTGTAAAGCCTCGCCTTTACGGCACAGATGAATTGAGCAAGAAGAACGCAGAGTACACTCTTTGCTATGTACTCAGTAACTTCTTAAAGCTTCTTCACCCCTTTATGCCCTTTGTTACTGAAGAAATTTACTGTTCACTTCCCGTAAGTGATGAAACAATTGTAACAAGCCAGTGGCCCACATATTCCGATGAGCTTAACTTCCCCAATGAAGAAGCTGAAATTAATGCAGTATGTGATGCAATTAAGGCAATCAGAAATCTTCGTACTTCCATGAACGTTCCCCCTTCAAGAAAGGCGGCTATGTACATTGTTACAAAGAACCCCGCTCTTTATGAATCCGGCAGTGTGTTCTTTGAAAAGCTTGCAGGTGCAGCTTCTGTTACTGTAGGCGACAGTGATGCAATTGTTCCCGAAGGCTGTGTAAATGCAGTTGCTCCCGGTGCAACAATCTTCATGCCCACAGGAGAATTAGTTGACACAGAAAAAGAAAGGGAAAGACTTACCAAGGAAAAGAAGAGATTAGAAGGCGAAATTGCCCGTGTTGAAAAGATGCTCAGTAACGAAGGCTTCGTTTCCCGTGCACCCCAGAAGCTTATTGATGAAGAAAAGGCTAAGGGCGTTAAGTACAAGGAAATGTATGATGCAGTAGTTGAATCTCTTGCAAAATTAGGATAAAACACAAAAGACACATTCAAATGAATGTGTCTTTTCTTTTTGCAAAAAGGACAGCTTTCGCTGTCCTTTTTATTTTATTCAGCCTTAAAAGCAGGGTTTGTTCTGTAGAAATAAAATTCCACATCGGGTGTTTCAAGTCTCTCGCCTGTTTCGTAATCAAAGTAGTACATTGTTATACTTTCAACTTCGCAGTTAAGAACTTTCTTTAAAACATCTGTGCTTACATGCAGAATGTCAATCTTGTCGTAGGTTTCCCAATCATAGCCTTCGGTGTACATAAAAGGTGCTCCTGCCATGTTTTCAACTTTCACACCATTTATCGTACATTCACGTGCTTCGGTGTTACCTTCAATAGTTATAGGTGCTAAATAGTCGGAGGAAACCACAAGCTGAATTTTCTCCTTACCATCTACTGTAACCTTTTTGTATTCCATTTTAAGGTTGTCTTCATCCCACTGTGCACTTGAAGCAAAATCCTCAACACAAGCATACATGCTTCTTCTCATTGCGCCTTTAGCCCAGTTGTAAAAATGCTCGGGAACATATTCTTCTTCAACTTCATCTTCCACAGGAGTGCTTTCCTGAACAGCATTCATCATAAGAAGAGTTACTAAATCAATGCTGTTTTCCTGTGTAAGAGTGGGCATTGTGATTACAACGTCTTTGTTGAACGCCTTGTAGTCAGCCTTTGCAACGAGTGTTAAATCAATATCAGCCTTTGACTTTTCAATAGGATACAAGTCTTCCTCAGCCATGCCTAAAACCTGGCAAAGCTCAACAACGTTAAAGCTAAGATGAAGCTTTTCTTCAATGGTTTTAATGTTACCTGAAGCATCCTTTGTGTAGGTAATTGTTGCAGCATCGTTTTCGCCGAAAATGCCAAGCCCTTTCACAAGAGCTCTTATCTGTGCAAGCTGGGTTGTGTCAATTGTCATACCTGCAGCTTCCATGGATGCTTTGAGCGTTTCCATGTTGAAAACACCTTCAACAAGGTCAAACACACCGTCAACAAGAGCATTGTTTGTGTAGGTTAAGGTAACTGTGTTGCCTTCTTCCTTAACAGTTGCATTCTTTAAATATGCGTCAGCTGTAAGCTTTGTTGCTTCGTCCATATATTCTTTGGTGTTAATATTTAAGGTGCTTTCAATCATCGCCTTTTTCATTTCGTCTACCTGTTCTTTTCCAAAGGTAGCTTCATCAAAAAGGTTTAAATACAAGTACTTTCCGTTCAAGGGATTCTTGAAAACAATTAAATACTTTGCAGTTTCTGCACTTCTTAAATCAAGATCCATCCAGAGATATGCAGTTAAATCGCCGTTTAACTTAATATCCTCACTGATATGTGCAGGAATGTTGAAATTAATCTTCATTTCAATTTTTGCCTGCTTCAAGGTTTCAAGGTCCATATCAGCCTTAACGTCAATGGTTGTTTTGCTCTTTAAAATTGATTCAACAAGATACTGAACATCAATTTCTGTAAGATTGTCCGTTGCCATTAAGCCTGTAAAGCAATCAATAATGTCAAGCGGCTTATTAATCTCGGTGTAATATTCCATTGTTGCATCGTAGCTTGTAGGCTGAGCAAAAAGGGCTTCGGTGGCAAATGCTGAAACCGAAAAGCTTAAAAGCATTGCAACCAAAGTAATAACTGATAATAGTTTTTTCATAAAAATCACTCCTTTATTAAATTATACCCAATTTAAGCTTAAGTGTCAATCCAATGCTGCAACGTAGCCCTTGTTGGGACGTGTTAAAGCTACCGAAATTACGGGTTTTTCGTAATTAACTCCGCTGTAGTCGGCATATGTAGTTGTGGTGCTTCTGAGGGCGCATTCTAAAACCTTATTTAAAACAGTTACATTAACACAAACCATTTCCCTGGCTTCTGTTTCGTAAAGTCTTTGCAAATTCTGCATAACAAAGGCAACGCCCTTTTCTTCAACGCCGTTGATTTTGTAAGTGTCTTTGCCTATAACACCTTCAATTTTAACAGGTGCCATATAGTCGTTGGATATAATCATGGTAACATTTTTATTTTCGTCAATTTCAACACTACCTGTAAGGTTGTCGCTGTCGTATCTGCTGTCGTCAATGAAAAACTCTGCTCCAACGTAAATCTCGGAATCAACATTTGCGCCTACTATGCTGTTTGAAAATCTCTGAGGAGAATATGTGTAGGTTTCATCAGGCAAAACATAGGCTTCAAAGAATTCATCAATATAGTCAATGCTGTTTTCTTCGTTTAAAACGGGCATTTCAACTAATCCGGGTGTGTTATTGAACTTTGTAGTTGAAATAAGCTTTATGTCAAGGTTTGTGTTTTCCTTTGTAATATATTCCGGTTCTAATTCCATGTCAGCACCCATTGCTTCGGCAACAGAGTACAGATTGCACTGAATGTGAGAGCTTTCTTCAATTTCGCTCACCTTGCCAAAAGCATCGCACTTAACCTTAAGTGTGTATGCATCCTCTGCAAAAATATTAAGACTCTTTACCAAGCTTTCAATTTCGTCAAGTTCTTCTGAATTAAGCTGGGGCATTTCTTCCTCGGCAAGCTCAAAAAGTCCCTTTACATAATCAGTTGCCATTATTTTTTCAAAAAGCTCAAAGCCTGCTTCCACCAAGGAGTTGTTATTAAAGCTCATTGTGTAGCCATCCTGTGCTTTTTCAATTTTCGCTTTTCCTTCGCACACGCTCTTTACAATTGAGGAAATTTCGCTTGTACCCTTTCTAATTTCAAGCTTTTGTAATGTGTTTACAAATTCATCTCTGTAAATAACAAACTCTTCGTTTGCGTTCAATTCTTCGCTATTAAGGTCAACATATGTGTACTTTCCGTTCAAGGGGTTTACAACTACTATCTTGCATTTAAAAGCTTCAACACTTGAAAAATCGTAGTCTGCCCAAACACGGAACTTTGAGTCAATGCTGATTTTTAAATCCTCAGAAAATGTAATGGGAGTATTTGCGTAGCTTTCAGCATAAATGCAACCTGTAAGAAAATCATCACTTACATCGCCCTTAACAGCCATTGTGTACTTAGCTTTTAAAAGCTCATTTACTATGCGGTTAACATCAATGCCTGTTTCCTTTGCCATTTCCGACAAATAGTCAAGGCCCTGAACCATTTCCATTTTAAACTCCGCCTGAATGTCAAATTTGTAATGTGCATCTTGTGCAAATGCTGTAGGCGCAAGGGTGAAAAGCATTGCAACCAAAGTAATAATTGCCAATAATTTTTTCATAAAAAAACACTCCTTTTCTATTTATTTAATTATATCATTCTCAAAAAAACTGTCAAGGAAATTTGCAAAAATGGACTGTAATCAAAATTACAGTCCATTTTTTAATAAGCTTTCCGCATTTTTTTCAAAAAACAAGTTTGCCTTGTGGGCATATTTTTTAATAGCCTTCTCGTATGCAGGCTGCATGTTGCACTTTCTTGATTTCATGTTGTGCATGTCGCTTGAAATAATATAGTCATTATTATACTCAAAAAGCTTTTTTAAAAGCTTTCTGTCGGAAAACTTCAAAAAACGTGATGCATTAACCTGGTATTTAACATCGAGCCCTTTAAAATCTGCCATCATTCGTTCCCATTCAAGGTAGCGGTCAACATGAGCAACAAGAATTTTTAACCCCTTGCGGTTCATTTCATAAATCCATTCCGCCCATTTCGGGTTAAAGATATTGGTGGGGAACTCCAGCAAAAGATAGTTTGTGCCTGTGTAGCAAAGCCTTTCTAAACCTTCATAATTATTAATATCATTATCAAGGTAAACCTCGCCGCCTAAAATAAGCTTTGGGACTTCATCACCGCTATTTACCAAAGCCTCGTTCAAGGCTTCAAAGGCGGCTTCTCTTACCTTTAAAAAGGTTTCAAGGTCTTTTTGCTTGTGTATAATACAATGAGGGGTCAGGGCACAAAGCCTGACCCCTTGTTTAAAGCTCTCTGAAAGCATTAATAAACTTTCCGAAACATTTTTTGCCCCGTCATCCACATCGGGCAAGGCATGAGTGTGCATATCAATCATGCTTATTCATCCTTATCATCCTGGTATTTATATTCATACCTGTAATCGTATTTATAACCGTACTTGTAGCCGTACTTATAGCCGTACTTGCCACCCTTCTTGTAGTAGCCATAACCCTTCTTTGCATCTTCTGTGCCAAGCATAGTAACACCGATAATCTTTTTACCTGTGTTTTTAAGGATTTCCATTGTTTCGTCCAAAAGGTCGAAGGTTGTAACATCCTTTCGTACAACAACTACCGCACCGCTGCAAACCTTCATTGCAACCGCAGCATCTGTTACAACAGTAACAGGTGGTGTGTCAACAAATATATAATCGTAACGTTCCTTTAACTGTTCAATCATCTTGCCAAATTCTTCAGAGGCAAGAAGTTCTGCAGGATTGGGAGGAATTTCGCCTGCTGTAAGGCAGTCAAGGTTTTCTCTTACATTCTTTTTAATTGCCTGGTCAAGTGTTAAAAATCCGCAAAGAACATTTGAAACACCATTTTTCTTTTCAAGACCAAGATAGCGATGAATTCTTGACTTACGAAGGTCACAGTCCACAAGCATAACTCGTGCACCTGTTTGTGCAAAGGTTATTGCAAGGTTAATTGTGGTAGTTGTTTTACCTTCACCGGGAGTAGAACTTGTGATAACAATTGCTCTGCCGTGGTCCTTTTTGGTCATGGAGAACATAATGTTTGTTCTCATTGCCTTATATTTTTCAACAACAGTAAAGTCAGAGTCCTTGTTAAGAATTCTCTGCATCGTTTCCAGGGAATCATCATGAAGACGCTTTTTATTTTTGTTAAGATTAAGTTTAAGCTTTAATTTCATTGCAATTCCCTCCTTACTGATGAATTTCACCTAAGATAGAAACATCGTATCTCTTTGCAACCTCTTCGCTCTTTCTTACCTTTGTGTCGAAGAGATTGATTACAACAACAACTGCAACAACAAGGAACAAGCCCAAAATAAAGCCCTTTGCAGCTTCGCCTGCAATACCCTTGTTCACAGCACCTGTAGGAAGCACGGGTTCATCAACAATTTCAGCCTGACCCTGCTTGAAAATGCCCGAAAGCTTTTTGGGTGCATGGTTAATAAGGCTGTTTGCAACCTCGTACGCGTCCTTAGGATTATTTGCCGAAACAGAAATCTGAAGCAACTCTGTTTCGTTAATGTTTGTAATGCTCATCATGCCTTTTATCTGCTTCCAGCTGTACTTTCCGCCGATATCTTCACTTACCTCAGCAAGGAAGGTGCGGGTTTTAAGAATTTCTTTGTAGGTTGTACTCATACTGATAGCGGTTTCAATATCACTCTTACTGATTTCGCCGTTAACCTCTTCTGAGCCGTCACTACGGTTTGTTACATACAAAATTCCTGATGCAACATATCTGTCTTCAACGAAAAAAGCTACTTTTATGGAAAAAAGTAACGCAACAATAATGCCTACAGCCACCATGGGAAGCTTGTACGCCCACAATCGTTTCGCAATATCCATAAGGTCAATATATTCAATATTTTTAGACGAATTCATAATTTCCGCTCCTTTTACAAAATGTCGCAATAATCCTTCTATATTTTACAACAATCTGTGCGATTTGTCAATGTTTATGAAAAAAAGAAACGGAACTTTCACAAGTGAAAGCTCCGTTTTGTGTTTTTTAAATTACTTCATCATGCTTGCAACTTCGTCTGCAAAGTTTTCTTCCTTCTTTTCAAGACCTTCGCCCTTTTCCAAACGTGTGTAGGAAACGATTTCGATTGTTGTACCGAGGTTCTTTGCAACTTCAGCTGTGTAGGATGTGATTGTTAAGTCAGGATTCTTAACGTATTCCTGTTCAACAAGGCAGTTTTCCTTGTAGTACTTATTAATTCTGCCTGCAACCATCTTTTCAGCGATATTAGCGGGCTTACCTTCGTTAATAGCCTGAGCTGTAAGGATTTCCTTTTCCTTTTCAACAACTTCTGCAGGAACAGAAGCGCGGTCAAGGTAGAGGGGGTTAATAGCAGCAATCTGCATAGCAACGTTCTTTGCATATTCAGCAAATGCTTCGTTCTTTGCAACTGCTTCGTCGCCGAGGTTAAACTTAACCATAACGCCGATTCTGCCGCCACCGTGAACATAACCGATAAGGTTACCTTCGTATCTTACGAAACGACGGATGTTCATGTTTTCACCGATTGTAGCAATCTTTTCCTTAAGAGCAGCGTCAACTGTCTTGCCGTCCTCGATTTCAAGAGCAAGGAGAGCTTCAACGTCTGCAGGGTTCTTCTTAAGAATAACCTTAGCTACAGCGTCAACAAAATTACGGAATTCTTCGTTCTTAGCAACAAAGTCTGTTTCAGCGTTTACTTCCAAAACAACACCTGCACCGCATTCGTCACAAATAGTAACGTTTACGATACCTTCGGAAGCAATTCTGCCTGCCTTCTTAGCAGCTGTTGCAAGACCTTTTTCTCTGAGGAATTCAATAGCCTTGTCCATATCACCATCAGTTGCAACGAGGGCCTTTTTACAGTCCATCATACCGCAACCTGTCTTTTCTCTTAATTCACTAACACTTTTAGCAGTAATAGCAGCCATTATTTTTTCCTCCTATATATTATTCTACTGTGATTTCGATTTCTTCTGTCTGTTCTTCAGCAGCAGCGCCCATCTTACCTTCTCTGCCTTCAACGATTGCATTTGCAATTGTGCTTGTAACAAGCTTTACGGCACGGATAGCGTCGTCGTTACCGGGAATTACGTAATCAACTTCTTCGGGGTCACAGTTTGTGTCAACGATAGCAACTACAGGAATACCAAGCTTCTTAGCTTCGCTGATAGCAATCTTTTCCTTTCTGGGGTCAACTACGAACATACAAGCGGGAGTCTTTCTGAGGCTCTTAATACCGCCAAGGTACTTTTCGAGCTTTTCCATTTCGCCCATAAGTATGCTTACTTCCTTCTTGGGGAGAAGATCAAATGTGCCATCTTCTTCCATCTTGTGAAGCTGTTCAAGACGGTCAATTCTTCTCTTGATTGTCTTGAAGTTTGTGAGCATACCACCAAGCCAACGAGCGTCAACGTAGTGCATACCAACACGGATAGCTTCTTCCTTGATTGTTTCCTGAGCCTGCTTCTTTGTACCAACGAAGAGAACTTCGCCGCCGTTCTGAGCGATTTCACGTACAAAATCGTAAGCTTCTTCAATCTTCTTTACTGTCTTCTGAAGGTCGATGATGTAGATACCATTTCTTTCTGTAAAAATGTATTCTGCCATCTTGGGGTTCCATCTTCTTGTCTGATGACCAAAGTGTACACCAGCTTCAAGAAGCTGCTTCATAGAAATAACTGACATGTTAAAACACCTCTCTTTTATTTAGTTTTTTTACCCTCTCACCATGTCAAAATGAAAAGGCAGCCTCCACTCTCCTCAATGTGTCCGCCAACCCCGATTTTTCAGGGCACCGGGCGGCACTCAGAGAATGTGTGAATTTTTACGCTCCGATATTGTACCATAAAGGAAAAATATTGTCAAGTGTTTTTATAACCTTTTTCTGCCTTTTTTCTATATACTTAATTTGCATATATTCTTGCCGGGAAATCCCCTATTATCCCATCTCCCTCAAAAATTTAAAAACACTTGATTTTGCATGAAAATTATTATATTATTTTTACAAGGTGTGTATCAAATGAGGTGTTACTATGTCGAGCTTTTGTAAAATCTGTGGTAAATGGAAGGCAGGAGACCTTTGTGCTTTCTGCGGAACAACAATCAATGAGGATAAAACCCTGACAGCTTCTCCCGGACTTATGCATTGTCCCGGTTGCAACAGGTGGGTTGATATAAATGAACCCTACTGCCCTGCCTGCGGAAAGGAAATTGCTGTTAAGGAAAAGGTTTATACAAAGGTTAAATGGGAATTCAAGCCTAAAACCGCAAGAGAAGGTATGACCCATTGTATGCACTGTAACAAAAGGGTAAGCACCGCTGCAACAGTTTGTCCCACCTGCGGCAAAAATCCTGCCAAGCCCTTTAATGAAACCCCCACTTGTCCTTCATGCAGCGGCACTTTAAGTGAAACTGCCCTTTTCTGCCCACATTGCGGAATAAAGCTTAACAATTAAAACTGGAGTTGATATCGTGGCATATTGTAAGCATTGCTGGAACGAGCTTGAAAAAAACGTAAAATTCTGCGAACATTGCGGGGCACCTGCGGCGCCTGTTGAATATAAAAAACCTGTCGTCAAAATTATTATAAGACGGGTTATTGCTCTTTCGCTGTCTTGTGTTATCGCATTTCTTTATTGGATGTTTTTTATCAATGGCGTAAAGGTTGGCGAATGTATAAAGCTGTGGAATGCAGATTGCGAATTATGGCAGAGCAAAATGAGCTCTCAATCATCCCAAAGCCTGTCAGGCACCATAAGAAGGCATTCCAAAAACAGCACCTTAGGGGAAAACGTATTCGTGTTTATTGACACTGTCGGCGAAGCCTCAACAGAAATCGTAGACGGCATACTGGAGGTAATTCCGGCACCCACTCCTGCAACAATATCCTTAAAAACAGATGCTTTCGGAACAGTTAAAGGTATGACTGTAAAAATACCGCCACAAATTGCAGCCGAATGTACAATGGATGATATTACACGCATCACAGCAAAGGCTGCCTCAGTAATGTGCGAGCATAACAATTACGATGATACCTACAAAATTTTAAAAAATGTCGGCTCAATCGACAAAGTTGTTATTAAAACCGAAGGTTCATTGAACGGCTATAACGGATTTGAAATCAATATAGAATATGCCACCACGGAAGAATAACCGCTTTAAGCTGCAAAAAAGAAGAAAATAAGTCCGTAGGCATTATAACAAAAACGGAGCACAAGCTAAACTCAGGCAAATTTAAAGACCATTTCGGGACTGTCCAAAATGGTCTTTCGTTGCTTTAAAATGCTTTTTGCTCCGTTTTTATCTTATATGGCGTGTAAATTCTTCAAGCTTACGTCCAGTATAGGTGCCGAATGTGTAAGTGCACCACTTGACACAAAGTCAACGCCAATGTCGGTAATTCTTTTAATGTTTTCAGCAGTTACATTGCCTGAGCACTCCGTTAAAGCTCTGCCGTTAATAATCTTAACCGCTTCTCTCATCATGTCGTCTGTCATATTGTCCAGCATTATAATATCTGCCCCTGCTTCAACGGCTTCACGAACCATATCAAGGTTTTCACATTCAACCTCAATTTTTGTTACAAATGAAATGTAGTCACGGGCCATTTTCACAGCCTTAGCCACACCACCTGCCGCACCGATGTGATTGTCCTTTAACATTACACAGTCGGAAAGGTTGTAACGATGGTTATTACCGCCCCCCTGCTTAACTGCATACTTTTCAAAAATACGCATGTTGGGAGTTGTCTTTCTTGTGTCAAGAAGCTTTGTGTTTGTGCCTTCAAGAAGTGATGCAACTTTTTTTGTATATGTAGCAATACCGCTCATTCTTTGAAGATAGTTAAGCGCTGTTCTTTCGCCCGAGAGAAGAACACGAATGTCGCCTGTAACGGTGGCAAGAAGCTGTTTATTTTTAACTTCATCGCCATCCTTAACATAAAGCTCGGTAACAGTATTTTCGTCCAAAAGCTCAAACACTCTCTTGAAAATGTCCAACCCTGCAATAACGCCATCTTCTTTACAAATAAGCTGTACCTCGCCCTTGCAATAGTTGGGCATAACTGCCTGGGTGGAAATGTCCTCACTTGTGATGTCCTCTTTAAGTGCCGCTAAAATCAAATCGTCACAAACTAATTTCATTGTAATATCATTCACGGTTTTTTCTCTCCTTTTCAATTTCATCTAAAACAAGCTTTTTATATCTTTCACGAAGATTGTCAAGGTCAAAATACTTTTCATTCAAACGTGCTTTTTCAATATCCTCACCGTTTAACTTTTCTTCAACCATTTTTTCATATTCTTCAAATTTTTCGCCAATTTCAAGTGCTGCACGCTTTGCAAAAACAATTGCCTCCAAAAGCGAATTTGACGCTAAGCGGTTTTTGCCATGCACCCCGTTACAGGAGGTTTCGCCTACTGCGTAAAGGTTTTCCATTGTTGTTTTTGAATTCATGTCAACCCATATTCCACCCATGAAATAGTGCTGTGCGGGAGTGATGGGGATAGGCTCCTTTGTAATATCGTAGCCGTGCTTTAAGCACTTTTCGTAAATATTGGGGAAATGACCCTTTATCTCTTCCTCACCGATGGGTGTTAAGTCAAGCCACACATGCTCGCTGCCCTCTTTTTCCATTTGGGCAAAAATTGCATTTGTCACAACATCTCTTGGCTGAAGCTCATCTGTAAAGCGTTCTTTGTTTTTATTCAAAAGAAGCGCACCCTCGCCACGGCAGGATTCAGAAATAAGAAATCTTCTTCCGTATTCTTTGGAGTAAAATGCTGTTGGATGAATTTGCACATAGTCAACATCCTGTAATTTTATGCCATGGTCAAGGCTTATTGCCAGAGCATCGCCTGTGAGGTGGCGGTAGTTGGTGGAGTCTTTATAAAGACCGCCTATGCCGCCTGTTGCAAAAACAGTACACTTGGCACCAATTACACCCTTGTTGCCCTCATTGTCAACGCCCACAATGCCCAAACACACATTATCCTTTTCGATAATGTCAATCATTGCAAAGTTTTCAATAATCTGAACATTGTCAAGCTTTTTAACCTTGTCAATGAGCTTATATGTAATTTCCTTACCTGTAACGTCCTTATGGAAAAGAATTCTTGCTCTTGAATGAGCGCCCTCTTTAGTGTAGAGAAGATTACCGTTCTTATCCCTTTCAAACCTAACCCCGTTTTCTATGAGTGTGTTTATAATGTCCCTTGAGCTTCTTATCATAATGTCAACACTTTCGGGATTGTTTTGGTAATGACCTGCTCTCATTGTATCTTCGTAAAAGCTGTCATAGTCATTTTCATCATGTAAAACGCATATGCCACCCTGTGCAAGAGACGAATCGCTGTTTTCAACCTTGTCCTTGGTGACAATAATAATATTCATGTTCTCAGGCAGATTAAGTGCACAGAAAAGTCCTGCAACACCACTGCCGACAATTACAACATCAGCCTTGAGCATACAGTCAGATCCTTTCAATATAGATACCTTTATTTTACACCAAGTGCAAATTACTGTCAAGAAAAACAGAGTGGAAAGAATTTTTCTCTCCACTCTGTTTTAGCACTACTTTACCCCAAGCTGTAATTCCTCGGCATAGTTTTTCATTGACTCAATACAAATTTCTGCAACCTCTTTAACCTCCATGCCAAGCATTTCGCAAGCTTTTTTTATAAGCTCACGGTCACACTTTGCCGCAAACTTTTTGTCCTTGAACTTTTTCATAAAGCTGGACACTTCCATGTCGGTTATACCCATGGGACGCATCCTTGCTGCCGCTTGAATAATGCCTGTCAGTTCATCAACTGCAAAAAGTGATTTTTCCAGGTTTGTCAAAGGTTCAACACTGTTTATTATCATGTAGCCGTGAGCAAGGATTGCACGGATTTCAAAATCCTCCAGGCCTTCCTCTTTAAGAGGTTTTTCAGTGTGCTGCAAGTGCTCCTCGGGGAACTGCTCGTAGTCGTAATCGTGCAGGTACCCGATTGCCTTCCAGTGTTCAGGGTTTTCTCCAAAGTGCTTTGCAAGCCCCTCCATTGCCGCCATTACATTTTTTGCATGCAGGAACAAATGCTCCTCGGTGGTGGTTTTATTAAGCAGTTCTTTTGCTTTTTCTAAAGTAAGCATGTTTTTATCTCCTTGTTTAGTTTTCTAAGCCCAAAGCAGGCTCCATGGATTTTACGCTGTACCACACCATAAGTTTGCCACCTTTTTCCACAGGATTTTCAACCACAGTGTATGACAAAGCCTTTATCTTTACGGGAATTGTTTTTATATCCTTGAGAATATCTCCGTTGTAAACAGCCTGCACTAAACTAACATTTTTGTCAAAGGCTGTTGTGTTTGTTATTTTAATGTTTTCACCATCGGAATAGTATGCGACTACACCATCGTACATAGCTACAGCCATTTTGTCCTTTATTATTCCTCTGTGGGCATCATATGCCGCAAGCTCCACATTTGCAGTGTTTTCAGGAAGCGTAAAATCCACAGTGAGATTATCCCCTGAAACCTTTTTCGTTGTAGCACAAAGCATTTTGCCCCGGCTATCATAGCAGATTGCCGACATCATACAAAAACGGTTAAGGTAAACCGTTATATTATCCGAAATGGTTTCAACCTTCTCAATATAGCTTTTTTCTAAAGGTTCAGTGTAGTGCATTGATTCAATTTCACTTAACTCAAGGGCCTTGGAATAAACAGTAAATTCGTAAATATCGCCTTTGAAGTAAGGGTCGTTGTAGGGTGATTTTGCCAGCCAGTTATCAGTTGTGTTACCAAGCTCTGCAGGCGAAATGCCTAAATCGCCGAAAGCAACAGGAATACCATTTTTGTACATTGTTGCCTCGCTGCCCTTAACTGCTATTGCAAGTTGAGCGTGCTCCCCTTCACGGATGCCCGGAATGCTTGCAACATCCTTTTCAGCACCTGCACCGTTTTCCGTGATAGCTAATCTTAAGGTGTTGGTTGTCGGTCGTGAGGTGTTTAAAAAGAAGTATTTATTTGTGCCGCTGCCAAAGCAGAAAGTAAACTGATGGGTCTTTGCAATTTCCGATTTAAGACCCATAACAATTGTAAACTCTTGTGAATTTGCAAGAAGATTTTCCGGAAGCTCCACATAGTCGTCCACACCGTCAAAATGCGTGCCTACCATTGCACCGAAAATGGTGCCGTGGTTGCCGTTACCGCTTACGTCTTCCACAACGGCCTCGGTTGTTTCGTCAAAAATGTAGGAAAGCAAAACCTCGTCATTTGTGTGCTGTGCATTTTTTAAAACTGTTACATTATAGGTTTCAATAAGCTCATTATCCATATAAAGCGAAAGTGTAACTGTTTCGTTTTCTTCGCCTCTTGTTACCTTGCCTTCGTTTGAAATAACGCTTTCGTCACTTGAAACCCAACTTACCTGTGCATTTCCGATTGTTTCGGGAAGAGAAATATCAGCTATTGTCTTTTTGGGAATTGACACATTCTGTATGGCAAGATTGGTGTACATAGACATTATTTGGTTTTCGGTAAGAGCTACGCTGTTGTTAAAATATATTTCGTCAATTATGCCATTGGGAGCATCCGCACTCCAGTAGGTACTCGCCGCATATATAGTACCCGAAGAAACAGTAGCATTGCTGCTACCTGCCAATTTGCCGTTTACATACAGTTTCCCTATGCCGTTTTCCTCAGTGTAGGTAATATACGCCCAGCGTGAAAGTGTGTTTTCACCTGAGGTAATAAGGCGGCTCCAGCTGTAATTTCCGCCGTGCGCCCAAAGAGCAGGCGTTCCTTCGTCATAAATCACACTTGTCCATTTTTCCTGTGATGAAGTTCCCATGTTTTTGAAAAATACGGTTTCTGTTCCGCCACCTGATGTAATATTAACCATTGCAGATACTGTGAAGCAATCGTTCACCTGTCCTATTTCAAGCCCGTAGGTGCCGTTAAGTTCTATGCCTTTTCCTACAAAGCCATTTGTAAAGCTTACACTCCCACCATAAGAAAGGGTGTTTGTAACACTTTTAAAGGAGTTTACGTTGTTTTCAAAGTCACAATTAATCTCTGCCCCTTTAACGGAAATAGTGAGCAGCAATAAAGAAATTAAAACTATTATAAACTTTTTCATTCTGCCTCACCTCCAAATTGAACCTCGGCTATTCTGCCTGCCGCTGTGATTTTGTATGTGCCTTTGTTTTCGGGCACAAAGCGGTAAGAAAACTTTCCGTTAATGTTGGTTTTTGCATAGCCAATTGTAGTTTTATCGGGTCCTGTAATTACTATTAACAGCTCGCTTTCAGGCTCACTTGTGCCTGAAATGAGTATTGCATCGTCTGCTACATTTGCCGAAAGGGTTTGCTCTGTGCGACAAGACAGTGTGAAATATGCACCGTTTTCAGAAAGTACAATATTTCCGCTTTCATCGGCATTTAAATACATACCCTTCTTTGAAACACTTTCGTACATAACCTTTCCGTCAGACTCAGTTACCTTAAAGGTTCTTCTGTTAAGAGATTCAGCTGTATCGTCATCGTCATGAAGCAGCTTTACAGTTCCGCGGTATTCAGTTATATAATAGCCCATTTTGTTCACCGATTGAATATGCACTCCGCCGTTACCCTCGGTTATTTCCCACTCGGAATCTGTTTCGTAAAGAGGATTTCCCCCAAGGCGCAAGGTTGTGCCCAAGGGATAGGCAGAAGGTAATGTAGGGTTATCAAAATGCACCTGAGAAAGCTTTTTTTCGTTAAGTAAAATGCTTATAGCCTCACCCTCAAGACCAATACTGCTTTCCTCAAGCTGTGCAACATTGCCGTTTTCATCGAAATACATCCTGTCAATGCACACGCTTCTGAGGTATCCACCACCGTTAGGCTGTGCTCCTGTGTGATAAAAAAGATAGGTTTGGCCTTTAAAGTCTATAACAGCAGGATGGTTGGTGTTGCTTGAAGCACCCACCGCCATTACAAGCCCCTTGTATTCATAAGGACCCCATATGTTTTCGCTTGTTGCATACGAAAGCTCCTCATGCCAGTTGGTGGCAAAGAAAATGTAATATGTGTTATCTCCCGAGCGCTTATAAATCCACGGAGCCTCTGTGTACTGGCTGTTTTGAGGTATGCCGTTTATTGTAAGCTCTCGTATAGCCGATGAGCCACCCTTAAGGGAAATCATGTCCTCATTCAATTCAACCATATAAAGGTTACTGTTGCCCCACATAAGATAGCGGTGCTCTTCACCATTTACAGTTTCAACCCACACTGTGGGGTCAATATCGTCCCATCCAACCTTGCCCTGTGTCCATCCAGGCTCTATAAGTCTTGAGCCGTTACGAGCGTCAACAAAAGGTCCTGTAGGGCTATCGGAAACTGCAACAGACATACCTGAGCTGTTTTTACTGTTGTAAAAATAGTACTTTCCCTTGTATTCGATTACCTGACTTGCCCATGCATCGTTTGCACTACCCCATGAAAAGTCTCCTGCTTTAAGGGGTATCCCCTCATAAGACCAGTTAACCATGTCGGTTGAAGAAAAACACAAATAGTTAGGCATACTGTAGTATGCACCGCTTCCTGTGTCTTCACCTACGTAAAGATAAACCTTGTCATCTTCACCATCACCGTTTGTATCAACTGTCAATGCGGCAGGGTCGCCACAATAAACCCTTTGTCCGCTGTTTGTCTGAATAATTTCGGGATTTGATGCTACCGCTACCTTTGGAAGCAGCATTGCCATAATAAGAGCACCTGCTAATACTTTTTTCATTTTCATCACCTTTATATTTTTTAATATACTACAACTATACCATAGTGCCATCCTTTATGCAATTACACATTGCACATTTTTTTGTTTTAAATTATCAAAAATAGAAAACCCCATAAAAAAGCAAAAAGGACACTCTTTATAGAGTGTCCTTCAACTCGTTATTATTCAACAACTGTAATAGCTGTAATGTGGGGGTTAACGCCTTCGTACCAGTAAAGGAAGCCTTCAACGTCAACCACATCGCCAACTTCAAGAGTACCAACTGTTGTGTAAACGTCGGATTCTGTTCCTGTAAGGTAAACTTCAACACAGAACTCGTAGGAAGCACCGTTGTAGCCAAGTGTAAGGTAAATGTCATCACCGGGTTCGTCGTTCTTATAGCTGATGTTTTCAACGCTCATGCCCTTAAAGGAAGCGAACTTATTCTGATGATTGATAAGCTCTTCGCTACCAAGAAGCTCTGTAACGTCAAGTGCTTCAGCAACGAATGTTTCGCCGTCGTCTACAAATTCAAATGTAGCATCAACAATTTCAACTTCGCCTGACCATTCGCTCTTATAACCGTTTACACGGATCTTTGTACCGGGAACAAGCTTTTCTGCATCTTCTTCAGAGCATGCAAGTTCATAAAGAAGGTATGCACCGTCTTCGCTCTGGCAGTAAACAGTAATCTTGTTGTCCCACCAGGACTGATGTGCCTGAACATATGTTTCAACAGTAACTTCGCTTTCCATTTCAGCTGCCATGTATTCATCGTAAGTCATAACAACTGCCGCTTCTTCGGTAGCTTCGGTAGGAACTGCTACCTCTGTGGGGTCTGTAGGTTCATTGCCGCATGCTGCAAGTGCAAAAACCATAGCGCCTGCCATTAACAATGCTAAAATCTTTTTCATGTTTGTCTACTCCTTTTTCATAAAGTTTTTTATATACAACTACTATTTTACAACAATATCTTCAAAAATCAACATTTTTCTTTCATTTTTGTGTTTTTTATTTTTCCCGTCACATAATAAACACCCATACACACCCAGCAAAGCGCAATAACAATCAACAAAACTGCCGACTCTACGGGCATTGGGCCTAAATTGCCGGTTTGCATTTTGCTTTTAATATCGTCAAGACGGTAGAGGGCACTTACCTCGTCGTAAAGTGCTTTTATATAGTCTTTGTCAACCTTCTCGCCTCTTCTTACAGATTTATTAACGCTTTCAATCAGTTGTCCTGCCGCATCTCTTAAAGATGCCGAACCATTAAAAACAGATGTGACAAATGTGTTTTCGGTGTTTTCCAATAAAAGATTTGTTGCGTCAATTTTCACTTTATAGTGAAGATTATTGTCCTCGCCCTTTCTTGACAGATAATCAACATACTCCCCGCTTTTTTGTGCTTTGGTTGTAACGGGCGCATAGCCCTCGGTTTCAGCGTATGCAATCTGCACATTATTTGTGAGCATAAACTGGGCAAAGAGCCAGGAGGCTAAAACCTCTCCTTGATCTTCCTTATTAAATATACAAAGGCTTGGCCCCTGTGAAATCATCACGGGGTTTTGTGTATCATACTGAGGAATAGGCATTACGCTTATTTCAAAATTAACTAACTTATCCTCACTTATATCCACCAATGGAGCCTCGGACCCCATCCAGGTTGCACCTGCAGTGGAGTCAACCGCAAAAATGCACTGACCTGCATTGAGGAAGTTTGCAGGATAACCTGCCATTTTGAAGGTGTTGAATGCACCTGTTTTGCTATGATTTGCAATTTCAAGCAGAATTTCCTCAGTTACAGGGTTAAAAAGCTCAATTCTGCCGCTGTCGTCAGAGTAGCCTGCACCCTTTTGCTTAAGCATTTGTATCATCATGTTGTCCGTTGATTTATACAAAAACGGAATCATAACCTTTTGCGAATTTACAACAAAGTTTCCGTCCGCATCCTTTTGTGTTGCTTTTCCAGAAACCTCCCACACAAAGTCCCAGGTGAGCTTTTCGGGCAATGTGTAGCCAAGCTTTTCAACAAAGGTTTTGTTAACGTAGCACACCTCGGTAGAGCGCATGTAAGGAAGTGCATAGTGGCTTGAGCCGATTTTACATTCTGACAAAAACTTTGGAACAATTTCCTCAAATCGGGGGGAATTAAATTTAACCTCGCTTCCGCCAAGGCCGTATTTTTCGTGTGTCATAAGATTATCAAGTGCCACAACAGTGTCACTGCCTGTAAGATACGTTGCAATGTGGTCAGGATATGTAATGCACACATTGGGAGTTGTGTCAGTTGCAATGTTTGTTATAACATCGTTGTAAATTTTTGAATAGTCGGTATAAAGCCTTAAATTAACCTTTATATTGGGATAAATGTTTTGAAATTCTTCAATAGCGTTTTTGTAAATTTCAACCTGGGTAAGGTTTGTGTCGTTTTTTGCCCAAAAGGTAATTTCGTATTGTTTTGATGTGTCAAACTTTTCAGGCACCTGAAAAGAATTCTGCAATGCTATATTTTCGGTGTCAATTTGTCCGTGACAAGCCGAAAGGGTAAAAAGCATTAACAGGGTAATTAAAAGCGAAACTAACTTTTTCACCCTTTCATACCCCCTCTCGAAACACCTGCCATGATTTTCTTTCGGAAAATCACAAACAGTATTACAAGGGGCAGCGAAATAACAACCACCGATGCCATCATGGCAGGAATGTTGTCACGGCCGAAGCCGTTTTCCCTGATTTCCTGTATGCCGTTTGAAACAAGGAAATACTTTGCATCATCGGTTATGAGCCTTGGCCACACGTAGCTGTTCCAGCACTCAATCACTTTAAGCACCGTTACCGTAACTATTGTAGGCTTACATATTGGCACCATAACCTTTAAAAGATACCTTAAATCACTTGTGCCGTCAACCTTTGCAGCATAGTACAATTCGTCGGGTATCTGTGCAAAGTTTTCCTTAAGAAGATAAATGTAAAACACCGATGTAACCGACGGTAATATAAGACCTGTAAAGGTATTTCTTAAATCAAGGTTTGTGATTGTAACAAAGTTTGTAATAACAACAAGCTCACTTGGTATCATCATAAGTGCCAGAAAGATTGTGAAAACTAAATCACGACCATGAAAACTAAGCCTTGAAAATGCAAATGCCGCCAGAATGGTTATTATTACCATAACTGCTGTTGTAACCAATGTGAAAATTACTGTATTTACAAAATAATCAGCCAAAGGCACCTGGGTGAAGGCATCCTTGTAGTTTTGCAGGGTGGGGCTTAGGGTGTAGAGCTTTGGAATCCACTCGGAGTTATAGGCGCCGTAGGCTTTAAAGCTTGTTAAAACCATCCAGTAAAAGGGAAACAGCACCAAAATTGCCCACACAGCCAAAAAGCCATATATAAAGCCTTTGAACGCCCTTGTTTTTACTCGGGTTGATTTTTCAATTTTTTCGTAATCCATAGCTGCCTCCTTAATAGTGAACATGCTTTTTGCTCACCAGAAGATTTATGCATGTTATTGTGAGCACAATTACAAACAGTATAACTGCCGCCGCAGACGCAAAGGATGGATAGCCTCCTGAATTACCGTAGAGCATGTCATAAATATACCCTACAATGGTGTTCATTTCGGAGGAGTTAAGGGCTGTTCCGAAAAGCGCAACCGCATCGGAATAGGCCTTGAACGCCCCTATAAAGCCTGTGATTATAAGATAAAACACAGTAGGCGAAATCATGGGCAGAGTTATGCGTGTAAATATGCGCCATTTGCCTGTGCCGTCAACCTTTGCAGCTGAATAATACATGGGGTCAACCGATGCTATTGCACCTGTGAGCACAATAATTTTAAAGGGTATAACAACCCACACCGTATACAAGCACAAAACAAGCATTTTTGCCCAGTAGGGTCCGCCGATAAAGTCAATGGGTGAAACGCCGAAAAAGCTCAGCACAATATTTACAAAGCCGTTTGTGTAGGGTGTTTGTTTAAAAAGAATCATGAAAACAAGTCCCACCGCCAGAGTGTTTGTTACATAGGGCAGAAAATACACTGTCTGGAAAAGGTTTCTGAGCTTTTCAATGCTTGAAAGCCCTACCGAGATTAAAAGTGCCAGTGCTGTGGATGCAGGCACAGTAATAAGAACCAGAATCAAAGTGTTTTTCATAGCCTGCAGAAAATACGGGTCACGCAACACATAGGAAAAGTTGAACAATCCCACTCCGGAGTATGTTTCCGATGCAAAATTGTACCCCTCCTCAAAGGAGTAAATGAACACGTCTATCAACGGGTATACCAAAAATGCACCGAGAAATATTATGGCAGGCAACAAATACAGCCAGCCTTTTAAATTATTATTTTTCATAGCCTGCTCCTTATCAGAAGAAAATGCGTTCCTCTGTTTCTTTGTCAAAAATGTAGGTTTTATTCTTCTTAAGGTCAAATCGCACCATGTCTCCCACAACTTTTCTTGCCTCTTCGGAGCTTATAATAGAGCGGACAAATGGATTGTGTGATTTTTCATGAGTTGAAACAATGCTGTCGTCACGACCCATAACCTCAACACGGTCAAGCTTGCAGGTAAATACACCTGAAGGATTTATTTCAAAGCCCTCGGGACGTACCGCAACAATAACTTGTCTGTCACTTATATGGGGAGCATCAAAAATCTTTTCGTCCCCAATATAAAGCCCTCCGTTTTTCACTTCTCCGTCAAAGGTATTCACAGGAGGAGTACCCAAAAACTTTGCCACAAACAAATTAACAGGATTGTCGTAAACCTCCTGAGGCTTGCCTACCTGCTGTAAAACTCCGTCCTTCATAACAATAATAAGGTCAGATATTGACATTGCCTCTTCCTGGTCATGGGTTACAAAAACAGTTGTAATTCCCGTTGAACGCTGAATTCTTCGGATTTCTTCTCTTGTCTGAAGCCTGAGTCTTGCGTCAAGGTTTGAAAGAGGCTCGTCAAGAAGAAGAATTCGGGGGTTTTTCACAATTGCACGGGCAATTGCAACTCGCTGCTGCTGACCACCCGAAAGCTCACCCGGCTTACGCTCCATAAGGTTTTCAAGCTGTACAAGCTTTGCGCTTTCAAGCGCCATATCACTCATTTCACTTTTTGTGAGCTTGTCCTTTCCTCGCCTGTTCTCCAAAGGAAAGGTTATATTCTGTTTTACTGTAAGGTGAGGATACAAAGCATAGTTCTGAAAAACCAATCCCACCCCTCGGTTTTCGGGCGGAAGGTTTGTCACGTCGTCATCGTCGAAGAAAATTTTTCCCCCTGTAGGCTTCTGGAGACCTGAGAGAAGATTGAGCATTGTTGACTTTCCGCAACCCGAAGGACCAAGAAGGCCCACCAGCTGGCCGTCAGCAATTTCTATGTTGAAGCTGTTCACCGCAACAACACTTTTATTGTCCTTCCTGTTTCGTGAAGGATATATTTTTGTAAGATTTTCAACTGTTACTTTCATACTCCACATTCCTTTACAATAGGATAAGTCCATTATATACCAATTTAATAAAAACCACAAGACTTTTCCCAAGCAAAAAAACACCTTGCATATTACTGCAAGGTGTTTTTATTACTGGTTTTCGCCAAAATCCTTAATATATGCTTCCATAAGCTTTTCGGGCCACCCGTTTGATTTCCGATTTTTGCACACGATACCCCACGCCCGTTGTATAAAAAATTAGTTGTAGAGATTTGACCTCCCCCCGCCCCTGAAAAGCCTGAAAAACTAAAACGAAACACTAATTTTTTCAAAGCCTATCCTGGCGACTTGAGAGTTTAACCTTCTTCGGCATAAGTACCGTTTGCCCTATATTTAAAGCCGCTTTCGCAGCATTATTTTCAAATTGAGAATTAACCCCTTAAAGGTTAAGTGTATTTTATTTAGTTGACAATATCCTATAAATTTGATATTGTACTTATAGAGATACTCTTCGAGGCATACAGGGGTGCGAGAATCTTCTCCCGAACCTGTCAGCATCGTTGAGCATCTTCTTTTTTATTACATTTTTAACAGCGGTTAGTTTTATAACCTTATAATCTGACAGTTAGCTGTCAGCCTGTCCTGCATGGTCTGTATAAGATGCCTGTCCTCCGACGCATCGTGCCATGCGGATATGTCTTGACAATATCCATTAAATCTGATATAGTCATCCTGTCAGTAGTTGATATGACGAGGCTATGGTTTCGACCTGAACCTTTAGCATTCAACTGCTGATTTTTTATTGACATCTCCCACTCCAAATGATATATTATCCTTAGAAGCAGAGGTGATGGCCCGGCTCTCACCATTGGACACAATGGTCACCCGGGAGAGAGTAGCCTTTGCTTTGAAGTTCTGTTTCTCCCAAAGCTTTTAGCTTTCGGACCTTTGAGTCCACTCGAGGAGTTTCAGAGCTTCTTTTTATTTTTAACAGCGGTTAGCATTATAATTTTATTTGTCAAGACCAAGCTATCCAAATTTGTCTTGACAGATTTTAATTATTATGGTATCTTAACAATCGTTCTCAACATCTCCTTTCGGAGCCGGGGAGTCAATATTAATTGGCATACTCTGTTGGGAACTTTTATTTTGTTGACAAACACATCCTCTTGTGATAAATTGTTACCGAAGAAGATTTAGTGGACGGGACGTTTCGGACGTGTTGGCAGGGCATCTGTATAGGTGATGGTTGCTTCTCGATGACTTGCTTCTTCTTTTTATTGACAATATCCAATAAATTCGATATAGTCATTTTGGTATCTGCAGTATTTGTGACTGGGCTAGAGATTCTCTTGAACCCTTGCACTTGCTGCAGGTACTTTTTTATTACATTTTTAACAGCGGTTAGCTTTATAACCTTATAATCAACACAGAGGACTGTTCTGTTGTATTATTGTCTATACACAGTATCCCTTCTCCTTATGCTACCCCGGCAATTTTACAAAACCTAATAAAATACCCATCTTTTGCCGATACTGGCTTAAACTAAAAAATACACCTTATGGCAAGGAATCTAGCTATAAGGTGTATTCTAATAATTTCACATTTTCCGTGAAAATGAATGGTGGAGGCGACGTGTAACTGCTGGCTATCAAGTCAAGGCAAAGTTGTTTTGTTGGAACGACTCAAAACCTGTATCGCAAACAACTTTATTGGTGGTTAAATAAAGTTTGTTATCTTAAGGTTGACAAAAAATGTACGTCCCCAAATGGTCTTCTATACTTTCCGCATCGAGCTTTTCGGTAAGATGTTCTTCGATATAGTCAATAGCCTTTTGTATTCTTTCTACCCAATCCATAATTACACCTCCCGTAATGAATTATAGAATATTCTTCATAGAAAATCCCGACATTTTATGCTGTTATGCCGTACTTTGCACACCAATCAATAACAATATTTCTAAAATGCTCATGTTTAAAGCTTTTCTTCACGTCTGTTAAGTCTACATATGCGCCCATTTTAAGATTTTGAATAATGGCTTCTGCCACAAAGCATTCCATCACATAGTCATCAGTAAAACACGCTTCAATGTCAGTATTCATTCCGTCATTTATGCCCTTTATTGCATAGCGATAAATAATATTGTCGCGACCTAAGCATTCCCCAATTTTGCCTAAGTGCTTTATGCCCTCAAACATATCGCCAACTTTAATTTTCCCACGATAATTTAACGCCTTTTCACCACCTGTCAGGATGAAATCAACCGTTGTTTCTAAAACCTCAGCAAGCGGAACAAGTATTGCCGTATCCGGAAGCGTTTCGCCACGTTCCCACTTACTTACCGCCTGAAAGCTCACGCCCAGTCGGTCGCCCAAATCACTTTGTGTTAACCCTTTATTCTTTCTTAATTCAGCTATCTGATATCCTACTTTTTTAATATCCATACATTTTCCCTCCTGTCAATCTCTAATCTTATTATAAAATGCTTTTAAGAAATTCACAATAACCGATTGTTTGAATAAATTTTTGAATATTTCTTCCCTTTTAAAGGAATAAAGCTTACTGTTTCCAGTAAGCTCCTCATCGGTATTATATATTTGTCACGCGAATTTTTACGCTTGCTCTTTTGTTGACACAAAATTATAATTTTCTAATTGCTTATGAAGATATTCCCTGTATGTCATTTTTTTAATATCTTCCCATTTTAAAATATCTTGGTCAAAAAGGATATTACCCATACTGTTATTCGATCTATTTTCCAACTCCAGCCTTTCATTAATCATTCTTCCACTTACATTCACTTTAACTAATGCAACAATTTTTCCATTCTCATAAGTCTCTAATCGAATGTATTTTGTAATTGAACCATCGTTGTTCCCTCTTCCATCGAAGTACGGCAACAAGTCCACATCACATAACGGTTTATCTACATACATAACATCGCTGGTTGCTTGTAGCCATTTATTTGATTGATATTTTCTTCTTATGAAAGGGGCAAGATCTGACTGTATAAATGATTTGTATGATGCCGTGTCTAAAAAAGTCTTATAGAACATATCTGGCTTCTTATATTTCAATGCCAAATAAAATATGTATATCATATGCGCACCAAGCATTTTATAATCTCCTAAAAAGTTATTTAGCATTATTTTATAGCTTTGCAGGAGTGTATCTAAATCTCTTAGCGAGAAATCAAAACTTCTGTATGTTTCAACAATAAACTCTGAAACCAATTCTGCCAGTTTCCGTGTTTTATAGGCTTCCGAAACATCTGGAACATCTATATCTCCAATTAATCCCATGCTATTTATTTGATCCTGTACATAAACATTAATGTTTGGAATCGGCATTTTCGCAATATAGTCAAAAAACCTGCATAAATACCCCACAGAGTCAAAACCTTGTCCATAAACACTTGACACACTATGACTAAGCTGTTCTATATCAACAGCAAATAGAAACACAATATTTTCGATATCAAATAAGTGCTTAACCACTTCTAAAGTTTGTATAGCAAATGTAGGCTTACATCTATCCAATTCATCAATTATAACAACAAGTTTTATGTCGGATTCTTTCAGCCATGTTGTTGCATTGCTTAAGTAATTTTTAAATTCCTCAAACGCTTCGCGCTGCTCATTCAATATTTCAATATTTGGTATTTCCCTAAGCATAAAATCTTTTACTGTTTTGCCTGCACTTAGTGCTTCCTGCAGCGCTTTCTCAACATCTACTCCCATTTTTTCTTTTATTGCATCTACAGTAAGCTGTTTTGTGAAAGCGGCTCCTATTTTCAATATGCTTTTCACCATTTTTCCAATATTCTCTATGTCAGCATCAGTTTCCGTACTGAAACTTAAACATTCTGATTTTAAGATATCGTAAATCAAAGGATTGAAAGCATTATCGCAATAATCGTTTTCCCATGCATTGTATTTTATCACACGTATATTATTTTGTTCTTCAATATCTTGCATGAGCAAATCTATAAAGTAACTCTTGCCTGTCCCCCACGCAGAATCTAATGCCGCAACATAAGATTTTGCACCGGTATTCCTTCGATATTGCTCAGAATTAATAATTAAATCTTTAACAAACTGCACAAAGTCATATCTATCCAACTTATCAATTAGTTTATCAGTCGATTCCATCATCCTGCACCACCCTCCGTTATTTTTAAATGCATATATTTATTCTCTAACGATCATGTTTCTTCTATATTACAGTTTTCACTGTCTTTAACTATTTTTAATGCACCTTCCTCAATTGGTGTACATGGTTTCATTTCTCTCATATCATTTAGTATTTCCCAACACCGCGGGGAAGATATCGCAAAAAGTTTTATCACAGCGCATATAAAATACAAACTTGACCCATGACTACCATTAGATTCGCTCATAATTCCATGAGCAATATTGTTTCTTATATTTGCCCCGGCTTGTTCATTTAGTAACCCTTTAAACAAAAATAAAATATCGTTATCATAGCAGTCTATAAGTTCATGCAAATCAAAAATAGAACTTAGCAATTTATCTTTTGAAGTACCGTCCTTCTCTAAAGTAACAGTTACAGCCCCTGCCGCTTTTGCAATATTCTTAAATATATTTTCTATTTGTGGAGCTAAAATGTGTAACGCCTCATAATATTCTCCTTGTAATGCTAAACGAATACCAAACGTTATTACGCGCTTCCTACCTTCAGGTATAATAATATTATCTTTTATTATAAACTCTAAACTTTCGTTATATATATCAAAATTACTTTGTATATAAGACAACACAAATGCAAGATACCAATCACCGCCATAAGTTTGTAACTCGAGCATTTTATTATGTATGTGTAAGTCAAGCAGTTCCGTATTTTCCGAAGGGTTTTCCAAATCTAATGGTGGCAGCTCCAAAATTGTTTGTCCTTCTTCGTTCACAATGCTCTTGGGGAAATAGCGTGCTAAAAAGAATGAATTTTTCTCTTCAAGCACTCGTTTTTTCACTTCATCTTTTGTATAGAACTTAGTGAGTTGCATAATCCTTATAATGCTCTCTTCAAAAGACAATCCTTCCATATTATTTTTAACATTTTGAATTACTTTACTTACATCTATCATCTGCTCATATGCGTGCATATATTTAATTTTCTCTTTTTGAACCTCTATTAATCGCCTATGTGTTACTTCCCCTTTGCTTGGTTGCCCGTTGTTACGATATAAATATATTGCCTTCTTTAAATATATCTCCGATCTTAATGCCCCTTGCTCTTGGGAAACAAATAGCCTTTCAGCAAATGAAACAAAGTAATCTGCCAAATCTATATTTACCTGTCGTGCTTTTTCCAGTCCTTCTCGTTTGTTTATGCACTTGAACTTTAGTTCATATGCATGTTCAATTTTATTGGGATTATCCTGATTGCGTGATATGATTTTATCAAGTATTCCTATAATTACATCCAGATTATCGAAAGACTGAAAAAGCAATATCTCAATTAATTTTAGAGATAGAAAATACTCGTCTTTCCCATCGATTCTAACCAAATGGTTATATATGAGTTGATAACAGTTATCGCGTTCTTTATTGTTTGTTTGAACATAAATGCAAATCGCACGTTTAATCACATCTAATGATTCAAGCCAATCATCTTCAGAAAATAGCAGATTAAACAACTCAATATAAGCTTCAGCAGCAATATTAGCGTATTTATAAATTCTTTTTTGTGTCCACAGAATATCAGCAACACGCGCCCTAATATGTACAGGCAACTTATAAATTTCCAGTGATTCCAGTCGTCGATAATCTTCCTCTGTCATGTCCTCTAGTGAATAAGACCTTTTATTACGCATGATAATTGAAGGTTGAAATGTCACCCCATCATCAGATACGACCATAGCTATATTGCATATATTTTTTAGCAATTCATACGTTAACTTTTCATCATCAGCGTCGAGAGTTTCTTTTAGTTTATCGGAAAAAGGATTTGATAAAAATGCTCGCCTTTCAACTTTCATGGTTTCTTTCAGCAAATCATAAAGTTCCAATATTTTTCCTCCGTTCGTTTATTCTATATATTCATTCGCTTCTTATAACAGCTATTACGGTTCAACTTCTTTTTCCATATGGAAACATGTTTCGTTATTTGTTACCGCTAAATCTACTCCATAGATAGAAAAAACAGATAACACCAAACAGCCTATTTCAACATATGAGTTATAACTAATCCAGTTTGGATATCCTTGAAACCATTTTTTAAGTTGTTCATCCAATTGATTTATATATTCAATAAATTTGACATCAGCAATCTGCGCCATATTTTTCATAAAGACTTTATTGTTTGAAGCATGATAGTACCCTAAATTTTTACATATGAACATTACAATTCTTTTTGTAATATTTAATAAATTCTCATTAGTATATGTATTTTGCCTACGTTGTTTACTATTACATATAAGCGTAATATCTTGGATAATGTCATCAAACATTTCATGATACAATATAAAATTATGCTGTTGTTTTTGTTCTGCATATGATGAATATGAATTTCTATATGCCAAATATTCTCCAAACAATTCATATCCCCATATAAAGCATAAACTTTCCATGGAATATGGATGCTCATATGAATCTGTCACTAAAATACCATTCATATTATTACATATTGTTTCGAAATCTTTCACATGACATAGCTCGTGATGAACAGTATGAATGCCATATTTCACATTGTGTGGTTGACTAATTTGTTGTAAACTTAAATCAGAAATAAATAACACTGTTGACGGCAATTTGTTTACAAATTCTTTTTTTATAGCTCCTAGCTCTTGTTTTTTCTCATCAAATTTATATATTTCAATAGCATTCAAGGATTTTATATTGTATTTCTCCATAAATCCTTTTACTGTATTCACTAATCTTTTTTCTACCTCTCTTCTTTTTTTATCATCCAACAAACAACACCTTGTCTCATCGGAATATTTAATATCCAAACTAGCCCCTCCACTCCTACTAATATTTTCGTAATTCATTTATTCAATTATACACCAATTCTATTCTTTTTCAATAGATTTCCGCGGGTTCACATACACCCTCCGAACACTTCCATTTCTGCACACTACTTATGGATATTGAGCCTGAAAGGTACTTGCACCCATTCGCCAAAGGCTACCCTTACCATCCTACCCCATCAAATTTTTTCACAAAAAAAGTTTTACGATACTGCCCAAAACAGACTCGCACCTATTTTACCGACTACATCCTTCCTATCCCCGACTTGTAATTTTACAAAAATTCAAAAAGTTTGCGATTTTTGCCGATACTGGCTTAAACGAAAAAATACACCTTATGGCAAGGCAAACCTTGCTATAAGGTGTATTCTTATAATTTCACATTTTCCGTGAAAATGAATGGTGGAGGCGACGTGTAACTGTTGGCTATTGCGTCACGGCAAAGTTGTTTTGTTGTAAATAATCAAAACAAGGATTGTAAATAACTTTATTCGGGAATAAATAAAGTTTGTTTTCCCCATCGCAACTGAACCATTCACTATTTGTCAACTCTCTATTGATTTAATGAACCCACCCATGTTGTTTGGATTGTTAATCTCTTCCATTTCATATGTGCACATAATCTTACACTTTAAAGGTTGCATTACATCTGCAATTCCGTTTGTGTCTCTTCTCCAAACCGTGAATTTAATATTTCCTTCTTCATATTGTGGTTCCCAAACATACTGAATATAATACTGTCCATACTGTTCTTTTCTCAATGCATAACAGTCTATATTTCCTTTATAGTTTTTTGCAAATTCATGTAGCCATTTAGGAAGATAATTTTCAGAAAGTTCATATGTTCGTGTATCTCTATTGTAAAACCATACAATTAATTTAATGCATTCTTTTGTTTTTTCTGCTTTTTCTACACTCTCATCATAAACATCTTTAAACTCATCAATAGGTACAATTATAGTCTCGCGTTTTGATGTTAATTTTTCATATTTAAGTTTCTTTTTCAACACTTCATAAATCGCATAACTATCTATAAAAGATTCAAACAAGTTCTTCTGAAGATCTATTACATCATAATCACCCGTGAGAATATTGACAGATATTCCATAAGCAAACATTAAATCCATAGCATGGGCAATTAGTCTACTGTCGGATACTTTATATTTCCCATCTCGTATATCAACATCTCTTTTGTTCCATGTCTTAAAGAGTCTTTTTGCTTTAACATTTGAATCGCAAAAATAGGGATCCGCCTTTTTTATTTCGCTTAATTTTACTTTATTCTTTATATTTTGCCAGTTAGAATTATTATAATCTACTTCTTCATTTCTTAATTGCCATGTTAGAAGACTGTTTACAGTCCTATTCATATTAGATATTAACGTAGGGCATATAATTGAACGCAGCCATAAATGATGTGCACTACAAATATTTGGATTTCTCTTCAAATCATATGTCTTTTTTGTATTTTCAATCACATCTTCTAAATCAATCGGAACATGCGAAACAAGTAAAGCAAATTCATTCTTTAGTCCATTTTGTTCATTAAATACTAAATTAAGTTTTTTTGAAAACTCATCATGATTTGCATGTTTGCGTTGTCCTTCCAATAACTCTTTAACTACATCGTCCGTTAAAAAGTTTTGACTTTTTTGTATAAATTCTTTTAAGTCTTCATAGGGTATCGTTCCAAAAATATTTGCATCAAGTAGAAGTATTGGTTTCATGTGATCACCTCATAAAAATTATACATTACATACCCCTATTTTTTCAACAGGAAACATGCACACATCCATTCATTATCTGGGCACATCCTTCATCGTTGTGATAATGATGTTAATCTATAATCTCTTCCACAATGACACTCGTTCCGTTTGCAATAACTCCAATCATGTTGCCGTGAAATGTTATGTAGTCAAAGTCTACACCTATAACTGCATTTCCACCTTTTCCCTCTGATTTTTCAATCAATCTTTCCAATGCCGCATTTTTAGCGGTTTCTAATTTGTTTGCAAATTTATTAGATTCTTCACCAAAAAAATCTGCAAAAGATGCCGTAAATTCAGATAAGAATCCTGTACCTAAAACAACCTGACCACTTATTACACCCATATATTTTTTTATAGTATAGCCACTAAACTCAAATCCCGTTGTTAGCATATAGTTATCCAAAAAATTTTTACGTTGCACTGCGACCTCATCAAATGAAACACATCCTGAAATTTGTTCAATACGCTTTTCTATATCATTAGTAATCTGCTCATCATAAAGTTGGTTACACTCATTTAAAATCTTCTCTTTTTCTTCTTCAAATTGTTGCTGACTTTTTAAATAATACAAAGAGTCTAATTTGTTTGCGATTGGTTCTGCACACTCATAGCACAAAACTCGTTCGTCAAATAAATTTAAAGGGTTATTCGAAAACATTCCTATTTTTTTACCACATTTACTACAAACTTGAGCCATAACAATCTCTCCTTAACTCTAATTATAATTCAATGAAGTCAAAACAAATTTAACTTTCCTATTTTCACTATACATTAATTTGGTAGTTTTTCAACATTATTGATACAAATTGTTATTATTCTCACCAACAAATTAAGACTTGATTTCTCGCACTCACCCTCCACCATAGGAATAACATCCTGTAGAATTGACGCAAAATCAGCTGGTTTCGCTCTCAAAAACAAAGTTTTTTACGTTCTGTAAATTCCCCTTAATTACAAACTTTTTCGCACTATTGACTCGGGTTGGTTACGGTTATATAACAAAAAACTGCTATTTTAGCAGTTTCACTCCCTTTTTTTGACAAAAATATATACACCGCAATCACAAAAAACTTGTAATTACGGTGTATTCTTATAATTTCACATTTTCCGTGAAAATGAATGGTGGAGGCGACACCTACACCACCATTATCAGGTCATTTGCTATATGGATATCGTCGCTATCCTCTGTTTGATATAGCTTTCAGCCTCAATATCCATAAGCTATTTTTACTAAAAAAATGAATAAAATAATCGTCATAAGACTGCTCGTTTATACTATTCTCCCTATTCTCTGTTGCAATAATGGAACCTCTACACCTCCCCCTACATTCCATTTTAGCAAAACTTTTCCGCATCTCTTTTGGCGTTGATTTCCTTGCTGTTTTAGCTTTGGGCTCCCATCTTGCGACAGCGTTTTCCGGGGGTTAGCGTGGGTTTGATCTTGCGGTTTCCCCACCACAAACAAAACAGCGACTTCGAATATATCAAAGTCGCTGCACGAATTATTTATGTAGACACAAAGTATTTAATTATATAGATGTCACAAGTGCATTTGACATAGGTGACATATCTTCATCCCATAAGAATACTTTTATTGTTATTGTATCGGTTGTAAGTATTTCTGTATCTGGTATATCCAATGTAAAATAGCTTACATCCTTACCAGCAACAAATTCATCTGTGTTAACAGTTAGTAATTTGCCTGAAGAGTCATAAGCAGCAATATATGCTTTACCTTCAATCATATATCCGAGGTCATTTTTTATAGCAATACCTAACTTGCCTTTAATCGTTCCGTTTTCTCTTGAGATAGTATTATCTCTTAAAATCATAGATAAACTTGTTGAAGCTGAACCATCAAATCCATCTAATCCATCCAAATTGTTTGAAAGTGTTGTTCCTGAAAAACTTCCGCTTGCACCATCCAAACCGCCTTCGTCATCTTCTTCAAATGATGATAAGTCTACATTAACACCATTTTGTTTTATAGTATTAACATCTGTATTTACGATAACATCGCCATTTGATGAAACACCTAAATTGAGATATTTTCCATTAATTTCAAACTGTTGCAATTGTTCAGAAGCATTCAAATATTCGGTTACAATGGTTGATTCAACAGGAAGACTCATAATACAACGTATTTTACCAACTGTTGCTTCTGTTCCCACATACAAAGCACCTTCTTTGGTTACCGAACGTACACCTAAAAATTCATTGCCGTCGTCTATCAAACAATTTGTTTCTTTTTCTTCATAATTTTTAAATGTAATAGTGTATTCATCTTTGGGCAGAACAAAAATTCTTTTAGATAATGTAATATCATCATATGATTTCTTTTCATAAGCATTTTCAATTTCTTCAAACGGTGTACCACTACTATTAACAATATCAAATTCATCAGCATCTAAAGCAATTGTAATCTGTTCTACTTCTTCATTTGTACTGTTTTCTGTTCCGTCTAACGAATACTTTGCAGCGCTTGGCATCGCATTAAATATAGTAGATGCATAATTCATTGATATATCCTTAGAATAAACCCTTGAACCATTATTATAATAAAAACCATTCAAATTTTTATAGATTGTAATGTACAGATTATTGTTTGTTGGCTTATTATTATCAGATACGTATATTCTATAATTACCGGAAGAGTCTTTTGTTACATACCTACCAACCACTGCATGACCACCGCCATTTCGATATATACCTATAATGACAGGATCTTTTGACCCATTCTGATATGATTGTACAGCATTTATTATTGATGCATACTTGTTTGTGTATCTATATTCTTCATTAGAAACCTTTGTTAAATCTTGTGATAACTGATAACGTTCCAATAAATTTATTACACTGCTTGTATTTGATAAGTCGTATGTACAATTAGCTGATGAATTGTATTTTTTATAACTTATATTTCCTTTGTGCATCAAAGCAGAAGATGAAGCAAATCCAAAACACGACCCACCCCACGAATCTGCTGAAAGCCATTTTAAGTACCCACTCCATGAACCAAATACTGACTGATAAGCAGATAATGAGATTTTTTCATTGTCAGAGTATCCCAAAACACTTCCACTATTAGTAAATCTATAATTGTCCTTTCCTATTGTAAATAGTGTGTTCGCTGCAGATACTGAACATGTTACGTACCTGCTGTTCTGTCCATTATAACTTCCGCTACTATTGTACGTTATCAAATAGAATTTATATGTTCCGGTAGCATTTAAAGTTACATC
Organism: Clostridia bacterium; assembly: GCA_045546275.1. Taxonomy (GTDB): domain Bacteria; phylum Bacillota; class Clostridia; order UMGS1883; family UMGS1883; genus RGIG1927. The sequence continues at coordinate 103,283 of JAZQCM010000042.1, read as the reverse complement.
AATTCCTCGTGCTAAACCATGGTATTGTTTATAACATTGTGTACCATTCTTTAATATTACTAGGTAATAATATGAAGCATTTTTAGGGTCAATTATTAAAGTGACTTTTTCACCAGCCTTTATTGAACTTTTATTTATTCTTATGTCGTATGCAGCAGGAGCACCATTCGCTTTAAAATAAACGACTCGACCATTATATAATCCGTTGTAACTGCCGTATGAATTATATGTAATCATATAGCATTTATACGATCCAGCTTTATCTGGTGTAAATGAAAATCCATTATAAGCATCTGTTATTGATCCTGTTGCTACAACTGTACTATCTCTTGTAATTACAATTTTTGCAGACGTAGCACCACCCCAATTAGATATACTAAAATTCAATTTTGAACCTATATTTACACTCGAACTATTTGCACTGAGGGAATATGCCGTAGGAGCATTTCCTGTGACATAACAGGCCAATGTTTTTCCGGAATATCTCGAACCGTCATATGACCCATACGAATTATACGATTTTAAATAGAATTTATATGTACCAGGTTGATTTGGTCTAAACGTAATTCCTGTTGACTTTCCATGATTACCATTGTAATATTGTTTTCCATCTTTAAGTATTACTAGGTAATAATAGTCCGCATTTTTATAATCAATATATAAGTATATTGGTTGATTTACTTTAGAAGATGTCTTACTGATACTCATGTTGTACCCTGTAGGAGCATATCCGGCATTTACATATAGTGAACCACGGCTATTATAGTACCCATTGAAAGAGCCATAGTTATTGTAGGTTTTTAAATATAATCTCCATGTTCCTGGCAAACCAAAAGTTAATCTATAGGTTCCGGAATAAACTCTATATGTATATGTGCTACTTCCACAAACACAGTATAATGTCGCATAGTTAGCATTCCTAATATTAAATGAAATGCTTAGCGAATTGCCAACCTTTACTTTAGTGCTTTCTATGCTCATACTGTAGCCCGTTGGAGCAGAACCTCCATCTAAGCCCTCGTCTTCGGTAGAAACTTCTTCAACTTCTTCACCTTCAACAACTTGTTCCCCTGTAGCATCCGAAAGCGTTGTGTCGAAAACTTCTTCCAGAGCACCATCTAACTCATCTTCGGTTATTTCTTCAAAAGAAATATCATCGGGTATAATTGAAGCTTCTAATTCATTGACAGCGTCCTCTGTTTCAAATAGCCAATCTGTATCTCCACCATCTAAATCATCAGAAATTTCGATATCATCAACATATAGCGTTCCTTCCGGTTCTATATCCGTAATAATGTTTTCTGAACCATCTAATTCATCTTCAAGGTCTTCAATTTCTCCAACAGAAGAAATTACGCTCTCATCGATCATTTCACCTTCTGTTTCATTAGCAAAAGTTGGTATTCCCTGTAGCACAAACATTACTGCTAACAACAATGCAATTACTCTTTTAAAATTCATAAGTACTCCTTCCTTCTTAAAAGTTAAATTAATCAATATTTATTATATTCTGATTACATAAAGGCATTAGTGTATCAAATCCCTCCCATAAGAAAATCTTTATATCATATGGTTTATCTTTATTTATACCATCGATATCTAAAGTGAAACTTTTTTGATTATTACCGTTTACTAGATCCACAGTATCTTTTTGTAAATGAACCAACTTGCCATTTTCATCATAAACACCTATGAAAGCAACTGCTTGTTTCTCATTTTCCAAATTCCAAATTTGTGTTATGACGTCTCCATGCATAAAAGTTCGGTATTTAGTTATATTATTTGAAATCACTTTTTGTACACAAGGGGTGTTCCCTTTTACAATAATATCACAAATATCCGTATGACCTCCATCAACCGTTTTTACCGTTAATGTTGCTATGCCTGGAGAAAGTATAGTTACGGTTCCGAGTTCATTAACTGTAAAGACTTTTTCATCACTACTGCACCACGTAACGTTTTTATTTACAGCATCAGCAGGATACACCTCATAATCTAGCATTATACTCTTGCCATTTTGCACAATTATTGAATCATCTGATAACGATACGGATTCTACTGATGTTCCTGATGTAACTGTAATATCACAAGCACTTGATAACCCAGCACCATCTATCTCTGCTATAATCGTCGCAGTTCCGCTTTTTATTGCAGTTACTCTACCGCCAGTATCAACAGACGCAACACTTGGATTACTACTACGATAAACCACATCATTTTTTAAGTCATATGGGTAACAATTCAAATTTAATTGTAACTCTGTACTTACCGCCATTTTTTGAGAATCATTAACAAAAGAAATTCCATTTTCAGCACCATCAAGTTCTCCGCCATCGGTAGACTCAAAATTAGCTTTAAGATAGCAACTTTCCAATGACCCAATTGCAGCAAATGCCCAACAATTAAAATAATCTCCCTGATGCTTTACTGATGTTACAAAGCCATAATCTCTCAAATCATATTTAGCAGGTAAATCTGATCCATCTAAATATGTTGCATCGTTATCAACCTCTATACTGTTAGGTATCTCAGCAGTTGCTTCTGTATCTCCATTATCAGAAAACAGTTCCATTTGGCTACAATAATCAATATATTCTTGACTGAGTATATCTCCGGATGCCAAACATTCTTCCACGGTATATACCTTATCCGAAACATATGGACGATTTGCGTTATCAATTACATCTGTCAAACCATTTTGTTCAAGAGAAAGTGTATTTAGATTTTTGGTAAATGCTTTTATGCAAGCATTCGTGTTTTCTGCCTTTTTGTGTAAATCTTCCCAAAGTTTGCCATCATAACTAAAATAGCTTTCATCCTCGTTTGCTTTGGCTTTGGCATAACTAAGAGGCTTTTCGACATATTGTCTAGCGTCTCCTCCAATTGAAGTTAGCTTTACTACAACAGCAAACCGCTTTCCTTTTTCAATGCTAATTGCTTCTTTCAAATCAACTGTATGATAACCCGCATACTTCATTGTTCCGCTTAGAACAGGATCTTTCATATTTAAGAAATCTGTACTATCTGTGTAATCAGGAATTATAAAAATATCATATTTCATTCCCTGTGTATGCGTGTAAAAACTTACGGCGGTTAGTAGCTCATTCGATTGGGTAGTTTTTCCTTTTTCAGGAAAAACATTAGCGCAGTAAGAAAATTCACTACTACCTGATATTGAAGTAAGTGGTCCCAATGGATCATATTGATATACACTATTATAATTGTCAACTTCTTCAGGATTGCAATAAACAGCAGACATACTTTTTATTGCAAGGCTTTTATCATAATATGATATGTAAAAATATCCATTTTCTCCAGTAGCTTCTCCATAACTGTTTTTACATATAAAAGCACCATTTCCTTCAGGGGTTATTACAAAGTTAGACTTATCATAGTCATCATTCCAGCCAACTATTGTTATCGCATGTCCTCCAGATTTTGCTGGTTTTTCTATAGGTGTATAATATGTCTTTTTGCCATCAGAATAATATTGACTCGATGAGTTATACGATGAATGAACCGCCCCATATTGCATAATCATTTGTTTAATTGTATCGTTATCTAACGCAGTTTTTCTTTTTGGAATAAATATTATTTCCTGAACATGTTTAATTCCGGTTGTCTCCAATAATGGTCTGCCTTTATTGTCGCTAGGATATGTGTCTGTTCCTTCTAAAATTGGTCCACTCCATCTGGTCAAATACCCACTTGCTCTTTGGATATTTCCACCCATACTTAAATCCGCCAAAGGAATAGCCCATCCAACCGCAGAAGCTGAACTTGTATTACTTGCCATATTCCACTCAGAAAAATCAATTTCATCAACGTCATCTGAAACTGTTATATTACACTTAGAAACCAATCTACCGACTTCTGTTATACCTTTAATAACAGTTGTTCCATAATCAACAGCTGTTATTTTGCCTGTTGAATCTACAGTAGCAATGTTCTCGTTTTCACTTTCCCAAATGATTGTTTTATTATCTGCATTGGATGGCAAAATTGTTGTTGAAAGTTTCAAAGTTTTCCCTTTTTTCAATCTTGTTACTGATGGAGTAATTGTAAACTTTGATATCTTACTTGTGTCAGTTTCCGTTGTGAATTTTACGATATTACCATTAGCATATCCTTTTATATTACTTGCCTCTGCATAATACCAATATTCAGTTCCGCTTTTAAGGTTATCAATAGTAGCGCTAAAATTTTCGTCTGCCACTACTGAGTATTCAGCATTTGGGTTATCTTTTTCATAATAAACAAATCTTTTCGTTATAACATCACTATTTCCGTCATCCACTATAGCGCCGTGTAAAACGGCACTATTCTTTGTAATTTCCGTTGCTGAAGATGTAGACAAGGACGGAATATTGGCAGAAATATCAACCCACGAAGCAAACAGAGTGTTACTTTCTTCTTTTTGATATGGGTCACCTGGTTTAAAAGCGATTATTTGTCCGTTTTCATTCAGGCTCCATCCTCTGAACAAGAAATTTGTTCTTATTGGTGAGGTTTCACTTATATAAATAGTTTCACCGTATCTTTTTGTTTGGTCATTAGGTTCACCAATGCCACCATTTGCATCATATGTAATTGTAAATTTAGGAACAACATATAAAAAGCTTGACATCTCACTCGTAGCATATCCGTCCGCAATAGCTACGGCATTGATAGTGACATCATCATATATTGTGATTTTACCATCAAACACTTCGCTGTCGCTTGTTGGTAATGTTCCATCTGTTGTATAATATATTATACAATTTTCAAAGTCTCCATTAACAGAAAGAACAATACCTGTATTATAGGCTATGCTTTTTGAGGTATAGCTGGTTTTGGGAGATGGCATAATTTCCACAGTTACTTCTTCCGCTACAGTTTCACTATCACTATGTCCGTCGACAACAGCAATTGCTTGTATAACTGTAGTTCCAATGTCGTATATTTCGAAAGCATCTGTATAGACGTAGCTTTCTGTCGTAGCTGGTGTTCCGTCTGTTGTATAGTAGATTGTTGCATTTTCAAGTTCACAAGAAATTTCTACTTTTTTTCCACCGAGAATATCTGATACACTGATTACAGGTAATGTATATGAAAAATGAATATTAACTGAATCCAACCGATCATTACCATATTTATCAATCGTTATTTTATCCCACTTATCTTGCGTACTCCAATAATATATGTCAGTTAAATTAGTACACCCATAAAACACCATTTTTTCAATGGAATCTATATCTCCTGAAATAGTTACGCTTTTTAAATTAATACACGAATCAAACATGCCCCAACTAATATTTGTTATATTTATAGGCAAACAAATACTTGATAAAGTTTTGCAACTTCTAAAAGCTCCACTATCAATACTTTCCACGCTATCAGGGAGCGTTATGCTTTTCAAACTATCACAGTAACCAAAAGCATCTTCTCCTATGCTAATTAAATTGTTGGATAGTGAAACACTTTCCAAAAGTCTACATCCTGAAAAGGCATCTTCACCTATCTTTGTTACACTATTTGGAATAACAGCATTTTTTATTTGATATCCATTCGATGTCCAAGAAGTATCAAAAGCATTATTACCGATACTGGTGATGCCGTCTTCTATGTTAATAGCTGTTATGCTATCATAATACAATTCCCAGGGAGATTCATAGTCCCAGTCATACATATCACCAAAACCACTAATCGTTAAAATTCCTTCGTTATCAAGTTCCCAAGTTGCATTTTCGCCACAAGTACCGTTTGCGACAATTGATTCAGACCTCCAAACAGCCTCCAATGTGCAATTATCATCAATCTTTATTTGTTCCCCAGCGGCATAAACTTGATTCAAATCACCATCCAACATCCAACCTTCAAAGATAAATCCGTCTTTTTGTGGTTCATCAATTAAGGTTATAGTTTTCTTTTCTTTGCCTGTTTTTGAATTATAGATCTGTTCTATCATTTCTTTTTTTATTTCAACATCATCGCTTTTGTATGAAACAGCTATATTTCTGTAATACACAGCATAAAGATTAACACCATCTTGAGCGTGTCCAGGTTCTCCCATAGTTATACTTTGATGATATGTTACGCTGCCTGTTTCAGTTTCGCTCCACCAAACGTCCTTAGGGCTCCATCCTTCATATTCATTTTGAATAGGCGGAACAATTGTCCCCTGTATTCTTGTATTGTAGATGGTTACGGATTTTGCTTCTTGAAACTCATTATTGCCAGAATAAAAATTTGCAGTATATGTTTTTTTATAAATAGCATATAATGTTGCATTACTATTTACTGTATAGGAAAGCAATCCAGCTGTAGCATATTTGTTGGTATTCCATCCTACAAACTCCCAACCATTTTTAGTCGCTGTCACAGATAAATCTGCCGTTTCTCCGGCAGAAACAGTATCTGTTGTTTTTGTTGCAAATGTACCGCCGTTAGTTGCATAATCATATGTTACGGTATACGATACTTTATTCCATGTATAAACATTACTATTTGAGTTTCCGCTTAAAACTGCAATAGCCTTTACTGTAGTTATATTAGTTACATCTATATCAGATGAGTATATCGTACTGCTCACAGTAGGTGTTGTTCCATCTGTAGTATAATATATCGTTGCACCACTATCACTACAAGACAATTCCAGTTTCCCGGACGTTTCGCTTCCGGTGGGTGATGCCGTTTTATTAACCGTTACAGTTTTTGTTACTATATCGCTTTGATACCCATCTTTCATTGCAAATGCCTTTATCGTCTGTGTAGAAGAAGCAAATAGATAAACCGAATCCTGACCATTACTGCTATCTGTGGTTGGAGTATTTCCATCCCTGGTATAGTAAATAGTTGTTCCAGGACAGTTTATTATTATTTGTTTTCCACCTACTAAATTATTTGTTGTAATCGTTGGTGGTTCTAAAGTTTCGCTTTGCCATACGGCATATAAAGTGCAGTTGCCATTTGACGAGAACTCGCCTCCTGAAGCATACGAAGCAGTAGTCGCATCGGAAGATGTTGCCCATCCCACAAACTTATATCCTTCTTTTGTAGGAACTGCAGATGACAAAGTTAATGTGTCGCCATACAACTTTATTTGAGCCATAGGTGCACCTGAACCGCCGTTAGCATTATATGAAATAGTGTATTGTCTGCGCAGTTTAACATCAAATGAACCAGTTTTACTTGAATTGTAGTACTTGGCAGCCAAATAATATTTCGTTCCTGCTGTCATTTTATATGTAACTCTAAAATTGGCGCTTTCACCACCATCATCATTATATGCAAGCTGTTGACCTGTTGAATTGTATATGTATCCATATGTATCCGAAGACCCAACTGACTCAAAAGCATATGTTCCAGTTGTACTTGGGGTAAAGCTATAATACCTCATTGTATTGCCAATAGATATAGTTGCGTTATTTGTAGCTTGCGTGTTTTCGGATATGCTTTCAGATTCTTCCCATTTAGCGGTCAAGTCTGTATAAAAATTAATATGAACTTCTTCATTTGGGAGATATAGATTTCCGCTTGAATCTTCCCATCCACAAAATCTATAGCCAAATCTTATTGGAATATGTGATGTTAGGTTTTTTGTTCCGTTGCCACCTAAAATTAGTGACATTGTTCCTTCCGTTGGTGGTGTACCACTTCCGCCATTCACATCATATCTTAAATTATACTTATACGCTTCGCTAACTATACCACCAGTCCACTTTCCTAACAACGTTGTATTAGTCGTTACATAAAATTCATCATTTGGCTTATAAGTAATGGAATTTGTTTTCCAATTTGCAAACGTATATGTGCTGCCAAGCTGAGTATCTGTGGTTGTGGGAATTTCCGAACAAATTTTTGTAAAATCTCCATATGGCACAAGCTGTTCTGGCGGCATTGTCGAATTAATCCCACCAGAATCATAAGAGATTACATAGTTTCTCCTCAAATAAACATCAAAAACTCCAGTTTGACTTGCAGAGTAAAACCTTGTTCTGAAATAATAAGTTGTTCCAGATGTCAATTGGTAAGTCAATTTAAAATTCCTACTTTCACCACCATCATCATTGGACTGAATTTGAACCCCGCTCGAATCATACAAGTATCCATACGTATCAAACTCACCTGTAGATTCAAACACATATGTGGCGGTAGCCGAAGGAGTAAATTTAAAACATTTATATTCTCCTCCTGTTTTTATATCAACAACAGTTGTGGTTTGGGTAGATGTAGATAAGGTCTTTGCATTTTGCATTGTTGAACTATCTAAATTAGAAAATAACTGTACTATTTCTTCTTTTTCATCTGATTTCTGCGTATCTTGCGCATATACTTTTAATGTATTCATATTACTTACATAACTGACTAATAACAATATAGATAGAATAACACAGAAAATTCTATTTTGCACTTTAATATCACCTTTCTTTCTTATTTGTGAGCGGTTTTATATTATTTACACTTCCCCATAAAAAATGTGAAATTGAGCAATCATTATATTCACAATATGAAATAATTTCGTCTGCCGGCATTAAAGTCAAATTTGAAATTTTACTGTTTTTCATCCTATGATTTTCATAACAAGCAAAAATACTAATAGCTTCTAATGGTTCATTTGTATTATTTTTTATATACACATATGAGCCATTTGTTGACTGATTTATGGGTGAAACATAATATTTAACATTTTCCAGTATAAAATCAATATAATTAACACCGTTTAAAACACCATATCCAAAAACAATATCATAACCCTCTTGCCCTATATCATCAGAAAGTTCAATTAGTATTTGTTTGAAATCTTCATTCGAAATATTATTATTCATTGATAATAATATTGCCGCCATACCGGACACAAATGGTGCAGACTGTGACGTGCCTTGTTTATACTCATAACCATTTGTATTAGAGGTGCTTTTTACCATTTCACCAGGTGCGACTACTGTTACCGATTCGTTTGATTGCGAAAACTCGGATTTTTCTTTATCAATGCCTACAGAACCAACACCAATAACCTCTTCGTACCCTGCCGGATAATATATCGTACTTGTGCCGTAATTTCCAACGGCTGCAACTAGAATTAATCCATTTTTGTATGCATAATTAATCGCCTCTTTTATTGTACGACTATTAATAGATGTTCCGAAGCTCATATTAATTATTTGACAATCAAAAATGTCCACTGCGTCATATATAGCTTCGGCAATTATATCAAAAGATGCATTATTATTTTCAAAACATTTTAATGGAACAATTTTAGCTTTAGGCGCAACCCCTATAATTCCAAAATCATTATTTTCGGCTGCAATAATGCCGCTTACATGAGTGCCATGTCCATCTGCATCTGTTGTATCAACACTTCCATCAAAATAATTTTTCCCTTCAAGTAAATTTACTTTTAAATCATCATGAGGGAAGCATCCTGAATCTATGACAGCAATTTTAATACCATTCCCGTATGTCTCCATTTTCCAAGCAAACTCCGCATTCACCATTTGTGTTTGCCATTGTTCACCATAAAGCTCATCACTTGGCAATGAATATAGGCTTGCAGAAGACTCGCCCTCAATAAGCACAACTTCATCATTTGTTTCTGTGTATTCTATGTATTCACTGAAATCCTCAAGTTGATTAATACTATCAGCCGTATATATTCGATGTTCTGCATTAACCTCGGTAAGCATTTTTGTCAGTTCAATCGGAACATTAACATTTTTTAATTTTACAATGTAGCCTCCGCTGTCAGCATCTACGCCAAAAGAAGGGTACAACATTAACACTATTATAGTAATAATTAAAAGTAATTTGTTTTTCAATATACCCCTCCTTCAATCAGAATAAAATCCACCTAATTATACACTATAATTATATCGCTATTTATTACCAAAGTCAATGCTTCTAATCACCATTCTTCAGGACTTTTTGCTGCTAATAAAATTCTGCGTTTTTTCAAATAAAAATCTTGCATTTCCTTGGCAAATTTACCCTCTCTCTATTTTACTGACTACATCCTGCCTATCCCCGACTTGTAATTTTACAAAAATTCAAAAAGTTTGCAATTTTTGCCGATACTGGCTCAAACGAAAGAATACACCTTATGGCAAGGAATCTAGCTATAAGGTGTATTTTTATAATTTCACATTTTCCGTGAAAATGAATGGTGGAGGCGATACCCACTCAGAAGTTTTCACCGAAAATAAGGTGTTTTCTCTGCACAAGCGAACACGTACAATTTCAGAAAATCTATGTACCCCATCACTTCGGCACTTTTTTCTCCTCCATGTTTCTGTTTCGTTCACTTGGTGGAGCCTATCGCCACAAACCCACGAAAAAAGTGTTTTGGGAGAAAATATGAAAGCCCGTAGTCCTCTTTGACTACGGGCGTATTATTTTGGTCGTTATGGTTCGATTCGCTCTGTTTTGATGAAGACTAATGAAATACGCATTTTTAGGTTTTGCAACTACACTTGCTATATTAACCATAGGGGAGGTTGTAAGCTCATGATTAGTTTTCTTACAGGCGTAGCAACTGCAACAGTCCTTGAATCATTCTCCCATGGAGCGATTACAGCAGTTAGTGTATCTATCACTCAATTTCTCAAATTTTCGAATCATTTCGTTAAACTCATCCTGTTTTTTAGCATTAACCTTTCTGTTAAGAGTTGTAAAGAATTGCGTAACTAGGATAGATGCAAATGCAAAAACCGTCAAAACATCTTGAACCGCTATAGCAATTTCAGCGATCGTATTAAAAGTCAAAATAACAAAAAAAGTAAAGTATCCTCCAATAGTAAAAATTGTCTCGCCTATTTCTTTGCGTTTAATTTTAGATTGTTTATCCTTGCTTTCCTTTTCCTTATCTTGAAAATATGGTATAATCTCTTCAAGAGTTTGAATAATATCCTCTCCTTTGGATACGTAATCAACATTATCTCTGTTAACATTAACATCAGCCTTGGCTTGAGAAATGCTATTTTGTATTCCTTCAATAATAATCTTAATACTTTTAAGGCAAGATGTACTATAATTTGATGTGATATTAATATATTCCTGTATATCTTCTATATCAGCCCTATAAGAGTCTGATACCGCAAAAAACCAGCTAGAGCATGTAACTGCTGCTACAATTTCCTCCCATGCACTATATTCTACAAACAGTCTTGCAAAACCGCAAAACACAATAAACAAGATATATGCAAACATAAATTTATTGTTCCGTTCCATAATTATTTCTCCTAAAAGTTCACAAACTTTCTATTTGGTTAATGTCAATTCCAACAGTATCTTTTTTAAATACAACTCTTCACACTATTTATAAACTATATTATTTATTACGTATTTACTTCCTAAACACAAATAAATACTCATGTGCAATAAGTAAAAAGTTATACTTAACGCTGTTTGTCTTCCAGTATCCTGTTGCTTTACAGTTATGTTGCTCTTTTATTATCAATTCTTTCAGTTTAAAACCTGCATCCTGAAAGATTTTCATAACATCAAAAGACATAGGTATCATATGCCCTTTTTGCCTGGTGTCTCCCATTAACACAGCACAAAACTTGTCCTTCTTTAATACACGGTAGCTTTCACTGGCTACCTTTTTCATTTCTTCAATAAAGTCTTTTACTTTCAATTGCGACAAATCTTCCTCGATACCATCACTATACTTAATAATATCTGCATATGGTGGATGTGTGCATATTAAATCAATACTTCCATCAGGTATAAAATCAAGGTTTCTTGCATCGCCCTTTTTTATGTACACTTTGCCTTTTGCATTCTCATATTCAAAATCAGTTTTCTCTCTACATCGTTCAAGTGCGACATCATTAACATCAACACCGATTATGTCACGATTTAAAAGCTTTGCTTCAACAAGTGTCGTACCACCACCTGCAAATTGGTCAAGCACTAAATCTCCTTCTTGCGAATATCGAAGCATTATATTTCTCGGTATATAAGGCGACCAGTTTCCTCTCCATTTAGCATCATGGGTTGCCCAATCGCCTCGTTTAGGAAATGACCAATGTGTTGTCATTTCCAATTCAAAGTTTTCAGGCTCCCATTTTTTTATTTTTTTTGTTGCCATTATTTAAAAACCTCGTTCATAATACCATTTTCTAAATCGTTAATCGAATAAATATGCTCCATAACTTCAAATGTTTCTTCAAGATTATGTCGAGCACCTATCCAACCCCTACCATCAGTAAACCAAACAAATGTAAATCCATCAATAGTATCCGCTTCCAATGCAAGGTTTTTATAGCTACGGGATGTTTCATTCAATTTAGAGCCATTACTACCATAGAAGTTCGTTTCAATAGCATAAATCATACTATCAGTCTTTATTACAAAATCAAATCTCTTCTCTGTTTTCCCTGTGTTAGAAATCGCTGATAAGTCTATGCCCCACTTATCTGTGATACGACTGATTGTCATTTCTTTAAAATATGTTTCATCCTTGACAAATCCGGCTTTTACAATATAAGACTCAACCAAATCTTCCATCGCATCACCTGTTCGGTTTTTACGACCGTTAGTATCCATTCCTGCTTCTACGCCCATAACATAGTCAATTAATGAATGGATAATGTGTTTTTGCAACAATTCAAACAGACCTGTTTTCTCCATAAACTTAACATATTCATCAATGGAATAATTAGGATTTTTAAAATTAAACAGATATGTACCCTCTGCTGCAGTAATTTTTATTTCGTGTTCACGCTTTGCTATAAGTATTGGAACGACTTTTAATGTATTAGGATATTTTTCAACTATCCTTCTAAACTCACTTTCAATATTTTCTACCCCTATAAGGCCATTCAAAATATTAAGTTCATCCTTAATTTTGTCAACATTTCTAATAACCTTGTCAAAATCAGTATAGTATCTCCATGTAGCAATATTATCTTTAAACGTCGACATCCAAGTTTCAAAATTTCTCATTTTTTCATTCTCCCTCAAAAATTTGATATTAATAATTCCTTTATCCTGCCTCTCGCATCTGAATTGCTATTAATCATTCGAGTTGCTTCAACTCTTCTTATATTATGCGCACTATAAATATCATCAAAGAAATCATCTTCTTCATTGATATTCTTTGGATCGGAGTTGCTTACAACAATCTTTGCTCCTCTGTCACTCATTGAATCAACAAATCGTGCCAACTCTATCTGCTGTTCATCCTCAAAAGGATTTTCAGCATATGATGTAAAACTTGCAGTTTCTGTTATAGGTCTGTATGGCGGATCAAAATACACAAAGGTATTTTGATCAATAAAGTCTGCCGATTCCTTATAGTCGCCACAAACGATGGTAACCTTCTTCAACTTTTCTGCCACTGCACGAAGATTTGTTTCGTCACAGATAAGAGGATTCTTATACGCTCCCATCGGAACATTAAACAAACCTTTTCTGTTTACTCTAAACAATCCGTTGAAACAAGTTTTGTTTAAGAATATCATCAATGCAGCTTTTTCTACATTTGCTCTGATATTCCCATTAACTTTCAAATCATTGAATCTATTACGTTTTGCCATGTAATATTCCTTACGCATTTCGGTATCAAGTGGAACATATTCCTCCTGATATATTGACAGCAAATTCAACAATGCATCTATTTCATCACGGACAGTACAATACGTATTTATAAGCTCATGATTGATGTCGCTGATATATACTTCTTCCAAGTCATACTTGTTTAAGATATCAAATAATACTGCACCGCCACCGATAAAGGGTTCTGCATACTTTGTTATTTTATCGCTTTCAAAGGGGTAATACTGTTCAATTTCTTTAATAAGTTGCCCTTTACCCCCTGCCCATTTCAAAAATGGCTTTACGGTTTTTTCATCACTATTTATATACCGTGTACTTCTGGCATCAACAGGCTTTTTAGCTTCATTAGGAATAATCCACATATTGCCCACCATAATCGCACCATCAATTCTATTTTCAGAACAGAGAACTGCAACCCTTCTTTGAGATATTCCCCATTTATCAGCCGCTTCTCTTGCAGATATAAAACTCATAACGAAACCTCCTGTTTACATGTAAACATGTTTACGTGTTGATATGTTTATTATATTCCAAACCTCGAACAAAAGCAATATCATTTTTTAATTTGCAATGCATATAGAAAAAACACATTGCAACCAAAAGTTTCACTTACAATGTGTTTTCTATTTTAAATTCTTATCATCTTATAAAACTTTTTGTACTTGTTGAAATAATTTATAATATCATTTAAACCTTCGCTTTCTTCTATCTGTAAATTCATCGCCCCATGAGTTTGCAAATCTAAAACAATTACCGCAATATAGAATATAACACTTTTAGAATCAGTAACATTTATTACTCTTCTATTTTTCGCATCAGTTAAAAATGTTTTTATAAACTGTCCCCCATTTGTTGTTGCACGATTTCCGTATATTGGAGAAAGATTTGATGAATTTCCTTCTTTTTCAGAAACGATTTTATGAGCGAACAAAAACAATTCTGCCACCATATAATCATATTCAAAATTTCTCGTATCTACATCAACAAGCCTATGGCAGAGCATTGCATTACTGCAAACCCTTTCAATCTCCCTAGCATTTAAAGTTCTAAAAATACCACCTAACACATCATCAAAAATAGATTCATTTCCTCTATCACTAAAAAAACCTTTATATTCTTGAAGTTTCTTCTTCAGTTCATCTCCATCAACAGTCCCATTATCTATATTTATTCGAAAGTCTATAAATTTCCTTAAATATGTATCAAAAGAAATATCTTTCCCAAACATCTGAATTACGCTATTCTTAAGTTGTTTCTCGTTAACCGCCACAATGGTTACAGATGAATTAATTTTGCTAAAAACATGGTGCAGTCTTTCCAATGTCTTGATAGCATGCTCTGGCAGACAACGATCTAATTCATCAACAATAAAAACGATTGGGATTCTTTTAGACAACCTATTTAATGTATTAACCACTAAGCCAATATCTTCCTCTACATTACTGTTTGTTGCACTTGATAGCTTAATATCCTGCTTTTTCTTTATCTGAGTAAAAATACCTAACCCTCGTTTCCCAACATCTACAACATTTACACCTATCATTTTTAAAGATATTGCACCTAATACCTTCTCCAAAATGTCTTTAATTTCTGCGTATAAAACCTTTAACTCAGCTTTCAAAAAATTCTCTAATTTTAACACTTCGTTCAGTTGATTTACCATTGTTAATAAAATTCCTAACAGTGGCTCGGCATAATAATCTTTTTCCCACGCATTATAATTAAATACAATATATTCATTACATATATCTCTCAACGCACTATTTTTGCTACACTCTATTGACAAATCATACCCTTTAAGTTTTTTAACTACATGCTGTACTATCCAACTTTTTCCTCTGCCCCATTCTCCCTCAATAGAAAAACATACAGGTTGTTTCATTTTTACACAGGACGCAATAACAGTAATTATATCATCTATTATCTGCGTTCTATATAAGTGATCTCCGCTTATCTTTTGCATATCTTTTGCTCCTTATATAAACCATTATTTCTCTACATAAAACTTTTCATTTAATTCAAGTTCTGAAACAATTTCGTTTATCTCTTTTACAATAGTTTTTCTCATTTTATAGTAGTCATTAATTTTTAATTTAAACCAATTTTCCGGAGAAACTATTTCATCGCTAATATCATATTTCAATTGTGTTATCAGCAAAGCATAAAGTATTAGAATTCGATATTGAGAATCCTTTTTCTCCAAATGATTCATTCTATAGGACGTTTGTTGCACCTCAGTGATAATAGTAACTGCAGCACTACTTCCATATGCAAATATTTTTGTCATTAACTTCTCATATTCTTGGGCATGAAAAGAATTATTCCCCCCTCCTTTTGTACTTTTCTGGACCTTTGTCATTAATTCGCAAACTTCATAGGGCAAGGAATGTATCATTTCAATATTATGTGATATTTTACTTTTTCTAATTTCATCTCCAAATGACTTTATTGTCATCTTATATGTAATAATAAAACCGATGATAGTTACTATCACATCAATATTTTCTAACAGGATTTCTTTCATTATTTGTCCCTCTCTTTTAAATACATTATGTCTTATCAAATATTAGAATATCATAAACCCAACAAAATTACAAGGTGTTTTCGAACATTTGTTTGCTTTTAGGGACGCAAAATCAGCTGGTTTCGCTCTCAAAAACAAAATTTTTTATGCTCTGTAAATTTCCCTTAATTACAAACTTTTTCACACCCTTGACGTGGGTTGGTTACGGTTATATAACAAAAAACTGCTATTTTAGCAGTTTTACTCCCTTTTTTTGCCAAAAATATATACGCCGCAATCACAAAAAGCTTGTAATTACGGCGTATTCTAATAATTTCACATTTTCCGTGAAAATGATTGGTGGAGGCGAGGGGAGTTGAACCCCTGTCCGAAAACCCATCCAACTGCTCTCTCCGGGCGCAGTCAACATTTTAAAATTTCCTCCCTGCGCCGGCTATTGACGGCCTTCACAGTTTGGTAGCTTCATTTTTCATGTACGGCGCAAAGCTTAGCCGTATCACGTTCACCGCTGGTCGACGCCCTTATTTAAGTCGCGGTACTCTTAAACAGGACGGCTGCCGTAATTAGGCAGCGTAAGCTAAATTATTGTTAGCGTTTAATTTTAATTTCGGAGTTTTAAGAGTCTCCACCTCTGCCCGCTCTTCAGTTTTCAAAATCCCCGTCGAAGCCGTTACGCCCCCATATATGCGGCGATTAACGCCGCAGGTAATAGTTAACAGGTAATAGTGAATAAATTCACTTTTGTTATTTTAACATACACGTTGCCTAAAATCAATAGGCATTTCTTTCTTTGATTGCACGGTCGATGTCACGTTTTGCACTTCGTTTTACAGCATCCTCACGCTTGTCGTAGAGCTTTTTACCCTTTGCAAGTGCAATTTCCATTTTAACATATTGCCCTGAAAGGTGCATGTCGAGAGGAATAATTGTGTAGCCGTCCTGCTTTACTTTGCCCAAAAGTCTCATTGTTTCCCTTTTGTGAAGAAGAAGCTTTCTAACTCTTAAGGGGTCACGGTTGAAAATGTTGCCCTTTTCGTAGGGAGATATGTGCATGCCGTGAATAAACATTTCACCATTGTCAATTTCACAATAGCTTTCCTTAAGATTTGCCTTTCCTTGACGAACGCTTTTTACCTCTGTTCCGAACAGCTCTATTCCCGCTTCGATTGTTTCCTCGATGAAATACTCGTGCCTTGCTGTTCTGTTTATTGCTAACTGTTTTTTGTTTTTCTCCATATTCCATACCCTCCGGCATAAAATCAATTTGTCCCTGAGCTTCGTTAACACCCACAACTGTGATTGTTATTTCGTCGCCTAATCTGTATGTGGTTTTGTTTCCTCGTATTGACAAGGATTTTTCGTCATAGTCGAACCTGTCACCGGTCATGTTTTCAATACGGACAAGACCTTCCACAGTGTTTGGAAGCTGAACGAAAAAGCCGAACCTTGTAACCGAAGAAATGATACCGTTAAAGTTTTCACCGATATGATGGCTCATCCACTGTGCTTTTTTAATGTCGTCCACATCTCTTTCGCATCTTTCGGCACTGAGCTCACGCTCACTTGAAATTATTGCTGCTTCCTTGCTTGTTACTTTTATATGCTGCAGCATTGCCTTGTCTTTTTCAATTGCTGCCTTTAAGCTGCGGTGAAACACAAGGTCGGGATAACGGCGGATGGGGGATGTGAAATGTGTGTAAAAGCCTAACGCCAGACCGTAGTGGCCTAAGTTTTCGTTCATGTATTTTGCCTTTTGCATACTGCGAAGCGCCACCTGTGACACAATGGGAAACTCTTTTTTGTCCTTAATGCCATCTAAAAACGCCTGCATTTTTTTAGGTGTAAGCTCGCCCTGCGGCGGATTGATGCCAAGTGTTAAAACAAATGCCTTGAAGCTATCAAGCTTTTCTCCGTCGGGAGCTTCATGCACACGATAAATTGAAGGGAGATTGCACTTTGTCATATGCTCTGCAACCGTGGAATTTGTGATTACCATAAATTCCTCAATCATCATGTGAGCATGATTTCTTTCACGAAGAACAATGTCACTTACTTCGCCCTTTTCATCAAGCACAATTTTTGCTTCGGGCATGTCAAAGTCCACATTTCCACGCTTTTTCGACGCATCCTTCAAAACTTTAAAAAGCTCATACATTTCATGTATACTGCCGAAAAGATTGCAATATTCCTCGGCGAGCTTTTCGTCTGCCTCGTTTGAAATGATGCTGTAAATATCGTCATATGTTGCCTTTTTGCAGGATTTTATAACGCTTTTATTAAAAGAATAGCTTACTACCTCGCCGGTTTTATCAATATCCATAAAAACGCTCATAGCGTTACGGAGTACACCCTCGTTAAGTGAGCATATGCCGTTTGAAAGCTTAGGAGGAAGCATTGGAATAACACGGTCCGTAAGGTAAACACTTGTGCCACGCTTCATCGCTTCCTTGTCAAGAGGGGAGTTTGGCTTTACATAGTTTGAAACGTCGGCAATATGAACCCCCAAACGCCACAAATCCCCTACTTTTTCACAGCTTACCGCATCGTCAATATCCTTAGTGTCTTTGCCGTCAATGGTGAAGATGATTTTGTCGGTTAAATCAATTCTTCCCTCTTCTATTTCACTAACCTCGTCGGGGATTTCGTCAAGCTCTTTTAAAACAGCTTCCGGGAAAGGAATTTCAAAGCCGTAGTTATATATAACGCTTAAAACATCCACCCCGAAGTCACTTGGAAAACCTAACACTTCAATAACCTTTGCCACTGCATAATAGTCACGGGTGGGAAAGCGTTCAATTTCGCACAAAACCTTTTGTCCGTTAAGGGAACCTAAGGAGTCATCCTCTGTGACCATGAACTTACAGCCAATGCGAGGGTTGTCGGCAGTCACAGTGCCGTAATAGCGGTCACTTTTAAAGGTGCCCACAAAGCGGAGATTTGCTCTTTTTATAACCTTCACAACCTCAGCCTCGCCACTCATACCGTTTTTGCCCTTACCCGTTGGCTTTACAAGCACTCTGTCGCCGTCAAGAGCACCACAGGTTGCCTCGGGAGGAATAAACAAATCCTCACCGTTTTCCATCCTGGCAAAGCCGTATTCCTTGCCGCTTCCGGAAAACACAGTAAGTATATAACCGCCCTTTTTACAGGACACGTATTTTCTCTTTTTAGTTAAAAGAATATGTCCCTCATCCTCAAGCTGGTCTAAAATTTTGACAAATTCGGCTTTGTCGCTTTCCGGCACGCTTAAAACATGGGCAATGTCGCCTTTTGTCATAGGAACATAAACATCACTTTCAATAAAAGCTTTTACTTTTTCTTTTCTGTCCATTGTAACCTCTTTAAGGAAAAAAAGCACTTCCTCATTACGGAAGTGCTTTTAATTGCAAAATTATTTTACAAAAATAAACATAACTATGGAAAGAACTACGAAAAGTACTGCAGCGATTGCTGTGAGCTTTTCGAATAATGCTTCCTTAGTTGCACCCTTGTTCTTGGAGAAGAAGGAACCGGAACCGCCCATAACAGCACTTGCTTCTCTGGGGTCCTTACCCTGCTGCATAAGAACAACGCCCGTAAGAACTGCAGCTACTATAATATAGATTATTGCTAAAGCTATTTTCATTTATACACACCGCCTTTATATTTTTACTCATAATCAACAAATGGATTATATCACGCTTTGTCTTTAGTTGCAAGAACTTTTTTTGAATATTTACATTTTTTTGTGAATAAACAGATTAAAGCATGTCGGCAAGGTCTAAAATAAGCTTTTCGGTTTTGTCCCAACCAAGGCAGGGGTCGGTAATACTCTTACCGTATACGCCCTCTTCAACCTTCTGGGCACCGTCTTCTATGTAGCTTTCAATCATAAGACCCTTCACAAACGTTTCCATATCCTTGCTGTGACGACGACTCATCACAACGTCCTTTGCAATTCTCACCTGTTCAAGATACTTTTTGCCTGAATTTGAATGGTTTGTGTCGATGATAACGCTCATGTTCTTGACATCCTTTTTTTGATAAAGGTCAAGAAGGAAAGCAATATCCTCGTAGTGATAGTTGGGAATTGTGTTGCCGTGCTTATTCACATAACCACGGAGTATTGCATGAGCATAGGGATTGCCCTGCGTTTCAACCTCCCAGCCACGGTAGAGGAAAGTGTGGCTTTTCTGTGCCGCAACAATGGAATTGAGCATAACAGACAAATCCCCTGCTGTGGGATTCTTCATTCCAACAGGAATGTTTATGCCCGATGCGGTAAGTCTGTGCTGCTGATTTTCAACGCTTCTGGCACCAATTGCTACATAGCCTAAAATGTCGGATAAATATCTGTGGTTTTCGGGGTAAAGCATTTCGTCTGCACAGGTCATGCCTGTTTCTTCAACAGCCTTTGTGTGAAGCCTTCTTATTGCTATAAGGCCCTCTAAAATGTCGGGGTTTGAAAGGGGGTCGGGCTGAGATGCCATGCCCTTGTAGCCTTCGCCTGTTGTTCTGGGCTTATTTGTATATATACGAGGAATGATAAGAATTTTATCGGAAACCTTGTCCTGCACAGTTTTAAGTCTTGTTACATAATCCAAAACAGAATCCTCTCTGTCGGCACTGCAGGGGCCTATGATAAGTAAAAACTTATCGCTCTCCGATGAAAAAACCTTTTTGATTTCGTTGTTTCTTTTTGCAATAACTGTTGCTGTTTCAAAGGAAACAGGGAATTTTTCCTTGATTTCCATGGGAATAGGCAGTTTTTTCACAAAATTCATGTTCATTTTTATGTCACCTCTTAAAAGTATTTCTCATAGTTTAGCACATTTTTCTTTTAAATGCAATATTTTTTACGGCAAAAAAACGTGTCAGAAAATCCGACACGTTTTCACTTATTTATCCTGCGTACACTGTGCCGCTAAACACATCCCAGGCGGGTTTTCCTTCCACGCATGCCATCCAGCCGTCAATCATTTCAACCATAATTTTTACTTCTCGTGAATCTGAAAGCTTCATGTCAACATAGGTTTCGTTGTCAGTTCTTAAGAATGTAAAGCTTTCGCCCTCGGGAATTGTTTCTTCAACCTTTTCAGGCAAAACCAAAACCTTTACGGGAACGAGGTTTTTTAAAACATAGTCCACGTCAATGTTGTAGTATTCCATGTCCGCTTTTGGCATACCTGTTTTAAAATCCGCATAATAGGTTTTTAATCCGGAATATGTGCTTAACATATCCATTCTTGTGCCTAAAGTGAAATTGTAGGGATTTGTAAATGCAGGTTTTATCAATCCGTCATCCTCATACTCACTTACAAAACCTGTTCCCGGAATTTCACCTATGAAGCTTATGTTTTTCTCGCCCACATTAAAGGCAAGTATTGTGGGGTAATCGTTATCGCTGATTGTTTCAATGTATATGTAGTTTTTCGCCACACCATTTTCTTCAAGATGCACAAAAAACTCTCTTGAATCGTAAAACCATGTATCGTGACCGTAGCCGTTGGAATTAAGCTCAAGAATAATTCTTCCATACATGTCATCCTGATACTCAGGTATAATATTTATAATATCCTTGCCTTCTTTTTCGGGATTAAGGTCACAAACATAGCCGTTCCAATCATCGGTGATTTCCACTGCATAGCCCTTTGGAACAACGGTGAATTCTTCATTTATTATGTCAGAATAGTCAGTGAAGAAAAGCTCTGCTGTTATGAGCCCTGCCGCATAGGGCGCAAGCTCATAAGGAGAAAAGTAGAAAGTTACCCTGTCGTAGCCTATTGTCCATGCATTTGTATTGGAGGCAGTTAAGCCACTAAATTCTTCGGTTTCAATGTCAAAGAAGGCTTCAACTCCGTATTTTTCGATAAGCTCATTCCTCACTATTTCGGAAAGCTTTGTTACATCGGTGAAAACATCACCCAAAGTGAGCTTTTTACCGCTTTTGCTTTCAAAGTTTGAGGCATCATAGTAATAGTTGGGATGCATACCACCTGTGTAGGAATTGTAGCAATAGGTAACGCTGAAAGCCTTTTCATCGCTTCGCTTAACACTTGCTTTAATGTTGTTGTCGTGGGCAGCAAAGTATTCATCACCGTAAAAGTAGTTTTCCTTTGCATCCTGCAGATATGCATCATAATCCTGCATGGCGTATTCTATATTTTTTTGGTTTTCCTCTTCGATGCTTTTTGCAAGCAGAGGGTATTTTTCTTTTACGCTGTCCTCTAAAACCAGATTGTCAATTTCCGATTCGAAAACTGTTTTGTTGCCTTCCGATTCCTGTGAATATATTGTTTTAACCATCACGTTAAAAGGCTCGTTTTTTTCAATTTCAATTACTTCGGTAGGCTCTGTTGGCATTTCTTCAAAAGTTGTGCAGCCTGCAAGAATAAGTGCCAATAAAACTAAAAATAATCTCTTCATTTGTTACTCCTTTCATATCATGTGAACGATTTTCAAAAGCTTCTTCCCCATGGGAAGGTTTATTATTTCATCGTCGGTAAACACCTTGAAAACGATAAATATGAGAATAAAATAAACCAAGACTCCTGCGCCTATGGAAACAATGGTTGCAATGGTATTGCCCACAAACCTTGCTGTAAGGGACAAAAGGTAAACAACCACGCCCATCACAAAAGCTGACAAAAAGGGCTTTATGAAATACTTCACCTTATCAAGCTTCATATCAAGATTTTTCCTTACAACATGGAAGGTAATAATACAGCCTGCCGCCTGGCAAAGCACACTGCCGATAGGTGCACCGTAAATGTTAACAGAAGGAATTGGTATAAGCACCAAGTTTACAACAAGCTTTAACACACCGCCGATTAAAAGAGCTGTTGCAGGCACAAACACTTTGCCCATTCCCTGCAGACTTCCAGCATTTGTTTGGGTGATTGCACTGAAGAAAATTGTGATTGCGCTGATTGCAAAAAGCACTCCGCCCTCAGGTGCATTGGGATAAAGCAAAAGGAAAATTTCGTCGGCTAAAACCATGCAACCAACCGTTGCAGGAAGTGCAATAATAATTGAAATTAAAAGTGATGAGCTTACTTTATCAACTGCAGTTTTCCTGTCGCCTACTGCCAACGCTCCTGCAACAGTTGGCACCAAAACAGTTGAAAAAGCAATGTTTAATGCTAACGGCAGGTTAATGATAACATCGCCCTTACTGAGCATGCCCGAAAGGCGCATTGCTTCGTTTTTCAAAAGCTCTACATCCGTTATTGTACTACAAAACGCACTTTGCAATCCTCGTACAACTGTCATAAGGTCCACAACACGGTTTAAGCTTGCAATAATTGAACCCAATGAAATGGGGATTGAAACGTAAAGTATACCCTTTGCAATTTTTTTAAAGCTTTCCACAACAAGGGGCTTTGAATTTCTGAGCTTTTCCTGTATGTCCTTTTTGTTTGACTTGTAAAAGCCTGCAAGGTACAAAAGGGACAAAAAGGTGGAAATTGTGGTTGCCATTGTGGCACCTGCCGCCATGTATTCGGGTGCTTCACCTGTCATTGCAACAACAATCAGAACAGTTGACACGCACTTTATAAGCTGTTCAAGCACCTGACTGGTGCTGGTGGCACGCATGTTTTTCATGCCCTGGAAAAAGCCACGGACAACACTTGATACCGACACAAAAAAAATCGCAGGCGATAAAACCCTTAAGGTGTGCACAACCTTTGGCTCGGCACATATAACAGTAGAAATAAAAGGCGCAAAAACGAAAAGTCCTACTGACAATACCAATCCGATTACTGCAAAAAGAATTAAAGCACATCTGAAAATGCGGTATGCACTTTTAAAATCGTTTGTTGCGCACTTTTCACTTACTAATTTTGCAATGGCATTTGGAATGCCCACTGAAGAAATTGCAAGTAAAAGCACATATATCTGATAACCATAGTTGTAGTAGCCGTTGCCGGCATCGCCAAAGCCGTCGATGTTTGTGATTACAACACGATATAAAAATCCCAATAGCTTTATGACAACCTGACTGCCTACAACCATCATAACACTTGCCATAAACGACTGAGCCTTATTTTTACCCATTTCGTCACTTCCTTTACAACTTAATTATATTCTTCTTTATAAAAATAATCAACCATATTTTAGAATGGTTATTTACACATTGTTTACAATCTGTCAATAACAGGTAAAATTTTGATAATTATATTTAACCTAAAGGATGTGACAAGATGAAACAAAAAATAAGACAATTCATGTACGGAAGGTATGGCTTGGACGAGCTTAATTATACCCTTCTTATAGGTTATCTTATTTGCATGCTTCTTTCAAATTTTGTTTCGTTTTTCTCAGGGCTTGGGTTAGTTTGTATTTTTTATGCAATCTACCGTGCCTTTTCGAAAAACATTTATCAAAGGCGTATGGAAAATGCTAAGATAATGCCGTATTACTCTTTTGTTAAGGCGGTATTTGCAAACAGAAAAACCCACAAGGTTTTTTTGTGTCCCAAGTGCAAAAGAACTCTTCGTGTTCCCAAAGGCAAAGGTAAGATTACTCTTTCCTGCCCCTGCGGCAACACCCTTCATAAAAAAAGCTGATGTTCGGACATGTTGTTGTAAATAAAAGTGAGCTTAAATTTCGCGAATACGATGTTTATCGCTCTTTCTACTGCGGTCTTTGCCGCAATTTGAAAAATGAAACAGGCTTTTTGTCTTCACTTGGATTAAGCTACGACATGACGTTTCTTTCAATTTTGTTGAACTCCCTTTACGAAGGCGAATTGAAGTGCGAAAAGAGACGTTGTGTGTGCCATGTGTGCAAAAAGCACACCGAGGCAAGCGACAACCTTACAAAGTACGTAGCTCATATGAGCACTCTTTTAACCTACTACAAGTGTATTGACGATTTTAATGACGATAAGAATATTTTAAAGCTTATTGCTTCATTATATCTTAAACCTAAGGTTAAAAAAATTGAAAAGCTTTATGCTGAAAAATCAAAGAACATACATTCCTTCTTAAAAATGCTTTCGGAAAAAGAAAATGTTGCCGACATTGAAGCATGCGCAAATCTTTTCGGCAACATTTTATCCGAGGTTTTTGCCCCCTATCAGGATATGTGGACGGATATTTTAAAAAACATGGGCTTTTATTTAGGCAAATTTATTTACATTGCCGACGCATTTATTGATTTGCCCGAAGATATTAAGAAAAACCGCCCTAACCCATTAAAGGCAATGGCTGAAGAAAATCGCAACAAGGAATGTGAAATTATTTTAAATATGATGGCAGCGGAAGCAGCAAACGAATTTGAAAAGCTTCCCTTAATCGAAAATGTTGAAATTTTACGAAATATACTCTACGGCGGAATTTGGACAAAATTAAATTCCCCCGCAAAAGGAGCATAATATGTCAGACCCATACAGTGTTTTGGGCGTTCCCAGGAGCGCTTCAAACGATGAAATAAAAAAAGTGTACCGCAAGCTGTGCAGGCAGTATCATCCCGATACTAATATTGACAACCCCAACAAAGCACAGGCGGAGGAAAAATTTAAACAAATCGGCGAAGCTTATCGCCTTATTATGGAGGAAAGAAGCGGAAAAACATCGTCTTACGGATATTCCGACACTTCGTCCACCTCCGATTCAAGGCTTAATGCGGCAGCTATGTATATTCAGCGCGGATATTTCCGCGAGGCAATAAACACTCTTAACTCCATAACCGACAGAAGTGCCATGTGGTATTATTTAAGTGCCATTGCAAATGCAAGAGTTGGCAACAACATTATTGCACGTGAGCACGCGAAAGAAGCATCCCGGATGGAGCCCGGCAACACAGCCTACAGAAACTTAGCCGCATCTTTAAACGGCGAAGGTGCATTTTATCAGGAATACCGCACAAGAGGCTCCGATTACGGCAGGCAGTTTAATTTTGACATGGATTACTGCGTGCGCTGCTGTGCAGTAAATGCGGCACTGAATCTTTGCTGTGGCATTCGTTGTTGCTACTGCTAATACGATACGGGCGTACCGTATCTTCCTATAAAACCTTTCATTAATCAAAAAACCGTATTGCAAAAGCAATACGGTTTTTTGTTGTTTTATTCTGTAACGTCTTCATTAAGCCATTGGTGGTAGAAGTAGCCGTTGTCGTTATTAAGCTCATTTATATATTCGTTTCCGCTTTCACCTTTAAAATAGAAAACACCATCTTCAATAAGCTTAACTTCAACAATTGTGTCCTGGAAAAGGTTTAACTGTCTGCCGTCTGTCATGTCGATTTTGTAAAGAATCATGTTGCCAACCTTGTTGTCACTTGACTGATAGTAAATCCATCGTCCGCCTGTTGCAACCACTTCTCCGCTACCGAACTTTTTAGCCTTTTTGCCGTCTAAGGTAAGCTGCATTGCACCTTTTTCGGTGTTTAAATAAAGATACTCGCCCAAGGCAAAAAGCTTATTTTCTTTAATATTGTCAAACTCGTACAGGGTTTCGGAATTTTTGGTAACTTCATTGCCTTCAACGGTGTACACATCAGTACCCTTTACAATTTTTTCTGTTCCGTTACCTGTAATTATTTCGTTTTCGTCAATCTGAACGCCTTCACAGCCTGAAATCAATAAAACTACCGCCAGAAGTAACAATAAAAATTTTTTCATGGTTTTCTCCTTATCTTACGTTGTCAACAGCTTTGCCCAAGTCTTCCATGGCAAAGGCAAACGCCTGCCAGTTACCGTTTTTGAAAGCCTGTTGCAAATTGTCGTAAGCTTTCACAACATCCGATGCATTGTTAAAGCTCTCCTCAATTTCATCCTGGGTAAATTCGCTGTTTCCTTCACCAAAAAGAACGCTGAAGCATTCTTCCAGAGTTTCACGCATTACAACCTTATCGCCGTATGCCACAATAATTCTCTTAACCTCGGGCACAGCCGCTTCGTTTGTGGTTGTAATGTAAACAGGTTCAACATAAATGAGTGAATTTTCAATGGGAACAACAAGCACATTGCCTCTTAAAACCTCACTTCCGCCCTGGTCCCAGAGAGAAAGCTCCTTTGAAATTTCCGCATCGGAATCAATTCGGTTTTCAATGTGAAGTGTGCCGTATACGGTTCGTCCAGAGGGGAATTTATAGGAAATAAGGTTTCCGTAGCTGTCAGCCGCAAGCCAGGAAACAAGATTTTCCTTGTTTGCAGGCACAAAGGGCATCATGAGCACAAGCTGTGCACCGTCACGGCCAAAGTCCTCTACTGAAAGAAGGTTATAATAAGGCTGAACATCCACCACTGAATCGGTGTAATACTTTTCCTTTGCCTTCATCCACAAATCCGAGTTTGTGTAAAAAATTTCTGCATCTGACATGTGATACTTTAAATACACCTCGCTTTGGAGACTGAACAAAAACTCAGGGTAACGGATGTGAGAAGAAATATCCTCGGGAAGTCCATTTGCAAATACGGAAGGATAAATTTCGCTATAGGTCATAACAATGGGGTCACTCGTATCTGTTATATAAACCTTAACCTCTCCCTCATAAGCATCCACAACGGCTTTTGCACTGTTACGGATGTAGCTTACAGAGCCTGTAAGCTTTGAGTAGGGCATCTGGTCAGAATGTGTGTATAAATCCACAACCCACTTAAGCCTGCCTTCACCGTCGATTATAATATAAGGGTCAGGATCAAGGGTCATAAAGGGAACTGCCATTTTAACTCTTTCCATAATATTTCTGTTGGTTAAAAGGCGGCTGTCGGAATTGATATATCCCGAAATAAGCATGGTATAGTCCATGTTTTTAATGGAATAAATAAGCCTGTTAATTAAATTAAGCTTTATTCCCGATTTTGTACCCTCGTAATTTTTTTCAATGTTTTCGTTGTTTGAAGCATAGTCAAACTCTTTTATATCGGTATTTACAATAACATAGTTATTTGTTTTTTCACCGTAGTAAATTCTCGGCTCGGTTACAACGGGTGCACCCACTTGCGAGGCAATAGGCATGTCGGAGATAATAAATTCGGGCTGACCCTCGCTGTTAACAGCGTTTACAGGGTTCATCACAATACCGTAGCCGTGGGTGTATTTCATGGTTTTATTAATGTAGTTGTTGGCGTTGCCCGAAAGCTTATTAACATCAAGCTCTCTTGCAGCAATGCTAACAGCTCTGGGTTTTGAGTCAACTGTGTACTCAACAATATCGGTGTCGTTGAAGGTGTAGTAGCTTCGGATACTTTTTGTTGAGTTTAAAACCTCTTTTGTGGCTGTGGGGTCGGTAATGCGGATATTATTAATAATATCGCTGTTTTTCTGAAGGCTTTCACGGGTAAGGCTTTCCTCGGCAGGGAAGGTTCTTTCCACCATCTTGTCAAGACCAAAGCCGATTTTTGTGTATTTTATACTGTTTTCAATATATTCCTTTTCAAGGGTTGCTTCGTTGGGTTCAACGTAAAGTGCCTGCACCAAAAATGCGCCTGTGTTCACCAGCACTAAAAGAACAGGGAATATAAGAATGGTTATAACCGCACCCTTGAACTTTTTCAAAAACAGGAAAATTGCACCCACAATTGAAACTGCCAGAAGTATATAAGGTGCTGCGGTGTAGAAAGGAAGCATAATGTTCGTTTCCACAAAGCCGGGCCCCGGAGCAACACCGCCCTGCTTTAAAAGCACACCCTGTGCATCAAAGAAATACATAAAGCCACGCAAAACGCACATTGCTATAACGTTTATTGCAATGTGAACGAAAACTCCGCCGTCTGAGACTGTTTGCCTTACGTTCTGGAAAATTCCCTTTGCAATAATTGTAAAGTACAATGCAATATTTATTACAAGGGAAACAGTAAGTATGCCCATAACAGCCTGTGCACCGCTTTGCAAAAAGTCGCGGGTGAAAAAGTAGTAGCTTAAATCAAAATTGAAAATAGGGTCAGTAACTCCAAAGTCAACTCTGTTTAAAAAAAGCAAAAACTTTCGGTAAAGTCCCTCGGAAAAGGTAACTGCACCAAAAACTGCAAGCGCAACACTTTCCAAAGCAATAAACTTGCGCTTTAAATAAAAGGGTGCTTCGCCCTTTATCCTGACAATGTTGCGCCTTACCATGAAAAGGTTTATCAAGGCTAAAACAAAAATCAGTATAAATAAACCTATCCCCATTTCAACACGTGCAAAAATGTCGGTAAAGAAAACCGAGGTGTACTCACGTCCGATTTCCCTTATTTCCATATAATCGGTGTAAAAGGCACCGAAAATAATCCCCGACAACACCAAAGCTACTGCAAGAATAATAACAAACAATCGTTTTTTCAATTCAAAGTCTCCTTTATTAATAGAACAGCGCATCCGCAAAGCTTTCTGCATCAAATGCCTGCAAATCGTCAATGCCTTCGCCTACGCCTACAAACTTAACGGGAATACCCAATTTTTCGCGGATTGTAATAACAATACCACCCTTAGCAGTACCGTCAAGCTTTGTTAAGACAATACCTGTAATCTGTGCGGCATTGTTAAATTCCTCTGCCTGAATTACCGCATTCTGACCTGTTGTTGCATCAAGCACCAAAAGCACTTCCTTTGTTGCACCGGGAAGCTCACGCTCAATAACACGGTAAATCTTTTTCAATTCGTCCATAAGGTTTTTCTTGTTATGAAGTCTGCCTGCTGTGTCGCAGATTAATACATCCGCACCCTTTTGTCTTGCAGATACACAGCCGTCAAAAATAACTGCGGCAGGGTCGGCCCCTTCCTGCAATCTTACAATTCGTACGTCGTTTCTTTCTGCCCAGATTTCAAGCTGGTCAGCAGCAGCGGCACGGAAAGTGTCGGCAGCGGCAAGAACAACCTCTTTGCCGTTTTTCTTAAGGCGTGATGCCAGCTTGCCGATTGTTGTTGTTTTACCAACACCGTTTACGCCTATTACAAGAACAACTGTAGGCTTTGTGTCAAGCTTTAACTCGCTGTCGTCACTTTTTAAAATTTCCGCAACAATGTCACGTAATTCCTTTTTAACCTCGTCCTCCTCGTGAAGATGCTTTTCCTTAACTCTTTCACGAAGTCTTTCAACAATTTCTAAACTTGTGCTCATGCCTATATCGGCTAAGATAAGCGCTTCTTCCAGCTCCTCGTAAAATTCCTCGTCAATTTTTTTAAAGGACTTGAAAACCTCGCCTACTTTGTCGGAAATAGAAGTTCTTGTTTTTCCCAAGCCATCACGAAGACGGGCAAAAAAGCCCTTCTTTTCTTCTGCTTCTTCTTTGACTTCTTCAACTGTTTCGGTGATTTCTTCCTTTATCTCTTCAATCTTCTCTTCAATTTCTTCCTTGATTTCGGAAATTTCTTCTTTTACCTCTTCTTTAATTTCCTGAAATTCTTCTTTTATTTCTTCAGCTATTTCAGAAATTTCCTCTTTGATTTCCTCAGTTACTTCCTGTACTTCTTCCTTTTTCTTTTTCCAGAAAAGCATACTATCATTCCTTCCGTAATTATACTTCTTCGTATTCCTTTACGTCCTGTAAGCTCATGGAAAGCAGCTTACTAACGCCCTTTTCCTGCATTGTTACACCATAGAGCACATCGGCAGATTCCATTGTGCCTCGACGGTGAGTAATAACAATAAACTGGGTTGTTTCGGTACGGTTTCGCATGTAATTTGCAAATCGGTACACGTTAATGTCGTCAAGTGCCGCTTCGATTTCATCCAGCACAACAAAGGGCGAGGGCGAAACCTTCATAAGTGCAAAGAGCAGTGCAATTGCAGTAAGTGCTCTTTCGCCACCGGACAAAAGATTTATTGACAAAAGCTTTTTGCCCGGAGGCTGAGCTTCGATTTCAATACCACTCTCCAAGATATTTTCCTTGTCAAGAAGTGATACCGAAGCCTTACCGCCACCGAAAAGCTCTTCGAATATTTCGCCGAAATATTTGTTGATAATAACAAATTTCTCCTGGAAAATATCACGCATGACAACGGTGATTTCCTTTATGAGCTTTAAAAGCGACGCCTTGCCCTCTTCAAGGTCCTTAACCTGAGTTGACAAGAATTCATAACGCTCCTTAACCTCTTTGTACTCTTCAATAGCGTCCACGTTTACATTGCCAAGTGCACGTATGTAGCCCTTTAAGGATGCAATTTTCTTTTGTGCTTCGGCAATTGATTCAACAGGCACATAGCATTCCTTCGCGGCAGAATAGGAAAGCTCGTATTCGTCCCAGAGTCTGTTAACGGCATTTTCAATGTTATAATCAATCTTGCTCTTGGCGCTTTCCAATCTTACGCATTCGTTCTGGAGTGAGTAAATGTTGTCGTTAAAGCTTCTTATAAGCTCACGAAGCTCACCCACTCTCACGTCGGTGCCGGTTTTACCCTGGGCTGCTGCAATGATTTTTTCTTCAATGCGCTCAATTTCCACCTTGAGCTTGCCTGCATCAGACTCAATGCCCTTAATAATCTTTTCTGTTTTCACAATGCTTGACTCAATCATTTCCTTGGACTTTGTCTTGGCATCGTTTTCGGCACAAAGAGCATCAATTCTTGAAAGAGTGTTTTCTCTTTTTTCGTTGTTTATGTCAATGTCCTTTGAAATGGATGTAACCAACATTCTCTTTTCAAATATTTTATTTGAAAACTCGTCCTTTTTATCCATAGCCTGACTTAAAGCCTTTTGCTTTTCTTCAAGCTCTCTTTCAGCTTTTTCAAGCTCTGCCTTTGCCTTTGCAATTTCAAGAATATTGTTTCTCTTCAATTCATCGGTATTCATAATTTTAAAGGCAATTTCATTTTTTTCTGTTTCAAGCTTTTCAAGACGGTCCTTTTCTTCACTGTGACGGGATTCTATTGCGTTCTTTTCAGCAACAAGTCTTGACAAAACAATGTCCTTTTCGGAAAGATTAAGTCTTGCTTCTTCTCTTTCCTCTGCCATTTCTCTTGCCTTTTCGTAAACAGCATCAATTTCGTCCTCGGCTTTTTCGGAAAGGTTTGAAAGCTTTCTAACTTCCTTTTTAAGCTCTTCAATTTCCTCACCTCTGCCTAAAACACTGGAAACACGATTCATGCTACCGCCTGTGATTGAACCGCCCACCTGGAATAATTCGCCTGAGAGGGTTACAATTTTGAATTTATACCTGTACTGCTTTGAAAGACGGATTGCTGTGTCCTGGTTATCGGTTACTAAAACTCTGCCCAAAAGAGCCTCAACGGTGTTGTCAAGATAGCTTTCTCTTTCAACCAAGTCTGCCGCAACGCCTATAACGCCCTTTTCGGAAAGAAGCTTTGCTTCGTTGTCAAGTCGCTTTTTTTCCTGGCTTGACAATGGAAGGAAGGTAACTCGACCTAATTTGTTTTCTTTAAGATAGTTTACCGCTTCCTTGGCTGCCTGTTCGTCGGGCACAACAACATTTTGCAATGCACCGCCCAAAGCAACCTCGATTGCAGTGGAATATTCCTTAGGAACATTTATAAGCTTTGAAAAAATGCCTGTAATAGTGCCTGTAAAACGCTTTTCCTTGTGAGCATTTATAAGGTCACGGACACTTCGCTGATAGCCTTCAAGTGCCTTTTCCATTTCTTCAAGCATTTTAAGTCTGCCCTGCTTTTCACCAATGCGTGCACTCAAACGGTTAAACTCGTCCTTTTTATCCTCGGTTTCCTTTGAAAGCTTTTCTGCATCAGCCTGCGCCTTCACAAAAATTTTGTTAAGCTCGTCACGCTCTTTCTGAACAACCTCAATGTCCTTTAAAGAAAGCTGCAGCTGATTGTAAAGTCTTTTTTCGTTTTCACGGCTGTTTGTAATGTCAACCTCAATCGAAAAACGCCTTGTTTCAATGCCTTCCTTAACAGCTTCAAGGCTGCTGGTTTTGTTTTCAGCCTCCATAATTTCACGCTCGTTTGTACGGATACGTGAACGGACCTCTTCAAGCATAATGCCCTTTTGGTTCATGTCGCTTGAAGCATCTGCCCCTTCTTTTTCAAGAAGAGAAAGCTCGTTTTCGGTGTTTTTAAGCTTTTCGGAAAGTGCAACGCCCTCTTCCTTTATTTTTTCAAGATTGCTCTTTGCATCTTCCTTAAGCTTTTCGTTAGCCAATTGCTCAGCTTCTATGGTAAGTATGTTTGATT
This sequence comes from Clostridia bacterium, assembly GCA_045546275.1. GTDB lineage: Bacteria > Bacillota > Clostridia > UMGS1883 > UMGS1883 > RGIG1927. The sequence continues at coordinate 70,165 of JAZQCM010000042.1, read as the reverse complement.
TGTAGTTTTCAATGTTATTGTTTAAAATTTTAATTTCATTTTCAGCCTGTGAAAACTTTTCCTTTTCACTATCAAGAGCTTGTCTTAAATCCGCTGTTTTTTCATCGTTTTCCTTTAACAATGCATACAAGGAGTCGCTTTCCTTTTCAGCATCCTCAAGGCGGGTTTTTTCCTTTTCAAGTTCATCCGTGGCATTTTTGATAAGCTCCTCGTATTTTTTAAGCTCTTCACGGTTTTTGTCAATAATATCAACGGAAGCGCTTACTTCAATACCCTTTAATTCTTCACGGTAGTTAAGATATTTTCTTGCCTTTTCGCTTTGACGCTGAAGCGGACCCACTCTACCTTCTAATTCCTGCAGAACGTCCCTCACTCTTACTAAGTTTTCCTCAGTTTTTTCAAGCTTTCTTTCGGCCTCGTCCTTTCTGTGGCGGTACTTTGAAATACCCGCCGCTTCTTCAAAGACCTGTCTGCGGTTTTCAGCCTTGGCGGAAAGCAACTCGTCAATCCTGCCCTGACCCACAACGCTGTAGCCTTCTCTGCCTAAGCCTGTGTCCATAAAAAGCTCATGAATATCCTTAAGACGTACCTGACCGCCGTTAATAAGATATTCGCTTTCACCGCTTCGGAAAACTCGTCTTGTAACGGCAATTTCATTATATTCTGACTGGAAAAAGTGAGTTTCGTTATCAAGAATTAACGTAACCTCAGCAAAGGAAAGAGGCTTACGCTTCTGAGTACCGTTAAAGATAACCTCCTGCATGTTTCCGCTTCTGAGGCTTTTTGCGCTCATTTCGCCCATTACCCAACGAAGGGCATCGGAAATATTGCTCTTACCTGAGCCGTTAGGGCCTACAATACCCGTAACGCCTTTCCCAACATCTATTGTAATTTTATCTGCAAAGGACTTAAAACCTTGCATTTCAATACGTTTTAAATACATTTTTTCACCTACTTATACCATATCTATATTATTATACCTTGAAATCCAATTAATTTCAAGGTATAATTTATTTAAGTAAGGAGGCGTTACAATGATTTTATTTGAAAACAACTACTTTTTCTTAGAAGGCAAGGACATAAGCTACATTTTCCGTATAGGCAAAGGCGACTACCTTGTGCATTGCTATTTCGGCAAAAAAATCAAGGCTCATCCCACCTGTATTGTGCCCGAAAGGTTTTACTGCTGGCACTCATGGGGCGAGGATGGCGTAAAGCTTGACGAAATTGCACAGGAAGCTCCCACCTACGGTCATACCGACTTAAGACTTCCCATGGTTAATTTCGGAAGCGACATTTCCGTTTTAAAATACAAAAGCCACGAAATTTACAAGGGCAAAAAACCGCTTGCAGCCATGCCCTCTTCAATTGACGAAAACAACGATGCCGAAACCTTGGAAATTACCCTTTTCGACAGCGTGAATAATATTGATGTTACTCTTTTTTACACAGTTTTTGAAAGCAAAAACACCATTGCCCGCCATGTGGAAATCACAAACAGAGCTGACAAGGATTTAAAAATTGACCGTGCTTATTCCATGAGCATTGATTTTGAACATTCTGACTTTTCGGAAACACATTTTGCAGGCAGATGGGGTTTTGAACGTGAAAAGGTTACAAACAAGGTTGTTCGAGGCACAATGGACATTAACAACACCCGTGGCGGCAGCGGACATTTTATGAATCCCTTTGTGTGTCTTCACTCCCCTGACGCAACAGAAAACTACGGCGATGTGTATTCCTTTATGCTGGTTTACTCGGGCAACCACTCCACCGTGATTGACACCGACCAGAGAATGCGCACAAGAGTGATGCAGGGTATTAACCCCTTTGGCTTTGAATGGACGCTTAAAAAGGACGAAACCTTTACCTCGCCCGAAAGCTTATTAACCTATTCCGATAAAGGCTTTACAGGCAATTCTCAATCAATCCACTCCTTTATTAAGGATAATATTGTCCGTGGCTACTGGAAAAACAAGCCTCGTCCCATTTTAATCAACAACTGGGAAGCAACCTACATGAACTTTAATGAGGAAAAAATTCTTTCCATTGCATCTTTGGCAAAGGACTTGGGCATTGAACTGTTTGTTCTTGATGACGGCTGGTTTGGAAAAAGAAACCGTGACGATTGCTCCTTGGGCGACTGGCATGTAAATTATGACAAGCTCCCCTCAGGCATTGAAGGCCTTGCTGATAAGGTCACCGACCTCGGAATCAAATTCGGCTTGTGGTTTGAGCCTGAAATGGTAAGTCCCGACAGCGATTTGTACCGCGCTCATCCAGATTGGGCAATCCATGCTCATGGACTTAAGCCTGCCGAGAGCCGCAATCAGTTAGTTTTAGACTTAACTAAAAAAGAAGTACAGGACTATGTTATAAATTCAGTTGTTTCCATTCTTAAAAAGGCTAAAATAAGCTACGTTAAGTGGGACTACAACCGCTACATTACCGACATGCCTCGCTTAGGCTACAACCATGAATATACTTTAGGCATGTATCGTGTAACAGATGAAATTACAAAGGCGGCACCCGAGGTGCTCTTTGAAGGCTGTAGCGGCGGTGGCGGAAGGTTTGACGCAGGTATTCTTTGCTACATGCCACAAATCTGGACAAGCGACAACACCGACCCCATTGAAAGAGTGTACATTCAGTATGGAACTTCTTTCGGCTACCCAACTTCCACCATGGGCAGTCACGTAACAGCATCGCCCAATCACTACACTGCACGAAAACCAAGCATGAAAACCCGTGGTGACATTGCTCTTTCAGGCAATTTTGGCTATGAGCTGGACATTACAACTCTTCCACAGGAAGATTTGGATGCAATAAAGCTCCAGGTTGAGGAGTGCAAAAAAATACGCTCTCTTGTTCAATACGGCGATTTTTACCGCCTGGCAAACCCATTCACAGGCAATCTTGGGGCATGGCAGATAGTAAACGAGGATAAAACCGAAAGCCTTTTCTGTGCAGTAAGGATTATGTTCAAGTCAAACGTGTACTTCCCCATTGTAAAGCTCAACGGCCTGGAGGAAGGGGCACTTTACAAGGATGAACACACAGGCAATGTTTATTCTGCCGATGAGCTGATGCACAGAGGCGCGTTTATAGATTTTCCTCATGGAGATTTTGTAACCTATACAATGCATCTTAAAAAGCTTTCGGAAAATCTATAAACAAGGAACTCCGTTTGCGGTTCCCAACAGCAACTCCCTCTTGGTCGTTGCTTGTTGACCGCGGCACAACCCTGCGCCCTCACTTAATCGTCCGCAGGACGCGTTCGGGCTCGGTTCCTCATGGAGATTTTGTAACCTATACAATGCATCTTAAGAAAATTTAAGTTTTTTTGAAAAAGTACTGGATTTTTTCAAAAAAAAGGTGCATAATAGATTACAATATATTTTAAACACAGGAGATGTTTTTAATGGAACTTAAAATTACAAAAACAACTGCCCCCAAGGCAAAACCCGTTGATGAATCAAATCTTCCTTTTGGCAGAACTTTCACCGACCATATGTTAATTATTGACTATACAGAAGGTATTGGCTGGCACGACGGCAGAATTGTTCCCTACGGTCCTATTGAAATGGACCCTGCAACAACAACACTTCACTATGGTCAGGCTGTTTTTGAAGGCTTGAAGGCATATCGTTGCCCCGACGGCAAAATCCGTATGTTCCGCCCCGACAGAAACATGGCAAGACTTAACGTTTCCAACGACCGCCTTTGCATTCCTCAGATTGATGAAGAAGAATTTACAAAGGCAGTTATGGAGCTTGTAAATGTTGAACGTGATTGGGTACCTTCTGCTCCCAACACATCCCTTTACATCCGTCCCTTTATTTTTGCAACTGATGTATTTTTAGGCGTTCACCCCTCTCATACATACAAGTTCATGGTTATCCTTTCACCTGTAGGACCCTACTATGCAGAGGGCCTCAACCCTGTTAAGATTTATGTTGAAGATGAATACGTTCGTGCCGTTCGTGGCGGTATGGGCTTTGCAAAGGCTGCAGGTAACTATGCAGTTTCTCTTAAAGGTCAGGTTGTAGCAGGCGAAAAGGGTTATTCTCAGGTGCTCTGGCTTGACGGTGTTGAAAGAAAGTACATTGAAGAAGTTGGTGCAATGAACATCTTCTTTAAGATTAATGGCGAGGTTGTAACACCTGCCTTGAACGGTTCAATCCTTCCCGGTATCACACGTGACAGCGTTATTAATGTTCTTAAGAGCAAGAATATTCCCGTTAGTGAAAAGAGAATTTCCATTGACGAAGTTTTGGAAGCTTACGATAACGGTACTTTGGAAGAGGTTTTCGGTACAGGCACTGCTGCTGTTATTTCTCCTGTTGGTGAATTGTGCCACAAGGGCAAGAAAATGGTTATCAACAACGGCGAAATCGGCGAAATTTCCCAGATGCTTTACGACACAATCACAGGCATACAGTCCGGTGTAATTGAAGATAGTTTCAACTGGACAAGAATAGTTGAATAATTGAACTAAAATAAGCATAAGCCACAAAATTTTAACAAATTTTGTGGCTTATTTTTGTAGACATTTGTACAATTTGATGATATAATTATTCTATAATATTATGCTTAGGAAGATTATAATGATTTACAAAAATAAACTTATTTCAATTACATTGTTTATAATATATGTTTTGTCACTTTTGCCCGTTGTTTCCCTTGCGGAAGAATCGGAAGCGATTCTTTTTGAAAACTTTGAAACAGAAAACGATTTGTGGACAGGCGGCACTTTTGACGAAGGCTGTGCCTACGAAGGCAAGTACGGCATGCAGATATCAAACCCCTTTGGCGAAGAGGATACTGCAGTTTTTGGGCACATTCTTGAATATAACGACACAATAACTCTTAAAGAGGGGGTTGTTTACACATTTTCGGCATATGTGTTAAACCCTCTTGCTTCCGACACCAGAGAAGGAGCTGCCAGCGCATATCTTGGTCGTAACGGCGAGGCACTTTTTATTGATATTGACTCTGTCGGTGACAGCTTTACATTTGTTACAGCCTCATTTATGGCAACGGAGGATGCTGAATGTAAGCCCATCATTTCTCTTTCGGGCGGTGACATTGACATGGGCTTCTTTATTGACGATATTTCAATCACAACAGAAACACGTGTTCCCGAATATACGGTTATTGAAGGGCCTAAAAGCATGTACATTCCCGACCGTGGATTTACAGATTACCGTTACAGCATTGTTACCTACGACACCGACGATAATCCTGTTAATATTCTTTTGGAAGACTATAACTTTGCCATGACCAATGTTCCCGAAGGTGTGGAGTTTGACGGTGCATCGGGAATGGTCAGAGTTCATTCCACTGCAAATCCCGATACCACGGTTACAATTTCGGTTACCTCTTCCGAGGCTCTTCCTGTGAAAAATCCGGAATTTACAGCACTTCTCACAAAAAATCTTCTGGCGGATGCATCCTTTGAAGAAGGCATGGAAAAATGGGTAAGCGAGGACGAAATTACCTATGCTGACGGCTCTCTTTCGCTTTACGCCTCCACAGACGGAATGTATGGCAAATACACCACCATAAGCTACACTGACCAGTTGTTTTTGATGGAAGATGAAATGTACGTTTTTAAAGCAGATGTAAGAAGCGACGAGGAGTTTCCCTCTTCTTCAGTATACATTTCAAACCTTTCATTTGCTCAGTCAGGCTACGCCGAAATTAACATTACAGGCATTGGCGGAGACTGGAACCAGGTTACAAGTGCCTTTTGCATTGAAGACACAGGTCTTTACGACCTTACCCTTAATTTGTACGCTCCGTCAGAAAGACCTATTTACATTGACAACGTTTACTTAGCCATAGAGGATGAAGCACCTACAACGGTTTCAATTCATGCTCCCGGCAACATTGCAGTTCCCTCAGAGGCAACCGTTCTTCCTTGCTTTGCCTATGTTCTTGACCAGATGGGTAATGCAATGGATAACTATAAACCTAATCTTTCAATTTCACCCACAAACCAGGGAGTGTACCTTGAAGATGGCGAAATAATTGTTGAAAGCAACGCCCACCTTGGCAATTACATTATCACCGCAACCTACGAAAACATAACCTCAAAGCTTGAAATTTCAATCAGCGACAACCTTGTTGGTGACGGAAGCTTTGAAATCAAGCAGGCAAATGAGTGGTGGACCGCTTCCGATGGTTCTGTTTTCTCAATAATTGATTACAACGGTGAAAAAGCAGGACATGTTTATTCACCTGACCCATCATGTATGGTTATGAATAACTCCTACATGGAGCTTTTGGGCGGAGAATACTATGTTTATTCCGCATCGCCCGGGGTTGGCGAGGGCATTGTAACTGCACTTATTGCCGACGCCTACACAGGCGAATATGTGCCCTTTGCACAATACGACCCCACAGAAGACACACTTATTCCCTTTATGGTTGACCAAACCGTAACAGGCCGCCTTGCTCTCTACATTGAAAGCGAAACTGAGGTTGGTCTTATAATTGATAATATTGAAATTTTCCCTGCAGAGCTTTCCGCTTCCGAAATTACAATTTCAGGCGGTGACTATGGCGAATACCTTCGTGGCACTTATACCTACATCAACAACATGACAAATGAGCCTGATTCCGACATAAGCTCAACCCGTTGGTATATTTCTTCAACCTACGATGGTCATTACGAGCCGATTGGTGTTCCCAACCAGAATTATCTCGAGTTCACCCCCGATATGGCAGGTCAGTATGTGATTTTTGAGGTTACCCCCATTTGCGCTTACACAGGTCTTGTTAGTGAAAGCCTGTCCTCGTTGCCAATGCTTATTGCATCGGATATTGACCAGAACGAAAAGGACGAGCTTCCCCTTTCTGAAATGACTCCTGTTGAGCTTGACAATGTGAAAGAACACCCCTTCTACGACATTACCGACCACTGGGCAGAAAACATGGTTGCAGCTCTTTCGGAAAAGGGTGTAATATCGGGCAAAACAAAAACAATGTTTTACCCTGAGCATTTGGTTACAAGAGCGGAATTTACAACAATGATTGTACGTGCGTTTTCACTTGTTTCGTTGCCCTATTCCGGCAATTTCAAAGATGTTGATGAAAGCTACTGGGCGGCAGGTTACATTGAAGCTGCCTACCGCCGAGGCATTATAACAGGAACATCCGAAACAGAGTTTGACCCCAATGGCTACATTACCCGTGAACAAATGGCAACAATAATTGCCCGTGCCTATAAATTGGCGGAAGGCCCAATGCCTTACGATTTGCCCCTTCGCTACGACGACACTCACATGATAAGCTCATGGAGCTACGATGCGGTGAAAACGGGCACAAACCTTAACCTTTTTGAAGGTAAGGAAATGAACCTTTTCAAGCCCTTGGACCACGCAACACGTGCCGAGGCGGCAGCGGTTCTGTACCGCACCTTAAAATGTTTCTAAATTTTTTAGAATAAATAAGTAAAGGAAGGAAGAATGAAATGAAAAAAATTATTTCACTCGCACTGTGTCTTATGCTTCTTCTTACAAGTGTTTCCGCACTTGCAGAAAGTGTAATGATAACAGTAACTCTGGACGGTGCAACCGTCACAGACCAGGCTTATCTTAAAGACTGGACAACCTTTGCCGATGCGGCAGACATTGACTCCTCTTTAGAAGGCGAAATCGCCGTTCGTAAGTATTACGAGGAAAACGGCAAAGTTGTAGGCTGGAACCAGGAAACACAGACTGTTCTGGTTGCCTCTAACCCCTTTAATAAGTACTACCGCCTTGTTAACAAGGCTACAGGCAATGTAATCGTAGCTGAAGATTACAACAAGGAAAACCTTGCATTAATCGTAACAGAACCTTACGATTACTACAATTCCGACCAGGTTTTCCGCTATGCAAAAATTGACGACGAATACGGTTATTTTGTGAACATGCTTTCGGGCCGTTCTCTTGATGTTCCCGATGCAAAAACAGAGGAAGGTGTTCAACTTATTCAATACACCTACTACTCAAACATTCAGCAGAAAATGAAGCTTACAGCAGTTGGTAACGGCTACTATACAATCACTCCCCAGCATTGTGACCTTGTTTTAGCTGAAAAAGACGGTGCTGTTATTCAGTCTGCCGACAAGGAAAGCGACTATTCGATGTGGAAATTGGAATATGTTTCCGACTCTATTGTTTCTTCCCTTTCTTCCACACCCGGCTACAAGCTTTTGGACGAAAGATACCAGAGAGCTGCTGACGAATATTTTACAGACAAAATCTGGATTACACAGCAGGCTATGGCAAATGCCGAAAACAAGTTTGCAGCAGCAGATTACATGAATCTTCCCCCCGAAGAACAGGCAAGCCTTATCCGTGATTGCCTTACATACACAGCTTCCTATCAGGTAGGCGGCACACTTGCCTCCGACCATGTTGCAAAGTATAAAATTGTTAGTAAAACCTACGACGAGGCTTTTGATATCTGGCGTGGTCACAAATGCCCCTGCTGGCTTTACGAAGTAGAAATGGAAGGCGACAGCGAAGGTCAGGTACACAAGTTCACCTTTGTAAGTAACGAAGAAGACGTTCCCATGGTTGAACGTTCAATTGAAGCTATTGCAAGAACACCTTATGCAATCCGTCAGTATGTGCATTGGCTCTACTGGAAGGCAGGCGACGGTGCAAACAGCTTTAATGGTGGCGGTAATGCAATCTGGATTCGTCTTAACTACGAACCCTCCACTTCTCAGCAGATTACAAGCACACTTTGTCACGAGCTTGGCCACATTTTAGACAGCAATGTTCTCCCCGATAACAACGTGTGGAGCTACGCTGAATCTCTTGACGCTATTCCGATTTCCGGCTATGGCGCATCCAACCAGGCTGAAGACTTGGCTGAATTTAACAAGCTCTTCTTCATGAGCCGTGACACAGATGCTTTTGAGCACCTTGAAGAAATTTATCCCAACCGTACAAACGTGCTCCGCGGTATGCTTTACCGTGCAGACAAGGAATACTTCAAGGATTATGAAAAGTACGAAAAGTGCATTACAGATATTGAAGAAATCCTTTCCAAGAAAACTGAAGGCAGCGTTGCAAGCGAAATTGACGACTCCAACTACTATGTAGTGAAGGACAAGGCAACAGGCAAGGTTTGGACAGTTACAGATGCATCGTTAGACAACGAAGTTCCGGTAATCCTTTCCGATTACGAAGAAGGCAATGCTTCTCAGCTTTTCGCTATTGAAAAAACAGCCGACACTATTCGTTTCTTTCCCAAGCATTCGGGCTCTTCACTTCAGCTTGATGACTCAGGTCTTCCCACAAAGACAATTAACCAGTATGGTGGCACATGGGCAATAAATGAACAGTTTGCAGTTTACGAGAAAGACGGCGGCTACGTATTCGAAAGCGAAAGATATTCACTTTCCATTGAAGTTAAGGGCGATAACCTTGTTTCGGGTATTGAAGGCGAAGGCACAGTATTTACTCTTGAACCTATTGAAAAGAACACAAGTAACCTTGACTACACAATTAAGGTGAACGGCACTGAAAAATACCTTGGCGCAGTTGATAAGAGTGCAAACTACTTGTTTGTACAAGCTGTTGATGAAGAAGCCGCATGGAAGGTTAAGGACATGGGCGAAGGCATTTGCACACTTGTTTATACTAAGGAAGGTACACTTATTGACATTCTGGACCTTTCCACAGAGGCAGGCAAGGCAGCAATTCTTTGGAGTGCTACAGGTGCTGAAAACCAGATGTTTGTCAAGGAAGAGGTTGAAAATGGTGTAATGTTCAAGGCAGTGCACAGTAACCTTTACCTTACAGTGAATGAAGACGATACAGTTACACAGGAAGAAAAAGGCACAGGTAACCAGGTATTTACTTTAACTGCTGCAGAATAATAACAAAAAAAGAGTTTGCATTACGCAAACTCTTTTTTGATGCAATAATTTAAAACGGCTTCCATTTCCTTTGAAACCCACTTGTTTTTGTGATACAAAAGCTGTTTCCATACCTCAATTTCAATGTCCTCAACCTCAAGGTATATCAGACTGCCCTTTTTAACCCGTTTTTCGGTTACGTAGTCGGGCAAAAGTCCAATCCCAACGCCTCCCTCTATTATTCCGCACATAATATCGGTGTTGCCAGTTTCTAAAACAGGCTTGACTGCAAGGGATTTTTCGCTGAGCTTTTCTTCGAAAATTCTGGTGTAGCTCATGCCTTTTTCCGCCAGCACAAAGGGGTATTGCACAATTTCCTTAAGGGTAAGCTTTCTTGGCACATCCATTTTGGGACTAGCCACAAAATGCACTCCCACCCTTTCTTCCTTTGCAATTATGTAATCTGTATTATAAATGTGGCTGTCAAGGGTTAAAATCATGTCGGCCTCGTTATGGTCAAGCATTCTGAACATTTCCCCTGTGCCTGCTTCTGCAACCTTAAGGGTTATGCCCTTGTGGGCATTGTAAAAATCTGCATAATTTTCAAGCATACTGCCGCAAAGGCTCGACGCTGTTGCAAGAGTAACATGACCTGAGGGGAGTACACTGTCACTCATGCTGTCTTTTAATTCATCAGTCATTTTTTTTACCTTATGGGCGTAATCAAGAAGCTCTTTACCCTTTGAGGTTAAGCTTACCGAGTGGTTTATTCTTTCAAAAAGCTGACAGCCAAGCTGGTTTTCCAGCTGTTTTACCTGAAAGGACACAGTAGACTGCGTGTAGCCCAAAACCTCTGCCGCCTTTGTAAAGCTGTTCATTTCCGCAACATATATAAATGTGGTAAGATTTTTAATGTCCATATCCTTCCTCCAATCGAATCCTTCGATAGTTTTTACAAATATTATCAATTTGACTTGTTCTACGCCATAGTATATACTATATACGTAAAAAATTCAATACATAAGAAAGGAAAATTTTATGACTACTATTCAAAGCATAATCAGCTTCATTTACAACCTTTTCTGGGGCGATTTGTTTCAGATTCCCCTTCCCGGCGGTTCAAGCTTAGGCATTTCTCTTTTAGTGCTTATCTTAATCCCCTCGGGTATCTATTTCACAATTAAAACAGGCTTTGTTCTTTTCCGCTATTTCGGTGAAATGATTCGCATAACAACCGAAAAGAAGGCATCTGACGACAAAAACAGCCTTTCAGGGTTCCAGGCACTTGTTGTTTCAACAGCAACACGAGTTGGTATGGGTAACCTTGCAGGTGTTGTTGCCGCAGTAAGCGTGGGCGGTGCAGGTGCAGTTTTCTGGATGTGGATAACAGCAATTTTAGGCTCCTCCACAGCCTTTATCGAAGCAACTCTTGCTCAGCTTCACAAGGAAAAGGACCCTCTTTACGGTGGTTTCCGTGGTGGTCCTGCCTACTATATCCACGATTTCTTTAAAAAGGGTAAGGACGGAAAGAGCATTATCGCAATCCTTTTTGCAATCTCCGGTCTTATCTGCTGGGGTGGCGTAAGCCAGGTTATCGGTAACAGCGTTACAAGCGGTTTCAAGGCTGCATTCAGCTTTGACCCCTTATACACAACAATACTTCTTGTTGTAATCTGTGCTATTATCGTTTTAAGAAAGGATGCAACAGTTAAGGTATTGGATGTTATCGTTCCCATAATGGCTGCTATTTACTTTGTTATAACACTCGTTGTAATTGCAATTAACATTACAGAGGTTCCCGCTGTTTTACTCCGCATTATTCAGGAAGCCTTTGGTATAAAGGAAATTGCAGGCGGTGGCATCGGTACAGTTATCATGATGGGTGCAAAGCGTGGCTTGTTTTCAAACGAAGCAGGCAGTGGCTCTGCTCCCTGTGCAGCAGCAGCTGCTGATACAGATAACCCCGTAAAGGGCGGTCTTTTACAGTCCTTGGGCGTGTTTATCGACACAATCGTTATCTGTACCTGTACAGCTCTTTTACTCCTTCTTGCTCCCGGTGGCGAAGGTTTGGAGGGCATGGACCTTCTTTCCTATGCAATGGGGCACCATTTAGGTCAGGCAGGCGTTATCTTCACTGCAATCATTCTGGCTCTTTTCTGTGTATCCACATTTATCGGTATTCTCTTCTACGCAAGAGGTAATGTGGCTTACCTTTTCGGCGACAACTGGACAAGCCAGACAATTTATAAGGTTTTCGCTCTTGCAATGCTCTTTATCGGCGGTCTTGCTGCATACACCTTTGTATGGGATCTGGCAGACGTTGGTATTGCCTTGATGACAATCTTCAATATGATTGTTCTCTTCCCCATGGCAAAAGAGCCCTTGAAGTTACTTAAAGAATACAAAAAAACTAAATAATAATTGATTTTGAAAGCCTTTGGGAATATAATATTCTCAAAGGCTTTTTTCAGGAGGAATTAAAAATGAAAGTATTACTTATTAACGGCAGTCCCCACAAAACAGGCTGTACATACACCGCCCTTAAAGCAGTTGGCGATGTTTTGAACAACGAAGGTATTGAAACAGAAGTTCTTTACGTTGGCGACACCACAAAGGGTTGTATGGGTTGCGGCTATTGCTCGAAAATGGGCAAATGCGTTACCGACAACGACGCTGTGAACAAAATCATTCCCCGTCTTTGTGAATTTGACGGCTTTGTTTTCGGCTCACCTGTACACTACGCTTCCGCATCAGGTGCAATAACAAGCTTTATGGACCGCCTTTTCTATGCAGGCGGAAAGGATTTGAGGTATAAGTTAGGTGCCTGCATTGCATCGGCTCGTCGTGGCGGTACTTCGGCTACCCTTGACCAGCTTAGTAAGCACCTTACCATTTCAAACATGCCCGTTGTTTCATCCTCTTACTGGAACATGGTTCACGGCTCCACCCCCGAGGATGTTTTAAAGGACGAGGAAGGCATGCAGACCATGCGTAATTTGGGCAAAAACATGGCATGGCTTTTAAAGTGCATTGAATTGGGCAAGGCGAACAATATTCCCCACCCCACCCCCGATTCCGGTGCAAGAACAAACTTTATAAGATAAACAAAAAGTGGTGTTGCAATAGCAACACCACTTTTTTACATTGTTACAGCGTCAACTGCATCCTTAATGGTTTTTTCCATAGCTTCTTTGCCGTACTTATCAACATCCATTTTGTTTTTCATCTCGCTATGTGTAAGACAGCCTGCACCGTTAATGCATCCACCCACGCAAGCCATACCTTCGATAAAGTTATATTCGGGCATTTGTCCTGCCTTTAACTTTTTGGAGGCAACCAATAGTGCTTTCATACATTCTTCAATACCGTTACAAACAAGAGGCTTTGCATCAAATTCAATGCCCTGTTCTTTTAAAGCCTGTGCAGCAGCTTCTGCCACGCCACCACTACGGGCAAAAATTCTGCCGTAATAGGATGCGTTGTTCAAAACATCCTCAGAAAGCTTTTCAAGTTCAATGTCACGGCTATCGAAAAGTGCCTGCAATTCTTCAAAGGTGAGCACCTCATCTATATGAGGCTGGCTTTTTTCGAGCTTTGCTTCGCCCTTTTTCGCAGTACAAGGACCAATAAACACAACCTTTGCATCCTTGTCTGTTTCTTTAATAAACTTCGCCATTTCCACCATGGGAGAATAGTTATGTGAAACATATTCCACCATGTCGGGCACCTGACTTTTTATATACGCCACAAATGCAGGGCAACAGGAGGTTGTTAAAAAGCCTTTTTCACTAAGCTCCTTACTTTCCTTCAAAGCTACCATATCACCGCCCAATGCCGCTTCTACCACAGTGTGGAAGCCTAATTCCTTTAGCCCCGACACCACCTGACCAAGCTTTGCATACTTAAACTGGCTGTAGATTGCAGGCGCAACAACAGCATAAACCCTGTAGTTTTTCTCCTTGCCTTTTCTCAGTATATCAATAACATTCAAAATATAGCTCTTGTCGGTAATAGCACCGAAGGGGCACTTGTAAACACATGCACCGCACTGAATACATTTACTGTTATCAATTGATGCACTCTTACCGCCCTCAGCACTGATAGCCTTAACCTTGCACGCCTTCATGCAGGGGCGTTCCCTTTTCACAATAGCGGAGAAAGAGCAGTTTTGTGCGCACTGACCGCAGTTTTTGCACTTTTCCTTGTCAATGTGCGCACGGTGGTCGTGGTCAAAATATATTGCACCGAATTTACAGGATTCTTCGCAGCTATGAGCAAGACAGTTACGACAGCTGTCTGCTATAACCTCATAGCCTGATGCAGGGCATTTGTCGCACGCCATTGGCAAAACCTCAATATTGTTGGGGTTTTCACGTGTTCCGCCCATTGCCATCTTAACTCTTTCTGCCAATATTGCTCTTTCTTTATTAATACAGCAACGCATTGTGGGTTCTTCGCCGGGCACAATAATTTTGGGTATTTCAAGGTAGTTTTCCAAAAGCGTGTCGTCCCACGCCTGACGGGCAACCTCCCTTAACACCTCATATTTAAGATGCTGTACCTTTGTATCAAATTTTCTCATATATTATACTCCTTAGAAATAACTCACTTTTATCCTTTTGCCCATTTGTTTAAGGCAACTGCTCAATTCTTCAACCAGATTCATTTTAATGTTGAAGTTTATTGGCAAATCGGGGTTCTGGTGTGCAGGATTGATTGCTCTGCCCACGTAGAAATTTATATCCGTTGCCTCTTCAAAAAGAAGCCTGGATATAAGCGCCGCACCATCACGCTTGAAGTTCCATTTTTCATACAATCGGTTTTCTCCGATATAGTCCTTCGCATATTCAACAACCTTGTTAATGGTTATAACGCCTTCAGTTACAAGGTCCACACCTTCAATTTCTGCAATCGGAGGAACATCGGAATTTTCAAAATTCAAGCTTGCCCTAACAGGCTTGCCCAGGTACTTGCCAACAATTGAACTGGTTGTACCGCCGCATACAATGTGCTTGCCTTCCTTTGAAAAAAACAAAGCCATCATACGGTTGCAGTCGTCACGGTTATATGGCGGACCAAACAACAAATTCATAGGCTCACGGCGTCTTATTCTCACAACACACGCAGTGGTATCATCACCGGGCTTATTGTTGTAGAGCTTGTTGCACTCATCCACCAGAATGGTGGATAAATTTTTTGCAGTATATCCGCAGGTGCTCATCATTTCCATGAAATCGATGATTTCTTCTCTTTTCCAACCAAAATTGTACGCCATTCCTATGCCCGCATGAGGACATCCGTCGCTCATTGCAATAATCAAATCATCCTCACACAACTTAATGCTTGAACGGAATATTTTTTTGCCGTCAATATTCATTTCGGTTTTGGGATAGTCGTAATTTTTGCCGTTTCGAAGAATGATAACCTGGGGATTGTCGTACTGTATAATGTCGGCAGTTTCCCTGTCAATAAGATGTATGATGGTAAAGGTTGAGTAAGCCACACCGCGGACTGAGCACACCGGTAAGGTTGCAGCAATGGTTTTAACACATTCTTCTATTCCCAATCCTGCAGCCATCATTGTTGAGATTATTTTTGATGTCAATGTGGAAAGGATGCTGGCTTTAACGCCACTACCCAAGCCGTCAGCCAAAACTATAACTGTGGAGTTTTCGTCCTGCTCAATTATGTCCACATGGTCTCCGCACAGCTCTTCACCGTAATGGTTTATGCTTTTGTAACCGATTTCAGCACTAAGATCATTCATCAGCAATCGACTCCTTTAACTTTGACAGTGCAATTTTTGTTTCGGCGGCTGTTTCACCAAGGAGCGATGCGATTTCCTGAACAATTCTCATCTGCTTTTCAACAACCTTATCTGCAACCTCTACGGTCTGTCGGCTGATAGACTCTTTCTTTTCCCTTTCGGTTTCTTCATCGGTAACGTCACGAAGTATTGCAACTAACATTCTTGAATCTCTGTCATACACAATAGTTTCGTCAGCATAGCGTTTGTACTCGGCAAGATAAACTCTCTTGTTTCGTATATCTCTGCCTGAATTTAAAACATCAACAAAGTCCTTAGGGTCAAGAATTCTCACCACAGGCTCACCCAAAATATCCGATGCATATCTTAAATTCATCATTTTTTGTGCAGCTTCGTTTATTTGCTGTACCTCTAAGCTTTCATTAAGTGCAATAAGACCATTGGGTGTGTTTTTAACAATTGTGTCTGAAAAGCTTTCGGCTTTATCCTTCAAAAACGGAAGGCACATGCTTATTTCCGCCTTGCCCTGACAAATAGCCTTTGCCTTGTCACGGCAGGTGTTGTAGCCGCAAAGTCCGCAGTTCAATTCATCGCCCAACTTGAACTTGCCCATTTGACGAAGGACAGCCTCAACCTCAGTATCATTAGGCTCTTGTGACCTTCTTTCTATAAAATCGAAAATTTTTCTTAAATCGAAGCTGTCAGGCTGATTAACATCATAGTCTTCTGCGCCTGCAAAATTTTTCACCGCTATAAAATCGATAACAGGCGAATACTCCTTTTTACCCATAGCAGGACCGTTCACACAGCCACCTACACAAGCCGACATTTCAATAAAGCAGTTATTTATTCTGCCTTCTTCAATTTCGCGGAGTACTTCCATGCAGTTTTCAATGCCGTCAAGGGCAATGTATTCGTACTTTTCTTCATTGCACGCCATTGTTTTAAGAATACCGCCTGTAACAGGGAAAAACCTTGCTCTTGATTTTTCACAGGATATAACATTCTTGTCGGGCACAATACCTTCTTCTTTAAACCAGTTTTCCAATTCTTCAAAGGTAAGCACTGCATCTACAAAGCCTTCGTAATGTTCAGCTTCATCCTTTTTTGCAATACAAGGACCAACAAATACAACCTTTGCGTTTTCGTGGCGTTTTTTAATATCGGCACCGTGTGCCAGCATGGGGCTTAACACGTCTGCAAGATATGTAAGCGCCTTAGGAAAATACTTCTGTATAAGAAGATTTATGCTGTGACAACAGGAGGATATAACAATATTTCTATCGCCTGTCGAAAGCATTTTTTCGTATTCATTTTTTACAATTGTGGCACCTATTGCAGTTTCCTCACAGCCTGTAAAGCCAAGCTTTTTAAGGGCTTCTTCCATTGACTCAATGCCCGCATTGTCAAACTTTGTAATAAAAGAGGGCGCCAGGCTTACATAAACCTCATCGCCGGATGCAATAAGCACCTTTGCCTTTTCAACCTCACTTACAACCTCTTTTGCATTCTGGGGGCAAACTGTGTAGCAACGACCGCAAAGAATGCACTCGTTTCCGATTATCTGTGCCTGGTTGCCCGAAAAACGAATTGCTTTAATCGGGCAATTACGTATACATTTATAGCAATTTTTACAATCACTTTTTTTGGATATCATGCACTTTGGCATATACTGTCTTCCCTTCTTCAGATTTTGTCTAATACATTTTCTTTAAAAAACTCCTTAAATCCATCAGGGGTTAATCCTGTAAAAATTTCATCATCAATCAAAACCGTCACGCCTTCACGGTTGCATTTTCCTGTGCAAAAACTGCCTGCAAGGGTGATTTCTGCTTCTAAGTCATGTGCTTCAATGGCGTTTTTAAACTTTTCAACAAGCTCATACGACCCTTTGAGGTGACAAGAGCTTCCTACGCAAATCTGAATAATCATAATTTATTCAAAACCTCTTTTCGGAAAAATTCCTCTACGGTTTCTTTAGTAACTGAAAAAATTTCTTTTTCAACCTCAACACAAACTCCGTCCTGGCACTTTCCCAAACAAAATGTTCCGCCAAGCTCAACCTTATTGCCCACATTATTTTCACCAATGAGTCTCTGCAGCTCTTCCACCACACTCTTTGAGCCTTTAACATGGCACGAGCTTCCTATGCACACAGTTATTTTCATTTTAAATCTCCTCTCATTAAAAATCGGTATTTTTAATCCAGTTCAAAAGTTTTTCTTTATCTTCCTGCTTTGCATCGGTGCTTAATGCCGCCGCAATAATCGGGAACCACTGCTTAGCATAATTTTTGTCTGCACCATTCTTTTCACAGTACATATTAAAATATTTATTTGCCATTTCCTCTTTGCCGGAAAGTCTTAACAGCAAGCAGGTTCTCACAACGTCTGCCGAAGCGTTGCCCTGGGCTGCATTGGACCAGTCGATAATATACACCTTTCCATCGTCGGCCACAGTAATGTTGGAAGGCGTAAAGTCTCCGTGACATATTTTTGTACGAGTAGGCATTTCAATAATTTTTCTGCAAAAATTGTAGCGTGTAATTGCATCAAGGTCACTTTCCATAATTTTTTCTGTCAGCTTGTCATGAAGTCGGTTCATGATACTGCAGGGCTTGGAAATAACTTCAATATGCAAATTCACCATAAGCTCAAGGTATTCGTCTTCTTTTTCAGGGTTTTCATCAATCAATTGTGCAAGAGTCTTACCTGCAATATATTCCGAAACAATAGCCCACTTACCCTCAATCTGTTCAACAGAAAAAATTTTGGGAATGTTAAGACCTGTTTCTTCAATTCTTGCCTGGTTAAGAGCTTCGTTCAGAACCACCGTCTTGTTGTAGCTGCTGTCAAACACTTTTATCTTCAAATTTCCGTCTTGGTAAATTGTTTTATTATTTCTTACCGCAATCACTTTTTCCAGTTTCATTGACGACTCTCCTTTAAAAATCAATATATAGTTATTTTATCATACATACATAGTATTTTCAACGTTTTTCTACTATTTTTGATGCCTCTCACACAAAAAAAGAGCAGTTAAAAACTACTCTTTTTACTATAATTTTCTTCCATGTCCTGTAGATGGCTTCCAGCCCGAAATTTCAGCCGTACAAAGAGCCGTAAAGAGCCTTTGTCTGAGTCCGGGGTAGTTTTGCTCCATTTCAACCAAAAGCTTTTTAACCTCTTCTCGCATGGTATTTCCGTCAGCCGTGCATTTGTTCTTAACAATGGGCAATTCTTCCTTTTCAGCAAAGCTTTTAACAAACCATTCGGGCATATAAATGATGGGTCTTATAACCCACACTTCTTTTCTATCAAGGTATGTCACTGGGGAAAAGCACCCTATTCTGCCTTCAAAAATCTGGTTCATCATGAAGGTTTCAATAACATCGTCATAATGATGCCCCAAGGCAACCTTGTTACTGCCGATTTCCTTTGCGGCTTCATTCAATGCACCACGACGCATATTTGCGCAAAGAGAGCACGGATTTTTTTCTTTCCTTACATCAAATATAATTTCCCTTATATCGGTTTTTTTCACGTAGTAAGGCACCCCGAGCTTTTCGCAAAGCTCTTTAATGGGCGAAAAATCCATACCTTCAAAGCCCATGTCAATGCTTATTGCCGATAAGGTAAACTTTTTAGGGTAAAACCTTTTTAATGCAGCAAGGGTTACTAACAAACAAAGGCTGTCCTTGCCGCCCGAAACCCCCACGGTTATGTGGTCATTTTCATTTATCATGTTATAATCGTCAACCGCTTTTCGCATATAGCTTAACGCTTTTCTCATCCTATCACCTGCTTTTCTTCAATTATACACACAATAGAGCCTCCATGCAACATTAATTTTCAAAATTGCCATTCGAGAAAACAAGAGAAAACAAGAGAAAACAAGAGAAAACGAGAGCAAACATAAAACTTTTTATTTTTTTATTAAAAAGGTGTTGACATTTTTTACTCCATAAGTTAAAATACAACATGCTGAAAGAAAAAACCGACAAAAAAGGTTCAATTTCAAATATATAAACGGAGGATTTCACTATGAAAAGCTATATGGAAAATGCCGGTACAGTTAAGAGAAACTGGTACATCATTGATGCATCCGGCAAGAGCGTAGGTAGAGTTGCTGCAGAAGCTGCAAGCCTCCTTCGCGGTAAGAATAAGCCCACATTTACACCTCATGCAGATTGCGGCGATCACGTAATCATCGTAAACTGTGATGAAGCAGTACTCACAGGTAACAAGCTTAACCAGAAAATGTACCGTCACCACACAGGTTGGGTAGGCGGCCTTAAGGAAGTATCCGCTAAGGATATGATGGCTAATCGTTCCGACAGAGCAATGTACCTTGCAGTTAAGGGTATGCTCCCCAAGACAAGCCTCGGTGCAAAGGCACTTACTCGTCTTAGAGTATACAAGGGCGCAGAACACAAGAACGCAGCTCAGATGCCTGAAGCATGGAATGGCGAAATTAAGTAAGGGAGGTAACTAATAATGGCAGTAACACAGTATTTCGGTACAGGTAGAAGAAAGAAGTCCGTTGCAAGAGTACGTCTTGTACCCGGCACAGGTAACATCGTAATCAACAAGAGAACTATTGACGATTACTTTGGTCTTGAAACACTTAAGGTTATTATCCGTCAGCCTCTCGTTCTTACAAACACACTCGAAAAGTTCGACGTAATTTGTAACGTACAGGGTGGTGGCTTTACAGGCCAGGCAGGTGCTATCCGTCACGGTGTAGCTCGTGCACTTTTGAAGGTTGATGAAGAAGCATACCGTTCTGACCTCAAGAAGGCTGGTTTCTTAACAAGAGACCCCAGAATGAAGGAAAGAAAGAAGTACGGTTTGAAGGCAGCAAGACGCGCTCCTCAGTTCTCAAAGAGATAACTTCATATTTTATCTATACAAAAACCTCGAAGAATTCTTCGAGGTTTTTTTGTTGCATTGTTATTATAAGTTAGGCACAAACAAATTGACAAAAACCGTCAACTATGCTAACATAAATGTTACCAATCCAAATTTGCGAGGTTTTGTAAATGAAGAAATTTATTTTTCCTGTTATCATTTTAATAATTTTTGCAGGCACATTTTTTGCAACCTCCTCTTTTTTAAGCAACCACATTACCGAGTATCAGCAAAGCTTAGAGGATGCAACCGAAAATAAAAACTTTATTAATGTGCATTCTTTTACCAACATGAATTTTGAGTACGTAGAAAGCGCAAAAATTAAAACAAAAACCGAAAAGCGTACAGAGCAGGTTGGGGAAATTGAATCTTTAATGAGCTATGATTTACCCGTTATTGACACTGTTACCGAAAATATTAACATAATCAACTCTGCCATTGAAAAAAGCTGTGAAGAGTATTTTAAAAACTGCATTGCAAAAACAAAGCTTGTATCTTCCGATGACACAGATGAGATTAAATACAATTGCAAAGCTGAAGTTCTTACAAACGAGGGCAGTATTTTAAGCATTAAAATGGTTGAAACCTCATCGTTGGGCGAAGAAGGCTTTTCCGTCTTTAATTTCAGCCTTTCCACAGGCAAACAGCTTCTTCTTACTGATGTTTTTTCAATGACATATGCAAAAACAAGTAAATACATAAAGGATAAGATTATTGAATACGTTGACGAAAAATATGCCGATGAAAACAAAAAGGATGAATACAACACCCTTTATGCGTTCAAGCGTTCGTTAGATAATTACGATGCATTGGATTTTGAATATTATATTCAAAACGGCACAGTTCATCTTTTCTTCCCGGAAGAAGAATTTAACGAATATATTGATGCACCACTTATAATTGAAATTCCAAGATAAAAAAATGAGCGACAACAGTCGCTCATTTTTGTTTGCTTTATCTGCCCATCACCTTAATTTCGTAGAAGGTTGAGGGATAATTATTTTCACCGCTTCTGGGCTTTGCGTTATTTACAGTTACTCGTACATATCTTGCCTTGCCCATGCAGTTGTCTACAGTAAAGCCGTAATCAGTGTAGCCACTACTCTTATCCACCAGCTTTGTGTAGTTAACGCCGTCTTCACTGCCTTCAATAATGTAGTTGTAGTAAGGCTCACTGCCTATGCGGATAAGCCATGAAATCTGCACCTGGTTTACGTTGTATGTTTGTCCTAAGTCAACCTCCCAAGTGTAGGGCCAGGTTGTGTCAACACTCCACTGGGACTTGTAATTACCGTCGTTTGCATTCTTTCCGTAGCTTGTGGGACGGTTCTGGGAAAGTATTCTGCCACGCTGTACGGGCACTACAACATCTTCCTCCCAGTTGTAAAGCAGTTCTTCAAAATAGTCGTAGAATGCATAACCTTCGCTCACCTTAATGGGGAAACGGAGCGACTGTGTTGTTTTGAGTGTTGCATCCTTCCAGTTGCCCATCCAGCGGTAGGAGTTCATCATGTAGTTTTCGCTGTCCTTTTTAAGGTAGAAGCCGTAGCCTGACTGAGAGGAGAAGGTTGTAAGGTTACCAACGTTTCTCAAATCGCTCCAGGGGCCTTCCATGTTAGTAGCGGAGTTGTACATACCGGGTGTGGGATACCAGCCTGCACAGCCTGATGTGAAGAGGTAATAGTAATTGTCAACCTTTAAAATGTTGGGAAGCTCTCTCCATTTTCCGGGATTTAAAAGAGCAATTCGTTTTTCAACACCTGACCAGTCTTCCTTCAAGCGATAAATTCCAAGGTCTGCATTGCCATGAGTTGCGCCCATAATGTAGCCTGTGCCGTCATCGTCAATAAAGGTGTTAAGGTCACGAATATCATCGCCACCGGGGCGAACACAGCCGTGGAACACCATTTTTTCGTCCCCGGGAGTGTAGGTTGCAATAGAAATTCTTGCAAAGTCATAGCCACCGCTACCGGGCTCTGCATGAGCTATAAAGCCAAAGTTATTAGCCTTGGGGTTGTACTTGAAGTTTACGCTTTCAAAGCGGATGTCCTTTATGTCCTTACAGGTTTCATGGGCTAAAATGTCGTCAACTGTCATGATGATAACAGGGTCTGTGTATGTAACGCCATCAGTTGAAGTGCTCATGGTTACCTGACCAAAGCCTTTACCGCCGTCTTTTCTTCCAGTCTGGCTGAAGCGGTAGTATGTGCCGCTGGCATCTTTCATTCCGCCACCGGGTGTGCTCATACCGGAAGGTTCAAGGTTTGTTGTGCTCTTCATGTCAAGAGGCATTTCGTAGGGTGTGAATTGCTCTGTTTCCGCATAGCCTATAAGCCCATTATTATCCGATGCATACACACGGTATGTGTAGCTCTTGCCCATTTCCAGATCGTAATCGTCAACAGTAAAGCCTGTTAATGCGTCGAAAAGAACATATTCACCATCATCAACGGATTTATAAATGTCGTATTTTGTTGCACCGATAACCTCGTTCCACTGGAGTTTTACGTTAGTTACTTTTTCATCGCCCTTTAATACAAAGGGTGTTGCTGTGATTGCAACCATTTTCGCATTGCTTTCGCCTACGATTTCATAGGTGAATACCTGGTTTTTGTCACCAGCCTCTTCCTGGTATGCAATACCATCCTTAATTGTAAGGAACATTTCGGAGTTTTTGTTTTTAAGCTTATATCCACCATCTGCTTTTTCAAAGGAGTAAATCTGGTGGTTCTTTTTGTTTGATGTGTACTGGGAAAGCTTAATTCCCGCTTCCTTGCTTTCGTTGGGCACGTCAATTGCCTTACCTGTTTTTTTGTTGACAAGCGTGAATGCTGTACTGCCTACTGCAACAGCTTCCCACTGTGCAACTTCATCTGTTTTATCGGAAAGAGCAATTTCGTTTGTATCTTCGTCAACAATCAAGTTTTTGCCGTTCATTGTAAGAGTGATAAACTTACCGCCTACAAACTTGCTTTCGCCGTAATCTACATCGTTAAGTGTTGCAACAGATGCATTTTCTAAATCAATTTCGGCTTTTTCGCCTGTTTTTTTGTTTGTTATTTCATATTCATCGCCCACTAAGATAACACGGTAAATTTCGCCGTCAACCGTTACAAACTTACCGTCATAGGGGTCTTTTTCGGTATCGGGAGCAATAGTATCACTCGTTACTTCGCCTACGCCTGCAACCTCTAAAATAAACTTCTGGTTATCGTTACCTGTTAATTCTTCCTGGGTGACTGTGTTATCCTCGCCAACTGTCATAAAAAGCTTTGAGTTGTAGCACTGGATTAAATATGTACCATCACTGTTTCGTACGGGCACATAGTTCTGGTTTCCGCCACCTGTGAAGGAATACTGAATAAGCGCCTTGCCTGCATCTTTACTGTCGCTGGGTACGTCAATTGCCTTTTTTGTGCTCTTGTTTTCAAAACGGTACACACCACTGCCGCGGGAAGTAAACTTCCATTCCTGTGCGTCGTTTTCAGAAACAATTTCCATAACAATACTGCCGCTTTCATTGGGCATAAGCGCCTTGCCGTTTTGAATAAGCTTTACATACTTGCCTTCAAAAACGGACTTTTCAATTGTAACCAGGCTTTCATCGCCACCATAGGTTGCATTAAAGCCCTTTAAAGCGTCAAGAGGCAGGTAGGACAAATCATTAATAATAATGCTTTCCTTGTCAATTGACTGCTTTAAGCCTGCTCTCTGCACCCACTTTTTGCCTATGGGTACAATAACCTCAGTTCCGCCGTCATTCGCCACTACACAGCGGTTGTCGTTGTCCCACTTTACAGTTAAGCCTAAGCTGTCGGCAAAAGCTCGTACGGGCACATAGCCGTTTAAAATTTCAAAGGGAGCTTTTTCACCATTTAACAAAACACTTGAAGAAGCTTCCTCTGCCATTGCAGGAACTATAGAAAGTGCCATAATTACCGCAATAATTAAACTAAAAACTTTTTTCATAAAACCTCTCCTTTCAATAAAACAATTTTACCACACTTTCATGACCATTGCAATTATTTTAACAAACAAAAAAAGAGCCGAGGCTCTTTTTTTAGTCTTCAAAATTAAATTCGTCCTTATACTTTTCCTTGAACGCTTCGAACACTGCTGTGAGAGTTTCGTCGTCTTCAACAGGTGCATAAACATCTTCTTCGTCGTTCAATTCTTCCAAAAGCATGATAACTACTTCGTTATCTTCGGGAGGAAGCATAACTGCATAGCTGTCGCCTTCGTAGTCGATAACGTCCAAAAGTTCAAATTCAACCTCGTTACCATCTTCGTCAAAAAGGGACACCATTTCGGGCTCGTATTCTTCCATGTTCATATCGTTGTTATTGATATCAGCCATTTGTAAAACTCCTTTATATAATTATGATACAACAATTATATATAAAGGCACATCAAAAGTCAAGGAATTTAACGGCAGAACACATGTTTACCTATGGTTAATATGATAGGTCGTGAGCGTATCCACTTGTTTGTTGCGGTAACAGGGTTGTAGTAATAAATTGCACCGCCTGTGGGGTCCCAGCCGTTTAATGCATCTCGTGCGGCTCTTTCACAGGAGGAGGTCATGGCAGCATCGATTTGCCCGTCGTCAACTGCTGTAAAGGCGCCCGGCTGATAAATCACCCCTGCAACCGTGCTGGGGAAGGACGGATGCTTGACACGGTTTAAAATAACCGCACCAACTGCAACCTGACCCGAATAAGGTTCTCCTCTCGCCTCACCGTTTATTGCCCTTGCCAGAAGGTACACGTCGTTATTCTGTGCGGAATTTGACGAGGATGATATGCCCATGGCAGCAAGGGTTGCACTGCCTGCAATACCGTCAACTGCAAGGTTGTTCTTTCTTTGAAAGCTTTTTACCGCTTTTTCGGTTTCGCTTCCGTACACGCCGTCAACCTTGCCTTTATAATACCCCCAGTTTTTAAGCCTTGTCTGGATTTTTGTAACCTCGCTTCCACTTGAACCGGGCCTTGACAATGCTTTAATACTTTTATAGTTATAAAAAAAGGCAAAGCTCAATATAAATGTACACACCAATACAAATGATATTGTTTTTTTCACAAAAAAACCTCCTTTGGCAGTATTGTTTACTGCCAAGGAGGCTTTTATTCATTAATTTATCTTGTTTTTTCAGCGATTTCATTTAAGAGAGCCATGATAAAGTCATCAACCTTAACTGAGCCCTTATCGCCATCCTTACGGCTACGAACCGCAACTGCACCGTCTTCCATTTCCTTGTCGCCTACAACAAGCATGTAAGGAACCTTTTCGAGCTGTGCTTCACGGATTTTGTAACCAATCTTTTCGCTTCTGTCGTCAACCTCGCTGCGGATGCCCATATTGATAAGGCGTGTGTTAAGTTCACGGCAGTATTCACGATGACCTTCACCAATGGGAAGAAGCTTAACCTGAACGGGAGCCATCCATGTGGGGAATGCACCTGCATACTTTTCAATAAGAAGAGCAAGTGTTCTTTCGTAGCAGCCGATACTTGTACGGTGGATAATGTAGGGATGCTTCTTTGTGCCGTCAGTATCGGTGTAAACCATGCCGAACTTTTCTGCAAGCATCTGGTCAATCTGAAGAGTAATAAGAGTATCTTCCTTGCCGTGAACATTCTTAATCTGAATGTCAAGCTTGGGACCATAGAACGCTGCTTCGCCAACACCTATAACATAGGGGATTTCAAGGTTGTCAAGAATTTCTTTCATCATGCCCTGAGCTTCGTTCCACTGTTCGTCTGTGCCGATGTACTTTTCACGGTCATCGGGATCCCACTGGCTGAAACGGTAGGAAACGTCTTCATAAAGACCTAATGTTTTCAACATGTAAATTGCCAATTCCAAACAGCTCTTGAATTCATCAGCAAGCTGTTCGGGAGTACACATTAAGTGACCCTCGGAAATTGTGAACTGTCTTACTCTGATTAAGCCGTGCATTTCGCCACTTGCTTCATTACGGAAAAGAGTACTTGTTTCGCCGTAACGAAGGGGCAAATCACGGTAAGAGCGTGCACGGTTAAGATAAGCCTGATACTGGAAGGGACAAGTCATGGGACGAAGTGCAAAAACCTCGTCGTCCTTTTCTTCGTCGCCTAAAACGAACATGCCGTCCTTGTAGTGGTCCCAGTGACCTGAAATTTTATACAAATCACTCTTTGCCATAAGAGGAGTTTTTGTTCGAAGCCAACCACGTCTTGCTTCTTCGTCTTCAACAAAGCGCTGCAATGTCTGAACAATGGCAACACCCTTGGGAAGAAGAATGGGAAGACCCTGACCGATATATTCACTTGTTGTGAAAAGTTCAAGCTCACGACCTAACTTGTTGTGGTCACGCTTTTTAGCTTCTTCAACCTGGAGAAGATATTCTTCCATGTCTGCCTTTTTTGTAAATGCAGTTGCGTAAATACGGGTAAGCATTTTGTTCTTTTCGTTGCCTCTCCAATATGCACCTGCAGTGCTGGTTATTTTAAACGCCTTAACATAGCCTGTGTTGGGCACATGAGGACCTGCGCAAAGGTCAGTAAAATCGCCCTGCTTGTAGAAGGAAATAACAGCATCCTCAGGCAAATCGTTAATTAATTCAACCTTGTAGGGCTCGCCCATTTCTTCCATAAGCTTTACAGCTTCTTTTCTTTCCAATTCAAAGCGTTCAATTCTGAGGTTTTCCTTTACAATCTTTTTCATTTCAGCTTCAATCTTAGCAAGATCTTCCGGTGAAAAGCCCTTGTCAAGGTCAAAATCGTAATAAAAACCGTTTTCAATTGCAGGACCGATTGCAAGCTTTACCTCGGGGAAAAGCCTTTTAACAGCCTGTGCAAGAACATGGCTTGCGCTGTGGCGGAGAGTGTTTCTTCCTTCTTCTGTATCAAAATTTTTAAATTCAACTACGGCATCCTCGGTGAGGGTATCAAAAAGGCCTACGGTTTCGCCGTTTTTTGTAGCACAAAGACAAGTTCGTGCTAAGCCGTCACTGATGCTCTTAGCAATATCCATGTAGGTTATAGGAGCTTCAAATTCTCTTACATCGTCTCTTAAAGTTACTTTAATTACCATATTGGTCACTCCTTTTGTATATATACTCATATTATTTTATATTTTTTATGTCAAAATGTCAACACAATTTTTCCGTTTATACGCACTCCGGGAAGGGAATTTTCCTCTTTTAAAGTGACGTGTATGCCCTTTTTTTCAAAGTATTTTATGTTTTCACGTTTTTGACCCAAAACTTTACTCAAAAACCTATGGTTGTATTCTATAAGAGCATTTCCCTCGCACTTTTCTATGTTGTTGCGGATAACTCTTGAATACACCATTTCGCCTATTGCTTCGTGGTAAAAACCGCCCGTCACGCTTTCTTTAAGGTGCTCTGAAGCAGGAAGTCCTATTCGTAACACTTTTACGTTGTTTTCATGAAAAATACTGTAGCAATCAGCAGAAATGTTAATTGCCTCATCAAAGCTTAATGGTGTAAACTCCCTTTTTTCATACATTTCGTTAAGTGCTGTGTTTTTTATTATAACCGTGGGGTAAATCCTTGTTTCCTTCGCACCAAAGGAAACAATTTTTTTTGCGGTTCCTATGCTTTTTTCGTAGCTGTCACCGGGAAGACCAACCATCATTTGCAGTCCTAAGTTAAAGCCTGCTTCTACTATCATTTCACTTGCTTTTTTAACACACTCGCTGTCGTGTCCACGGTTTGCAAGCCTTAAAATGGTATCGTCAAGACTCTGAGCACCAAGTTCAATGTTTGTAACGGAGTATTGTTTTAATATTTCAAGGATTTTTTCGTTAATATAATCAGGGCGGGTCGAAAGGCGTATGCCCCACACTTTCCCTGCCTTTACATACTTATGGGCAATTTTTAAATACCCCTCCATCAATTCTTCCCCTATACCTGTAAAACTGCCTCCGAAAAATGCAATCTGGGGTTTTTCGGCAAGAGTTTTGAGATGCTCTTTTATAATATTATCGGTTTCGGTAAAGGAAGGTATACTGTTTTCACCGGTTATTGACCTTTGATTGCAAAAAATGCACTCGTTTTTACAACCCACATGAGGGATAAAAATCGGAATGTTTGCCATTTTACTCACCTAAAGCTTCCTTTGCAGCCATTTGCTGTGCTTCCTGCTTGGTTTTTCCGCTTCCTGCGCCTAAAATTTTATTGTCCACACATACAGCCATTGTGAAAAGCTTATTGTGAGAAGGTCCCTCCTCTTTTACAAGGTGGTACTCTATTTTCACACTGCCATTTTCCTGAAGCTTTTCCTGAAGTGCCGTTTTGTAATCACGGTTAAGCTTGCCTTCGGCTGCGGAATTTATAATATCACCATATGCATCAAAAATAATTTCACGTGCCTTTTCAATGCCTCCATCAAGGTAAATTGCGGCAAGGATTGCTTCTACCATGTCGGCAAGGATTGAAGGACGCTCTCTTCCGCCTGTTAATTCCTCACCCTTTCCAAGGTATGCGAATTTATCAATTTCGAGCTTTTTTGCAATCTGGAACAATGTTCCTTCGCAAACAATATTTGCACGCATTCTGCTCATTTTCCCCTCGGGGAAGGTGGGAAAGTTTAAATATATGTACCTGCTTGTGAGCATCTGGAGCACTGCATCGCCCAAAAACTCCAGCCTTTCGTAGCTTTCTATTTTTCTTTCGTTTGCATAGGATGTATGGGTAATTGCTCGTTTTAAAAGCTCAATATTATTAAATTTATAACCTAAATTTTTTTCCAAAATTTCAAGATTCATATTTTTCATCCTCTCCTGCATTATTTTATACTAAATTCATATAAAGGTCAATATATTTTCGTTTCGACAAAAAAGCCGATAAAACAAGGGTTTGCGAGGGTTCGCAAATTCGCATTGATTATGTAAACCTATTTAGCTTGTTTAAAAATTCAGCTCTGTGGAATATTTGAGTTTTCCACATGTTTTAGAGCCTCATTTTGCGGTTTTCCATAAACTTTTCCACATTTTCCACAGGGTTTGCAATTGTTTTTGGTGGAAAGTTTTAAGTTTTCCAAAATGTACAAAACCCTTTAAACATTAGTTTACATAATTAATTTATTTTTTCGTTTTCGACGTTTGCTTGCATAATTTTACAAGCTCCTTTTTTATGGTTTTTTTACGAATTGGTCTTGACTCTTTAGCCAATACTTTATATAATTATTAAAAATGAACGGAGGTAAATGAAATGGCTCAGGTAACAAAGGACACAATTATTATGGACGTTTTACGTATCGACCCCGAAACAGCTCCTATCTTTTTCGAAATCGGTATGCACTGCTTAGGTTGCCCTTCTGCATCAGGCGAAAGTCTGGAACAGGCAGCATTGGTACACGGCGTTGACGTTGATGAACTTGTTCAGAAGATTAACGATTTTCTTGAAAGCAAATAAAGAAATTCTCTGTTGATATTCAACAGAGAATTTTTTTGTTTATAAGTATAATTGAAGTTCCTATAACCATAACAGCACAAAAAGTCAGCACCAAACCTTCCTTTCCCCAGGATGCTATATTTACATATCCCCATGCTAAAAAATATGAAATTACACTGCTTATTATTTTACCCTTGTAAAACTGCTTAAGGCTTAAATTCCATTTTTCGCAAATGCTTTCTGTTTGCGCAAAAACCGACAATCCACCAAAAGAAAAAAGAAGTGCCGCAAGTGGTATGCTTTTAATTTTCCCCGAATAAATAACCCCTTTTGTCATTTCCAAAAAGCCGCACAAAAGAGGTGCTTTTTCAACCTGCAGGGCAAAAATCACCGCATAAAAAACAACAAATGACGAAACAATGCTTATCATAACACTTCCCCCCGAGGCAATGCTTTTCCCAACAATTGCCATAAGGGGCTTTTTTTGTTTTTTATAAAAATAGATTTCATCCTTTATGTTAAGATAATGCTTTTCTCTTTTGTTTAAAAGAGAGGCTGTAATAAGGGTTGCAAGAATATGTATTATGTATATTGTAATTCCGGTTTTGTAAGAACCGAAGGCAGTTTTCCCCACCACATTCAAAGAAAAAACCAAGCCTCCCACATTGGAGTAGGAAAGCATTTTTTCACCCTCACTTTTAGTTATAACACCCTCTTCAATCATATCGCAGATAACCTTACTCCCTGTAGGGTAACCACCTAACATACCCGACATAAGGGCTACTGCACCATAGGGGCTTAGTCCGAAAACCTTTGTGAATACAGGCGAAAAAACTGCACCTATTACCCTTGCCAAGCCTGAATATACCACACCGGAGGCACATATTGCAAAGGGCAAAATGGAAACAATCACAACCTCAAAAGCCATTTTAATGCCTTCCTGTGCCCCCATTGAAGCGTCTTTCGGAAAAAGAACAAGTATGAGTAAGATTAATAAAAACATAATATCCCTGCCTTTGTAATAAATATATGTTAAATATATTAATACAGAAAGGATAATTTTATGAAAAAAAAGCTTTTGACAGGTGCGGAAAACCTTCTTGACATGAAAACAGGGGCTTTTACTGACCTTCCCAATATTATTATTTACGGCACAAGCTGTGCCGAGATTGACAATTTTAAATCTCTTTTGGACTTTTCGCCCACTTCTGCCAGAATAAACACAACCGACGGTATTTTAAAGCTTGACGGACATAATCTTAAAATCCCGGTAATGACCGACGAAAGCGTTCGTATAACAGGACAAATACATATAATCAGCTTTGAGTAGGAGGATTTATGAACCTTAAACTTTTAAACTTTCTTTTCGGCTACACAATTCTTCAGGCTGAAGGCTTGTACACCGAGCGCATTTTAAACATTGCAAAAGAAGAGGGCATTTTTATTTCCGACATTGAAAAGCCAAAGGAAACAATCCTTCACTTTTCCGTAAGCAGTAAAGGGGCAAGGCATCTTTTAGCCTCCCCTCTTCCCGAGGGGCTAAGCCTGAAGGTTATTGAGGAAAAAGGCTTTGTTGCCCTTGTGAAAAGCTTGAAAAACAGGAAAATTGCACTTTTTTTGCCCATTTTCCTTTCTTTGGTGCTGTTTTTTTCAACCTGTATAATCTGGAATGTTAACATAGTTGACTGCGATGTTCAGATGGAAAAAAGGCTCCTTGAAGAGCTTTCGGCTTTAGGCGTAAAGCGTGGTGCTTTTAAATTTTCAATTGACCAGTCCTTTGTTAAAAACCAGCTTTTAATCCGGAACAACGACCTTTTGTGGGTGTGGGTTGACCTTAAGGGCGCAAGCGCCATTGTGAAATACGCTCCCCGCACTCTCCCCCCAAAGGTTTTTGACGAAAAGGATTTTTGCAATGTGTATTCATCTGAGGATGCAATTGTTACCCGTGTGCTTGCAACAGGCGGCACTGCAAGGGTAAGAGAGGGAGATGTGGTTTTGAAAGGGGGACTTTTAATCGAGGGGGTAAAAACAATTTCCGAAACTGAAACCGCCCCAACTCATGCCACAGGTGAGGTTTACGGGCTTGTGTGGCAAACAAAAGAAGTGAATATTTACAAAAAAGAAGAAATACGCACCCCAACAGGAGAAAAATGTGAACATTTAACCATAAATTTTTTAAATTTTCCCATAAAACTTTTCATAAACAGTAGCATTTTATACCCGGAATATGATATTATAGATTATAGTAGGGATTTTCTGTTTTTTCCTGTTTCCTTCAACAAAAAAGAATACAGAGAAGTAACAGTAACCTACAAGGACACAGACATTGAAAAGCTTATTGAAAACCACAAAGCGGTTTTTTACAACGAGCTTATACAAAAGGGTCTTAGTGTAGATACGATAGACATATATTCCGCTGACATGGGCGATTATTTATCAATAACCTTAAAGTCACTTTGTGAGCAGCCCATAGGAATTGAACGGAGGATTAACTTTGGAGAGAATTATTCAGGCACAGACAATTGATGAAATCAGCGCCGTTTTCGGCAGCTTTGACTTTAACGTAAAGCTTATTGAAAAGGCGTTTTCAGTTTCGGTTACAAACCGTGGCGAAACAATAAAAATAACAGGCGATGATACTTCCTGCGAAAAGGCGGCAAATGTTCTTGACAACCTTTTTGCACTTCATAACACAGGCGAGGAAATAAACGAGCAGTCGGTCCGCTACGCTATTGACATGGCTCAGGCAGGGCTCAGCTGTGACTATTCCAAAAGCGCCGACACAATTTGCATAAGCGCCAAGGGCAGACCCGTAAAGTGCAAAACAAAGGGTCAGAAGGCTTATGTTGACAAAATTAAGGACAACACAGTTGTAATTGCAATAGGTCCTGCAGGCACAGGCAAAACCTACCTTGCAGTTGCAATGGCTGTGGATGCTTTCCGCCGTAAAGAGGTTTCGAAAATTATTCTTACGAGACCTGCCGTTGAAGCAGGTGAAAAGCTTGGCTTTTTGCCGGGGGATTTGCAAATGAAGGTTGACCCCTATTTAAGGCCCTTGTACGATGCTTTGGCTGATATGTTGGGCTTTGAAAACTACCAGAAGTATGTTGAACGTGGCTCCATTGAGGTTGCACCCTTGGCTTACATGCGAGGAAGAACCCTGGACGATGCATTTATCATACTTGACGAAGCACAAAACACCACCCCAGAACAGATGAAAATGTTCTTAACAAGAATTGGGTTTGGCTCAAAATGCGTAATAACAGGCGACGTTACCCAGATTGACCTGCCCGACGGAAAAAGAAGCGGTCTTAAGGAAGCAGTTAAAATTTTAAACGGCATAGAAGGTTTGGAAATCTGCCGACTTTCCGCATCTGATATTGTCCGTCATCCTCTTGTGCAGAAAATTATTGCCGCCTACGAAAGGTATGAAAACAAGAAAAACCAAAGATAAGGAGTTGTAATATGATATCGTTCCGCTCAAAGCTTCTTTGTATTATATTAATAGTTATCTCCTTTGGGGTGCTGGTCGGCACAACCTTTGACATGTCACATTCAACCCAGTTTGACATTAATGTTGGCAGTGTTTGCCCCCAGGATATTTATGCCACTCGTGACATAGTTGACACAACCACCACCGAGGCAAGGCGCAATGCTGCCTCTGAGAGTGTGAAGGATGTTTATGTTGTGGATTTGGAGACCACCAACAACACCGTGGCAAGAGCAAAAAACATTTTAAGCGAGCTTTTCAACAGCCGTGAAAAAGCGGTTTTGATTTCATTGACAGTTTTTCCCGATGTTGTGCCCGACATTGAAAACACAACAGGTCTGCCCAATGAAATTTTTGAAACAGCGCTTTCTTTGACAGATGAGCAGTTTAACACACTGTCAAAGGTAACACCCGAGCTTTTAGAGCATCTTATGACCGAGGGCGTTTCAAACACCGTTGATGCATTAAATGAGTTTGATATGCTTCTTTCAACACATCACCTGCCCTCATCTTCCGAAAATATTGCCTTTGAAATTGCATCAGAGGTAATTACTCTTAACAAAAGTGTTGATGTTGAGGAAACTGAAAATCAGCGCCGTATAAAGAGAGAGTCTGTAAAAGATGTGGTTTATCTTAAAAACCAGGTAATTGCACGTAAGGGCGATATTATCACACAGGCGCAGTACACAATGCTTACACAGCTTGGCTTTATAAGCGGTGAAAGCTCTGTTGATTATTCCCGTATTGTAAGCACTATTTTAATACTTTTAATAACTCTTTTACTTTCTGTATTGTACTATCTTAAAATTGAACGCGGAAAAATAAGTGCAACAATGGTTGCAACCACCTTTATATGCTCACTTTTAGTATGCATTGGTGCAGTTGTAATGTTTTTCACCTTTGATAAAGAAAACAATCTGTTCTTTATTATGGCGCTTTCAATTATTCCTGCACTTATTTCACTTCTTCTTTCGGGAAGCCTTGCAGGTGTTGTAAACATTATAATTGCTTCTCTTGTAGCAATTCACACCGAAGATTACATTCTTTCCTTTGCAGTTATTATTTCGGGTATTGCAACAGGCTTTTACTTTTCAAAGGTACGTCGCCGTGCACACCTTCTTCCTGCAACGGTTGTTTCGGCATTTACATACGCACTTATTTACACAACCCTTTCACTTAACGGTGCAAAGGATTTAATTGACGTTTTCAAAAATTTCGGAATTTCCTTTTTAGGATGCTTTTTCGGCGGAATTCTTGCCATAGGCACAATCCCCTTCTGGGAAGCAATTTTTGACGTTATTACCCCCATGAAATTAGGCGAGCTTTCAAACCCTGAGCACAAGCTTTTAAAAACAATGCTTTTGAAGGCTCCCGGCACATATCACCACTCATTAACCGTTGCCAACATGGCAGAAGCGGCAGCTAATGCAATTGGCGCAAACCCCCTTTTAGCAAGAGTTGGTGCATATTACCACGACATTGGAAAAACCGAGCAGGCTCATTATTTTAAGGAAAATCAGTTAGGCGACAATAACCCTCATGACTTACTCCCCCCGGAAGAAAGTGCCGATATTCTTTTAAAGCACGTATCCGACGGCGTTCATTTAGCAGAGCAGTACCGACTGCCCAGTGCAGTTAAGGACATTATTGCTCAGCATCATGGCACAACCACAACCT
Source organism: Clostridia bacterium (assembly GCA_045546275.1). Lineage (GTDB taxonomy): Bacteria > Bacillota > Clostridia > UMGS1883 > UMGS1883 > RGIG1927. The sequence continues at coordinate 35,060 of JAZQCM010000042.1, read as the reverse complement.
CCTACTTTTTGTACAAGGCTAAAGAAAAAAATGCCGATGTTGACACATCGCTCTTTACTTACCCCGGACCTAAACCTAAAACAAAGGAAGCCACAATCATAATGCTTGCGGACGCTTGCGAAGCGGCTGTGAGAGCAGTGCGCGAAAGCGGCAAGGGAGACGCAGGTGAGGTTATTGACAAAATAATTTCTTCAAGAATATCCGAAGGTCAGCTTTCCAACTCTTCCCTTACCTTTAGTGATTTAAAATGCGTAAAGGAATCCTTTGTGACAACCTTAGAGCAGTATTTCCACAAGAGAATTCTTTACCCTGAAAATAAGGAGCAGAAATAATGGTAGATTTTATATTTGAAAACGAGCAGGACAAGCTCCCCTTTACCAAAGAGCTTGAAGATATTATCCGCCTTGCGGTAAACACAACCCTTGACATTTTAGAGTGGGGAGATGTAAAATGTCAGGTAAGCGTTACCATTACCGACAATGAAAAAATTAAGGAAATTAATTCCTTGTACCGTAAAATTGACAGGGAAACCGATGTGCTTTCCTTCCCCATAATTGAGTTTTCACCCGATGGCGAAGCCTTGATAACAGAAGGCGACTACGAGGGCGACACACTTTTACTGGGTGATATTATGCTCAGCTTGGAAAAAGCTGAGGCACAGAGAATTGAATATGAACATTCGCTTATCCGTGAAGTTGGATTTTTGTCGCTCCACTCAGCACTCCATCTTATGGGCTTTGACCATATTGAGGAGGAAGACGGCAAAATTATGCGCAATTTAGAAAAAGAAATTGCTGAAAAGATGAATCTTGTCAGATAGAGGTGACAGTGTGAAAAACAGGAATTTTATTGCAAGCTTATCCTGTGCAATTAAAGGCTTTAAGCACCTTGTTACAACTGAGCGCAATTTTAAGTTCGACATTGTAATGGCAATACTGGTTATTATTTGCTCACTTGTTTTTCCCCTTTTAAAATGGGAAAGGTGTGTGGTTTTTATTTTAACTGCACTTTGCATTTTTGCTGAGGCTGTAAACAGCAGCTTAGAGCGTATTGTTGACCTTGTAACAGATGAGTATCACCCTCTTGCAGGACAAGCAAAGGACATTGCCTCAACTGCGGTTTTAATTATTGCAATTATGTGCGCTGTGGTAGGGCTTTACATATTTGTGCCCTACGGACTTGACCTTTTGAAAATTATAGGAGGTTAATATGGACGAAAAAACACTTGTAACGGATTTTTTGGTTAAATGCACTAACCTGTGCGAATTTTTAGGCAATGAAAAAAACGAGGAGCTTATTTCAAAAAAACTTTTTGGCACCGCTCATGAGCTTTCAGTGGCGATTTTTTCCTTTTCAAACCCCATTCTTTCAAAGGCCGAGGTTGCTACGCTGAGAAAAACCGCTTCTTTAAAAGCAGATGCATTTTCACTTGATTTATCGGCGCTTTTTTCACTTGGCTACATAAGCGAGGCACAGCGCGACAGCATGACAAATTCACTTTCACTTATCAAAAAACAAATGAACATATAGGAGTAGTAACATGGAAAACAATTTTAAATCAGGCTTTGTCACAATAGTAGGCAGACCCAATGTGGGTAAATCCACTTTGTTAAACGCCCTTACAGGAGAAAAAATTGCAATTGTTTCAAACAAACCCCAAACCACACGAAACAAGGTTTTAACAATTCTTACAGATGATGATTCGCAGATTATATTTGTGGACACTCCCGGTGTACACGCCCCCAGAACAAAGCTGGGCGAATACATGAACAAGGTTGTTACCGACGCTGTGGCGGAGGTAGATTTGGTGCTTTTTGTTACCGAAGCAGGAAACAGCCTTCTTAATAACGAAAAGGAAATCCTTTCTGACCTTTTTAATAAAAAGCTCCCTGTTATTTTAATTATTAACAAAGCCGACACCCTTAAAAACAAGGAGGATATGTTAAAGCAGATTGCCGATGCATCGGAATTTGGTGAATTTAAGGCTGTTATTCCGATTTCCGCCCTTAAAAAGGACGGCATAAAGCATGTGCTTTCCGAAATTAAAAGCATTCTTCCCGTTGGCCCCATGTACTACCCCGAAGACATGATTACCGACCAGACCGAAAGAGAAATTGTTGCGGAAATTATCCGCGAAAAAATGCTCCGACTCCTTGACAAAGAAGTGCCCCATGGTACAGCAGTTGAAATTGAGTATATGAAAGAGGGCGACACCCTTACAAAAATCGGCGCTGTTATCTTTTGTGAAAAGGCAAGCCACAAGGGCATTGTTATTGGCAAAGGCGGCGAAATGCTTAAGAAAATCGGCTCCTTTGCACGTAGTGACATTGAAAAGCTTCTTGACAAAAAGGTGTTCTTGGAGCTTTGGGTAAAGGTTAAGGAAGACTGGCGTAATTCCAACTTCCTTTTGAAGGAATTCGGCTACAAGGAAAACGAAGAATAATAAGTATAAGAAGAAAAGTCGGCTTTTTGTTGACTTTTCTTTTTCTTTATTATATACTGATACATGGTCTCATTTTCAATTTCAATTTGAAAGGGGTATTTAAAATGCCTGTTCATCACAATACAAAGCAAAAAAATAAAATATTAGAGGTTTTGGAAAATAACCCTCACCATATTACTGCCGAGGACGTTATTTCTCTTTTGCACGAGGGTGGCGAAAAAGTCGGCAGAGCAACCGTTTACCGCTTTTTAAGAGAAATGGAAGAGTCGGGCAAGGTTAAAAAATACACAATGGGCGAAAAAAACACCGCCTATTACCAGTATATTGGCGAAAACAGCCATTGCATGGGCCACTACCACTTAATGTGCGATACTTGCGGAAAGCTGGAGCATATTGCAAAGGAAATTACCGACTCCTTTGCACAAAGTGCCCTTGACAGCCACGGTTTTGAAATTGACTGCTCCAAAACTGTTTTTTACGGCAAGTGCCGTGATTGTAAAAAGGCAGGTGTGTAATATGAAAAAGCTTTTGGCAATTTTTCTTATTTTTGCCCTTTTGCCCTTTGCAGGCTGCACACAAGAAAACACAACTTCCGACAAAATTACTGTTGTGGCAACCCTTTTTCCGCAGTATGATTTTGTCCGTCAGATTGGCGGCGACAAGGTGGAAGTTACCTTACTTCTTCCTCCCGGGCAGGAAAGCCATCACTACGACCCCTCTCCTTCGGACATGGTAGCCATTTCAAAAAGCGACCTTTTTATTTACACAGGCGATACAATGGAGCCCTGGGCGGGTGCAATTGCATCCTCTGTTGGCGACAGCGTTAATATTGTAAATGCGTCGGAAAATGCAGTTATAGACGAAAATAGTCACCGGGAGCACGAGCACGCTCTTGACCCTCACATCTGGCTTGATTTTGACAATGCAAAAACAATGTGCGACAACATTTTGAATGCACTTTGCTTTATTTCACCCGAAAACAAAGAGTATTTCACCTTAAACTGCGAAAGCTACAAAAATGAATTAACTGCACTTGACCAAGCATACCATGAGGCATTTTCTTCAAGCGACAAAACAATTGTTTTTGGTGGCAAATTTGCCCTTGGTTACCTTGTGAGAAAGTATAACGTAAGCTACAAATCGGCATACGATTCCTGCAGTGCCAACAGCGAGCCAAGCATTGAAGACATTAAAAACCTTTCCATGTTTGTAAAAGATAACAACACTAAGGTGGTGTATTGCGAGGAATACTCCGACCCCAAGGTTGCAAAGGAAATTGCCTCCAACAATTCTGCTTTGGTTTTACCCATTCATTCCTGCCACAACCTTAATAAAGAGGACCGTGAAGCAGGGAAAACCTTTTTATCAATTATGACGGAAAACCTTGAAAACCTCCGAAAGGGGCTTTAACGATGGAAATTTTAACAGCAAAAAACGTAACAATAAACTACGGCAATGTGATTGCCGTTGATGATGCCACCTTTAATGTGAACGAGGGCGATTATTTTTGCATTGCAGGTAGTAACGGAAGCGGTAAATCCACTCTTTTAAAGGGGATTATTGGTCTTGCACCTTTGAAAAAGGGGCACTTGCACATTCATTTCCCCAAAGAGCAGATTTCCTATCTTTCACAGATAAATAAAGCTGACCGTGATTTTCCTGCAACAGTATGGGAAATTATTCTTTCGGGCACACAAAAGCCGGGCAAAAAGCTCCCCTTTTATTCAAAGGAGGATAAATTAAAGGCGGAGGAATCCATGGTGAGACTTGGGATGGAGAAATTCGCCTCCACGCGTATCGGAAATTTGTCGGGCGGACAACAGCAGCGTGCACTATTGGCACGTGCTCTTTGTAAGTCCCCTCGTCTTATGCTTCTTGACGAGCCTTTTGCAGGACTTGACAGTTCAATTTCCGACCAGCTTTATTCGCTTTATCACGATTTGAATAAGCAGGGCGTTACAATAGTGATGGCGTCGCACGATTATCAGGCAATCGGAAAATTTGCAACCCGTGTTATGATGATGAATAATTCCCACGTAAGCTTTGTGGGCGATGTGGGCGAATGGAGGGACAAAATATGGCAGAACTGATTAACCTTTTTTCTCTCCCCTTTATGTCACGTGCCCTTGTAACAGGTCTTTCAATTTCCTTTTGCTCGGCACTTTTGGGCGTTATTCTTGTTTTAAAGCGCTACTCCATGATTGGGCACGGCTTGGCGGACGTTTCCTTTGCGGCGGTAAGTTTTGCAGTTTGTTTGGGGCTTAGCCCTTCCATGCATATTTTAGTTACAATTCCCATTGTGATTGTTGCATCATTTATTATTATGAGCATTACAAAGAAAAACACAGGCGGCGACACTGCAATAGGCATGGTTTCAACAGGTTCGCTGGCAATTGGTATTATAATTACAAGGCTTTCCGATGGTTTTAACATTGACCCTACGGAATATATGTTCGGAAGTATTCTTGCAACCACAAATTACGACATGTACTTAAGCCTTGTTTTGGTTGTGGTTGTGGTTTTAATTTTTGTTTTGTTCTACAACCGACTTTTTCTTATTACCTATGACGAAAGCTTTGCAGAAGCAAGCGGTATAAAGGTGAGCTTTTATCAGTTTTTGATTTCCTTTTTAACTGCTCTTACCATTGTTATAGGCATGAGAATTATGGGCACACTGCTTATTTCAAGCCTTATCATATTCCCTGCAGTTACAGGCAGGCGTATTGTGAAAAGCTTTAAATCGCTGATTTGTGTATCCTCGGTGATTTCTGTGGGTTGTTTTCTGGCAGGACTTATTATTTCCTACTATCTCGACCTTCCCACAGGTGCATCCATTGTAATTGCAAATTTAACAATTTTTGTTTTAACATACCTTTTCACACTAAAGAAAGAAGGATAAAAAATGGACATTAACACTATTAAAGAAAAAGTTCACTCCTCACAGCTTTATTTTGAAAGCGGAGAGTTTTTGGCAGAGCAGAAAATGTGCCTTGAAACTCTTTACGATTTTAACAATACAAGACCCACCGAAATCAAAAAAAGACAGGAATTGTTAAAGAAAATGCTTGCCGAGGCAGGCGATGGCTGTTACATTGAGCCACCCTTCCGTGCTAACTGGGGCGGCAAATTTGTTCATTTCGGAAAGTATGTATATGCCAACTTTAACCTTACCATGGTTGACGACACTCACATATACGTAGGTGACGGCACCCTTTTTGGCCCCAACGTTACAGTTGCCACTGCAGGGCACCCCATTGACCCTGCCATCCGTGCAACAGGCTGTCAGTTTGCAGCAAAGGTTACTATCGGCAAATGCTGCTGGATTGGTGCAGGAAGCATTATTCTTCCCGGGGTTACAATCGGCGACGGCACGGTTATCGGCGCAGGAAGCGTTGTAACAAAGGACATTCCCTCAAATGTTGTTGCTGTGGGCAATCCTTGTCGTGTACTTCGTGAAATAAACGAACATGACAAAACATACTACTTTAAAGATTTGAAAATTCCGGAGAGTATAAAAAATGAAATTTAACTATAAACACACTCTTATTGCCTGTTTTTTCGGCTACATAACACAAGCTGTGGTTAATAACTTTGCACCCCTTCTTTTTCTTATTTTTCACGAAAATTTAGGCATTTCACTCTCCCACATTACCCTTTTGGTAACAATAAACTTTCTTGTTCAGCTTTTTGTGGACGCTGTTTCGCCCATGTTTATTGACCGCATCGGCTACAAAAAATCAATTGTGATTGCACACGCTTTTGCGGCACTGGGACTTTTGTCCTTAGGCATACTTCCAAATTTTTCAACAAATTCCTATGCTGTAATTGTGTTTTCCGTTGTGCTTTATGCCATTGGCGGTGGCATTATTGAGGTTTTAATAAGCCCCATTGCCGAAAGCTGTCCAACCGAAAACAAGGCTTCGGTTATGAGCCTGCTACATTCCTTTTACTGCTGGGGCACAATGGCAGTGGTGATTGTGTCAACCTTGTTTTTGCATTTTGCAGGCAAAGCCTTTTGGCCTGTATTAAGCTGTTTTTGGGCTCTTATTCCCATTTTAAACGGCTTGTTCTTTATGTTTGTGCCCGTAAATCAGCTTACCGATGAAAAGGGCAAAATGAGCCTTAAATCACTTTTTTCAAGCAAAACCTTTTTTGTATTTGTACTTTTAATGGTTTCGGCAGGTGCAAGTGAACAGGCAATGAGCCAGTGGGCGTCCTACTTTACCGAAAGCACATTAGGTATTTCAAAGGCGTTGGGCGATATTTTAGGCATTTGTATGTTTGCACTTATGATGGGTATTGCAAGGGTTTTGTACTCGGTGTTTTCCCATAAGCTCAAAATAAAAAAAGCCCTGGTTTTAAGCGGACTTTTAAACCTTTTGTCTTATGTTGTAATAGCTTTTTCGCCCTATGCTCCCTTAACACTTTTATTCTGCGCCCTTTGCGGTTTTTCATCGGGCATTTTGTGGCCGGGGGTGTTTTCAATGGCGGCAGAATATTTTCCAAAGGGCGGCACGGCACTCTTTGCATTTCTGGCACTTGCAGGAGATGCGGGCTGTTCATCGGGTCCCACTCTTACAGGCTTTGTCAGTGCACTTTTTAATTCAAATATTCATGCAGGACTTTTAGCCGCAACAGTCTTCCCGTTAATTTTAATATTGTCAGCGTTATCGGTAAAAAAGAAGTGTCCTTAAGGACACTTCTTTTTTACCGACTCTTTTATTATTAATTAAAGCTTACTTCTGTCGTCACCCAAGAAGAAGAGTGCAAGTGTGCCTCTGCCTGTGTGGGACGCAATAATAGTACCTATATCAAAAATCTTAACATTTACATTCTTGAACTTTTCCTCAATTAATGCTTTAACTGTGTTTGCATCGTCAATGCAGTCGGCATGACATATAAAGCACTTTCCGGAATAGTCGTAACCATCCTGTACGTGTTCTTCCATTGCCTTAACAGTTTCTGCAATTGCTTTTTTCTTACTTCTCACCTTGCCGTAAGCTAAAATACTACCCTTTTCGTTAAGTCGCATAATGGGGCAAATACCCAAAACTGTACCAATCATAGCTGCAGGACCCGAAACACGACCGCCACGCTTTAAGTGGAAAAGGTCTGTTGCAAAAATCTGGTGATGTACATTCATGCGGTTTTCAAGAACCCACGCTTCAATTTCTTCCATTGTTTTGCCTTCGTCACGCATGTCGGCAGCATAGTCAACAAGCATACCGTAACCTGATGCGGAGGCAAGAGTGTCAACAACAATAATTTTTTTGTCAGGATGATTTTCGCCAACAATCTTTGCAGCTCTTATTGCATTTTCAACAGAAGCGGACATACCTCTGCCGAATGCAAGGTGCAAAACGTCACCCTTTTCGATAAGCTCTTCAAAATATTCCTCGTAATTGTACTGGTTAATCTGGCTTGTTGTGGGCATTTTGCCTGCATCAAGCATTTTGTAGAAATTGGGAAGAGCCTCAGGGTCACGACCCATGTCATCAACATAAACCTCACCATCTACCATGTAGGTGTAAAAAACTACAGATATATCTCTTCCTGTAACGTAGGAATAGGGCATATCAACTGTAGATTCGCAGGATAACTGAAACTTACTCATTCATAATCACCTCTCTGTTAATAAATTCATTTTATCACACAACTAAGCTTTTTTCAACCTCTGTGAACGAAAAACCACACAAACAGGGGTTTGTGTGGTTTTTTTATCATTTTTATCTGTTTTTGTTTACCATCTGCGGTTCCCGCCACCAAAACCGCCAAATCCACCACCGTTACCAACGTTTGTAACAGTGCCTGTTAAGGTTATTTCGTGCTTTGCTTCGCCAATTGTAACAGTGTAGGTTTCGTCCTTTTTCAATTCCTTTGATGAGAACACCACGCTGTTACCTGTTTTGACTGTTTTATAAGAATAAATAACCTTGCCTGATGCATCACTTATTTCGATAAGTGAATTTGAAGGGATGCTACTTTCGGTTACCAATCTGAAGGAAGGCTGACTTGACTCGTTTGACGGAGTTTCCGCCATGCCTGATGCGCCAAGTGCAATAAGTGTGCCACCCTCAGTTAAAATAACACCACCGGAGTCAAGTGCGCCATTGCCGTTGTTAGTGGGGCCTTCCACAACAATTTCGCCACCCTTTATTATCATTCTGCCGTTGGCGTCAAGCCCGTCACCTTGAGCATTCACCACAATTTTACCGCCGTTAATAACAAGGTCGTGACCCGTTTCCAGGTTAACATTTTGTCTGCTTGCAACGTCACGTCCGCTTGTACCGCCTGCGTTAATGCCGTCGTCGGAAGCTGTAATGTCAATTTCACCGCCGTTAATTGTGAAATTAGCTTTACTTTCAAGGCCCTCAGAAGCTTTTAAAACATTAATAACTCCGTCATCAATTACAACATCACCATGAGCGGAAATGCCCTTGCCCTTTTGTGAGGTAAGGTTCATTTTACCACCTTTTATATTAATTGTGCCTGCAGAATGTATTGCATGGTCAGCAGCATTAACCTCAATTTCTCCGCCTTCTATTGTAATATCGGTCTCAGCTTTAATGCCCTTTGTTGCTACAGTTTCATCCTCAATTTCAGTTTCTTCCATGGGGGTTAGACCATCAGGTGGCATAATACCTTCAGGAGGAGTAAAACCTTCAGGAGGCATCATGCCTTCGGGACGTTCCATCCCCTCGGGCGGAGCAAAACCGCCTTCAGGAGGCATCATTTCTCCTTCAGGGCGTTCTGTGCCTTGAGGAAAAGTTTTGTTCTGCATGTTTTCCCAATTTCGGTTACCTTTATTGCCTCTTCCGCCAAAGGGTTCACCACCCCAGCCATTGTTTGAATTTGCAACCTCACCTGTAGTTTTCACGTTAATCGTGCCATCTTCAATAACTATGTCCTCTTCGGACTGAATGCCATCACCGTAGGCTGTAACATTAATGTTGCCGCCTTTTATTTTAATGGTGTTATTAGCGTGTATACCGTCCTTTTTGTCAGCTGTTAAAACAAGTGTGCCCTCTTCTATTTTAATATCGTCGTCACTTGCTATTGCATGGTGGCCTTTACTTGTAACATTTAAAACGCCTGCACCTTTAATTTCAATATCATCGTTGGCAAAAATAGTTGCCTTTGCATCAACCGAATATTCTTCACCATCTGCCAAAAAGTTTTCGCTGCCCTTTGAAATTGTAATAAGAGCTTCCTCGCAATTGTCAAAGAAGATTGCAGGGCCTGAATTATTGGTAAGCTTTACGTTTTCAAGGCGAAGCTTCACTTTTTCAATGGAGTTTACGTATATCATTGCATTGGTGTTTTCGCCTGTAACGGTAAAGTCACCGCCCTTTGTAACAACCACCACATTGTCAAAAATCTGCACACCATCAGCCTCATGCGTCATGGTGGAAAGGTCAATTTTACCTTCGTTTTCTTTCCATTTGTCAGAGGAAGTATCGTACAAATCGGTTACAATGTCAACACTTTTTGTGTAGTTGTTCCAGCTGACTTTTGCGTTGAGACCCTCTGCCACAGCTCTTACAGGCACAAGGGTTGTGCCATCTTTAATGTAAGGCGCAACGGACAGCTCCACCTCTTTATCGTTAACGGTAATTATTTTTTCGCCAACAGTGAGTAAAACAGTTTCTTCGCCCTTAGTTGCAGTAATTTTCTTTTCGTCGTTATTCCAATCCACATTCATGCCAAATGCTTCAAAAATTGCACGCATGGGCACCATTGTGCTTCCGTTATTTATTTCCGCTTTGTCGCTTTTAATTTCGTTTCCGTCAAGGCGCACAGTAACATCCTGCGCACTTACGTTGGGGATTACTATTCCCGAACTCAATACCGCCACACCTAAAGCTATGCCAATTGCTTTTTTAATGTTCATACCGGTTCCCTCCTTTTTATAAGGCGAGGGGTTCAACTCCCCTCGCCTTAAGAATATCAATTTAATGTATTAATTTTGCCAAGCAAAAATGAACATTTTGTTAAGCCTTATTTTGTCAGAAGTGCCACGGCTCTTGTTTCAATACCTTCTTCTCTGCCAGTAAATCCCATTTTTTCGTTGGTTTTTGCTTTCACATTAATTCTGTCGCTGTCAATGTTAAGAGCACTTGCCATGGTTTGTGCCATTTTTTCCTTATAGGGTGCCATTTTAGGCTTTTGGGCAATTATTATTGTGTCAATATTTTCAATGGTAAAGCCTTTTTGGGAAACACGCCTTCCCGCTTCCTCTAAAAGTACCATTGAGGAAATATCCTTGTATTTCATGTCGGTATCGGGAAAAAGTGTTCCTATATCGCCCTCGCCTGCAGCCCCCAAAAGAGCATCAATTACCGCATGAATAAGTGCATCCGCATCGGAATGACCAAGTAAGCCCTTGTCGTGCTCAATTTCAACACCGCCTAAAATAAGCTTTCGCCCTTCAACCAGCCTGTGAGTGTCACAGCCTATACCAACTCGCATCATAATAATCCCTTCTCTCTTAAAACGCCTGTCATATAAAGCACATCCTCAGGATGGGTAAGCTTTATGTTGTTTTTTCCTGTAATAACGGTTTTGATTGGGTAACCCAATCTTTCAACAAGCATACATTCGTCCGTGCCTTCAAAATTATCTTCCAAAGCTTTTTTGTGAGCTGAGAGCAAAATGTCCTTTTTAAAAACCTGAGGTGTTCTTACCTGCACAGTTGTTTCGCGGTCAATTGTGGAAACAATCATTCCGTTTTCGTCCACACCCTTTAATGTGTCAACACTCTTTACCCCAACAACTGCGCCACCACACTCAATTGCAGAACTACACACACTTACTATGGACTCGTTTTCAATAAGTGGTCTTGCGCCGTCATGCACTGCTATGTAGTCGCATTCCTCCGACACACAGCCAAGACCGTTTTTAACGCTTTCCTGCCTTGTTTTGCCGCCTTCAACAACGCGCATAACCTTGCTGTATTTATTTTCTTTAATAAGATTAAGATAGTCCTGCACACTGTCAGAGGGGGCAACAATTACAATTTCATCAATTACATCACAATTTTCAAAGGCTTCAACCGTTCTTTCAAAAACGGTTTTGTTGCCGATTTTAATGAGCATTTTATTGTAGCCCATTCGGGTTGATTTGCCGGCAGACAAAATAATTACAGTAAACATTTTATTGTTAAGCATATTACCACACCTTTCTTTATAATAAAAATGCGACCGTACAAGACGGTCGCACCAAACATCATCTTTCACGAAAGCCGTCAGAGATTATTCATTCTTCCTGCGTTTTCTGCATTTCGGCTTTAACAATATCAGAAAGTTCTTTTTCAACTTCCTCATATGTTACGTTTTTGGATATAACAATTTCACTTATCAATATTTGCTTTGCATTTGCAAGCATTTTTCTTTCCTGTGTGGAAAGACCTTTTTCTTTATCGCGAAGCATGAGACTTTTTACAACCAAGGAAACCTCGCGGATGTTACCGCTTTTAATTTTAACCATGTTTTCACGGAAACGCTTGTTCCAGTTGCGGTTCATGTCGCTTTCGGCTGTTTTAAAATCCTCAATAACCTTGTCGGCATCCTCAGGGCTGATAATATCTCTCACACCGATTTTTTCAATGCCTTCAACAGGGATAAGAACCTTCATGTCACCAAGGGGAATTCTCATGGCGTAGTAACAGTGCACGATTCCGTCGAATTCGCGCTCTTCAATAGCCTCAATTACACCTGCACCATGCAAGGGATAAACGATACTGTCGCCTACGCTGTACATAAAAATTCACACCCTCCTACCGCATTATTGAACACTATAATTGTACCACTTTTTTAAAATTTTGTCAAATACAAATTTTAAATTTATAATCATAGCATATTATATATTAAAAAGCAAGGTTTTTTTGCGACAATTTATATTTTTTTGAAACTTCCTAAATATTTATAACCTGTAGCATACTTTTTCAACTTATTTAAGGCGTTTTTCATATTGTCATCGTTAATATTTCCTTCAATTTCGGCAAAAAACAAGTATTCACCAATGCGGTCAATAACAGGTCGTGATTCAAGTTTTACCAGATTAACATTACTTTCTGCAAAAATCTGAAGAGCTGAAACAAGAGAGCCCGACACGTGAGGTACCATGAACGCCACAGCCGCCTTTGTACACCCTTCACCAACCACAGGATTTTTTGCAATAATCATAAACCTTGTGGAATTTTCCTTGCCGGAATTTATTGCTTCCTGTAAAATGTCAAGGTTGTAGAGCTTTGCAGCTCTTTTTGATGCAATTGCCGCTTTATGTATGTCATCACTTTCGGAAACAGCTTTTGCACCAACTGCAGTATTAACCACACTTGTAAGGGTCCAATCCTTATCCTTTAAGTATTCCTTGCACTGGAAAAAGCCCTGCTCATGAGAATAAACCTCTTGTATGTCGGAAAGTACGGCTCCCTTTTTTGCAAGGAGGCTGTGTTCAACCTTTATTGAGGTTTCACCAACTATGAACACATCGTACTTTGTGAGAAGGTCCACAACGTCGGTTATACTGCCTGTGGTAGAGTTTTCCAAAGGAAGTACACCGTAATCGGCATTGCCGTTTTCAACCTCTTCAAACACGTTTTCAAAGGTTTTTACGTTGTAAATATTTTCTCCGAAAACCTTTGATGCGGCAATTGAGCCATAACCACCGTCAACCCCTTGAAATGCGGCTTTTCCGGTGAGAGTTTTTTTCATTTCGTGAGAATCGATAAGCTTTTGCTGAACAGAGCGTGAAAGCTCCATTACCTTAACAAAAAACTGCTCAATAACCTGCTCGTATTCAGGCACGGTAACCTTTTCCATTCGGCTTAAAAGCACCTGCTTTTCTCTTTTTTCGTCCAGCACCTGCAAGCCGTTTTTAAGCTTTACCTGACCAATGTTTTTTGCAACCTCCATTCTTTGCTCCATCAAAGAAATAAGCTGTGTATCTATTTTGTCTATTTGTGCTCTGTAATATTCAAGATTTTCCATTTTTTATCACCTTTAAAATTTTTTAGCTTCAACAAGGTAGTCAAATGCGCAAAGTGCGGCACAAGCGTCAATCACGCTTACGGCTCTCACGCATATGCAGGCATCGTGTCTGCCTTTAATAACAAGCTTTTCGTTTGTTTTTTCCACAAAATTAACGCTGTCCTGCTCACGGGATATGGACGCTGTGGGCTTTATTGCTGTGCGGAAAACAATTGGCATGCCGTTTGTAATACCGCCGTTAATACCGCCGTCGTGGTTTGTTTTTGTGTAAATATTTTCGCCGTCAGTGTAGAGGGAATCGTTTGCCTGACTGCCGGTTAATTTTGTAACATTGAAGCCTTCGCCAAACTCCAGTCCTTTAACTGCAGGCACTGAAAAAATAAGGGAAGCCAATCTGGATTCAAAGGCATCGAATATGGGATTGCCTATGCCTTTTCCCATGTTCATGATTGCACATTCAATCACACCGCCTGCGCTGTCAAGCTCTGCCTTTAAGCTTAAAACCCTCTCCTCCATTTTTTTTGCCGCATTTTTGTCAATGGTGGGGATGATAAGGTTTTTCATTTCGTCTGCCTTCTCCATGGTCATTAAATTCAAATCCATGGGAGCATCTTCAATATCCATAATACTCTTTATTCTTGAAACGGTGTAAATACCCTTTTGCTTTAATGCACACTTTGCCACAGCACCTGCAAAAACAATGGGTGCTGTTAATCTTCCCGAAAAGTGACCGCCTCCACGGTGGTCGTTAAAGCCATTATAGCGTAAAAAGCCTGTGTAGTCCGCATGAGAGGGACGTGCTGTTGTTTTTAAGTTGTCGTAGTCATTAGAATGCTGGTCGGAGTTGTAAATTACAAACGCAAGAGGTGTTCCTGTTGTTTTTCCGTTTACAACACCTGACAAAATTTCGGGAATGTCGGGCTCTTTTCTTGCAGTTGCAAGTGCCGAGGAGCCTGTCATACGCCTTTTTAATTCAAAGGCAATTTCCTCCATGTCAATTTCAATACCGCTTGGCAAATTGTCAATAACACCGCCGATTGCCCTTGAGTGACTTTCGCCGAAAACCGAAAGCTTTATGCTGTTACCCCAAATTGAGCTCATTTGTAATTCCTCCCAATCTATTAAATCTTTCCCAGAAATCGGGCATGCTCTTTTTCACACATTCCGCACCTTTAATAACAACCTCGCCTGTGCAATAGGGCGAAACTGTTGCAAGTGCCATGGCAATTCTGTGGTCGTTGTAGGATGGGCACACACCACCTGTGAGATTTTTTTTGCCTTTTATCACCAGATAATCCTCGCCCTCGGTAATATCGGCCCCTAAAATGGTAAGCACATCGGTTATTGCTTTTAACCTGTCGCTTTCCTTTATCCTGAGCCTTGAGGCGTTTGTAATTTTGCCTTCACCCTCGGTTACTGCCATAACGCATGCTAAAACAGGCACACAGTCGGGAATTTGCGAAACATCCACTTCAATGTTTTTTCTTGTCTTGCCGTTCGTTTTGTACACACCGTCAGAAAAGGAAATTTCCATGCCCATATTTTTATACACGTTTACAATTTCCCTATCGCCCTGGAGAGAGTCTTCATTAAGACCTGAAAGTGTAACATTTCCCATAGCAAGGAAAAACGCCGCCTGTGAAAAATCACCCTCAACTACGTAATCGCTCTTTTTATACGCCTGATTGCCTTTAATTTTGTAGCCTTTTTCGGTTTCTTCAATTTCAATACCGAATTTTCGCTGAACGTCAATTGTCATGTCAACATAGGCTTTGCTTTCAAGGCGTGTTGTAATCACAATTTCGCTGTCCTCCTTCAAAAGAGGAAGCGCAAGCAAAAGACCTGTTATAAACTGGCTGGAAACGTCCCCACGGAGAGAATATGTTCCGCCCTTTAACTGCCCTTTTGCTTTAAGGGTTGTGCCTTGAAGGGAATACTCAATGCCCATTTTTTCAAATATTTTAAAATAGTCATCGAGAGGTCTTTCCATAAGCCTTGTACTTCCCGATATTTCAACAAAGGAGTTTATTGCAAGAGCAAGGGGAATCATAAAGCGTAGTGTTGACCCTGACTCATTTGCAAAAAGAGGCTTTTTTTCTTTTATTGAATTTAAACAGCTCACAGTTGCCTTAGTGTCTTCGTTTTCACCTACACCATAGGCTTTGCCGCCACCTAAAAATGCACATATAAGTCCACGGTGACTGTAGCTTTTTGACGGAGGTATTTCCATTAAGCCACAAAGCTTATTCGGTGTTATTTTAATGTCCACTCAAATCATCCCTTTACAATTTCATCAAGAATGGAAACCTCCACCTTTTCGGTGTAGCTTTCGCCCATGCTTTTTACAAGCACTAAATTTATTTTACTGCCGCTTCGCTTTTTGTCGTGCATTGCAGCATGAGTCATTTTGTCCATGTTGTCAATGTGTGTGGGCAAATTGTACTTTTCACAAAGTGCCTTTATTTTTTCATAGGTGCCCTTTTTTGTAATGCCTTTTTCTTCGCTCCACTTTGTTATAACACACATGCCTATTGCAACTGCAGCACCATGGGACAATACACCATAGCCCATGTAATTTTCAACTGCATGACCTAATGTGTGGCCGAAATTAAGCAGCATTCGTTCGCCCTTGTCAAGTTCATCATTTTCAACAATTTGTGCTTTGATTGCACAACAGGTATGTATAACCTCTTCAATTTCAAAATTGCCTGAAGAAAGCTTTTCAGCAAGGCTTTCGTCACGGATTGCACCGTATTTTATAATTTCAGCCATACCACAGCTTATTTCTCTTTCGGGAAGTGTTTTTAATGTGTCGGTATCAATAATTACCATGCTGGGCTGGTAAAATGTGCCCACTAAGTTTTTACCCTCGGGAATGTTCACCGCAGTTTTTCCGCCAACGGAGGAATCAACCTGTGACAAAAGGGTTGTGGGGATTTGGATAAGCTTAACGCCACGGAGCACAACAGATGCACAAAAGGCAGTTAAATCACCAACAACACCGCCACCCAATGCAACAATAACATCACTACGGGTAAAATCTCTTTTAATTATTTCACGGCACAAATATTCAAGGTTTTTAAAGCTTTTAGCTTCTTCCCCTGCTTCAACAACCAGGCTGAACACATCGCCGCCTGCATTTTTAATCATATCAACGGTTTTTTCGCCATAAAGAGGGAAAACATTACTGTCGGAAACAACACACACCTTTTTGCCTGTTACAAAGGGCGCAAACAAATCCTTTGCCTCGTTTAAAAGGGATTTTCCAATATGAATTTTATATTCTCTTTTAGGTATTTTAACTTCTAAGTGCAACATGCTCCCACTCTTTTCTGTATAAATGTATATTAGAAGTATTATAGCACTATGGTATTATATTTTCAAGTTTTTTGTAAAACTGTAAAAACAACTTGAAAATTCAACATTTTGTGATAAAATAAATGCATATTATTTTAGAAGGTGAAAACATGTACATAACAGGCATTGGCACAATAGTGAACATTTTAACAGTTGTTGTGGGTTCACTTTTGGGCATTTTCTTTAAAAAGCTCATTAACGATAACCTTCGTGAGGGCATTATGTCTGCTTTAGGGCTGGCTGTTTTTTCAATCGGCATTTCGGGCGTTGTTACAAACAGCATTTTTGTATCCGGCAACACCCTTTCTTCGGAATTTACTCTTATGATGATTTTGTCAATGGCTATAGGCACACTTTTGGGCACACTCATAAACATTGAAAAGCGCCTTGACGATTTAGGAATTTTCTTTCAGGAAAAGTTCGCAAAAAACTCTTCCGACTCAACCTTTGCACAGGGCTTTGTTTCCGCATCACTACTCTTTTGCGTTGGCAGCATGGCGGTTGTAGGCTCACTTAACGACGGCATCAGCCACGACCCCAACATTCTTTATGCAAAAAGCATCTTGGACGGTATTATGGCAATGGTCTTTGCATCAACCTTAGGTATCGGCACAATGTTAAGCGCCCTTTCACTTTTTGTTTACCAGGGCTCAATCACCCTTCTTGCGGCAATTGTTGCACCTTTCCTTACAAACACAGTTGTTTGCCAGATGTCATTTATAGGCAATCTTCTTATTATGGCAATTGGTCTTAACTTTGTTTACAAGCCAAAGTTCAAGGTTGGCAACATGCTTCCTGCAATATTTATTCCATTTGTTTATTACATAATAAGAACAGTATTTGGTTTTTAGGAGGAAAATGAAAAATGTTTAACCGCACAAGTGGCGTTCTTTGCCACATTTCTTCAATACCCGGAAAATACGGTATTGGCACCTTTGGTAAGGAGGCTGTGAAGTTTGCCGAGCTTTTAAAGAGCATGGATATTCACGCATGGCAGATGCTTCCCCTTTGCCCTACCGATGACTATAACTCACCCTATGCAGGCTGCAGCGCTTTTGCAGGCAACCCCTACTTTATTGACCCCGAAATTCTTTTTGAGGAAAAGCTTTTGACCAAAGAGGAGCTTGAAAGCGCAGTTGCATCTCAGCCTTACAGCAGCGATTTCAAGTTTTTAAAACAAACTCGTCTTCCCCTTTTTAAAAAGGCTTTCGACCGCTTTAAAAAGGATAATTCAGCTGTTCTTGACAGCTTTTTAAAGGAAAATCCCGACCTTGACGACTATGCACTTTTCACAGCACTTAAAGATTCTTACGATTTGAAGCCCTGGTGGGAATGGGACGAGGATATTAAAAGAAGAGATGAAAAGGCAGTTAAAAAAGCAAAGGAAGAGCTTTTTGATGATTATTACTTTGCCCTTTTCCTTCAGTATGAATTTCAGAAGCAGTACAAAGCACTTAAAAAAGCTGTTAATGCTTTAGGTGTTTCAATTATTGGTGATATGCCCATTTACCTTGCTCACGACTCTGCCGATGTTTGGGCAAACCCCACTCTTTTCTCTTTGGATACAAAAACCTGTGCACTTCGTAGCTGTGCAGGTGTGCCTCCGGATTATTTTTCTCAGGAGGGTCAATTATGGGGCAACCCACTTTATGATTGGGACGAAATGAAAAAGGACGGCTACAAATGGTGGATAAAGCGTGCAGGCTATTCCTTCAGCCTTTACGATGCAGTAAGAATTGACCATTTCAGAGCATTCAGTGCATATTGGTCCGTGCCTGCAGGGGAAAAGGCTACAAAGGGCAAGTGGATTAAAGGACCGGGAATGGACTTTTTCAATGCACTTAACGAAAAATACCCCTCTTCCCCCATTATTGCGGAGGATTTGGGCGACATTGATGACGATGTTAGAAACCTTGTTAAAGAAACCGGCTTCCCCGGCATGGGCGTAATGCAGTTTGCATTCCTTTCCGACGGCGACAACACACACATGCCCTACAATTATTCACACTCCACCGTGGCTTACACAGGCACTCACGACAACAATACAATTTTAGGCTACCTTTGGGAGGCGGACAACGCTACACGTGAAAGAGTTTGTACATACTGCGGCTTTGAAGGCGACTGGGGCATTGGCGGTTTTGATGCGCCCTGCATTAAGGCAATTATCAGAACACTTTTTGAGTCAAGTGCTTCCATTGCAATTGTTCCCATTCAGGACTTGTGCGGCTTTGGTGCCGACACCAGAATGAACACCCCCGGAAAAGCCGACAACAACTGGGCATTCCGCATTACACAGGACAGTCTGGATAAAATCAATATTAACTACTTTAAGCGTCTTGTAAATATTTACAACCGAAATCACAATTTAGTATAACAAAAAAACTCAATTGCAAAAATTGCAATTGAGTTTTTTTGTTACATTAATTCACTTACTAACTGTGCAAATTCCACAGCATTGTCAATGGGCATATCGGCAATTAAAACTGCCTGAGTGTAAAGGATTTTACTGAGCTTTTTAGCTTTTTCCTTATCTTCTTCAAATGCCTTTGAAAGAGCACGGAAGGCGTTGTGCTCACCGTTTAATTCCAACACTCGTCTTGCCTTGATTTTGTCTTCTTCGCCGGGAAGGCTCTTGAAGTACTTTTCCATTTCAAGGGTGATTTCGCCCTCGCTTGTAAGGCACACAGGGTGGCTCTTTAACTTGTGTGAAATACGCACAAATTCAACCTGCCCCTCTAAGCTTTCCTTTACAAAATCCAAAAGAAGCTTGTTTTCCTCTTCCTTCTTTTCGGCTTCTTTAATTTCTTCTTCGCTTTCAAGTCCAAGGTCCTTGTCGTTGATGTTCTTGAATTCCTTATCCTTAAAAGAGCCTAAAATGTTTACAACAAATTCGTCCACATCATCGGTAAGGTAAAGTATGCCATAGTTTTTATCCTTAATTGTTTCAATCTGAGGAAGAAGGTCAATTTTGGTAACGTTTTCGCCACGGGCATAGTATATGTACTTTTGCTCCTCGCTCATGGAAGACACATATTCTTCAAGTGTTACAAGAGAATTTGTAAGGGAGGAATGGAACAAAAGAAGGTCTGTAAGCATTTCCTTATGAATACCGTAATCGGAAACCACACCATATTTTAACTGAAGCCCAAATTCACGGAAGAACTTTTCGTAGTTTTCCCTTTCGTTCGTGAGCATTTTTTTAAGCTCACTCTTGATTTTCTTTTCAAGGTTTGTTGCAATTTGTGTAAGCTGTCGGTCGTGCTGGAGAATTTCGCGGGAAATGTTAAGTGAAAGGTTGTCGCTGTCCACAACACCCTTTACAAACCTGAAATGCTCAGGCAAAAGCTCCTCGCAGTTTTCCATAATCATAACGGAGCTTGTGTAAAGGCTGAGACCCTTTTTATAGTCCTTGGTGTAGTAATTCATGGGCGCCTTTGAAGGAACAAAAAGCATTGCTTTGTAGTTAAGGTTGCCTTCGGCATTTACTCTTATAACCTTAAAGGGGTCTTCCATGTCGTAGAAATTTTCTTTGTAGAAATTAAAGCATTCCTCGTCGGTTACATCGCCACGGCTTCTGTGCCAGATAGGAACCATGCTGTTAAGAGTTTCTTCCTCCACATACTTTGCACCGTTGTCCCCTGTTTTTTCTTCGTTCATAACAATGGGGTAGCGCACATAGTCGGAATATTTTTTAACAATGCCCTTAATCCTGTAGGGACGGAGGAATTCGTCATACACTTCGTCGGAGGTGTTTTCCTTAATGTGCATAACAATTGTTGTACCTGTGTCGTACTTAACGCTTTCTTTAATGCTGTAGCCGTCAACGCCTTCACTTTCCCAGGTGAAGGAAGAATCACTATTATACTTTTTACTTGTAACCGTAACCTTGTCGGCAACCATGAAAGCGGAGTAAAAGCCAACACCAAACTGACCGATAATGTCAATTTCCTTATCGGTTTTTTCTTCGGCAGTTATGTTTTCTTTAAAGTTCAAGGAGCCACTTTTTGCAATTGTGCCCAAGTTTTCTTCAAGCTCTTCACGGCTCATACCAATACCGTTATCAGATACGGTAATTGTTCTGTGCTCCTTATCAATATCAATTCTTATTTTGTAATTGCTTCTGTCAAAGCCCTCTGCGCCCTCGGTAAGTGATACAAACACAAGCTTATCAATAGCATCGCTGGCATTTGAAATAATTTCACGAAGGAAAATTTCCTTGTGAGTATAGATAGAATTAATCATCAAGTCAAGTATTCTTTTTGACTCGGTTTTAAACTGTTTTTTCGCCATTTATGTTCATTCCTTTCTCTTTTGCACCAATATATAATACCACAGTTTTCACCCTTGGGCAACTTTAATTTTTATTGCCTCAGGAACGCTTTCAATCTGAACATTGGTATGCTCACCGCCGAACTCGCCGTCCAAGGTCCAGGCAATAGTTTCATAGCTTTGCATTTTCAGCTTGTTTGTTTTTACAAAAACAAAATGCTCGCTGTCGGTATTATTATTTTTCAAATCAGCTATCATTGCACTTAAATCCGCAGGCTTTTTAATGCTTTTAATCAGAATAACCTCAAAAAGTCCGTCATTTAAGCTAACATCAAAGTGCTTAACCTTAACACCACCGATTGAAAGTGTGTTTGCAACCATACCAACAACAAATTCGTCTTCAATTATGCTGGAATCTGTTTCCACAACCATTTTGTAGGGCTTTATTTCGCCCAGCTTTTTAATGCCCTCCAAAAGGTAGGCCACATACCCCAAAAGGTTTTTGTTTTGCTGAGGGGTGTCGTATGCCACATTTGTAAAGGCACCGAATGCGGCAACATAGGCAAAATACTTGTTGTTGAATTTTCCTGCATCAATTTTTTTAACAACACCTTCGTTTATAACATGTGCTGCTTCCATTACATTTTTGGGAATGCCAACAGAAGATGCAAAGTCATTGGTTGTTCCTGTGGGTATGTAGCCTAAAACAGGGCGGTTTTCATCATCAATGGTCATAAGTGCGTTAAATGCCTCGTTAACTGTTCCGTCACCACCCGAAACTGCCACAACGTCAAAGTTTTTACCTTTCTCGGCAATGTACTCACAGCAGTGATTTCTGTGCTTTGTTGGCACAATGGTAATTTCGTAGTCACCCTCCGAAAAAATGCTTACAATGTCCGAGAGGTTTTCACGGATAAGAGCCTTGCCTGATTTGGGGTTATATATAAACGTCATTTTCTTCATATGTTTCACCTCTTTAGGCTATTGTAGCACAAGTTTTTTAACAATTCATGAACAATGGTGTTTTTCATTATTAATTGTCAGATATTTTTTACAATGTCTTTTTTTAACTGCCCCATTATCTTTTTTTCTAAGCGCGAAATATAGCTTTGGCTTATGCCCAGCATGTCGGCAACCTCTTTTTGCGTTTTTTCCCGCACTCCTCCAAGGCCGTAACGAAGGTTAATAATTTCTCTTTCCCTGTCCGAAAGCCTTTTCATGGCACTTTTTAAAAGTTGCAGCTCTGCCGCTTCCTGCAGTTTGATTTCAACCAGGTCGTTTTCGGTGCCTAAAACATCGCTGAGCAAAAGCTCGTTTCCGTCCCAGTCAACATTAAGCGGCTCGTCAAAAGAAATTTCGCCTTTTCGGGCGTTGTGTTTTCTTAAGTACATAAGTATTTCGTTTTCAATGCACCTTGAAGCATAGGTTGCAAGCTTTATTTTTTTGTCGGTTTTAAAGGTGTTCACCGCTTTTATAAGCCCTATTGTGCCTATACTTATTAAGTCCTCAAGGGAAATGTTTGTGTTTTCAAATTTTTTTGCAATGTACACAACAAGCCTTAAATTGTGCTCCACCAGCTTATCGCGTGATTTTTTTGTGTCAATTGCTTTTAAAAGCATTTCCTCCTCGTCCTTTTTCAAAGCAGGAGGCAACACCTCCCCTGAGCCTAAGTAGTGAACCTTTTCAGGAGAAAAATGGTCCATAAGCTCTCTGTAGCTTTTTTCTGCTATCATACGTATAAAATTTTTAAGTTCCATAAAATTCAACCCACAATCAGCATTGGATTTAACAATGCATGATACTCCTCTTCTTTTGAAAGCTTTGTTTCGCTTATGCATATAACACACCTCTTGGCTTTATAATGATCAATCTCTACCAAATCAGGCATAAACCCGGGCATCACTCCCTGTTCCTCGCCTATGCTGGAAAAGGGTATGAGCCTTACCTTAAGATTTGCCGAAAGCATTTTTTCAATTATTGATTTGTCGTCATCCTTTGGCAAAATGCATTTTAATTCGTCGTATTCGCAAACTATTACCGGGCACCCTGTGATAGGGTCGGATAAAGAATTTCCCGTGTCGATAATTGCATTCATTTCTATCTTTTTTCCGTTTATGTATATTTTTAAAACTCGTTCTACCGCTTTGTTGGAAATTCTTCTTTTCCGTATGCGTGAAAAAATGGTTAACACCAGATAAACCACACCGCTTGACAAAAGCACCATTTTCCAGGGCAAAGAAAAATAAATGCTTCCGTTTGAAATAATTGCACCTGTTTTTGCACCAATTCCTGTAAGGCTCATTATTGCAATAATAGCACCGCCAAAAATAAAGCTCACAAGGTAAAAGCTGCACCAAACCTTTAAAAATGCACTTTTTTTATTTATTTTAAAAGCCAGCCCAACCATAATCCCCGACACTATTATTTTCATAACTGCAGATTTGAGCATGGTCAAATTGGGAAAAAATACCGCCACTGCATACAATGCACCCACAAACGCTGCCAGAAGAGTTTTGTACCATTTTGTTTCACGGTTTATTAAAAGTCCGCACCCTTCCACAATAAGAATGTTTATAACAAAGTTAATCATGAACAAAATATCTATATAAATGCTAATCGTTTCCACCTCCCATACCATTATACAAAAATGAAGATTAAAATATTGTCGTACTGTGTTAAGAAACCTACTTTTTTTATTGACAGTAGCATAAAAAAGATATAAAATTATTCTGATAAGGTATATTTGATTGTGAGGAAAATGGAATGGAAAAAGTACTTATTTCAAACATACAGCGTTTTTCCACAAAGGATGGTGACGGCATCAGAACAACGGTGTTTTTCAAGGGGTGTCCCTTGCGTTGTAAATGGTGTCACAACCCTGAAACCTTCAATAGTCATTATGAGGTTATGTACAACGCTGAAAACTGCACCCTTTGCGGCAGGTGCGAAAAGAACTGCCCTAACGGTGCCATCACAATTGAAAACGGCACTCTTACCACAGATACAAAAAAGTGTAATTTGTGCGGAAGCTGCACCGACGTTTGTTATTATAACGCAAGGGAAATTTCCGGCAAGGAAATGACAAACGATGAAGTGTTTGACATTATTTTAAAGGACACCTCCTTTTACAACGAATCAGGCGGTGGCGTTACATTCTCAGGTGGCGAATGCACCATTTTTCCCGAGTTTTTGCTGCTCCTTTTAAAAAAATGTAAGGCACAGCGTATACATACTGCAGTTGACACCTCAGGCTACGCCCCCTTTGAAGTGTTTGAAAAAATACACCCCTACACTGATGTGTTTTTGTACGATATAAAAGCCTATGATCGGGCTTTGCACAAAGCTCTTACAGGAGTTGACAACCACATTATTTGGGAAAACCTTGAAAAGCTTTGCAACATGGGTGCAAATATAAACCTGAGGTTACCCCTTATTGAAAATTGCAACTGCAACTTGGATGACCTGGAGAAAATTGCCGAAAAAACTTATGCAATGGGCATTACAAAGGTGAACTTACTCCCCTATCACGATATGGGCAAATACAAGTACACAAAACTGGGCAAAGAATACGATGCCAACAGCATGAGCACTCCGTCAAAGGAAAAAATGGAACAGATAAAAACAATCTTTTTTGAAAAGGGTTTTAAAGATGTTAAAATAGGTGGTTAAAGAAAGGAATGATTTTATGAGAGGATATACAGAAAGAACAAAAAAGCTTCGTGAGCAGAGCGTGTCCACTAATCCTGCGCTGTCTATTGAACGTGCGGCGATTTTTACCGATGCATATCAGAAATACGAAGGCAGTGTTGACATTCCTGTGCTTCGTGCGCTTGCTTTCCGCGAATATATGGAAAGAAAAACTCTTGTTATTAACGACGGCGAATTAATCGTGGGCGAAAAGGGTCACGACCTTCAGTGTGCACCCTCCTTCCCTGAGCTTTGCTGTCACACAATTGAAGACATGGAAATAATGGATGCGAGAGAGCTCATAAGCTTCTCCGTTACAGAAGAAGACAAAAAGATTCAGCGTGAAAAGGTTATCCCCTACTGGGAAAAACGCTCCATCCGCCACAAGATTATGGCGTCCACTTCACAACAGTGGAAGGACTGCTATGCTGCAGGTATGTTTACCGAATTTATGGAGCAGCGTGGTCCGGGTCACACAGGCGCTGGTAACATTATTTACAAAAAAGGCTTTTCCGATTTTAAAAAGGACATTGAAAAAAGAATTACACGCCTTGATTTTGTAAACGATGAAAACGCATACGACAAAAAGGCTGAGCTTGAAGCTATGATGATTTGCTGTGATGCTATCATCACTTACGGCAAGCGCTACAGCGAATACGCTCTTTCTCTTGCTGAAAAGGAAACTGATGAAAAGAAAAAGGCAGACCTTCTTTTAATTAGCGAAAACTGTAAGCAGGTGCCCGAATTTGCACCTAAGACATTCCACCAGGCATTGCAGATGTACTGGTTTGTACACATTGGTGTTACAAGCGAAGTTAACCCCTGGGATGCTTTCACCCCCGGAAGACTTGACCAGCATCTTAACCCCTTCTATCAGAAGGAAGTTAAAGAAGGTACTCTTGATTACGACAGAGCAAGAGAATTGATGGAATGCTTCTGGATTAAGTTCAACAATCAGCCTGCTCCTCCCAAGGTTGGTATTACCTTGAAGGAAAGCGGCACATATACAGACTTTTGCAACCTTAACACAGGCGGTATTACAGAGGACGGCAGAGACGGTGTAAACCCCGTAAGTTACATTATTCTCGACACAATGGATGAAATGAAGCTTCTTCAGCCCTCCAGTAATGTTCAGATTTCAAGAAAAACTCCTCCGGAATTTCTGCTTCGTGCTTGTGAAATTTCCCGTAAGGGTTGGGGGCAGCCAGCTTTTTATAACACAGAAGCTATTATTCAGGAGCTTCTTAATGCAGGTAAGTCCATTGAAGATGCAAGACACGGTTGCTCCACAGGCTGTGTTGAAACAGGCTGCTTAGGTAAGGAAAACTACGCTTTAACAGGTTATTTCAACATTCCTAAGGTTCTTGAAATTACACTTAACAACGGTTTTGACAAGTACACCGGCAAGCAGATTGGTCTTAAAACCGGCAACGCTGAAGACTTTACAAGCTACGAAGAGCTTTATGATGCATTTGTAAAGCAGATGCACCACTTCCTCGACATTAAGATTGCAGGTAACAACATTATTGAAAAAATTTATGCAAAATACATGCCTGTGCCTTTCCTTTCCATAATTATGGAAGACTGTATTGAAAAGGCAGTTGACTACAATGCAGGTGGTGCAAGATACAACACTTACTACATTCAGGGCGTTGGCATTGGCTCTATTACTGACTCACTTTCTGCAATCAAGTATAATGTGTTTGACAAAAAGAACTTTACAATGGCAGAGCTTTTAAATGCTGTAAATTCTGACTTTGAAGGCTTTGACCGTATTTATAACCTTGTTGCAAACAAAACTCCCAAGTACGGCAACGATGACGATTACGCTGATGACATTATGAAAACCGTGTTTAACGAATATCAAGGATATATTACAGGCAGACCCACAATCAAGGGCGGTCAGTACCGCATTGATATGCTTCCCACAACATGTCATGTTTACTTTGGTGAAGTTTGTGGTGCTCTTCCCAACGGAAGACGTGCAGGTAAGCCCATGAGCGAAGGCATTTCTCCCGAAAAGGGCGCCGACGTGAACGGACCTACAGCTGTTATCAAGAGCTGTGCAAAGATGGATCACTTAAAAACAGGAGGTACTCTTTTGAACCAAAAGTTCACTCCTGCAGTTGTTGCAGGTGAAGACGGACTTAACAATATGGCTGCTTTAATCCGTTCCTACTTTGGTATGGATGGTCACCATATTCAGTTCAACGTAATTGACCGTGCAACATTGATTGATGCACAGAAGCATCCGGAAGAATATAAGGATTTGATTGTTCGTGTTGCAGGCTACAGCGACCACTTCAGGAATTTGTCGAAGGCTTTACAGGACGAAATTATCAATAGAACAGAGCAATCCTTCTCATAATTTAGTCAAAATCACAGTTTTTCATAAAGTGTATTGACAAAAAAAGTTTTTCGGTATACTATGTGCGTGTAAGGAATAATCCTTTAATTATCATTTCCCTATTCAAGGAGGTTTTAAGTATGCGCAAGTTTGTTGTACATGATTTGGATTTACAGGGCTTTGTTAATGAGCTTGGTAGCTGCACAGGTAATGTGTGGATGACCACAGAAGAAGGCGATAAGATCAACCTTCAGTCTGCTTTTTGTCGTATTGTAGGCGTAATGAGCGTACTTGAAGGCGGTAAGCTTAGTGAAGCTACAATTGAATGTGAAAACATTGAAGACGAATCCAGACTTTTCAGATATAACCTTTACGGCAAATCTGAACAGGAATAAAATTTAATATAGTAAAAAAAGAGCTGAGGTCACTCAGCTCTTTTCATGTTAAAAGGAGTTTGGGAAACCGAAACTCCTTTTTTATTACTTTCCTATATTAATACCCAATCCAAGGTTAATTGCTCTGTACAAAATCTGAGCACACTGTGCTCTTGTTGCATTTGTTACAGGTTCAAACTTGTTATTATTAAGAACATCTGCAACCTTGTTTGTGTTAAGAACAGTAACCGCTTCAACTGCCCACACGGGAATATCTGCCGCATCTGTAAAGGTAACGTTGCCGTTAGCCTTCACAAGAGGATTAATGCTCTTTACAAATCTGTACACAATTGTACAAACATCTGCTCTTGTAATATTGGAATTAGGGTCAAAAATCTCAGCGCTTCTGCCGTTGATAAAGCCTTCTTTGTAAGCAGATGCAACGTAAGAATAATACCACTGGTCCTTGGGAACATCAGTAAACGTGCAAGTAGCGTTCTTATCATACTTGCCCGCTGCAATTACAATAATCTTAGCAAATTCTGCTCTTGTGATGTTTCGGTTAGGACGGAAGGTGCCATCCTCATAACCATTTATAATTCCTCTTTCAACAAGTGCATACACAGCTTCTCTCGCCCATTCAGCCTGATTCATGTCGCTGAACTGAACTTTCGGCTGGGTAGGTTCTTCAACGGGAGTGTCGTCGGCATCTTCATTTCCACCTGTCGCTGTGCCACCACCTGAACCGCCTGTGGAGCCACCACCATTGCCACCTGTGCTGCCGCCGTCTCCGCCGGAAGGCTTGTCAGCCTCTGTTTTTTCTTCAGTAGGTTCTTCTGTAGGTTCTGTTGGCTTTTCTGTAGGTTCTTCTGTAGGTTTTTCGGTAGGTTCTTCGGTAGGCTTTTCAACCTCTTCGCCACCGAAAAGAATAAGCTTTACAGTTTCAACAATCGGAACAAAGTCCTCATGAATAATACCATCCATTCCGTCAACAGCTGCCTCGGGGAAAGCCATAAGCAAAGCATCTCTTACCGCAATATTCTTTCTGTAAGTCATTGCATTGTTTACGCCTTCTATAAGATAACCTTCAAAGTTTTCTTCGGTTATCTCCACATCAAGACCTAACAGGTATGTCTGAACAGATTCAAGGAATGTAATAATCTGAGCATTGCTAACACCCTGTGAAGTAACTGTTTCAACAAAGTAGGGGTAAATTTCTGCACACTGGTTAAAAGCGTCCTCCATAGAATACTCAATACCTGCAAATGCCGTTGGCGCAAAACTAAGCACCATCATCATTGCCACTATCAAGGCTGTAAGCTTTTTAAAAATTGTTTTCATAATTAATATCCATCCTTTCAGTTATTTCTCCACACACATAAACAAAACTGTAAGTTTGGTTTTATTGAAAATGCAAGGGTTGCATTACTGCAACCCTTGATTTATTACTGAATTATTCTAAAACTTCGGGCCAAGCTCTTGCAAGAAGTGTACATGCTTCTGCTCTTGTTGTGAAGTTAAGAGGCTTGTAGGAGCCGTCTTCGTAACCTGTGATAAGACCATTAGTTACAGCAGCATCCATTTCGCCGTCGAACCACCAGGAGATATCTTCAGCATCTGTAAATACGTCCTTAGCGCCTTCATTAGCTGCTACCCAAACAGCACTCTTAGCTCTTGCGATAATTGCAACTGCCTGTTCACGAGTGATGTTGTCGTTAGGTCCGAAGTTGCCGTCACCGTAACCACGGAGCATGCCATAGCCTTCGGGAAGAGACATTGTTGCAATAAGATCTTCTGCCCAATGTCCAACTGTATCGTCATACTTCACGCCATCTTCAGCTTCGTTGAGACCGAGGATTCTGTATACGATTGCAGAGAATTCTGCTCTTGTAATGTTCTGGTCAGGTCTGAACAAGCCATCGGGATAACCCTTAATGTAACCATTGATTGTCATCTGGTCAATTGTAAGGTGAGCCCAGTGAGCATTTGCCTTGCCTTCCCAACCTGCTGCGATATCAGGCCATTCACAGCTATGAGGCTTATTGTCGTCATCTTCAGTGGGTTCTTCTGTGGGCTTTTCGTAGCCGCCGCCACCGCCGCCGGACTTCTTAACCTTAACGTTAACTGTTACTGTTGCATCTGTAGCTACACCGTCAACATAAAGTGTACCTGTGATTACAACGCCTTCACCAATCTTAGTACCCTTAATCTGAAGGATATTGTTGAAGTCGCCTGCTACCTTAACCTGTTCAACTTCACCGTCACCATTTGTGATTGTCCAGATAACTTCAGCTGTAGAACCTTCGGGAATGTTCTGAGGTGTTGTTGTAATTTCAACCTTAGAGCCCTTCTTTACAGTTCTGTCCATAACGCCGTCGCCATCCTTGTCACCTGCAAGGCTGAGTGTGGGCGCAGGACCGGGAGTTACAGTACTTTCGATTTCGAATTCATCAGAATCGGAAGCCTTTTCTGTACCAACAACTACTGTGTATACTTCGCCAACTACTGCATCAGCGGGAGCATTAAGTGTGATACCTGCTTCAAATTCGTCCTTTGTATAAACAACTGTGTAGATTGTCTTGTCGCCATCTTCTGTAGGCTTAACAATTACTACTGTTACATAGTCAAGGTTTGTTGTACCCTTAACTGTGATTGTGCCTTCAACTGTTGTGTTTGCAACGTCTTCAAGGTCTACAAAGTAGTCTTCAGTTACACCTTCGATTTCGAATTCATCAGAATCGGAAGCCTTTTCTGTACCAACTACTACTGTGTATACTTCGCCAACTACTGCATTGTCGGGAGCCTGAAGTGCAATACCTGCTTCAAATTCAGCCTTTGTATAAACAACTGCGTAGATTGTCTTTACGCCGTCTTCTGTGGGCTTAACAATTGCTACTGTTACATAGTCAAGGTTTGTTGTACCCTTAACTGTGATGATACCATCAACTGTTGTGTTTTCAACATCGTTAAGCTCTACAAAGTAGTCTTCTGTAGCACCTTCGATTTCAAACTCGTCAGAATCGGAAGCCTTTTCTGTACCAACTACTACTGTGTATTCTTCACCTTCAACTGCTGCATCGGGAGCATTAAGTGTAATACCTGCTTCGAATTCGTCCTTTGTGTAAACAACTGCGTAGATTGTCTTCACGCCGCCTTCAACAGGCTTAACAATTGCTACTGTTACATAATCAAGGTTTGTTGTACCCTTAACTGTAATTGTACCATCAACTGTTGTGTTTTTAACATCGTCAAGTTCTACATAAGGATCATCAACAACAGGAGGCTGAGTAGAACCAACAGCCTTAAGTGTGTATGTTGTTACATATCTGTAAACATCCTTATCGTTTGCATTAAGATCGTCATCATAACCACGATAAAGGTTAAGTACAACTTCGTCACCGTCTTCAATGCCATCTGCTGTAGCATCAACGTTGATAACACCGATTTCTTCTGCAAGAGAAGCTGTGATACCATCGCCAACAACTTCAATATCAAACTGAGTTACAGGAGGCAATGTAGCAAGTGTTTCACCAACAAACTTGTATCTGGGGTGATCATAAGAAAGATTAATTACGCTTTCTTTACCTGCTTCAACTTCGATAACGCTGTTCATTTCGGGCTGAAGAACTGTTCTACCAACATATGCGTCAAAATGAACAAGTTCAATACCATGAGAAGCATCCAAAGTTGCCATAGCATCCTTAATGCCCTCAAGGATTTCTGCTCTTACAACGGCTACATCAAAGCCAAAATCGTTTGTAAGCTTGCCCACTAATTCACTAAGGAAATCCTGACCTTCAACGTGTGCGGAAACTTCATTAGCAACAGCATACATAGCATTGTAAGAAGTTTCGTTAGAACCATTAAGTACGCCAATAGCTGTACCACCTACACCTGCAAGCTGCTTGAGGAGTTCTGTCTTGTCCATACCAACAAGATCTTCTCTGAGGGAAGGAACTTCATCCATAACAAATTTCACAAAATCTTCACCAAAGAGAAGGAATGCGCCCTTCATGTCACGGTCTTCAATAGCTCCGAAAATTTCGTCTCCTCTTACCTTCTTCTGGCAAGCAACCTGGAGAGCAAGTTCAAAGCCGTTTGCAGAGCCTTCTGCGATAATTTCATAAACGTCTGCCTTAAGAGCATCCATAACAGAAGTTATATCGTCAGCAAGGTGTGCTTCAATGTAAGCATGAACCTTATCAGCATCTTCACCTGTGAGTCTGAGACCATCTACGCTGTACATTTCAGAAAGTTCACCGAAGAACTCTGTAAGGTCATCAGAATAATCACCAAGACCACCAAGTGCTGCATTAGGCTGAGCAGCTGAAACCTTATCATCGTTTTCTGCTTCATACTCTTTAAAACGATTGAACCAATCTACAAAAGCTGCATCAGCACTTGTTGCATCAATTCTTCCTTCAACCATATCTCTCATAGTTTTCCATCTATAGAGATCCTTCATTGTGTCGTTTGTAAAGAATGTTGTGTTTGTATCCAACACTTCTTCGGCTGTAGCAGCAGCAATCGCTCTTACTGCTTCTTCATCGAAGTTGGCATAAGCATTTTCGATAACAGCCTTTTGTTCGTCAGTCATTGCATTGAACTGACCTTCCTGCCAATCCCATGCTCTTTCTGTGTAGAGTCTGATAACTTCACCCATAGGGCTTGCCATAAGTTCAACATCTTCAGCAAAAGTTACTGTAGAAAGAACTGTAAAGCACATCATGAGAGCAAGTACAAGACTCAAGATACGTCTTTTCATAACTGCACCTTCCTTTATTTAAACATAAAATTAAATACTAATTCGCGTATTTATCGACACTACCCTAAAATACACAATAGCATTATAACATATTACTCTTACCAATGCAAGTAGTTTATTTAATTTTTTTTGCAAAATCATGCGACTTTTGCAGTGTTTTATTTTAATTCTTTTATCTTTACAAGAATGTTTTTTTGTGGTAGAATATATGCGTATAATTATGTTTTATTTTGTAATTTTTTATATTTTATTAGGAGGTCAGTCCATGAACAGAATTTTCGTAAATGAACCTGAACGCGATTTTTCCATTCCTGAAACAAGGAAAAACATGGAAAATGCAATCGCAGCAGTTGAAGCTCAGTTAGGTAAGGATTATCCCCTGGTAATTGGTGGCGAAAAGATTTTCACAGAAAAGAAAATCACATCAATCAATCCTTGTAAGAAAAGCGAAGTTGTAGGCTTTGCTTCTTCCGCTTCCAAAGAACAGGCAGACAAGGCTATCAGAGTAGCATATGACACATACGAGGAATGGCGTCTTGTTCCTACTCGCGTTAAGGTTGACTACATCATGCGTCTTATCGGTATTCTCCAGAAGCGACGTTATGAAATTGCCGCATGGATGATACTTGAAACAGGTAAAAATTTCGGTGAAGCTGACGGCGAAATCTGCGAAGCTATTGACTTTTTCAACGCATATGCACAGGGTGCTGTATATCTTGAAGAGCATCCGGTTCCACTTGTTGAGTCCACAGTTGAAAACAACCGTGCCGAATATCGTCCCATTGGTGTAGGTCTTGTTATTCCTCCCTGGAACTTCCCCTTCTCTATCATGGCAGGCATGGTAATTTCTGCAGTTGTTACAGGCAACACAGTTTGCATTAAGCCCGCAAGTGATTCTCCTATTACAACCTGTAAGTTTGTTGAAATGTGTGAAGAAGCAGGTATTCCTCAGGGTGTTATCAATCTTATCCCCGGCTCCGGTTCTGAAATAGGAGATTTTGTGGTGGATCATCCTCTTACCCGCTTTATTAACTTCACAGGCAGCAAGGCAGTAGGCTTAAGAATTGCTGAACGTGCCGCTAAGGTAAACGAAGGTCAGAAGTGGATTAAGAGAGTTATCGCTGAAATGGGCGGTAAGAACGCAATTGTTGTTGACTCCTCCGCTGATTTAAGATGGGCAGCAAAGCAGTCTGCAGCTGCTGCATTCTCTTTCCAGGGTCAGAAATGCTCTGCTTGTAGTCGCGCAATCGTTCTTTCTGATGTTTATGATGAATTTATTCAGTACTTTAAGGAAGAAGCTGAAGCTTTCCAGCAGGGCGAAGGCAAGGATGACAAGTCTATCTGTGCTGTTATTAACAAGGCATCCTTTGACAAGATTGCTGACATGATTGAAAAGGGCAAGAGCGAAGGCAGACTTATTACAGGCGGCACATATGATGATTCTGTAGGTTTTTATGTAAAGCCCACAATCATTGCCGATGTTGACCCCAAGACAAGTGTTATTGCAAACCAGGAAATTTTCGGACCTGTTGTTGCTGTTATGAAGGTTGACACCTTTGAAGATGCAATTGACCTTGCAAACGCAACAGAATATGGTCTTACAGGCTCCGTGTTCTCTGCAAACCGCGAAAACATTGAATATGCGAAGGACAACTTCTTCGTTGGCAACCTTTACATTAACCGTAAGTGTACAGGTGCTGTTGTTTATAACCACCCATTCGGCGGCTATAACATGAGCGGCACAACAGCAAAGACAGGTACTGTTGACTATCTTTACAACTTTGTTCAGTTAAAGTCTATTTCTGAAAATATTGTATATTAATTACATACAAACAAAGAGGAAAGCATCAGCTTTCCTCTTTGTTTATTTCAACTGTAATATTCTCATTTGTCACAGGGTGTTTAAATTCCAGTTTTCTGCATTGAAGCTGCAACAATTTTCCTTCTTCTGCGGTTCCGTACAGCCAATCCCCGACAATGGGCAATCCAATATAGCTTAAATGCACTCTTATTTGGTGAGTCCGCCCTGTAATGGGATTAATTTTCAAATGCGACATGCCATTTTCTGTTTTTATAAGTTCATACAATGTTTTTGCATATTTACCATCGGGTGCTATGCATCTTTTAATCCCAGTGTCACTCATTCTTTTTATTGGCTTTTCTATTTGCCCACATGCATTTTCGGGCACACCACGAACAATTGCTATGTATTCCTTTACAATTTCGCTTTTTCTCATGGCATTGTTCAATTTATGAGCAGCTACTTGATTTTTTGCGATAAGGACTACTCCCGAGGTGTCTTTATCAAGCCTTGTTATCACTCTGAAAATGCTATTCTTTAAATAAAATACAACTGCATTTGCCAGAGTTGACGTTTCGTGCTCCTTCGATGGGTGCGTTGGCATGTTTTTGGGTTTGTTCACCAATAAAACATCTTCATCCTCGTAAAGAATGTCAAGCGGAATATTCTCAGGCGCAATACTTTCAGAAGGATTGTCATTAAAAATCAGCAGAAGCTCATCTTCCGCTTTTACAATTTTGTTGGTACGCACATTTTCTTTATTAAGAAAAATACCTTTGTTGTGTTTCAGCTTTGTGATTGCATTTCCCGACAGCTTTAAATAATTTTTAAGAATATACCCAACAGTTTTTTCTTCAAGAACATTTTCAATTTTAAGTTCAATTTTCTTTTCCATCGCCGCACCTTTGTTCCGTAGATTTTAAAAATAGCTTTGCCATAGCTCAGTCGGGCAACAATTATAACTCTTTCGCACAGCCAACTGGAGGAGCCATGAAAAAAGCAACCACGTTGTGGTTGCTTTTTTCA
>JAZQCM010000041.1:0-3061 GCA_045546275.1 Clostridia bacterium | reverse complement strand
ACTGTACTTGCTACAGGCGGTATCGGCGGACTTTTCAAGCACTCTACCAACTATCCTCATCTTACAGGTGACGCACTGGCGCTTTCCATTAAATATGGCATCAAGCTTCAGGATATCGACTATATTCAGATTCACCCCACTACCCTGTACACCAAAAAACACGGCAGAGAATTCCTTATTTCAGAATCTGTCAGAGGTGAGGGTGCTGTGCTTCTTAACTCAAAGGGTGAGCGTTTTGTAAATGAGCTTCTGCCAAGAGACGTTGTGGCAAACGCTATCTTCGACGAAATGAAAAAGGAAGGCACAGAGCATGTATGGCTTTCGCTTGCGGCAATTCCTGAGGAAGAAATCAAAAGCCACTTTCCCAACATCTACAAGCACTGCCTTGAAGAAGGCTACGACATAACCAAGGAGAGCATCCCCGTTGTGCCAAGCCAACACTATTTTATGGGTGGCATTGAGGTTGACACAAACAGCCTTACATCTATGGAAAGGCTTTACGCTGTAGGTGAAACCGCCTGTAACGGTGTTCACGGCAAAAACAGACTTGCAAGTAACTCGCTACTTGAAAGCCTTGTATTTGCAAAACGTGCCGCAGAAAATATTACAAAAGATTACTCAGTCCTTACAAATAACCCTGAAATAGAGGTAAATGCAGAGGACTACGAAAATTATCAGCTTAAGTACAAAGAAATGGTACTTGCAGCTATAGAAAAGGAGAAGAAAAACCGTGAATAATATTACAATGCTGATGAATGCAGACGAAATGATTTTAAGTGCATTAAGAGAGGATATTACCTCAGAAGATATTACAACAAACTCTGTTATGCCCGAATACTGCCTTGGAGAGGTAGAGCTTATCTGCAAGCAGGACGGCATTATTGCAGGTCTTGGTGTTTTCAAAAGAGTTTTTGAACTTCTTGACAGCAATACTGAATTTGAGTTTTTTGTTAAAGACGGCGACAAGGTAGAAAACGGTCAGCTTCTCGGCAAGGTTAAGGGTGACATCCGTGTGCTTCTTTCAGGCGAGAGAACAGCCCTCAACTACTTACAGCGTATGAGCGGTATTGCTACCTACACCCGCACAATTGCCGACCTTTTTGAAGGCACTTCAACAAAGCTTCTTGACACAAGAAAAACAACTCCCAACATGCGTGTGTTTGAAAAATACGCAGTTAAAGTTGGCGGCGGCTATAATCACCGCTACAATTTAAGCGACGGTGTACTTTTAAAAGACAACCACATCGGCGCTGCAGGCTCTGTTAAGAACGCAGTTAAGATGGCTAAAGAGTACGCTCCCTTTGTACGCAAAATCGAAATCGAGGTTGAAAACCTTGATATGCTTAAGGAAGCTCTTGAGGCAGGTGCCGACATCATTATGCTTGACAATATGAGCGTTGAGGATATGAGAGAAGCTGTTAAGCTTTGCAAAGGCAAAGCACAGACAGAGTGCAGCGGCAATGTTACCAAAGAGAATGTTGCAAGGCTTGTTGATATTGGCGTTGACTTTATTTCAAGCGGTGCATTAACTCACTCTGCTCCTATTCTTGACCTTTCTCTTAAGAATCTTCACGCAATTTAAGGGGTACTCTTATGAAGGCTATGGAAAGACGAAAGGAGATTGGAGCATTTCTGCTGTCGGAAGGCCGTCCTGTATCGGGCACAGAGCTTTCAGCAAAGTTCGGCGTATCAAGGCAGATAATTGTTCAGGACATCTCACTTTTAAAAGCCTCGGGTTATGAAATACTGTCTACTCATCACGGATACATTGTGCAGGGCTCTCCTTTAAAAGAGCGTGTGTTCAAGCTTAAGCACACAAGAGAGCAAACAGAAGACGAGCTTAACACAATTGTTGACCTTGGCGGCACGGTTGCAGATGTTTTTGTGTGGCACAAGGTTTACGGCAAGGTTGAGGCTAAAATGAACATTTTCTCAAGGCTTCATGTCAGACAGTTTCTGGAAGGTGTTCGAAGCGGCAAATCAACAGAGCTTATGGACATTACAGGAGGGTATCATTACCACACCGTAACAGCAGACTCTGAAGAAATCCTTGACGAAATAGAAAAGACTCTTCAAAGCAAGGGCTACATTGTTCCCGAAATATGAGTTGATTTTTAGCGGGGCTTATGTTAATATATTAAATAATAAAACTGCCACCGGGTAGTGAATGTTTTAAATTTGAGCATTCGTTTATACATCGTTAGGTCTTTGAAGATGTATATAACGAATGCTTTTTGATTGCTTATTAACCTTGAAAGGAATGGTATTTTGAAAATAAAAAATTTACTTAATTATTTTAATTTAACAGAAAAGCTTATCTGGTCAATTTCTGTTATAGTTATTATAGTTTCATTTTTTCTTTTTGAGAATGATGGCTATTTAACGCTTGTTGCATCCTTAATCGGTGTTACCTCGTTGATTTTCTGTGCAAAAGGTAATCCTTTTGGTCAGTTTTTAATGATAATATTTGCAATAATTTATTCAATTATTTCTTTTCCATTTCAATACTATGGCGAAATGTTGACTTATCTTGGAATGTCGCTTCCAATGGCTGTTTTTTCGCTCGTTTCATGGCTTAAAAATCCATTCAATGAAAATAAATCAGAAGTCAGGGTTAATAAAATAACTCGAAAAGAAGTTGCCTTTATGAGTGCTTTAACATTAGTTGTGACAGTTGTTTTCTATTGTATTTTAAAATATTTTAATACTGCGAATTTAATTCCAAGCACTTTTTCTGTTTCAACAAGCTTTTTAGCAGCTTATTTGACATTCAGAAGAAGCCCGTATTTTGCTTTAGCGTACGCTTCTAACGACGTAGTGTTAATTGTTTTATGGGTATTAGCATCATTAAAGGATATTTCATATATTTCAGTTGTTATTTGTTTTATTGTATTTTTAGTTAACGATTTATATGGTTTTATAAGCTGGCTCAGAATGATGAAAAGACAAGAAAAGGCAATAAAAAGCTTACTTAAATATTGACATATTACTCCGATGGAAATATAATCAATTAGTGATTATTTTTATTCGGGGTGATTTTTTGCTATATATTGGTATTGAT
>JAZQCM010000040.1:0-5809 GCA_045546275.1 Clostridia bacterium | reverse complement strand
CTATAACCGCCCGTGAGAGCTGACCTATCACCGCCCGTGAGAGCTGAACTATAACCGCCCGTGAGAGCTGACCTATCACCGCCCGTGAGAGCTGACCTATCACCGCCCGTGAGAGCTGAACTATAACCGCCCGTGAGAGCTGTGTTGTCTGCTCCTTGTTTGTCGGTGGTACATCTTTCTTTTGTGTACTGAAAAGCGGCTTTAATTAAACCCTTTATGCCAATTTCTGCACCGATTTTTATTTTTGTTCCGCATACTTTTGTGTCGTCTGTGTGTCGCTCGCCGTTGTCGTCAATTTCAACCTCACAATATCGGTTGTTATCTGTTGGCGGATAGTA
The DNA here is from genome assembly GCA_045546275.1 of Clostridia bacterium. Lineage (GTDB taxonomy): Bacteria > Bacillota > Clostridia > UMGS1883 > UMGS1883 > RGIG1927. The sequence continues at coordinate 5,471 of JAZQCM010000040.1, read as the reverse complement.
GCCCAAAACATCAAGAGGGTGCTCGCAAGCGTGAAAACCACTATTGCACAAAGTAGCCTCTTTTTCTTCGTACTCTTTGCCGATTTCGTATTGAAAATCACGGCACTTTAAATCTTTGTCAAATCCTTTAAAAGCTTTCATAATTGTTAAACCTTTCTTTAATCATCTAAAATGTAATTTCTGCCGATAAGTGATATAAATTCTTCGCGGCTGTGCGTTTCTTCATATTTCGCTTGACACTCTCTTTTGAGCCTTAAATCAAGCTCCCTGTTGAAGTGAACGCCGTTGTTGCTCATATTGTGTAATTCGGGGATAAGATAGACAACAAAGCCCTCACGATCTGATATTTGCCGTAAACCACGACCCCCATATATATGGTGCAAATGCAAGTTGCCTGTCCGTTTGGTGAAGTAACACTCTTTCTTGTTTTGTAAAATGCTTTTCACTTTCTCACCCTTTCAGATGTTGCCATTCAGAATAGTAAACACTTGCAACGGCGTTGTTTTCAGCGTCCACGCCGTGAGCTGCAAGCTCGTCGAATATTCCGTCAATTAAATTTGTCATTTGTTGTTTTGTGTATTTGCTTGAGCCTAAAACGCATTTAACAGCCTTTGCAGGCGTTCTCTTGCCGTTTCGCTCAATTACTGTGTCGTCAATAATCTTTACGCCCCTGTATGCTTTCTTGAGGTCGGGTATGCAAATTTCGGGCAATGTCAAGAATGTTGCAACGCCGTAACGCTCAAGCATTGTGTAATATAGCTTTTCGGGGGTAATTCCGCCCGTTCTGCCCCCGTTCAATGTGTCGGCGTATAATGTAAGCAACGCCCACAATAACGAATTTTGAGCCGTAGTACGGTTATTTTCGACTTTTTCAAAGCAGGCAAGTAATTCACCGTCTTTTTGTAAATCGTCTTTGAGGGGCTGTAAAAGGCTTTTTACGGCATATCTGCTCTCTTTGGATATTGAGAGAACAACATCAATGTTGCCGTTATCGTCTGTTGTTGCCTTTACGCCTGTAAATCTAACTCGACCGATCATTTTTGCCATACGAAAACCCGTTTATTGTTGCTTGCGTTCTTCAAAGCTAATGCCGTTATTTTTTTATCTTCAATAACGATTTTTTCAACAATAAATTTGTCTTTTGTTGTAGGCTTGCCGTTCTTTTGCTTTTCGGTGTAATTTGCAACGCCCTTGTTATCGGTTACGGGAATATAAATAAAAGGTGATGTGTAAAGCTCTCTACCAATGCCCCAATTAACACAAGCCCTTTTGAAGCTGTCGGAGCTTTCGCCCTTTTCCTTTTCGGTGTTGCTTTCCGTTCCGCAATCTGATTTATAAACCCATTCGGGGGAGTTTTCGGGGATATAAAAATTTACATTGATACCAACACGGCAAAACAAATTACCTTTACACTCGTAATGTTCACGCTGCCAATTTTCAGCCCCAACGGTTTCGTCGAGAATATCCATATCAACCCGTGCATTCTTATATAAAAGCAGGCTCAAGCCCTTTTCGTTTATGCTACCGACACGGCACTCAATTTCGTTTGCCGTTAAATCTCTAAAAGCTATCATTTAAGACGCACTCCCTCGTTGATCTGAATTTCTGCACCCGTAACAACTTCACCCTCGGCAAGTGCTTTTTTAATTGCTGTCTTGTCAATTTTCGGGGGTTGCTCAATAAGGAATGCAACGGGGATTTTGCTCTCGTCGGTGATATTAACGCTCTTTGTTTCAACAACATTCAGCGTGAATATATCAACCTTTGTTTTTTTGGTGTTGGTTGCGTTGAGATAATCAAGCACTTTTGCTCTCAAGCGTTTTGCACCGTTCTCGGCGGTTTTCTGCTTTGCGTCGAGCTTGTCTTTTTCCTCTTTCAAAGTCTTTGCGTCTGCCTCAAGCTGTTTAATGATGTAACAACAGTTTTTGAGTTTTTCCTCTGCACCCATAGCGTCGAGGGTATCGTTGAAAATTGCCTCGTCAATTTCGCCACTTTCAAGCAGGGCGTAAAGCTGTGCAGCTTGTTCGGTTAATTCGTAGATTGTCATTTTAAAACTCCTTTTCTTCAATGTATTTTTTCAGCCTTTCAACCTCGGCTGTTAATTCGGCGTTTTCTTTTTGTAAAAATTCAATTCGGGTTTTGCGGTATTTCAATTCACTTTCTAAAATCTCAAAAATTTCGGTGTTGTTCATTTTTCTTTGTCCTTTCCACTTTTTTTGATTTCGTCCTCAATCCACGCAAGGGCGGGGGCTGCAAAAATTGCCGCTAACGAGCCCACAAGCCCGATATAATAACTCCCGCCGTTTTCGATAATTAGAGGGGCTAAAGATACAACCACAATCAACCCCATAACGCCCATAAAGGAAATAAACAAAGTTATATTTTCAACAATGTTTATTGCCTTGCGAATGGTACGCAATCTCTTTTTCTCTTTAATGCTCATTTTTGTTATCCTTTCAAATAGTCTTTTAACAAGTCGCTTGCGGCGTTATAGATTTTTTGCATTCGCTTTTTTCGTTCTTCTTGTGACAGCTCGGGGGAATGCACCCGCACCGTCATATTGTCAAAAATAAAAGTCTTTTGCATTGTGATACCTCGTTTTGTGCTTAAAGCACAATTTAATTACAAAAAAATAATGTCGTCTATCGACCTATTATAAATAGTGGCAAGAGCTTGAGCCGTTGTTATAGTCGGTTGCGTTGTTTTGTTTTCGTAGCTTGCAAGAGTATTGACCGTTATATCTATGTCAAATTCAGCTTTTAACCGTCTTTTTACTTCGGGTCGTGTTAACTCTGCGTTTGTTCTTGCCGCTTTTAGTGTGATTGGCATTATTTCACCCTCTTTCATTACAAATTGTGCTTAAAGCACAATGAAATAATACACCTTGTAAACATAAATGTCAATACCAAAAACACAATTTTTTTAGTTTTTTTATTGCTTTTCTGTGCTTTGGGTGTATAATGTAAGAAAAAAAGGGGTTTAGTATGGATAATAAAAATGTATTTGCTACAAATTTAAATCGTTATATGAAAATTAACAAAAAAACCCGTAGAGATGTAAGCGAGGCGTTAGGAATAAGTTATTATACTGTTACGGATTGGGTAAAAGGCAAAAAATACCCCCGTATGAATAGAATTGAAGAGCTCGCCGCATATTTCGGCATACTTAAAAGCGATCTGATAGAAGAAAAAACCGAGGAACATAGAGAAATGCAACAAAAAAATAGCATTCTCGCCGATATTACGGTAAGAATGCGTACAGATAACAATTTTCTATCTTTAATTGAGGGAATTAACCAACTCAACAACGAACAACTCGAAAGTGTCAAGCGGGTTGTTGATGTAATTCTAAAGGGTTAACGCTTTTTTGCAAGAGCTGATAAACAAAATCGAGTAGCTCTTCGTCTGCTAAAGGCAAAATTTTGTTAATTTCGGTAATGTACTCTTTTTTCATAAGAAAATCAAATCCTTTCATTACTCGGGGCAAGAACAAGTGTTCTGATACAATGTTCTGAAAACATTATAAATTGATACAGTTTTGATAATCAATGGTAATTTTGCCCTTTACAATGATTTTATTCAAAGGGGGTGATATAAAAAATAAAACTCAATCGAATACATCAAAGAAAAAACACAAAAAGGGGATAATCAAAATGAATTACTTTACAAATTACGGTGAAATGTTTACACCCGAGGAAATACTCGACTATTTAAGGAAGTCACAAAGCGACGACCCATTATTGACAGTTGAGGAAGTTTTACAAAAGCACGAAACAATACTTGATGAATGGGATATGAAGCATTTAGGGGCTTTAATTCCCGAACATAACCGCTTTCGTGAGGTTGTCAGCGGTGAAACAATCAAAGACCGCCCCGAGATAAACAAGGTTTTGAGATTGATAGAAAGCCCAAAATATAAGGCGGTAAAAGTTGTTGAGCCGCAGCGTTTAACGAGGGGCGACTTAGAGGACATAGGGCGTTTAATGAAGCTGTTAAAACATACGAATACTTATGTTATTACGCCCGAAAGAGTGTACGACTTACGGGACGAATACGATTGGAACGCCTTTGAGGCTGAATTGAAACGGGGTAACGATTATCTGAAATATACAAAAAAGATTTTACACCGTGGGCGTTTGCTTTCAGTAAGCGAGGGCAATTATATCGGCTCTGTACCGCCGTATGGTTTCGATAAAATTAAAGTGAAAGACGGTAAAAAAGAATGTCCGACGCTCAAGGAAAACCCCGAGCAAGCGAACATTGTAAGAATGATATTTGATATGTACGGTAATAAAGGAATGGGGCGTACTTCAATTTGTTACAAGCTCGACGAGCTCGGCGTTAAACCGCCAAAGGGTAAACAATGGGCGTCAACAGCCGTTAAAGAAATGCTCAAAAATGTGCATTATATCGGTAAAGTAAAATGGAATTATCGCCCTGTTGTCACTATCGTTGAGGATAGCGAATTTAAAAAGACACGCCCACAAGTCAATATTGAGGAATACTTAATATTTGAGGGTAAACACGACGGCATTGTTGACAAAGAGCTTTTTGACAAAGTGCAAGAGCGTATAGGCAATAATCACCGTGCAACTTCAAGGGTTAAATTGAGAAACCCTTTTGCGGGTATTCTGCATTGTCGTAATTGTGGCAAAATAATGGTATTGAAATATAACCGAGATAAAGACGGCAACGAAAAGTGTGCCCCTCGTATAATGTGTTCCGATCAATCCCGCTGCGGTACGGGCTCTTGTACCTTTGATGAAATAATTGATAAGGTTTGCGAGGTATTAGAAAGCTGTATTGAGGATTTTGAAATACGCATACAAGAAAATAAAAGTAATTCGGTCGAGCTGCACGCTCAACTTATAAAAAGCCTTGAAAAGAAAATGAAAGACTTGCAGGCAAAAGAGCTGTCACAATGGGAGCAACAAAGTCACCCCGACCCCGCTCAACGAATGCCTGCGGAAATATTCAAACAGCTTAACGAAAAGCTCTTGAATGAAAAAGAGGAAATAAAACAAGCATTGTGTAAAGCTCAAGAGGCTATGCCCGAGCCGATTGATTATGAAGAAAAGCAAACAACATTTAAAGAGGCTTTAATTGCCCTGCGTGACCCCGAGGCGGATATTGTACTTAAAAATGAATTATTAAAAGCTTGCATTGAAAGAATTGATTATTACAAAGAAAAACCGCAACGAATAGACTTGAGAGGCAAGGGAACATTTCCAATGACAGCAACCAAATGGACGAGCCCGCCGATTGAGCTTGATGTAAAATTGAAAGTGTAATATTTTTTTACCCTCTTATATCCAACATTGACGGGCTAATGAACCTGCCTGCTTTGAGGTAAGGTCACCGTTGTAGCCCTGCTTAAGATTTACGCCAACTTCTGCAGCAGCCTCCATCTTAAAGCGTTCAAGTGCAGCCTTTGCTTCGGGTACTGCAATTTTGTTTGATGATGCCATTGTG
>JAZQCM010000039.1:0-37374 GCA_045546275.1 Clostridia bacterium | reverse complement strand
GGGCGCAGGATATTTGAGAGGAGCTGTCCTTAGTACGAGAGGACCGGGATGGACGTACCTATGGTGCACCAGTTGTCACGCCAGTGGCACGGCTGGGTAGCCAAGTACGGAAGGGATAAACGCTGAAGGCATCTAAGCGTGAAGCCCACCTCAAGATAAGATATCCCACTTTTAAGGTAAGGTCCGATGAAGACTACATCGTTGATAGGTCGCAGGTGTAAGCATGGTAACATGTTCAGCTAAGCGATACTAATAGACCGAGGGCTTAATCTTAAAGTAGACGAAAGTTTACGAAATGTGAGTTGTAAGTCTTGAAATGATTAGCATTATTCAATTTTGAGTGTGCACAAAGATGTACACGAGATTCGGTGGTTATTACGCAGAGGTCACACCCGTTCCCATCCCGAACACGGAAGTTAAGCTCTGTAGTGCCTATGATACTTGGCGGGAAGCTGCCCGGGAAAGTTGGTCGCTGCCGGAACAAACAAAAAAGAACTTAGCAAAGGCTAAGTTCTTTTTTTGTTTGTTGGCTAAATTCGCTTGCGCGAGCTAAATGTGCAAGCACGCTGAAAGCGAATTTAATTTAGCTGTTTTAAAGAAACAATTTAGCTTTGAGCTTTGCTCAAAATTTAGCTGAGGTGAAATTCGTCCGAAGGACGAGGTAATGAAGTACAAGCTATTCTTTCATTAAAAAAAGCTCCCCGAAGGGAGCGAATCAACGGCAGACTGAGCATGGATGAAATGAGCCTGCCGAGGAGGTAGCTCAGGCAGTTGCTTCGTGTTTTCGATTGATGAAAAACAATATGAAATCAATTGAAACTATAGCAAAATTGAAAACGTAAACTGCAAGAACGTAATTGATGTTACCTGAAATTATTTTGCCCGCAATGCCCGATATGTAACCGATAAGAATTGCCGACAGAAATATAAGACTTTTCCCTTGGGTGGAGTGAGAGGTGTAACTTTTGTATACCGATACGGGCCAGGAAATACCAAAACACATTAACATAACACATTCAAAAAGCTGAACCATTTCATCAAGTCCTTTCTTTGTTTAAAGATATTATACACTTGACTTAACATAATGTAAAATATATAATAATTATAAAATTAATAACTTTAAGTTATAGAAGGTGCTAATATGGATTTGAATAAGCTGTATTATTTTTATGTGGTTTCAAAATATGAGCATGTGACAAAAGCTTCGGAAGAGTTGCACGTATCACAGCCTGCTGTTACAAAAACAATTAAAATCTTGGAAGAAAATTTGGGTGTGGAGCTTTTTTATAAAATTAAGCGAAACATTAAACTGACGCCCTATGGAAAGTATTTGAAAAGCAGGTTGGAAGGCATTTTTCAGATGTTGGAAGAAGTTCCTACGGAAATTGAAAACATGAAAAATGAAATGAAAAATGTAATTAAGTTAAATGTTTTGTCGGCATCAACTATTGTGACAGAAGCAATTGTTGCTTACAAAAGGATAAATCCAAATGCTGTTTTTCAGGTTATACAAAACGAAGAAGCATTGGATTGTGATATATCGGTTTTTACAAAAACCGATGAATACAAAGAGGCGGTTGAGTTTAAAAAATTTGAGGAAATAGTTGAGGAAATATATCTTGCGGTGCCAAAAGGTGAAGACTGTTTGAAAAATGTAAACCTGAGGGATTTTTCCGATTACGGATTTGTAAATCTGGCAGGCTCAAAGCAATTCAGAGTAATGTGCGACAGGTTTTGTGCAATGGCAGGATTAAAACAGAAAATTGTTTTTGAGTCGGATTCAATTATTGCTGTTAAAAACCTGATCAGTGCAGGAGCGGGCATTGGCTTCTGGCCTGCATTTTCTTGGGGGGAAACTTCCAGGGATATTAAATTGTTGCCAATTAGTGAACCTGTTTGTAATCGTGAATTGATGATAGGACTTCATAAAAACTTGTCGGGCTCAACTGTTGCAGAAGATTTTTATGAATACCTGATAAAGTTTATGAAGGATAGAATTGCAAAAGCATAAAAGGTTTTTTGACAGATAAAAGATAGATCATAAGCTTTTAAAAAGATGTTGTTTTGAATATAAATTTTATCTTTTGATGAAACGTAAGATTTGAAATTATAGGTTGATTTTAAATGCGAAGAATGGTAAAATAAGTTTGCGACTTAGTTTAATAATTGGTTTCCATAGTGTGCATATTTACCTTTGGTAAAAATGCATGCTCTATTTTGCATACTATGGTATCAATTAAACTGAGTCGCGTCAGCGGAGTTATGCATTTTTCGTGCGTAGCTTTTGCTGCGCACTTTTTAATTTGGAGATGATTTCTGTGAAAAAGTTTTTTTACACGGCATCGGTAGCTGTGGTTACAATGGGAGTGCTGAGACTTGGTGATGTAATAAGGCGAGGCTCTGATACAGAAGATATTTGTTTTTGTGTTGTAGTTATAGCGGCAGGGTGTCTCTTTGGGATGTTAGACTTTAATTAATGGAAAAAGCATGATGCAGCCTTTGCTAAATCCTGTGAGTTGACAAACTAAGGCGGGTAGTATAAAATAAAGTTAAGGTTGACTAACCAAGAAAAGCAGAGGTGGAAATATGATAAGAAAAATTATTAAAATAGACGAAGAAAAATGTAACGGCTGCGGACAATGTGCAAGAGCGTGCCATGAGGGCGCTATTGAAATGATAAATGGAAAGGCTAAGCTTACACGTGAGGATTATTGCGACGGTCTGGGCGACTGCTTGCCTGCCTGCCCTGTGGATGCAATAAGCTTTGAAGAAAGAGAAGCACCAGAATATAACGAGGCGGCAGTTTTGGCGGCAAAGGCTGAGAAAACTAATCTTCCCTGCGGATGCCCCGGCACAAACAGCAAGACGATAAAAAGAGAGGCTTGCGAGGTTGAAAACAGCGTGCCTCAGAAAAGCCGGTTAATGCAGTGGCCTGTGCAAATTAAGCTTGTGCCAATAAGAGCACCTTATTTTGACAATGCAAACTTATTGATTGCGGCAGATTGCACAGCTTACGCTTACGGAAATTTCCATGAGGAATTTATGCGCAACCGTGTGGCTTTAATCGGATGCCCCAAGCTTGATGAGGGCGACTACACTGAAAAGCTTAGGGAGATTATAAAAAATAACAACATAAAGAGTGTGACCATTGTGAGAATGGAGGTGCCTTGCTGTGGGGGTATTGAACGCGCGGCAAAAAGTGCGCTTCTGGAAAGCGGAAAGTTCATTCCCTGGCAAGTGGTGACAATAACAACAGATGGAAAAATTTTGGATTAATGTTTCCCCTCGGAGAAGTCCGAGGGGTTTTCCTTACCGTTAAGATTTGTAAATGACCAATTTTGTAAATTTGCTTGACAAGAAAAATGAATTTGCTATTATGAAGACAAACAGACTGAAAGGAGAAAGATTATGAAAAAAGTAATTTCGGTTTTGATTTGTGTAGTGCTGCTTTTGGGGGCAATGCCTTCATTTGCAGAAAGTGAACCTTTTACTGTGGTGAGCGAATTTAACGACGGTGAAACCATGGGTAAAAGTGTGGTGGTAAATGAAAAATACCACGACTTTACACTCTTTGGTGTGCAGAAGAAGGGCGACACCATTTTGCAGGTTGAAACAAAAACAATGAGCGAAGCAAAAGATGATGGCGAATTTAAGTTTGACTACGTGCAGGATGCGGAAGTGGAGATTTTTGCATGGGATAGTGAAAAACTGTTACAGCCTGCACGAGAGGATTACAGGTATGGAGTGACGTATGAAAATGTAATGGAGCTTTTGAAAAAGGCTAACGATTACTGGATAACAGAAAACAGCCTTTTAGAAGCTGAAAGTAATCCCTGGCAGGTGGGTGTGTTCCACACAGGCAACATGCAGGCCTACTACATGACAGGCGATGAGCTGTACAGAAATTATTCCACAAAGTGGAGTGAGATAAATAACTGGCAGTACTACACCAAATGGAATACTGACACCAATGCAGACAACATGTGCTGCTATCAGACATATATTGACCTTTATAATATTGATAAGGACGAGAATTACCTTAATTATGTAAAGTCCACCACCGACAAGATGATTAATTCAACATATCTTGATTACTGGAGCTGGATTGACACATTTTACATGGCAGGCCCTGTTTTTACAAAAATGTATGAATTGACAGGGGATGAAAAATACCTTGATAAAATGTACAACATGATTAAGTACACTGCTGAAAATCTTAACTGCTATGACGAGGATGAGGGGCTTTGGTACAGAGATGCAGGCTATATTGGACAAAAGTCGGACAACGGCGGCAAGGTGTTCTGGTCCCGTGGTGACGGTTGGGTGTATGCAGCTTTTGCACGAATTATTGAAGAATTGCCCGATGGTTATGAGCACAAGGATTATTTTGTGAATATTTTCAAAGAAATGAGTAAAGCGCTTAAATTGACCCAGTGTGAAGAGGGCGCATGGCATGAAAGCCTTATGGATATAGGCTTTAACCCTGATTGCGAAGAAAGCGGCACAGGCTTTTTCGTGTATGGCATGATGTGGGGGATTAATAACGGCTACCTGGACGAGGACGAGTATGTTGACTGCGCCTTTAAGGGCTGGAGGTGGCTTTGTGACACAGCCATGAGAGAGGACGGTCATATTGGCTTTGTGCAGCATATTGGCGCACAGCCTACAAAGTACCCCTTGACTATGGACAACACAGAAAACTACGCATATGCCAACTTTGTGTTTGCGGCAAGCGAGGTTAGTAAGTACCTTGGCGGCTTGCAGGGGGATATGGTGCCGTATTTGCAGAAAAAGCTTTTGGGCAACATTGAGGTTTACAAAATGGATTCGCCCTATTACATTAAAAACGGCGAAATACATGAATTTTCACATCCTATGATAATTGAAGAGGATGGGGATGTTAAGATTGTTAAAGATTACATGTATGTTCTTATTGAGGATTACCTTGACGAGGGTGAATGGTGGTATTGCAAGGACGGAGTGTATGTGAAGAGTGAGTTTATTACTCCCTTTAACAAAACCGAGGAAAACCTTGTTAAAATGCTTTCGGATATACTTGATACAGGCAAGTTCCCCGAAAGAGCATATTCCGACCCTGACAGAATTGAAATTAAGGAAAAAACCCTTGAGGATGAAATGATTACCGTTTCACAATGGCCTCAGGAGGCAAATGCACCTTCTAATATGATAGACGGCAATTTATATTCCTACTGGACAGCTTATGTTTCAGACGTAGAAAATCCTGCCTGGGCAGAGTTTGACTTGGGAGAAGTACAGGAAATTGATAAAATTGCAATCGCCTTTAACAAGGGCAATGAAAGAAGCTCGGAATTTTCCGTGAGCGTGAGCGAGGATGGGGAAAGCTACATTGAGGTTTTGCCAAAGCAAAGCTCAAGCGGAGAAACCCTTGAGAGCGAAATTTATGAGTTTGAAAAAATAAATGCAAGATACGTTAAGCTTTTTGGCTACGGCAACAGCACAGTAAGTTTGAAATACTGGTTCAGCCCCTCGGAGGTGAGCATTTTAAGCTCTTCGGGAGAGGTGATTGTGGGCAGTGGAGTGGATACTTCGATTATTAAGCTTACAAGCGACATGGTTACTGCAAGTCAGGTGCTTGAGGAAATGAACGCACCCGAAAACATGGTTGACGGCAATGTTGAAACACGTTGGGCTGCAGACTGTATTGTGGACGGGGTGGCACCCTTTGCAACCTTTGACTTGAAAGAGGTTTATGAAATTGACAAAATCGGCATTGCATTTTATTGGGGCGATTCAAGAACCTACAACTTTGAGGTGAAGGTTTCCGAGGACGGAATAAATTACCAGACTGTGATTGAAAAGCGTAAGTCGGTGGGTAAAACCCTGGGCGTGGTTAAGTACGACTTTGACAAGGTAAAAGCAAGGTATGTGCGCATTTACGGCTACGGAAACAGCTTGAACAATTGGTTTAACCCAACGGAAGTGCAGATTTTTAAGGTTGAGTAAAATAAAGGGCTACCGAAAGGTAGTCCTTTATTTACGCTGTGGAAGGGTCATTCACCCCATTTTGTTGAAATGGCAAAAAATTCCGTATATTATTATGTGCGGAGGGGATTGGATGAAAATAGATCTGGAAGGAAATTTGTTTAAGACCGAAGCGGTCCGTGTTCAAAAATGTGAAGACATATTAAAAGAAATCTTTCCGTTAAAAATTAACGATGTTATATATATTGAAAACTACAACCGAAAAACTGTGATGACAACCACAAAGGGTGAATTTTTGGTGTCGGCACCCTTTTCTAAAATTAAGAGGCTGTTTTTTGGGAGTGAAATTTTTACCTCGGGGCATTGCAGTTATTTATTGAATAAAAGCTTTTTTGACCGTGTTGAGGGTAACTTTGCGGTGCTCAAACATGAGGAAAAAGAATTTACAGTGCCTGTTGCAAGGCGAAAAATGAAGGTGTTTTTTGCTGAGTGTGCAAAAAAATAAGAGGCATAAGGCCTCTTATTAATCAATTTTTTGGAAAGCCAGGCGTTCATCGCCGTTTAAAAGATGGATAATGCCACAGTAGTGGAAATTTAAGCTTTTCAATAAATTCTGCATGGGCAGGTTGTTTTCGTGGGTGTCGATTTTTAAATTGCCACACTGATTGAATGCCCAGTTAAGGCAAAAGCGTGCAGCGCCCTTTACTGTTCTTTTTGAGGCAATGCGGTGGACAACACCGTAGGGGGAATTGTTTAACCAATTGCCGTTATACACAACGCTGTAGGTGGGGTCACTTTCAACTGCAAAGTAAAACACGCAGGCAATTTCCCCTTCTTCAACGCATACATACATTTTTGTGTCAATGCATTCTTTGATAATATCTAACGAAGGGTAGGTTGTGCCCCACTGGGTGCTGTTGCCGTTTTGTGCCATAAATTCTCTTGCGGATGCATAGATTGACATGATTTCATCTAAGTCGTTTTTGGTTGCTTTACGTATTTCCATTGACTACTCCTTTGTTTGAGGCAACTATAACAAGCTTTGCCGAACCATTTTCGTAGGAAAGATGCATGTTGCCGTTGTATTTTTTAACGATTGCTTCCATGTTCATAATGCCGTAGCCGTGATGCTTGAAGTCTGTTTTGGTGCTGCGGAAAATTCCGTTTTCCTTTTTAATGGGGAGAGAGGAATTTTCAATACAGATGGTGAATTTGTCGGTGTTGGATGCGAGAGAAACAACAATGAATTTTTCGGAAGCATTGCTGCAGCCTTCAATGGCGTTACTCAATGCATTTGACAAAAGAGTGCTTTTGTCAAGGGGTGTCATGTTGATGGGGGTTGTAAGATTATTTGTTTTTACAAGATAGTTAATATTTGCATTGTATGCCTTTTTTGCATTTAAGTTCAAAATTGCATCAATCGCAGAGTCACCTGTTTTGGTGAAATGCTTTTCAAGAAGGGGAAGTGACTTGATTTCCTCCAAAAGCTTTTTAGCGTTTTCGGGATTGTTGGAATAAAGCATTGTTTCCATGGTTTGCACATGGTTTAAAATGTCGTGACGGAGGCTTGAAAGCTCTGCCTCGTTAATCTGGATGTTGGTGTAGTTTTCCTCCTGCTGACGGATTAGCATTTTTGCACTTTCAAGCTGAATGTCCGCAGAGTAGGATTTCATGAACTCGAAAATGAGTGAGTTGAAAAGAATAAGCGCCAAAACGATTATGGTAAGCATTGCCGCATGGGTTAAGTTGTTTGAACCGGAAAGAATAAGGAAGGTGTCGCAACAAACAATGATAAACAGGCTGAAAACAGGGAAGAAGAACATAATGAGCCAGTATTTCCAGTCAACCTGTGCGGTTCTGCTTTTTGCAAAGGCACACAAAAGTGCAAAGGCTGTGAGCATGGTAACTGCTACAATGCTCATGCCTATGTAACGCATGGGACCTTGGTAATCGGTCATGGGTGAGTTTGCAATGTTGAACATTAATGAAACAAGGTTACGTGCAATAATGTCCGATGCCAAAAGCACAAACATGTAGGTTAAAAGAATTACGCCTTTTTTTAGGAAGGAGTCCTTGTACATGACAAAAATTAACGTGCCCCAAAGAATGAGGGTTATTGCATAGTTTAAATAGGCATTGCCTAAAACATTGAATGAACGGTAAATGTGAAAAAGAAGCACCGTGGTTGAAACTGTGAAGTTTAAAATTGGGGTGGGCCTTTTTTTCTCAAGTACATTTGTACAGAAAAACAAAAAGATTGCAAATTCAATAAAACAATTAACAACTTCGATTATTGTGCTCATAAGTTTTCTCCTGTATAGTTAAAATATTTCTCCTTAGCGTCGTTTTTGTAGCGGATGCCAAGGGGAATTTCTGTTTTTTCGGGGTTGTTTAAAATAAAGCAGTTTTCAGCAGAGGAAACAAAGTTCAAATTTACAATGTAGCTTCGGTGACAGCGAACAAAGCCCCATTTTAAAAGGTCGGAATAAAGGTCACTTATCTGGGCGTACATTTCAAAAATACCCTTTGAAGTGTACAGGCGAAGGATGTGGTTAAAAATTTCAATGTAGTACACATCACGGGGAGAAACCGAAAAGGAAACGCCCTTATAGCTGCCCTTGATGAGTGCATTAACACGGCCGTATTCACGGAAAACATCGCCCACACGTCGTAAAATGAGGCTTTTGGGTTCGTTTTTTAAAATGTAGCGGAATGCCTTGTATTCGTAGCCGTCGGGGGCAAACTTAATGTGGTTTGTGACAAAGTTTATTATGCATTTGGGATTTTTGTTTCTTAAATAATCCACAAGGTCAAACACAAAGGTATTTTCGTTAAAAACTATATCTAAAAAAGCAATGTCAAAAATAGTACTGCTTTCTTTAACAGCTTGGGGAGACGTGAATTTATAAACGTGACAGGGAAAGCCATCGAAGTACTTTTCAAACTCTGTCATGAAGCTTAAATCGTCGTCGCAAAGGAGAATATTCATTCATTACACACCTTTCTTTTGGTCAGTATACAATAATACATTATAATTTTACCATGAAAAGGTTTTTTTGCAACTGATATTCACGCTGTATAAATGTTATTCACCCCGTCAAAGACGGGGTGAATGGATTTATCTGAGCATTTCAATCAAATCGGGGAGGGCGGTTTCAAACTTTGCGCCATACCAGTGATTTTTGTCGGAAAGTGTGTTTTCAATGCACTTTAATGTGTAGTTTGCGGCAATGGAGGCCGATTCAAATGCGCTTTTGCCACGCATGAGTGCTCCTGTGAAGGCAGCGGCGTAAACGTCGCCTGTGCCGTGGCAGCCGCCAAAGATTTTTGCGTGCTCGTAGTAGGAGTATTCGCCATTTTCAAACACAACAACGCCTGTTGTTGAGTCAGAGTAGCTTACGCCTGTGAGGATGACTGTTTTTGCGCCCATTTTGGTTAAAGCGGACAAAATTGATTCAATGTACTCTCTGTCATACTCTGTTTTAAATTCAAGGCCTGTTAAAAAGCAGGCTTCGGTAATATTGGGAAGAATAATGTCGGCTTTGGCGCAAAGGGACTTCATGGCTTCTACAAATTCCATGTCAAAGCCGTAATACAGCTTTCCGTTGTCAGCCATGGCAGGGTCAACAATGTTTAACCCGTCGTTGTGGCGGTCCATAACCATTTTTACAATGTCAATCTGTTTAGTTGAGCCAAGATAACCTGTGTAAACTGCGTCAAAGCGAATGTTTTCCTTTGCCCAGTGATCGCTGATTGAAGTAAGGTCATCAGTTAAATCACGGAAGGTGTAGCCTGTGAAGCCACCTGTGTGAGTTGACAAAACCGCAGAGGGCAAAACGGCAGTTTCAATGCCGCAGGCTGATATGATAGGGAGAGCTACTGTTAAGGAGCATTGACCTACGCAGGAAATGTCCTGTATGGTGAGAACTCTTTTGTAATCCATGTGTACCACGTCTTTCTTAAAAAATTTCTTTAATTATAATACTTATTATTTTTATTGTCAATAAAATACGCTCCGAAAATTTACTTCGGAGCGCAATTTTTATTGTGCATATTTTTTGCCGTAGGCTGAAATACTGCCCTTGGATTCGATTGCCCAGCCCTTTTCGCCGAATGCGAAAATTGCAGGTGAATTGATTGATTTGATTTTTACTGTGCCGTGGTCGATTGTGTTGTTATCCTCGTCGGTAATTGTGAAAAGGTCAATAACACCACGCAGAGCAACAGTAGAATCGGAAAGAGCCATGTAACGGGGGATTATGTAAAGGCGCTTGATTGCAGATTCCTTAGACATAAATGCCACAAAGTCGCCATTGTCAACAACGCCGAAGGACTTGCCCTTTGCTTTGTCGGAAAGAATGTCGTTAAAGTTTGTAATGCCGAAGCGGAAACCGCCTAAGGGTGTGATTTCGTCTTCGAGAGCATTTGAATATAAAAGCTCAACGGCTTTTTTAACGGGCTCAAGGTCAGATGAGGGAACAGAATCTGAAGGTGCTTCTTCTGTTTCTTCTACAGCCTCTTCTTCCACAGGCTCGGGTTCTTCCTCTGTTTCGTCTTCGTTATTTTCTTCCTCGGGTTCTTCCTTTGTTTCATCCTCTTCGGTTTCGGTTTCTTCCAAAGGAGCATTGTCAGTTTCCTTGCGGTAAACACGCTTTTGTTTGTTTTTTCCTGCTAAGATACCGCAGGTAACGCTTACGATGAAAATGATGATTACGAAAAGCACAACCAGCATGATAAGCTGCTGTGATGCGGAAAGCAGAGAAATTGCAGAAATAAAGCTGCTGCCGCCCATGAAGTTTTCGCTCTGGAGTGCAACCTCGGAAACATAGTCAACATCGCTTTCAAGTGTGGAAATGCGACTTGTTAAGGTGTCGATAGTTTCAAGATGGTCAGAAATGGTTTCAGCAAGGATAATATTGCTTTCGTTTTTCTGATTAATGATTGTGTTAAGGTTATCAATTTCAACATTTTTGGCTTCGATTGTTTGATTGAGCGCAGAAATTTCTTCGTTTGCGCTTTCAAGCCTGGAGTCTAAAAATGCAACAGATGAAATGAAAAAGCCTAAAAAGAATGTGATTAAACATATAATAAGTGCCGCCATTAAGGACACGGTAATTGGTTTTTTTGAATTATTAGGCACAAAAAACCCTCCTATTCACTATAATCTCTTACATTATAACATAATTTTTTTTTGCAGGCAATAGAAAATGCAAAAAGATTGATTTATGTCATTGAAAAATGTGGAATTGGGGTATATAATATAAAATGAGGTGAAATCGAATGATTAAAAATATTGAACAAATACAACAGCATATGGCTGAAAATGGTATAGATTCATGGCTTATAAGCGATTTTAGAGGCAGTAACCCTGCAATGGTTGAAATTATTGGCAAAAAGTTCACCACAAGAAGAGCCTATGTTTATGTGCCGAAAAGCGGCACCGCTGTGGTTTTGTACCACATAATTGACCGCAATGCATACGAAAACCTTCCTTGTGAAAGAATAATGTATGTTACATGGCAGGAGCTTTTTGAAAACCTTGAAAAGCTTTTGAAAAACGACAAAACCGTTGCAATGGAATATTCGCCCCTTTGTGCAATACCCATTGTTTCCTGGGCAGACGGCGGTATTATTGACTATGTGAAAAGCCTTGGAAAATGTGTTGTGTCCAGCATGGACATGTTCACTCTTTTAACTGCAATCTGGAGCGAAGAAAACTACATATCCCACAAATACGCTGCCGAAAACGTGCAGAAAACCAAGGATATGGCATTTGAATACATTGCACATAAGTTAAATAACAACGAGTTTGTGAATGAATACATGGTGCAGGAATTTATTATGCAGGAGTTTGACAGGCGCAACATGTACGCAACTGACCGTGCAATTGTTGGAGTTAATGAAAACAGCTCAAATTCTCACTATGAACCCACAAAGGAAAAAAGCAGCGAAATTAAAAAGGGCGATATTGTTTTGATTGACCTTTGGGCAAGGGAAAAATGTGAGGACAGCGTGTATGCGGACATTACCTGGATGGGTTACTGCGGAAGCACAATCCCCGATGAATACGTGAATGTGTTCAATGTTGCAAAAAATGGCAGACTTAACGCCTGCGACACACTTTACAAGGCCCAGAAAGAGGGAAAAATGCTTTCAGGCTACATGGTTGACGATGCCTGCAGGTCTGTTATTGAAAAGGCAGGCTACGGAGAGTACTTCTTGCACAGAACAGGTCATTCTATTGGCCCGGGTGCAACAGTTCATGCAATGGGGGCAAACATTGACAACTTTGAAACCCACGACGAAAGAAAGCTTTTGGCAAGCACAGGCTTTTCCATTGAGCCGGGTATATATTTGGGGAAATTTGGCGTGAGAACAGAAACGGATGTGTACATTCATCCGGATTTGACTGTTGAGGTTACCGGCGGAGAGCAGGAAAGCATTATTAAAATTCTGGAGGATTAATTATGAGAAAAACTAAAATTATCTGCACTATAGGTCCTGCAAGCAGCAGTAAAGAAGTTATAGGCAAAATGATTGATGCAGGAATGAATGTGGCAAGATTTAATTTTTCCCATTCGTCTCACGAGGAGCAGAAGGTTTTGATGGACCTTGTTAAAGAAACTGCAAAGGAAAAGGACAAGGCTGTGGGACTGCTTTTGGACACAAAGGGCCCTGAGGTGAGAGTGGGCGTTTTTGAAGACGGTAAAATGCCTATTGAAAAGGGTGATTTGTTTGCCTTTACAAAAACTCCCGAAACCGAGACCCCCTGCGAAAAAAAGGTGAGCATTTCTTACCCCAAGCTTATTGACGAGTGGTATGTTACAAGCGACGAGGTTAAAAGAAGATTTGAAAGTAATAATCCTCATGTGATTTTAGCCGATGACGGCAACATGGAGTTTTCGGTTATGGAAATTTCCAAGGAATATATCCTTTGCCGTGCAGAGCGTGACGGTGCACTTTCTAACAGAAAGAGCCTTAATTTCCCCGATTATGATATTGATATGATGTATCTTTCTCTTCGTGATGAGGACGATATTAAGTTTGGCTTGGAGGAAGGCATTCAGTATATTGCCGCATCCTTTGTGCGCTGTGCAGAGGATGTGAAGGACGTTAGAAAGTTTGTAACAAGGCTTGGCTACACAGGGGTTGAAATTATTGCGAAAATTGAAAACCAGCAGGGCGTTGACAACCTTGAAGAAATTATTGAGGTAAGTGACGGCGTGATGGTTGCCCGTGGTGACATGGGTGTGGAAATTCCTTACGTTAAGCTGCCTGCAATACAAAAAACAATTATCCGTAAGTGCTTGGAAAAGGGCAAGTTTGTTGTTACTGCAACACAAATGCTTGAGTCAATGCTTACTCATGCAAGACCCACACGTGCAGAAATAAGTGACGTTGCAAACGCTGTTTACGACAACACAACCTGTGTTATGCTTTCGGGCGAAAGTGCGGCAGGTATGTACCCTGTGGAAAGTGTTATGGCACTTTCAAACATTTGCCGTGAGGCGGAGAAAAATAACCAGTATAAGGACCATTACGAATACACGGCAAGAAACACCAAATACCCCTACATGTCCATTATATGCCATGCGGTGCAGAGCATTGTGCCCGAAATTAATGCAAGTGCAATTATTGCCGCATCAAACGGCGGCACAACAATCCGTGAGCTTTCACGTTTTCGTCCCGAAATTCCCATTGTGGCAATTGTAACAAAGGAAGATGTTTACAAGAGCTTGTCGGCATATTACGGCGTGGTGCCGCTGATGGGTGAGCCCAAGGACAGAGCAAGGGATATTATAAAGCAGGCTAAGGAAAAGGCAATTGAGTACGGTCTTGTTAAAAAGGGCGACACGGTTGTTATACTTTTTGATAACGACATTGAAAGTAAAAACGGCACAAATACTATGAGTATTGAAACTGTGTAAAAATTTAAGGGCTTTGCAAAGGCAAAGTCCTTAAATTTTTTGTTGCAAAGAAATGGATAGTATTGTATAATAAATTAGAAAAAGAATGAGAACGGAGAAAATGCGATGCCCACAGTTTTGGAAAGATATGAAAGATTGAAAAGCGTTGTTACAGAGCGCAAACAAGAATTTGATAAGCTTATTGAATTTATGGAAAATGAAACGGAGTATCTTACGGCACCGGCATCTACAAGGTTCCATCTTTCAAAGGAGCAGGGGCTTTTAGAGCACAGCGTTAACGTGTGCGAAAATATGCTCAGAATAAAGCATGCATTAGCACCCTCAATCACAGATGAAAGCTGTGTCATTGTGGCACTTATTCACGATTTGGGAAAGGTTGGCATGCCAAACAACCCTCAGTATATTAAAAACGAGCCTACACCACGGCAAAAGCAGTTTGGATATTCGGCATCGGTGCCCTACAGCTTTAATAATAACTTAACCTATTTGTCGGTGCCTGTGAGGAGCTTGTATTTAGCACTTCCTTACATTCATTTAACCGAAGAAGAGGTGCAGGCAATTATTTACCACGACGGTCAGTACGTTGACGACAACAAGAGCGTTGCAACAAAGGAATGTCCGCTGCTTTTACTTTTGCAGTTTGCGGATACCTGGAGCGCTTTTGTAACAGAAAAATAAAGAAATTATTTTTCTGTTACAGGGAAAAGGTAAAAGGGAATAGTGAAGAGGTCAGGATGAAACTTTGCAAACGGAGTTTCGGTTGATTAATTATACATCGGAGGAATTTATATGACAGAACCACAGAATATAAGGAACATCGCAATTATTGCTCACGTTGACCACGGCAAAACAACCTTGGTTGATGCAATGCTCAAGCAAAGCGGTGTTTTTCGTGAAAATGAGCAGGTTGACGAAAGAGTGATGGACTCAAACGACTTGGAAAAGGAAAGAGGCATTACAATCCTTGCCAAGAATACATCCCTTGAATATAAGGGCGTGAAGATTAATATTTTGGACACTCCCGGACACGCCGACTTTGGCGGCGAGGTTGAACGCGGACTTAAAATGGTTGACGGTGTGCTTTTACTTGTTGACGCCTTTGAAGGCTGTATGCCTCAGACAAGATTTGTTCTTAAAAAGGCATTGGCACTTAATCTTTGCCCCATTATGGTAATAAACAAGGTTGACAGACCAAATGCACGCCCCTACGAGGTTACAGACGAATTACTTGACTTATTCATTGACCTTGATGCAACCGAGGAACAGCTTGAAGCACCTGTTGTGTATGTTTCGGGTCGTGACGGCTGGGCTTCTTTGGCCCCTGAAAACCATCCCGATGATTTAAGCGTTTTGTTTGACATTATACTTGAACATATTCCTTCACCTGCTGACACACGAGAAGGCACTTTCCAGATGCTTGTAAGTAACATTGACTACGACGCATTTACAGGAAGAATTGCCGTGGGCAGAATTAACCGTGGTGTTGTTAAAACAAACATGCCCATTACCGTGTGCCGTGAGGGCGAAAAGCCCTACACTGCAAGAGCCACAAAAATTTTAACCTATAAGGACGTTAAAAAAGAGGTTGTGGACGAAGCAGGTGCAGGTGAAATTGTTGCAATAAGTGGTATTGAAAAAATTAATATAGGCGACACAATCTGCGAGCAGGGGGTTGTTGAGCCATTGGAATTTGTTGAGGTTGACGAGCCTGTTTTGTCAATGACCTTTTCTGTTAACAACTCTCCCTTTGCAGGACGAGATGGCGACTATGTAACCAGTCGTCACATCCGTGACAGACTCATGAAGGAATTGGAAAGTAACATTAGCTTACGTGTTGAGGAAACCGATTCACCCGACAGCTTTGTTGTGTCGGGCAGAGGGGAACTTCACCTTAGTGTGCTTATTGAAAACATGCGCCGTCAGGGCTACGAATTCCAGGTTTCCAGACCTCAGACAATCAACAAGGAAATTGACGGAGTTTTGTGCGAGCCTATTGAGCTTTTGACAGTTGACGTGCCCGATGAATATACAGGGGTTGTTATGGAGGGCATTGGCTTAAGACGAGGCAACATGACAAACATGACCCCCTCTGCACAGGGCTACACAAAAATGGAATTCAAAATCCCTGCACGTGGTCTTATTGGCTACCGTAGTGAGCTTCTGACCGCAACAAAGGGAACCGGCATTATTAACCATGTGTTTGATTCTTACGAGCCCTACACACCTACCGAAATTTCCACCCGTTCACGTGGCTCGCTTATTTCCTACGAAACCGGTGAAAGCGTTGCTTACGGACTTTTCAACGCTCAGGACAGAGGAACAATGTTCATTGGTGCAGGCGTTGAGGTTTACGAGGGCATGGTTGTTGGCGAAAATGCCCGTGGTGAGGACATTGTTGTTAATGTTTGTAAGAAAAAGCAGGCAACAAACATGCGTGCTGCAGGCAGTGACGAAGCCTTAAGGCTTGTTTCGCCCAAGGAAATGAGCTTGGAGGAATGTTTGGAATTTATTGCTGAGGATGAATTGGTTGAGGTAACACCTAACCATTTGAGAATAAGAAAGAAAATCTTAAACGCTGATTTAAGAGCAAAGGAAGCAAACAGAAAGAAAAAAGCTTTAGAGCAATAAATACAGAAAGGGGAATAAAAATGAAAAAAACTATTATTACCATCGGTCGTAGCTACGGTTCGGGAGGAAGACTTATCGGACAGAAGATTGCCGAAGATTTAGGCATTAAGTGCTACAACAGTGAGCTTCTTGTTGAAGCGGCAAAGGAATCGGGACTTTGCCCCGAGGTTTTTGCAAGAAATGACGAAAAGCCCATTTCCGCATTTTTGTCCTTCTCTGCAACTAAGTACGACTCAGGCGAAATGCCCTTAAACCACAAGGTTTTCCTTGCACAGATGCAGGCAATTAAAAAAATTGCCGAAAGAGAAAGCTGTGTTATTGTGGGCAGATGCGCTGACTATGTTTTAAGAAACAACGACAACGTAATAAACGTGTTCATTACAGCTCCCATTGAAGACAGAATTCAGCGTGCCATTGAGCGTGACGGTATTGCTCCCGGCAAGGCTGAAAAGAGAGTGAAAAGAATTGACAAGGAAAGAGCAAGCTACTACAACTTCTATTCCACAAAGAAGTGGGGCGCTTGCGAAAGCTACGACATTTGCCTTGACTCTTCTAAATTCGGCATTGATGGCTGTGTGAAGATTATTGAAGGCTTGTTATAAAAAAGAAAAACGGCGGTGCTTATGCATCGCCGTTTTTAAATTCGTGGCTTATTAATTTATCTTTCTCATAGTTTAAGGTTAATTCAAAAAAGCTTTCGGAGGTGGATAACTCTTTCAAAAATATTTTGTCCCCCTCCCAAAGGGTGAGGTTATACAATTCTTCTTTATCAATCCATTCCAGATCACCCTCGTCGCACTCTTTAATGGTGCCCGAAAAATCATTGCAGGTGAAAAGGTACATGTCCTCATCGGCATAAAAGCTGTTGCGGAAATAAATAATTGCACGGAAGATTACTTCGTTTAAGGTAAGTCCTGTTTCCTCCTTTGCTTCGCGGAGAACACATTGTGTGGGGGTTTCGCCTTCTTCAATTTTTCCGCCTATGCCAATCCATTTGTCTTTATTTTCATCCTTTTCTTTTTTTGTGCGATGTAGCATAAGATATTTATTGTCTTTTTCAATGTAGCAAAGGGTTGTTTGTTTCATAATTATCACCAAATTTATTATATCATAACTGTCAAGTGCTATTGACAAAAAATAGTTAGTATGCTAAAATTAGTGTGCTAACTAAAATATGGAGGTGCAATATGCGAGAGGTTGAAAAGCGTGTGAGAGAAGTTAACAGGCTTCATTTTACTGTGTTTCATCAAACCCTTAGTCAGTTCGGATTGGGAAAAGGGCAACCGCCAATTTTAAAATACCTTTCCGACCATGACGGGTGCAAGCAGTCAGATATTGCAAAAATTGAGCATCTTACCCCTGCAACAATTACCGTTATGCTCCAGACCATGGAAAAAAACGGCTTGATTGAAAGAAAAAGCGATGAAAACGATTTGAGAATAATGAGAGTTTTTATTACCGAAAAGGGCAGGGACATTCAACGAAAATGCGACGACGCAATTTCAAAGATGGAAAAGGAAATATACAAGGATTTTACAAAAGAGGAAATTGAAACCTTCCGCTACTTACTTGGGAAAAAGCGTGACAGGTTAAAAGAGCTTTTAGAAATGGGGGAAAATAAATGAAAAGGTATCTGAAATATCTTAAGGGTGCATGGGTGTGGGTAATTCTTGCGCCTGTGCTCATGATACTTGAGGTTTACTGCGACCTTCGCCAGCCCGACATTATGAGCGACATTGTGGACGTGGGCATCCGTCAGGGAATGGGGCAGATGTACATTTTGGAAAAGGGCATAGAAATGATGCTGGTTGCGGTTTTGGGCATGATTGGCGGCGTTGGCTGCGGCTATTTTGCAACAAAGGCAAGCCAGTACTTTGGCTACAGGCTTCGTGACGATATTTACAAAAAAATACAACAGTATTCCTTTGCAAATATTGACAAGTTTTCCACAGCAAGCCTGGTTACAAGAACAACAAACGACGTTGTAATGCTCCAGAACATTGTGGGCATGGCGCTGAGAATGATGGTGCGTTCACCAATGCTTTTTGTGGGCGGTATTATTTACGCTGTAAGACTGCAGCCTAAGCTTGCAATTGTTTTCTTAGTGGCAATTCCCATTATTGTGGGCATTATTGCATTTAATATTAAAAAAACCTTCCCGCTTTTTAAGGTTGTGCAAGGTAAGCTTGACAAGGTGAATGCTGTTATTCAGGAAAACCTTACAGGCATAAGAGTTGTAAAGGCGTATAACCGTGCAGACCACGAAACCATGCGCTTTGGTGAGGCTAATGACGATTATGTTGACATTTCCATCCGTGCACACAAGCTTATGGCGCTTATGATGCCCGGAGTTAGTATTGTAATGAACATTTCGGTTGTTGCAATTATGTGGTTTGGTGCAAACCTTGTTGGCATGGGCAACATGGAGGTTGGCGAGGTTTCGGCGTTTATTATGTATGCAACACGAATTTTGTCATCAATTATGATGATGAGCATGATGTTCATGTCAATTTCCCGTGCATCGGCTTCTGCAGCAAGAATTAATGAGGTTCTGGACGAAAAGGTTGACATTGAAAACGGCAAAGCACCTCGTACAACAAAGGTTAGTGAAGGTAAGGTTGAATTTAAGAACGTATCCTTCCGCTACCGTGACGCAGGCGGTGAGGATGTTTTGAAAAATATTTCCTTCACCGTTAACCCCGGTGAAACCCTTGCCATTTTAGGCTCAACAGGCTCAGGCAAATCAACCCTTGTTAACCTTATTCCCCGACTTTACGACGTTACAGGCGGTCAGGTAATAGTTGACGGAACTGATGTAAGAAACTATGACATTGAAACCCTCCGTGAGGGAGTGGGAATGGTGCTGCAGAATGTGATACTTTTCACAGGCACAATTTCCGACAATCTTCGCTGGGGTAAAAATGATGCAACAGAAGAAGAAATTAAAGAAGCGGCAGAAAGAGCACAGGCATCGGAATTTATTTCCAAAAACCCCGACGGCTATGATGCGGTGCTCGGTCAGAGAGGCGTTAACTTCTCGGGTGGACAAAAGCAGCGACTTTCCATTGCACGTGCACTTATTAAAAAGCCGAAAATACTTATTTTTGACGACTCCACAAGTGCAGTGGATACCGCAACCGAGGGCAAAATAAGAAAAATGCTCCGTGAAGAAATGGACGGCACCACTGTTATACTTATTGCACAAAGAATAAGCGCAGTAAGAGATGCTGATAAAATTTTAGTTATGGAAAACGGACAGATTGTGGGAAGCGGCACACATGATGAATTAATGGAAAACAATGCCGTTTACCAAGAAATTTACTATTCACAAATGGAAAGGAGTGACGAGGAATGAGAGCAGAACAGCGTGGACCTATGGGCGGACCCCCTCGCCCCGGTGGAAGACCGGGGGGACCTGGAATGAGACCTACAGAAAAAGCTAAAAATGCCAAGGGAACACTTTTTCGGGTAATTGGCTATCTTGGCTCTTTTAAGTTTGCAATTTGTGCAGTTTTGCTGCTTGTTGTGTTCCAGACCTTGTCAAGCCTTGTGGCAACATACTTGCAAAAGCCTGTTATTAACGCAATTGCAGAACCTGTGATTGATTTTGATTTTATTATGGGTAACCTTACCCTTTTGATTGGATTGTACCTTGTGAGCGCAGTGGCGCAGGGTGTGCAAAGCATACTTTTAGCAGTAATCAGCCAAAAAACCGTGCAAAAAATCCGCATGGAGCTTTTTTCCAAAATGGAAAAGCTTTCGGTTGCCTATTTTGACAAGCGTACCCACGGTGAACTGATGAGCAGAATGACAAACGATGTGGACACCTTGAACCAAACCCTTTCCACCTCGGTTGCGCAGATTGTGTCGGGTGTGATTATGCTTATCGGCACCTTCTGTATGATGGTTTACATAAGCATTCCACTTACAATTGTAACACTCATTCTTGTGCCTTTAATGCTTTTTATCACAAAGAAAATTGCAAAATACACCTCCCGTTTTTACAAGGGTCAGCAGGCGGCGTTGGGCGAATTGAACGGTCACATTGAAGAAACAATCTCAGGTCAGTATGCGGTTAAGGTTTTCTGCCGTGAAGACGAGGTTTGTGAGGACTTTGAAAAGAAAAACCGTGAATATTATCAAAATGCTGTTAAGGCACAAGTAATAAGTGGCTCGGTTGGGCCAATTATGAACATGTTTTCCAACCTTAACTATGCGGTTACTGCATTTATTGGCGGACTTTTGGCAGTTGTTACAGTTTTTGGCTTTGAAACTTTGGAAATTGGCGAAATTGTGGTGTTCCTTTCATGCTCAACTCAGTTTTCTCGTCCCATTAACGAAATTGCAAACCTTTTTGCAACAATCCAGTCAGCCCTGGCAGGTGCGGAAAGAGTTTTTGAAGTTATGGATGAGCCAAATGAATATGTGGGCGAGGAAAGCCATGTGGAATTGGGCCATGTAAAGGGTCATGTGGAGGTTAAGAATATTGACTTCGGCTACGACGAAAAAAGGCTTATTTTAAAGGACGTTTCCATTGAAGCAAAGGAAGGGCAGACAATTGCCTTTGTTGGTCCTACAGGTGCAGGCAAAACAACAATTGTAAACCTTTTAACTCGTTTTTACGATGTTAACAAGGGAGAAATTTTAATTGACGGTACAAACATTCAGAACGTTAAAAAGGACTCGGTAAGAAGTAAGATTGCAATAGTTTTGCAGGACACACACATGTTCTCGGTTTCGGTGCGTGAAAACATCCGCTACGGTAATCTTAATGCAAGTGATGAAGAAGTGGAATACGCTGCTCGTCTTGCAAACTGTCACGAGTTTATTGAGCGTCTCCCCGAAGGCTACGACACGGTTTTAACCGACGATGCATCAAATGTTTCGGTTGGTCAAAGACAGCTTCTTTCTATTGCACGAGCTATGATTGCCGACCCCGAAATTTTAATTTTGGACGAAGCGACCTCCTCGGTTGACACCCGTACCGAAATTAAAATACAGGAAGCTATGAAAAACCTTATGTACGGCAGAACCTGCTTTGTTATTGCACACAGATTGTCCACAATTAAAAATGCGGATAAGATTGTTGTTATTAATGACGGTCGTGTTCAGGAGAGTGGTACACATGAAGAGCTTCTGGCGTTAAATGGTATGTATGCACTGTTGTATAACGGACAGTTCAGTGAATAAATAAAAAACTGCTTGAAAAAGCAGTTTTTTGTTATTTGAAAAATTCACGGGGGGATTTTCCCGACAGCTTTTTGAAAACACGGTAAAAGGAGGAATAGTCGTTAAAGCCGCAATCACGGTAAAACGAAGCGGGGTTTTTGCCCTCTTCAATAAGCTTTTTTGCAAGGGCAATACGCTGAAGGTTAATGTAGTCCTTAATGGTTATGCCTGTTTCCTTTTTAAAAAGGTGGCAAAGATAATATTTGTCAATATACGCCTTTTCGGCAATTGAATCAAGGGAAATTTCGCCTTTAAGGTTTTCGTTAATGTAGGCTTTAACGGTTTGTATGCGCTCGTTTTCCTTTGCTTCAACGTTATTTATAAAAGGAATAAGGCGGTTGATTTCGTGCAAAAGTTCAATAACATAGGCTTTTGAAACAACGTTTGTTTCCTCGTTTTTTTCCAGAACGCAGCTGCCCATGCTTTTGAAAATTTGGAAAATATTACTTTTTTCCACCAAGTGATGGGGGATTTTGTTGTTTTCGCCAAAGGGGGAGGAGTTAATAAAGCGGAGCATGTCAACAGGCAAATCGGAAAGAAAGGAGGAGGAAATCTGGATAAAATATCTTTCATAATCCTCATTGGACAAAAAGGCGATGGAGTGAAGCTCGCCAGGGCGTGTTATGAACAAATCGCCGCTTTTGGCGCTGTATTCGTTGCCCTCCACAAGGTAGGAGGCGTTGCCCGAGGCAAAGTATAAAAATTCGTAATACTGGTGAAGATGGGTTGAAAAAACTTTGGGCTTCATTTTGTTGTAGGAATACATGTAATCCTTTTGTCGGAACGAAATCATACTATCACCTCGTAAGTATTATAAAACAAAAAGACAATATTTGCAATATAATTAACAATATATGAAATGGAAAAAGCGGAGGCTTTGCGTTATAATGTAGTCAAAGGAGGTTTTAGAATATGAAAAAAATTGCATTATTTGTGGCACTTGTGATGCTTTTGCAGCTTGTGAGTGTTTGCAATGTATTAGGGGAGGAGATTAAAATGCCTGATTTAAAAGAACAAGTTTTTAACATGAACGTGGGTTGGAAGTTTGCAAAAACCCGTGTTTCGCATCCCATGAAGGAAGCCATGGACAGCATGGTGAAGGACGGCAAACAGTTTTTTGAAATTGACTACGACGATTCTGATTGGGAGGATGTAAGCGTGCCTCATGCGGTGAATGCGGAGGACTCCTTTGATAATCTTATTAAGGACGCAGGCGAAGCTTCTCTTTACCGTGGCTACATGATGTACAGAAAGCATTTTACTTTGGACAATGTGACAAATAAAAAGCTTATTTTGGAATTTGAAGCAATAAGACAAAGTATTTATCTTTACATAAACGGAAAATTTGTGGGCTACTACGAGGCAGGCACTGCACCTGTTGGCTTTGACATTTCTTCCTTTGTGACAGAGGGCGACAACCTTATTGCATTAATAAGCGACAACTGCGCTTACCGTGGTGCACAGTTCACCACACAGGAAACAATCCCCGGTAACACACCGGGCGACCACTCAGGTGCAAGCCACCAGTGGAACCAGAAGGACTTTAACGAGGTGCAGGGCGGTATTACCGGCAATGTGAACTTGTATGTGACAGGTCTTGTTTACCAGACAAGACCCTTGTACAACAACCTTAAAACAACAGGTAACTACATTTACGCCTCGGATTTTGACCTTAAGGGCAATTCTGCCACAATTAACGTGAAGGCAGAAGTGAGAAATGAAAGCGATAAGGACGAAAACGTTAAAATTGATGTTTACGTTACAGACGGGGACAAGGTAGTTTCACACTTTGAAAAGGAAGCGGTTGTACCTCAGGCAAAGGACAAGGGCGTGGTGCTTGAAACTGTTGTGCCCTTTGATGCCTACAGCGAAAACCCACTGCCCACAAATGCCGACACGGTTGACGTGACATATATTGACTTAAGCGGCAGAGCAGAAAACATTAATTTCTGGAGCATTGACAACCCTTATCTTTACGATGTTTACACAACAATCACTATTAACGGTCAGGTTTGTGACGTGCAGAAAAAAACAACAGGCTTCAGAGAGGTTAAGTTTGACATTGACAACGGCGGACTTTTAATTAACGGAAAGTCCACCTACCTTAAGGGCTATGCACAGCGCAGTACAAATGAATGGGCGGTTATTGGTGTTGCCAACGACTGGCTCAGTGATTTTGACATGCAGCTTGTGCGTAAGTCAGGTGCAGACTTTATCCGTTGGATGCACGTAACACCAAAGCCTGTGGCTATCCGTTCAGGCGACAAGTACGGCGTTGTGTCTGTTTGCCCTGCAGGCGATAAGGAAGGCGACACCTCGGGCAGAAGCTGGGACATGAGAATGGAAGCAATGCGTGATGCAATTATTTACTTCCGTAACTCTCCCTCGGTTATTTTCTACGAGGCAGGTAATGCGGCAATAAGCGCAGAGCACATGCAGGAAATGACCGACATAAAAAACCTTCTTGACCCCTACGGCGGAAAGTTTATGGGTTCAAGAAGTATAACAACTGTTGAACAAATTCAGGCGGCTGAATGGGTTGGCACAATGATTTACCGCTACGACGCATGGGCAAAGGGCTCAATGAACGAAATTAATAAGCACATGCCCATGATTGAAACCGAATACAAGCGTGACGAAGCACCAAGAAGAGTGTGGGACGACTATTCGCCTCCGAACTTTGACTATGTTAACAAGTGGCTGGGCGCAGGTGCAAAGAAAACCGACGGCTACGACGTGTGGGATTTGAACCAGGAGGATATGAGCGTTGCCCTTGCAAGCGAGGTTGACGGCTACGGCTACTTCTACCACAACCGTGTTGGCGGCAGCACAGGCAACGACTACTACTCAGGCTCAGCAATGATGGTTTGGTCCGACTCCAACATGCACGGCAGAAACGCTGGTAGTGAAAACTGCAGAACAACAGGCCGTGTTGACCCTGTGAGAATTGAAAAGGAATGCTTTAACGCAGTTAGGGTTATGCAGAGTGAAGGGGCAGAGGTACACATTGTGGGCCATTGGAACTACCCCGAAAACACCGAAGAAAACTACAACTACAACGACAAAACCTTTAACGGCACATATTGGGAGTACAATGACACGGTACTTCGCCGTGACCCCACAAAGAAAACAGTATATGTTATCGGTACAGAGCTTTGTGACAAAATTGAGCTTTATGTAAACGGAGGCTTGGTTGGCACATGCACAATGCCCCGTGACACATATGTGTTTGAATTCCCCAACGTGGATGTTACTCAGTCAGGCTACATAAGTGCAGTTGCATACAGCACTGAGGGCAAGGTTATTGCAATGGACAGAATTGACACAGTTGGCAAAAAGGCATCAATCCGTCTTACTCCTGTGACAGGTCCCGAGGGTCTTCGTGCTGACGGTAGCGACATTTGCTACGTTGACGTTGAGGTTGTTGACGAAAACGGCAATGTTTGTCCTCTTGAATATGACAGAATTGACTTTACCTTTGAGGGCGAAGGCACATTCTTAGGTGGCTACAACTCAGGTATGTTTGACGAAACAAGTGTTATCCACAAAAATTACTGCTACGCTGAATGCGGTAAAAACCGTGTGTTTATAAGAAGCAGTCGCAATGCAGGCAAAATGACACTTACTGCAAAAATGGAGGGCATTCCCGAAAGCACAATTGAAATTTCCTCCGTGCCCTTTGGATTAACAGGCGGCATGAGCGAAACCATGCAGCAGGCAAGAGAAAGAAATGTTAAAGAAGTAAAGGAAGAAACACTTTTCGACAAGCTTGTTAAGGAAAACATTAAAACTGCAAAGGTTCGTGTGAAGAAGGATGTTTCCTTCCGTGCAGTTATTAAAAACGTGGAAACAGGCAAGCTTCTTGCAGTTAAGGACGGCAAGCTCACAACAATTGACGGCGATGAAAACACTAAGGAAGCAATCTGGAAGATGGGACTTGCAGGCACCGAAACCTACACAATGCTTAATGTAAATGCAAATAAGGCAATTGACGTGCCCGGTCTTTCCAAAAAGGCAGGAGAGGTACTTATTGTGTACCAGTCCAACGCAGGTGACAACCAGAAGTGGCACATGGTTAAGGAAAACGACAACACAATTAAGTTTATTTCAAAATCCTCGGTTCTTACAATGGATGTTGTTGGTGATGACATTGTTCAGAACAATGCAAGCGACTCCTTGAGCCAGAAGTGGATTGTTGAAGAAATTGCCGAAAAGGATGTTTACACAGTTAAGGTAAACGGAAAGGCAGTTGAATTTAAGAGTGCTGCATACCGTCCCGACACTTCATCAGGCGTTCTTTGCGAGGTAAGAGCCGTTTTGGATGCTTTGGGCGAAGAATACACCTACGAAACAGAAGGCAAGGTTAAGCTCACACTTAAGAGTGGCGCATCGGTGAAGGAAGGCGAAACAACAATTTCCATTGGTGAGGAATTGAACCTTACAAACGCAGAATTCTACGTTGAAAACGGTGAAATTATTGTTGAAATAGCACCACTTCTTAACTATGTTGAAAATGTTACTGTTGTGACAGACGAAGAAAACAAGGTTCTGGAAATTACAAGATAAAAAAATATACCCGTTACTCATAGGTGTAACGGGTATTTTATTAATTAATTCAATAGCAAATCAATCACATTTATTTGTTTTATGCCCTCGTAATTTGCTCCGTTGCCAATATCGTCAAGGGTTAAAAGAGTTTTAGGATAATTGTCTTTTATTTCTTTCAACGGTGCCAATTCCCGCTCTAAGGTGGTTTCATCAAGCACGCTTGCAGAAACCTGATAATATTCAACCTCGTTCATATTGGTAGCAACAAAGTCTACTTCTTTTTCGGCTAACTTACCTATATTAACCCGATTTTTTCTTCTTAAAAGCTCAAGATAAACCACGTTTTCAAGAAGGTGACCTAAATCTTTTGAGGATTGACTTATAATATGATTTCTGATGCCGCAATCTACAAAATAATACTTGCCTAAAGTTTTTAAGAACTGTCTGCCCTTTATATCGTATCTTGTTGCATTGTATAGAATATAGCTGTCGGTCAAAGCTCTTAAATATGCCTCAACGGTGTTAGGCGAAATTTTTCTGCCGCTTGATATAAGCGTGTCGCTGATTTTCTTTGTGGAAATGGGACTTCCAATGCTTGAAGCAACAGTTTTAAGTATGTTTTCCAATACAGAAACATCATTGATTTTTTCTCTTGTAGCAACATCTTTTAAAAGAATTGTATTGTATACGCCTTCGATATACTGATTTATAATTTTTTCATTGTTTTCAAGATAAGCAACGTAGGGGAAAGAGCCGTATTTTAAAAACTCGGCAAAGATTTCTCTTTTGGTTTTTCCGCTTTCTTTTGTTGCCTCATAGTATTCCTTGAAGGAAAAAGGCAACATATCAATCTGAATATATCTTCCCGAAAGCAATGTTGCAAGCTCGCCTGACAGTAAATAAGCATTAGAGCCTGTAATGTAAACATCGCAGTTTTTCTTTATGAAAAGACTGTCAACAGCTTTTTCAAACTCACTACACTTCTGAACCTCATCAATAAAAATGTAATTATTCTTGTCGGGGACCAGCTTTGAGGTTATATAATTGTATAACGCTTTGTAATCAAGTAAATCTGCATTTTCAAGATCTTCAAGATTAACCAATATAATTTGCTCATTCTCCACACCTGTTTGCTTTAAATGGTCAATATACAACTCAAACAAGGTGGATTTACCACATCTTCTGACGCCTGTAATAACCTTGATAACCTGCTTATCCTTTAGTGCTGTTAAATTGTCTAAATATTCTTTTCGCTGAATCATTTTCGCACCTCGTTTCTTTGATTTTATATTAACATAAAAAAGCTAAATGTCAATAGTTTTTGCTCATTTCGGAAAAAACTTGTAAAATTCGACAGTTTTTTTCTGAAATTATGTGACGGTTTTCTTGGATGTGAAAGCAGCTTTGTATTAATTTTTTGTTGTTTAAAATTTTCAAAAACAGGAATAATTTAACTTAGGTGTATGTACAATGAAACAGTAAGGTTGACTTTGTGGTGAAAAAATGATATAATAAAAGAGATTTTTTGAACGGCACTAATTAAGAACGGAGGTTATTATGGCAAAGAAAAATAAAATAAAGATTATTCCTCTGGGCGGATTGGGAGAAATAGGCAAGAACCTTACAGTGTTCGAGTATGGCGACGAAATTATCTTACTGGACTGCGGGATGGCCTTCCCCAATGACGACATGCCCGGTGTTGATGCGGTGATTCCGGACATCACTTATCTTTTGAAAAACCAGGAGAAGGTGAAAGCACTGTTCATCACACATGGCCACGAGGACCACATTGGAAGTATTCCATACTTTTTAAGTGAAATTAATGTGCCTGTGTACGGAACAAGGCTCACAATAGGCCTTGTGGAGCAAAAGCTCCGTGAGCACGGCATTTTGTCTGTGTCAAAGCTTAACCGTGTAAAGGCAGGGGATGTGGTGAACCTTTCCAAAAATTTCAGCGTGGAATTTTTGGGTGTTAACCATTCCATTTCCGATGCGGCAGGTGTTGCAATTAAAACTCCTGCAGGGGTTATTGTGCACACAGGTGATTTTAAAATTGACTGTACGCCAATTGGCGGTAAAATGATGGACCTTGCACGCTTCGGCGAGTTGGGCAACAAGGGTGTTTTGGCACTTTTGAGTGACTCCACAAACGCTGAAAGACCCGGCTACACCATGAGCGAAAGAAGCGTTGGCGAAAAGTTTGACAGTATTTTTTCCGGAACTAAAAAAAGAATTATTGTTGCTACCTTTGCTTCAAATGTTGACAGAGTGAGCCAGATTATTTCGGCTGCTGTAAAGCACGGCAGAAAGGTTGCGGTAAGCGGCAGAAGCATGATAAATATTATTGAGGTTGCAACAAGCCTTGGGTATCTGAGTATTCCCGAGGGAACACTTATTCAGCTTGAAGAGGTTAGAAAATACAATAACCATCAGCTTGTAATTATTACAACAGGCAGTCAGGGCGAGCCAACAAGTGCCCTTACAAGGATGGCGTTTTCTGACCATAAAAAAATTGAAATTACCGAGGATGACCTTGTTATTATTTCTGCATCGCCTATTCCCGGTAATGAAAAGGCTGTGTCCAATGTTATTAACGAGCTTTACAAAAAAGGTGCCGAGGTTATCCATCAATCATTGATGGAAATTCACGTGTCGGGTCATGCCTGCCGTGAAGAATTGAAAATCGTTATGGGACTTACAAAGCCTAAGTATTTTGTGCCTGTTCATGGCGAGCAGAGGCACTTATTGAAGCATGCAGGTATTGCGGAAAGCATGGGTATTCCCGAAAAGAATATTTTTAAGCTTGAAAACGGTCAGGTGCTGGAATTAAGCCAGGACGAGGGCAAGGTTACAGGCAGTGTGCCTTCGGGCAAAATTTTGGTTGACGGCTACGGCGTTGGCGATGTTGGTAACATTGTGCTCCGTGACCGAAAGCATCTTGCTCAGGATGGTATTATTATTGCGGTGCTTTCTCTTAATAAGGAAAATAAGCTTGTTTCGGGCCCTGAAATTATTTCACGCGGGTTTGTTTACGTGAGAGATAATGAGGACTTAATGGAAGCGCTCAGAATAGTTGCCCAGACCAGCATTCAGGACACTCTCATTTCCAAGCAGAATGACTGGAATGCAATTAAAACAAATCTCAGGAATGAGCTTGGGGACTTTATTTACGACAAAACAAAGAGAAAACCCATGATTTTGCCCATAATTATGGAGGTTTAACAAAAAAGCGTGCAGTGATGCACGCTTTTATTTTGCTGTAAATGTTAAAAAAATGTTGCGGAAAATGCAGAAAAGAACGACAGGCTACTTTTAAAAACACAGGTAAAAAACGGAAAAGGACAATAAAACAAATCAGCCACTTCATAAAACGGGACAAAAAACCTATACTGAAACTCCGAAAGGAGGGTGGGTATGAACTACGAAAGAAAGCTCTTGATACAAGGGGAGGGAATAAATAAACGCATTACATATTTTGCGAAAAAGGTTTTTTCGGAAAGCTTTGAAACCGATATTTACAACGTGGGCATTGTTTGCAACGGAGAGGAAAAGGTTATTGAGGATTTTTCGCCCTTAAGGGAGGAGGCAGAGAGGTTTTGCGATTATCTCTACAATGAAAATGTGTCAATAAAGCATTTGTTTTTAATTGGGGAGGAATTTATCACAAGAGAGCACATATAGATATACTGAGGTGATGAAATGGAGCTTCAAAGTGAAAAAAATGTGCTCTACACAATGAAAATATGCTTAAAAACAGTTGTTACAGCCTTTCTGATAACAATTATTCTCATGGCAATTCTTGCCCTTTTAATTTGCTACACGCCACTGCCCGAGGAGGCGGTAACCCCATCGGTTTATGTTTTAAACTATTTGTCGGTTTTTATGGCAGGGCTTTTTTCAGCGGCAAAGGCTAAAAGAAAGGGATTTGTCACAGGGGGAGTGTCGGGCGGCTTGTACATGCTTTCAGTTTATCTTTTGGGGTACGTGCTTTTTGGTGGCATAAGCTTTACAACCGATGTTTTAATGCATATTTTTTACTGCATGGCAACAGGTATGGCAGGGGGAATTGCAGGAGTTAATTTAAGTTTGAGAAATTAAAAAAAACATTTGCATTTTCGTTTATTGTGTGCTATAATCAAGAAAATACTATAATTGGGTTATTCCGATTACATAAGGAGGATATTAATTATGAAGCACGTTAAGACTTTAAGCGGAGCAAACCTTGCTCTTAGTGTTGAAAACGGCGGCTGCGGCGAATGCCAGACATCCTGCCAGAGCGCTTGCAAGACTTCTTGTACAGTAGCTAACCAGAAGTGTGAGAAAAAGGGAAAAAGAGGCAGATAAGTTTCCTTTAAGAGTTTGAATAAAATA
Source organism: Clostridia bacterium (assembly GCA_045546275.1). Classification (GTDB taxonomy): domain Bacteria; phylum Bacillota; class Clostridia; order UMGS1883; family UMGS1883; genus RGIG1927. The sequence continues at coordinate 6,706 of JAZQCM010000039.1, read as the reverse complement.
ACTCGTAAAATCTCAGGATTTCTCCTGAGATTTTATGTTGTATAGGAGATGAAATTTAATGGTACATAAGTTTGATACCTTAGGCGTTAAATGTGCCCTTGACGTGTGCAGCGGCTCTGTGCACCTTTTGGACGACACAGCTTACCAAATGCTTGACTTTTTTGACGAGGAAGGCAACTTCAACGAGGAAGAAGCAAAAAAGGCAGGCTGCAACGAACAGTGCCACATGGAGGCTGTGCGTGAATTAAAGGAATTAAAGGAAAAGAACCAGCTTTTCACTAAGGACATTTACCGAGAATTAGTAAAGTTCAATGAAAAGAAGTCGGTTATTAAAGCACTTTGCTTGCACATTGCTCACGACTGTAACTTAAGATGCCGTTACTGCTTTGCTCACGGCGGTGAATACATGGGCAAAAGAGAAAACATGACACCTGAGGTTGGTAAAAAGGCAATTGACTTTGTTATTAAGGAAAGCGGTTCAAGACGAAATATTGAAATTGACTATTTCGGCGGTGAGCCCTTGATGAATTTTGAAACGGTAAAGGAAATTACCGAGTATGCAAAAAAAGAGGGCGAAAAGCACAACAAGAATTTCCGATTTACAATTACCACAAACGGTCTTTTGCTTGATGATAAAAAAATTGACTATATTAATGAAAATATGGGCAATATTGTTTTATCTATTGACGGCAGAAAAGAAGTTCACGACAAGGTAAGAGTGAGAGTGGACGGAAGCGGCTGTTATGACTCTATTGTGGACAAGTTCAAAAAGGTTGCCGAAAGCCGTAACCAGGACAACTACTATGTTCGCGGCACCTTTACACGTGACAACCTTGACTTTTCTGAAGATGTTTTGCATTTAGCCAATTTAGGCTTTGAGCAGATAAGCGTTGAGCCTGTTGTTGCAAAGGAAACTGAAAGCTATGCAATCCAAAAGGAAGATTTGCCCCGTATTTTTGAAGAATACGAAGCTTTGGCTGAAAAAATTCTTGAATCAAGAAAAAATGGCAAGTTCTTTAACTTCTTCCATTTTATGATTGACCTCAACGAAAGCCCCTGTGCATACAAAATGCTTTCCGGCTGTGGTGCAGGGCACGAGTATGCGGCAGTAACACCTAACGGCGACATTTATCCCTGCCATCAGTTTGCAAACGACCCCAAGTACAAAATGGGCACAGTTTTTGAAGGCACAATTGATAAGGATATTCGTGAGGTTTTTGTGAAGAGCAATGTTTACACCAAGGAAGATTGCGGTAACTGCTGGGCAAGATTTTACTGCTCGGGCGGTTGTGCGGCAAATGCCATTAACATGAACGGCGATGTGAACAAGCCCTACAAAATTGCCTGCGAAATGGAGAAAAAGAGAGTAGAGTGTGCAATTGCCATTAAGGCAAGAGAAGCACTTGAAGAAGATGGCGAATAAAATTAAAAAAAGCTTGACGAAAGAATAAATAAAAGATATAATACAATTTGGTCATTATGTTTTTTACATAAAAGACAATTATTACAAGGGAGGAAAAATCCAAATGAAGGCAAAGAATATTATTTCATTTGTGTTGGTAATGGCTATTATCGTTTCCATGGCTTTCGTGGTATTCGGCGATGTAACTATTGGCAACATTCGTGTTCCCGGTGTTCTTGACAAAGAACTCGGTGTTAAGCAGGGTCTTGATCTTGTAGGTGGTAGTGTTATTGTATTTGAACCCGATGTAGAGGATCTTGATAAGGTTACCCCCGAACAGATGGACAGTGCTGAAGGCATTATCCGTGCAAGACTTGACAGTCAGGTAAACAAAGAATCTACAATTACTCGTCAGGGTGAATACGGTCTCCGTGTTGAAATCCCCAACATTGACGATCCCAACGCTGCAGTTGAGCTTATTGGTAAAACAGCAGCTTTAAACTTCGTAGATGCAAACGGCAACGTTGTTATGGAAGGTAACGATACAAACGTTCAGTCTGCAGCAGCTCAGTTTGGTCCTATCAGCCAGTATGGTAACAGCGAGCACTATGTGTTGCTCACTCTTACACAGGAAGGTCAGGCAAAGTTCAAGACTGCTACAGAACAGGCAGTTGCTCTTAAGAGCCAGGGTATGAACTACATTGGTATCTTACTTGACGAAACTTTGGTTTCCATGCCCAGCGTTGAAGTTGTTATCGATTCTGATTCTTGTATCATTTCCGGTAGCTTTGACAAGGAAAGCGCTAAGGAGCTTGCTGATATTATCAACTCCGGTAGACTTCCCTTCTCCTTAAAGGATACAGAGCTTCGTAGTGTTGGTCCCACACTTGGTGCAGAAGCATTGGAAACATCACTCTTTGCTGCACTTATCGGTGTAATCCTCGTTATGCTCTTTATGCTTGTTATTTATCGTCTTCCCGGCTTGGTTGCTGACGTGAGCCTTGTTGCATACATTTCTATCGTATGCCTTATCATGGCAGGCTTCTTTGTTGAAGGCGGTTACAGAACAACTCTTACACTTCCCGGTATTGCAGGTGTTATCCTTTCTATCGGTATGGCAGTTGACGCAAACGTTGTTATTTTCGAAAGAATTAAGGACGAGCTCAATTCCGGTAAGAGCGTTGGCGCAAGTGTTGACTCCGGTTTCAAGAGAGCTATCACAGCTGTTGTTGACTCTAACGTTACAACAATCATCTCCTGCGTAGTTCTCTACATTTTCGGTACAGGTACAATTAAGGGCTTCGCAGAAACACTCTTCATTGGTGTTGTTGTCAGCCTTCTCACAGCCGTATTCCTTACTAAGTTCCTTCTTAAGATTATGGTTGGTTTTGGTATCAGAAATCCGTGGGTTTACGGTGCTTCTAAAAGGAGGGATGCGTAATGTTTAAGAATCCTTGTGCACACAGAAAAGTTTTCTTTATAATTTCCATCGTCCTCGTTGTAGTGTCCATTCTTTCAATGGCAGTAAGAGGATTTAACTTAGGTATTGACTTTACAAGCGGTACAACATTTGAATTCAAGCTTCCCGAAGGCTTCAGCTACTCTGCTGAAATGGAAGAAGATATTAATGCTATTGTTGTAAACGCAAAGGCTGATGTTTCCACACAGATTCAGGCAGTTGGCACAGATGGCGTGTTCATCAAGGCTACTGAGCTTACAAACGAAGAAACAGAAATGGTAGTTAATGGTCTTCTTTCCTACTTCAACGGTGAAGAAGTTAGCGAAGATGCAACAGAAGTTGAAGAAGCTACAGACGTTGCAGTAGAAGAAGTTGCAGCAGCAACAGGTCTTCAGAAGGCTTCCATCAACATTGATAAGGTTTCTGCAACAACAAGTGCAAGACTTATCGGTGACACATTCAAGGCTGTTGTTCTTGCAATCATTCTTATGCTTGTTTACATCAGCATCCGTTTCGACTTCAAGAGCGGTGTAAGTGCTGTTCTTGCTCTTGCTCACGACGTAATCTTAATGTTCGGGTTCTACTCTGTGTTCCAGTTCACAATGAACACAAGCTTTGTAGCAGCTGTACTTACAATTATCGGTTACTCCATCAACGCTACAATCGTTGTATTTGACCGTGTTCGTGAAAACAACAGAATGATGAGAAAGGCTACAGTCAGCGAAAAGGCTGATGCAGCTATTAAGACAAGCTACACAAGAACACTTTACTCATCTCTTACAACACTCTTCACAATCGGTGCTCTTTATGTGTTGGGCGTATCCTCTATCAGAGAATTTGCTCTTCCCATTATTGTTGGTATCGTTTGCGGTGCTTACTCTTCTCTTTTCGTTGCTCCCACATTCTGGGCTCTCTGGAAGGAAAGCGGCGCAAAGAAGAACTAAAATTTGTAATAAAATTTCAAAACACCTCATATTATATATATGGGGTGTTTTTTTATGCAAAAAATTCTGGCTTTTGTTTTGGTTTTTCTGATGGCAGGCTGCACTATGGGGGAAAAAGAGGTTTTTAATACAATGGAAATAGAAAGCCTTTCCGAGAAAAAAATGAGCTGGGGCATGCGACGCAATGCACCCGAAAAACCCGAATTTACCAATGAGCAAAAGGAAATAATGGATAAATACGGATGTATATATATGGGCAAGGGTGAGGAAAAATACTTGTACCTTACCTTTGACGAGGGCTACGAAAACGGGCAAACCGAAAAAATACTTGACGTTTTAAAGGAAACGGGGGTAAAGGCGGCGTTTTTCATAACAGGTGACTATTTTAAACGGGAAGCTGCCCTTTTGGACAGAATGGTTAACGAGGGGCACATTGTGGGTAACCACACCATGAACCACCCATGCACCGCGGACATTAAAGAGGTTAAAAAGCTGGAGGAGGAAATTTTAAGCTTAGACAGAGCCTTTTACGAAAAATATCATAAGCACATGACTTTTTTTCGCCCACCTGAGGGAGCCTACAGCGAAAAAAGCCTTGCGGTAACACAAAATTTGGGCTACACAAGTGTTTTCTGGTCCTTTGCCTACGACGACTGGTACACCGACAAGGAGCGTGGAAGCGATTACGCCTACAAAAAAACCGTGGATAATCTTCACCCCGGGTGTGTGATTTTATTGCACGCAGTTTCAAAGGACAACGCCAATGCATTAAAGGACATAATCACAACTGCACAAAGCCTGGGCTACAAGTTTTTGCCACTTGATGAGTACATAGGGTAAGGCAAGGGGAGTTGAACCCCATATGCCCTTTTCTTGTTAAAATTGCGTCTTTTTGGTTTGTCGATTTTGAAAGGCGTCGGCCTGTCGGCAATCTCCGCACCGAAAATCCATCAATTTTTCCTGCGAAAAGGGTCGTAGAGTTTTAATCGTGCAAATTTTTTGTCAGAGTGTGCCAAAAATGGAACCAATACTTGACTGTATTGGTGAGTATTTTGGTGCTCTATGGCGGAAAATTTGCCGACTAAAACCATATTGGGTTCGACTTCCCTCGCCTTAACCCATGTGAAAGGATGAGTCTTTTGAAAAAAAGATTAATTAGTTTTTTGTGCGTTGTTATGTTTTTCGCTTCCCTTACAGGTGTGCAGGTGAGCTTTCCCGACAGTGTGGTTATGTACAAGGACAAAGAGTGGGAAAACGGAAAATTTATAAAGCTTGAGGCAACCGACAACTCCATTGAGGTTACAAACAAGGCAATAGTCCCCAGAAAATTGGGGGACTATGCCGCCTCGGCAAGTATTTTCGGGGTGCCCTACAAAAAGGTAAAGCTTACGGTTTTAGAAGAAAAAGAGGTTATTTTAGGCGGACAAACCGTGGGAATACGCCTTTATTCCGACGGCCTTGTGGTGGTTGGGGTTGGGCGAGTGAGCGAAAACGAAAAATCCCCTGCTGAAAAGGCGGGGATTGAAATCGGGGATGTTATTAAAGAAATAAACGGACAAAAGGTTGGCAGTCCCGACAACTTTACAAAAATTATCGAAGCCTCACAGGGGGAAATCACTCTTTTAGTTAAGAAAAAGGAGGGGGAAGAGCTTGTTAAGCTGACCCCCTCTTTATCGGAATTTGACAAGCTTAAACGAATTGGACTTTGGGTCCGTGACAGCACTGCAGGAGTGGGCACACTTACCTACATGTGCCCCGACACTCTTTCCTACGGCGCTTTGGGTCACGGAATTTCCGACTCCGACACCTCGGTCAGGTTTGAGGTTTTAAAGGGCAGTATTGAAGAATGCAGTGTGAAATGTGTGGTTAAGGGGGAAAAGGGCAACCCGGGTGAAATTGTGGGAGCTTTTAATACGGGTGCTCCGGTTATTGGCAACATTGAAAAAAACGAGGCTGTGGGGATATTCGGTCAGCTAAAAAAAGAGCCTTCCGGCGAAAGGGTGAAAACCGCCCCCTCCAATGAAATTAAAAAGGGCGAGGCTTATATACGGACAAGCTTAAAGAACGGGGAAATTAAGGATTATAAAATTGAAATAACACGTGTTTCGCCAAAAAGCAAAAACCCACTGAAGGGACTTGTTATTTCAATTACCGATGAGGAATTGATTGAAAAAACAGGAGGCATTGTTCAGGGCATGAGTGGCTCGCCAATTATACAAAACGGCAGGCTCGTTGGTGCGGTGACGCATGTTCTGGTAAACGACCCCACAAAGGGGTATGGAGTGTGCATTGAAAATATGCTGAGGGAGGAATAAAAAATACTTTTTATGGACTTTAACAAAAAATTGTATTATAATGGTCATACAAATATTGTAGAAAACCCGGGGAGGAAAACATATGAAGAGAATTGTTTCAATGATAATTGTATTAACTATGATTGTTGCAATTATTCCGAATGTAACAATAGTTGCGGCAAGCTCTGCAGTTTATTACGAGGAGTGGGGCATATGGTTTAATGCAAGCACCGGCACCATTACCGACAGTGATACAAGTGCCACAAAGCTGGTGCTGCCAAATACAATTGACGGTGTGACAGTTACAGGGATAGACAACTACGCATTTGATGGTTGCACAAACCTTGAGGAAATTGTTCTTCCTGACACCTTGGTGTATCTGGGTCACCATATATTCGAAGGAACAAGTATAAAGAGTATAACAGTTCCCAAAACGATAACAAATATAAACGCTTCTCATGGAGGACCCTTTGCAGGGGCAAAATACCTTACAGAAATAGAAATAGAGCCTGGTAGGGAAAAAATACCCAATGCAATGTTTGAGGGGTTAAGCAATGTGAAAAGCATAACAATCCCCGATGGAGTGAAAGAGATTGGTTCTTATGCA
>JAZQCM010000038.1:0-4228 GCA_045546275.1 Clostridia bacterium | reverse complement strand
TATATTGTAGGAGTTAACGGTCAGTCTGTGATAGGTATGAATTCTGCACAGGTGAGAGAACTTGTTGTAGGTGCTATCGGAACAGAGGTAAAGATTAAAGTTCTCCGCGGAAAGGAAGAGCTTGAACTTACCTGTGTCCGTGATGTTGTGGAGGTTTCTCAGATTGAAACTGAAATGATTAATGACGACACTGCGTATATCAAGCTTTTGCAGTTCACCTCCAATGCTCCAAAGGAGATGGAAGAGGTAGTGAAAGACCTTCGTTCTAAATGTGTAGAAAATGTAGTTTTAGACCTCAGGGATAACCCTGGTGGTGATTTGAATGCAGCTATTGCCATGGCTAATATCTTTATAAGTGTAGGAAAAATTGCTGAGCTTCGTTATAAAGACGAATCAAAGAATACATTCCTTTACAGCGAAAATTTTCATGCACCTAATTTTGACTTAGTTGTGCTTGTGAACGAACACAGTGCATCTGCAAGCGAATTTCTTGCAATGGCAATCCAGTCAAGAGGTGCAGGAAAAATTTTAGGAACAAAAACCTACGGAAAGGGAAGTATGCAGGTTTTAAACCGTGCAGTTAACGGTGCAGGCTTCAAATATACAATAGGTGAATTTTATTCCTATAAAGGACAGCGAATTAATACCATTGGAGTTACTCCCGATATTGAGGTAGAAAACCTTGTTCTTTCTGTAAATGCCGACGAGTTTCAGCAAATCGACTTTGAAAAAATTCCTGAGGGAAATATAGACGGTGAAATGACACTTGCCCTTGAACAAAGACTTGTGGCACTTGGATATATGAAAGAGGCAGACGAAACCTTTGACGATACAACAAAGGATGCAGTTTCCCGTTTGCAGGCAGTTTTGGGATTCCAGATAACAGGTGTTCCCGAAATAGGTTTATATATGTTCCTTAATGACTATGATTATTCACAGCTTGATAAGGTTGTTGACCTCCAGATGGAAGCGGCAATGAAGCGTTTCAGATAATTTATGGAATACTGTGAAGAACTTGTAAAATATATTGAAAGTAATGAGAACAGAAATGCAATTGCATTTCTTGAAAAACTGAGGAGTAATTTCCCCTGCACATCCTATGGAGATGCACGGGAGAAAATCCTCATTATAGAAGCGGCAAAGCTTTTAAACAAAAAGCTCCCGTTTGTGTACGCAGATGAAAAGGCTTTAATAAAAAACCTTTTTGAAGACGGAATGTCTACTGAAAAAGCTATCGAAATGCTGTGTATACTTGTACGGGATTGCACAAGGGAAGACAAACAGGCTTCCTTTCAAAAAGCACTTTCATACATTGGGGAGAATCTGTTTTCCTGTCAGCTTACGGTAGGAAGCGTTGCAGAGTATTCAGGTCTTTCCCAAAGGGACCTTGTAAAGCTGTTTAAAGAAAATGTTTCTGTGACACCCGGTGACTATATAGGTGAGAAACGGTGTGTTAAAAGTATAGAGTATTTAATGAAAGACAAATCCGTGGAAAAAGCGGCACTTTCCGCAGGCTTTTCTGCCGTGGAAACTTATATCCGTACTTTTAAAAAGCATATGGGAATGACTCCCGGGATGTGGAAGAAAAAGAATTTATGAAAAAGAGGTGATAAGAGTGAAATTTGAACTTTTAAAATCCAACAAAATTAAAGTAACAATGAATGCCGAGGATTGCAAAGGTCTTGGAATTTCCTTTGATGCAATGGCGAAAAACTCTCCGGAATCAAGGGAAGCATTTTTCAAGCTTCTTCGACGTGCGGAAGCGGAAGTGGGCTTTACCTGTGACAATGCGCGCCTTGTGGTGGAAGCGGCTATTCAGGCAGAAAAAAGTGAAATGACACTCTTTGTTACCAAGGTTGATAATGAAGAAGAAAAGGCACTATTTGACAAGCTTTCAAAAATAAACCTTGACCTTTTGCAGAAAGATTTAAAAGATCTAAAGGACAAGAAAGAAGAAAAATCAACTGCAAGCACAATGATTGAGCTTCTGGATTTTGAAGATGTAATCAAGATGTGCCATATGATGCGTGAATGCTTCTGGGGAAACCTTTATTCTTATAAGGATAAGTACTATATGACCATGCTTCCCACGTACATACCTAAAGCGTCTGAATTCGGTACAGTGTGCCCTGAAAACTACCGCAGTATAGTGGAAGAACACGGAAAAGCAATCGTGAAGAACAGTGCATTTTTGTTTATCAGAAATAAGTTTGAGGCATAACAAAAGAGCTTGCGATTCGCAAGCTCTTTTTGTGTGTTATTTTATAATTATTTGATTACCCTTACCTTAATAACTCCCTCAATTGCTTTCAATTCATCAGCAATTGCATCGTCTGCATCAGCTACATCAAGGATTGTGCAAGCATAGTCGCCACGGCTCTTATTAACCATGTTTTCAATGTTGATACCCTTGCCGGCAAATGCGGAGGTAATGCTTGAAATCATATTGGGGATGTTCTTGTGAAGAACTGTGATTCTGGTAGCACCTGCAGTTCTGGGAAGCTCACAGTTAGGATAGTTAACGGAATTTACAATATTACCGTTTTCCATATACTCGATAAGCTCTTTTGCAGCCATAATAGCACAGTTGTCTTCACTCTCTGCACTGGAAGCACCGAGGTGGGGAATAGCAACTACGCCATTAAGACCGATAACCTCGTCAGAGGGGAAGTCAACAACGTAAGAGGAGATAAGACCAACCTCAAGAGCACTCTTAAGTGCATCTGTATCAACAAGCTCACCACGGGAGAAGTTGAGGAGCTTCGCACCCTTTTTAACAGAGGACTTGAAGAGTTCAGCGTTGAACATACCGCGTGTTGCATCCATAAGAGGAAGATGCAGTGTGATATAGTCAGCTTCACAAAGAGCATCCTTAAGCTCGTTCTTAATAATTGTGTGTCTGTCAAGGCTGAGAGCCGCTTTAACGGAAATATAGGGGTCGTAACCAATTACTTCCATACCAAGGTGATGTGCTGCATTAGCAACGAGTACACCGATAGCACCAAGGCCGATTACAGCAAGCTTCTTGCCCTTGATTTCGCAGCCTGCAAAATTGCTCTTGCCTTTTTCAACCATTTTGCCTACTTCAGCACCGTTGCCCTTAAGTGTCTTTGCCCATTCGATACCACCAACGATATCACGGGAAGCAAGGAAGAGTCCTGCAATAGTAAGCTCCTTAACAGCGTTAGCATTAGCACCGGGAGTGTTGAATACTACAATACCCTTTTCAGCACATTTATCTGTGGGGATGTTGTTAACACCTGCACCTGCACGTGCAACTGCCTGAAGAGACTGGGGAAGCTCCATATCGTGCATATTGAAGCTACGGAGAATTATACAATCGGGATTTTCACAGTTGTCTGTGATTGCATATTTTACTTTGTCAAAATTGTCAAGACCGCACTTTGCAATCTTGTTAAGTGTTAAAAGATTATACATAGTGATCAGTTCCTTTTTATTTATTTTCCTGTTCAAACTTTGCCATAAACTCTACGAGAGCCTGAACGCCTTCAAGAGGCATCGCGTTGTAGATGCTTGCTCTCATACCGCCAACGGATCTGTGACCCTTAAGGTTAACGAAACCTGCTTCAGCTGCTTCCTTGCAGAATTTCTTGTCAAGGTCAGCGTCGCCTGTAACGAAGCATACATTCATCATAGAACGGCTGTTTTTCTCTGCTGTTGCTTTGAAAAGAGTTGAATTATCAAGGAAATCATAAAGAATATTTGCTTTCTTTTCGTTTCTTTCCTTCATTGCCTCAAGGCCACCGTTTTCGAGAGCCCACTTGTAAACAAGACCTGCAATGTAAATTGCGTAGCAGGGAGGTGTGTTGTACATTGAGTCATTATCAGCCATTGTCTTATAATCAAGCATTGTGGGGATATCCTCACGGGCATTTCCCATCAAATCCTCACGGATAATAACAACTGTAAGACCTGCAGGAGCCATATTCTTCTGCGCACCTGCATATATAACGCCAAACTTCGTAACATCAACAGGCTCGCTTGTAATACAGGATGACATATCTGCAACAAGAACCTTGTCGCCTACATTAGGAACTGTGGGGAACTTTGTTCCGAAAATTGTGTTGTTGTAGCATACATGAACATAATCAGCATCCTCACGCACCATATCGGGTGTAATTTCGGGGATGTAGCTGAATGTCTTATCTTCTGAAGTTGCAATGCACTTTGCATCGCCGTATTTTTTAGCTTCCTTAAAAGCTTTACC
>JAZQCM010000037.1:0-88513 GCA_045546275.1 Clostridia bacterium | reverse complement strand
GCATAACCTATGTAAAGATAATCGCACGACTTACCCGCTACACGATAATCTGCTTCAATCTCATATACACCATTTGTAATTGTAGGAAGAATAAAATATCCATATCCTCCTGCAGGAAGCTTTATCGCCTTGTTTGTAGTTGTAACTCCTGTTGCAACTATCTTTGCACTGGGTATGAAGTAGTCACTTATTTTCAATGCAGAATTCTGGAAATCGCGGTGAGTCGCCATATCAAAATCTTCTGTCCATGTCTTATCACCCTGTGTAAGAACTACATTGTCAATCCAGGAATTAGCAGCCACAGTCTGTCTTATACCAACTGCTCTCAAAACATTCGATGCACTCAAGCCATTTTCCGTTGCCGCGGTCAAGTTGGTAAAAGTTGTAACAGTGTTTCTTTTATAATATATAACTCCGTTTTCACGCTTAATATCCATCTGGTATGTACCCTTACCTGCAGTACCAAGTCTACGTGTAAATTCACCGCTTTTAACGCCGGAGCCTGTCATAATCATAAATTCGCATGCGCTATCCTGTCCGACACACCAGTCCAAAGTCAGGCTCCAGTCTGCATTTACATCAAAGCCTTCTTCTGCTGTGGGGGGTTCCCAAAACGCTGTGTAATTTGCACCGGATGTTGAAAGACCCATATTAACCGTAGCATTTGTTGCGCCGCCTGTGAGTCCCCATTTGAACGGTTCGTTTGACACATTCTGTGTCACGCTGCCCGAAAGATCACTTTCATAAAGGTCTTCCGCATTTGTTGCGACCGACGGCAACATAACCACAGAAGCACATATTGCAAAAGCAAGCATTAAACTTAATATTTTCTTAAGCTTCATTATTTTATCATTCCTCTCCATAATCACTTATCAATTATTCACGTCAACAGGTTTGTTATTGCCATCAAGTGTAAATGTAAGTGTATATGTTTTTTCACCGGTTTCTTCACTAACACTATTAAGAGAAAGTGTTACCGCAACCTTAACCAGAGTATTATTGTTGTTAATTCTTACATACTGTCTCCAGAATTCTTCTGTACCGCTCTGGTCGCTTGTTGCGATTTCATTCATCTTTATCTCTGTATTCTTATCTGTTGTAAGTTTAACAGAATATGTTTTTGTTCCATCACCATTGTCTGTTACAGTAGTATCACCAACTGTGAAGAAGGCTTCTGCTGAGTACTTACCACCCTTGTCGGATGTACTGTTGATATCGTGAGCCACAAGGTCACCATCAACGATTGCAAGACGAATACCTGTCTGGTTAACATAAGCGTTAAGTACCTTTATGAGAATATCACTCATAGTTGTGTAGTCTGTGTCACCTTCATCGGCACTTGTACCATTTTCATCTGTGTAGCCCTTCTTGAGTAAACCTGCTGCCACCTGATAAATACTTCTGTCAACCTTACTTGTGTTATCCATAAGGATAAAGGGTTCCTCTCCGTCTTTAACATTTCCGTTTTCATCAATCTGGCTTGCAGACCAGATTTTAACGTATGTACAAGCTGTGAATACTCTGTTGTAGTTACTTTCCAACAAATTAGTAAGTGCTACAGTAAACACGTTTTTCGAATTGTCCTGGAATTTTACAGCAGGAATGTAAAGCACTGATGAGCTGTTTTCAGCACTTATTGCAATACCGAATTCAACCTTACCATTCAACTCTTCATTATCGCTTAAAACAGCCAACGTATCATTATAATCTACAGTGCCTATAAATCTCAAACCGCTGCCATCAAGAACTTCGTTTATTTTGCCGTCGCTGTCAACTCCGCCACCAATTCTCACCTGCGCACCGTTTACAATATCCACACCATCATTGTCAGTTGTTGCTTCAATATATGTTGTATCTTCTGTAACAGTTGCTGTTTCGTTTGTTCTGTAAATTGTCTGACTTGAATAATCAACAAATACGGTTGCTGTGCCCAAAGCACCATTAGGAACTGTATATCCTTCGCCGGGAGTCACCATTGTTTCGTTTTCATTCGCAATAACAAGATAGCACATAAGAGCATCATTAGTTATTTTGTCTGCATTCTTACTTGCAAGATAAACCTTATAGTTACCCTCGCTGCCATCCTTCATTTCAAAAGAATATGTAAACTGACCGTTTTCAATACTCACTTCACCAACATGTGCGGCTGTATCTACGCTTGCTGTTGCATTTGCAGGACAAACAAGAATTGTAGCCGTAGCTCCTGTTACAGTTGCAGTACCTGAAAGTGTAATCTGAGGCTTTGCTTTTGCCCATTTTGCATCACTGCCCGTAAGAACTACACTGTTGCTGTCTACAGTTTTTTTAGCAGGAATTGTGAGGCTTTCTTCTTCAACATTCTCGCCATCAACGCCTGCCTGTGCCTTTATTGTAACATTCTTAGCCACTTCTGTTGCTTCAAGCTGAAGCTGTACTCTGAATTCACCATCATTTTCAACAAGTGCAGTTGCTTTAGCTTCGCCATCAACATACAAATTGATGCTTTCACCTAAAGCCGCTGCATTTGTTCTACCTACAACAGTAACAACCTCTGTTCCTTCGCTGTAGACAAATCTATCTATTCTTGTTCTGTTGGGTGTTCTGCATTCTACAATAACAGGCTCTGTTGTAAGAGTGTATGTAGTGCTGCCCTCAAAGGTTTCGACCACGCTGCCATCAGGCTTATAAATAGTTCCTACTGTGCCTGCAGGTGCTGTAAATGTGTAACTCACACTGGGATTTTTATATACAGGCACAATATTACTGTTACCCCAAAGCTTATCCCAGAAGTTTGCAGTATCTTCATAAAAGCCGTCAAAACATGCTGCTACAAATGTGGTATCAACTCCATCTGTATACTTTGCAACGGTACCATTTCTGTCTCCCATGGTCCAGAAGCCGTCAGCATCGTTTCCGTCAATAAGCCCCGCAAAAGGAAGACCTGTTACAGCGCGGTTATATGTCTTGAGAGCTTTATAAACAGGTTTTTCTGTATAGAAATAATCAAGTGCACCATAATCTGATGTATCGCTTAACACATTGTCACGCAATGTATAACGAATCATCTGACCGGATTTGTTTGTCATATTGCCGATTGCTGTACTGAAAAGCATCGCTTCTATAATAGCCTTATTTGCCTGCTCTACATTTGTAACGCCTGTAGAAATGCCGTTTTCGCTGTCGCCCTCATAGCTTGATGTACCAAATTCTGTAATCCACAAGCTTCCGCCAAAGCCATAGCTTGTTTCGTAAGCCTTTATATCATCATACATGTCATGTCCAATGGCAGGAAGATTGTTACCGTAAAGATGGACACTGAGCGCATCAATTTTATCAACAGCATTCATTGTTTCCATCTGTGCCATAAATTCGTCTACAAATGTTTTTGCACCTACTCTTTGTGTGGACGCAGATTCTCCTTCTGACCAACCTGTAACGGAACAAGCTAAAACTGTTGCCGTAGGATCAATGGAATGAATAAGGTCTCTGACCTCAACATAGAGCTTTGCATAATTTGTACCATTAGAACGATGTGCTTCATCTTCTGCAAAAAGGTTTGCGTTGAAGTACTGCAAGTTAGGTTCATTCCACAACTCGTAAACATCAATATAATCGCCCATTTCACCTGCAACACATGCTACATAATCGAGAAATGCATTCAAATATTCTTCTGCATCTGCATCATTCTCAATAACCATTGGCATAGCGCCCTGCTTTGTTGTATCGGAATATGTATATTCAATCTGACCGTCTGTATAATTGCGGTTTCCGTAGCCCAAAAGAGCGTAAGGTTTAATGCCGTTTTCATTATAACGGATAATCTCATTCTTGATTTCTTCGGGAACATCCAAATCCCCCTTAATTCCGTTATTATGTGCGGGAATCTTTTCGAAACGTTCCCAGTTCATTTCAACTCTTATCCATTCAACATCTGCATCGATTACTTTTTCGAGCACAGCATTGGCTCCTATTGTGGGGTCAACTGAAATACCCATATTAACCGCCGATGTCAAAATTGGTGTGGTCGCCATACAAAAAGCTACCAAAACTGAAACAAAATTTTTGATTTTTTTCAAAATTTCCACCCCTTATATCATATTTCTAATTTACAATATCATAATTTCCGATTCTATAACATACACAAAAACAAGTTTTTATTTGCTGTTTGGTGTAAAAAATTGATATTCTTTTTGTAAAGACAATAATTTGTATATTTTTTTCAATAAACAATTAAGGTTTCGGTGTTTATGCACTTCATGCTATTGACAAAGCACCTCTTGTATTGTATAATTTTTCTATAATACGTAAAATTTTCCTTTGCTCTTTAAAATTTTACAAGAAAAGGTGTTGAAAATTTTGAAAGTATTCCACAGCGTTCATTCGGACAAAGAAGAAATATATGAATACACAGGAACGCAGTCCTCGCACATACTTCGTTCTCTCTGCGGAATTACAAATCCGGACCCTGATTATGCAGTTCATATCGACCATGCTGTGCGCTATTCAATCGAATATGTCTACTCCGGTAAAGGTGTAATTATGACCGATAATCATCATTATACTGTTTCAAAGGGTGACTTTTTCATTCTCCCTCCGGGTTATCAGCATTATTACTCAGACCGCACTGACCCCTGGAAAAAAATATGGGTCACCATTGATAGAAAGACAAACTTCCCTCTCTCTCTTCTGCAGCTTTTCGGAATAAATGACATTGTTTACTTTCAGGGAGTAAATTCCCCCGTACACTTAGATGAAATTTTTGAGCTTTTTAAAAACTCAAGCGATGACATAACAGAAAAGTTTGAGGACTTGCTCTATAAACTTATAGCCGACCTTGCTCGTTTAAGCGAAAAAAGTCAAAAAAATCCTTCACCGATAAGTGTAGCAAAAAATTATATTGACGCACATATTTCCGAAAAAATTGCAGTTTCGGAAATTGCAGACTACGTTGGCATGAGTCTGCCCTATTTTTCAACACTTTTTAAAAAAACTTATGGTCTCCCCCCTAACCAATACATACTGAAAGAAAAAATTGAACTTGCGAAA
Source organism: Clostridia bacterium (assembly GCA_045546275.1). Classification (GTDB taxonomy): domain Bacteria; phylum Bacillota; class Clostridia; order UMGS1883; family UMGS1883; genus RGIG1927. The sequence goes on along the minus strand of JAZQCM010000037.1, from coordinate 83,488 downwards.
AAGCTTTTGCTACTAAGTGTTGACACAAACATACCAAATGTTGCAATACAGCTTTCGTTTACTGATGTTCCTCACTTTTCAAAAACTTTTTCTCAATATGTTGGAATGCCGCCGTCAGAATTTAGGAAGCAAAACAAACAGAATATAGGCTGACACGCAAAAAGCACCGTTTTTAAGCGGTGCTTTTTGGTTCCAAAAAGGAGGAAAATGAAAAAAGTTTATAGTACACCGCACCTGTTGTGCGGATTATTTCGGTTATGCGACAGACATAATTTTACGGAGGGATCTGTCGCATACGGGGGTTAAAAAACGAACAGCTGAACTCATTCCCTGTAAAACAGCCAATATAATTTTATAGGGAGCGAGTAAAAATGTCAATGTATATTCTTTTTGAATTTTTTGTATATTTTTAATGTGATATCAATTTATTACCCGTATTTTATCGACTCGCTTCATTTTTTTACTTGTACTTATTTTAATAACAATTCGGTCTCACCGCAAATCCAAACCCACCTGTTAGCTTCAAAAACGGAAAATTTATGACGGGAACTTTCGTTTTTTCCGGAAACGGAACCCCTATTATATATAGTCACTTCCGTTCCGTACGTTCACGAGTAGGGGAAAGGCTAAAAGCCTGCCTTTCCCTACTACGAAACGTTGAATCAAAAATATTCCGCACATATTGCCATAGCTTTATAGGTCTTATGTTGCAGTCTCTTATGGTCATATATAAAAAGTCCCTTAGGGAAAATTTATAAAAAAACATATATAAAAGTTTTGTATATGACTATCGTAGACTGCAACATACCTTTTTTAATACTGATGAGAAAGAAGCTTGAGAAATGAAAATTCCAAAAAAGATTATATGATGCAGTAAAGGGCACTATTTCGCACTTATCCTTTGTGTTAATATTAGAATGACAGCTGGAAGTTAAGCCGAAACAGGTTCTCTGCATACTTAATCAGCAATTACCGTAACAGGGGCGGGGGTGTCAGAATCTCTGTGACTAAAACTTCGAGCAACGGGCGTGGGGTGTCATACACAAATTCGCATAAGTTTTCAGGGGAATAGGCATAAGTTTGATTATGTTACCATCTTCATCCTCCCTTGCGATTATTCCCACTTAAATAAATGCATTAATACAACTCATATTTTTGACTTCTTTTGAAGTAAAAATTTCTGATAAAAGATGAAAAAACGGAAAACTGTATTTTTCCAGTTTTCTTCCATGAACGGAAAACCTATTGTATATAGTCACTTCCGTTCCGTACGTTCACGAGTAGGGGAAAGGCTAAAAGCCTGCCTTTCCCTACTACGAAACGTTGAGTCAAAAATCTTCCGCACAAAATAAGGATGAAAATACTGAAAGCAAAAAGTGTTCCCTAAAGTTCCCTATAATTCCATCCTTGACTATAGTATAGTTATAATAGTGAAAATTTATATGAAAGCCTTGTGGGAGCAATCCTGCAGGGCTTTTTCTATGCCAAAGTTCTTGTAAGTTTGATTGTAGGGTTAATACCCCCTTTGAATTCCGCTTTTTGTGCGTAATTGCCCCCACCCGTTGCCATATCAAAAAGCTGTAGAGATTTAGATCCCCCCACCCCCCGGGGGGATCGGAAAGGAACCGATATGTACAAACTACACATTACACAAATTAATAATTTACGCCTGAAAGGCCACACACCAACCGAAATAGCTGCACAGCTTGGCATATCGGTAAACACCGTTAAGTCCCACATAAGACGGCACCCTGTAATCTGTAACACAGTGGCCTGCGAATGCTGTGATACACCCATAGTGCAAACACCCGGACGAAAGACTAAACGTTTTTGCTCCGACAAGTGCCGCATTACCTACTGGAACAATACCCGAAAGAAAGGAGCATGACAATGAAAAACACATACACAGTAAAGAATATCATCAATTACCGTACTGCCATTTCCGTCATTGACCTTCTGGCACAGGATAAGGTCATTACGCAAACAGAAAAGAAAGAGCTGTATCGGGTTATAAACAAAAAATACGGCTTTAACGCTTCAAGCATTTTTGCCGCTTAAAAGGTAAAAATACACACAAATTGAGCCTCTCATATTTGTGTACTTTATGCCAAAATACAACTTGCTATTTAACCCTTTTAGAGTGATATATATACACAACGAAACAACTACACTTCAAGGTGAAAAGGAGCAAGAAAAATGTTAAACACAAGATTTGGTATCGAGATTGAATTCACAGGCATTACAAGAGAAGGTGCAGCACTTATCGCAGCAAGGGTCCTCGGAGGAAGCTACGAATACACAGGCACCTACTACGGAACCTACACAGTAACAACCCCGGACGGGAGAAAGTGGAAGCTGATGAGCGACGGAAGCATTCACACCCAGACAAAGCTTAACGGAAGAAAAACCTCCGCAAGCGGATTATACAGCGTTGAACTTGTTAGCCCCATTCTTACCTACAGTGAGGACATTGAAAAGCTGCAGGAGCTTGTAAGAGAATTAAGACACGCCGGAGGCTTCGCAAACGAATCCTGCGGAATCCACATTCACCTCGATGGAGCGAACCACGATGCAAGAAGCATAAGAAACTTCATAAACATCATCGCCTCCAAGAACGACCTTTTTTACAAGGCACTTCAAATCAAACCCGAGAGAGCGAGATTTTGCAAGAAGATGGATGCACGCCTTGTTGAAAAGATGAACAGAGTGAAGCCCAGCATGCTTTCCACAATCGAGGACATTTGGTACGAAGATTACATGGGAGCAAGAAGCACACACTACCACTCAAGCCGATACCATTTCTTAAACCTCCACAGCTTTTTCACCGGCAACCACACCGTGGAACTTCGAGGCTTCAACAGCGAGCTTCACGCCGGAAAAATAAGAAGCTACATAGTTCTTGCCCTTGCCTTGAACCACCAAGCACTCACACAGAAATCCGCTTCCGCAAAGAAGCCGCAGGTTGAAAACGAAAAGTTCGCAATGAGAACCTACCTCAACCGCATCGGCTTCATCGGGGACGAATTCAAAAACTGCAGAGAGCACTTAACCACACACCTTGAAGGCTCCGCAGCTTGGAGATTCAGAGCATAAAAGCCCAACCTACCACACCACGGACGGCCCTGCCGTCCTTAAGGTGGTAGGAGGGTCTTTACCTTCAAATCAAATTTAAGGAGGACATAACAATGTCGAAAAAAATCTATCTTGCCTACGGTTCAAATCTCAATGTAAAGCAAATGGGGTATCGCTGCCCCGAAGCCACGGTCCTTGGAACAACCTTCCTTGAAGGGTTCGAGCTTATTTTCAGAGGCCGACACGAGGCTGCTGTGGCCACCGTCGAACCAAAGGACGGCTCGAGGGTACCGGTGCTTTTATGGGAAACCTCAACAAACGATGAAAGAGCTCTGGACCACTACGAAGGCTACCCTTACCTTTATAGAAAGGAATGCATTGAGGTGGTGTTCAACGGGGAATTGGTAACCGCATACATTTACATAATGAACGGTGACCGCCCCATCAGCACACCAGGCTGCCATTACTACGCAACCATCCGTGAAGGCTATAAGGACTGTGGCTTTGATGAGGCCTTTCTGAAAGATGCAGCCTTAAAAAGTGCCATGGGCGGAAGTTTAGATATTTAAAAGGAGGACAAAAATGAAAACTGTAACAAAAGTTACCATGCCAAGGCTTGACATATTAAAGCCAAAGCGTGTAGCAGCATACGCACGAGTCTCAACAGGAAAGGATACAATGCTTCATTCCCTTTCATCTCAAGTAAGCTACTACAAAAGCTACATAGAAAGCCACAAAAATTGGTCCTTTGCAGGCATTTACGCAGACGAAGCCAAAACAGGCACAAAGGATACCCGTGAAGGCTTAAAACGCCTCATAGCCGATTGCAGGGCGGGGAAAATTGACATAGTTATCACCAAGTCAATCTCTCGTTTTGCACGAAACACCGTAACCGTACTGGAAACAGTGCGTGAGTTCAAAAACTTAGGCATTGACGTTTATTTTGAGGAACAGAACATTCACACACTGAGCGCTGACGGAGAGCTGATGCTGACCATTCTCGCATCCTATGCACAGGAGGAAAGCTTATCCGTAAGTGAAAATATGAAATGGCGCGTAAAGAAAACCTTTGAAGAGGGTCTTCCCTGGAACCGCACCATTTACGGCTATCGCTTCAAGGATGGAGCTTTCAGAATAGTTGAAAGTGAAGCAATGGTTATACGCCTCATATATAAATACTACCTTGAAGGCATGGGATATGTGACCATCGCAAACAAGCTCAATGAGGAAGGCTACCCCACACGGAACGGCAAGCAGTGGAAACGAGCAAACATACGTGATGTTATCAATAACTACACCTATACAGGCAACCTGATACTTCAAAAGACCTATGTTTCCGACCATCTTACCAAGAAGAAGGAATTTAACTACGGCACTCTTCCCAAGTACCACATAGAAGACAGCCACGAGGCAATCATTGATATTGGTACCTATAACTTAGCGCACATGGAAATGACCAGGCGGGCAGAAAAGGTTGCAGGACGGAAAGCCCCTGTGGATAGCCCCTTAAAAAGCCTCATTACCTGCGCCTTTTGTGGCAAGCATTACAGACGAAAGGTTACAAAATACAACGCAGTATGGATATGCTCAACCTACAATACCCAAGGCAAATCCGCCTGCCCCTCAAAACAAATCCCGGAGGATATTCTATTCGAAAAGATTGATAGCTTAGGCATAAGGGTTGAGCAAATAAAAAGCATCACTACCGAGCCATACAATACATTGATAATCAAGCTCAAGAATGGCGAAACATTTGAAACAACCTGGTGTGACCGTTCACGAAGGGAAAGCTGGACAGAGGAAATGAAAGAACAGGCCCGAACAAAAGCACTTGAAAGGATGAAGAAAGTTGGCTAAAAAAATCACCGTTATACCCCCTACCATAAACCCTGCCACAAGGCTCTCTGTGGTTATTCCTACCAGAAGACGTGTTGCCGCCTATGCACGTGTTTCAACCGACAGCGAGGAGCAGCAGACAAGCTACAGGGCACAGGTTGATTATTACACAAACTACATAGCCCGAAACCCCGATTGGGAGTTTGTAGAGGTTTATACCGATGAGGGCATTTCAGCAGTTAACACCAAAAAGCGTGACGGCTTCAACCGCATGATAAAGGATGCCCTGGATGGAAAGATTGACCTTATTGTAACAAAGTCAGTCAGCCGATTTGCACGAAATACGGTAGACAGCCTTGTTGCCGTAAGAAATCTCAAGAACAAAGGTGTTGAGGTCTATTTTGAAAAGGAGAACATTTACACTCTTGACAGTAAGGGCGAGCTTCTCATCACCATAATGAGCTCCCTTGCACAGGAGGAAAGTCGCTCCATTTCCGAAAACGTAACCTGGGGCCAGAGAAAGCGCTTTGCAGACGGAAAGGTCACAATGCCTTACAGCTCATTCTTAGGCTACAAAAAGGGTACAGACGGAACACCTGTAATTGTGCCCGAGGAAGCACAAATTGTCCGCCTTATATACAAGCTTTTTATTGAAGGCAAAACCGTAAACGCCATTGCAAGGCAGCTGACAAAAGCTAATATCCCCACTCCCCGAGGCAAAGACACATGGCAGACCTCTACCATTGATAGCATACTCACAAACGAAAAGTATAAGGGTGCAGCCATACTTCAAAAGAAATTCACTGTGGACTTTCTGCAAAAGAAAATGAAGATAAACGAAGGCGAGGTACCACAGTACTATGTGACCGAAAGCCACCCTGCCATAATTTCACCGGAGGAATGGGAAATCGTGCAGTCTGAAATGAAAGCACGAAAATCAAAGGGTAAGCACCATAACAGCTTAAGCCCCTTTTCCGCAAAGCTTGTATGTGCCGACTGTGGTGAGTTTTACGGTTCAAAGGTATGGCACAGTAACAGCAAATACAGGCGCACAATATGGCAGTGCAACAACAAGTTCAAGGGCGATAAAAGATGCACCTCCCTGCACCTTTACGAGGATGACATTAAAAGGCTGTTTATCGAGGCTTTGAGCGCCCTTCTTTCCGACCGCACTGCACTCCTTGAGGATTGTAGGCTCCTTTATGACACACTCATGAACACTACGGATTTAGAAAGAGAGTCACAAGCCCTGCTTGAGGAAATTGACACGGCATCAACCCTTGTGAGAAAGCTTATCGAGGATGATGCATCATCCCTTTCGCTTACGGAATACACCGAGCAGTACGATTCCCTCACCGCCCGCTTTAATAAAGCAAAAACGGAATATGAAAGGCTTCAGAAAGCAAAAGATAACCGCTTCGTGAAAGCCGAGGCAATAAGCGCATTTATGTTTGGCATAAAAGAAGTTGACACCCTCCCCTTTTCCTTTGATGAAAAGCTCTGGAACGCCACAATAGAAAAGGTCACCGTATACGATAATGGCAACCTTACCTTCCACTTCAAAAATGGTGCAGAAATTACAAAAAGCTTATAACGGCAAAAGAAAAAGGCTCAATGCAAAGGTACCCCCTCTGCTTGAGCCTTATTGTGTTATGATTATATAGTTTTGTCACGGTTGGTCAAATACTCTGTAAATGTATTTGCCGGAAGCATTCTTTTCTTAGCCAACATATTTTGCCAAATAGTATTCCCCTCAGATTCAGTTATTATGTTTTTCGCCAAAGCGTCTACAAGGATCTCACCAGTTGTAATATGCTTAAGATTATACTTCTCTACATAAGTCATGATATCACTGAGATTATTGCTTGCCAGGATTCCATCATATTTTTTTTTCAATGCAATTGTAGCCGCTTCACCCCTGCCAATAATTTTCACTCCTTTGTTCGGGCATATAGCCAGCGAATAATAATCATTATATTCTTCGGTCCCCGTCATAATACTTTCAACGGACAACTGATTGTTATTTCTCATTAACTCAACTCGTTTTATAAGTGGTGGAACTTTTTTTATTTCATCATACACTTGCATAGGTAAAATAATTTTACCTGGATAAAGTTTTGCAAGGATGCTTTCGTTTTTAACCCATAAAAACGCTGAAAGACAATCCGTATCAAAAAAATATGAATCAGTCATCTATTTCGCCCCCGATTTCATCATCTCCATAAACAATATCATATCGGAAAGCATCAATTAGTAATTCCTCATATTTACCAACGGAAATTTTATTGTTGTTTTTTAATTCTTCTGCTTGTCTTATATAGTTACCATAAGTTCTTTTTTGTATGTTTTCATCTATAGGCAAATATAATTTCTCATCATACCCATACAACTTGGCATGCTTAATTATACTCCCTCTCATTGTATCAGCGTCTGTCTTTTCTAAATAACCATCACTTATTAAGCGCCACAACATTGCTTGATGGCTTATCCCAAACATCTGCCCAAGAGAAATAATATCTTCAAGCTTCAATGTTTTATTCCCAATTTTATTTACAGCCGCTCTCAATGCATTATATGGTGCAAGCAAATATGATGCAAACTTATCGGCATTCTTCTCAACTTCGACATCTGTGTCAAAAGCTTTGGCACTTATTATAGCCCCTTCATTTTCATCAAAAAACAAATGGTACAATTCATGCGCAAGCGAAAAACGTTGTCTACCATATGACATTAATGAATTTACGCCTATAAGATCTGCATCCTTATTTTTTATACAAACACCGCTAATATGTTCGCCCATAGGATATAATAATAGACTTAAGTGTGGTATCTGCCCAATCATTGCAAAAATATCAATATAGGAATTTTCATCTTCACCAAGCATTTTTCTTAATTCTATCGCTTTGGCATTTAATTCAATACTATTCATTATACGTTCTCCTTTAAAAGCTTTGCCATATATTTACTGTTTGTAGCAATATGATTAACAACAGCAATAACTTTTAAATCATCTTCTGTAATTTCCCTTGCTCTTAGAGCTATTTGAAGCGGTTTAACTTCAATACTCAAATCCTCAAATACTGTTAAATCACAACCATACAACTCCGCTAATTTTTCTAATTGTTCTACAGATATCGTTCTCTCGTCAGACTCAATTTTCGATAAAAGACTCTGATCCACACCAAGATATGCAGCCACTTGATTTTGTCTCAAATTAGCATTCTCTCGCAACTCTTTTATTCGCTGTCCTATCTTTGTAACTTTCATAATTGCACCTCCAAATATATCTCATCATCCATCCTCCAAACATATTATATCACGCGTTTGTCATATTTTCAACTATTTTTCACAATTATTTTATGACAAATTACGTATTTTGCTATGGTTACCAACAAAAAATATTGTTTTTGATTGATATTATTGTAAAAACTTCTAACTTTGTCTCATCATTTCGTTAATGATATAAACTCTATTCCATGACTTGTTACAACCATTTTCTCAATTCCAATTTGTTTTTCCGCTGCAATTTCCCTCATATACGCTTCATTTTCTTTGGTAACTTGACTTCCGAGCAATATTTTAGATGGCTTACAAAACGAAAATAATACACCCTCTGCGCAACGAGGATCTTTAACATATTCTTGTGGATACCCCAATTGACCAATATTCATCACCAGCCTCCATTCTTGTTCATAAGACCAATCACTCAGTTTCTGTAAAGGCACAAAATCCATAAAATTATATAATATGCCAGGATGTCCCATTAATCGCTTTGCACAATCTTCCAACACATCTTTGTATAATACCGGAAAAAGTCTGTTAATAATAATTACATTTTCTATTTTGTCGGTATCATATTCCAAACACACGCCTGAATATTTATTACCATAATGATACCACATAGGCAAATTGTTGGATTTAACTGTAAAACATGCAATTTTATTATAGTCCTGAACCCATTGTTTAATCTGATTATTTAGTTTTTCAATCTCCCATAAAAACAAAGTTCTGAAATCGGACTTATATGTTTCTTTTTCTTCAGCTGATGACTCCGCACCTGCTATTACATCAAATAATTTTTCAAACCAATCTTCGCTATCAAAAACTTCATTATACTCTTCTTTTGTTAGCACCTTTTTAAAATGTTTTTTACACAGTTCTTTATCGTGGTCATATTCTTCTATCTGTGAGTGATATAACATCGGCACTGAATCGTAAATATCATTGAAGCTTTTTGGGTTTGCCAAAAATATTTTTCCTGTTTCTATTTCGTCTTTTACCCTCGTTAAACTCTCAGTGCTGTTTATACTTCGATATCGATACAAAAACCGCGGTATATTATTCTGTTTTAAAGTCAAAGCTTCTGCTATCCTCATATCATCCTCGGTTCTGTAAAGTTCCCAAAATGTCTTTTTCCAATCTTTCACACAAAACCACCTCTTCTCTTATTTTATTGCACATTCAACTAATCTCTATGGTATGTATATATTATATCACGCCTTCAAATTTATTGCGACGAATATGACCATTTTACCGGTTCACTTTTCAATACTAATTAATATTTCACCAAATACAAGGGCTTAAGAAAAGAACTTTACTTTTCTTAAGCCCTTGTATTTGAATAATTTCAATTAATTATGCCATCCGTTGTAAAATATCTCTTGTGTTTTCTTTTTAATCTTTGGCATTTGCTCCTTCATTATAAGTAAAAGCTTATCAATTTGAATATTTCCTAACAAAATTACTTTTGCATCCCCATGAACATGTGTCCATGCAGCTGTAGTTAAAATCTCGTAACCATCCTTCTTTACAGTTGAACGAAACTCACTTTGCTTTTTTCCTTTTTCAATGAGATAATCCAAACCATGTTCATTCATATCTCTAAGATTTTTAATGTCTGCAAGTGGGGCTACCATTTCAATCGTTTGAATTATTATTTGTAATGAGGTATCGTCATTTCTTTGAAGTTCAATATTTAACTTATATAAATTTTCAATTGCGTGATGTATAGCAGTAATTAAAAACATTCGTTCTGCAACAAACATACTATTATTTTCATTATCCCACGGGGTACCTCCATGTTCCTTTCCCAATAAATCAAAGAAACGCTTTCCTTGAACAAATACGGCATTCCACCACTGACAAGTCTGCAGTGCCAGTGTAGAAAGCTGTCTTTTATCCAGTTTTTGATTTTTAACAGCTTTGTTCATATAATTCACCTCTTATACTTCTCATGTTCGCATAAATATTTCACTTCCATGTTCCAAAATATTTGATAGGTCTATTAACACCATTTTTTGAATTCAATAAATGCACCTTATAATGATTTATCAATTCACTAGATGTCCCCCTGTGGCACTTTTTATATTTCATTCCTGAACCGCATGGACATTTGTCATTGCGCCCTATTTTTAGATATTCTGGCGACTTAACTTTAATTGTTTCAACTTCAAATTCATCATATGGATTGTGTATATTTTCCATCAAATACTCTATCATCCCATAATCATACTCCGCATCTTGTATTTCAAGGAAAGAGTATTTATCGAATGGGTCTGTAACTATAGCAAACGCCTTGAACTCAATGCTTGTAATCTCTCTTAAACAAAGTTCTCCCATATACACCTTTCCCACTTTATGACCGCAAGAACGTCTTATGGAAATCCTCTCTCCACAAATCGAACACTTTTCTTCTTTTACTATAGCTTCTCTACTTAAAAAATGCCGATATGGAAATAGTTTTTGATATTCTTTCAAAATTTTACCTATGAACGCTATGTGATAACAATCCTTTTCTTCTTCAATATCAAAATTATCCTGTAAACACCCTATTTTAATATCTGCACTGTCCAATAACAACCATGCTGATTTAAAATCTTTCTGCTGAAGGGACGAAAATGCTGATAAAAACGTGGATTGTATCATACATATTTGCTTTAAACACCAACAATAATTTGCCATAGGCTCATTTAAATCTTTAATTGCCGAAACTCTATGTGTTTCAATTTCCGTTTTAACATTGTCATTAATATTTATATTTTTTTGCTTTAAATACAATTCTATTTCTTCAAGTGTCATAATTTCTATTCACCCGCAAACAGATTCTTAGCTGCCTCATCCAAAGCTTCTTTAACTCCAGATACGGGCCCCTTATACATAATTTTCTTGCTTTTCTTTGTTTTCGTCTCCTCAACAATTACGCTTACTTCAGCCGCTGTTTCTTCATTATTTCTTCTATACTTCTTAACTAAATCATATAAGAACGAGGCTATCATACTTGTGGCTATAGGCAAAGCTATATAAGTAACAAGTACAGTAGCCACATTAATTGTAGCCGAATGTAATTCGAGTCTCTGAAACTGATCGTCTGAAATTGCAATATCTAATATTATCTCATCATTGGAATTTGCTTTTATAAAGTCGTAAAATTCTATCGTTGTTTCAGGGAAACACACTTCTTTCTCTTCTTTATAAGTTTCATAAGGAATGATAAGAATATTTGCTTTCATTATGTCACTTATATGTTCTTGCGGGATATACTCCTTTTTGTAAATTTTATCAAAAGTAATATCAGAATCAACTATTTCAACTGTTTTTTCAAAAACCTCATGTCTCATCGTTTTCTTCCTTTCAAATCCTTATTTCTGCAATAATTATATCATATATTCTTTTTATAGACAAGTAGCAGCCACTATATTCTATATTCCCTCCTCTTTGAAACGATAGCCCCATTTTGAAACGATAGCTTTTCGGCAATATCCTATCACGCACACAAAAGCTGTTCATTTTAAGGTCAAAATACATACCCCTGCAAAGCAAATTGAACCCTCTTACTTCTACAAAAGCCTTAAACTAAAGCTTTTCCCCGCATAAAAAAACGATACGGTAATGGTACAAAATTGTATCAATTACCGTATCAGTTTTGGCGTCGATAAGAGGATTCGAACCTCCGACCTACCGCTTAGGAGGCGGTCGCTCTATCCTGCTGAGCTATATCGACAAATTGTTTAATTGTTCGTAAATAAGGAGAGCAGAATTACATATTGCAATTCTGCTCATTTATGCGTTTTACGCTTCAACCTTTACGATTTCCTTACCGTCATAGTAACCGCAAGCCTTACATACCATGTGGGGCTTTGTGTACTCGCCGCAATGAGAGCACTTTACCATACCGGGAATAAGAAGCTTCCAGTTAGCTCGTCTCTGACGCTTCTTCATTTTAGAAGTTCTTCTCTTGGGAACTGCCATTTTTCACACCTCACCATTTCCTGCTAATTTTCTGAAAATAGCGAAACGAGGGTCATACCTTGTCGTATCGCAATTACATTCTGATTTGTTCAAATCAATGCCGCACTTGGGGCACAAGCCTTTACATTCATCGCTGCACAGATTTCTCATAGGAAGACTACTGTACACCAAGGATTCAACAGCACCGGAAATATCCAGCGTATGTCCTGTTATTGTGAACATTTCCGCATCCATGTCAACATTGCCCTCTGTGATGTCTTCCTCTGCTTCACCAAAAACAGATTCACTCACTTCACAGCCGCAACGGTCACAGAACGAAGTATATTCACCCTCAATTTTAAGGATAATCCTTAATGCGCTGCCGATATTTTTAATTTCGCCTGTTACTTTAACAGGTTTTTCAAAGGAATAATCGTTCCCTGCAAACTCAAAACTGCCTACAGAAAACTCCTTTTCAATATCAAGCTTTGCGCCGTCACAGTTGATGACACTTGCCATATTTATCTTCATGTTATCACCTCTGCCACCTATGGGCATTTTCAGCGTATTCAATTCTACTACAAAACATATTATTTGTCAATATAATTTTTACAAATTTTTAGTTTATCTTCTATAAAATTTTCCAAAGATCTTATTGTCAACAGCACAAAATACAAGACCCGAAACAACACACACCACAATATCCACCACATACTGGCTTGTAAGGGGCAGTTTTGTAATGTCGAAGAGGTATTGGTCAAATGCCGGGCGTGCAACAAAGTAGAGCATTTGTGTATACATAATGTGATAAGACGCCTGCCCTACTTTTGCAATTGAGGCGGAAACAAAGTCTTTACCCTCAAATCTACCCAACAGCTTGAACAAAACAAACATGACCGCAGCCACATAAAATGCACTCATCATACCGCTTTTGTTCCATGGAGAAATGGTGAAAAGCTTGTATTCATAGCTTGTAAAATAGGGTAAAAGAATGTATAAGAGACCGACTGCAAGCATTAATGCAAATTTCCACCAGCTGTGCTTTTTCCGTCTTGTGTGCGCAAGGTACATGCCAAAGGCAATTACCAACAAATATCTTAAGACCAAAATTCTGTACAGAGAGTGGTTAATGCCTACGAATGTGCAAAAAATTTCATAAATAAGGTTTGCACAGCCTATGTAAACAACACCCTTTTTTCCGTACTTTTTAATAGCCCCATACATTAACGGTGCCAAAAACAAAAACTGCACCATTATGGGGAAATAATAGGACCCTCTGCCGTAGTCACTTATGAAAAACCTTTCAACAACAAGGGGAAAATTCAACCCACCGTCACTGATTGCCCACATGACTACAAATATTAAATAAGCAATAAGGGTTGGCACAGCGAGCTTTAAAAGCCTTGAAAAAAGCCTGTCAAACTGCACATCTGCACTTTTGTTTGAATTTGACAAAACGTAGGTATATCCGGTTAAAAACATGAAAACGGGCACAGCCTTGTTCACTGCCAAAAGATAAAACAAGCCTGTTTTGTCGAGCATTGCGTCGTTCAAATAATCCGCATGTGTGAGAATTACGAAAATAACACATAAGGCTCTTAGTCCATCAATTAAAAAAACTCTTTTTTTACTCATATCACTTTATTTTCTTAACAATTTTATCAATTTTCTCCTGGGATGCCACCACAATAAGATGCTCATCCTTGCCTATCACATAATCTGCCATTGGCATAATGTTGGTTTTGTCACCAACCTTTGTGCCGATTACGTTAACATAATAGTTTGCACGAATATTGGACTCACGAATGCTTTTTCCCACCCATTCGTCAAGAGCAGGAATTTCGTAAATTCCGTATTCGCCTGTAAGCTCAATGTAATCAAACACATGGTTTGTGCTGATTTTTCGCGCAAGCTTTTCAGCCACATCATGGTTAGGATAAACAACCTCATCGGCACCATTACGAAGCAAAAATTTTGCCTGTATGTCACGGTTTGCCTTGCTCACAACATACTTTGCACCCATTTCCTTTAGCTGGCTTGTGATTTCAAGACTGTTTTGAAAATTATTGCCAATGCATACAACGCATGCATCGTAATCTGTAACTCCGATGGTTGAAAGCACCTCAGGATTTGTACAATCGGCAACTCGTGACGCTGCCACAAACTCGCTGACCGCTTCTAAAGAGGCTTCGTCCGTGTCGATTGCCATAACCTCGTTACCTAATTCATACATTGCCTTACACAGGTGCTGACCAAACCTGCCCATTCCTATTACAAGAATGTTTTTCATATTTTTACCCCTTTCTTAACCTATTGAAATGCTTTCGGGAATATATCCCACAGTAACCTTCTTTTTCTTTTCCAGAAACGACACCGCAAATGTTAAGCTGCCTATTCTGCCAAGATACATAAGCAAAGCAATAATGTACTGACACAAAGGATTAAACTTGTCGGTAATGCCAACAGTAACCCCCACAGTGCTCATTGCCGAAACTGTTTCATACAGAATATCGCCTATGTTAAAGGGCGACAATATTGTTAACACAAGGGTTGCTCCAACAATTAAAAACAAATTTGTAGAAATAACGGTTGTTGCTTTTTTAACGGCATCCGCTTCGAACCTTTTACCGAACATTTTAGGCTCAGTACGAGTGAAGTTCGCAAATAAAAATGCTAAAATAACCATCATTGTAGTTGTTTTCACACCACCTGCTGTTGAACCGGGGCTACCGCCGATGAACATGATTATAATCATAATAAACTTGCCCGCTTCGCTTATTTCGCCCAGATTAACAGTATTAAAGCCTGCAGTTCTTGCAGTGACGGCATTGAAGAAGGAGGCTGTTATTGCCTCGGGCAGGCTCATGCATGAAAGCACGGTATTTCTTTCGGAAACAAAAAGCAGTGCAGCACCGCCCACAGTTATAACAAAGGTCATTAAAAGCACAATTTTTGTATGTAGCCTGTATTTTTTGAATTTAACTCCATTTTTGTAAACATCATCCCACACAATAAAGCCAAGACCGCCCATTGTTATAAGCGCCATTATGGTAATATTCACAATATAATCATTTGAATAATTAATAAGATTGCCCTCTATTGTGGAAAAGCCTGCATTACAAAACGCCGATATTGAATGGAAAATGCCGTAGTAAAGCGCTTTTAAAAAGGGCTCTGTTCTTAAAAAACACAGTGTAAGTATAACCGCACCAATTGATTCAATTATAAACACCCACAGCATTATTTTTTTTGTAAAAACAGCTGTGCCCGACATTTCCAAGGTATTCATGCTTTCCTGAAACAGGCTTCTTTGGCTTAGTGTAAGCTTTCGTTTAAGGGTTATTGTGAAAAACACGCCGATAGATATAAAGCCTAAGCCACCGGTCTGAATAAGCAAAATTATAACAATCTGCCCGAAAAGCGACCAATAGGTTGCTGTGTCAACCACAACCAGTCCTGTTACGCACTGTGCACTCACGGCGGTAAAGAAAGCTTTTGAAAAGCTTGTCCATTCCCCTGCTTGTGATGCTACAGGGAGCATTAAAAGACCTGTGCCCAAAAGTATCATAACAAAGAAGCCTATTGCGATTATTCTTGAATATGAAAGCTTTTTCATTGGGATACCACCCTTCCGTAAAGACGGTTATTTTCATACTTTTCTACTAAAACTAATTTACAGTTACCTGTAAGAGATTCATCGCTATCAACATACACCTTTAAAAAGTTCTTTGTGTGCCCTTCTGAAAAGCCGTTTTTAACCTGTTCAAAAAGAACTTCAACTTTTTTTCCAATAAAGCTCTTTTCAAAATCCTCCTGCACCCTTTCAGTAATAGCGCTTAATTCCTTTGCCCTCTTTTCTCTTAAAGGCAACGGATGCTGGGGCATTTGCGCTGCGGCAGTGCCACGACGCTCCGAATAGGGAAAAACATGCACCTTGGAAAATTTTGCTTTTGTAACAAAAAGCTTTGTTTCTTCAAAGTTTTCCTCACTTTCCATGGGGAACCCTTCAATAATATCCGTAGTTATGCCTGCATCAGGCATTTTTTCTCTTATTCGATTTAACATGTCAAGGTATTCTTCAGGAGTGTATTTTCGGTTCATGTTTTTAAGAACGCTTTTGCTTCCGCTCTGAAGTGAAATGTGGAAATGGTCGCAAATCTTTTCTTCCTTTGACAACCTTTCAATAAATTCATCGGTAAAAGCCACAGGGTCGATAGATGAAAGCCTTACTCTTTCAATGCCGTCAATTTTACATACCGCTTCAATAACATCAATCAAAGAGCATTCCTTTGTGTCTTTACCATAGCTTGCCACACTTATGCCTGTTAAAACAACCTCTTTAAAACCAAGTCCTGCAATTCTTTCAGCCTCTTTCACAATGCTGTCAAGCCTTCTGCTTCTCACAGGGCCACGGGCATAGGGCACAATACAGTAAGAGCAAAAATTGTCACAGCCGTCCTGTATTTTAATATTTGCCCTTGTTCGTTCAGTTACACTTTCGCATTCAAGCTCTTCGAACTGCCTTACCTTCATAATGTCAACATAGGCGTTTATGTCTTCACCATTCAACACCTTTTGCGTAAGAGGCACAATCTGTGAACGAAGAGAGGTTCCCAGACAAAGGTCAACCTCTTCCATTTTGCTCACTTCGTCAAAGCTCACCTGTGCATAACACCCTGTCACAACAATTTTTGCCAAGGGATTCTGCTTTTTTGCTCGTCTTATTGTCTGCCTGCTTTTTCTGTCGCCAAGGTTTGTAACAGAGCAGGTGTTTATAACATAAATATCGCAGATTTCGTCAAAGGAGCCTGTTTCAAAGCCACTTTCACGAAAAAGTGCCGCATAGGCATCTGCTTCGTATTGATTTACCTTGCATCCAAGGGCTGTAATTCCAACTTTTTTTGTCATAGTTATACTCTTTCCGTTGAAAAATTTTATTTTTGTGATATACTTATAAATATTCTAACAGAAACCATACTCAAAATCAAGGAGTGAAATACATGTTTAAAATAGGCGCACATCTTTCAGCTTCAAAGGGTTATACCCATATGTACGAGGAAGCGTTGTCAATCGGCGGTAACACATTTCAGTTTTTTACCCGCAATCCCCGTGGCGGCAAAGCAAAGGATTTGGATTTTAACGACATTTCCGTGTTTAATGAAAAATCAAAGGAAGGTTTTGGACCCATCCTTGCCCATGCCCCCTACACCTTAAACGCTTGTGCGGCAGATGACCGCATTCGTGAATTTGCCTACATTACCATGGAGGACGATTTAAAAAGGCTGGAACACACGCCCTATGCTATGTACAACTTCCACCCCGGCAGTCACGTGGGACAAGGCATTGAAGTGGGCATTGAAAAAATTTCTGCTCTTCTTAATGACATTCTTTTCCCCGAAATGAAAACCACCGTGCTTTTGGAAACGATGGCGGGAAAAGGCAGTGAAGTGGGCAGTAAATTTGAAGAATTAAAAGCAATTATTGACAAAACCACCCTTTCTGACAAATTGGGTGTTTGTCTTGACACCTGCCATGTATACGATGCAGGGTACGACATTGTTAATAATCTTGACGGAGTTTTAGAAGAATTTGACCGTGTGATAGGACTTGACCGCTTAAAGGCAATTCACCTTAATGACTCAAAAAATCCCTTTTCCTCCCATAAGGACCGCCACGAAAAAATTGGCGAGGGTTCTCTTGGCATTGAGGCAATTACACGCATTATAAACCACCCAAAGCTTTGTAATCTGCCCTTTTTCCTGGAAACTCCCAACGAAATTGACGGCTACTCAAAAGAAATAACTCTCTTAAAAAACTTACGCAAACTTCCCTGAAACCGGCAACACGGGACAGTGGGTGACATACATCCGCAGATGTTCTTTTATAAATCGTCTCCCGATTTATAAAAGCAGCCCTGTCCCTGCTCCTTATAAAAATGTTGCAATTACTTAATCAAACCAAAGGAGGAAATTTCATGCTCCCCAACGACCCTGTTATTCTGCTTTCGGTTATTAACACAAAGCTCCGTGATTATTATTCGTCCTTAGATGCACTTTGTGACGATTTGAACTTTAATAAAGAGGATTTAATTAAAAAGCTTTCCCTTATTGGCTATGAATATAAGGAAGAAAGAAATCAATTCGTATAATTCATTTATTATTGTTGACAGTTTTTGTATAATATGATAGAATTACCTCGAATAAAGAAAGATAGAGGTGCAAAAAGCATAAGTATGTTGGAAATTACGGACATTTTTCCAGCAGAAAGGGTTTTTTGCCGAAGTTGTATGCTATTTGGTCCGAATGGTATGCTGCTGGGCTGTGGGACAATATCTCACAGACTGTCACTGAATGTGGAGCGCTATTTTCTGTATGGGGAATTTATGCATAAGAGCGTTTTCATTCACTCTTATGCTTTTTTTATGTAAATAATATTTTTTAGAAGGAGTGTTTTTATGAAAAAAGGTAATCTTGGAAAAGTAATAGCTATCGTAATTACAATAGCTGTTGTTGTTCTTGGTGCTTTACTCGTAAAACCTGCAGGTGTAGCAGACGGTGGCAGCAACTACTACGCAACATTATTAGCATTGTTCCCTCCGCTTCTTGCTATCACACTTGCACTTATCACAAAAGAGGTTTATTCCTCTCTTTTTATCGGTATTGCTTTAGGTGGTTTTTTAACTGCCAACTGGCATCCCGTTGCAGCATTTGACTATGTTTTAAACGATGGTCTTATTGCCGCAGTTTCCGGCACAGCAGGCATTTTCATTTTCCTTGTTGTTCTTGGTGTTATGGTTGCTCTTGTAAACAAGGCAGGCGGTAGTGCAGCATTTGGTCGCTGGGCTGAAACACACATTAAGAGCCGTACAGGTGCAATGCTTGCAACATTTGTATTAGGCGTTCTTATTTTCATTGACGACTATTTCAACTGTCTTACAGTAGGCTCTGTTATGCTTCCTGTTACAGACCGTCACAAGATTTCAAGAGCAAAGCTTGCGTTTATTATTGACGCAACAGCAGCTCCTGTTTGTATGATTGCTCCCGTATCAAGCTGGGCGGCAGCAGTAAGTGAATTTACAGAAGGTACAGGCTATTCCGGTATTGAACTTTTCGTTCGTGCTATTCCCTACAACTTCTACTCACTTCTCACACTTGTGTTTGTTATTACAATTGCAATCATGAACTTTGACTACGGTCCCATGAAGCTTCATGAATACAATGCAAAGGTTAACGGCGACCTCTTCACAACAGGTAAAGAAGAAAAGGCTGTTGAAAAGGAAACTGAAAACCATAAGGGCAAAGTTATTGACCTTATTCTTCCCATTGTTGTTCTTGTTTCAATCTGTATTGTTGGCCTTCTTTATGTTGGCGGTTTCTTCGCAGGCGATGACTTCATTACAGCATTTGGTAACACAGATGCAACTGTTGGTCTTCCCTGGGGCGCTATTATTGCTCTTATTGTTACAATTATTTACCTCATGGCAAGAAAGCTTGTTACATTCAAGGAAGCAATGGAATGCATTCCCAAGGGCTTCAATGCAATGGTTCCTGCAATTTTAATTCTTACATTTGCAACAGCACTTAAGAATATGACAGGTCTTCTTGGTGCCGATGTATTTGTAGAAACACTCATGAAGGGTTCTGCAGCAGGTCTTGCAAACTTCCTTCCTGCAATTATCTTCATTGTTGCTTGTATTCTTTCATTCTCTACAGGTACATCCTGGGGTACATTCGGTATTCTTATTCCCATTGTTGCAGCAATCTTTGAACCCGGCAGTGAACTTCTCATTATCGGTATGAGCGCTTGCTTGGCAGGTGCGGTTTGTGGCGACCACTGCTCACCCATCTCCGACACAACAATCATGGCTTCTGCAGGTAGCCAGTCCAATCACCTTAATCACGTATCAACACAGCTTCCCTATGCAATCACAGTAGCGGCAATCAGCTTTGTTTGCTACCTTCTTGCAGCATTTGTACAGAACGCATTTATCCTTCTTCCTGTTGGTATTGTTCTTACAATCGGAACATTGTTTGTGCTTAAGGCAGTTACAAACAAACAGTAATTTTAAAACTAAAAGGCGTTGCAAATGCAACGCCTTTTTCTTATTCTACCCAATAAACTCTGTTGTCTTTTCTTGGCTGTGCTTCTTTTAAAGCACCCTCAGGCAAGCCTAAAACGCAGTTGCCAACACCTTCCCACTCGCCTTCAATGCCAAGTGAATTTAAAATGTCTTTGCCTTCGGGCATTGCCATAACCTCTTTTGCACGGTGTATCCAACAGCTGCCAATGCCCATTGAGTGTGCTGCAAGCATTAAGTTGCCCATAACCAAGCTTCCGTCGTAAACACGGTTTGGATGCTCTTTTGGTGCAAGCACAATGAGTACCACAGGTGCATTGTAAAAGGGGTCATTCGTTGCACCAAACACATTTGCATTAAGCTTTGACAATTTGTCTCGTGTTTCTTTGTCGGTAACGGCAACAATAATTGGTGTTTGAAGTCCGCGTCCGTTTGCCGCCCAAAGCCCTGCTTCAATAACCTTTTGGATTGTTTCTTTTGGTAACATGTCACCTTTGAAGCTCTTACAGCTTCGTCTTTCAATCATTGCTTTAATAATTTCGTTCATTTGTATTCTCCTTTATTTATGTATATCGTTTGTTTTTGAGGGAAAATAGCACTCGGAAAAACATTTGTCGTCGTGATTGCGGAAGAAAACGCCAAGTGAATTGTCGGGATAAATGTGCAAGAACACACTACGGCATTTTCTGCCACGTATGTTTTCAAAGCTTGACACATTAATCTGGGGAATGTCGTGCATTTTCATCCAGCTTATTCTTTGATAAGGGCTATCCCCTGCCCAGTCAAAGTCGCCTATGTGGGCGTGTCCGTAAAAATGAATTTTCACATTACTGGGAAGCGGCAGGATGTTGTTGAATAAATCCGATGGTCTGCTGCCACCTGCAAACGAATAGTGTGATGCTGTTATAACAGGGCAGTTTTCCTTTTGAATTTCGTCTTTTACCCTCTTTAGGGTTTCAATGTGGGGATATTTACTTTTTTCGCCGTGAATGTCGCCGTGGGTTGTGTTCCAGGATTTATCGGGCGCAATATGGTCGGTGAAAAAATAAATTTTGAAATTGCCAATGCCAACCTTAAAGTAAGCATCCTCAACAGTTTTTGCAAAATGCCAAGTAGGGTGCTTTTTTACAGTTTCATAAAAAGGAATGCAAACCTTGTCCTTTCCGCCTTCGCCGTAGCGCTCATAGTCCAAATCATGGTTACCTGCCACAAAGCAAACAGGAACATTGAGCTTTTCAAAGGCATTTTCCAAGGAATTGCACATTTTGTCGAGCTTATTTTTGTCAGTTCCCTCAACGCAGTCGCCCAAAAACCATATCATGTCACAAGGGTTTCCCATAGTGTAAAAGTCTTCCATGCACACATCAAGACATTTTTGTGCGTTTTCAGGCTCCGACTGCTGAAGGTCGGAAAAAATCCATATTTTATGTTTTGCTCTTTTTAAGGATTCACGGTATATATAATCGTACATAAAAACTCCTAATATGTATAAAGGCTTTTTAAGCCTTTATTCCATTTTTTCAAACATGTCCTTGCCCACATTGCATAGTGGGCATTTAAAGTCCTCGGGTAAATCAGAAAACTTTGTTCCCTTTGGAATGCCATGTGCCTCGTCGCCTTTTTCTTCGTCGTATATCCAGCCGCACATTTCACAAATATATTTCATACTATCACCTCAAGCATAGTATGACACATTAATTAAAATCAAATACACATTTTCCGTTTTCAAGCTTTAATAATGCATCAAAGCTCTTGCCTGTTTTGGGCGAAACAAAACCCGATATTTTATATGTTTTTCCTGTTTCAAGCATGTGCTTTACGTTTGCAATGGAAATAACCCTTTTGCAAATCACGTTATTTACGGAAAATTTGCAACCGTTTTCACGGTAGTTTGAACAGCCGTAGCCAAAGCTTGTGCGCCGTATTTCTCCATTGCACAAGGGGCACTTGCCTGCAACGTCGCCAAAAAATCCGTCGTCGGTGTCAGTTTCGGGAGTAGCTTGTTTTTTTTGAAAAACCTCTGCTATTTCCTTTTTTGCAATTTCAATGCTGTCTTCAATGGTAAATTCGCCACGGAAAACCTTTTTTAATGCTTTGCCAACTTCTGCGGTTTTGTATTTGTCCATGCTTATGTTCATTCGTGAAAGAGCTTCAATAAGGTTAATTCCGTCGGGCAGGATTTTGTAAACATCTTTTTTCAATTCAATATATCCGCTTTTTTTTGCATTGTCAATTATGCCTGTTCTTGTGGCTTCGGTGCCCAATTCCAACCCTTCAAAAATTGCCTTATATTCTTCCTCGTCGTTTTCCTCGTCAAGTTTTTTCTTGTCCTCACGGAAGGGGTTTTTAAGGTAATTGTTCAAGGTTTCAATGGTGTAGTGCTTGGGCGGCTGTGTTTCCTTTTCGGTAGGCTTGAAGTTAATGTTAACCTCATCGCCCTTTTCAAGCTTTGGCAAAACCTTGTCCTTTCTGGAGTAGTCGTCGTACTTTGTCCAGCCGGGCTCAACAATTACATTGCCTTTTAAGCTAAACTCCTCAAAGCCACCCACATCAATTGTGATTTCCGTTTTTTCAACAACACAGTCTTCACTGCAGAAAACTGCCACAAAACGGCGCATGATGGTTGAATAAACAACAAATTCCTCTTCGGTTAAATCGGTCTTTTTGGGAATTTTGTAAGTGGGCGTTAATGCCGAATGGGACTCAATTTTGCTGTCGTCAAAAATGTTTTTCCCGTCCTTGAATTTAACGGGGTAGCCAATTTTACCAACGGACTCCAAAATGGTTTTTATTTTGCCCTTTTCCGCTGTTGCAAGGTACTCGGAGTTTGTTCTTGGGTAGGTCACAAAGCCTCTTTCGTACAAGTCCTGTACTATTTTAAGGCTTTTTTCCATGCTCATTTTATGTTTTTTACCTAAAACATTCTGAAGCTTTGTTAAGGAATAGAGCTTTCCCGGCTTCATGGTGTCCTTTTTCTTCTTTTTGGACACAACTACAGCCTTTGAGCTGTTGTACTTGTCACAAAGCTCTTTTGCCTTTAAAAACTCGTTTTTGTTAAACTGCTCCTTGCTTGTTAACTCAACCTCTTCGCCACTCGTTACCTCTTTGCTTGTTATTGCATAATAAATGTCGGGCACAAAGTTTTTAATTGCCATGTCCCTGTCGTAAACGGCTTTTACAATGGGCACAATAACCCTGCCCACTCTTAAAAGCTTGCCGTTTTTTAAGGTTGCGTAGCGTGTTAAGTTAACACCGTACAGCCAGTCAATATATGTTCGGGCATAGCCTTCGTTGGCTAAGTTTTCGTACTCGGCTTCGCCCTTCATGTCATTGAGTGCCACGCGGATTGTTTCGGGGGTCTGGTCAGGCAGCCAAAGCCGCATGAAGGGCTTTTTTGCATTTTCTGCCTCCATAACACAGGTACGTACAATAATTTCGCCCTCTCTGTCCGCGTCCCCTGCGTTTATTATCATATCAACATCGGGATTATTAATAAGCGCTTTTATTGTTTCAAACTGCTTTTCAACGCCACTATCAACCTTTTTGGTAACAGGGTCCTTTTTCAGTTCAAACAAAAATTTTTCGGGAAAACAGGGAATGTTTTTAACAGTCCATCGATTTGTTCCGTCGGGATTTGGTGAATAAAAATCAATGTCACGAAGTGAAAACAGGTGACCGAAAACCCATGTTATTATATATTCTCCGCACTGCATGTAGCCGTCGGCTCTTTTTGTGTTTCCTATGCTCGCCGCAATGTTTCTCGCCAAGCTGGGCTTTTCTGCTATTATAAGTTTAATGGTAATTACCGCCTTTTTGTTTTTTGTTTGGTATATTTTTATAGTTTAGGGTTGATAAAGGCATAACCCCTCTATACTCAATAAATCATGCATGGGTTTATTTTATCACAAATGCTTTCTTCTTTCAACATTTTACCAACAAAAAAGCAACCCGAAAATTTCGGATTGCTTTTACTTTTAAAGAACAGAGTCCTTTAATTCCTTTAAGCAGTTTTCGCAAACTGTTTTGTCGCGAAATTCGTAAAGGTTTGTTTCTTTTCCGCAGAAGGTACAACCGGGGGCGTACTTTTTAAGAATAATTTTATCTCCTTCAACATATATTTCAAGGAAATCTTCGTTATCTTTAATATCAAAATTCTTTCGCAATTCCTTAGGAATAACCACTCTGCCCAGCTGGTCAACCTTACGCATAACGCTTGTTGACTTTGATGTATCTTTCTTTGCCATTATATTTTCCTCCAAATTCTGACTTCACGATAGATATTATCATTCCAAATTTTAAATGTCAACGGAATTTCGACCGAATTAACAATTTTTCAACACAATTTTTCAAATAGTCACAGGGTGTTTTCAATTTATTCATAAATAGGAGGTTTTTAAAATTTTATCTGTTATATGGTTTGTTATGATGGTGGGCGGAATTGTGTTTTGTCTTGCCACCCAAGGGGGCGATGCAACTGTTTCAATAATTACAAACGGCATTGAAAAGGCGTTTTCGCTTATTATTACCTTAGCTCCAATAATGTGCTTCTGGTCGGGGATTATGGGCATTTGTGAAAAAAGCGGTTTGACAAAGCTGATTTCGGTTTTGTTAAACCCACTTATTAATTTCCTTTTTGGCAGGAAAAACCAAAAAGCAAAAGAAAAAATTGTTATGAACATGAGCGCCAACATTCTGGGCATGGGCAACGCCGCAACCCCACTTGGACTTGAAGCAATGAGCGAGCTTGACAAAATTAACCCAACTCCCCACATTGCCACAAACGCCATGTGTATGTTTATTGTTATAAACACAGCGTCCATTCAGCTTATCCCCTCCTCGGTAATTGCACTAAGGCATCAGTTTGGCTCTGCCTCACCTTCTGCAATTTTTGTTCCAACGCTTATTACAAGCTTTTGCGCCTTTACGGTGGGTGTTTTATCCGCTAAAATTTGCGGGAGGTTTTTTAAGTAATGACAAATGCTTTTTCCTATGCAGTTCCCCTGTTTATACTGTGTGTACTTATTTTTGCAAAGGTAAAAAAAATTGACTTATGGTCAGCCTTCACCGAGGGTGGCAAAAACGGTCTTTTGTGCGCCTTTAACATTTTGCCGTCGTTAGTGGGGCTGGTGGTGGCAATTGAAATACTGTCCTCTTCCGGGGCATTAGCCGCTTTTACGGAGCTTTTGTCACCCTTGTGCAGGGCTTTTAACATTCCCAAGGAAATACTGCCTTTGTCGCTTATGCGCTGTGTGTCGGGCTCAGGGTCAATGGCACTTTTTCAGAACATATTGTCCACTCATTCCCCCGACAGCTACATTGGCAAATGTGCCAGCGTTATTATGGGCAGCACCGAAACCACCTTTTACACACTAAGCATTTACTTTGCCGCAACAAGAGCAAAAAAAATACGATACTGCCTTTTCTGCGCACTTTTAGCAGACTTAACAGGCAGTATCGTGGGTTCGTTTGTTTGCAGGTTTTTTTAATAAAGCTCCGCTTTCACCATTTCAAGAGCTTCCTTTATTACATTGTGCATATCAAAATACTTATACATTCCCAATCTACCGCCGAAAATAACCTTGCTTTCCTTTTTGGAAAGCTCAAGGTACTTTTGGTAGAGGGAATTATTTTTTTCGTCGTTCATGGGGTAATAGGGTTCATCGCCCCTTTGCCATGTGGCAGGGTATTCTCTTGTGATAACTGTTTTGGGAACATTTTCCCCACTCTGGCACATAAATTCAAAGTGCTTGTGCTCAATTATTCTTGTGTAGGGAATGTCCTTTTCGGTGTAGTTGATAACTGCATTGCCCTGGTAGTTTTCGCAGTCTAAGGTTTCGGTTTCAAACTTTAAGCTGCGATATTCCAGCTGACCGTAGCAGTAGTTGTAGTACTCGTCAATCATGCCTGTGAAAAGAACTTTTTCGGCACAGCTTAAGTATTCGTCCTTCTTTTCAAAAAAGTTTTCGTTAAGCCTTACCTCTACCCCTTCGAGCATTTTTTCAATAATTTTGGTGTAGCCGCCAACGGGAATGCCCTGGTATTTGTCGTTAAAATAGTTGTTGTCGTAAACAAATCTTACGGGCAGTCTTTTAATAATAAAGCTGGGCAAATCCTTACAATCTCTGCCCCACTGCTTTGCGGTGTAGCCTTTAACAAGCTTTTCGTAAATGTCGGTACCAACCATGCTGATTGCCTGCTCTTCAAGGTTTTTAGGCTCGGTTATGCCCGCCTTTGCGATTTGCTCTTCAATTTTTGCTTTTGCCTCCTGAGGGGTTTTTATTCCCCACATTTTTGAAAAGGTATTCATGTTAAAGGGCAGGTTGTACATTTCGCCCTTGTAGTTTGCAACAGGCTCGTTTGTGTAGCGGTTAAATTCGCAAAAGGAATTAACATAGTCCCACACCTCTTTATTACTTGTGTGAAAAATATGTGCGCCGTATTTATGCACCTGTATACCCTCCACGTTTTCGGTGTACACGTTGCCGCCTATATGATTTCGTTTATCAATAACAAGAACCTTTTTGCCTCTCTTTTTTGCTTCGTGTGCAAAAACCGAGCCAAAAAGTCCTGCTCCCACAATCAGATAATCATACATAATAAGTTTCTCCTTTATTTTGTAGTGCTCGTGTTGTAATTTGCCATTGCGGCGCTTGCGGTAAAGGTTTTATCAAACACCTTAATGTCGTCAATAAGTCCTGTAAAACAGCTATCCCATGGATTTATGCCAAAATAAACCTTGCTGTCTTTTGTAAAAATTTTGTTTGTTACAGTGCCGTAGCCTACACAAAAGCCGTTAACATACATTTTTACATAAATGCAATCCGCATCTGTGCCAAGATAGTTTTTGTCAAAGGAAAGGGTAATGTGTTGCCACTTGTTTAAATTATACCCTATTGTGGTTTTTGAGTCAAGCCATTGGTTGTTTTCGGCATTTCGTGACCAAAGCATGGCATTTTTGCCGTTGTTGAAGCTTGTGAGGGAAAACCATTTTTGCATTTCGTCAGTGAAATTCTCCGTTATTGCCACAATAGGCGTGTAGGATTTGAAGCTTTCAGGCTTCATTAAAAAGCTTATGGTTAAGCTGTAGGTAACATTAACACCATCGAGCACAATTCCGTAGCTTCCGTCAAGCTTTAAAGCACCGTTTTCAAACAAAACTGTGCCATCTTCTGCTTTAACAGGGTTTTCACCATTTTTTCGCTGAACCTTGGAAAAGCCTTTTTCATCATCAAAGGTGATGTGCATTATCTCCTTGGGTGCTTCTGCCTTTTCAATTTCGCTCTTAACGCCCCATATTGCTTCGTTTTTGCCACCCACAAGGGAAAAGGTCATTTTGCTGTGTCCTTCCTCGTCCTTTTGCTTAAAGAACACACCCTTGTAAACACCGCCGTTTACGTTCATGGTTACATATTTGCCGTTTTTGGTCCACGTGCCCTCTGCCGCACCTGTAACTGTGCCGTCTTCTTTAAGCTGCACCATTCCCGGCAGGTTCACCTTTTTGCCCTCGGCAATACCTGTGCCGTGATTTATGTATTCGTAAATGCCTGTAATTTCTTCGTCACTGTAGCCTGTTTCGCTTATTTTGTCGCCTGTGTATTTAAAGGGCGCAATTACTACCCAGCCGTCCTCGTTCATAAACATCTGATGAACACGAAGCTCAAAATAGTCACTGCCTTTAAACCTTGTGTGGTAAAAAACAAATCTTTCGCCGTTATCATCAATCAAAGCGGAGGAATGTCCGCCTGAGGTGTAGGCGTTTTTCATGGAGGAAAACTTGTAGTTTCCAAACATTTTCACACCATGCTCAGAGTGGTTTTCACCATAAACAGCATTGTTACCCGAAATATCGGTAAAAGGACCAACAGGCGATTTACTTCTGAACATTCGAATGTGGTAACCGCCCTCAGTTCCAAGCCAGTCGTAGCTACTCTGAAGGTAGTAGAAGTCTGTTTCCTTGTCGTAGTAAACGAAAGGCCCTTCGCCCGACCAGCCCTTGCCGCCTGCAATGTGGGTACCGAAATACCTGTCAACCACGTTGCCGCCTTCTGTTACCGAGTCAAACCCGGGGTAAATGGGAAGACCTGTTTCTTTATTAAGCTGCAGGGTGAAAATACCGCCCGACCAGGAGCCGTAAGCAAGGTAGAGCTTGTTGTCTTTTGTTTCATACACACAAGGGTCAATGGCGTTGGGGTAAGTGATGTTATTATAATCATCTATTCCCCAGTCGTCCTTATAGCCTGAAACCCTGCCCTTTTCAAAAAGGCGGGCAAGATTTGTGTTGTCATACTTTTTGCTGTGGTTACTGTTTTCGTCCACACCGCCCGTTTTTGTAAAGCCTGAGTAAATAATAGTGTCAACATAGGTGTAAGGGCCTTCAATTTCCTTTGAAACTGCAAGTCCGATACAGCTGCGCTTATAGGTTGACGATGCGCTGTAGTACATCATGTATGCACCTAAATTGCCGTTTTCCCATCTGTAATGAGGGTTGTAGTAAACATCAGGCGCCCACACAGCAAAACCGCCCTTGCAGTCACCATCGTCCATGCCTGCCCACTTGAAGCTACCCTTCAAGGTTTCGGCGAGGCTTCCAAAATGAACATTGCCCTCGGTTTTGTAGCCACGTGCAACATAGCCCCAGTCAATAAGATTGTCGCTTTCGGCAGTTGTTATGTGACTGCCGAACACGTAGTATTTTCCGTTATAGTCCTTAATAATTGACGGGTCATGAACAGAAAGCGGTCTGGCACACATGGCACTCACCCCCAAGGTTAATATAAGTGTTGTAGTTAAAAATAAAATTGAAGCTTTTTTCATATTTTTACCTCTTTTGTGTATTTGTAAAAAGGCTGTATAATTAGATTCCAATACTTTTTAGCGACGATATATATTCTTCTGATTCCACTCTGGAACGAAATACCACAATATTTTTTGTCGAATATTTTTCCAATAACCTGATAACCTGCGGTCTGCTTTCTATATTATAGTTTTTTATAAAAGAAATAAACTCTTCATCCGTATTATCGTTTTCAATCCAAGGCATATCAGAGCGAGGTTTTCCTTTCCTCTCCTTAATCCCATCTATGCAAACTTCGGTGGGATAATCCAAAAAGAAAACAGTATCACACTCTTTGATACGCATTTCCATACTACTACCATAATTACCGTCGATAATCCATTTAGGATTACTCAAAACCTCTTGTAACCGTTCAATAAAAATCTCTTTAGAAACAGTTGTCTTATCCTCATTCCAAAACAGCATATCCAAGTGATATAATGGTACCCCTGTAATATGTTTGAGTTCCCGCCCAAAAGTGCTTTTACCACTACCGGGACAACCGATTATTATTACCCTTTCCATTCTATCACTCCTTTCACCAACATTCGAAAATCTTACTATAAAGACTGCATACTCTGCATGCCAAGTTTTTAGCGATATACTCGCTCCCGCTCGTGCGATATATTTGTTTCTCAAATGCGATATAACCTCATTTTATTCGGTTGCGATATGATACAAATTCCCTTGTTCTCGTCCCGAAGGGACATATCGCATCTGTCAGGATATATCGCACCGTAAGGTATATCGCAAATTCCGAAAGGAATTTATATCGCTGATTTCATCTTCGATGAAATCATTATACTATATTTCTTTGTTTTAAACAACAAAAAAAGAGTGAAAGCTCACTCTTTTTTGTGTTTTTATTCAACTACTTCTGTGCTGTTTTCAAGATATTCAAGAATTTCAGCAAGCTCTTCAGATGAAAGCTCTACAGGTGCTGTTTCGTCTTCGGAAAGCTCGGGTACGTCCACAACCTCAGGCTCTTCAACTTCTTCCACAGGAGCGTTTGCTCTTTCGTATTCAAAGTTAAGTACCTGTTCTCTTATTTCGCCCCAGGGTGTGTCTTCTGTTACAGTTTCGGGAAGATTGTATTCAGCAACAAATGCTGCCAATGCATCACCTGTACCAACATAGATAGACACGGGGATTGTTGCTTCGGCATCAAACCACAAAGAATCTTCTGTAATATCGTCAGAGAACTTAAGCTCTTCCTTTGCTGTTGCAAAGTCCATACCAAACTGTGCCTGAACAACTAAAGATACGGGTGCAAGATACATAACAACCTCAGCATAAGTATTGTCCTTAACATTTTCGGGAAGCTGATACTGCTCTTTGATTGTGTCAACAGACACACCGTACATGCTTGCCATGTCCTTTAAGGTCATGCCGGAAGTGTTGGGAACACCCATTTTGTTGTAGGGGTTGTAGCTGCTTACAGCCTTATAACCGCCAAAAACAGCTGCTGCTAAAACAATAATAGCTAAGATTACAGATAAAATTCTGTTCTTTAACTTAAGGGACTTTACCTCTTTTGCAAGGCGTTCAACGTCCACATACTTTTCAGCCTCAGTAGAATCCTCTTCGATAACCGTCATACCGTCTTCAACCTCTACTGCTTCCATAGCCTCTTCAACTGCTTCGGCTATTTCTTCTACTGTTTCAACAGTTTCTTCAACTGCTTCTACAGTGTCTTCTAAAATTTCATTCTTATTTTCATCCATTGTTTTAACCTCCTTAAAAACACTTTGATTAGTTTATCACAGTTTTTTTACAAATGCAATATGTTTTACATCTATTAACCAAAAATTCACATTCTTTATTTTAACATGCTTATGCCTTTTTCAAGTCTGCTTTTGCTGAGCATTCCTTTTGCATAGGTTACAGGGTAGCCGTCCTTGTCAATAAAATATGTGGCAGGAAGGGAATTTACGCGGTATGCATATGCCGCCGACAATTCCGTGTCGTAGTACACAGGAAATGAAAAGAGGGATTTATCCACATAATTTTTTGCAGAATCTAATGTTTCCTGCATACCATCGGTCATGTTCACCATCATAAAGTGAATATCTTCACCGTATTTTTCGTACATTTCTTCAAAGTCGGGCATTTCAGCCTTACAGGGCGGACACCAGCTTGCCCAGAAATTTACCACAACAGGCTTGCCAACCATGTCGGAAAGAAAAACCGCGTTGCCTTCAAAATCAAAAACCGTAAAATCGGGAGCTTTTTTTCGTGTTTCTGTTGAGTCTTCGTTTTGCTGCTCCTCGCCAAGCAGTGTTTCCGGAGTGTATTTATCAGAAAGGTTGTTATACAAAAAATAAACACCCGAAAAAACCAACACACATGCAAGAGATATTGCTATTAATTTTAATTTTTTCATTGTATCACCCTACCCTAAAAATGCAAGATATTTACCTAAAAAGCCTGTCATCATCAGCATACCTACAACAATTAACAAAGCACCTGAAATATAGTTTATAACGGTGTAGTTTCGCTTTATAAAGTTAAAGGTGCTTTTTAATTTGTCAATAAGAAGTGCACTTACCACAAAGGGGATTCCCAAACCAAGAGAATAGATTAAAAGCATTATAATGCCCTTTAAAACCGTTCCCTGCTGAGAAGCCATCATAAGCGCTGACCCTAAAAACGCACCAACACAAGGTGTCCAGCCTACCGAAAACACCACGCCGAACAAAAAGGAAGAAAAAAAGCCAAGGTTTCTATTATTAACTGAGCTGTTTATGCCTTTGAAAATATTAAGCTTGAATACGCCGATAAAGTTTAATCCGAAA
Organism: Clostridia bacterium; assembly: GCA_045546275.1. Taxonomy (GTDB): domain Bacteria; phylum Bacillota; class Clostridia; order UMGS1883; family UMGS1883; genus RGIG1927. The sequence continues at coordinate 51,648 of JAZQCM010000037.1, read as the reverse complement.
AATACAACCACAATTCCTGTAACAATATTCACCCAAGTGCTGTATTTTTGCAGTAAGCCCCCTACCGTGCCTGCAAAGGCACCCATTAAGATAAAAACAAAGGTAAAGCCCATTACAAACCCAAGAGCGTTTTTTAAAACCTTGTTCTTATTATTGTCGCCACCTGCAAAATAGGAAATATACACAGGAAGCATGGGCAACATACAAGGCGAAATAAAGGTTATTATCCCCTCTAAAAACGAAATAAAGTATACCATATTTACTCCTTAATTATTTTATTTTTTCGCTTTTTATTATACCACACAAAAAAAGCGGTTACAAGATGTAACCGCTTTAAATTATTGAATTCCAAGTAATTCCTTAGCCTTTTGAATTTCTTCCTTTGTGGGTGTTCTCACACCTTCAAGAGGATAATCAATGCCAAGCTTTTTCCACTTAAAAAGACCTAAAGTGTGATAAGGAAGTAGCTCAACCTTTTCAACAGTCTTTAATTCTTTAATAAATGCTCCAAGGTTTTTAAGCTCATCCTCGCCGTCGGTCAATCCGGGCACAAGAACACGTCTTATCCACATGGGCTTTCCTTTGTCGGACAAATACTTTGCCATTTGAAAGATGTTTTCATTTGAAAAGCCTGTAACGCGTTTATGAAGCTCGTTATCGTACGCCTTTAAGTCAAGCATAACCAAATCAGTGTACTTCATAAGCTCGTCAAACTTTGCAAGATATTCTTCATCCATTTTAAAAGGCTGAGCCGATGTGTCAAGTGCAGTGTGCACGCCTTTCGCCTTAGCAAGCTTGAAAAACTCAATTACAAAATCAATCTGGAGTAAGGGTTCGCCACCCGAAACGGTAATGCCACCCTTTTCCAGGTTTTTTCCCCAGTAGGTTTTGTACTTATAAACCTTGTCGAAAAGGGACTTTGCATCCCATTCCTCCGCTTTCCATTCGCCGTTGCCCATTGCCCATGTTTCGGGATTGTGGCAATACATACAGCGCATTGCACAGCCCTGTAAAAACACCACATAACGAACACCGGGGCCGTCAACGGCCCCGAATGTTTCATGAGCATGAACAAGACCTTTAATCTTACAGTCTGTCATGGCAAGTTCTTGCGATAACGTCAAGCTGCTGTTCCTTTGTAAGGTCGATAAACTTTACAGCGTAGCCGGATACACGAATTGTGAAGTTTGCATATTCTTCCTTTTCGGGATGTTCCATAGCGTCGATAAGCTTATCTGTGCCGAATACGTTAATATTAACGTGGTGAGCACCCTGGTCAAAGTAACCGTCAAGAATCTGAATGAGCTTTTCTGTCTGTTCCTTTTCGTCAGCACCCAATGCAGCAGGGTTGATTGTCTGTGTATTGGAAATACCGTCAAGAGCCCAGTGGTAAGGAAGCTTAGCAACGGAGTTAAGAGAAGCAAGAAGACCGTTCTGTTCTGCACCGTAAGCGGGGTTCGCACCGGGAGAAAGAGGTTCGCCTGCTTTTCTGCCGTTGGGCATGTCTGCAGTAGCCTTACCATAAACTACGTTACTTGTAATTGTAAGGATAGATGTGGAAGGTTCACTTTCACGATATGTGTGATGCTTCTTAATCTTTTCCATAAATGTTCTGAGAAGCCAGATAGCGATATCGTCAGCACGGTCATCATCGTTACCATACTTGGGGAATTCGCCTTCGATTTCGAAGTGCTTAGCTACGCCGGATTCTTCATCACGGATAACCTTAACCTTTGCATACTTAATAGCAGAAAGAGAGTCAACAACGTGAGAGAAACCTGCAATACCTGTAGCGAAACTTCTCTTTACTTCTGTATCAATGAGAGCCATTTCAGCTGCTTCATAGTAATACTTATCATGCATGTAGTGGATTGCGTTAAGTGTATGTACATACAATTTAGCAAGCCATTCCATCATAGCAACATACTTTTCGATTACTTCATCATAATCAAGGTATTCGCTTGTGATGGGCTTATAAGCAGGACCTACCTGCTTTAATGTCTTAGCGTCAACACCACCGTTGATAGCGTAAAGAAGACACTTAGCAAGGTTTGCTCTCGCACCGAAGAACTGCATTTCCTTACCTGTCTGTGTAGCAGATACGCAGCAGCAGATGGAGTAGTCGTCACCCCAGATGGGCTTCATAACATCGTCGTTTTCGTACTGAACAGAGCTTGTTCTGATAGAAATTTCACTTGTGTATTTCTTGAAGTTTTCAGGAAGTGCAGAAGAGTAGAGAATTGTAAGGTTAGGTTCGGGAGCAGGACCCATGTTTTCAAGAGTACGGAGGAAACGATAGTCAGTCTTTGTAACCATGCTTCTACCGTCCATGCCGATACCACCAACTTCAAGTGTTGCCCAAACGGGGTCACCTGTGAAGAGCTGGTTGTATTCGGGAGTACGAGCGAACTTAACCATTCTGAGCTTCATTACGAAATGGTCGATAAGTTCCTGTGCTTCCTGTTCTGTAAGAATACCTGCATCCATATCTCTCTTAATATAAATATCAAGGAATGTGGAAACTCTACCAACACTCATTGCAGCGCCGTTCTGTGTTTTGATAGCTGCAAGATAACCAAAGTAAAGCCACTGAACAGCTTCATGTGCATTTGTAGCAGGCTGAGAAATGTCATAGCCGTAAGCTGCAGCCATAACCTTCATGTCCTTAAGTGCCTTAATCTGCATAGCAACTTCTTCTCTTGCACGGATAACGCTGTCACGCATGCTGCTTTCGCCGCAGGCAACCATGTCCTTCTGCTTTTCAGCAATAAGGAAATCGATACCGTAAAGAGCAACTCTACGATAGTCACCTACAATACGGCCTCTGCCGTATGCATCGGGAAGACCTGTAATAATTTTATTACTTCTTGCAGCTCTCATTTCAGGTGTGTATACATCAAATACTGCCTGGTTGTGAGTGCGACAATATTCTGTGAAAATCTTCTGAAGTTCGGGGTTAGGTGTGTATCCGTTTGTTTCGCAAGCCTTTACAGCCATGTTGATACCGCCGAAGGGCATAAATGCTCTCTTTAAGGGCTTATCAGTCTGAAGACCAACAATCTTTTCCAAATCCTTCATGGATTCGTCAATATAGCCGGGGCCATATGCTGTGAGGGTAGCTACCTTTTCTGTTTCCATGTCAAGTACGCCACCGTTTGCTCTTTCTTCCTTCTGTAATTCGGAAAGTCTTCCCCAAAGCTTGTTAGTTGCATCTGTGGGGCCTTCGAGGAAAGAAGAGTCACCATCATAAGGTGTGTAGTTCTTCTGGATGAAGTCACGTACGTTAACTTCCAACTTCCAAATACGGCCATCAAAACCTTCCCATGCCTTAAAATCTGTCATGTTAATTACCTCCTGTCTATGATAAAAAAATTAAATATAACTTTTGGGCAACTATTTCGTCACCATAGGTTATTATACCTCAAAAAACTTGCCTCGTCAATGCTTTTATCGAGGCTTTTCTTTAGTTTTAGTAAATATTTTTTCCAGTTCGCTCTCTCCGAAAACCTGAAGACCAGCTCTTTTTAAAAGACCGGCCGTCACACCGTCTCCATTTGTAAGAGTTTTTGAAAAAGTGCCGTCATAAATACGTTCTTTTCCGCAGGATGGGCTTTTTTCCTTAAGCAGGGCAAATTTAACATTAAAAAGCTTTGCCAGCCTCAATGCTTCCTCTGCACCCTTTAGGTACTGATTGGTTACATCCTCGCCTTTTACATTCATAACTCTGTCGCCCTGTATTTCACCGGGCGGTCTTGGAGTAGGTAATCCTCCGTAGATTTCGGGACAAAAAGGAATCAGATTAAAATTTTCTTTAAGATTCCCCAAGTCGTAAGGCTTACTTTGCCCGTCATACCTACAGGCTACACCTAAAAGGCATGCACTTATCAACACATTGTCCACCTATACCACCTCCTTGATTTGATTATAGCACAAATAAAAATGATAATCAATACTATTTTTGCGAATTTTATTATTTTTTTATTGCAAAGCCATATTTTCCCTTTTTTATTGACTTTTTCCTTTGTTAAGCGTATACTTTAAATGGATTTAGGAGGTTTTTTTATGAAAATTTTTACACTTTTAGCATCTTTATTTGTTACAGTCTTTTCATTAACACCTGTTACAACGCCAATTTCAGGTAACGACACAGCCACCGAGGCAAGCGTTCATACCGATATTTCCTACGGCGATTTTGAACGCAACAAAATGGACATATATCTCCCCAAAAAGGACACTACAGCAAAAAGCTTCGGTGCACTTATATTTATCCATGGTGGCAGTTGGACCAGTGGCGACAAATCCTCCGAGGCATATCTTTGCAAAAAATATGTGGAAAAAGGCTATGTTACCGCCACAATCAATTACCACTACATTGATAACAACAACGCAATAAACTCCAACATGGACGACATTTCTTCAGCCATAGAAAAGCTGAAAAGCTTTTGTAGCGAAAAAGGCTACAACGTAGAAAAGCTGGCACTTCACGGTTATTCTTCAGGTGCTCACCTTGCAACCCTTTTTTCCTATGCGTACCCTGAAAAATCCTCAATCCCCCTTGCATTTGTTGTGAACATGGCAGGCCCCTCCGATTTTAACTCCAACACCTGGAATGAATGGGATTATGATGAAAACACAGGTCCCGGACTGGCAACACTTTTATATGGAGTAAATTCCGACCAAAGCAAAAGCCTTCAGGACAAAATAAATGCGGTTTCACCTACTTTTTATATTAATAAAAACTCCATCCCAACAATATGCGGTTATGCAGGTGACGGCAAGGATGGAATTGTTCCGACAAAAAATAAAACCATAACCTTTGCAAAGCTTAAAGAGCATAATGTTAAAAATGCTTGCTTTAGCTTTGATAACTCCAACCATTTTCTTATTTCCGACCCCGACACGAGAAAGGCGTTATACGAAAAGGTTGACGAGTATTGCAAAACTTATTTTGGGTATTGATTAACAAAAAACAGGCACTCAACGAGTGCCTGTTTTAATTCTGTTAATTGCTCTTTTAAGCTTTAATTCAGCTACCTTAAGTTCAAAATCAGTCTGATGGTTTGCAATTCTTTCTTCGGCTTTTTCCTTTGCCTTTTCAGCTCTTGCAAGGTCAATTTCGTCTTCCCACTCAAAGGTGTCGGCAACGAGGGTTGCCTCGCCACCTGTTACAACCAGCGTTCCGCCGCTTATGGAAGCTTTTCTTGTATTAGCTTCGTATTTAACCTTTACCTGACCGATTGTAAGGGGCGCAATGTATTCAGTGTGCCTGGCTAAAATACACACATCGCCGTTAATTGTTCTTGCAATAAGGCTTTCAGCTTCGCCCTCAAACTTTACCTGACTTGGGGTAACAATTTTCAAATGGTAAGTGCTCATTTGCTCTTCCCCTTTTCTCTGGCTTCGTCAATAGTACCCACAAACAAAAATGCTGATTCGGGCACATCGTCACACTTACCTTCAATAATTTCTTTAAAGCCACGGATAGTTTCGCTCAAAGGCACGTACTTACCCTGCATGCCTGTAAACTGCTCTGCAACAGAGAAGGGCTGAGAAAGAAATCTTTGCACCTTTCTTGCTCTTGCAACAATCATTTTGTCTTCTTCGCTCAATTCATCCATACCCATAATTGCAATAATGTCCTGCAGTTCGTTATAACGCTGGAGGATTTTTTGTACGTTCTTTGCAACAGAGTAATGCTCCTCGCCTACCACGTCGGGAGTAAGTATTCTTGATGTGGATTCAAGAGGGTCAACAGCCGGGAAAATGCCCATGGAGGATATTGCTCTTGACAAAACAGTAGTTGCATCAAGATGGGCAAAGGTTGTTGCGGGAGCAGGGTCCGTAAGGTCATCCGCAGGCACGTAAACCGCCTGTACAGAAGTGATGGAACCCTTTTTTGTGGATGTAATTCTTTCCTGCAGCTGACCCATTTCAGTTGCAAGTGTGGGCTGATAACCAACAGCCGAGGGCATTCTGCCTAAAAGCGCAGAAACCTCACTACCTGCCTGTGTGAAACGGAAAATGTTGTCGATGAAAAGAAGCACGTCCTGACCTTCTCTGTCGCGGAAATACTCTGCCATTGTAAGACCCGAAAGAGCAACTCTCATTCTTGCTCCCGGAGGCTCGTTCATCTGTCCGTATACAAGGGCGGTTTTGTCAATAACGCCCGATTCCTTCATTTCGTTATATAAGTCGTTACCTTCTCTTGTTCTTTCGCCAACGCCACTGAACACACTAAGACCGCCGTGCTCTTTTGCAACGTTGTTGATAAGCTCCATAATAAGAACAGTTTTACCAACACCTGCACCGCCGAAAAGACCAATTTTACCGCCCTTTGCATAGGGGCAGATAAGGTCAACTACCTTAATACCGGTTTCAAGAATTCCGGCACTACCTTCCTGCTCTTCGTAACTGGGCGCAGGACGATGGATAGACCATCTTTCCTCAGCCTGGGGGGCAGGCTGATTGTCAACGGGGTCACCTAAAAGGTTAAAAATTCTGCCCAATGTGCATCTTCCCACAGGAACACTTATGGGACTGCCCGTGTCGGTAACTAAAGCACCACGGCACAAACCGTCGGTTGAATTCATTGCAATACAGCGTACAACGTCATCTCCTATGTGCTGAGCAACCTCAACGGTTATGGTTTCGTCTTTTATTTTTACTGTAAGGGCATTGTTAAGGTTAGGAAGATTGCCGTTTTCAAACCTTACGTCGATTACGGGGCCTTCCACTCGGATTACTTTTCCTGTATTTTCTGCCACTTAAATCACCTCTTCAAAATCAATTCTCACTACCTGCCACAATCTCAGTAATTTCCTGAGTTATTGCCGCCTGTCTGGAGCGGTTGTACTTAAGAGTCAAATCCGCAATCATTTCGTCGGCATTTTTGTTTGCCGCCTGCATGGCATTGCGACGACTTGACAATTCGGATGCAACAGAGCTTGTAACTGCACCGTAGATTATGCCGGTTATATACTGGGGTATAAGGTGCGAAAACACCTTTTCCGCCCCACCCTCATACACCGTGAGAACACGGCTTTTTCCGCCATTTTCGCCAACAGGTGCAAAGGGCAACAAGCTGTCAGTTTCAGGCTCAAAGGTCAACACGTTTACAAACTTTGTATAAGACACTACCGCTTTTCCGAACTTGCCTTGTTTGTAGTCAGCGGCTACAAGGGAAGCAATATGTCTGCAGTCAGTAAGGCGCACGTCACCTGCAATGGCATAATCATAGGTTAAAATGTGCACATTACGCTTTGAGAAATATTCAACTACTTTTTTACCCACGGGGACAATATAGTCACCGTCGTTTACTTTTAAAGAACGGAACAGGTTTGCGTTGTAGCCACCCGCCAAGCCTCGGTCACCTGCGATGATAATATGACAAGTGGGCTTATTTTCATCACCCTTACAAAAGGGCGATGAAAAATCGGTGTTGTTTGCCATAATATCCTCTGCAAGAGTGCGGAGAGAATTAAAGTACGGACGTGAATTTTCCATGCTTTCCTTTGCACGGCGAAGCTTACTTGTGGCAACAAGCTCCATTGCCTTGGTAATCTGCTTTGTGCCTTCAACGCTCTTTATTCTGTTCTTAATAATTTTTGTAGACTGGGGCATAATTTGCCTCCTATCAAGCATTCATGAATTTCTTTTTGCTATCGGTTATAGCTTCGATTATCATGCTTTCAATTTCTTCGTTAATATCCTTTGTTTCGTCAATTTTATTAATAAGCTTGGGATAGTTATTCAAAACATTTTCAAACAAAAACTCCTCAAAATCCGAAACGGACTGAACAGGAATATCTTTAAGATAATCGTTTACGCAGGCGTAGATAATAACAACCTGAAGCTCAACCTGCACAGGCTTGTTTCTGCCCTGTTTTAAAACTTCAACAATTCTTTCGCCCTGAGCAAGTCGCATTTTTGTGTCGTCGTCCAAATCCGAGCCAAACTGTGCAAAGGATTGAAGCTCACGATACTGTGAATACATAAGCTTTAACTTACCCGAAACCTTCTTCATTGCCTTAATCTGGGCATTGCCACCTACTCGTGACACACTGATACCCGGGTTTACAGCAGGCATAATGCCTGAATGGAACAATTCTGTTTCCAAGAATATCTGTCCGTCTGTAATACTGATTACATTGGTGGGAATGTATGCCGATACGTCCCCAGCCTGTGTTTCAATAATGGGAAGTGCTGTAAGCGAACCTCCGCCGTATTCGGGTGCAAGACGGGCTGCTCTTTCCAATAATCTTGAATGAAGGTAGAAAACGTCACCGGGGTATGCTTCTCTTCCCGGAGGACGACGGATAAGAAGGCTCATTGCTCTGTAGGCTACCGCATGCTTTGACAAGTCGTCATAAATAATGAGTGCATCCTTGCCCTGATACATAAAATGCTCACCCATACTGCAGCCTGAGTAAGGAGCAATATACTGAAGGGGTGCACTGTCGCTTGCTGTTGCGGACACAACAATTGTGTAGTCCATTGCGCCACTCTTTTCCAGTGTTTCAACAATCTGTGCAACAGTGGACTTTTTTTGTCCGATTGCAACATAAATACAAATAACACCCTTGCCCTTCTGGTTAATAATGGTATCGGTGGCGATAACTGTTTTACCTGTCTGACGGTCACCAACAATAAGCTCACGCTGACCACGGCCGATGGGTATCATGGAGTCAATTGCCTTAATACCTGTCTGAAGTGGTACAGATACTGATTTTCTTTCAATAATGCCTGCCGCCTTCATTTCAATGGGGCGGTATGCTTCGTATTTAATTTCGCCTTTTCCGTCGATGGGGTTGCCAAGTGCATCAACAACTCTACCAATAAGAGCATCACCTACACCAACCTCAACAACTCTGCCTGTTCTTTTAACCTTGCTGCCTTCTTTAATTTCAGCATCACTGCCCAAAATACAAAGGCTTACAGTGCCCTCATTTAAGTTTAACGCCATTGCCTTTTCGCCGTTTTCAAATTCAACAAGCTCGTTTGCCATACAGTTTTCGAGTCCTGTTGCGGTGGCAATACCGTCACCTACTTCGATAATTCTTCCGGTTTCCGTTTCCTTTGTTTTATCGGAGTAGCTTTTTATCTGATTTTTAATGATGCTTGCAATTTCATCTGAATTAAGTCGCAAATCAATCACTCCAATAGTCAATTTTTACTTATATGTCTTCCTATGTCGGCAAGCTTTGTTTTAACGGATGCATCAATGCCTGAGTTATCGGTTTCGATAATAATACCGCCTAAAATACATTCATCCACCTTAAAGGTTGCGTTAACCCTTTTGCCCGAAGACTTACTTATCTTTTCTACAATAGCATTCTTCTTTTCATCATCAAGCACAATTGCGGTGATAATTGTTGCATTCTGAATGTTATTGTCTTTAAGATATTTCTTTTCATATTCCTTAATGCATGGAATTAAAATGTCGAAAATTCTTTTCTTTGCAAGAATTTTAATAAAATTCAATGCAAATTCATGTATCTGTCCCGAAAATGCCTCTTCAACAAGGCTTTCTTTTTCAGCATGAGTCAGCACAACAGAATTCATAATTCTTACATATTCAGGATTTTTTTCGACAGCTTTTAAAACAGCCATTAAACTTTCGTACACTTCCTTTGAAGAATTTTCTTCAACTGCACAATCATATAAAGAAGCTGTGTACAAAGCTACTCTCTCATTCACCGACTCCACCTAACCCTTCAAGAGCATTGTCAATAAGCTCTCTGTGCTTTGCTTCGTCGATATCACTTTTAATAATTTTTTCGGCAATATTTACCGCCATTGAAGAAATTTCGCTCTGCAAAGAATTAAATGCACTTTCCTTTTGTGCTTCAATGTTCTTCTGCGCTCTTTCAATCATGTCGGAGGCCTTTTCTTCAGCTTCTTTAATAATTACATCAGAACGGAGTGAAGCATTTTCAACTGCATCGGAAACAATTTCCTCAGCTTTAATTTTTGCATTTGTCATTTTTTCTTCATAGGTTTTTTTCATTTCCTCTGCCGCACTTTGTGCTTCGTCAGCCTTTAAGTACTGCGCATCAATTTCAGCCTGACGGGCATTGAGCATGTTCTGCATAGGCTTAAAGAAAAGCTTTTTTACCAAAAGAAATAAAATTAAAAGATTGACCCAGGTGAAAATGAGAGTCCATGTATCCAAGGTTACAAATGATAAGTTATCCATGGATATCCTCCTTTAAGATTACATTTTCTTTACGCCAAAGGGATCTACGAACAATAAAATCATGGCTACAACCAAGCCGTAAATACCTGTTGATTCGGCAACAGCACAACCGAAGAGCATTGTGGATGTAATGTCACCCTTTGCTTCGGGCTGACGGCCAACTGCTTCTGCCGCTTTACCTGCAGCATAACCCTGACCAATACCGGGGCCGATACCTGCAATCATTGCCAAACCTGCACCAATTGCACTACCTGCCATAATAATTGCTTTTGCTAAAATAGTGTTATCCATAATAGTACCTCCAAAAATATATATAATTTTTTAATTTATAACTTATTAATTATTCTCCTGCACCCGAAACGTTTACCATGGTGAGCATTGAAATAATATAGGCCTGTAAAAAGCCTGTGAAAAGGTCAAAATAAATTGACAATACCGCAGGAAGCCCTGCCTGGAAAATGGGAATGCCTGCAATAAAATCGTTTGGTATCCAACCGAGCACCATGTTACTCAAGGCTGCCAGCGCACCGTACATAATACTTGTTATAACAATACCTGCCGCAATGTTACCAAAGTGACGAAACGCCATTGAAACAGGGTTTGCAATTTCACTTATGATGTTAATAGGTGTTATAAGGGCAACAGGCTGTGTGTAGCTTTTAAGCCAACCGCCAAAGCCGTTTGTTTTAATGTTTGTAACAAGCACCATAACGGTAGTTAAAAGTGCCATGGCACCTGTTGTGCTCAAGTCACCTGTAACAGGACGAAGCCCTGTTAAGCTTAAAAGCGAACCAAACATGGAGTAGGCAAAAAGCGCTCCTATATATGGCGCAAAATTCACCCATTTTTTACCCATTACACCTGTTACCAGATTCATGAGCATGCTGTAAATTTTTTCTGCCACCAGCTGCTTTTTAGAAGGATTTTTTGTTACCATGTTCCTTGTTAAAAACCAGGCAAGAAAGCTTACAAGTAAAACAACAATCCATCCGTTCACAACAGTTTCGGTTATTCTTATTCCACCTAAAACGGGAATTTCAAACAAGACGGAGGGTCCTTTAATTTCAATATTCATTCACTAACCACCTCTTTTTTGCCGTCTTCTTTACATCGCATATTACCCACCACGGTTACAACTATTCTTTGATAAAGCAATGGAATAATTGCAGCCAATGGATTAAACAAGGGAGCTTTCACTGCCACAATAATCATTATACACGCTGCTAAAAGACGATAGGTATATGATGCGGAAACTCTTTTTCTTGCGTTTTCGGGGTCCTTTTCAACATTTTTGGACACGGAAAATGCCAGCCACAAGAAGCTCAGCGATACAAAGGCTGCACCTAAAAGTGCTCCCAAAAGAACCTCAAGCGAAAAGAAACCAAAAAGTGCAAACAAAGCCACTTCAACTGCCGCCAATATGAAATTGCCCAAGGCTACTCTTAAAACATCAGTTTTTATGTTATTTGACATTTCCTTTCCCTCCCTGGTCTTTACTAACTGTTTTAATAAACTTGTACATGTTTAATGCGGAGCATGCCACACCTAATATTATTGCCACAATTACAATCCAGCTTCCAATATTATAGGCATTTTTTAAACTTGCAGCCACAATAACGCACAAAACCAAAGGCGTGACCATGTCAAGCCCGAATTGCATAACATGATTAACTGCTTTTAAATGCTTGTATTTTTCATTATCTGCCATAGCGCACACCTTTTCTTTACCGTTTCTTTGCTATTTCCACTATTTTATACCTTTTTTTACTAACAGTCAATAAAAAACATATTTTCTTCAAATATTTTTAACAAAAAAAGAGGCGAGGCATTTCTGCCTCGCAAAAGATTGTTACTTAAAAGATTTATTTGACTTTAAAATCAAACGTTAACACGCCATTTTCAAGTTTCTCATTTGAAATGTATGTCTTCACAGTAGAGTTGTTGTTATTTACTCTTACATATTCCTTCCACCAAGAAGCAATATCCACACTGTTATTAAACGCTTCTTGTAATCCAAAAGGCGTAATTGTTACAGTAGTTGAGTTATCTTCATTCACAACATATTCCACATCAAAATATACTTCTCCAGAATATTTACCACTGTTACTGTCATTTACGCACATACTGCCATCAGACCTGTACAAAAGACGTATACCCACCTGATTTATATAAGCATTAAGTATATTTTTAAGTGCACTGTTTATTTCGCCCTGAGTTTTCATAAGTCCTACAGACACCTGGTAAATGCTTCGTGTAATGCTATCGGATGTAAATTCTTTGACTGTTCCGTCAAACATAGTTATCTTTGCATATCCTGTAGCGGTATATTTACGATTGTAATTACCGGTCTTAAGATTTGTTATTGCAACAGTAAACACCGAGTTGTCTTCATCCTGGAATTTTTCAGCTTTAATATATTTTACGCTATCGCTTCCTTCGGCTTGTATCTTCATACCAAATTCCGCAGCATCATCAGCAATAAGAGTGTCGGAATAATTTGCAGTACCAACAAATCTTAAGCCACTGTCCCGCTGTGCATCAAGCTGTGCTCCCTGTTCTATGGGGGTAGTACCTATTCTTACCTGTGCGCCCATTTCGATGCTAAGTCCTGTGGCAGCTATGACATACCCATTTGTAAAGTCCATGTTTTCAGTAATTGTAAAGGCTTCATTTACAGGATAATATTTTCCGTCAGCCTTAACAAGCAAGCCATCACTCACCAGAGTTATCTTACTCCCTTTTACAACAGCTTCCGTTTTGTTTGCTACCTGGTTTTCACCAATTATAACAGGAATACTTCCCGCTGTAACATTGATATATTCAATCTCGCTAATCTCATAAAGGTTGAAATTACCCACCTTATTATTAGTGGACCAACGGAAGTTTATCTGCAAATATTCTTCCGTTGCATCAAACACAACAATGTTTTCCCCTACTGTACTTGCACCAAAAATCACTGTACCATCTGCCGCAGAGGACAAATCGCTCTTAGCTGACACTCGGTGGAATGTGTTTGCAGTATCTGTTGTAAATGTAAACATATACTTTTTACCCTTTTCGGTTTTCCACGCACGATAAAGTGAATTTATGGAATCTGCACCTCCATAAGTCATTTTAACGGTGCCGTCATTTTGCAGTATAAACGCTTCTGAGGTTGCCTTGGTTCCCGCACCCGTATACCAGCCGGTAAGCCCCATCGAAAAATCTCCGTTTGGCACAAGGTTATTTGTTTCAACCATGTAATCTGCTCCGCTTAAGGTAACTATATCGCCAACATTGTAATTACCGGGATTTTCAACTGCATCCATTTCGATTACGGCACTATCTTTTGCAACAAAGCTTTCCTTTTTATAAATATTATTCACACCGTTTTGCGCATAAATGTATTCCAAAAATTCTGCACCATCCGAAACGAGAGTGTTATATACTTTGTAAGCAGTGTTAACGGTATTTCCGTCAACGTTATATTTTATTTCAACGGTTTTTTCATTGGGAATTTCTATTTCGTAAAGCTCAAAATTACCAATAACATTGCTTCCTGCCAACCAGCGGAAATTTATCTGCATAAATTCATCTGCTGTAAAAATTACCGCATTCTGCTCATATTCACTGCCATCGGAAATTATTGTACCATCCAATGTATCAATAGCAGTACTTTTCACAGATGTTTTATGATAAACATTGTTACTGTTAGATGTGTATGCAAATAAATACTTTTTGCCCTTTTCTGTTTCCCACACTCTGTGCAACGACCCAACTCCGGTCTGACCATAGTTGCCTGATGCTTGTATTGTTCCGTCACCATTAAGTTGGAAATACGTTTCACTTGCATCACTTCCGGCACAGTTTTTCCACCCGGTAAGCCCATCGGAGAAATCACCGTTTTCAATAAGGTTTTCACTTACAATGTCAACCTTGTACATTCCAAGCTCCAAAGTATCACTATCCTCAGGTATCGTCAAAGCAGTATCTGCATAATAATATGCATTGCCATCAACATATTCTGCTGTACCTTCAACCGTAACCTTATCTCCGGGATAACCGAAAATATCCCTTGTTTCTAAAACCTTTCCATCATAAGTATATAAAACCTTTACCCTTTTAAAGGCTTCGGTATCTATGCCAAAAACTAAATTGCCGGTAAAATTATTCTTGATAAAACCACGCTCTGAAAACGTGCTCGCATCAAAACCAAAATACACATTTTTTAATCTTACGCCATCACAGCGCATATTACTTGTAACATTTTTACCTACCACAAGAGTGTGCATACCTAAACATTCATCCATTGCACTGATATTTACAGTTTCTACGCTATCGGGTATAACAAGGCTTTCAATGCTGTAGCACTGGTAAAATGCATCCTGTCCGATACTTGTAACACTATCGGGGATAACCACATCTTCAAGTCTGTGGCAACGATAGAAAAAGTAATCTGTCAATTCAGGAAGGTTTTTACCCAAAGGACAGCTTTTAAGGGATGTACAACCATCAAATACTGCTGTTCCGGTCCATGTAACACTGTCCGGGATGTTTGCTTTTTCCAATCGCCAACACATATGAAAGGCTTTCTTGCCAATGCGTGTAACTTTTTCAGGTATTTCAACCTCACGCAGTAAAGTACACCCTTCAAACGCAGACTCACCTATGCTTTCAAGATTTGCTGAAAGCTTAATGCTTTCAAGGTTTTTTGAATAGTAGAAAGCCTTATCACCGATACTTTTTACACTATCGGGCAGTTCAATACTCTTTATTTTATTTGCACCGCTCCCGTCACCATAGCCATCTCCGAAAACCCAGGTTCCTATAGTTTCCACATTTTTACCAAACACAAAATTCTCAAGGTTGATGCACCCTCTAAATGCATATGCTCCAATAGTTACAACGCTGTCAGACAATACAACGCTGGTGAGATTTTTACAATTGTAAAACGCTTTTTCTCCAATAGTTATAACACTATCAGGTAATTCCAAGCTTGTAATTGCAGTGCCGACAAATGCCTCCTTGCTAATTGTTTGAACATTATTACCCCACACAATCTCCGAAAGCTGCATTGCTCCTCCAAATCCATCTACAGATGTCATTCCATCTCCGATTACAAGCTTTTTTGTATGATATAAGGGCATCGCATCGCCATTACCATCACCGTCAGTATCGTAATAATTATTCCAGGCATCATAGCCTACGGGAACACTTCCTGAACCACACAGATAAAAAGTACCATCAGACATGAATACCCAATCATCGTATTCGTCTCCATCCCATGAGCCTGCTACAAGCTGTACTACAACAGGTCCAATTGCTGCACCTGACGCCATTGCAGGCACACCGAACGCCATAATCATAAAACCTGCTAACACTAAAGATAATAGTCTTTTCATTTCTTTCACTCCTCTTTGGATATACCAACCCTTTTAACAATATTATAGACATTTTATATCTAAAAGTCAATAGAAAGTTTCTATCTATGGTACATTAACAAGGGTGATTAAAAATGAGTTTAACTTTTGGAGAAAAAGTACGCCATTTGCGAGAAGAATTAAACATAAATCAAACGCAATTAGGCGTTTGTGTCAATATGACTCAACGAAAAATCTCGTATATTGAATGCGGTAAATTTGAGCCTTCTATTGATGATATTATAGCTTTGTGTAAATATTTCAACATATCCTCTGACTATTTTTTAGGTCTTCCTGACAATTTGAAATATCCCAAACGATAAAAAAAGTGCGATAACTCGCACTTTTTTCGTTATTCCATATATTGACTTGTATAAAGCTTGTAGTAAAGGCCCTTCTTTTCCATCAGTTCATCGTGTGTACCGCATTCTTTAATCTGACCCTTGTCAATGTACATAATGCGGTCAGCGTTACGGATGGTGGAAAGACGGTGCGCAATAACAAAGCCTGTTCTGCCCTCCAGAAGGCGGTTAATGCCTTCCTGAAGTGCTTTTTCGGTTTTTGTATCAATACTTGAAGTTGCTTCGTCAAGAATAAGTATTTTGGGGTCGGAAAGGAGCACTCTTGCAAAGGAAATCAACTGTCTTTGACCTGTGGAAAGACGGCTGCCGCGTTCATTAACCTCGGTTTCGTAGCCGTTTTCAAGCTCCATAATAAATTCATCGGCACAAACAGCCTTAGCTGCACGCCTTATTTCCTCTTCGGTGGCGTCCAGCTTGCCATAACGGATGTTGTCGTAAACTGAGCCTGAGAAAATGAAGGTGTCCTGAAGCATTACACCAACGTTTTCACGAAGAGAAGAAAGGGTGAACTTTGTAATATTTTCACCGTCAACTAAAATTTCGCCCGACTGGATGTCGTAAAAACGTGTTAAAAGGTTAATGATTGTTGTTTTACCTGCACCTGTGGGGCCTACAATTGCTGTGGTTTCCCCTGCTTTAACAGAAAAGCTCATGTTATCCAGGATTTTAATGCCTTCCTCGTAGGAGAAGTCAACGTTTTTAAACTGAACATCGCCCTTGATGGAGCCCATATCCACGGCATTCGGCAAATCGTGCACGTTTACGGGAGTGTCTAAAACCTCGTAAATTCGCTCTAAGTATGCGGCGGTATTTACAAGCTGATTGTAGTAGTTACAAATGTTAAGTATGGGGTTCCAGAAAAGTGACACGTAGCCAACAAAGGCAATAAGCGTACCTGCAGAGCCCACATTATTGATAACAAGGTCAAAACCACCTATTAAAAATACAACACAGGTTGTGATGGTGGAAATTGTTTCAACCATGGGCCAGTTACAAATGTCGATAATTTTTGCCTTCATGAAGCTGGTGCGCACATTTTCGCACTGAGTTTCAAAAATTTCGCTGTTCTTTCTTTCGCGGTTAAAGGACTGGGTTACCTTAATACCTGTTATGCTTTCATGAATGTAGGCATTGAGGTTACTTTGCTTTGCAGAATAGTTCTGCCACACTCTTCTTTGAGTGTTTTTCATCATGAAAATAATACCCGAGAAGAAAACTACACCAACGAGCATTACAAGGGTAAGCTTAACCGAAAGCAGGCACATCATAACAAGAGTTACCACAATTGTAAAGGAGTCTGTTATAAGGTTAATAAGACCGCCTGTCATAAGGTTTGAAATGGAGTTTACGTAGTTGATTACTCTAACTAAGATTTTCCCGTGAGGGCGTGAATCGAAGAAGTCAAAGGGAAGCTTCTGAAGCTTTATGAAAACATCACGGCGTAAAGAGGCAACAAGGCTCTGACCTGCAATGTTCATTGCCTTTAAGCGGAAACGCTCAATAATTGCGTTGAACACGTAAATTGAAAGAAGTCCCAAGCCTAAATAAATGATTGTTTTAAAATCATTGGCAGGCAGGCTCACGTCCAATGCATGCCTTGTAATCATGGGGGAAAGCATGTTTAAAATACTTGTTAAAACCACAAAGCCCAAGGTGATAAACATTAAATTTTTAACAGGAAGAAGATATTTTGCCAAACGCACTATGTACTCAAATTTAAACTGGCTTTCCAGCTTTTCATCAACGTCAAATTTATTTCGTGCCATTACTCTTCCCCCTTTTCGTTAAAGTTGCCTGTCTGGGTGTCGTATACTTCCTTATACTTACCATTGAGGCTGATAAGCTCATCATGTGTACCACGTTCAATAATCCTGCCCTTTTCCATAACTAAAATAAGGTCAGCATTTTTAACGGAGCTTATACGGTGAGCAATAATAAACATTGTTCTGTTGCCCGCTTCCTTCTTGAGCATTTGCTGGATATACTTTTCAGTTTCCATGTCAACAGCACTTGTGGTGTCGTCAAGAATAAGAATGGACGGGTTTTTAAGAAGAGCTCTTGCAAGTGAAATTCTCTGCTTCTGACCACCTGAAAGTCCAACACCACGTTCACCAACAATTGTTTCATAGCCTTCGGGCATTTTTTCAATAAAGTGGTTCGCATCGGCCTTAATGGCAGCCTCTCTCACCTCTTCCATTGTGGCATCGGGGTTGCCGTAGGCAATGTTGCCTTCAATGGTGTCGGAGAAAAGGAAAATATCCTGCATGGCAATTGCCATGCTTTTTCTTACGTGCTTTAAGCTCATGTCACGCACATTAATTCCGTCAAGAAGCACTTCGCCCTCTGTTGCATCGTAAAAACGGAACATAAGGTTTGCAATGGTGGATTTACCTGAGCCTGTTTCGCCAATGATTGCAATGGTCTGCCCTTTCTTTGCTTCAAAGGAAACATTTTCAATTGCAGCACCTGCTTCGTTGTAGCTGAAGGAAACATTGTTGAAGGTAACGTTACCTTCAAGGCGTTTGTTACGCTCGGTATCCTTTTTGTTGCCGAAAATTTCGGGCTCGGAAAGATAAAATTCCTTAACCTTTTCGGCAGACGCCAGCATGTTGCTTGTGTCGTTAATAAGCCATCCGAGTGAGCGCATGGGCATATTAAGCGCCCAGCTCATGGAGTTAAAGGTTACATAGTCACCTATTGTCATACCGGTGGTTTCTCCATTTATAACCATCCAGCCACCCACAACAAGAACAAGCACGTTTAAGGTGTTTGCCAGAAAGTTTAAAGTGGGCATGTATTTTTGTGCAATACGGTTTGACTGAATATTTGCATTTTTATATTCACCGTTTGCCTTGTCGAACTTTTCAAGCTCAAACTTTTCACGTACCATAGCCTTTACAACACGGTTACCTGAAATGTTTTCCTGGGCAACAGTATTGAGCTGACTAAGGCATGCTCTTGCGTTTCGGAAAGCAGGGCCAACCTTTTTTGAAAAGCCTATACCCGTAAGGGCTATAACAGGAGTGAGAATGCATAGAGTTAAAGTGAGCTTAAGATTGATTGAGCCTAAGATAATAAGCGCTGTTATGAACAAAAAGAGGTTTTCAATCATACCGTTCATAACCCATGCCACAAAGTGACGGATTGAATCAATATCGCCTGTAAGGCGGTTCATGATATCGCCTGTACGATTGGAATCAAAAAATCTGAAATCCTGTTTCTGAAGCGAGTCATAAAGCTCTATTCTCATGTTTTTAATAACCTTCTGGCTGGTGCCTTCAAGTATTAAATGGTCAATAATTCTGAAAACATCTTTAAGTAAAACTGCCAAAAGCATTGCAAGAGTAAGTTTCACAAGGTTTGTAACATCCATTTTCTGAAAAACCTCATCCACTATCCTACCCTGCAAAAGTGGTCTTACGTTACTGAGCAGTGTGTTTGTAATGGTCAGAATAAATGCAAAAACCATTTGCGGAACAAAAGGTTTTATGTACTTAAAAAGCCAACTTCGTGTTTTCATAGCTATCACCTCATGTGTATGTTAGCACCCATTATTTACAATGTCAATACGAAAAACAAAAAATGACAGCCGAATTTTTTCAGCTGTCATTTTTAGCTTATTTAAGGAGCTTTTTGTCAAACTACAAAAATGTTACTGATGCTTTTTAAGTTGTTTTTGCTCTCAATAACAAATGCCTTAATTGTAGCATTTTTTGTTTTGTCAAACTGATGAGAGTAAACCCTCAGCTGATTTTTTTCGACATTTTCAACAGGAAAGGTTTTACATTCTGTCATGTGTCCCTGGTAATATAAAGCCACAACCAGAACTGCTGTTTTGTCGCCATCTGTATTTTTCACAACCGACACGTCAACCTCGCCTGTCCAGCTGTCATACGCATAAACATCGGAAACGGTATAATCAGAAGTGCTTGTGTGGTTGGTTAAAAGCGTAACCGTAGCATATGCGAGAGCTTCTCTGTCACTTTCGGGAAAATCGATTTTTGTCCATTCCTCCGGATTGCCGTTGTAATAAACATTTTCTATGCTTTTAATTGAGCCAAAGCAGTAGCCCGATGTTTCTTTAAGACTATTGGGCAAATACAGCGTTTTAATGGCCGTTGAGGCGAATGCATTTGACGGAATGCTTGTTACACCTTCTTCAATTACAACTTTATTGAGCTTACCACAATGTGAAAAAACTCCGTATTGCAGCTCGGTTACACCTTCAGGTATTGTAACCATCTTTAACAAATCACACTCTGCAAAGGCTCTCATTTCAATTTTTTCAATGCCGCTTTCAAGATTTAAAACGGTCATGGCATCGCAATTATTAAAGGCGCCGCTTCCGATAATTTTAACATTGCCCGGAATGGTAAGGCTTGTTATTCCAAGTTCTTCAAATGCTGCAGCACCGATTTCTTCCAAACCATTTCCAATACTGAGCCTTGTAACATTTGTACAGCCTGAAAAAGCATATGCTCCGATGAGTTTTACATTGTCGGGAATTACAATTTCGGTTAATCCAGAGCATAACGAAAATGTGTATTCGGCAATCATAGCTGAATTTTCGGGAATGCTAAAGCTTTGCAGCATAGTTTCCGCAAAGGCATACTCGCCAATAGTCAAAACTGTGTCGGGAACATTAATTTCGGCAAAGCCACATCCTGTAAATGCATAGGAACCGATTTTTGTTAATTTTTTGGGCAATTTCACCTTTTTGAGACTTTGGCAACTGTAAAAGGTATAATCTTCAACTGCCTCTATATTATCGGGTATTGCAATTTCAGTAAGGTTATCGCACATATGAAATGCATTTGCACCTATTTTTGTAACAGCTTTTGGAATTTCAATTTTTTCAAATTCGCAATAGGAAAAAGCCCAGTCACCGATTTCAACAGTTGTATCGGGAAGAATTATTTCGTTTGCACCACACCTTGAAAATGCATAATCATCAACAAGCTTTACCCCATCGGGTATTGTATATTTTAAAGCTTCATTTGTAAGAGGATAATGGATAAGCCTTGTTTTATCCTTTGAATAAAGCACATTTTCAACGGATGTAAAAAATGCATTTTCTTCATTTACATTTATTTCCGAGAGTGCATCACACTGACCAAAAGCTGCACTTTTGATTGTTTTTACGTTTTTATGAATATTAAACACTGTTAAGTCTTCACAGCCGAAAAAGGCTTTTGACCCTATTTCGGTCACACTTTCAGGGATAATAATTTCTGTTAAATCTCTGCAGGTTGAAAACATTTCATCAAATATTTTTTCACAACCATCTTCAAAAGTAATCTTTTGTAAAACACCACAATTGGCAAAAACCTTCTCGCCTGCATTTTTTACTGTTTTTGGCACGGTAACCTCTTTAATATTGCAGCCATAAAAAGCACCACTGCCAATAGTTGTAACCTTTTGTGGTATTGTTATTTCAAAAAGTCCCGTTTTGTTAAATGCATTTAATGGGATTTCAGTTAAGCTTTCCGAAAGAGTCACGTAGTTTAAATAATCACAATGATAAAATGCGCCTTCACCCATTTCGGTAACACTGTCGGGGATTATAATTTCTCTTATTTTATCACATTCTGAAAATGCGAATTTTTCAATAGTTTCAACACTTTCGGGAATTGTTATGTTTTCAAGCTTTCCACTACTGCAAAAAGCATGAGCACCTATTATTTTAACAGTGTTGGGAATTGCGTATTCAGTGTTCTCATTTGCCTCGGGGTACTTTATGAGCTTTGTAATATCCTTGTTAAAAAGCACCCCGTCAATTGCAGCAAACACCGTGTTGCTTTCGTCAACAGCATATTCTGAAATTTTACTGCAACCAAAAAATGCGTTTTCACCAATAGCTGTCAAGCCGCTTCCCATGGTTATCTTTTCAAGCTTTGAGCAATTCATAAAAGCATGGTCCGCAATTTCTTTTACGCTGTCGGGAATTGTTATTTCAGTAATCCTTCTGTTGTTTAAGAATGCTCTTTCCGAAATTTTCACAACAGGCAACCCATCAATTTTTTCGGGTATTTCAATTTCATAAACCAGCGTGCTGTCAACCCCGGTGATAATTACCATGTCATTTTCAACAAGGTATTCAAAACCTTCATATTCCATTGCAAAAGCAGGGCATATATGCAATATAAAAACTACGCTTATTAATAAAGACAAAACTTTTTTCAAACCTACCACTCCTTTTGGCTTCATTCTATCAACAGAAAAAGATTTGTCAATAAAATTTGCAAAATTGGTTCCAACTTTGCAGAAAAACGCAAAAAAGGACGTTTCCGTCCTTTTTTACAGCTTACTCATAACCTTGCCGATTGAGTCATGTATAACCAAATCGGCTTTATTGTCCGCACTTGTTATGCTTTTATTTATGAGCACTAAATATTTGCCCTTAAAGTAATTTATAAGTCCTGCCGCAGGGTACACCACAAGGCTTGTTCCGCCTATGATGAGCATGTCGGCATTTTGTATGGCGTTAACTGCACCTGTTACAACGCTGTCGTCAAGCATTTCCTCGTAAAGGACCACATCGGGCTTTACAATTCCGCCGCAAGGACACCGAGGCACGTTTTCCTGCTCGGTTACATATTGAAGATTATAAAACTTTCCGCATTTTTCGCAGTAGTTACGCATTACAGAGCCATGAAGTTCAAAAACCTTTTCGCTTCCTGCAATGGTGTGAAGTGAGTCAATGTTTTGTGTTATCACAGCCTTGAGCTTTCCTTCCTTTTCAAGCCTTACAAGGTATTTGTGAGCCTCGTTTGGCTTTGCGGAGGGGAAAATCATCCTGTCCTTGTAAAATTTAAAAAACTCCTGTGGGTTCTTTTTGTAAAAGCTGTGGCTTATAATCTCCTCGGGGGGATAATCATACTTTTCATTATAAAGTCCGTCCACACTGCGAAAGTCGGGTATGCCCGACTCGGTTGAAACGCCTGCACCGCCGAAAAACACAACGCTTTCACATTCGGAAATCATGCTTTTGAGCTTTGCTATTTCGTCCATTACCATACCGCCCCCGGAACATTTTCTTTAACGTAAAGTACCAAAAGGATTATGGAAAGACCTAAAAGAGTTAAAAGAGCAGCATAAATGCGGTAACGGATAACATCCTTTTTTTCCATTGCCTTGCGGTTTTTTGCATCCACATATAAAGCGCACTTTCGTCCAACATCGTTGTCGATGTGTTTTCTCGGTCTTTCCGATGCAACAACCACATTTTCTTCGCCGTCAAAAAATTCGTAAACCTTGAAAAAGCGTACATTTGTACCGCCAATATTGTCATAAACGTCCTTTTCCGATTCGTCCACAACAGTTGCCTCGTACATTTTTGTTCTTCCCATACGGAAAAAACCCGACTCCTCAAGATAGAACAATGCAAAAATTATAATACCAATTCCTAAAAAAACTAAAAGTATCATATCGCACCTCAATTTAATGAAAACATTTTAAATTCCACTGCGTTTTCAAAATCGCCCTTTACATTAAAGGCTTTTCCCTCTTTAATAATCAATGCTTTTAAAGAAACACCCGTAAGATTGCCCAATGCATCATACCCTGCAACAACTATCACAGCATTTTCCATTGAAAAATCTGTTACAATTTTAACTTCGCCTGATGTATATTCAGCCTTGAATTTTTCTTTTGGAATGCTGTAGGGAGCTTTTTCCAAGTACTCCACAGGCTTACCGAAAGCTTTTTGTATATCCTCCTCACTCATGCAGTAGCCATACACGGTGAAATTTTTCATGTTGCCCTTAAAATAGGGGTCCGCAGCATAAAGGGATTTTGCAATATAGTTTTCTTTGGTTTTGCCTAAATCTCTTGCCTTAAGCCCCATGTCGCCATCCATAACCAAATCACCGTTTATGTACATGGATGCAAAGGTTCCCTTCAAAACAACACACACGGTTGCTTCTTCGTTAATTCGTATGCCGGGGATTGAATTAATGTTCTTCTCGTCTTCAGAGCCTTTCATGGTGGCAGTAAACTGAATTTGGTTTGTGCCGGGCTTTGAAGGATTTAAAAACATATAGCCATCCTCTGCTCCATTACCAAAACCGTAAAGGAAGGTGTGTGCCTGTGCAATGTGCGGCGTGAAGGTTGTAACAATTGTTATTTCGTCTTTGCCATAAAGTATTCCCTCGGGCATTTTAAGGTAGTCATCTGCACCGTCAAAATACGCTCCGTTTTTGTCAAAAGCCACGCTTCCGTATGATGCACCATGGTTTGAGTTGCCCGACTTGTCGTAAACAATTTCGCCGTCCTTTTCGTCAAAAACGTAGTCAACAATTACCTCCTCGTTTTCGTCAGAAGGCTTTTTTAAAACAGTAATGTCAAAAGTACTTATAACATTACCATCAATCAATGCTTTCAAGGTGACGGTTTTATCTTCCTGTTGTCTTGTAACCTCGCCCGATACACTTATAACGCTTTCATCGCTTGATTCCCACACTACTTTTTTCGATGCAATTTTTTCAACAAGGTCAAGGTTGAAAACTACTTTTTCAGGCAGAGTAATTGCAGTTTTATAATCAATATGCTTTTCGTATTCAGCCATTATTTCTTCCTTAGTAAGAGCTCTTTGGTAAAGAGTAACCGAATCAACCAAAGCACTTATTGCATCGGCTGACCAGTAGGTTGCACCAAGGTACAATTCGCCCTCGCCTTCTTCAACTGTGCCTTCTCCCACAAATTCGCCGTTTACGTAAAGACCGCCTGTGCTGCCATCTTCAACGTATGTAACATAGCTCCACTTGCCTAAATTGTCATTTCCTTCGGCAATTGTTTCCCACCTGTGATTTTCTCCATGAGTCCACACTGCAGGCTTTTTGCCACGGGAGATAACTCCTGTCCACTTTTCGCCCTTATTATCCATGTCTTTAAAAAAGATTGTGTCGGTACCGCCCTGGGAATTTACCTTTATCATTGCCGAAACGGTAAAAGCCTTTTTAACAGCACCTAACTTTAAGCCGTAGGAGCCGTCAAGGGAAAGATTGCCAGTTTCAATCTTTGCGCCCTCACCTTCTTCAAGTGAATTTGTAACCACATTCAGGCTTTCCGTATCATCAAAGGTATAGTTTAAAGGAGTTTGTGCCACTACTGACACCGAAAAGGAAAAAGCACACATCAAAAATGTTAAAACAAAAATCAGCTTTTTCATCTTACACCCTCCTTCACTACTCGTTCACTCAAAAAAGCTTCAAGGCGCTTTTTTAAAGCATTTGTTTTGTTTACTTCTGTTACAACAAAGCTTGAAGCCTCTTTGTCTGAGCCATCGGTAAGGATGATTCGGTTTTGGGAAAAAGTAAGATATTTTCCCTTTTCGCTCATGCTTTCAAAGCTTACACCCTTACCGCACAAGCCTTCGTGCTCAATAAATGTCATGCTTTGTGCAGTAGATTCTAAAGCATCGTTATCGTGCAAAAGCTTAATGTGGGAATTGTAGTTTGTTATAAAATAGCCCATTTTGTTTACCGACTGAATTGAAACAAGGTTTTTATCCCCTCTGCCTTCGATTATTTCCCACTCAAAGTCAGCCTTGTTAACGGTAAAATAATCGCAGTAAACAAGTGCGCCTGCAGGGTATGCAGTAGGTTCTGTTGTGTTTGAGAAAAATCCGTGGTAAACCTTTTTGTCAGGGTCGCTCACAGGTGATATATAAACCTTTGTACCGTCCAAGCCAACACTGCTTTCATAAAAAAGGTCAATTGTACCGTCGGTGTTGAATTTTAATTCGTCAACACAAATGCTTCGGCGATAACCGCTGCCGTTTTCCATTGCACCTGTGTGATAAAAAATGTAGGTTTTGCCCTTAAAGTCAATTACGGAAGGATGGTTTGTGTTGCTGGATGCACCTGCCTCCATAATTTTGCCACCAAAGGTGTAGGGTCCATTTATATTTTCACTTGTTGCATAGGAAAGCTCCTCATGCCAGCTTGTGGCAAAGAAAAGATAGTATAAATCCCCTCTTTTGTAAACCCAGGGCGCTTCGGTAAAGCCAACAGGCATGTTTTCAAATTTAATTTCTGTAATGTCGCCACCATTTATCTGTCCGTCACCGTTTAAATCAATAAGGCTGTTCATTTCTTCGTTAAGCTGGGCAATGTAGCAGTTGCTGTTGCCCCAAAGCATGTAGCGGTGTTCAACACCCTCTTCATCCTTTTCAATCCACACAGTGGGGTCAATGTCGTCCCAGCCAACTTTTCCTCTTGTCCAGCCGGGTTCTACAAGCTTTTTACCGTTTAAATGGTCAGTGTAAGGACCTGTAATATTATCGCTCACACCAACTGAAATACCTGTGCCGTTTTTGCACATGAAAAAGTAATACTTGCCGTTGTAGTATTCAACCTCGCCTGCCCATGCATCGGAAGCCTTACCCCAGGAAAAATCGCTTGCTTTCATGGGCACGCCCTCGTATTTCCAGTTAAGCATATCCTTTGATGAATAGCAAAGCCACTGGGGCATGTAGTAATAATTTGTTGTGGAGGTGTCGTGACCACAGAAAAGATACACCGTGTCACCCACAACAATTGCCGCAGGGTCACCTGCATACACGCGATTTCCCAGATTGTCCTCTTTAACAATGGGGTTATTTGCACTTGCAGTTACGCTTAATGCAAGCATAAGCACAAGAAAAAGTGCAAAAATCTTTTTCATTTTCTTTTTCCTCCCAAATGCTTTTTTAAATACATTTTAACGTGAACAAAAAACCGTCTTATAAAAAGGGTGCTAAGGTAAATTTTTGAGCCGTTGGTTGCTTTTCCGTCAACCTCGGTTACAATTGCAAAAATCTGCTCGTCCTTTACCTTTTCAATCCACCACAGGTTATCACCTGTAATGCCGTATCCGTCATCATACATTTTCACAATACGGTGGAGCACATACTGCCCGCTATCACGAGTGTAAAAAACAATATCGTACTTTTTTGCATTTCCTGTGTATTTTTCAATCATAACAAAGGTTTTTCCGCCTTTTATAAAGGGGTTCATGCTCTTTCCGTTAGGCTTGAAGGAAAATGCCTTGTGCTGTTCAAAGGCTTCGTCTATGATAGGTCTTATAGTATCAATTTTTGTTATATTTTCCATAAAAATCTCCATTCCGCCGCCATACGTCGGCACAAATATCAATTAAATCTCTCTTATCTGTATGTATGGCCAGGAATGACAAGAGATTTTTACGCCCATGTGCGTTTCTGAGCATAAGCGAAGAAAATTTCGCACGGGCAACCAAATCCGCCGGAGGCTTTTACGGGAAAGGAATTTTCACGTAAAAACACCTCACACTATGATAAAATATTTTATCACAGTGTAAGGTGTATGTCAATTAATAGCTTATTACAAGACCCTTTTCACCGGCATACATGCTGATAACGCCGCCTGTGGGCACAATTACAATATCAGCATCAACTTCTTTTAAAAGTGCCTCCTTTAAAGCTTCGGCTCTATCGGGTGCGGCAGAATGAGTAATGGTAATTTTCTTTATGCCTCTTTCACGAATATCGGCAATTGCAGTTTCAGTCATGGACTTGATTGCTCTTTTAACGCCTCTTGCCTGGGCAATTTTTACAAGTTCACCGTTACGAAGTCCCAAAACTGCCACAATGTCAAGAATGCTTGTTGCAGTATATGCCACCTTGGACAATCTTCCGTTTTTATATAAAACGCTTAAATCCTCAAGCACAACATTTGTTATGATTGTAGGTATGTAGTCATTTACTGTCTTTACGATTTCTTCAAATTCCAAGCCTTTTTCTTCAAGCTCAATAATTTTTTCCGCAACTAATGCTTCACCGCCGGAAGCATTCAAAGAGTCAAACACATAGCCTTTTTTGTCGGGATTTGAATCAAGATATGACTGAAGACCAAGTCTTGCACTATTGTAAGAGCCTGACAAAACTGAGGTGATTGAAACAATATAAATTCTGTCGCTATTATCGATTGCATTAATATATGCATCAGGTGACGGGCAGGAGCTTCTGGGAGGCTCCTTGGATGCTCGTACAGCCTTTCGGAACCCATCAATATCCATTGTTTCATTATCAATATAATCTTTTCCCGATACGGAAACGGTAAGGGGAACACTTACAACTTTGCCTATAAGTCTTGAATTTACCTCGCCTGCACTGTCCATTATAATTGTATAGCTCATTTCTTTACTCCTTCTTGGTTGACTTTTTCACTATAATCAATTATAATGACACTGTGTTGAAAAAACAACAGGCAGATGTTTTAATTTCGTCGTGTTTTAATTATCCTTCAAACTCTTTGTCTTAAACTCAACACAACCATTTTCTTTTGTCGGGAGGATTTTACAATGAAACAAAATCGCCGTGTTATGATGACAAAAACACTTCTTAAAAACAGCTTGCTGGAGCTTATGAACGAAAAGCCTCTTGCAAAGATTACTATTAAAGAAATTTGCGAAAATGCGGACATTAACCGCACCACCTTTTACACGCATTATTCTGACCAATTTGCCCTTTGCAGCGAAATTGAAAATGACACAATTGAAATGACAAACGATTACTTAAAAAAAGTAAGCTCAAACCAAAGTAAAACCGACTTTTTGTCGGAATACCTTTGCTACATAAAGGAGCACGGCAAGCTTTTGCGCACTATTCTCCATTCAAGCTGTAACGATTCCTTCCGTTTAAGATTTGTTGACATTTCCGTTGAAAAGCTGATGGAATTTGACTACCATACCGACCTTACAGGCAGCGAAAAGGACTATATTTTCCGTTACATATTCATGGGAGCAATGAGTGTGGTTGAAAAATGGATTGACAACGATTTTGACAAATCCCCCCACGCTATGGCAAAGCTTATTATTGCTTTAGTGCCCAGTATTACACAAATAAGAAAGAAATTTTAAAAAAGGTGTCAAATGACACCTTTTTTTCTATAGAAAAACTTGAAAGCATGTGCAACAGCGGAAGGTACGGAAACAAAGAGTTTCCGTAAAAAATCGGCAGGGCTATCGAATTGCCCTGCCGAAAGTGCCGTTTTTAGGGGGTTCAAGTGTCCGCCCTTGAACCCCTTGCACGAGAAAGCGGCACTTTGTTCCCTATTAAAAACAGACCTCAAAGTGCTGAAGGACGTAGTCCGCCTTTGAGGTCAAGTGTCGATAACACTTTATCGACACACATTTACGGTCTTAAGCCCATACCGCCTTCTAATGTAAGGGTTTCGCCATTCATATATTTAAAGTCGGGGCTTGCAAGCTGTACACACACTCTGCCGATTTCTTTTTCGGGGTCGCCAAAATGACCTGCAGGAGGCATTTTAACATTTGCCTTGAACGCCTCGGGATATGCTTTTTCAAAGTTTTCAAGTTGTGCTGTCCACGCAAGAGGACAAATAACGTTTGTGTTAATTCCGTCCTTTGCCCATTCGGTTGCGGCAACACGGCTCAAGCCACGGATGCCTTCCTTTGCGGCAGCATAGGCACACTGACCGTAGTTACCGAAAAGACCTGCACCTGATGCAAAGTTTATAATACTGCCCTTTGTTTCTTTAAGATAAGGATAGCAAGCCTTCATGTAGAAAAAGGTTGCATAAAGACCTGAATAAATTGCAAGGTCAAACTGCTCTGTTGTGTGGTCCTGAATTGTAACACCGGATGCAGATGCCTGTGCATTGTTGATTAAAACGTCAATTCTGCCGAATTCTTCCATTGTTTTCTCTGCAACAGCTTTTGCAATAGATTCGTTGTCGCTACCTGCAGAAATGTCGGCCTGAAGAGCAAGAACTTTAATGCCATAGTTTTTTTCAAGCTCTTCCTTTGCTTTTTCAAGCTTTGAAACATTTCTTCCTGTTATAACTAAGTTTGCGCCTTCCTTTGCGTAGGCGGTTGCAATGCCGTAGCCGATTGAACCGCATCTTCCGTCAGAGAGAGTGCTGTAGCCTGCACCTGTTATAATTGCTGTTTTACCTTTTAAAAAACTCATAGCTTACCTCCATATATTTTCAATAATTTTTACGCTTTCTTCCAAATTTGCCTTGTCCTGCTCAGAAAAGCGGTTGAACAAGGGACTGTCAATGTCCAAAACACCAACAATTTCGCCGTTATGATGTATGGGCACCACAATTTCGGAATTTGATGCGCTGTCGCAGGCAATATGCCCCGGGAACTGATGCACGTCGGGCACAAGCTGAGTTTTGTCCTCGCTTACTGCTGTTCCGCACACGCCTCTGCCTATCTTTATTCTCACGCAGGCGGTTTTTCCCTGGAAAGGTCCTAAAACCAAATCACCCTCCTGCATTAAATAAAAGCCTACCCAATTTATGTTGTCAAGATACTCATTCAAAAGCGCCGATGCATTTGAAAGACTTGTAATGAGCCAGTCCTCTTTATCCAAAAGTGCTTTGAGTTTTACATTCATTTCAACCATTTTCTTCCTCCATAAGTATTTCGTAAGTAGCTTTAACGCCTTTATCAATATCATACACAGGCTCCCAGCCAAGCTTTTCAAGCTTTTCGCCGTTTAAAACACCACGTGTAATGCTGCTTGCACCCTTTACGCCACCATCGGGAATTTGAAAAATCACTTCTTTGCCTGCACAAGCGGCTATTTTTTTTGCCAAATCCGCAATTGATACAACACTTTTTTTATTTGCAATGTTGTACGCCTGCCCGCTTTCGCCATTTAAAAGCGCGGTTATTATTCCGCTTAATGCATCAAACACACAGGTGTAGCTTCTTACTGGCAAGCCCAAGCTTTTTAAAACAATGTCACTGCCCTTTGCGGCAAGTGCAAAAAACTCGCTCATTGCTCTTGAATCGCTCTTTAATTGAGTTGGTCCAAAGGTGTGTGAGGGGCGTACAATAACGGTATTGACACCATATTGCTCTTTGTAGCAAACGCACAAGTTTTCCGCAGCTCTCTTTCCTGAGGGGTAACAGCCTCTTGCCTCGGAAAAATTAACATAGCCTGAGTAGCTTTCGTCAAAAGAGTTGCATTTTCCGTCCCATTGTCCGTAAACCTCACCTGAGGAAACAAACAAAAACCTTTCAACGCTATTCCTTTTAGCATACTCCAGAAGGTTGTAGGTGCCAAGAAAATTACTTGTCATTGTGCCAACAGGGTCTGTGGCAAACTTTTTGGGGTCGGCATTACTTGCCGCATGGATAATATAATCAAAGTGAATGTTGGTATTTAATTCACTTTCCAGGTTGTAGTTAAAATAATGAAGATTATCCCTTTCTTCAAACCTTTTCAAAAAGCTATCATAGCTTCTTGATGCGGCATACACGGTAACGTTTTCACCCAAAAGAAGAATGTAATCCACCAGTGCTTTTCCAATAAGTCCTGTTGCACCGGTGACAAGAATTGATTTATTATTAAGTTTACTGTAGTCAATATTGGTATTTATCACGCTTTTTAAACATGCCAAATACCTTTGATTTTTATCAATCATTTTAACCAATTATCCTTCTCTGCTGCTAACAGTGCTTTAAAAATTTCAATGTCATCCACTGTTGTGAGCTTAATATTCTTTTCGCTGCCTTTTGAAAAGTAAATTGTTTTGCCCAATTCCACCATTAATGTGCAGGATGCAACAGAATTTGTAATGCCCTTTTCAACAGCTTCCTTGTGAGCTTGTAAAATATCTTTCAAATAAAAGCCCTGAGGGGTTTGTGTTCTTTTTAAGTTTTCACGAGGGTAGGACTTATTGGTGCTTAAACCATCAGTTGTTTCAAGCATTGCCTCCTGACATGGTATTGTCACAATAGCACTGCCCTTTTCCGTAACGGTTTGTATACATTCTTTAATAATACCCTCCGACACCATGGGTCTTATGGCATCGTGTACAAGGACAATGGAATCTCCACCATAGTGCTTTGTTAATTCCTCAATACCGTTTCGGATGCTTCCCTGCCCGTTTTCGCCACCTTTTATGATGTGCTTTAACTTTGCAATACCGAACTGGTTTGCATATGCCTGCAGCATGGTTTCCCAGCCTTCAATGCACACAACTGCAATTACATCAATTTCACTGCAATTCTGGAAACGCTCCATTGTGTACACAATAACAGGCTTATCATTAACATTTAAAAACTGCTTGGGAATGTCCTGTCCCATGCGGTTGCCAACGCCACCTGCAATAATAAGTGCTATGTTCATATTAACACCTCTTAGTCCTTAAAAACTTCCATGTTTTCAAAAATGTATGCCACCCAGCTTGCAGCGGTGAAAACAGTTGCAACATAAATGCCTATCTGGCCGATAAGTACCAGCAATGCATTGCCCGTGGGGAATGCCAGAAAGCCTAAGATAACCGAAAAAATCTGTACATTAGTTTTAATTTTACCCCACCAGGATGCGGCAATCACCTTGCCCTTGTCAACTGCAACAACCCTCATGCCTGTTACAAAAAACTCTCTTGCAAGGATAACAACAACACACCATGCATTGATAAAGCCCAACTGGAGAAAGCACAAAAGAGCACCAAAAACAAGGATTTTATCTGCCAAGGGGTCCATTATTTTACCAAAGGATGTTACAAGGTTGTTTTTTCGTGCAAGGTAACCGTCAAAAAAGTCGGTTATTGATGCAACAATAAAAACAAAAAGTGCACTGTAAAAATGATTTGTTAATGTAAGCGCCATGCAAACAGGCACTAAAACTATTCTGATTAATGTAAGCTTGTTAGGTAAATTCATAATTATTCCTCCTGCTGACCATATAAATCATATTCATCGCAATCAACTATCCGCACCTTTACAAAATCCCCTGCTTCGAGCTCGTCAATTGAGCCGAAATAAATTTTCGGGTCAACCTCACAGCTTTCGGCGTAGCTTCTGCCAAAGTAAAGGTTATCCTCAAAGCCTTCAACCACAACCTCAAAGGCTTTTCCTATCATGCTTTTATTTCTTTCAAGTGAAATTTTTTGTGCAATTTCCATCACACGGTCACGGCGCTCATTTTTAACTTCTTCCTCCAACTGACCGTCAAGCCTTGCCGCTGCAGTGCCCTCCTCACAGGAAAATGCAAACACACCCATGCGGTCAAATTTTGCCTGCTTTACAAAATCCAAAAGCTCTTCAAAGTCCTCCTCGGTTTCACCGGGGAAGCCTGCAATAATACTTGTACGAAGGGTAATGCCATTAACCTTTTCTCTTAATTTTTCTACCCTTTCCAAAATTTGTGCTTTAGTTGTGGGGCGCCCCATTCTCTTGAGCACTCTGTCACAGCCGTGCTGTACGGGAATGTCCAGATATTTCACAAGCTTTTCTTCTGTTCGGAACACTTCTATAAGCTCATCGTCAATAGCCTCGGGGTAGCAGTAGTGAACTCTCACCCATTTTAATTCTTCAATTCCGCAAAGCTTTTTCAAAAGCTCAGAAAGCTTTTTTTCGCCGTACAAATCCATGCCGTAACGAGTGGTGTCCTGTGCAACCAAAATAATTTCCTTCACCCCGTCCTTTGCCAATTCCTTTGCTTCTTCAACAATGCTTTCCATTTTTCTGGAACGGTATTTGCCTCTTATGGATGGGATTGCACAATATGTACAATGGTTGTCACAGCCTTCGGCAATTTTTAAAAAGGCGGTGTAAAAAGGTGTTGTTCTTACCCTTGGTTCATCCTCTATTACAAAGTTAATATCGCCCTTTTTTTCGCTTTTGCCTTGCTTTTTTGCTTCTTCAATGGCATCCACAATGTCCTTGTAGCTCCCTGTGCCTAAAATAACATCAACCTCGGGAAGCTCAGTTTTTATTTCCTCGCTGTAACGCTGTGCAAGACAACCTGCACACACAAGGATTTTGCAGTTTTCGTTTTTATACTCAGCCATTTCAAGGAGGGTGTTAATTGCCTCCTCCTTTGCCGAGTCAATAAAGCCGCAGGTGTTTACAACAATAATATCAGCCTCCGAGGGGTCGGCTACAATTTCATAGCCTGCCTCTGCCGATATTCCTATCATGTTTTCAGTATCAACAAGGTTTTTACTGCAACCAAGTGACACAAAGCCTATTTTATTCATAAAACTCCTCAACCTCCATGGCGGAAAGTATGTCATGCGCTTTAAAGCCACGCCTTGCAAAGTAGCCAAAAACCTTGTTTTTTACTTTTTTGTCGGTAAAATCAAGGTTTTTGAACCGTCGATTAATTTCGCTTTTAATCATTTCTTTTTCGTCGGTAACAAAGGAAAGCGCCTGTTCAATAACCTTTTCGTCAATGCCCTTTAGTCGCATTTCCTGCTTGATACGGCTTTTTCCAAGCTTTTTTAATTCAACACTGTCGTGAACAAAATGGTCAGCAAAGCGTTCATCGTTTATATATCCGTATTCACGGCAAAAAGCTATAGCGTCTTCACATTCTTCTTCACTATAGCCTTTTTTTATTATTTTTTCTCTTATTTCCTTTTCACTTCGGTCCCTGAAGCTAATGAGATTCAGGGCATAATCCTTCGCACTAATCATACGAACTCCATAAAAACTAAATTTCCTAAATCAAAGCCTTTTTCAGTAAGGCGCAAAAAGCCATTTACAATTTCCACAAGGTTATCCTTTTGAAGCTTTTCAATAATTTGGGGGAATTCACCCTTGTACTCCACGCCACGGCTCATTCTGAGCCCTAACAAAAACTTTTCCTTTAACTTTTCGTTTTCGTCAATAAATTCCTCGGTCACTTTTCTTTTACCTGCAATATACTCCTTAATATCATCGGTGTTTGCATAGCGAAAGCCTTCATTGTAGGAATGTGCCCCACAGCCAATGCCAATATAATCCTCTCCTGTCCAGTACTTTATATTGTGCCTTGACTTATAGCCTGTTCTTGCAAAATTTGATATTTCGTATCTTTTAAGCCCCATATTTTCAAGAAAATCAACCGTGTAGTGGTAAATGTCTCTTTCCTCGTCTTCATCGGGCAAATCAAGCTCCATATTGTAAAAGGGGGTTCCCTCTTCAACTATTAATGAATATGCGGAAACATGGCTTGGGTTAATTTCATTTACCATCTTTAAGGTGTTTTTAACACTTTCTAAACTTTGGTACGGGGTTGAAAGCATTAAGTCAATGCTTATGTTTTCAAAGCCTGCCTCTTTTGCCATGTAAAAGGCATCCTCAGCTTCCTTTGCCGAGTGGATTCGCCCTAATGCTTTAAGCTCATTGTCGTTAAAGGACTGCACCCCTAAGCTTAAGCGGTTTACCCCTGCCTCTTTCATTTTCTTTAAAAGGGGTAAAGTAACTGTGCCCGGGTTTGCCTCAACTGCAAATTCGTAGTTTTCAGCCAAAACAAAGCTGTCGGTTACTTCATTTATAACATCAATAAGCCTTTCGCCTAAAACAGTAGGTGTGCCGCCGCCTATGAACACGGTGTCGGCAGCTACGCCCTTGTGGTTTTTAATTTCTTTTATCAATTCATTCACATATTCTTCTCTCATGGAAGTATCTGCTGTTGAGCAAAAATCGCAATAAAGACACTTTCTCACACAAAAGGGTATGTGAATATAAATCCCCTTATTCTTCATCGAGCTTAAGTACTGCCATGAATGCTTCCTGGGGCACCTCTACGCTACCCACCTTACGCATTCTCTTTTTACCTTCCTTCTGTTTTTCCAGAAGCTTTTTCTTACGTGTAATATCACCGCCGTAGCACTTTGCAAGAACGTCCTTGCGCATTGCCTTAACAGTTTCACGGGCAATAATTTTACCGCCGATAGCCGCCTGAATGGGCACTTCAAAGAGCTGACGGGGAATTGCTTCCTTTAATCGTTCGGCAATTCGTCTGCCACGGGCATAGGCGTTGGACTCATGAACAATAAAGCTCAAGGCATCCACCATTTCGCCGTTAAGCAAAATATCAAGCTTAACAAGAGTGCTCTTCACATAGCCCTTCAACTCGTAGTCAAAGGATGCATAACCACGGCTGCGGCTCTTCAATGCATCGAAAAAGTCGTAAATAATTTCATTAAGAGGCAATTCGTAGTGAATGTCGGCTCTTGTTTCGTCAATGTATTCCATGCCGATGTAGTTACCTCTTCGCTCCTGACAAAGGGTCATGATTGCGCCAACGTAGTCAGTGGGCACAAAAATGTGCGCATCTACAACAGGCTCTTCAATGTGGTCAATTTCGGTTACGGGCGGAAGGTTTGTGGGGTTTGAAATTTCTAAGATTTCGCCCGCTGTTGTGTGCACCATGTAAACAACGCTGGGTGCAGTTGTAACAAGGTCAAGGTTAAATTCCCTCTCCAGTCTTTCCTGAATGATTTCCATGTGTAATAATCCCAAAAAGCCGCAACGGAAGCCAAAGCCTAACGCCACACTTGTTTCAGGTTCAAAAAGAAGGGATGCATCGTTAAGCTGAAGCTTTTCCAAGGCGTCTCGTAAATCGCCGTATTTTGCACCGTCGGCAGGGTAAATACCACAGAAAACCATGGGGTTTACCTTTCTGTAGCCGGGAAGTGGCTCGGGCGCAGGATTGTCGGCATTGGTAATAGTGTCACCAACGCTTGTATCTCTCACGTTTTTGATGGAGGCTGCAACGTAGCCAACCTCACCTGCAGAAAGGCGCTTTGCGCTCTGCAAGCCGTTGGGCATAAGATAGCCTGTTTCAACAACGTCAAATTCGGCACCGCTTGCCATAAATCTTATTTTCATACCCGGTTCAATGTAACCGTCAATAAGTCTGAAATATACAATAACACCCTTGTAGGAGTCATAGTAGGAGTCAAATATAAGTGCCTTTGTAGGTGCATTGGGGTCACCCACGGGTGCAGGAATGTTATTCACAACATATTCAAGCACGCTTTCCACGTTAAGACCTGTTTTTGCACTTATTTTTGGTGCGTCCTCGGCAGGTATGCCGATAATGTCTTCAATTTCGCCTATAACATGCTCAGGGCGAGCAGAAGGCAGGTCAATTTTATTAATAACAGGAAGTATTTCAAGATTGTGGTCTAAAGCAAGATAGGTGTTGGCAAGGGTTTGTGCCTCAATACCCTGTGCTGCGTCAACAACTAAAAGAGCACCCTCACAAGCTGCCAGAGAACGGGAAACCTCGTAGTTAAAGTCAACATGTCCGGGGGTGTCGATAAGGTTTAAAACATAGTCCTTGCCGTTTTGTGCTTTGTAGTTAAGTCTTACGGCTCTCGCCTTGATGGTAATGCCTCTTTCCTTTTCAAGCTCCATATTGTCTAAAAGCTGTTCTTCCATGTCACGCTTTTCAACAACACCTGTAAGCTCCAAAAGACGGTCAGCAAGTGTGCTCTTGCCGTGGTCAATATGAGCAATAATGCTGAAATTACGAATATTATCCTGCATTTTATTTATCCTTCCTGTTCCAAGTTTCTATCAAATCTATTATTTCATAAGGTGTATCCACCATATTTTCGGGTTCATTTTCGTTTAAAACATCAACTGTGGCAAAGCCCCATGTAACGCTGATGCTTTTCATATTGAGATTTTTTGCGGTTTGTATGTCAACCTGACTGTCGCCTATATAAACACATTCTTCTCTTGCAATACCCATTTTTTCCAAAAGGTAGTTGCCCCCGTCGGGTGAAGGCTTTCTTTTAAAATGCTCCACCTCGCCAATGGTTTCCACAAAAACATCGCCGAAAACCTTTTTTATCATGGGCTTTGCAAACCTGTCCAGCTTGTTGGTGTTTACAGCCATTTTAATGCTGTGCTCTTTGCAATAATCAATCAGACTCCATATTCCGTCATACACAGGCAGAATGTCCAGCATGGTTTTTTCGTAGTGCTTTTCAAAAATTTCCCGCGCCTCTATTTTAAGGTGCTTTTTATCCTCAGGCAGTGCCCTTTCCACAAGCTTTCCAATGCCGTTGCCCACAAAGGTGCGGTATTTTTGTACAGAATGCTTTGGAAAAGAATAAAACTCCATTGCCGCATTTACGGAATTTGCCAGACCTTCAATTGTGTCAATGAGTGTACCGTCAAGATCAAAAATAATACCTTTTACCATACGTCATTACATTCCCTGTTTTCAATTAATGCTTTTATATTTTCCCCAACAACTTCAATGCATCTTTCCCTTGCATTGGTGGATGCCCATGCAATGTGGGGTGTTAAAACAAACCTTTCGGGATGTTTTATGTGCATTAAAACGTCGTCTGCCTCCGGCGGCTCATTGGGGTAAACGTCAATACATGCACCTTTAATTCTGCCTTCGTCAACTGCATTAACAAGGTCTTTTGAGTTTACAATTTTACCTCTGCCAACGTTGATTATAACCGCATCACTTTTCATAAGTGAAATTGTGTTTTTATTTATAAGATTTTCCGTTTTTTCGTTAAGTGGTGAGTGAATTGAAATAATGTCGCTTTCTTTAAGAAGCTGTTCTAAAGTAACCTCCTGGTATTCTTCCTTACGACTTTTGCCTGAAACGGGGGCGTATAAAACATGTGCACCAAAGGCTGTAGCAACCTTTGCCACCTCCCTGCCAATTCCTCCCATGCCAATAATACCCCAGGTTTTTGAACAAATTTCACCAAAGGGCATGCCAATGTGGTTTGCAAGGCCGCTTTTTGTATAGCTTCCGTCCTTTACGAAATTGTCATAATAGCCGATTGACTCCATCAATGAAAGAAGCATTGCAAAGGTATGCTGACAAACGCTTTCCTTGCAGTAGCCGGGAACGTTTCTGACCTTTATGTTTCTTCCTTTGCAGTAGTCAACATCAACGTTGTTGTAGCCTGTTGCCGTAAGGCAAATGAGCCTCAGCTTACTGCATTTTTCGAGGTTATGC
Source organism: Clostridia bacterium (assembly GCA_045546275.1). Classification (GTDB taxonomy): domain Bacteria; phylum Bacillota; class Clostridia; order UMGS1883; family UMGS1883; genus RGIG1927. The sequence continues at coordinate 12,972 of JAZQCM010000037.1, read as the reverse complement.
CTTCCTAAAAGCTTTTTGTTTGTAACACAAACATCAGCGTCAATAAGCGCCTTTTCAATGCAATCATCTTCAATATTCTGATAAACAACACACTCGCCTAAGCTTTCAATAGGCTTAAGGGAAATATCGTCCCCAAGTGTCATAGCGTCAAGAATAACAATTTTCACTCGTATCACCCGATTAATCTTCTATTGCTTTAAGCTCACTTTCGGAAAATTCCTGTTCATCATGGCTCTTTTTGCCGTCACGGATAATGATAATGTCCTTAACGTCAAACTCCTGCATGTCTGCTTCATCGCCCTGATTAAGATGAACCTTAACCTTTTCCTTCAAAAGAGAAACAGAAACAACATTGCCCTTACCAGAAGGTGTTGACACAAGTGCACCAACTCTGGGTGTTGTTTTCAAAAGCTCCTCATAGCAATCCTGTTCATACTTCAAGCAGCACATAAGTCTTCCGCAATTGCCTGAAATTTTTGTGGGGTTTAAGCTAAGTCCCTGTTCCTTTGCCATTTTAATTGAAACAGGCTGGAAATCGTCAAGATACTGCACACAGCAAAGATTTCTGCCGCAAACACCCAAGCCTCCAAGCATTTTAGCTTCGTCACGGACACCGATTTGTCTTAGTTCAATTCTTGTTCTGAAAACGCTTGCCAAGTCCTTTACAAGCTCACGGAAGTCAACTCGCTTATCGCTTGTAAAGTAAAAGAGTATTTTATTGCAGTCAAAGGTATATTCAACATCAACAAGCTTCATGTCAAGCTTGTGGTTTGCAATTTTTTCTTCGCAGATTTTAAAAGCTTCTGCCTGCTTTTTCTTGTTCTCTTCAAGAGTTTTTGCATCTTCCTCGGTTGCAATACGGATTATGGGCTTTAAAGGCGCCACAATTTCCTCCTCGGAAACCTCTTTTATTCCCATTGCAACTCTTCCGTATTCAACGCCACGGGCTGTTTCCACGATTACATCGTCGCCAACCTTTGGATTTGTACCGTTAGGTGAGAAATAATATGTTTTTCCCACTCTTTTAAACTTAACTCCTATTACCTGTTCCATGTATTTCCTCCCAGCAATTTATAAGCATATTTGTAATCCATAAATCGTATTTCATTGATGGATTTATTTCACTTTTTACTTTTGCGGCTATTTCTATAACACGCCTTGCACTTTTGCCACGGACCTTTGCGGCAAAGGCATCGATAATGTCCTTATAGTCGGAATTTATTATTCTTCCACCGTTTTTTGCAACGGATACGTCACGGAAAAAGCCCATGAACACATCAAAATACAAATCGCATTTTTCGGGGGTGCGCCTTGAAGTGGCACCAAAAGCCTTTACACATTCGGGTATTGAAATCCTATCTCCCGAAAGGCGGCTTATTGCCATTATCATTTCGTGGCGGACATTGTAAAACTCCTCATCCTCACAAACTTTAATGGCTCGTCCCACAATGCCTGAGCTGTATTTTGCCAAAAATTCGCTTTTTTCACCTGTAATCGAATACTTTTTTTCAACAAATTCACGTATTTTATCTTCGCTAAAGGGCGAAAAGGGAATTTTTGTACCTCGGGACAAAATGGTTGGCAAAAGCCTTTTTGCACTTTGTGTTACAAGTATTATCACCGCATAATCCGGCGGTTCTTCAAAGGACTTAAGAAAAGCGTTCTGAGCAGGAATGTTCATTTCGTCAGCATGCTCAATGACAAAAATTTTCTTTTTTGACACAAATGGTTTAACAAAAAGCTCACTGTTCAAATCCCTTATATGGTCAATTTTTACGGGTGATGCATCGATGTAGAACACGTCGGGATGACTACCCGCATCAAGCATTGCGCAGCTATGGCACACATTGCAGGGCTTTTCATGCCCCGTACAAAGAGCCATTTTACTAAAGAGCCTTGCAGCTGTTTTTTTGCCAATGCCCTCACTGCCTTCGAAAATATAACCCTGGCGCAGTGTATTCGATTGTACATCCTTTTTTAAAATTTCAAGGGCTTTTTGCCCGTGAATATAAAAATCTGCCACGTTATGAACCCTTTCCGTATAAATAGTCCAAATTATTATACTACATTATTCATCAAAAATCAAGCAATTTGATTGCAAAAGCGAGGGTATTTCTGCACCTTTTTTCAAAAGCTCAGAAAGCACTTTTATTGCTTCATAGCTTATTTTTTCTCCCGGTAGCACCTGGTACACCCCGGGCGGATACACCATAATGCCCGATGCGGAAACCTTGCCTTCGGAATCACTAAGCTTTACCATTTTCTTTTTTGCAAAAAATGCCTGCCTTGGAGAATATACAATTTCGTTTTCAAGGGGTGCAATTTTAAGCTTGTCACATTCAGTCGGTTTAATTTTTCCAACCGCTTCATGAAGCTTTTGTATCTCTTCTTTTGTGTGGAAGGAGTTTAAAACTGCCACAATTCCTCCCCCGTAGGAGCACTCCACACCAATGTTGTACTCTTTTCGAAGAATTTCAGCAGCTTCGTAAGAATTGCCGTAAACAGGGATATTTAATCGTGTAAAGTCTTTAAACTTTACACTTTTTGCACTCACTGTAATTTGTTCGGAGAAAAACCTTTCCACGTTGTCAAAAAGCCTTTCCCAAGGCTCTTTTTCGCATTTTTCATAAAACTCCACAGCATATTCACAGCTTAGGGTAAATAAATAGCTCGGCGAGGAGGTCTGCACAATTTTAAGCGCCGATTCCACCCTTTCATATTCCTTATTTGTTAAAAGTATTGCAGTTTGTGTAACACTTGGCAGGGTTTTATGCAGGCTCATGCAAACTGCATCTGCACCTAAGGCTATAATTGACGGCGGCAGCTTTTCATACATGCCGTAATGAGCACCGTGCGCACCGTCAACGAGTAAATACATCCCCTTTTCGTGAGCAATTTCAGCTATTTTTTCAACATCACTCATCATGCCGAAATAATTGGGCGCAGTAATATACACAGCCTTTGCATCGGGGTTTTCTTCAATTGCACGCTTTATGTCCGAAGGCTCTATACCGCCCCACATTGTGCCCTCGTCTAAAATTTCGGGTGTTACCCACACAGGCACAGCACCTGTTATTGTAAGTGCCGACACAAAGCTTTTGTGGCAAAAACGGTCACAGATTATTTTTTCGCCGTCGCCCACAAAACCCATTACCATTGCCTCAATTCCGCTTGTTGAGCCGTTTACAAGGTAATATGCTTTTTTTGCGCCGAAAACCTTTGCCGCATTATCCATTGATTTTTTCAAAACCGTATTGGGAGAATGCAAATCATCGGTTTCGGGAAGCTCTGTAACATCCATATCAAGAGAAAAACCAAAATCCTTCAACCCCCTGCCCTTTAAATGGCCGGGAATGTGAAAAGGTATCTGATTTTTAAAAATTTCGTCGTTTAATGCATTAAACAAGGGTCTCATAAAATCACCTACGCTATGTATTTACCAAAGGGGAACCAGGTAATTATTCCCACCACAATGCCGCTTAACAAGAATATAAGGGCCGCTTCAACGGGTATTCCTATGTAGGGCATGTTGGGCAACACAAACCAGCCCTTTGCCGAGGAAATGTTAAGAAACATTTCGTGAATGAGATAAATACCAAAAGTATATTTTGAATAGAATTTAAGATTTGAAACAGCTTTTCTTGAAAAGGTTTTTCGTGAAAACACGCTCTTTGTAAACAAAATTACCGAAAACGCCATTATAAATGCGCTTACGCTTTTAAAGCTCATAAATTCGTCTGCAACCGCACCTTTTTCAATTGAAAAGAAAACTGTCATTAAATACATGTACAAAAATGCCAAAATGCCTGCAATGTATGTTAAAACCCTGAAAAGGATTTTGTGTTCAAAGTTATTTATGTACCAGCCTGCCACAAAAATACCCACATAGCCTGCCACAAGGTTAATTTCAAACTTTGTAATGTAGTCAAGATACGGCTTGAAAATTTCAAAGCTTGAAAGGGTTTTTGGTATGAATGTAACTATAAGGCTCAGTACAATAAAATACTCCGCTTCCCCTTTTGTCATGTTTTCGCACATTCTTTTCAAAAAGGGCACTATAATGTAAAGACCAATCATTACAAATATGAACCACAAATGCATTGCACCAAAGGGCATGTTGAACAGGGCATTTATTGCCGCTTCTTTTATATTGTGGGTTTGTACAAAGAAGTTGTAAAAATTATAAAGGTAAGACCAGAATATAAAAGCCGTTACTAGTCTTAAAATGTTTTTCGTGTACAAGTTCTTCATTGTAACCTTTTTGGACTTGTCCAAAAACAGCATTCCGCTGAGCATTATAAACCCCGGCACTGTCCAACGGGTTATAGTGTCAAAAAATGCTGCCCACAAAAAGTTACTGCTTCCTACTTCGTTTGTAATAAGCCTTATTCCCGAGGTGTGCAATAAAACCACACAAAAAGCTGCAATAAGCCTTGTTATATCGGCATAGGGTATGTAATTAAGTTGTTTTTTACTCATAGCTCAATCCTCGCTTTTTATACTTATTATGATTATATGATAAAAAAGCTCTCTTGGCAAGTGCTATTGTTTTTTAAGAAAAAGTGAGTTTTTTTATTTTTTTGGTTGACAAAGGTATTTTTTGATGGTAAAATAAACGACAAATTACAATTATCGAAGAGAGGTTTATGTATGATATTCGCTGTAGTTGTCATTATTAGTCTCGTCGTGCTTACACTAGCTATCGACGTTTCTTTTGATGTGCATCAGGCAGGCTTATCTAATAACATTTCACTCTAATGATTATTTATAACCTTGCAGGATGTACTGCAAGGTTTTATTATTTTCGGAGGTGTTTTCTATGCAGCTTAAAGGTGCACAGATTTTGGTTGAAACCCTTATTGAACAGGGCGTAGACGCAGTCTTCGGTTATCCCGGCGGTGCCGTGTTGGATATTTACGAAGCACTTTACAATCGTAGTGATAAAATTACACACTACATAACAAGCCACGAGCAGGGCGCTGCTCATGCTGCCGACGGCTTTGCAAGAGCAAGCGGCAAGGTTGGTGTTGTAATTGCAACAAGTGGTCCCGGTGCAACAAACCTTGTAACCGGTATTGCCACAGCCTTCCTTGATTCAACCCCTATGGTTGCAATCACAGGCAACGTTGGCATGAGCCTTCTTGGTAAGGACAGCTTCCAGGAGGTTGACATTGCAGGTGTTACAATGCCCATTACAAAGCACAACTACATTGTCAAGGATGTTAAGGACCTTGCAGACACTATAAGAGAGGCTTTCCAGCTTGCAGCAAGCGGAAGACCGGGTCCTGTTCTTATTGATATTCCCAAAAACATTCAGAACGATTTTTGTGAATACGAGCCTATGGCTCCTGTTTCACTTCTTCCCGACCCTGTGTGCGATGAAGAATGCATTGACAAAGCAATTGAGCTTATTAAAAATGCAAAAAAGCCTTTCATTTTTGCAGGTGGCGGTGTTGTGTTGTCCGACACAAGCGAGCTTCTTTTGAAGTTTGCAGACACAGTTGATGCACCAATCGGTACAAGTATGATGGGCATTAGTGCTGTTCCCCGTAACTATAAGGGCTTTTTGGGCATGGTTGGTATGCACGGCAGATTTGCAGCAACAAAGTCACTTTATTCTGCTGACCTTATCATTGCTATCGGCACACGTTTTTCCGACCGTGCCACAGGCAACAAGGTTAAGTTCTGCCCCAATGCAAAGATTATTCATATTGACATTGACGAGGCTGAAATTAACAAGAACATTCCCTGTCAGGTTGGCATTGTAGGTTCTCTTTCCGAAATTCTTACAAAAATGACATCTAAGCTCTCTCCCCTTTCTCACAAGGAATGGAATGAGGAAGTTAAGGAATATAAGGACCTTGAATATTCACGTATTGTTCAGGCAAACGAAATGAACCCCAAGGTAATTTTGGAAGAGGTTCACGCTCACACCAAAAATTCCACAGCGGTTGCAACTGACGTTGGTCAGCACCAGATGTGGGTTACTCAGTTCTATGACTTTATGGAACCCAGAAAGCTTATTACTTCTGGCGGTCTTGGCACAATGGGCTTTGGCTTAGGCGCTTCAATTGGTGCTTGTATTGCAAACAACAAGGAAATGACAGTTATGGTTACAGGCGACGGTAGCTTCCATATGAACTTAAACGAACTTGCAACCTGTGCACGTTACAACCTCCCTGTTAAGGTTATTCTTATGAACAACAACGTTCTGGGTATGGTTCGTCAGTGGCAGACTGTTTTCTACGACAAGCATTATTCCCAGACAACGCTTGACCGTAAGACAAACTACAAAATGCTTGCAGAAGCTATGGGTGGCGAAGGCTTTGTTGCCAACACACCCGAGGAATTGAAGGAAGCTTGCGATAAGGCATTTAAGAGCGAGGGCTTCTCCCTTATTGATTGCCGCATCGATTCCGATGAGTTCGTACTCCCCATGATTCCTGCAAACGGCTCAATTTCTGACATTATCATGAAGAAGGAGGTAGAATAATCATGGCAAGTTCATTCGTAATCAGCGCACTTGTTACTAACCATTCCGGTGTACTTACCCGTGTATCCTCCCTTTTCTCACGTCGTGGCTTCAACATTGACTCTCTTACTGTTGGTGTAACAGAAGACCCAGAGTTTTCCCGAGTAACAGTTTGCTCCACCTGCGACGATGCTACAAAAGAGCAGATTGTAAAGCAGCTTGGCAAGCTTCACGATGTTAAGAAAATCCAGGTTATGGAAAGAAGCGATTCTGTATTCCGTGAAATGATAATGGTTAAAATTGCTGTTCCCAAGGATTCCATTGCAAATATTATGACTAGTGTTGATATTTTCCGCGGAAAAATTGTTGACCTTGGCGTTGATGCAATCACCGTTCAGCTTACAGGTGAGTCAAGTAAAATCGACGCTTTTGTTGAATTTTTAGGTCAGTACGAAATTTTAGAGCTTTGCCGTACAGGTCTTACAGCCATCGGCAGAGGTAAAGAGTGCCTTAAGAATAAGGACTAATCAAGTTTTTAATTTAATTTATTTATATTTAAGGAGATGTTTTTCCAATGGCAAACATGTATTATGAAAAGGATTGTAACCTTGATTTACTCAAGGGCAAAACAGTAGCAGTTATCGGTTATGGTTCTCAGGGTCATGCTCATGCGCTCAACCTCCACGACAGTGGCGTTGATGTTATTGTTGGTCTTTATGAAGGCAGTAAGAGCAAGGCAAAGGCTGAAAAGGCAGGCCTTAAGGTTATGAACACAGCTGATGCTGTTAAGAATGCCGACATGGTTATGATTCTTATTAACGATGAATTACAGGCTAACATGTATAAGAACGATATTGCTCCCAACCTTCGTGAAGGTATGACACTTGCATTTGCACACGGCTTCAACATTCACTTTGGTCAGATTGTTCCCCCCGCTGATGTAAACGTTGTTATGATTGCACCCAAGGGTCCCGGACACACAGTAAGAAGTGAATATCAGGAAGGCAAGGGTGTTCCCTGTCTTGTTGCTGTACACCAGGATGCTACAGGCAACGCTATGGACATTGCACTTGCTTACGCTGCAGGTATCGGCGGCGCAAGAGCAGGCGTTCTTGAAACAGACTTCAGAACTGAAACAGAAACTGACCTTTTCGGTGAACAGGCAGTTCTTTGCGGTGGTGTTTGTGCTCTTATGCAGGCAGGCTTTGAAACACTTGTTGAAGCAGGCTACGACCCCAGAAACGCATACTTTGAATGTGTTCACGAAATGAAGCTTATTGTTGACCTTATTTACCAGAGCGGTTTCGCAGGCATGAGATACTCCATCTCCAACACTGCTGAATACGGCGACTACATCACAGGTCCCAAGGTTATCACAGATGAAACAAAGAAGGCTATGAAGAAGGTTCTTTCCGACATTCAGGACGGTACTTTTGCAAAGGACTTCTTACTCGACATGTCCCCCGCAGGCGGTCAGGCTCACTTTAAGGCTATGAGAAAGCTTGCAGCTGAACATCCTGCTGAAGTAGTTGGCGAAGAAATCCGTAAGCTCTACAGCTGGAACGATAAGGAAAAGCTCTTAGAGAACTAATTGAACTTAAAAGGCACTCTGTTGAGTGCCTTTTTTTCAAAACACAATTGTACGGTGGTGATTTTATGAAAAAAGGTATACGTGGTCATGACGTTGAACGAAAAGGTTTAGTTAACATTTGTGAAAGGTGCAAAAAGGTTGGTATTGATTACATTCAGCTTGTATGCGAAAGAAGTGTTGAAGGCTTTAAATTCGGAAAATTTTCCGAGGAATATGCAAATAAAATAAAAGCAAATCTGGGCAGCACAAAAATAGCGGTTCTGGGAAGCTACATTAACCCCTCCAACTCTAACATTCAGGCGTTAAACTATGACCTGGCAAGGTTTAAAGAAAAAATACGCTATGCAACCATTCTCAATCCAATTTTAGTTGGCACAGAAACCTGCACCTATAAAGATGGCGAAAACGACTCCGAAGAAGCTTACACACAGCTTCTTAAAAGTGTGAAGGAGCTTTCCTGCGAGGCTGAAAAATATGGAGTTACCATTGGCATCGAAGGGGTTCATTTTCACGTTATAAACTCTCCCGAAAAGCTTTTCCGCCTTGTGAAGGATGTTGGCAAAAGCAACGTGAAGGTGATTTTTGACCCTTGCAATTACATTACAATAAATAACTATACCAAACAGGATGAAATGATAAACACCATGTTTGACCTGCTTGGCGAAAAAATTGCAATTATTCACATAAAGGATTTTACCGTTGAAAACGGAGAAATTAAATCCAGGGTGCCCGGAGAAGGACTGCTTAATTACAAGCTGATATTTGACCGCATGAGAGAATATGGTTTGAATATTCCCTTAATATGCGAGGAATTTAACGAAAACGATGCAGTAAGAGCATTTAAAAACCTCGAAAAATACTATTTTTAAATTTGTAAAACGCCCGAAAATCGGGCGTTTTCATGCTTTTTTAACAACTGATTAAATATTTTTAAAAAAACTATTGACTTTAGCGCGCTAAAGTGCTACAATGGCAACATAGTTTTTAAAAAAAGGCTAAAAACACATTTTTACGGAGGAGTTTTATTATGAAAAAACTTTTATCACTTGTTATGGCACTTTGCCTTATGTTTGCTCTTGCAGCATGTGGCAACAACACAGAAGATGTAGTAGCACCTACAGACGCAGTAGATGTAGTTGAAGAAAAAGAAACACTTGTTATCGGCTACACAATTTATGAACCCATGAACTACCTTGATGAAAACGGTGAACTTACTGGCTTTGACACAGAATTTGCATTGGCAGTATGTGAAAAGCTCGGTTATGAACCCGAATTCCAGGAAATCAACTGGGATACAAAGTTTGTTGCTCTTGATGCTGACCAGTTTGACTGCATCTGGAACGGTATGACAATTTCCGATGAAGTTAAGGCAAATTGCCTTGTTTCCAAGGCATACGTTAAGAACGCTCAGGTTGTTGTTATGAACAAGGACGTTATTGGCAACTACGCTGACGTTGAAAGCCTTAAGGGTCTTAAGTTTGCTGCTGAAGCAGGTTCTGCCGGTGAAGCTGCAATTGAAGAAAACGGTCTTAACGAAAACTACGCTCCCGTTGCTGCTCAGACAGATGCAGTACTTGCAGTTATGGGCGGTCAGGCTGACGCTTGCGTAATCGATATTACAATGGCTAAGGCTATGACACAGGAAGGTACAGACTTCGATTCTCTTGGTTACTCCGTTGAGCTTACAAGCGAAGAATACGGCATTGGCTTCCGCCTTGATGATGCTGCTCTTTGCGAAAGCGTAGACAAGGCTATTGACGAGCTTTTCGAAGACGGTACTCTTACTCAGCTTGCTGAAAAGTATGGTCTTAACCTTGCTCTTTAATTTTTAAACAAGTTAAAAAATACTTAAAAGGCAGATTTATATCTGCCTTTTAAATAGTTATGAGGATTAATATGTCGAATTTTGTTGAACTTTTTATTCCTGTTACAAAAAGCCTTTTAGAAGGCTTGGGAACTACAATTCAAATATTTTCGCTCACTCTTCTTATGGCAATCCCCTTAGGTCTGATTTTATCCTTCGGTTCAAGAAGCAAGCTTTGGCTTGTAAGATTGCCTATAAGATGCCTTATATGGATTATCCGCGGTACTCCCCTGATGCTTCAGCTTATTTTGTTTGCCTTTGGTCCGGGATTTATCGGTATAAAGGGTATGGACACCTTCGTAGCGGCAATAATTGCATTTGTTTTAAACTATTCCTGCTACTTTTCCGAAATTTTCCGTGGCGGTATTGAGTCGGTTCCAAAGGGACAGTATGAGGCTTGTCAGGTGCTTGGCATGACAAAAACCCAAACCTTTTTCAAGGTTGTCCTTTTACAGGTTGTAAAGCACATTGTTCCCCCTATGAGCAATGAAATTATCACCCTTGTTAAGGACACCGCCCTTGCCAACACCATTATGGTTTACGAAATCACCTGGAACGCAAAAAGAATGATGAACAGTGAACATGTTTTGTGGCCCTTGTTCTATTCAGGCGTTTTTTACCTTTTGTTCTGCGGTATTCTGACCCTTATTTTCAGAGCTGTTGAAAAAAAGCTCAGCTATTTTAATTGAGGTATGGCATATGAGTATTTTAGAAGTAAAAAATCTTTCAAAAAACTTTGGCAAGCTTCAGGTTTTAAGAGATATTAATTTTTCAATGGAAGAAGGTCAGGTGGTTTCCGTTATCGGTTCCTCCGGTAGCGGCAAAACAACTCTTCTCCGTTGCATAAACATGCTCGAAAATGCCAGTGGCGGCAAAATTTTTCTTGAGGGCAATCTCTTTATTGATGCGGATGCTTCCCAAAAATATACTGCAAAGGAGCTTCGTGAAAAACAGCTTGCATTAGGGCTTGTTTTTCAGGATTTCCATCTTTTTCCCCAGTACAACGTGCTTGACAATGTAACCCTTGCCCCCCGTCTTCTGGCAAAAGAAAGAAAAGACTACAAGGAAAACAAAAAGGAAATCTTAGCTGAAATTGAGGAAAATGCAAAGAAAATTCTTCAAAGCGTAGGTCTTTCAGAAAAGCTTGAAAACTACCCCTGCCAATTATCAGGTGGTCAGAAGCAGAGAGTGTCCATTGCAAGAGCATTGGCATTAAAGCCAAGAGTATTATTCTTCGATGAACCCACAAGTGCGCTTGACCCTGAGCTTACAGGTGAAATTTTAAAGGTTATCCGTCAGTTGGCGGCAGAGCACATTACCATGATTATTGTTACTCACGAAATTGACTTTGCATATTCAGTTTCCGACAAGGTAATATTCATGGACAAAGGCGTTATTGCCGAGGAAGGCACTCCCGATGAAGTGCTTAAAAATCCCAAAAACCCCAGAACACAGGCGTTTTTAAAGAAGTTAGCGTAGGTGGATTATGAATTCTGAAGTAAATAAACTCTACACGGAGGAAATAGGTCAATTGTACAATGCAATTGCATCCTTACAGTCACCCTCTGATTGCAGAGCATTTTTTGAAGATATATGCTCTATAAAAGAGCTTCATTCCATGGCGCAAAGATTGCATGTGGCAAAATTACTCCACGAGGGGAAATCCTTTAATCAGATAACCGAGGAAACAGGTGCTTCAACTGCAACTATTTCCAGAGTGAGTCGCTGTTTGTCCTACGGCAGTGGCGGATATCAAATCATTCTAAAATAAGCGTGCCGTTTGGCACGCTTTTTAACTTACAAACGATTCTGCCATCATCAATGCATCCTCCATGCTTTCAAAAGCAACGCCTTCTTCAAGGGTATTTATTTCAGTTTGCGGCAACTCGGTAGTATTGATATAGGTGTGCATTACTTCTTCCTCTGAGCCATCGTCAAAAATTCTTAAAACAGTAAGAATGTCATTATTTACCCGCACAAAGTAATAGTTTATTTCTTTTACTTTTTCAACTGCTACTGTTTCGTCCTCGTATATTACCTCTTCTGCTATGATTTCTGTAGGCTGTTCTGCTTTTTTGTTTTTCCCCGAGGATAAAAACCCTGCCAGAATACCGCCGAAAAACGCAGATATACACAAAAGAAAAATCAAAACTTTTTTCTTCATAGTTTTCATGCCTTTCTTTTTTTTGTATTTTTTCCCAAAATACAAATAATATTCATTTATTCTTATTTTGTAATACTTTTTTAACTCTTTTAGTGTATGATTAAAAGGGTGTATTAGGTATTTTTGCCCTGAAAGGACTGATATAGATATGGCTAAAAAAACAAAAAAGAAACACAATAAATTTGTTTCGGCAATTCTCACTACGCTGAAGGTGCTGTTTATAACACTTCTTGTGGTTATTGCAATTGCCGGCGGTCTTGTTGTGGGCTCTCTTGTTGGCTACATTGACAACATTGAGCTTCTTGACATTAAGCAGATGACGGTAAACCTTACAAGCTTTGTGTATGCTGTTGATGAAAGTGGAAACGAATATCAGCTTGAGGTTTTATACGATGACGAAAACCGCGTGTGGGCTGAGCTTGATGAAATCCCCGATAATTTGAAAAACGCCTTTATCGCCATCGAGGACGAGCGTTTTTACACTCACAAGGGCTTTGACATTAAGCGTACAGTAGGTGCCGCAATCGGTTATATTCAGCAAAAGATTACCGGCAGCAGCGACTCAACCTACGGCGGCAGTACCATTACACAGCAGCTTATCAAAAACATTACAGGTGACGATGATTACTCCATCGACAGAAAAATACAGGAAATTTACCGTGCCTATGTCCTTGAACAAGACCTTGAAAAGGACGATATTTTAGAGCTGTATCTTAACACCATATATCTTTCGCAGCAATGTAACGGTGTAAAGAGTGCCGCTAAGGTTTATTTCAATAAGGACCTTAAGGACCTTACCCTTTCTGAGTGTGCAACAATTGCAGCAATTACACAGTTCCCCACCAAGTATGACCCCAAGCGTAATCCCGAAAATAACAAGG
>JAZQCM010000036.1:0-57084 GCA_045546275.1 Clostridia bacterium | reverse complement strand
AGCTGTTTCAGACAGCTTTTGTATATTAACATTTAAAAACCAAATTGTCAACAGCTTTTTTAAACTTTTTTCGACTTTTTTATCCTTTCTATTATTATGTAAAAAACCGCCAAGATAGCTTGGCGGTTTTTGTGCAGGTTTTACATATCTTCTTCTGTAGGAAGGTCTTTTAAGAAATTATCTTCGGGCAAGTAGCCGTTATAATAATCGCTTCTGTTATTTCTTTTACCATCAGCGGTAAAGAAATCTTCACGGTATTCAAGACCGTTGGCTTCATTAATATAATGAACAGTTACTTCCTTGTCGTAGCTTTTGTTGCAAACATGATAAAGCTTAACGGCATAAGTGACAAAGTTTATTTCTTTTTCGGCATTTTCATGCTCGGGATTAACCGTAATGGTAAATTCGGTGAAATCCTCATTGTTTACAATGTCTCTCACAGCGGTATCCTCGGCTATTGCATAAACAGGCAGGCTTACAACAGTATTATAAGCAGCATCCAACACCTTTTGGTATCTTTCTTCACTCATTTTAAGTGTAAGAGTGCCGTCTTCATTAATAGTAACCTTTTTCATGCCCTCGGAGCCACTCATGCTTTCGGCTGTTTCCTCCAAAGCTTGTTCTGTTTCAAAAAGATATTTTGGGTAGGTTATTTCAACAGCTTCTGAGCAGCCTGTTAACAAAAGCATGATGCATATAAGTAATAATGATAATTTCTTCATGTTAATTTTCCTCTGCTACTTCTTCGGTTTGTTCCTGAGGCTGAGTTTCTTCAGTTACTTCTTCTTCAGCTTCATGGGCACACTTTGCAACGGAAACAACACTAACACCATCTTCAAGGCGCATAAGTCTCACACCTGCGGTGCTTCTGCCTATGCTTCGGATTTCGCTTGTTTCAAGACGGATTACAACACCCTCGCTTGTTATAATCATAATATCGTCATCATCGGTTACAGAGTGGATTGAAACAATCTTACCTGTTTTTTCACTGATATTATAATTCTTAAGACCTATACCACCACGGGTCTGTGTGCGGTATTCACTAAAGTCGGTCTTTTTACCAAATCCGTTTTCGGTAACAACAAGTAAGTCGTTTCCTTCGCTTGCAACAGCGGCGCCTATTACATAGTCGCCCTCACGGAGAGAAATGGCCTTAACACCATGAGTAACTCTGCCCATTACTCTTACGTTGTTTTCGTCAAATCTTATTGCCATACCATTATGAGTACCAATAACAATAGTGTCGGTACCGTCGGTAATCTTAACAGAAATAAGTTCATCCTCTTCATCAAGGTTAATTGCAAGTAAGCTGCTGTTCTTTCTTACGGAATCATATTCTGTAAGGTCAGTACGCTTGATAATACCGTTACGTGTTGCCATAACAATATATTTACCTTCTTGAAATTCACGAACGGGAATAAGAGCTGTAATTTTTTCTCCGCTTTCAATGGGAATAAGGTTAATAATTGGTGTTCCCTTGGCTTGTCTGCCTGCTTCGGGAAGCTGATAAGCCTTTAAGCGATACATTTTACCCTTGTTTGTAAAGAAGAGAAGATTGTCATGTGTTGAGGTTGAAATAATGGTGTTAACAAAATCCTCTTCCCTTGTCTGAAGGCCTGTAATACCTCGTCCTCCACGGTGCTGTGTTTTATAAACATCGCTTGCCATTCTCTTAACGTATCCGAAGTTTGTAAGAGTAACAACATTTTCTTCCTCTTCGATAAGGTCTTCAATGTCAATATCAAAAGCAGCTCTTTCAATATTAGTTTTTCTTTCGTCGCCGAACTTATCGCGGATTTCTGTGAGTTCTTCCTTGATTTTTTCAAGAAGAACGTCACGGTTTGCAATAATTCTTCTGTATTCTTCGGCTTTGATTGAAAGGTCGTTATATTCTTCGTCAATTTTTTCGCCGTTCAATCTCTGGAGCTGAGCAAGACGCATGTCAAGCACGCTCTGAGCCTGAATTTCGGAAAAACCAAACCTTGCCATCAAATTTTGCTTTGCATCGTCGTAGGAATTTCGGATAACCTCAATAACCTCGTCAATGTTTGCAAGGGCAATCTTTAAGCCTTCAAGAATATGCATTCTTGCTTCGGCCTTCTGAAGCTCATACTTTGTTCTTCTGAGAACAATTTCCTCCTGGAAGGAAATAAAGTGGGAAAGAACTTCTTTTAAGCCCATTGTTTTAGGCTTGCCGTCACAAATTGCAATTAAGTTAACAGAAAAGCTGTCCTGCAAACGAGTGTATTTATAAAGCTGGTTAAGAATAACCTGGGGATTTGCGTCACGCTTTAAGAAAATTTCAAGTCTTATACCTACACGGTCGGAGGAATGGTCGTCAATGTCCAAAAGTCCGTCAATCTTCTTGTCCTTAACAAGCTCTGCAATAGATTCAACAAGCATTTTTTTGTTAACCTGATAAGGAAGCTCAGTTACAATAATGGACGCACCACGTTCCTTATGCTCTTCGATTTCAGCCTTTGCACGCACAATAATTTTGCCGCGACCTGTTTCATAAGCACTCTTTATACCGCTTCTGCCCATAATGGTTGCGCTTGTGGGAAAATCGGGACCTTTTATGTATTCCATAAGCTCGTCAACCGTAATTTCCGGATTATCAATCTGCGCAATTGCACCATTTAAAACCTCAGTAAGGTTATGAGGGGGAATATTTGTAGCCATACCAACAGCAATACCCGAGCTACCGTTTACTAAAAGTGTGGGTATTCTTGTGGGAAGCACAAGGGGTTCTTTTCTCTTTTCGTCAAAGTTTGGAGCAAAGTCCACAGTGTCCTTATCAATATTTTCCAGAAGAACATTTGCCAACTTACTCATTCTTGCTTCTGTGTAACGGTAAGCAGCCGGAGGGTCACCATCCACAGAACCAAAGTTACCATGACCGTCAATTAAGGGATACCTCATGGAGAAATCCTGAGCAAGACGAACCATTGCATCGTAAACAGAGGCGTCACCATGAGGATGATACCTACCGATAACGTTACCAACTGTTGTAGCAGATTTGAAGAAAGGCTTATCATGAGTAAGATTTTCTTCATACATTGAGTAAAGAATTCTTCTGTGAACGGGCTTTAAACCGTCTCTTACATCGGGAAGAGCACGGGAAACAATTACACTCATGGCATAATCGATAAAAGCTTCCCTCATTCTTTTTTCAATGTCTATATCTACAATAGTCTGGGTGTCAAAATATTCTTCAAAATGTGAATCTTCGTAGTTTTTATTTTTTTTAGCCATTTTAAAAATTCCTTTCGCAATGAAGCTATTAAACGTCAAGGTTTGTTACATACTGGGCATTTTCTTCAATGAATATCCTTCTGGGTTCAACTTCATCGCCCATAAGAATGCTGAAAATCTGGTCTGCCTTTTCTGCATCTTCAAGTGTAACCTTTAAAAGAATTCTGTTTTTGGGGTCCATTGTAGTTTCCCAAAGCTCTTCAGGATTCATTTCACCAAGACCTTTATATCTTGAAATATCAACCTTGGCATTAACGTCATCGCCCTTGAATTCTTCACTTATTTTATCTCTTTCTTCATCGCTGAATGCAACAGAAGATTTTTTACCACGTGTTATTTTGTAAAGCGGAGGCTTTGCAAGGTAAATGTGACCTGTTTCGATAAGCTCGCGCATAAATCTGAAGAAGAATGTTAAAAGAAGAGTCTGGATATGAGCACCGTCAACGTCGGCATCGGCCATGATAATAACCTTGTCATATCTTAACTTTTCAATATTGAATTCACTGCCTATGCCTGTGCCTAAAGCCTGAATAACGGGCTTTAGCTTGTCGTTACCGTAAACCTTATCTTCTCTTGATTTTTCAACGTTAAGCATTTTACCCCACAATGGTAAAATTGCCTGATATTTACTGTCACGGCCGTTTTTGGCGCTACCGCCCGCACTATCACCTTCGACAATATAAATTTCAGTTTTAGTGGGGTCTTTTACAATACAGTCAGTAAGCTTACCGGGAAGAGAGGAAGAACCCAAAGGAGTTTTTCTTGTTGCTTCTCTTGCTTTTCGTGCAGCTTCACGAGCACGGTTGGCGGTAAGACACTTATCGATAACAGTTCTTGCAATAGAGGGGTTTTCTTCAAAGAAAGCTGTTAAAGCTTCGTTCATAGCACCTTCAACCAAGGGACGTACTTCAATGTTACCTAATTTTGTCTTGGTCTGACCTTCAAACTGAGCCTCGGTAATTTTAACGCTTATTATTGCAGTAATGCCTTCTCGAACGTCTTCACCAGAAAGTTTAGCATCGTTTTCTTTAATTATGTTATATTTTTTGCCGTAATCGTTAATTATTCTTGTAAGGGCATTTTTAAAGCCTGTTTCATGATAACCGCCTTCTGTTGTGCGGATGTTATTTGCAAAGGAAACAATGTTTTCGCTGTATTCAGTGTTGTACTGAAGAGCAATTTCAACTTCCATATTTTCCTTTTTACCTTCAAGGTAAATAACATCGGAATGGATAGCTTCCTTGCCTTTGTTTAAAAATTCAACAAAGCTCCTGATACCGCCTTCATAATAAAGGCTCTTTTCAACGACTTCCTCACCTCTTTCGTCGGAAATTGTTATTCTTATGCCTTTATTAAGAAACGCCTGTTCACGCATTCTCTTCAAAAGAACATCATAATCATAAACAAGTGTGTCAAAAATTTCATCATCAGCTTTAAAGCGTACTGTTGTACCTGTTCTGTCAGTTTCGCCAACTATATGAAGGCTACTTTCGCTGCTGCCGCGATTATATTTCTGATAGTGAACATTTTTACCATCATGAACCCAAACCTCAAGCCATTCACTCAAAGCATTTACAACGCTGGCACCAACGCCGTGAAGACCGCCGGAAACCTTGTAGCCTTCGCCACCGAATTTACCGCCTGCATGAAGCACTGTAAAAATAACTTCAA
The DNA here is from genome assembly GCA_045546275.1 of Clostridia bacterium. Lineage (GTDB taxonomy): Bacteria > Bacillota > Clostridia > UMGS1883 > UMGS1883 > RGIG1927. Next base: position 52,158 of record JAZQCM010000036.1, on the reverse strand, counting down.
CAGTTGCAATACCCATTTTGGGGTGAATACCTGTGGGAATACCACGGCCGTTATCTGTTACGCTGATAACGTTATCCTTTTCAATTTTAACTTCGATATGAGTACAATAGCCTGCCAGGGCTTCGTCGATAGAGTTATCAACGATTTCATAAACAAGATGATGAAGACCATTTTCGCCTGTTGAACCGATGTACATACCGGGTCTTTTTCTTACAGCTTCAAGTCCTTCCAATACCTGTATTTGATTTTCGTCATATTTAGCGGTAATTTTCTCTTCCATGGTTCTTACCTCTCTTTATTTTGTCTATTCTTTTATTTATTGTCTGTGAGCTTGACTGCGCAATATAAACCTTTTCATCAGTTACAACAAATGAATGAGGAATATCTGTTACAGCATTTTCACTTTTGTTATTTTTTTCACTTTGCTTTAAAAACTCTCGTGTTATACGGCTTGTTGTGGTATTTTCAAGGTCAAAAACACCAATTATGTCATTACAGAAAATAAACTTATCGCCGCCGATATTTATATACATACCCTACCGTCCTCTATTTTTATAAGATTTGCGTTATCCTTAAGATTTATATTACTAAGGTCAGTACAGCTTATAACTACCTGCTTACCTTTGATTTTTTCTGTAAAATAATCTCTTCTTTCCTCGTCCAGCTCACTTAAAACATCGTCTAAAAGAAGCTGCGGATATTCATCCTGCTGTTCTTTAATAATTTCCATCTGTGCGGTTTTCATTGAAAGAACAATGCTTCTTTGCTGACCCTGTGAAGCGTAATTTTTTGCATTGAAGCCGTTAATTTTAAAAATTATATCATCCCTGTGAACACCTGCAAGAGAAATTCTATATTCCATTTCTCTTTTTTTAACTTCTTCAATTTTTTCGAGAATATAATTTTTTGTTTCTTCTTTATTCTCACCCAATTTATAAGAATGAGCATAAATTACGCTTAAGTTTTCTTTTCCGCCCGAAATATCACTTTGAGCAATTTTTGCTTTTTCAGATAAGGAATCAATATAGCTTTTTCTTAAATGTGCAATAACTGCACCATATTCAGCCATTTTTTCATTCCATACATCTAAAAGATTAAAATTGCCGTTTTTTAAAATAGCAGTTTTCTGCTTCAAACAAGTGTTGTAAGCCGAAAGAGCTGAAAAATAAGACGGACGCAATGCTGCAATGGAAGTGTCCAAAAATTTTCGTCTTTTATCAGGACCTTCTTTAACAAGGCTCAATTCGTCGGGAGTAAATAAAACACATATAAACTTACCCAGTAAATCGCTTGTTTTTGTTATGTTTATTTCGTTTATTCTTATTTTCTTTTTGTTTTCTTTATTAAAAACAATATCTGCACTTTGTTTTCTTCCTTCACTTTCAAAAAGAAGCTCTAAACGAGTAAAATCACAGCCGTGTTTTATCATTTCCTTTGGCTTTGCACGAAAGCTTCGGGCATAAGAAAATGAATATAAAGCTTCGATAAGATTTGTTTTACCTGAGCCGTTTTTGCCATAAATAATATTTATTTCAGGACAAAAGCTTACTTCTTCTTTTTCATAGTTACGGAAATTTTCCAAAGCTATTTTTTCTGCAATCATAATTTTTTAATTACAAACTCATTTCCATCAAAGGAAAATGTATCATCATTATAAAGCTTTCTTCCTCTTCTTGTTTCTGTTTCGCCGTTTACTTTAACAAAGCCGTCAACAATAACTTCCTTTGCAAAAGCACCGCTTTCAACAACATTTGCAAATTTCAATGCCTGGTCAAGCTTTATATATTCTGTTGTAATTTCAATAATTTCCATAAAATCAATCCTTAAGAAATTTTAACAGGCAATACCATGAATAAATATGAGTCGTCGTTTTCGCCGGAAATAATAAGGGGATTCAAGGGCGAATTCATACGAAGCACTGTTGTTTCATTACCGCAGCGTGAAATTGCATCGTAAAGATAACGATAGTTAAATCCAATTTCAAAATCACTGCCTGAATATTCAACATTAAATTTATCATTTACACTGCCAAGTGTTGTAAGACATTTAATTTTCAATGAATTTTCACTTAAAATAAGTCTTACAGGGTTTTTAGAAACATCATCAATAATAGGTTCAACACGGGAAACAGTTTTTGAAAATTCGCTTGTTCCCACAGTTGTGTTAATTTTGAATTCAGAAGGAATAACCTGCTTGTAAGCAAAGAACTCTCCTTCGATTAATCTTGTTATCATTGTAAAGGTATCGTTTTCAAAAACTGCATAATTTTCACAGAATCCAACCTCAACAATATCTTCTTCATTGTCGGATATAATTTTTACAACTTCGTTTTCAGCCTTACCTGGAACAATAAATTTGCCTTCCTTACAAGGTTCACCTAAAATTTCTTTACGTAAAGCCATTCTGTAGCCGTCAACAGCAACAACTGTAAGAGAATTGCCGTCCATTTCAAAAAGTGAACCTGTTAAAACCTTACGGTCAAGTTTCTGGCTGATTGCAAAGGAGGTTCTTGAAATCATATCCTTTAACAAAGGTGAAGAAATTTTGAAAGAATTTTTAATTTCAATATCGGGAATTGAAGGATATTCATTAGCATTCAAGCCAATGATACGATAGTCGGAATTAAGACAGTTAATTATAACTGCGTTCTGTTCTGTTTTAATTTCACAAACATCCTTGGGAAGCTTTCTTATAATGTCGGATAACATTTTACAGTTAAGTACAATTTTACCCTCTTCGGAAATATTACAAGGAATACTTGTCTTTATACAAATTTCAAGGTCATTACCTGTAAGGTAAAGGCGGTCACATTCAGCTTCCAATAAAATACCTTCAAGGTAAGGAATGGATGATTTGCTGCTTACAGCCTTTGAAGCAATGTTGACTGCCTGGATAAGTTCTTCTACATTACAATAAATTTTCATAACTGCCTCCGAAAATTATTATATAAATAATAAATATATAATTTTAATTAGTATTATTAATACCTGTTAAAGGTGTTGAAAACATTCATAAAGCCCTTAATCTGAGCTTTTAAAGGGTGTTTATAACTTGTTCATAACAATTAAAAACTAAATTTTATAATTGTTTAAAACATTAAAACTGTTGAAAACACTCGTTTAATGAAACAATATGACACTAAAAAGAAGTAGTTTCTTCCTATTATATAGTATCAATTTACGCAGTTTCATTTTTAATATCTTTTATAAGCATCTGGATAGTTTCTTTGAATGCGCTGTCCTTTTCAATATCTTTTTCAATTTTGTTGATACCATAAAGAACAGTTGAATGGTCTCTTCCGAAAACCTGGCCTATTTTTTGAAGAGAAATGTCTAATACTTCTCTACATAAATAGAAAGAAACCTGTCTTGCGAAGGAAACATCTTTTTTATGCGATGTTGAATAGAACTTCTCGGGAGAAATATTGTAAAATCTCGCACAATATTCAACAATATATTCAGGTGTTAAAATGCTTCTTCCATCGTTTGAATAGTCCTTTAAAACCTTCATAACGCTTTCAACCGTTACATTTTCCTGAACAAGGCCCTTAAAGGCTACAACACGGTTAAAAATGCCTTCAAGCTCACGGATGTTGCTTGTAACCTTTTCAGCAATAAAGGATAAAACAGAATCGTCTATATCAATGCCTTCGTTCTGGGCTTTTTTCTTTAATATAGCTATTCTTGTTTCATAATCAGGCGGAGCAATGTCGCAAATCAATCCCCATTCAAACCTTGACTTTAATCTTTCTTCCAAGGTTTTAATTTCATGAGGAGGACGATCAGAGGTTAATACAATCTGACTGTTAGAATCCTTCAAAGCGTTAAAAGTGTGGAAAAATTCTTCTTCTGTAGCTGTTTTTCCGGCAATAAACTGGATATCATCAACTAAAAGAACATCCATATTTCTGTATTTATTGCGGAAAGCTTCAATACTTTTATCCTTAAGTGCATTAATAAGCTCGTTTGTAAAGGTTTCACTTGAAACAAAGGCTATTTTTGCATCGGGATTGTTTTGTTTTATGTAGTTTTTAATAGCGTGCATAAGATGGGTTTTACCAAGTCCAACACCGCCGTAGATAAAAAGCGGATTATATGCAGACGCAGGAGATTCGGCAACAGCTAAGCTGGCAGCCTGGGCAAAACGGTTTGAATTGCCTACAATAAAGTTATCAAATGTGTACTTTGCAAATGGGTCGGACTTATCAATTTCATTTTTTTGTGGTGTAAATTCAACGTTTGAACCGATTATTATGTTAATTATGTATTCTCTTCCGGTAACTTCAAAAATAGCATTCTTTAAAAGGTCAATGTGCCTACCTGCTACCATGTTTTTAACAATTTCAGATTCGGTTGAAAAGGTAATTGTTGATTCATCCATAACAATTGGTTTTAAGGGCTTTATCCATGTGTTAAAGCCAACAGCTGTCATTTCTGCTTCGATAAGTGGTAAAACATTTTCCCAGACAGTATAAATATCGGTGTACATTAAATCATTCCTTTCTTTAACAATGTGTGGTGGAATAAAATTGTGGAAAACTATCAAAAAATGTATAAAAAGCCTCATATTATCGATAAAACAGGGTGTTGAAAAGTGTGAGGCATACATTTCAATTTTAACCGCAAATATATATACTATTATACCAAAAAAGCGTAGATTTTTCAACACTTTTTATGAAATTTTAAATAATTAAAAAAAAAAGATTGACATTCTTTTGGACTTTCTATATAATATGGTAGTGTTATTGTGGTAGCACTATGATTGCTTAAAATTGTAGAAGGAGGTGCTTAAGGATGATCAGAACATATCAGCCCAACAATCGTAAGAGAAAGAAAGATCACGGTTTCAGAAACAGAATGAGTACAGCAAATGGTAGAAAGGTTCTTAAGAGACGCCGTCAGAGAGGTAGAAAAGTCCTTTCCGCATAATTAAGGAATGGTTTTGATGAAGAACACATTTTCTATAAAGCTTAATCGTGATTTCAAGCGACTTTATTACAAAGGCGGCTGCATAGGCAGTGATATAATTGTAGTTTACTACAAGCGTAATTCACACTCATGCAACCGCCTTGGTATAACAGTCGGAAAAAAAATCGGAGGTGCCGTTGTACGTAACCGTATTAAGCGCCTTATAAGAGAAAGCTACAGATTATCTGAAGAAAACATGTATCTTGGCTACGATATTGTAATTGTAGCACGAAGTAAATGTGCCGAAGCCGATTTTAAAGCGGTGAACGGCTCATTAAAAAGAATTTTGAAAAAAACAGGTATACTTAAAAAAGAACAGATTTTAAAAGAGGTTTAATATGAAAAGGATTTTAATTTTTTTCATAAAAATCTACAGGAAGTTTATATCCCCTATTAAAAAGCCTTGTTGCAGGTTCTACCCAACATGTTCACTATATGCAATTGAAGCAATCAACAAATATGGAGTAATTAAAGGCACAGGTAAAGCAGCGTGGAGAATTTTGCGCTGTAATCCTTTTTGTAAGGGTGGATATGACCCGGTTGAATAAGTTATACTTGTGAAAGGTATGTAATTATGGATTTTATTGCAGAATTGCTTTCTATTTTTATCAGGCCTCTTTACGCTTGGGTGCAGAATTATGGATGGACAATCATTATTTTTACAATTATTCTTAAGATTGTAACTATGCCCTTTACTGTAAAGAGTCAGAAAAGCATGGCTAAAATGCAGCAGGTTCAGCCTTTAATCAGCGAAGTACAGAGAAAGTATGCAAATAATAAGGAAAAACAGCAGCAGGAATTGATGAAGATTTATGATAAATATGAAATCAGTCCCACAGGCGGTTGTATGCCTATGCTTTTACAGCTTGTTATCCTTATGGGCTTTATCCAGATTGTATACAAGCCTTATACTTATCTTTTAGGTATAAGTCAGGCAGCTATTAAAAGTGCTGCAACAGAGCTTGGTATTGATTCAGTTCAGATTGCATCAAACCAGCTTAAAATGAATGCTTATCCCGAATTAATGGAAAAGCTCAATATTACAAGTACAAGCCTTGATCTTAATTTCTTAGGCTTTGACTTAAGTAAGGTATTGAGCGAAAACTTAGGCGATATTATGATGTGGATACTTCCCGTTATTGCGGTTGTCCTCACATTATTATCCTCTTTAATGAGCCAGAACAGTGCTTCAAAAAAGCAGAACGAAAAGGCTAAAAATGATCCTCAGGCTCAGCAGGCAGAAGCTATGAGTAAGTCAATGCTTCTTATGATGCCTATCATGACTGCATGGATAACATATTCCTGGCCTTTAGGATGTTCTCTTTACTGGATTATTTCTACTATCACACAGATGGTTCAGCAGTTTATAGTAAACGAATTTGTTGTTAAAAAAATGAAGCCTATTGTGCTTAAGAAAAAGAAAAAGCCTCAGGTTAAACAGGTTATTGATGTAGAAGAAAGTACGGAAGATATCGAAAAGGGAGATTGAAATGGCTAAATTTATCGAAAAAACGGGCGTTACTATTGACGCAGCAGTTGAAAGCGCGCTTAAAGAGCTTAATTGTGCCCGTGAAGATGTCGAAATCGAAATTTTAAACAAAGGAAGCAAGGGCTTTCTTGGTTTAGGTGCTTCTGAAGCAAAAGTAAAGGTAACAGTAATCGAAGAAGCTTTTGATATCGATGAAATTGTAAAAGTAGATGAAGTTGAAAATGAAAACGGAACAGATGTTGAAAAATATCTTTTGAGCATCCTTAATAAAATGGGTATTGATGCAAAATTAGATGTTAAGGAAACAGAAGAAAAGCTCGACATTGAAATTTCCGGTGAACTTATGGGTGTTGTAATAGGCAGACGCGGTGACACACTTGATGCACTCCAGTATCTCACCTCCCTTGTTTATAACAAGAATCGTGATGATTATGTAAGAGTAAATCTTGACACTGAAAATTACCGTGCAAAGAGAGAAGAAACTCTTATAAACCTTGCTAAGAAGATTGCAGGTACTGTTTCCAGAACAGGCAGAAGCATTACTCTTGAGCCTATGAATCCTAACGAAAGAAGAATTATTCATTCCACTCTTCAGTCCTATGATTATATTACTACATATTCCATAGGCGAAGACCCCAACAGAAAGATTGTTGTTTCCTCAAAGAATTCCCAGAGATACAATAGAGGCGGATACAAAAGAAATTACTCTTCCTACAAGAGAGAAGAAACTTCAGTCGCAACAGAAGAATAATTAAAAAAAGGCTGTTGCAAAACAGCCTTTTTTCATTTTCAAGGTGGTTTTATTATGGATACAATATGTGCAATTGCTACTCCCCGCGGTAAAGGCGGCATAAGCGTTATACGTGTTAGTGGTGACGAAACCTTTGAAGTTATAAAAAAGGTTTTTAAATCAAATAAGGATATTGATAAAGCTGAAGGCTACACTATTCTCTACGGCACCATTTTTGAGGGCGAAAAAGAGATAGATCAGGTGCTCGTCAGTGTTTTTCGTGCGCCTAAGTCTTTTACAGGCGAAAATGTGTGCGAAATCAGCTGTCACGGCGGCGTTGTTGTAACCGAAACCATATTAGACCTTCTTATAAAAAAAGGTTGTAGATTAGCCGATAAAGGCGAATTTACAAAAAGAGCATTTATGAACGGCAAAATGAGCCTTTCTCAGGCTGAAGCTGTTCATGATATTATCGAAGCTAAAACACAAAAGGGTGCACATGAGGCACTTAACCGCCTTAAGGGCTCTTTAAGTGAAAAAATCATAGCACTTCGTGATGAAATTGTAAAAAGTCTTGCAATGATACAGGTTTCAACTGATTTTCCCGATGAAGATATTGATTCATTCCAGGACGGAACCCTTAAAAACATATTGCTTGATTTTAAAGTGCGTCTTGAAAAAATGTTAAACAGCGCAAAAAGAGGCATTTTAATGGCATCGGGTGCCAAATGTGCAATAGTAGGCATTCCCAATGCGGGCAAAAGCTCTCTTTTGAACACACTTTTAGAGGAAGAAAAAGCAATTGTTACACATATTCCCGGCACAACAAGAGATGTTGTTGAAGGGCGTTGTGACATTGACGGTGTGCTTGTTAATTTTTACGACACAGCTGGTATTCGTGAAACAGATGATGTTATTGAAAAAATTGGCGTAGATAAGGCTAAAGGATTAATTGACGACAGCGATTTTGTAATTTTTGTTACAGAAAGCGGCAGAAGCCTTATCCCTGAGGAGGAAGAAATTTTATCCTTGGTTGAAAATAAGAATAAAATCCTTGTTCTGAATAAATGTGATGAAAAAGAAGAAGAAAGAGAAAATTACATTACAATCAGTGCAAAACAAGGCTATGGAATAGATAAATTAAAGGAAAAAATAAGCGAGCTTTTATATAAGGGTGACGAAAGCAGCGCAATGATTGCCAACGAAAGACAACGTGATGCTGTAAGAAATGCTCTTGACTCAATAGAAAGAGCAATTAAAACCCTTGAAGACGGATTTTTCTCTGATTTAACCGTAATTGACATTTCCCTTGCGGCAGAAGCCTTAGGCGAAGCTGAGGGTATGAGTATAAATGACGAAGTAGTGGACAGAATTTTCCGTGATTTTTGTTTAGGTAAGTAGGTGAAAAAATGGAAAACTATTTTGATATAGCTGTAATAGGTGGTGGTCATGCAGGCTGTGAGGCTGCGTTGGCTTCTGCAAGATTAGGCATGAAAACAGTTATGTTTACAATTAATCTTGACGCTGTTGGAAACATGCCCTGCAACCCCTCAATAGGCGGTACTGCAAAGGGTCATTTAGTGCGTGAAATTGACGCTTTGGGCGGTAGCATGGGTTATCTTGCCGATAAAACTCTTATACAGTCAAGAATGCTTAACACAGGTAAGGGCCCTGCGGTGCACTCTCTCCGTGCACAGATTGACAGGGCAATGTACCGTATTGAAATGAAAAGCCTTCTTGAAGATACAGAAAATCTTACAATCCGTCAGGCTGAGGTTAAAGAGCTCATAAAAACCGAAGAAGGCTATGAGCTTTTAATCCACACAGGCATTAAATATTTTGCAAAAGCCGTAATTTTGGCAACAGGTACTTACCTTGAAGGCACAATTATTGTTGGTGAATCCATTGAAAAGGGCGGTCCCGATGGTATGTTCCCGTCCACTGGTCTCTCCTCTTCCCTTGAAAAATTAGGGGTTTCACTTATGCGCTTTAAAACAGGAACTCCTGCAAGAATACACGAAAAAAGTGTTGATTTTTCAAAGATGGAGGTTCAGTACGGTGATGAAAGCATCACCCCCTTCTCCTTTGAAACAAGTGAAAAATTAGAAAATAAAATATGCTGCTATCTCACCTACACCAACGAAAAAACTCATGACATTCTCCGCAGCAATATTGATAAAAGTCCCCTATTTTCGGGAAAAATAGAAGGTGTTGGACCAAGATACTGCCCCTCTATTGAAGATAAGGTAATGCGCTTTGCCGACAAAGAAAGGCATCAGCTTGTTATGGAGCCTATGGGTCTTAAAACACGAGAGGTTTATGTACAGGGTCTCTCCTCCTCCATGCCCGAATATATTCAGAATGATGTTCTTCATTCAATAAAAGGACTCGAGAATGCAGTTGTTATGCGCTGTGCCTATGCAATTGAGTATGACTGCTGCGACCCCACTCAGTTGAAAGCAACTCTGGAATTTAAAAACATTGAAAACCTTTACGGTGCCGGTCAGTTCAACGGAACAAGTGGCTACGAGGAAGCTGCTGCACAGGGTCTTATTGCAGGTATAAATGCTTCAAGAAAGCTCATGGGCAAAGAAGGCATTGTTTTAACAAGAGACCAGGCTTATATAGGTGTTTTAATTGACGATTTGGTTACAAAAGGCACAAATGAGCCTTACAGAATGTTAACCTCCCGTGCAGAATATCGCCTTTTACTCCGTCAGGACAATGCGGATTACCGCCTTACACCTATCGGTCACGAGGTTGGACTTATAAGTGACGAGCGTTATGAGCGCTTTTTGGAAAAATGGCGCAAAATTGACGAAGAAATTGAAAGATTAAGAGGGGTTGCTCTCTCCCCCACCCCCGAAATTAAGGCATTTTTGGAAGAAAGAAATTCTCCTAACATTGAAAATGGTGCAAAAATTTGCGACATGATTAAGCGCAGTGAGCTTGATTATGAATCCCTTGCCCCATTTGACAAAGCAAGACCTGAATTAAGTAAAGATATTTCCGAAGAAGTGGGAATTATTATAAAATACGAGGGTTATATAAAGCGTCAGGAGGACCAGGTTAATAGATTCAAGAAAAACGAAGAAAGAGTTATCCCCTCTGACATTAATTATGATGAAGTTTACGGCTTAAGATTGGAAGCAAGACAAAAGCTTAACAAAATCAGACCCGTAAACGTGGGTATGGCATCAAGAATTTCAGGTGTCTCCCCTGCCGACATTGGTGTTCTTCTTATTTACTTATCTGCACAGAAAAGGAATTGACAAAAAATGGAAATTTTAAGAAAAGAAGCTTTAAAATTCAATATTGAGCTTACTGACACAATGCTTAATAAGTTCACAAAATACACAGATTTGCTCTTAGAATACAATTCTTTTATGAATTTAACAGCAATTACTGACCCTTATGAGGTAAAAATTAAGCATTATCTGGACTCTCTCACCCTTTTATGCGCAGAAAAGCTTAAAGAAGGAGACAAAGTGATTGATATTGGTGCCGGTGCAGGCTTTCCTTCAATACCCAATGCAATTGTCCGTGAGGATGTGTCCTTCACAATGCTTGATTCCTTGGGCAAAAGAGTTAATTTCTTAAATACTGTAGCAGAAAGCATTAATCTTACAAATGCTTATGCAGTTCACAGCCGTGCTGAAGATGGTGGCAGAGACAGTAAAATGCGCGAAAAGTACGATGTAGCTGTGGCAAGAGCTGTGGCAGATTTAGCGGTTTTGAGCGAATATGCACTTCCTTTTGTTAAAGTTGGAGGTTATTTCCTTGCAATGAAGGGCACAGCGCCTGAAGAAGAAATAAATAATGCAAAGAAAGCTATTAAAACCTTAGGCGGTAAAATTGAAAAGGTTATGGAAATTAAAATAGAACCAATGGAGCTTAAACACACAATAGTTATCATTAAAAAAATAGATAAAACTCCGTCGGCTTTTCCCAGAAAAGCAGGCACGCCGTCGAAAAAACCCCTTTAATAGCGGAATTTTTGGAAATCTTTTTATTTAAACCAAATTTCTCCTGTGTTATAATTTTTATAGATTATACACAGGAGGATTTTTTTATGCAGGAAGAAATGAAGTTTAAATCATTAAAGGACAGGCTCAGATTTATTGTACAATGTAATAATGAAAAGGAAACCATAACAGAAATACCCGTTGAAAGTATAATGCCGAACCCATATCAGCCAAGGCGTTATTTTGATGTGAAAGCATTGGAGGAATTAACAGAATCAATAAAACAGGTGGGAATAATCACACCAATAACTGTAAGACGAGCACCCGGTGGCTTTGAGCTTGTTTGCGGTGAAAGGCGTCTGAGAGCTGCAAAACTGGCAGGACTTGAAAGAATACCTGCAATAATTGTTGAAATGAGCGACAAAGAGTCTGCAATTGTTGCAATAACAGAGAATTTGCAACGAAAAGACCTTAATTTCTTTGAAGAAGCCGAAAGCATGCAGAATTTAATTGAATTTCATTCACTCACGCAGGAGGAAATAGCCGAAAAGTTAGGCAAAAGCCAGGCTGCTGTTGCAAACAAAATCAGATTGTTAAAACTCAATGAGTCTGTAAGGAGAATTATTAATGAAAACGGCTTGTGTGAGAGGCATGCAAGAGCACTTTTAAGGCTTCCTGAGGAGGAAATGCGCATTGCTGCCGCAAGAAGAGTGGCAGAGCTTCAGTTAAATGTTGCCGCAACAGAAAGAATGGTGCAGAAAATGATTGAAGAGGAACCAAAAAAGAAGCTTATAAAGCAAAACGTTTCCTTTGAAAGAACAGGTAAGCTTTTTAAAAACACTCTTAATAAAACTGTGGAAACGCTCCGAAAAAGCGGTTTAAAGCCTGTTATAAAGGAAACTGACGATGAAAATTACATAGAATATATAATAAAATTAGAAAAATCGTAAAAAAATGTTTCACATGAAACATTTTTGTGTTATAATAGCCTTGTGATATTGTAGGGAGGTCTATAATATCACAAGGCTTTAATGTTTTTTGGAGGTTTATATAAATGAAAATAATAGCAATTGCAAACCAAAAGGGCGGAGTTGGCAAAACAACAACCGCAGTTAACCTTTCGGCTTGTCTGGCAAAGAAAGGGAAGAGGGTACTTCTTGTGGACTGTGACCCTCAGGGTAACTCCACATCAGGCGTAGGTGTTGACAAAAGACGGTGCGAAAAAACAGTTTACGATGTGCTTATAGGCGACACAACAGTTAAAGAAGTTGCTGTTGAAACTCCTTATGAAAATCTTAGCGTTTGCCCGTCGAATATTTCTCTTTCAGGTGCGGAAATCGAGCTTGTAAGCGAAATGGGCCGTGAAACAAAGCTTAAAAACGCTCTTTTGTCCACAAAAGAAGAATATGATTTTGTAATTATTGATGCGCCGCCATCCTTAGGTCTTATCACGCTTAATGTGCTTACTGCGGCAAATAGTGTGATCGTGCCTATTCAGTGCGAATATTATGCGTTGGAAGGCGTTTCACAGCTTATGAACACAATTAAAAAGGTTAAGCAGGTGCTTAACCCCAGCCTTGAAATTGAAGGCGTTCTTCTTACCATGTTTGACGCAAGAACAAACCTTTCAATACAGGTTGTTGAAGAGGTTAAAAAGTTCTTCCCGAACAAGGTTTATAAGAGCTTAATACCCAGAAACGTAAGGCTTTCAGAAGCTCCCAGCTTTGGAAAACCTATTATATATTATGACATATCCTCAAAGGGGTCGGAAAGCTATCTTGATTTAGCTGACGAAATCCTTGAGGAAAACAGCTAAGGAGGGACAATGAATGGCATTAGGAAAAGGCTTGGATGCTTTTTTTGACACGCCTGTTACTTCTACAAGGGAAATAAAGGACGAAGTTCTGGAATTGAAGCTTAGTCAGGTAGAGCCCAGAAGTGACCAGCCAAGAAAGCATTTTGACCGTGAACAATTGCAGCTTTTGGCAAATTCAATCAGTCAGCATGGTGTTATTCAGCCAATCATAGTAACTGAAGGCAAAAACGGCATGTATTCAATTATAGCAGGGGAAAGACGTTGGAGAGCTTCACGTATTGCAGGGCTTTCAACAATACCTGCCGTTGTAAGAAGCTATGATGCACTCACACAGGCAGAGGTTGCGCTAATTGAAAACTTGCAGCGAGAAGACTTAAACCCCATTGAAGAGGCGCTTGGTTATCAGTCGCTTATTGAACAATTCGGTTTAACACAGGAAAAGGTCAGTGAAAAGGTGGGCAAGAGCCGTCCTGCGGTGGCAAACACCTTAAGACTTTTATCTCTCGACAACGAAATACAGGAAATGCTTGTTGAAGGGGTTATATCCTCCGGTCACGGCCGAGCGCTCCTTTCCGTTGAAAACAGTGAGCTCCGATTAAAAATGGCAAAGCGTGCCGCTGAAGAAGAGCTTACAGTAAGGGAAATGGAACAGCTTGCAAAGGAAACGAAGAAAACTCCATCAAAACGTGGTAAGGCGAAAAAGTTTTATCCCGATGTTGAAAAGGAATTGAAGGATAAATTCGGAACAAAGGTTAAAATAACCGGCGAAGAAAAGGGTAAAATAGAGCTTTATTACTACTCGGAAGAGGATTTGATAAGGCTTATTGATATTATACAAGGTTTATAATGTTTCACGTGAAACAAGACATATTTGAAAGGAAGTAAAAACAATGTTAGACATCAAAATGATCAGAACAGAAACAGAAAAGGTAAAGGCAGCACTTGCCAGAAGAAAAGAAGTTGTTGATATTGACAAGGTTCTTGAACTTGACAACAAGAGAAGAGAGCTTGTTTTTGAAGCAGAACAGCTTAAGAAGAAGCAGAACGAAGTATCCAAGCAGATTCCTCAGCTTAAAAAGGCAGGGGAGGACACAACAGCAATTTTTGCCGAAATGAAAGAAATTTCCGAAAAAATTAAGGAAATGGACAGCGAAACAAAGACTGTTGAAGAAGAGCTTTCTGTACTTATGTACACAATTCCCAATCTTCCCAACGAAAATGTTCCCGATGGTGACACAGATGAGGATAATGTTCAGATAAGAACCTTCTCCGAACCCACAAAGTTTGACTTTGAACCCAAGGCGCACTGGGATTTAGGCAAGGATTTGAATATTCTTGATGCAGAAACAGCTGCTAAAATCACAGGCACAAGATTTACTCTTTACCGTGGTTTAGGCGCAAGATTGGAAAGAGCTGTTACAAACTATTTCCTTGACATGCACACCACAAAGCATGGCTACACAGAAATTTTCCCTCCCTTCATGGTTCATCGCAATTCTATGGTGGGTACAGGTCAGCTTCCCAAGTTTGAAGAGGATGCTTTCAAGGTGGCTGACACAGACTACTTCCTTGTTCCCACAGCGGAAGTTCCCGTAACAAACATGTATCGTGATGAAATTTTAGACGGTAGCCAGCTTCCTATCAAGCACGTTGCTTACACAGCATGTTTCCGTGCAGAAGCAGGTAGCGCAGGCAGAGACACTCGCGGTCTTATCCGTCAGCACCAGTTTAACAAGGTTGAGCTTGTTAAGTTTGCAAAGCCTGAGCAGAGCTATGAAGAGCTTGAAAAGCTTACAAACGATGCAGAAGATGTATTGCAGGGCTTAGGTCTTCCTTACAGAGTTGTTCGTATTTGTGTGGGCGACCTTGGTTTCACAGCTGCTCTTAAGTACGATATTGAAGTTTGGATGCCTTCTTATGGCAGATATGTTGAAATTTCTTCCTGCAGTAACTTTGAAGACTTCCAGGCAAGAAGAGCAAACATTAAATACAAGGACAACGCAGGTGACAAGGCTCAGCTTGTTCACACTCTCAACGGCTCCGGTGTTGCAGTGGGCAGAACAGTTGCCGCAATTCTGGAAAACTATCAGAACGAAGACGGAACAGTTACAATTCCCGAAGCTCTTGTTCCTTACATGGGCGGAGAAACTGTTATTAAATAAGAATTTATCAAAATATTAAAAAGAAAGGAAGAGACATAAATGAAAAAAGTTCTAAGTGTTATTTTAGTGTTAGTTCTTTGCATGTCTCTTGTTCCGTTCATAAACGCTGAAGAGAAGTTCAATGCTACAGTTAAGGCAGAAGCAATGACCGACGGCTTTACTCTTTATTGCGTTGCAGAAGTTAAAAATGACTCTTCTGCAGATGGTTTTGTAACTGTTGTATCGGCGGTTTTTAACAAAGACGGAATTGAGCAGAGTGCAAAAAAGGAAAAAATTACCATTGACACAGCTGAAAATGCTGATGTTACAAAGGAAATAAAGGTTTCTTACGACTCTTCAAAGGGTGAATGGGCAGAAATCTTCTTCTGGAAGGGCGACAGTATGGAACCTGTATGTAAGAGCATATCTTCCGAAGACGTTCCCGAGGGCAGCCTGGAAGTGGAAAAAATTAACATTACAAGCAACATGGTATTTGCTTCAACAGAAGCTGAAGGAGAGCACCGTGTTACAGCTATTGCCGATGGTGATGCAGACACCTATTGGTCCGCACGTGACGTTGCAAAAGGAAACGAAGCCAGTGTTACTGCTTACCTTGAAAATGACCATGCTTTGACAAAGGTGGGTATTTTGTTTGGTGCAGGAGCAGAAAGACAGTATGTTTTCACCGTGTCCACATCACGTGACGGTAATAACTACACCGAAGTTTTAGGTGAAACTGTAAGTGAGCTTTCCAATGAGGTTCAGTATTTTGACCTTGAACATTCTGTGGGTAAGTTCATAAGAATTACAATGGTTGAAAGAGTGGAGCCCGATTCAAATAACTGGGTTCAGATAAGTGAAATTGAAGCATACGGCATGTTGCTTCCTGTTGACATGGGCGAAGAGGTTTCTCTTTTCAGCTTTGATGATGCTGAGGGTACAATTTTACCCGAAGAAAGCGACGAATCCATTGCTGACGGCTGGCTTATGCGCAGAATGACCGAGGATGGCTACAGTGACTACACACCTTCCTTGGGCGAAAAACTTTATGCCGAAATTGCAAACCTTCCTCAACAAGCAGGTATGGGTGTAAGCGAAACTGCTATCCGTATGGTTGACTACGTTGGCAGAACCACCGACGAAACAAACGGCGCAGGCGGTATGACAGTTGCAAAAAGACTGGAAACTGCGCCCGACAGAGGCAGATATGTTGTAGAATTCAACATGTTCGTCCCCAAAACAATGGAAAACGGAAAAGACAGCGACACCTACTGGTCCGGTTTTTCATTAACTGATGAAATGCTTTCGGGCGGTGCGGATTATGGCAAGTATGCCGCACTCCAGGTTCGTTTTGAGGATGTTGATGATGGTAACAAGGTTAAGCTTCGTCAGATTACAAGTAACTACTTTAACGAAGGCTCGCTTATAAGCTTTATGGACACAGCCTTTGAAAAGGACCGTCTTTGGACTGTTACTATGGATATAGATGCAGCTGCAAGAATATGTGACTTTACAGTAACTGACGGTGTAAACACTGAAACAAAGCCTATGTACTTCTCCTTCAACTCTATTGAGCAGACCCGACCATCTCAGTGGTCAGGCTTAGAGGCAAAATGGCTTCTTTTCAACACAGGCGCAGGCAAAAGTGTTGAAATGTATGTGGACGAAGTAAGCGTTACTCATTTTGAAAATGATGAATACGAAAATACCGAAACTGTTCTTACAAACATTGACATGACAGAAGAAAACAACGGCGAAATGAGTTTTAAGAACATTGCTGACGATAAGGGTGATACACCTTACGAAGGGTCCTTAGGTGAAAAGCTTTATGCAGAGCTTTGTGAAGCTCCCGAAGAAAGCGGCATCGAAGGCAACGCACTTCACCTTTATGATGAGGTGGGAAGAGAAACCGATGCAACAAATGGTGCAGGCGGTGTTATGGCATATGTAAATTTCCCCACACCACAAAACGGCAATGCATACAAGGTTGACTTCACTCTCTACGCTCCCGTTGCCGACAATTACGGTGGTTTCAGCCTTAGTAACGGCGTTGACGGAAGCTATGGTATGCAGCTTAGGTTCATGCCCTCTTCTGCCGATGAAAACAATCTTCAGCTTAATAAATACACGGGTAACACCTTTAACGGAGGGGATTATTCTGCCCTTGTAGGTGGATATACTCCCATAACTAAGGGTAATCCCTGGAAGGTATCCATTAAGGTTACTCCCACAAAATATCAGAGCGAAATCACAATTGATGACGGCGTAAACAGTCAGACAAGAACTGTTGACATGTCAACAAATTACGAAAACTGGGTTGGCAAGGAGGTTAACTGCCTTGCTGTAAACACAGGTATCGGTGGTTTTGGCGACATTTATGTTGGTGATATTACTGTTACCGACCTTGGCAAAACAGATAATGTGAAGAGTGCTCTTAACGGTATGTTCCGCTTGGTTGCAACTCACGGCACAGGTAACATGCTTCACCATCAGGGTAACGAAGTAAGTGACTTTGCCGAAAAGCAGGACCCTGCATATACACGTTTTGTTGAAAGAAGTGGTCTTATGGACCCCGACGGCGTTTCCTTCGAGGTTGCAAATCGTCCCGGTTACTTCTTAACTATTGTTCCCGGCACAGAAAACAAGCTTCAGGTACAGCCATTTACAAATACCGTAAGATATAAGGCAAACGCTACCTTTATAAAGCGTGATGGTGTAATTGACACCAAGGGCTACGGCAAGGGCACAGTTTCCTATGCGGCATATCGTGACAGAGACCGTTATCTTTATAACGATAATGGTAGCACGGTTGTATGGAAACGTCATTCCCGTGACCGCACCATTTTCTATCAGCGTAACGAAGCAACTGCTTCAAGAGTGAGCGACTCCTTCAAGGGTACAAGCCTTGATAGAAATAAGTGGCTTGCAAAGTATCCCTGGGGCGACCATCACAACCACTATGGTCTTTGTCGTGCAAGTGCCATTGAGGTAAAGGACGGAAATATTCACCTTAAGGCAAACAAAATAGGCTCCGATGAATGGCCGAAGGATGACGACGGCGACACAGGTATTAACCTGGACAGCTTTGGCTTTGGTGAAGGCGGATGGAAGAGGTATAAGGCTTATGTTGGCGTAATTTCACCTCATAAGAATAATAATGCTTATGATGGCAGCGTTAAATATTACCGTCAGAGCTATATGGAGGGAACCTTCCGTCAGCCTAATGCGGGTTATGGATATTGGACAGCATTCTGGCTTTCCGGTGCGAATTTCTGGCCTCCCGAAACAGATATTTTCGAATATTTGTCCTCCTCGGGTAGTGCAGGCGCACATGGCTGGTTTACCAACATGCATAAATCCGGCGGCGCAGAAGGCAACTGGTATGGTGGTAGTAATCTTCGTACAGAATACCATCGCTACGCTCTTGACTGGGGCTATGATTATATGGATATGTATTATGACGGACAGCTTTTCAAGCGTTACACAGGAGACATTGTTAACGTGCAGAATTCTGCAGGCGGTATGGTACTTATTATTAACAACGGTGTTGGCGGATGGGAATCCGCCGCTCCCAGTGAGTACGGAAAGTCATTAAGCATGCAGTGGTTTAAGAGCTGGCAGTATTAAAAACAGAAAGAGGCGGTAGGCTCTGCCTACCGCCTCTTTACTAAAAGGATATGATTAAATGAAAAAAGTTTTATCTGTTATACTTATATTATTAATGATTTCAGGACATATTTACGTGCCGGCTTTGTGTGCTGAAACTTCGGTGGAAGTTGAAGGTGTTGCAACGAGCACAGGCACAGCCTTTGTTGTGAAAGCTGAAAACCAAGGAGAAAATACCAAAAAATTTAAGGTATATGTTGCATCTTTCAATGGTGACGGCAGTCTTAAAGAGGCACAATCTTATAAAGAAACTGTGGCAAAAGGCGAAAAAGCGGCATTTTCCTACACAGCAGGCAAAAACTCTGAAATTTACGTTTGGGAGGATTTTCTCAAACCTCTTTCGCCTTCCTTTACAAGCGAAAAATGTGAAACAATAACCGAGAGCGAAATCAAAATCCCCTACACATCCTCTGACGCCTTTGCATCCTTCACTCCCGAGCCCCAGAACTCTGCAGGAAATGTGGCTGACTCAGATTTGAACACAATCTGGACAGTTAGTGGTGCAAGTGAAGAAAACCCCGAAAACGTAACAATTTATTTGGGGGACGATTATATTTTATCCCGTATTGGTATAGCGTTTAATCTGGGAAGCGAGCGTGAATATATTTATTCCGTTTCTTCAAGTGAAGACGGGGAAAGCTTTACTACACTTTTGCAAAAAACAACAAGCAAAAAAACAGACGAAATGCAATATATTAACTTGCCTCATGTAAGAGCAAAGTTTATCCGCCTTAATCTTTTCGGCAGAACCGACAACGGCGCATGGTGTCGTATTGGTGAAATTGAAACCTACGGCTATAAGGACACTTTGGGCGCACTTTTAATGGAAAAAGCGGAAGACTGGTCGGTTTCGGCAATGGACGAAATGAACTTTACCGACTATGTGCCTGCCTTGGGCGACTCTCTTTACAGCGAGGAAACTGACAAAGGCATTTATCTTTACGATAACGTTGGCAGAGAAGTGATGGAGGAGGCAACCATAGCCACGGTTACCGCATCCCAGACACCTGAGGCAAACAATCATCACACAAATGTGCTGGACAATGATTTATCCACAATCTGGACAGCGGCAAACGTTTCCGACACAAGCACTGCTTACCTTGTGGCAGACCTGGGAAAAGAATTGTATGTTTCCAAGGTGGGTATTGGCTTTGATTTGGGCAACGAAAGAACATATACCTTCGGCGTTGAAGCCTCAACTGACGGAAAGAGCTATAAAACCCTTTTACCTAAAACAACAGCGGCAAACACCAATGACATACAGTATATTGACGTGCCCATGACACAGGCAAGATACATACGGTACCGTTTTTACAAAAGAGCAGATTCCGCTGCAGGCTGGATACGTATTTCTGAAATCAAGGCTTTCGGAGGCGAAGAACCCTTCGCCGGTGCAGGTGGAATTATTGCCCAGAAAACCTATAATACACCAAAAAACCGTGAGGATTACGAAATTGCCTTTGACCTTAATCTTAGCGGCAATCTATACTACAGCGGTGTGTCCATAACCGACGGCTATATTACAGGCGGTGCGGATATTGACAACTATTCAGCTCTCCAATTAAGGTTTGACAACGACGGCGAAAAATTTAAAATAAATAGAATGACAAGTAACTATTTCAATGAAGCATCTCCTGTTGCACTTTTTGAAAAGTCCTTTAATAAGGGGGAAAACGTTCATTTTGAAATAGGAGTTTCTCCGAGTGAGCGAAGCTTTTTAATCAAAGTAAAGGATAGCGAAAATGAAGAAACGCAAAAGCTTTATTTTTCAAATTCTGACGCAGAGCTTACAAGAAACACCACATGGACATATCTTGAAGCAAACACCCTTGTTTTAAACACAGGTGCAGGCGCAACAAGTGAAATCACCCTTTCGGATTTCACTCTCCGCCATGTTGACAGAGATAGGGGATTAAGCGAAAGTGCTGACAGCGCAAACGGCATAGTGCGCCTTGAAGCGGTGCGTCTGTCCGACTATCCCACTTCAAGCGGTGATTATTACGGACGATATGTTTATCACAACGGCACAGATGCCGTCCTTTCCGTTGCGGCGGATAAAAACCCTGCCGTAACACGCTTCGTGGAGCGCAAGGGACTTATCGGCACAGGCGTAAGCTTGGAATCGGTAACTAACCCGGGTTATTTTATCACGGCTGAAAGCGATGCTTTTTACCTTAAAAAGCTTCAGAACACAGGTGATTTCTATGCAAGAGCCACCTTTATGAAAGAAGAAGTTGAAAACGTAGGTTATTACACGGGCAAGACCTATTCCTATAAAACCTATCTCCAGCGTGACAACGAGGACAAATTCCTCTACGACACAACCACCGATAAAAAGAAGGGCGACTTAAAGCCCTGGAAAAAGTGGAGCGAAGCACAGGGCTGCTTCTATCTTAAGAGTGAAGCCAGCGAATTTGTTGCCGACAATTTCTATGGCAATTCAATTTCCTCCAAATGGTGGACAAATTATCCTTGGAAGGGCAACAATCCCACAAATGACTCCTATAATCACTCAGGTCTTATCACAAAGAACAATGTAATTGTTGAAAACGGTGAGTTGCTCTTAAAGGCAACAAAAGTATCAGGCTGGCCCACTGACAAGAGCGGAGAAACAGGCATACAGTACAATAAATGGAACAAAACCTGGGAAAGATGGAAGGGCTACGTTGGCGTTGTGAGCATACAAAATAAGGTCTACAACAAAAATTGTTTTATTGAAGGCAGCTTTAAACAGCCTGAAAGTCCCATTGGCTACTGGAATGCATTCTGGCTCACAGGCCGTGATTCCTGGCCACCCGAAATTGATATTTTTGAAACCCTTTCCTCTTCTTACGGCGCAAAGGCCTGGCACACAGCCATCCACGGGGAAAACGACAAAAACAACCTTTTCGGAAAAAGCTCCAAGGATAATATTAACATTACAACAGACTACCACACCTTTTCCATGGACTGGGGCTACGACTACATAAAGTTCTTTGTTGACGGCAAAATGTTCCAAAGAACACACAACAATTCAACCCTTGAATTTCAGAAAAATTTAAGACTTATATTAAATACAGGTATAGGCGGATGGGAAGCAGAGCCTGATGATTCCATGGTATGGAATGATGGCTTAAGATGCAGATTTATCCGCACGTTCCAGTACTAATTAGCAAAAATCTTTCTTGTAAAAGGTTGACATCTTTTTTTAAAAGTGATACGATACCTTGTAGGGTACTTTTGACAGAAAGGATTGATCATTTTGAGTAACGCTAAAAAAGAAGCATTTTTATTTGTGCATTTTACAGATACACATCCCAATACTCCCATGAGTGAGCAGATTTATTTCTCTGTAAGCCTTGACGGATTAAATTGGAAAACTCTTAACAATAAAAAGCCCATTATAATATCCGAAATCGGTGAAAAGGGCATCCGTGACCCCTTTATCATCCGTGCAAAGGAAGGTAACAAGTTCTACATGGTAGGTACCGACCTTAACGTTTTCCTTCGTCCCGACCATTGGGGCAGTGCTACAAAGAACGGTAGCCACGACATTTTAGTTTGGGAAAGCGACGACTTGGTAAACTGGAGCGAAACAAGAGCTGTGACAGTTTCCCGTCCCGATGCAGGTTGCACATGGGCACCTGAGGTTGTTTACGACAAGGAACAGGACAACTACATGGTATTCTGGGCATCCCGTGTTGACTACGGAAAGGGTCATCATAAGATTTTCCAGTCCAGAACAAAGGACTTTAAAACCTTTACTCCTTGCGAAGTGTACATAGAACGTGATTGTGACGTTATCGATACCGATATTGTTGAACACAACGGCGTTTACTACCGTTTCTCCAAGGACGAGTCCAGCAAGTGCATTCTTATGTCAAGGAGCACATCTCTTTCAGGCACATTTGAAATTGTTGATTCTAATCTCAGCCAGGTTCATGGTGTTGAAGGACCTCAGTGCTGTCAGCTTCCCGATGGCAGATGGTGTCTTTTCCTTGACCAGTATGGTGCAAACCTTGGCTACGCTCCCTTTGTAACAGATGATCTGGACAAAGGCCAGTTTACAAAGGATGAAGCTGAATTCCATACCGAAATTCAGTTCCGTCATGGCGGCGTACTTACCATCACAATGGAAGAATACGACAGATTAATAAAAGCATTTGGCTAATAGAAAAGGCAACTTTTTTAGAAAGTTGCCTTTTTTCGTGTAAAAATACAGTAGACAGTTTGATTTTTTTGTGATAGTATAGTTGTGCGACATGAAATCTTAATAGCGGATTATCCGTAGGGGGTATGTGTTTCTTATTCCGGTAAAAACGCATATGCCTTATTTCGCATATCCTTACGGTAATGCTTAAGATTTTGTGTCGCAGCAAAGTGGGCTATGTGTTTTTCAGCGTAGCCACAAGCTACGCTTTTTAAATTTATAAAACAGTATAAAGACGTTTATAATTATCAGAAGAATTTATCTTATAAAGGAGAGAAAAACATGAAAAAGAAAATTGTTGTGGCATTGGCGATTGTTGCAATACTTGTAATAAGCCTTGGCTGTGTGTTTGTATCTGCTGCGACAAGCGGAACCTGCGGTACAGATATAACATGGAGCTTAGAAAGCGGAACGCTTACCCTTTCGGGAAGCGGCGAAATGAAAAACTACAGCGGCTATTCAAGCGTGCCGTGGTATTCTAACCGCAGCAGTATAAAAACGGTTGTAGTAGAGGAGGGCATCACAAGCATAAGTGATTACAGCTTCCACAGCGAAACTGCACTGACCTCCGTTTCACTTCCGTCAACTCTTGAAAGCATCGGCAAAAGAGCATTCTATAACTGTAATGCGTTGACAGAGATTGTCATTCCCGGCGGTGTGCACACCATGGGCTATGAAATGTTCTATCAGTGCTATAAGCTTAAAAGCGTCAAGCTTCCCGAGAACATCACAATTATCCCTGAAGATACTTTCTTCCGCTGTAAAGCACTTGAAGAAATCGTTATCCCCGACACGGTAACTGTGATTGGAGCAGATGCCTTCAACAGCTGTGAAAAATTGAAGAGCGTCACCTTGTCCAAAGAAGTCGCCACTCTCAATGCCAGTGCCTTCAACGGCTGTGCAGCATTGGAAGAAATTGTGCTTCATGACAAGCTCACCGTAATCGGGGACTGTGTGTTCTTAAGCTGTACATCATTAAAATCAATAACAATTCCCTACACGGTTATTAAATACGGCTCTCTTGCATTCACATCGGTTCCCAAGACTGCTGTGGTTTACGGCTATACAGGCTCAGTTGCAGAAGACATTGCAAAGGAATACTCCTTTGTTTTCGAAGGAACTCCCTTGCCCGACGCAAAGCTTATCGAAGGCAGTCTGACAGAAAGCATAAACTGGTATGTGAATACGAAGCGTCAGCTTGTTCTTGAGGGCGAAGGTGAAATGCCCGACCTTGAGACAAATGCAATTCCCTGGGAAGACTACGAAGATTTCGTGACAGAAATTGTTTTGGACGATAAAATCACAAGAATAGGTAAAAATAACTTCCGTGACATGGAAAAGCTTGAAAAAATAACGTTTGGTGAGGGCATTTTGTCAGTTGGTAAATACGCCTTTGAAGGTTGTAGTCAAGTTGGCGAAATCGTGTTCAACAACTCCATCACAACCATAGAAGCAAATGCTTTTTCCGGGTTAAAAAAGGTAAAAACCCTTACTTTGCCCAACTCCCTGACTGCTGTGGGGAACAGCGCTTTTTATAATTTCGATGCACTCGAAAGCTTAACTCTTCCCACAGGCAATGTAACATGGGGCAGCGGCGTTTTTGAAAGCTGTGACATACTTGCCTCTGTGAGCCTTCCTGAAGCAATGACAAAAATCCCTGCAAGTATGTTTGCAAACTGCTCAAAGCTCACCGATGTCACCTTCAATGGTCCTGTGACAGAAATTGGTGCAAGTGCCTTTAAATACTCTTTGAGCTCTGTTGATTTTGTGTTGCCCGAAACCGTGGAAAAAATCGGTGCAAATGCATTCGAAAGAAGCGGAATAACAAGCATTTACTTGCCCGAGGGCTTGACTGAAATTGGTGCGAGTGCGTTTCGTGCCTGCACAAAGCTCACAAACATCACAATCCCGACAACTGTCGCCGTCATCCCCGACTATGCCTTCAGCGGCTCCGAGGGACTTAATGACATCAGACTTCACGACTCAATTACAAGCATAGGTTCTTATGCCTTTGAAGACTGCCTCAAGTTTGTTGAAAACTATGAAATCCCCAAATCAGTGACAAAGCTTTCCAACAATGCGTTCCGCAATTGTGACGCACAGAGCTTTAAGTTACACGAAGGACTTTTGGAAATTGGTTCATATGCCTTTTACCATTGTCCGAACCTTAATGAAATCACAATCCCAAGTTCTGTGACGAAAATTCCCGACTATGCCTTCTATGAGTGTGGTGGCTTGAAAAAGGTGAACATGAGCTCTGTTACAGAGATTGGTTCATATGCCTTTGCATACTCCGGTCTTGAAGAATTCCACATTCCCGAAACTGTGACAAAAATCGGAAGCAGTCTTTTCCAGCGTTGTTCGCTTCTTACAAAGGTAACTGTACCCGGCAGCGTTAATACTATTCCTTCAAGCATTTTTGCAAATTGTGCAAATCTCAAAACAATAACTCTTGAAGAAGGCATCACAACAATAAGCACGAGTGCCTTTAACAGCTGCACAGCAGTTACGGAAATTGTTTTACCCGAGAGTGTGACAAGCATTGGACAAAGCGCCTTCAACGGCTGTTCCTCTCTTAAAAAAGTCGAAATCACCGAGGGCGTAGGTTTCCTTCCCAGGTCAGTTTTTGTGAACTGCAACTCTCTTGAAGAGGTTACAATTCCCGACACGGTTCTCTTCATGGAAAGCGGAATATTCTTCAATGTGCCCGAAACAGTTGTTATAAAGGGCTACAACGACACCGTTGCAGAGGAATATGCCCTTGCAAATAACTACACCTTTGTGTCTTTAGGAGAAAAGAGTGAAAAGGTTTCCGCATCGGGAAGTTTTGACAACATTAGTTGGAGCCTCACAAACTTTGGTAATCTGACTCTTTCGGGCTCTGGCAACATTCCCGAATTGGCACCACCTCCGTGGAATAAATACTATGACTATGTAAAGACAATAACCATAAAAGAGGGAATCAGTGCGGTTGACGATATTAAAGTCGACAGACTCGACAACCTTGAAAAGGTGACCTATCATTACAGCGTGGGCTATATCTACTCCAATAATGTGAACTATATGCCCGACGGTGCAGTTGTCGAGGGCTACAGCGAGTCCTGCGCACAATATATCGCAGACAAATACTCTTGTGAATTTGTATCCTTGGGCAAATCGCCCCTCACTCTAATGAGAAGCGGTCAGATTAAGGATACCGATATTAAATGGGAAATGTACAGCGACGGAACTCTCAACCTCACAGGCACAGGCAAGACAGGCGACTTCAGCGACGACACAACCCTTCCGTGGTGGTACTACTTCAACTACATAAAGACAATCAAGGTAGGAGAGGGTATAACAAGGCTTGGCAAAATCTATCTTGACGAATATCCCAAGCTGGAAAACCTTGAAGTTCACCACAGCGTTATCTATATTTATAATTCCTTAAAGCTTTTTGTAAACGATAACATAACAATAACAGGCTACACCCACTCCATCGCAGAATTTTTGGCAAATACCCAGGGTCACAACTTCGTTTCCTTGGGCGAAATGCCCGAATGTGTAATTGTTTCGGGCTCTGTTGGCGATGAAACAACATATTCTATTGACTCCCGAGGCACACTGACAATTTCGGGCAGAGGCGAAACAGATAAGTATACGGGTTCATCCTCATCGGGTACAGTGCCGTGGTATTATTACAGAAATTATGTCAAGAAGCTCATTTGTGAAGAAGGCGTTACTCTCCTTGACTATTGGAATGGCAACGAGCATGAAAACATTAAAGAAATAGAACTCCATTACAGCCTTCTCTTAGGCAGAGACTTTGAAAATTTTGGCGAAGGCGTTACAATCACAGGCTATGAAAAATCCTTTGCTGAAGGCCTTGCTTCTGAAACAGGAGCGAAATTCGTTTCTCTGGGAGTTATGCCTGAGGACGATGTAATTGTAGGAACTCTTGAAAATGTGACCTGGTCACTCAACGGCTACGGTAAGCTCACCCTTTCGGGCGAGGGTAATGTTGTGCATTACTACACCGGCAATGAGTACCCCTGGTATCCCTATCAGACTATAATTAAGGAATTGTATGTCAATGAGGGTATTACGCAAATTCCTGCCTATGTTCTGGGCTATTACGATGACTATGCCGTTACAAAGGTGACAATGCCCGTGAGTGTTACAAGCTTCTCAACAAACGGCATTGAAACAGGTGCGGTGTTCTATTGCTATAAGTATTCCTTCACTCACGACAAGGTTGAGCCCTTGACTCGTTACAATCTGGAGTTTATTGGCATCGCACCCAAGGTAGTTGTTGAAGAAGGCACCTTTGGCGACTTAATCACATGGCGCTACTACAACCACCGCATACTTGAATTAGAGGGCGAGGGTGCAATGCCCGACGAAAAGGTTCCGTGGGACCAATACAAAAAGAGCATTGAAAAGGTTGAAATAAGCGAAAATATTACCACAATCGCTTCAAATGCCTTTACAAATGCACCCATTACAGAATTTGAATTTTCCGACAAGCTCACAAAAATCGGTTACAGCGCGTTTGGTTCAACACTTCTCACCGAGGCAATTATTCCCGAAAGCGTGACATCTGTCGGCAATCAAGCGTTCTATGCGTGTGGACTTCTTGAAGAAATAACCATCCCCGAGAATTTGATTGTTGCAAACTTCAACATGGTAAAGGATTGCAACAGTTTAAAGAAAATTCACGGCTACACAAACTCATTTGCAGAAAGACTTGCCGATGAAACCCAGGTTGAATTTGTCTCCATGGGTGAAGCCGAGCGATATTTTGAAAGAGCAGACATCACAGAGAATGTCTGGGTTGAGGCAGACAATCTGGGCTATTTAACCTTTAAGGGCAAGGGTGAAATTCCTGCACAAAATGTTACATACCCAACTGAAGACACTCCCTGGGGCAAGTTTATCTCCGATAACCTGCACACAATCGTTGTGGAGGGCACAATCACAAAAATCGGTGACGAAGCCTTCGACGGAATGGAAACAATTGAAAATGTAATCATTCACGAGGGTGTTAAGAAAATCGGCAAATATTCCTTTTCCCATATGAACATCACCGAAATTTATTTCCCCGACAGCATTAAAGAAATGGACGAATATACCTTCTGGGGCTGTTACAATCTCGAAACGGTGCGCTTTGGTAAAGAGTTAGATGTTATTCCCACAGGCTGCTTCCACTATTGCTCAAATCTTAAATATGTGGAAATTCCCCAATACATTGAAGAAATTTCAGCATATTCCTTCTACCAGACAGGCAATGTGGAATACATCCACTACCTTGGTTCAGAATGGCGTTGGGAAAACTATGTAACAGGTCGCGAAAATCTCCCAGAGGGAGCAGTTGTTCTCTTTGAATCTTCAATTCCCGAAGAAAGCAAGATTGAAGTTAAGAGTGTTGTCAAGAACACAAAAGCAATTAAAGTCACCATTACACAACAGCTTCTTGGCAGTGAAGGCGCATACCTTGCAGCCTATGATTCTGACGGAGCAATGACAGAGCTTGTAAGAATTGTTCCCGGCACAACAGAATACAGCCTTGACAGAAAATCGGCAGTGATTAAGGTGTTCTTGTGGAACAGCACTAAGGGACTTGTGCCCATCAGCGAAACCTACACTAAAATAATGAGCAATTAGTAATGAGTAATCATGAAGAAGTATGCCACCGTTGAGTGGCGTACTTCTTTTTTTGCCATGCGAGAATTTCCTCGCAAACTCGGAAAAGGCACATGGCGTTACAAAGTGTTTTCTCCTCTGCTTGTCATAGTTGCAACTGTAATTTGAGAATGTCGGAGACACTTTGTTCTATCATTTTGTATCATTGTTTGTTTTTTAAAAATAATGCTTGACAAAAGGAGAGCAACTGAGTATAATAGTATGTGCGTGACAGCTTATGGAGAGGTGTCCGAGTGGTTTAAGGAGCTGGTCTTGAAAACCAGTGACACGAAAGTGCCGTGGGTTCGAATCCCACCTTCTCCGCCACGGATAGCCCACAGCGAAAGCTGTCGGGCGTCCGATTAATTAAATAGTTGCGTGAGCTTATTCACGATTGGTAGCTTTGCCGCTATTATTTCTAAATGGAGAAATACTCAAGTTGGCCGAAGAGGCGCCCCTGCTAAGGGCGTAGGTCGGGTAACCGGCGCGAGAGTTCGAATCTCTCTTTCTCCGCCAGGACAGCACACTTTATGGTGTGCTGTTTTTCTTTTGGTATTAAAAAGTGAAATTTCGAACTCGAGCGCCGGTTCCGGCAAGAGAGGGAAAAATTGCGACCGCGTCCGGTGGACGAGGGAGGGAGCAATTTTGAGTGGCAGCAACACAATGAAATGAGCCGTCGTGAGCACGGCGAAATTGAATTGATGTTGCAACAGTGCCCGAAGGGCGAATCTCTCTTTCTCCGCCAGGACAGCACACTTTATGGTGTGCTGTTTTTCTTTTGGTATTAAAAAGTGAAATTTCGAACTCGAGCGCCGGTTCCGCCGCAAAAAAGACACACCTTTTGGTGTGTCTTTTTTCATTTACATGTTAAATTGCACAGCGGAAAACAAAAATATCGTCCTCAACAGTGAAGGAATAAATGCCCTCGTGTTTTTCCACAATTGCGGCAATGGATTTTGTTCCGTAGCCATGATTTTCCCTTCTTGAAACGGGCAAATTATCCTGAAATTCAATTTCGCCGCAGAAGGGATTTTTAACTTCAAAGAAAAATTTTCCGTCAGATTCAAAACCCTTGACGGCAATCCATTTAGTATCGCAAATTTCAAGTGCGTTGACTGCATTTTCCAATGCGTTTGACAAAACAACAACCAAGTCAATGTCTGCTAAGGGTAACTGGCGGGAAAGTGATACTTCGCAAATAAAGTCAATGCCCTTAAGCTGTGTGAGTGTGTCATAGTGACTCAATATAACATTTACAACACCGTTTAAGCAAAACTGCTTTGGCATTGTGCTGTCAATATAGTCTGTTACCGAGCTTATATGCTCAAGTGCCTTTTGTGTTTCTCCGTTTTTGATGTAATCATTTAAAAGAAGCATGTGATGTCTCAAGTCGTGGCGGAGTGTTTTAAGTCTGCTTTCGGTTTCGGCATCTGTTGCAATACGCTCGTTTGCAATTTTAATCTGCATATCAAGAATTTGTGCTTCGTTGTGAGAATCTATCAGCTCCGACTGAATAAATAGTACTCTGAACACCGTAATATACATTATGGGCATAAGCAGCGCTATAAGAACTGTGGTAAAATAATCATCCGGGCGAGACCAGATAATTGATGGATACATAGAAGCCACGAAGACGAGCACATAAAAAAGTGCTGACATTAAGCTGAAAATACCCCAACCCTTAGACGTTGTGTTTAAAAATTTGTGATAAGACTTACGGAGGTATTTAACGAGGAAAAATTCTAAAATCGGGAAAATAAAAAGTCTTGAAACAAATAACACAACAGCGTTAGGTGCATTTATTGCTCTGTCTAAAATTCCCGAAAGTATAATTATTTCAGATGTTATGGTGTCAACCAAACAAAAAGTAAAAATAAATCTGAGTCCCTTATGCTTTGACATGAAAAAACACAGTATAAAGCTTGGAAGCACGGTGGACACAATAAGAAGCTGGCAGGTTTTTTCAATTCCAAGGAAAAACAGCAGCAACACATTTAATACAATAAGCGGTGCAAAGGCTGCAAATGAAAAAATAATGGTTTTCTTTCTTGAAAAACGGCTTTCAAAAAGCATAAGAAACATTACTACGCAGTGAACAAGCGACCATGCAATTGATATATTTCTTAAAACATCTCCCATTTAAAAACCTCCTTCGAGCTTGTATTTAAGATAGCTTTCCGAAACTGATTTAAAGCTGGAGCGTGATATACTCACGGTGCTTTGGTCGTCCATCGTTATACAGCCCGGCTCAATTTTTGACACATAGTCCATATTTACAATAAAGCTACGGCTGGTTCTCACAAATTTTCCGTTTTTCAAAAGAACACTTTCGATTTCCGAAAGGCTTTGCCTGCAACGGATTGTGTAAGAGTTGGAGAGATGATAAATCAAATGATGGTCCAAAACCTCCACATAGCTTAAAACATGAAGCGGTATACGTGAAATTGTAGATTTTTCGCGTATTACCAGCTCGTCCTGTTTTATTTTTCTGTAGCGATCAATAAACTTTAACATTGCCTGGTTAAAGTTTTCGGAATTAATGGGCTTTATAATGTAATCAAGTGCAGAAACTGAGTAGGACTCTGCCGCAAATTCCTTTGACGAGGTAAGAAAAATAATTTGGGTAAGCTTATTGCGCTTAAAAATTTCCTTTGCAACATCAATGCCGTTAATAACCGGCATGAGCACGTCAAGAAAAACAAGGTCAAAAAAGCCGCCCGAAGAAATTTTGGAAACAAAGTCCACCGGAGATGAAAAAACCTCGTAAAAAACTTCATCTTTTGAATTTTTCTTATATTCTAAAATTAAAGCCTCAATACGCTGAAGCTCCTGGGGATTATCATCACAAAGCGCAATTTTAAGCATAACGACCACCCTAAAAACAATTTTACAAGTATATATTACCACAAAAAATAGCGTTTCTCAACCATGGTGCAACGCAGTTTGCGTCAAAATACATGCAATTCACGTCAAAACCTCAACAAATTACAAATATGTGTTGATTTTTTTTTAGGCTGGTTATATACTTATAGTGTGAAATTATATAGTTTTTACATAGAGGAGGAGTATAATATGGCAAAAACAAAAAAGTTAATCAGCTTTGTATTAGTTGCGGCGATGGCTTTTACTCTTCTTGCAGGTTTTAATATCACGGCAAGTGCAGAGGGTGTAAGCGTAAACATTGTCAGCTTTCTTCGTGGCGAACAGGAAAACTTACGTTCATCTGAATTGCTTGAAGCAAGGGTCAGTGGCTATGACGGCAACGTGCGAGAGCTTACCTATGAATGGACAAACGACATAGGCACATATCTGTACGTGTTCAACGACCACAATATGTACGGCATTAACGGCACAGAGGGTGAAATTGAAATCTACAACGACCAGGTTTCTGAATCCTCCAACATGGCAGGCCGTTCTTACGATACCACATTTTCTGCTGCAGGCTTTGCCTGGGCGGCGATTTACGGTGCAAACTACGACAATTCGGACCTTTTGGGCACAATTACCGTTACAGTTAAGGATGCTGACGGCAAGGTTCTTGCAACCGACACTCACACAGGCACACGTACTCAGACAGGCGGCAATTGGTGGTGGCCTACATATACCTACAGCGGTTTTGTGACCGATAATCTTGAAGCCGACATTAAGGCTACACATTTTGGTATTTTTGAAGGCGATGCAAAGCAGATAAGAGAGCTTTTTTCCGAAAGCAGCATTGTGCACATCACTTGTACTGCAAGCAGCGTTAACAACCCTGTCATTGCAAGCGGCAGCGAATATATCACACTTACTGAAAACAGTGATGGTACATACACTGTAAACGCAATTGAGGATAATGCCGACGGTAACACAGTAGCAATTAAAATGAGTGTAACAAAGGACAACTGTAAGTTCCACCAGAATACCTCAGGTGAAACTGCTGTAAACGTTTATGTATATAAACGTCCTGAACCTACACCCACAACAACAACCATCACGCTCACAAATCTTGACGAGCGTTGTACTTATTATATTAACGGCAACACAGGCAGAAGAGAAAACGGTGTTGTAGTGTTTGAAGGTCTTAACCCCAACACCACATACACAATCGAAGCTGTGGGCTATGTTGAGGGCACAGAAGCCGTTTATGCTTACACTGAGTGTACGACCCTTCCTGTGTATAACGCAACTGTTTATGTGTATCTTAACGGCGGATTTGACGCTGAGACAAACACCGCCTATGGTACACCAGTTAATATTTCCGATATAAGAGACACAGATGATGCTATATACATTAAGGAAACAAACTCTTCTGAATTTATTCAGCTTTCTCACGCTGACATTGGTGTTTATACCGCTGCAGTGGAAAACGGTACTTATCTTATATACCGTGATGCAGAGGAAAATTCCAACCCCAGCACGCAGCAGCTTATAATCAACAATGGGGATAAGGAAAGATATCTTTTCTACTATTCTGTTGACTACGATGCTGCAGGCGGAGAAGGCGAGATAGATGTTGAATATTATTATGAAGGCTCTCCTGTTGTTGTGACAGACCTTGTTCCTGCGCGTGAAGGGTACGAATTCAAGGGCTGGGTTGACCAGGACGGAAAATGCTACAAAGCAGGTGACATGCTTACTAATGACATTGAAAAGGCATATACTCTTACTGCTCTTTGGGAAGAAACAATAGATGTTTATGTGAATATTTACATAAATCACACAGCTGAGGGCGACCAAACAAACCATGATGCAAGCATGCACAATGTTACATTTACCGTTGACGCAAGAAAAGCTGATGCGGGAGATTACACCGAGCTTGAAAATATGACAATTGAATGGGACGGAGAAGCTGAGTTTACGAAAGAAGGCTTTGATGCAGATTTTTCCCATAGCGAAAATAAGTGGATAACATCCTATACTGCAAACGGTCCTACCTTTACAAACATGCCCTCAGGCATGGAGTATACTTTTACTTCTGCAAAGCACAGCTACGACCTGGAAAATGTTCAGGTTACAGAAGATGAAAACGGTGATGTAATCATATCTGCTTATCTGGTGTTCAATCCCATAAACAACGACTTCACATTCAAAGTAAGGCTTGACGAAGAGTCAAAGGCTCTTCCCGATGAATTAAAGCCCATTGCAGCAGATGTAAAGGTAACCTGCTACTTCGACAGCCCCTATGTTGACGGCGACGATGTGCAGTGGACACCTATCGGACACCATAACGAAACATATGAAAAGGTTACACTTGATGAAAACGGTGAAGGTGTTGGTTCATATCCTGTATGGTCTATGACAAGCGGTGGAGAAAAGTACTATTACCGTGTTGAAGTTGTAAGCTATGTATTGCCCGATGGCTCTATTATGCCCGCAAAGGATGTTGACAACCAGCACGAATACTACACAACCGACGACGAAAGATATACCGCATACGTTGAAGTTGACGGCGGAAGCAATCCCTCAGGAAGTGCTCTTAGTGGTGCATATTTTGAAGATACAACACAAATCGGCGAAGTTACAGCAACTATTTCAATTGAAATTTTCAATGTAATCCTTGACCCCAACGGCGGTAGCTTTGCAGACAATACAACCCAAGCAAAAGTTCTTGAATATCAGCTTGCAGTACCCAATTTAGCAGCATACACACCCACACGTGAGGGTGGCTATGTGTTTGACGGCTGGTATCTTGCAGACGAAAACGGAAATATCACGTCAAACACTGTTGCAGAAGGCGACATGTTAAAGAGTGACATTACCCTTATTGCTGCATGGAAAGAACCGTTAAAGATTGAAGGTACGGTTTCTGTAGCGGGCACATACGAGCTTATGACCACTCAGGTTATCTACGACCTCGACAGAGTGCAGAGCGTTATGGTTCTTCTCAGACACCTTGACGAAAACGGATACGAGGCAACAACCGAAAGCGTAACTGTTCCGATTGTGTATGAAAACAATGTGGGTACAGGTACATACAGCTTCACATTGCCCGATGACGGACACGAACATCATGTAAGTGTAACAAGTACCAACTACGCCACAACATATCAGAACGAATTGAGTGAGTCTACAGTTGTTACTGATTACTGGGCATATACTCTTAATCATGGTGAAGCAGAATTTAACGGTGATAAGGTGGCTATGGTTAATGCATACCTTGCATTTGACCCCGTAACCTTTGACTTACAGTACGAAATTGATGCAACTGCAATTGGCGAAGGCTTCAGACCCTCCGAAGTGGAAACATTAATTCTTTGTGACGATGGTCAGAACGGTCACAATCCTCAGAACTGGACTATTATCAGCCAGATGGCGGCGGGTAGTGGCTTTGAAGGTGAAGAAACAGTACTTAGCGAAGGCTATGGCTTGGGAAGCTACCCTGTATGGAACTCAAAGCCTGACGGTGCAACCCTTTACGACTATGCAATAAGAATTGATAAGGTTGACGGCGTTTCATTTAATGCCGACACTGTTCCCTACATGATCTACTACAACGGCAGTGCACGTTACAGTGCTCTTACAGGTCAGACACAAATTTTAAAGGCAACAATAGTTCCCAAAATGTACACAATAACATTTGACCTCAACGCCGGGGAAGATCCTGTCAGTGACATGGAAGACTATTATAATGTTACCGGTGAATATCAGGATACATATTACTGGAGCTTCGGAACAAGTATTACCGCAAAGCCCGTGCGAGAAAACTATGCATTCCTTGGCTGGTTTGACGAAAATGGCAATACAGTTACCGAAATAACAGCGGATATGCACGAAAATGTTGTTGTTACAGCTCAGTGGAAGAAGCTTGAAAACTATCAGAATGACTACGCATATATCTTCGGCTACAACGACCAGATTATGGGTGCTGAGGGCAACCTTCTCCGTTGCGAACTTTCTGCTATGATTCATCGTCTTGTAAAGCAGAACGGTAAGCTGGGGGATTTCGTTTACGATGCGTCAAACCCCTCCTTTGATGATATTGAAGGCAAGTGGTTCCAGAGTGGTATCGAATACATGAATCACAAGGGTGCATTCGATGAAAGTGCAACAAGTGTTTATCCCTACATAGCTGTTACCAGAGGTGAAGCTTTTAAGTTTATCTGCCTTGGCTTGGGCTTTGTTGAAAACACAACCCTTACTCATCAGGAATATGCCGACTTCCTTTACAGCGCAGGCTATATAATTGGTGATGGTAGCGGTGACTTAAAGGTTAATGACAATGTTACAAGAGCAGAATTCTGTACAATGTACAACAGAATTATCGGTAGAGAAAACGCTCTTTTGGAAACTGAGGACGGCACAGCGGTTACCGCTGAAACATACGGCTTTATTGATATGACAGACCCCACAATCTGGTATTACAACAGCATGGTAAGGGCAACAAGCGCTTATGAAAACGGCTATGTAAGCATTGAAAAGCGCGGTATCCGTAATGTACTTGACGATTACAACAATTAAAACATTCAAAAAATGGGCGTGAATCGCCCGTTTTTTGTCGTAAACAAACGTCCTTGATGATTTGCGTCAAAAAAATTGCAATTCACGTCACTTTTATAGACACAGAAAAGTTTTAGTGCTAAACTGTAAAATGTAAAAGATATTATGACGAATTGCACTAAGTGCATCGCATATAAAGAATGGAGGACCAAACATGAAAAAAACAATGGAAATTATGGTTGCAATGCTTGTTATGGTTGCTCTTTTGGGCACAGTAACAGCTTTTGCAGCAGAACCCACAGTATCGCTCAGAGCTGCTATTTGCGGAAGCACAAGTGATTTCCGTTCAAGCCAGCTTTTAGAGGTAGTAACAGAAGGCTTCAGCGAAGACGCTGTTCTTCAGTACACCTACAACCACGACGAATTTTATCTGGCAATTAAGACTACCGTATTCGGTTCAACCAGATGGATTCCTTGTTATACATACTTTTCCACATTCAGCTCAACAGATATGTACACAGCTGATGAAGTGCTTAACGGCGGAACAAACGCAAGGCCCGGAGACCTTGTTTCCAACTATAAGTACTTTACACTTTCTACACGTTGTTGGTATGATGGAGTAGCCTACAAAATGACAAATGATGACCTGGCTGACATGACTCTCTACATCACTGTAGAGGACGTAAACCCCGAAAGCAGCACATACGGCAAAACTGCAAGCATAGAATACACAGGTTTGTTGGAACCCGACCTTGAAACTGACGTCAGCCACGTTGCAATTGCTCTTTTTGAAGGCGACCACATGAGAATTCTTGATGCCCTCGGTCACGCAGGCGTTACACACATCATGTGCGAAAATGCAATCGTTGACGTTGCAAACACAGAAGACGAAGACATTGCAACTGTTGAAATTGAAAACAACGTTTACTACATAGACGCAGTTAAAACAGGTCAGACAGAGCTTCATATTACAATTCACA
This sequence comes from Clostridia bacterium, assembly GCA_045546275.1. Taxonomy (GTDB): domain Bacteria; phylum Bacillota; class Clostridia; order UMGS1883; family UMGS1883; genus RGIG1927. The sequence continues at coordinate 15,135 of JAZQCM010000036.1, read as the reverse complement.
AGACAGATGCATGTGCAATGCATGCCGGTCAGAGTGCAACAAGTATTGCTGACATCCGTGTGTTCAAAAAGCCTGTCCCCACACCCACAACAACAACTATCACTCTTACAAACCTTGAAGAAGGCGTAAGCTACACAATCGATGGCGTTACACAGTTGTGCGAGGATGTTAACGTGCCTCTTGTTTTCACAGGCCTTACTCCCGACACAGAATATGAGATTTATGTTTCAGCAGAGCATTCATTCGAAGAAAATGGCGAAACATTCCATCACAGTGCACATGCAACTGTAGACACTAAGACTCTTGTTGAAGAGGAAGAACCTACAGAAGAGCCCACTGAAGAACCCACTGAGGAACCCACAGAAGAGGAAACACTTCCGGAGTATGTAAACGACTATGCATACATTTTCGGTTACAATGACACAACCATGGGTGCTGAAGGCAACCTTCTCCGTTGCGAACTTTCTGCTATGGTTCACCGTCTTGTAAAGCAGAATGGTAAGCTTGGTGGCTTTGTATACGACGCATCCAATCCTTCCTTCGATGACATTGAAGGTGCTTGGTTCCAGAGCGGTATTGAATACATGAACTACAAGGGCGCATTTAATGAAGACGCAACAAGTGCTTATCCCTATGCCGAATCCACAAGAGGTGAAGCGTTTAAGTTCATCTGCCTGGGTCTCGGATTTACAAAGGACACAACTCTCACAAACCAGCAGTATGCAGACCTTCTTTACAACGCAGGTTACATCGAAGGTGACGGCAGCGGCGATTTAAAGGTTAACGACCTTATTACAAGAGCAGAATTCTGCACAATGTACAACAGAATTATCGGCAGAGAAAACGCTCTCTTGGAAGATGCTGACGGCAATGAAATCACAGCTGAAACATACGGCTTCACAGACCTTGAAGACGGTGAGTGGTATTACGAAAACATGGTAAGAGCAACAAGTGCTTATGAAGGCAAGTACGTAAGCATTGAAAAGCGCGGTATTCGTAATGTGCTTGACGATTATGAAGGCTGATAATTAGGCTTTGAAACAGTGTATCTGATTTAAAAAACAATAATACATGCTTCCGTTTTAACGGAAGCAATCCAAAGCTATAGAATTTCTATAGCTTTGGATTGCTTTAGGAGAAAGAAAGGAGGGAGAGTGTTGGGTGTTGAGAAAAAAGTGAAGATAAGGCCGGTTTGCTGGGTTTCTGCGTTGTACTTTATCTTATTACCGCTTACAATATCGACAAATGCCACCAGTAATTCATACCTTAAAATAGCAACCGTGCCCATTGGTCTTTTCTTAGTCATATCGCTTTTCTTTTACAAAGAAAAGCTCAACATCAACATGGTGCATGTGTGCCTGTTGCTCTACACTTTGTCCATTCCCTTAACGCTTATTATGGACCCCGGGTCGCAGGCAATCAGTGCAGTTATCGGCTATTTTCTTAATTGTGCATTGTTTATCTGCATTTCAATCTTTGATTACAAGGACAAAGAACTTAAAGTGCTCGAAAATGCCCAGATTGTAATGCTGATTATCATATGCGTTATTACTCTCATAGAAAATATTGGACAAACAGAGCGAGGTACAATCACCGTTTTTGGCGATGTGTGTGACCCCAATTATTTTGTCGGTTTTTTTATTTTCCCGCTGGTGATTGTTTTAAAAAACATTGTAGACAGTAAGTGGCAATGGAAAATTCCCAATATTATTCTGGCGCTTGTAAGCTTGTACATAATCTTTCTTTCAGGCTCCCGCGGAGGGCTTCTGGCAGTTGGTATTACAGTTCTTGCCTTTGTGTTCGTGTATCCTAAGGGATTCATAAAAAAAGTTGTTATCACCATTGGGGTGGTTGTTCTGGCAATCCTCACATGGACTGTGGCAAAACCCATATTGCCGGAGCTTGTAGTTGAACGAATGAATATAACCGATGTTATCGAAAGTCGTGGTACTTATCGAATGGACATCTGGGAGCAGGCTATTGATGAAATTATAAACGAATCGGACTATGTAATTTTAGGACGAGGCGTCGACGCCCGTATTGACATGATAATTGCAGGCAAGTACACTACCGAAGCACTTCACAGTGCATTTTTGCAGATTGCCTACGGGCAAGGCATTTTAGGCTTTGCGCTGTTTATGTTGTTGGCAGGTGCATGCATACTCAGATGCATGAAAAAACGAAAGGTCATAGTGGTGGCGGTAATCGGAATGTTGGCTTTGGGAATATCCCTTTCCTTTAATGCCAGCACAAAAACATACTGGAACTTAATCTGCTATGCAGCGCTTCCCTTTGCCAACGAAGTTTGTACTGAAAACCAAAACCTTAAGGAGGAGATAATATATGAAAATTGAAGAAAGACAGAAAATACTGAAAAAACTGTCCCATAATGTGTGGGTAATAGGAATTGCAGTAATTCTTGTTATTTCCATGATTACGGGCATTTTTTCAACCGCAGGGACCAGTCACATTGAGCTTAACACCTATTCGGAAACTGCCGTAGACGGAAAAAATCCCGACGGAACAGCACGAAATGTTTATGAGCTTGTAAATAACGATGTGCTTCAAATGGCATCGGAAAAGCTTGAAGGTAAAATTTCTGCAGAAGAGCTCAAAAGGCACTTGTCGGTTAATGACGACTGGACTGCGGACGAAACCGTGGCGTTCAAAAACGGAATTTCCCATGGTAACGGAAAAAAGCACGACAACCCTGCAAGATACATTGTTACATACACAACTTTGAGTGAAGAAATTAAAAGGGAAGGCATTGTTTCCACAATTGGTGCTTTCTTTAAGCAGCTGTCATTGCCTTCAAAAAAGCAGGTTCTTCAGGCTGTAGCCGAAAGTTACAGAGAATATTACGAGGACCAGCACTGTCTTAGTCCTGCAATTTTGCAGCGTGACATTGACTTTGTAAACGACTTTGACTTCTTTAACAGAATAGAGCTTATTGAAGATATTGCCGGCGATATGGGCAGATTTCTTAACGAAAAGTACGACAAGTACGTGGATTTTGTTTCTCCCACGTTGAACATGGGTTTTGGTGACCTTGCCGACGAAATTGACAAAATTATCGACATAGACCTTGAAAACTACAGCGCTTATGTGGTTGAGCATGCAGTTTCTAAGGACCCCCGCAAGCTTATTGCCCAGTTAAGATACATGCGTGACATGTATGAAGAAGAGATGCTCAGACAGAACCAAACAGCGGAAATCAACAAAAAAGCTGTTGACATTTATGATTCCAGAATTACAAAGGTAGTATTTATCCCTGCTCTTGATGGCGCAGATGAGTTCTATATGAACAGAACAAAGGTTGGTATTGACTACCTCATAAAGGATGGCGAGGATGCACGAGTTGCTGCCCGTTCTGCCGAAAGAAACTATGAGCAGTACAAGTACTATATCGAAAAGTTCGAAAACTCTGCAACAACCAAAGAAGAAGCTGACAAGGGCGAAGTAATGTATGACGAAATCGAAGCAAAGCTTCTTCATATTCAGCAAAAGGCACTTGAACTCTTTGAAGAAACAAACCGTGATCTTCAGTACGAAGGCATTGAAATCGGCGACATTTATTCCGACGGTTTCACAGGCTTTGCAAAGAAGACAGTAAAAACATTTGTAGTGCTCCTTATGTTGGGCTTTCTTGTGTACAATGCAGTGCTCTTTGTTAAAAGCAAAAAAAGAAGATAAGGAGGAGAAAAGTTATGACATTATATGAATTAAAAAACAGCATATTTGCAAATCTCCGTCTTCTTGTAATTTTTGTTGTTGTAGCGGTGCTTTTGTGCAACATAGGATTAAGTTTTCTTCAAACCTACACCAGTGAAGTTGTTATTAAATACACCGACGTAAACGCAACAAGCGGTACAGGTGACGACGGTTCAAACATTGACCAGGCTAAAATTGGCGACCCCTCTGTTGTAAAGCAGGCGCTTCTTGCAATTGGCGAAGACGTTGACGAGGCCAACACAATTTCTAAAAAAATCAAGGTAACACCCATTACATTGGTTGCCGAAGAAGAAAAGTATGCTTCCTGGCTTGAAAATTTCTCAAGCTACAGCGAAACTGAAGAAGAAAGAACAAATCCTGTTTATTATTCGGTTAAGTTCGAGTCCGACAAGGGCCCTGTGTATGCGGAAAAGGTGCTCAATGCAGTAATCCGTTCCTACACAAAATATTATCAGAAGGAGCACGGTAACATCAGTGATAAAAAGCTTCTTCCCTCCAACCTTGTAACACAGTACGACTACTTCGAAGCTTCCGAAATTCTTGGCAAGGCAATAAATTATGCCATTGACTATATCAGCAACATAAGAGATACCGACATTGACTACAGAAGTACAACAACAGGCTATTCAATGAGTGACCTTCTTACAGTTTTTGAAGACATCAAGCAAATAGATTATGCAGCTGTTGAGCAAAAAATTCTCGAAGGCGGTTACAGCCGTGACGGAAAAATCCTTGTTCATGCACTGGACCAGCGTGCAGTCAAGAACGAAATGGATGCAATAGCCAACAAAAATAAGGCAGAAGCACAGAAGGAAATGATGGAGCTTTTCTCAAAGAAGAACAAGGAATACCTTTGGGATGCCAGAGTGTATGACGAGGAAAGCGAGCAGGTAAGAGAAGATACCGAAAGAGACCGCAGATACGTGACAACAAAAACCACCTACGACACAATGATACTTGACTATGTGGGCTATCTCAATCAGGAGGCAAACCTTCTTATTGACAAAGACTACAACAAGAAGTATGCAAGCTATTTCGCAAATTATGTTGACAGCCCCGAAATTGAACAGGAGCTTACAGCAGTTGTTGAGCAGTATAATTCCATATTCAAAATAGCAGAGGAAACTCTCAACGAATACAACGAATACAAACAGGCACGAAGCGTAGGCAAGGTTTCGGGTATTGCCACAACAAAAACAATAAGTGAATTAATATACTACGCAATGGCTTTTGTTGTAGCACTTGGCTTGGGCATAGTATATATTGTTGTTAAAGATTTGCTGAAAAGTAGGGAAATTTAATGACTGAAACTACTCGTTTGAGATTAAAAGGTTATTTTGATTATAATTTCGGGGACGACTATATGATGAAAGTCATAATAGAGTCCCTCCCCGAAATTGAATTTGTTATTGATGAAAACGAAAAGATCCCTAAGCTTCTCACAGAGTGTGAAAACGTAACTGTCACAAATACTGAGAATATAAAGCTTCCTGATTTGTGGGTTACAGGCTCAGGCTTTATGATTAATAACAACAAGGCCCTTTTGTATGAGCTTGTATGGCTTTTAAAAAAGAAAAATCAGGGAGATTTTTGCTTAGGGTGCAACATTGAGCCCTTGAACACAAAGCTTAAAAAGCTTCTCATTGTAAACAGGCTCAACAAGTTCAAGCTTTTGGTTTGTCGTGACACAAAAAGCTACAAATGGCTTTGCGAAAACGTGAAAAAGCCTGTAATAAAACAGCTTCCTGATATTGTTTTGTTTTTAAAGGGACTGCCCAAGGCAACGGGCAACAAGCTTGGAATATCTCTCATGCACAGACAGGGAGACGAAGCTGACTGTGAATATTATCGCTCCATGGCACAACTTGCCGATTACTGGGTTGACAGCACAGGAAAGGATGTTATTCTTTTTGCCTTTGATTCAGGCATGGAGGACGACGTGTTTGCCTGCGATTGTGTAAAGAGGCTGATGAAGCACAAGGATAGAGTTACCTATGCTGTTCATCGTGAGGGCGGAGAAATTATAAGCGCCTATACTCAGTGCAAAAAAATAGTGGGAGCCAGGTTTCACAGCATTGTACTTGCCATAAAAATGGGTATTGATGTGTACCCTGTTATATACAGGCAAAAGGTTAAAAATCTGATTGACGATTTGACATACCCTGTTAAAGGATGCGCCATTGATTCAATCGATGCGGAAGATATTAAAAAATTTTTCCTGCATGATGTAAAGTATGTTTATGATGAAAATAAATCGGACAGCTCTTTTAAATATGCCGAATATTTAAAAGAAGCAATCAAATGAATCGAGGCTAATGAAATGAAAAAGAAGGCATTAATTATTGCAAACACAGCGTCTATGATACTTCTTTTTAATCGTACAAATATCGACATTCTGGAAGAGGCAGGCTACGAAGTGCATGTTGCATGTAATTTCAAAAAGGGAAACACCACCTCCAAGGAGCTTGTTGACAAAAGTAAGATGGAATGGGACAAAGAGGGCATAGCAGAATATCACATTCCCTTTCCCCGAACCCCTTACAGCATAGAGGTAGTTAAAATATTCAAGCAGGTACGAAGACTTCTCAAAACTGAGCAGTACGATATTGTTCACTGTCACACGCCGATAGTAAGTGCAATTACAAAGCTTGCCTCCATTGGCATAAAGAAAACAAAAATAGTTCATACCGTTCACGGTTTCCACTTTTTCAAAGGGGCGTCTGTTCAGAAATGGCTTATGTACTACCCCGTTGAAAAAATTCTTGCCCGTCTGACAGACGTTATGATTACCATCAACTCAGAGGACTTTCAACTGGCAAAAAAGCATCTTAATGCGAAAGAAATTATGTTTATCCAGGGTGTAGGCGTAGACACGCAGGCAATATCCGCCATGAATGACGGAAAGGACTATTTACGAAAAGAGCTGGGACTTCCCAAGGATTGCGTCATAGCTCTTTCTGTAGGTGAGCTCCGTGATGTGAAAAACCACATGACAGCCATAAAAGCTTTGGCAGAATGTAAGAGTAAAAATGTTCATTACGTTGTTGCAGGCATCGGAAAGCTCCATGATGAGCTTATTGCCTGTGCAAACAATCTGGGCATTGGCGACAGGGTGCACTTGGTTGGCTTCAGAACAGATATTGCCAAAATTTTGCACGGAAGTGACTTTTTTGTATTTCCCTCTCTTCGGGAGGGGCTTCCCGTTGCGCTCATGGAAGCAATGGCTGCAGGACTGCCTGCAATAGTGTCCAACACAAGAGGCATAAGAGACTTAATCAGCGAAAAAGGCGGTTTTTATTTCGAGCCCATGGACTATTTGGCACTGGCAGGGCACATCGATACATTTGTTGAAAACAAAGCGTTAAGAGCAAAAATGGGCGAGCACAATATTAACAAGGTCAAGCATTTTGACAAGTATATCATAAAAGCAAAGCTGGAAGACCTTTTAAAGAGCCTTGAAGGCAGGGTGGAAAGGCAGGCAGAAAAAGTTGAAGCGTAGGGTTTTATTAATAAGGTCTCGCATGGTTCCCCCGGATCCTCCGGTGGAGAAAGCGGCACGGTTTTTGGTAAAAAAAGGGTACGAGGTTAAAATTATCTCTTGGGACAGGGATGCTGACTATCGAATTAAAACCGGCTTTATGCCTGCAGGCGAAAAACAAATTGAAAATGTTACCTTTGGTATTAAGGGCACCTTTTCAGGAGGCTTAAAAAAGAACCTTTTGCCCATGCTCAAGTTCCTTGCAAGATTGGCAAAATATCTTAAAGAAAATAAGAACAGTTTCGATATTATCCATGCTTTTGACCTGGATATTGGCCTTGTGGTAAAAAAATACGCAAAAAAATACAACAAGAAATTTGTTTATCATATTCTGGATTTTTATGCCGCCTGCAGACTTAAAAAGGGCTCCTTTTTCTACAACTTAATAAAAAACGTGGAATTTGGTGTTATCAAAAGTGCAGACGCAACAATAATCTGCTCGGAAAAACGAAAAGAACAGATTGAAGGCAGTTGCCCCAAAAAGCTTTATGTTATACACAACACCCCCGAAGCGGTAGCTTTTGAACCTAAAAAGGTTGAAAACGAAAGAATGAAAATTGTCTACGCAGGGGTTTTCCTTTACGGAAGACTTCTCGATGAGCTTTTAGAAGTAGTAGACTTAGATGAAAGAATGGAGCTTCACATTGCAGGCTTTGGCGAAATGGAAGAAAAAATCCAAGCTTTATCACAGAAAAACCACAGAATTCATTATTACGGAAAGCTTCCCTACAGCGAGGTTTTAAAGCTTGAAAGCCAATGTGACGTTATGACAGTTCTTTACGACCCCAAAATCCCCAACCACAACTACGCTGCTCCCAACAAGCTCTACGAAGCGTTAATGCTTGGTAAGCCCTTTGTAATGTGTAAAAACACCGGCTGGGACGAGGTAGTTGAAAATGAGCAGGTTGGTGTTCTGATTGAATGCAGCAAGAGCGGCCTTGCAAAAGGGTTGGACGCTCTTTACAACAATAAAAACAGCTGGAAAGCCATGGAAGAAAGAGGCAGACGCCTTTACGAGCATGAGTATTCCTGGTCTGTTATGGAAAAAAGATTAAGTGATTTGTACGATGAAATTTCAAGGTGATTTTATGACTAAAAAAATTTTATTTGCAGCACAGAATATGACAATGGGAGGCATTCAGACCTCCCTTATTAATCTTTTAAAAAAGATTGAAAAGGACTATGAAATTGACCTTTTTGTTTTTGGCGAGGGCGATTTGTTGTCAAGGGTTCCCGAAAGTGTTAAAATAATAAAAGGGAAAACCTTGTTGCGCTTAGCGGCAACGCCCTTTAAGGATGTTTTAAAAAAGAAAAATCCCATAGACATATTTTTACGTTGTGCAATAATGGTGTATGTTCGTATTATAGGCTCCGATAAGTTTTACAAAAAGCTTTTCAAAAAGCACCTTATTACCGATAAATATGATTGCGCCATATCCTATTTCAACGATGTTCCGGGAGCATATTTTAACCAAGGGACAAACCTTTTTGTAAAAAGCTTTGTAAAAGCTGATGAAAAAGTGGCGTGGATTCATAACGACCCTGTTAAAATGGGCTTTGACAAAAAAGGTTGTGAGGCTCTTTACGGTAGCTTTGACTCTATTTATTGTGTGTCGGGTGCTGTTAAAACAAATTTCGATTCACTCTGCCCTGCACTCCGGGAAAAAACAAAGGTTTGCTACAATTTCTTCGACGAGGAAACCATATTAAAACGAGCGGAGGAATTTATGCCCTATGACAATAACTTTTTTAATATTGTCACAGTGGCGCGTATTGACAATGTTCAAAAGCGTATTGACGGCATTGTAAAGGTGGCAAAAAGGCTTAAGGATGATAGAGCAAAGCCATTTCGCTGGTACATTGTTGGCGGAGGGGATGACCTTTCTGAAAATGAAAGGCTTGCAAAAGAACTCAATGTGGATGATTGTGTCATATTCACAAAAGAGCAGCCCAACCCCTATCCCTACATAAAAAATGCCGACATATTTGCCCTCTACTCTGCTTACGAAGGCCACCCCATGGTAGTTGGTGAGGCAATTGTTTTAAACACAAGTGTTCTCACAACCAACTATGCTGCGGCTCATGAGCAGGTGGGCGACAAATACGGCACAGTGTGCTCAAGCGACGAAAGCTTTTATGAAGCCTTAAAAGAAAAAATTAACGGCAGGTGATACAAAATGCCTACACTCAGTGTTATTGTTCCTGTTTACAATGGTGAAAAATATTTAAGAGAATGTCTTGACAGCATCCTTAGTCAAACCTACAAGGACTTTGAACTTATTCTGATAAATGACGGGTCAAAGGACAAAAGTAAAGACATCTGCGATGAATATGCAAAAAAGCATGATAACATCCATGTTATACACAAGGAAAACGGCGGTGTAACCGAAGCGAGGCGTGACGGCTTAAAAAATGCGCAAGGCAAATTTGTTACCTTTGTGGACTGTGACGACTGGATAGATTCTGACATGTATGAAAAAATGCTTAACAAAATGGAAGAGCACAATGTGGAAGCGGTTATCTGCTCAATTGTGTACGAAACGGAAAACGGCACTGTTAAGCACAAAAACACTGTACGAAGCGGCTTGTACAACAAAGAAGACATGACAAAAGAATTTTATCCCAAAATACTTTTTGACTTTGATGTGTGCCTGCCCGGTGTAAATCCCAGCTTGTGCAACAAAATCTTTAAAAAAGAGTGCCTGGAAAACGTAATTTTTAAAGTAAATCACACTATTTCCTACGGTGAGGACGCTCTTTGCACATACCCCACCCTTATGGATACGGAAACTCTTTTTGTTATGGAGGAGTCTTTTTATCATTACCGAAAAAACGACGACTCCGTTACCCACCGCTACGACAGCACCCTTTTAAAAAAGTTTCTGGCACTTGCGGAGGAAATGGAAGAGTTTTTTGTTAATCGCAAGGTTGACTATATTGACCAGCTAAACGGCTATGTTGCAAGGTATTCTCTTGAATGCATACGAAGCGAGCTTCTTTTCAGCCCGGAAGGGCTCTGTAAAAGGCTTAAAAAAACTCGTGAATATGTGGAAAACGAGCGTGTTTCACGTGCCTTTGCGCAATCCTTGGGAAAAATAAAAGAAAAAAAGACAGTTATGAAAATGAAGCTTGTAATTAAAAGGCGCTTGTTTCTTTTGTTCCTGCTTCTTTATGTAAAAAACATAAACGATATACATAAAAAATAATACAATGAAAGTAAATCGGAAGGAGTATACCATGACAAAGCAAAAAAGTGCACAACTTAATATTTCGGTATCTCTCCTTCATCAGCTGATAACAGGCATTTGTGCCATTATTCTGCCAAGGTTCATACTCGAAGTTTTCGGCTCGGAAGTAAACGGACTTATGCAGTCTGTCAGCCAGATACTTTCATACACAACCTTAATGGAAATGGGCATAGGAGGAGTGGTGCTTGCATCGCTCTACAAGCCCCTTGCCGAAAGCAACAACGCAGAAATAAGCTCTATTTTTAACACCACAAAAAGCTTTTTTGGCAAAATATCTGTTGCTTTTATTGCTTTTGCAGTGCTTTTGAGCTGTGTAGCAAAAATGGTAATACACGCAAACTTCAGCTTTGTGTACGTTGGCTCAATGGTTTTAATTCTTGCGGTCAACACGTTTTTTAACTACTATTTCGGTTTGCCCCATCAATTGCTTTTAAAAGCAGACCGACGATTGTACATTGTGCAAACCGTGCAGATTATAACAACCGTTTTAAACTTATTGGTTTGCCTTGTTGCCATAAAAATGGGTGCCTCGGTTCACATGGTTAAGCTTTTGTCGGCATTCGTGTTCTTAATAAACCCCGTTTGCTACAGGCTTTACGTTAAAAACCACTACGAAATCACACCCACAAAGGAAAAGCACCCCTTTGCCCAAAAAAAGGATGCAGTTATTCACCATTTAGCATACTTTATTCATCGAAATACAGACATAGTCATCATTTCAGTGTTTTCAAGTTTGTCAAATGTGTCGGTTTATTCGGTGTACAACTCAGTAATACTGATTGTTGAAAATCTGCTCAATGCAATATCTGCAGGTGTGGTAGGCACAATCGGCAATATTATGGCAAAAGGCGAAAATAAAAATCTTTCTGACTCCTTTGAGCTTTATGAGGCGGTTAACAGGTTTTTAACAATGGCAATGTTCACCGCTGTGGCAATTGTAATTCTGCCATTTGTGAAAATATACACGGTCCACGTTACCGATGCGGTGTACATACAGCCCGTTTTTGCATCTGTTATGATAGGTGCAGGTGCAATGGCGGCAATCCGCATCCCCTACAGCTCCGTCATATCTGCAGCAGGTCATTACAAACAAACAAAAGTCGGAGCAATTGTTGAGGTTTGTATTAATTTAGCTCTTTCAATTTTATTAATCAAGCCCTTAGGCTTAGCAGGCGTTGCGGCAGGCACTTTTTGTGCAATGACCTATCGCACAGGGTACATGGTGTGGTATTTGTCAAAAAACATTTTAATGCGCCCCGTGAAAAAATTTGTGACAAGCTTTGTGGTAAACGGTCTTACAAGTGTTGGTACAATAGCTTTTTTTGCCAAATTTGTTACAATTTCTGCAGAAAGCTTTGTGGCGTTTATTTTTGACAGCGTAAAATGCGGCATGGTTGTTGTGCTTGTATTTGCAGTTATCAATTTGTTAATATGGTTACTACAGAACAAGAGGCGGTAATAACGCCTCTTGTTTTCATTTTAAAAGGCAAAGTCCCTCTTCAAGGTGAAATTTTGTGATGGAAAAATGTTGACAAATTGGATTTGGAGTGGTATTATAACTCTGTATAATAGGCTGATACTGGGGGTTTTTGCGCCCTTTAAAAAAAGCGTGCAGAATGAATGCCCCAAAATAAGCCTAAAACTAACTTTAATTTGTGAAAAGGCAATTTCGCAACGTTTCTGAGGTCGACAGGAATAGAGGTTGCAATTTCACGTTCAGCTTGCCGAAAGGCAAAAATTTAATAGCGATTCCTTGTGTATGGGTCATTTTGTGGAGTGGTAACCACAGCATGACGTGCGCTTTTGTTTGCGTGGTAACAAGCAAAGGTGTTTTAAAGCTATACAATAAGGAAAATAAAATTTATTGGAGGAAATTCAAAATGAAACTTAAACGTTTTGTGGCCATTGTAATTTCCCTTGCAATGGTCCTTTCTATTGTTCCGGCGTTTAACTTGACAGCAAGTGCAGCCGGTACAACAGGCGTTATCGATGCTCTTGGCGGTGAAGTTTTGTGGCAGTGTCCTGACGGAAGCTTCAACGATACAGCTATCGGTACTGCTTTTTCCGGATGGTCATCCAACATCACATCCGGTTATGTAAATGTTAAGACATATTCCGGTGTTGGTAACGTTATTCAGTACTACGTAAACGGTACAGCAAACGTAACAACAATTACATCTCCCGGTTACGGTGACGGCAGCGAAGAAAAGCTCGTCATTGAATGGAAAATGAAGAGACAGAACCCTGCTGACCTTTACTTTGACTTCTCTTTCACAGATAAGAGCGGTACAGAAATCGCTTTCTTAAAGATTGACAGAAACTACACATCAGTTTCCGGCGAATACTACATGGGCTTCCCTGCTGATGGTACAGACTGTGCTATCGTTGCAACAAACAATGGCGACGGCACACATAAGGTTGAATACTATGTAGCAGGCAGTGTTGTTTCCACAATCGATTCCAAGGCAGGTACAGTAAACGGCTTCGGTGGTATCACATCTTCTAACGGTCGTTGGTCTGCAGCTTGGAACCACATCGGTTTCGGTGACCTCACAATCGGTGCTGTATATCCCGCTGCTGAAACAGAAGTAGAAGTATCTGTAGAATACACAGCTGACGGCGAAGTAGTTAAGACAGTTAACGGCAGATACGACACAGCTAACGGCGAAACAGGTCTTGCACTTGATGCATATACATACTATGTAAATGGTGGTAACTACATCTACACAGCTGACGCTACAACAATGTCTGAAAGCGGCACAATCGCTATGACAAGACAGGCAAACTGGAACGGCATGGCTATTGGTGACAGCGTTACATACGGTGGTAAGAAGTATCAGATTACAGGCACAAACCTTATCCCCAATGGTGACTTTAGCCAGGGCACAACAGGTTGGTTCAATGGTACAGGTGGTGCAGCAAGCTTCTTCACATCTAACGGCGACGGCACAATGACACTTACTTCCGGTGGTACAGGTCAGGGCGGCGCAAGCTCTCTCTACCGTGCATGGAAGGTTGAACCTAACACAACTTATGTTTATACATACACATCCACAGGTGGTGGTCAGTACCACAAGAACAGCCTTGGTGCTTCCTTCAACGCAACAGGCGCTGACGGTTCCAACGTTATCTTGCAGGGTGCTGCAGGTACAAACACAATCGTGTTTACTACAGGTGCAAACGAAAACTACCTTATCGCTTCCTACCGTTGGTTAGGTAGTGGTGAAAAGTTTGGTAACTATGGTCTTTACACAGTAGAAGAAGTTATTGAAACAACAGCTGATACAGTTAAGGCGGGTATGGATAGTCTTAGCCTCCCCTTGGCTACGAAGACATCTATTACAGTACCCACAACTTCCACAGATGCTTACGGCTATGAAAGCACAATCAACTGGACATCTTCTAATGCTGATGTTTTGGCAGCTAACGGTACAGTAACAGCTCCTTCCGATATCACAATCGTAACACTTACACCTTCTACAACATACAACGGTAATACAGTTACAGGTGATGCACACACTGTATATGTATTCCCCGGTAGTGTTGCAGGTACAGAATATAACTCCGGTTCCGGTTACTACGATATCGGTACAGAAAACATTATTTCTGCAAACGGTACAGATGCAAGCTTTGAAGATGCAAGCGGTAACCAGTCCCTTGCAGGTTGGTTGGCTCACACAGGCGCTCAGACAAACAGCGCTATGAACTGGGGCGACGCAACAGTTGACGTTGTTCCCGACGGCAACTGGGCATACGTTGGTTGGTGGAATGACCCCATCACAGGCTCTAACTATTGTACACTCGATACAATGTGGCCCGTAGAAGCAGGTACATATTACCTTTCTTTCTATGCAAAGAAGCCTGCAGGTGGCTCCACAACATATGTTTACTTCTCCGAAGACAATGCTCACCACACAGCTGTAGACCAGATTACTTCTGAAGCTTGGTATGAGCTTGTTTCTCCCGGTAGCGACTGGGCTAAGTATCAGTACATTATTACTGCTGAAACAGCAGGTTACATCGGTTTCACAAGTTACAACATCGGTAACAACGGTAGCCGTGGTACATGGTTCGATGATTTCGAGCTTTACACAGCTACTCAGGCTGCAGAAGACCTTGTTTCCGTTACAAGCCCTGCAACAGTTACTGTAATTGCAGGTAACGAACCTGTTCTTCCCGCAACTGTAACAGGTGTTGGCGAACGTGGCTCCGCTATGACAGTTGACGTTGAATGGAACGCAGCTGACTTCTCTGCGGCAGGTGACGTAACAGTTTCCGGTACAGCAGCAGGTTTCCCTGTTACTATGACAGTTACTGTTCTTCCTATGACATTTGCTGTAGATGATGCTACAAGCCCCACTACAGTAAACTTCCCTGCAGATGTAACAGGCGATTTCTATGTTGAATATGACCTTAATGCATCTAACTATGATAACCTCTGGATGTACATTTCCAATAACGGTGCACTTTGGGGCTCCGGTCAGATTGGTCTTGGTTATGACAACGCAGGCGGCGGCGACTTTAAGGCACAGCCCGGCGATATGACAGGCGTTATCTTTGTAACAAATAGAACATACCGTTTCTTGGTACACGGTAATGTTGACACCGACACTTATG
>JAZQCM010000035.1:0-14737 GCA_045546275.1 Clostridia bacterium | reverse complement strand
AAAAGCACCACACAAACAGAATAAAACCCTATACGCAGTACGCGGTTTAATGTTTGATTTTTCATAAAATCACTTCCTTTTGTTTGATATTTTGCCAAAATATGCGGTTAATATACTAAAGTTTGTCACTTTTTTCTCGATTTAATAGCAAATTAACGGAGATGTAATAGTTTTTTAATAAGTTTGGGATAGAATACAAGTGTATAGTTGTGTAATAGAATAATCTTAAATGCATTTACATGAGGTGATAATATGCCGAAAACTACATATAGCGAAAACAGCAAGAAAAAGAAAAAGAATACAAAGAAAAAAGCATTTGCCAAAAAAGCGGCAGTGAGCATTTTGATTGTTTGCCTGCTTGTCATATCAGTTGTTGCAGGTGCGGTTGTTGGTTTTGTCGACAACAGTATGGACTTAATCGCCGAAGAGTACAACCTTGATTTTACATCAATCATTTACTATGTTGATGCAGATACCAATCAGGCGAGAGAACTCGACCGCGTGCACAGAAACGAAAACCGTGTGTGGGCGGATATTGAAAACATAACTCCGAATCTTCCCAATGCATTTATCGCAATTGAGGACGAGCGTTTCCGCGAACACAGTGGTATGGATTTAAAGCGTACCTTTGGTGCGTTTATTCAGTGGGTTATGGGAAAAGATTCCTACGGCGGTTCTACCATAACGCAGCAGCTTGTTAAAAACATAACAGGTGATGACGACTATTCTGTTGACCGTAAAATTCAGGAAATTTATCGTGCGTTTAAACTGGAAGAAGAGCTCAGCAAGGACGAAATTTTAGAGCTTTATCTTAACACTATTTATCTTTCCCAGCAGTGTAACGGCGTTAAGAGCGCATCAAGGGTTTACTTTAACAAGGAGCCTAATGAGCTGACGCTTGCAGAATGTGCAACAATTGCAGGTATTACACAGTTCCCCACCAAATACGACCCCAAGCGTAATCCCGAAAATAACAAGCAACGCCGTAATGTTATTTTGAACAAAATGGAAGAGCTTGGTTATATTTCTTCTCAGGAATGTGAAGAAGCAAAGGCAACTGAGGTAATAACAGTTTCCAGAGAAGAGTCCTCGGGCTACAGGTCAACAACAAGCTATTATACCGATGCTCTTATTGACCAGGTTATCAACGACCTTGTTGTGCAGAAGGGCTACACTCCCGCAATTGCCGAAAGACTTCTCTACTGCGGTGGTTTCAAAATTTACACTGCGATGAACCGTAACATCCAGGCAATTATGGACGCCTACTATGCTGACGATAACAATTTCCCCAAAACAAACGGAGATACAATCGTTCAGTCTTCAATGGCAGTTATTGACCCCCACACAGGCTATGTGGCAGGCATTGTTGGCGGCAGAGGCATTAAAGATGCATCAAGAACATTAAACCGTGCAACACAGACTCTCCGTCAGCCGGGTAGTTCCATAAAGCCCATTGCAATATATGCACCTGCGGTGGAATATTCTCTTGTCACACCGCAAACAACCGTATCTGACTCTCCTGTCACAATCGGCAGCTGGACTCCCAGAAATGACGATAGAAGCTTCCGTGGCAATATTACGGTTGCCTCGGCTCTGGCAGGCTCAAGAAACGTTCCTGCAGTACGTATCCTCCAAAGAGTTGGTATTGAACGCTCTTTCAGTTTCCTTACAAAAAATGTTCACTTGTCCTCTTTGGTTGAATCACGTGAGTCAAATGGTAAAACCTTTACCGACAAGGGCTTTGCTTCCATTGGTCTTGGTGGTCTTACCGACGGTGTTTCCGTACTTGAAATGGCTGCAGCTTATGTTCCCTTTGCTTCAAAGGGTGTATATTATGAGCCTGCATTCTACACAAAAATACTCGACGCTTCTGGCGAGGTTATTCTTGAAAGAACACCAACTCCGCTCCCTGCAATCAGCGAAACAACCTCAGTTACAATGACCCAGATGCTTCAGGGTGTTGTAACAAGCGGTACCGGTACATCGGCTCGTCTCGCCTCCATGCCCTCAGCAGGCAAAACAGGTACAACAAGCAACAACTACGACCGTTGGTTTGTTGGCTACACTCCCTACTACGTAGGTGCTGTGTGGTACGGATATGACATTCCAAAATCGCTCCGCGGCATTTCGGGCAACCCCTCAGCAAGAGTGTGGAAGGGTGTTATGACAAAAATTCATGAAAACCTTCCCTATCGTGACTTTAACAGATTAGGTGCAACAAGCAAGGTGCTTTTGTGTGCAGAAAGTGGTCTTTTGCCAAATTCAACCTGCGATGAACTTGCCTACGGAGAATACGTGGAAAGTGCAAAGCCGGTAAACCGTTGTACACTTCACGAGGAAATTGACCATGGTGAGGATAGCCTGACAGTTGTTGTAGAGCCCACCGAGGTGCTCGATTTTGGTTATGGTATAATTGCAGACCCCTATGCTGACCAGCAGCCACAAGGAGTTATTCCCGAAGGTGCACCGCTTAATCCCATAGGCGGCAATTCTCCACAGGCTGAACCAAGACCTGCGATTAAACCTTCAACGCAGTATTCCGACACAGGATTATAATAACCACAAAGAGGGATTTCAAAATTGAAATCCCTCTTATTTTATTATATACTTTTCGCACCAAGCAGGGTTAAAAGAAATATTATGTAATGAAATATTTTTTCAATCCATGTATTAATTAAGGCTTATTTGTACAGACTTTCAGTGTAGGTATCAGTTTTTCCTTCCCGAAAGGTTTTTTGTACATATTGCCTCTCGTGGAACAAGTTACATTTGACTTGACGAACCTTTGGATGTATAATTTATTTGTATCTATATTTCCAAAGGGAGGTCAGTATATGGAACAAAAAGAAATCTCCATCACACTTCCCGAAGATGTTTTGACCGATGTTGATACAGTAGCCAAGGCTTTGAACCTATCACGAAGCCGGACTGTGGAATCGATGATTAAAATTTATCTTGCGGAAAGAAGGAGAATTGAAAACAAAGAAAAACTTGGAATAGGATATGCCCTGATGGGCGACATTAACCTTTCCATTGCGGAAGAGTGTTTTTACACAGATCAGACTACACAAGATGCCTACGAGGATTATTTAATGGGATGTGAATAGTTTTGATCGTAAAGCGAGGAGATATTTTTTATGCCGATCTGAGCCCTGTTGTAGGTAGTGAGCAAGGTGGTATACGGCCTGTTCTGGTGGTGCAGAATGATGTGGGCAACAAATACAGCCCCACGGTGATTGCAGCTGCCATTACAAGCAAAATCAACAAGGCAAAGCTCCCCACCCACATTGAAATCGATGCGGCAAGGTACGGACTTAGTAAAGACAGTGTAATTTTGTTAGAGCAGGTCCGCACAATTGACAAAAGAAGGCTTCGCGAAAAAATCGGAAAGCTTGACGATGTACAGATGATAAAAGTCAACGATGCTTTATCCATAAGCTTCGGACTTATTTAAACTAAGGAGGAAAAATAATGAAAAAGGTTTCAAAACGAATTTTACTTGGGATACTCACTCTGTCCCTTCTTGTTTCAATAGCGGTTTCTGCGGCAACTCCCGGCAGCAGCGAAGATCCGCTGATTTCAAAAAGCTATATTGATTCAACGCTTATTCCCTACATCAACACGGTTTCAACCTTTACTGTTGTTAATTTAAACCAAGGGCAAACACTTATCGGCAATGCAGGCTGTGAAATTATTCTCCGCATGGGCACAGCAACTGTTATTGCAACCGAAAAAGGCGGTTTGTGTGATACAACAATCGGTGGCGACTGGCCAAACGGAAGCCCTGTTCCTGCAAACCACAACCTTATTGTTCCCGTGAGCGACGGCAGAGGCATAAAGGCTGAAACAAATGTTATAATAATGGTTAAAGGTACTTATTCACTTTATTAAAAAAATCTGCAGAAAATTTTCTGCAGATTTTTTCACTTTTCAATTGTAAATATTTTCATTTTTCCGTCACGGAGCTTTTTGATAAAGTCTTCAACGCTCTCCACCGCTTCTTCGCATTCCAATCCTGCAAGACGTTTTGCATCTTTACCCCAATGATTGTCACTGCCTGCGGTTTTCAAAAATCCGTATTCGTCGGCATACAAAGCAGCCATTTTATTTTCAAATTCTGTTCTGTCGGCATTTAAAACCTCAACGCCTTCAACTCCACGAGGGAAAAGACGAATGTGGTCAATGTAGTTTGCTTCGCGGAAAGGATGTGCCTGCACAACCAATGCGCCCTCGCTCATAAAGTAAGGCAGCTGTCGACTTTTTCTTTCCTGCAAAATTTCCTTGTGACTCATCCACCAGTTTTTATCCAAGCCGAACACAAGAAAATCTGTTCCGCCATAGCTCATTTCAACGCCCAAGAAAACCTTTAAACCTATTTTTTTACCATACTCCAAAGCCTTTTCATAGTCAGAAAAATAAAATTCAAGCTTTTCATCAAGAGGCTTGTCCCACTCTATGCCAATGTTTCCGTCAACAAAATGGTTTGTAATAAAAACTCCGTCGTAGCCTATTTCTTTATAAAAATCAAGATTATCCTCCACGCTTACATTTCCACATCTGCTTACAGGATGCGTGTGAAGGTGTGTTTCATATCTGTACATTAAAAAGCCCCCTTTTTCTGTATTATATAATAAGCCTTTCAATTAATCAACCATTTGTTGACATTTCATTTGTTATAGGCTACAATACAGTTGACTATTAAAATGAGGTATAAAAAATGCAGCTATCAAATCACTTTACTGTATCCAGGCTTTTAAAATTTGCTTTTCCATCTATTGTTATGATGATTTTCACCTCCATCTACGGTGTTGTAGACGGTTTTTTTGTGTCTAATTTTGTTGGTAAAACTCAGTTTTCTGCAGTTAACTTCATATACCCCCTTCTTATGATTTTGGGAACCTTAGGCTTTATGTTCGGCACAGGCGGAAGTGCACTTATTGCAAAAACAATGGGCGAAGGCAACACGAAAAAAGCTAACAGTATTTTTTCACAGCTTGTTTACATAGCAATTATTTTAGGTGTTATAATCGAAGTTGTCGGCATTATATTCATTGAACCTATTGCACACCTTTTAGGTGCCGAGGGAGAGCTTCTTACACACAGCGTTATGTACGGGAAAATACTCCTTTTGTCACTTCCGCTGTTTATTGTACAAATGATGTTCCAGAGCTTTTTTGTAACTGCTGAAAAACCGGGACTTGGACTTTTGGTAACGGTTATTTCAGGTGTTATCAACATGGTTTTAGACGGACTTTTTATGGCTGTTTTTAACTGGGGTATTCCCGGTGCTGCGGCGGCAACAGCTATTAGCCAGGCAATCGGCGGTATTATTCCCCTTTTCTATTTTGCTTTTCCCAACAAAAGCACACTTCGTTTTACAAAGCTTGAGTTTGATTTTTCGGCACTTTTAAAAACCTGCACCAACGGCTCCTCGGAGTTTATGAGCAATATTTCCATGAGCGTTGTAAGCATGCTTTACAACATACAGCTTCTTAATTATGCAGGTGAAGACGGAATTGCAGCATACGGCACAATGATGTATGTAAACATGGTTTTCATTGCTGTTTTCATAGGCTTTGCCATAGGAACGGCTCCTATTATAGGCTATCATTACGGTGCTGAAAACTATGACGAATTAAAAGGCCTTCTGAAAAAGGGTTTGGGAATAATTTCTGTATTCTCTGTACTTATGGTTATAGCAGGTTTTTTACTTGCCCGACCTCTTTCCGAGCTTTATGTAGGCTATGATAAAGCTCTTTTTGAAATGACGGTGCGAGGCTTTAAAATTTTCTCAACCTCCTTCCTGTTCTGTGGCTTTGCAATTTTTGCATCCAACTTTTTCACCGCATTGAACGACGGACTTACCTCGGCAATTATTTCATTTTTAAGAACCTTTGTGTTTCAAATTGCCTTTGTGCTTATCCTGCCAATAATTTTTGACCTTGACGGAATTTGGATTTCACTTTCATTGGCTGAGGTTATGGCAGTTGTAATTTCGTTTATTTTTCTTAAAACCAAACAGAAAAAATACAACTATTAAAAAAGGAGTGCAATGCACTCCTTTTATCTTTTGCTGTCCTTTTCTAAGCCTGCCATGGAGCCGCTTTGTCTAAGACAAACACCAATTCAGTTATCTTTTTCAAATAAATTGCCTCTCTTTCTATTGTTGGTTTCAGTTTAACAAAGAAAGAGAGGCATTTGGACGCTTTAAAAGCGACAATTATTCAGAGCCTTTAGTTTTAAAGTAAGCTTATTTCATACATTTCCAATTCGTCTTCTTCGGTTACATCAAAGGGGCAAACAGGTACATTTTTAGCAGTAATACTGACCTTGCTCCATTCAACCAATTCTTCCTGTGAAAACTTCACGTCACAAGGCAGGCACTCTTTTAAAAAGGCTTTAAATTCTTCAAGGGTGAGATTTAGTGCATTCATGCAGACATTTACCTTTTCGGGCAACACATTTTTTGTTCTTTCCAGGTATTCTCCAAGGAGTAATCCGTTTGCCATACCGTGGGGTATATCCTTGTAATAGGTTAAGGCATAGCCCATAGAATGAACAATTGTTGTGCCTGTCTGGCTGATTACAATTCCGCCTAAGGTTGCAGCCCACAAAAGTTCGGTGCAAATGTCAAGGTTGAAATTGCCGTTTTTAAGATTTTCAATATATTTGCCGATTATTCTCAAGCCTTCAAGGGCAATATAGTCACTTCCAGGCGATGCTTTTTTGTCGGTGTAGCCTTCAATAAGATGGCTCATTGCATCGATGGCTGTGTTTCGTGCAATCTGCAAGGGCAGATTAACTGTATATCTGCCGTCCAAAAATGCAACACGGTAAAAAACGTCGGGCGACGCAAAGCTCTTTTTGTTCTTTTCGTTATGAAGAGTTAAAATTGAATAGGGTGTTGTTTCACTGCCTGTGCCTGCAGTTGTGGGCACTGCCGCCATGGGTAGTGGCTTGTTTTTGTACTTACAATCAAAAATGTCGTACATGTCAATATGGTTAACTGCGTAAACCGCAATTGCCTTACAGGCATCAAGGGGAGAGCCTCCACCTATGCCAATTAAAAAGTCAGCCCCAAATTCCTCAGCTTTCTTGCCGCCTTCAAAGCACTCTTCAATGGTGGGGTTATTGCCAATGCAGTCATAAACTAAGTATTCAATTTTGTTTTCCTTTAAAACATTTGTCACATCGTCAAGTGCTCCTGATTTAATTCCGCTTGTTTTGCCTGTTACAATCATGCATCTTGTTCCTAAAATAAGCTCATTTGCATTTTCTTTAACAGTGTTTTCTCCGCAAATTACCTTTGTGGGCATTAAATATTTAAACATTGTCTTTCTCCTTACTTAAATTCAAGTATCATATTACCTTTGTATCTTAGTGTACCTTTCTTTTTAAGCTTATAGCCTCCGTAGGAAAACTCATTCACATTAAAAGAAAGCCGCTTCCCTTTTTCTGTTTCAAACACTAACACATACGCCTTTAAATTGGGATTGGTTTTTGAAACAACATCATGCACATATTTTTCAACCAGCTGTGCTTTAACCTTTTTTGCTTTTGCAAACCTATCTCTGAATAAGTTCCAATAACAAAGAAGCATTAATACTATGCCTAAAGCTATCAATATTTTACTCCACATAATATCACCTCTCTATTATTATACATTATTTTTTCTTTAATTTCAATGAAAAAGACAGACCCTTTGGTCTGTCTTTTATAATTATATGTCAAGCTTCATCTGCTTGTCGTCTGCTTTTGCAGTTTTCTTTACAGGAGCCTTCTTTTCAGCCTTTTTAGCAGGAGCTTTTTTTACTTCCTTCTTTTCGGCTTCTTCCTTTGCTTTCTTTTCAGCCTCAGCTTTAGCCTTCTTTTCAGCTTCCTTCTTAGCTTTTTCTGCTTCCTTAGCTGCCTTTTCTGCTTCCTTTTTAGCCTTCTTCTCAGCTTCTTCCTTTGCTTTCTTTTCGGCTTCTGCCTTAGCCTTCTTTTCAGCCTCAGCCTTTGCTTTCTTTTCGGCTTCCTTCTTAGCTTTTTCCTTAGCCTTCTTTTCAGCTTCCTTCTTTGCCTTTTCTTCAGCCTTCCTCTTTGCCTTTACAGCATCAGCAATCTTAGTAAGCTCCAAAACTGCTTCAACGTTACCGTCAATTGTGAACTTGCCTGCAAAGAATGCCGCAATTGAATCAATCTCGCCTGTGAGTATTTTTACCAAAAGGCCGGAATCGATTGTCATCATAGCGTCACGGTCGTTGTAGTCATAGGGTTCAACGTTTACAACGCCTGCACGGTGTTCAACATAAAATGCACCGCCGCAATCCTCATCGGTAAGGTTAATTTGGATAGCAAAATCCTTGTCAAATTTTACATCCACATCAGAAACCTTTTTAATTTCTTCGAACTTTTCCAAGAATGTCATAATATTCACCTTTCTTTTTCCAAATCTTGTTTATTGTATCATATTTTTCCCTTTATTTCAAGCGTTTATACAAAAAAAGACAGCGTAAAGCTGTCTTTTATAATTATTCTTTTCCGTCCCAGCAGTATGTACAAAGCTTTTCTTTATCAACACCGGTTGACTTTAACATGTCATCAAGTCTTAAATATTCAAGGCTTGTGAAATGAAGCTGCTGCCTGATGCTCTCCACCATTTTTTTGTAGTTTTCACTTTCGGGGTCAACATATTTTGAAATAGTTTCTCTGTCGGGCTTTTCCACACCTTCAAGCTTTGCAATTGTACGCCTTGTAATAAGCTCCATTTCGGAGGATGAGGTTGAGAAGTTGAGATATCTGCAACCATACATTACCGGAGGAGATGCAGTTCTTATATGAACCTCTTTTGCACCGCATTCATAAAGAAACTCTGTTGTTTCACCAAGCTGTGTTCCTCGAACAATAGAGTCGTCAACCAAAAGAAGCTTTTTATCTTCAATTAATGTACGGATTGGAATAAGCTTCATTTTTGCAATCTGTTTACGCTTTGACTGGATTATGGGTGTGAATGAACGGGACCATGCGGGAGTATATTTTATAAAGGGTCTTGCAAAAGGTTTTACAGATTCGTTGGAATAGCCTATTGCAGTAGCAAGGCCCGAATCGGGAACGCCTGCAACAATATCCACATCAATGCTGCCGTCACGCTCTGCCAGGCACTTACCGCAATTGTATCGCATTTGTTCAACACTCATGCCCTCGTATGCAGAAGAAGGATAACCATAATAAACCCATAAGAAAGTGCACATTTTCATATTCTTACCGGGATCAACTAAGGTTGTAACCTTATCAGGTTCAATAACAACAATTTCACCGGGGCCAAGCTCTTTATAGTCGTGGTAGCCCAGCTTATTGTGAGCGTAACATTCCATGCATACACAGTATGCATTGTCCTTTTCGCCAATAACAACAGGTGTTCTGCCGTATTTATCACGCGCAGCATAAATACCTTTGGGAGTTAAAAGAAGAATACTTATTGAACCGTCAATAACCTCCTGGGCATACCGAATACCTTCAATAAGGTTGTCCTTTTGGTTAATAAGTGCCGCAATAAGCTCAGTCTGGTTAATTCCGCCTGACTGCATTTCGTAAAAATGCGTGTGCTTTTGGAGCATATTATCAACAATTTCGTCGATATTATTAACCCTGCCGACAGTTGTGATGGCAAAAGTACCATTATTTGAACGCACTAAAATAGGCTGCGGCTCGAAATCGGATATACTTGCCACACCAAAATTACCATGCATGTTGTTTGCTTCTGTTTCAAATTTTGTTCTGAAAGGCGCATTGTCAATTTTGTGGATGGAGCGGGAAAAACCGCTTTCTTTATCGTATACTGCCATGCCGCCTCTTCGTGAACCTAAATGTGAATGATAATCAACGCCGAAAAACAAGTCAAAAACACAATCCTCTTTGCTTGCCACGCCGAAAAAACCGCCCATTTTTAATCCTCCTCGCATTAAAAGCCGATTATTAAAAATACCATTTAATTATAGCACATTTTTTATTTCATTTCAATATTCAAAACAACTAAAGATTTGCAAAAAAATTCGAAATTTTCGTCACAATACACATACTTCCCTTTATATCCGCATAAAAAGCGTTTTTTTCTGTAAAATTTGTATTTTAAGCACTTTTTTTACTGTATATTTTGTAAAAAACACTTGTTCCTGTTGTATATTTGTGCTACAATAATTAGTGGCGTATTAGGTTTTAATTAATAATTTATTTATAAAGGAGAGTTACTATGAGTAGCAAAATTACTATCATCGGCGCAGGCAGCGTTGGCTCTACAATTGCCTACACTTTAAGCCAGGGAGATATCGCATCTGAAATTGTTATGATCGATATTAACAAGACTAAGGTTAAGGGCGAAGTAATGGATATTATCCAGGGTACATGCTTCCGTAACCCCATTAAGGTTACCGCAGGCGAATATGAGGACGCTGTTGATTCCGATATCGTTATTATCACATCAGGTCTTGCACGTAAGCCCGGTCAGACAAGATTAGAGCTCACTCAGACAAATGTTGATATTTTGAAGAGTATTACTCCCGAAATTGTAAAGCATGCTCCCAATGCACTTTACATTATTGTTTCCAATCCTGTTGACATTATGACATATGTGTTCACAAAGATTTCCGGTCTTCCCGAAAATCAGATTATCGGTTCCGGTACAATTTTGGACACAGCACGTCTTAAGCAGGGCTTATCCGAACAGCTTCAGGTTGCTCAGAAAAACATTCATGCTTATGTATATGGTGAACACGGTGATTCTTCCTTTGTTCCCTGGTCCTGTGCTGACGTTGCAGGCGTTTCTCTTGAAGATTATTATGAATGTGCTGAAAAGATGGGCAAAAAGGTTGTTCCTCTTGACAAGGATGCTATGCTCAAGTATGTTCAGAAGTCCGGTGGCGAAATTATTGCAAGTAAGGGTGCTACATTCTATGCAGTATCCGCTTCCGTTTGCCAGATTTGTTCTATTGTAACAGCAGCAAGCGACTCCGTTGCAACAGTTTCTTCCATGATGCACGGCGAATACGGCATTGAAGATGTGTGTCTTTCTACTCTTACACTCGTTGGTCCCAACGGTATCCAGGGCAAAATCCCCATGGACCTTAAGCACTCTGAAGTTGAAAAGCTTATGGCTTCCGCTCAGGTTCTTAAGGATATCATCGCTCAGATTGATATGACAATGCCCGAAAACTAAGGAAAATATTTTTTCACATAAAACTATTATGAAAGGATAATCGACTATGAAGTACACCTATTATCCCGGTTGTACGTTAAGAACAAAGGCTAAAGACCTTGACACTTATGCAAGAAAGTCTGCTTTGGCTTTGGGCTTTGAGCTTGAAGAAGTTTGTGATTGGCAGTGCTGCGGCGGTGTTTACCCCTTGGGCAGTGATGAAATTGCAACAAAGCTTTCATCGGTTCGTGTTCTTAACGAAGCAAAAGAAAAAGGTCAGGACCTTGTTACACTTTGCTCTGCTTGTCACCACGTTATCAAGCGTGTGAATGACGACATGAAAAATGTTTTGGATATTCAGACAAGAGCAAACAACTACATGAAGCTTTCTACTCCCTACAAGGGCGAAACAAACGTTCTTCACTTTTTGGAAGTGCTTCGTGACCGTGTTGGTTTTGACAACCTTAAGAAAATGGTTACAAACCCCTTAACAGGAAAGAAGATTGGTGCTTATTACGGCTGTCTTCTTCTCCGTCCCGGTGAGATTCTTGCATTTGACAATCCTGAAAATCCCACAATTATTGAAGACTTTATAACAGCTATCGGCGCAACCCCCGTTGTATATCCTTACCGCAACGAATGCTGTGGCGGTTACATTTCCTTAAAGGAAAAGGATATGGCAAAGAGTATGTGCGACACAATAGTTGAAAGTGCAAAGGGCTTTGGTGCAGAAATGCTTATTACTGCATGTCCCCTTTGTATGTACAACCTTAATAAAAATTCCGTGGGTGACGTGCCTGTATATTACTTTACAGAATTACTGGCTGAAGCTCTTGGCGTAAAGGAGGCGGATGCAGAATGAGTCACACAAACAACAAAGCTGAAAAAATAAAAGAAATCAGCGGTGCCAATCCTCTCAAATGCATGAAGTGCGGCAAGTGCTCTGCTACCTGCCCCGCTTTCGATGAAATGGATATTAAGCCCCATCAGTTCGTTTCCTATGTTGTGAACGACGACATCGAAGCTTTGGCAAATTCCAAGTCTCTTTGGAAGTGCCTTTCATGCTTTGCTTGTATTGAGCGTTGCCCCAGAAGCGTACAGCCCGGCAAGCTCATTGATGCAGCAAGACAGGTTGTTATCCGCGAAAAAGGTAAAGATTACCTTAAGGCTGACGAAATTCCCGAATTGCTCGACGAAGAACTTCCTCAGCAGTTACTCGTAAGCGCATTCAGAAGATACAGGAGGTGAGAATATGCAGAGAATTGGTGTATTTGTATGTCACTGCGGCAGTAACATTGCAGCCACAGTTGACGTTAAAAAGGTTGTTGAAGTAATTGCCAATGAACCCGGCGTTGTGCATGCTGAAGATTATCAGTACATGTGCTCCGAGGCAGGTCAGGCAAAAATACTTGAAGCAGTAAAGGAAAAGAATCTTACAGGTATAGTAGTTTGCTCATGTTCTCCCAGAATGCATGAGGGTACATTCCGTAAGGCTGCAGAAAGAGCCGGTCTTAACCCCTACATGGTTGAAATTGCAAACATCCGTGAGCACTGCTCCTGGATTCATAAGGATGTTGAAGAAGGCACTGAAAAGGCTGTTATTCTTGCCCGTGCAGCAATTGCAAAGGTTAACCTTAACACTCCCCTGTTCCCCGGTGAAAGCCGTGTTACAAAGCGTGCACTTGTTATCGGTGGCGGTATTGCAGGTATTCAGACAGCTCTCGACATTGCAGATGCAGGCTACGAGGTTGATATTGTTGAAAAGACTCCTTCCATTGGCGGAAGAATGAGCCAGCTTGACAAAACATTCCCCACATTGGACTGTTCTGCTTGTATTCTTACACCCAAAATGGTGGAAGCAGCAGCTCATGAAAAGATTAACATTTACACATACAGCGAGGTTGACAAGGTGTCAGGCTTCGTTGGTGACTTTACCGTAGATATAAGAAAGAAAGCAAGAAGCGTAGACATGGACAAATGTACAGGTTGCGGTCTTTGCCAGGAAAAGTGTCCTTCCAAGAAGACACCCAGTGAATTTAACCGTGGCTTGAACATGAGAAGTGCTATCTACACTCCCTTTGCACAGGCTATTCCCAATGTTCCCGTTATTGACAGAGATGCTTGTATTAAGTTCAAGACAGGCAAGTGTGGTCTTTGCGAAAAGATTTGTCAGGCAGGAGCTATCAAGTATGACCAGGTTGACGAAATCGTAACAGAAAAGTACGGAGCAATTGTTGTAGCAACAGGCTTTGACACAATAAAGCTTGACAACTACGACGAATATGCTTACAACCAGTCAAAGGACGTTATCACCAGCTTGGAATTAGAGCGTGTAATGAACGCCGCAGGTCCCACAAAGGGTCATTTGGAAAGACTTTCCGACGGCAAGCACCCCGAACATATTGTATTTGTACAGTGCGTTGGCTCCCGTTGCAACGACAACCGCGGCAAGAGCTACTGTTCAAAGATTTGTTGTATGTACACAGCTAAGCACGCAATGCTCATCCGTGACAAGTATCCGGATGTAAAGGTTACAGTATTCTATATTGACGTACGTACTCCCGGGAAGAACTTTGACGAGTTCTATCGCAGAGCAGTTGAAGAATATGGTGTAAACTATATCAAGGGTCAGGTTGGTAAGGTTGCTCCCCAGCCCGACGGTTCACTTCTCGTTCAGGCTAGTGACCTCCTTGATAACAAGCAGATTAAATTGAAGGCAGATATGGTTGTTCTTGCAACAGCTATCGAGCCCGATCCTTCCGTAAGAAGAATTGCTACAATGTTTACAGCAAGTATTGATACAAACAACTTCCTTACAGAATCTCACGCAAAGCTTCGTCCCGTTGAATCGCCCACAGCAGGTATTTTCCTCTCCGGCGTATGTCGGGGACCCAAGGATATTCCCGAAACAGTTGCACAGGCAGGTGCGGCAGCGGTTAAGGCTATCGGTCTTTTAGCTAAGGATAAGCTCCTTACCAACCCCTGTACAGCAAAGAGCGACGAGCTTCTTTGTAACGGTTGTTCCGTTTGTGCAAATGTATGTCCCTATGGTGCTATCAGCTACGAGGTTATCCAGGTTAACGACCACGGTATCCGCGAAGACAGACGTGTTGCTCGTGTTAACAACGCTCTTTGTCAGGGTTGCGGTGCTTGTACAGTTGCTTGTCCCTCCGGTGCCATGGACCTTCAGGGCTTCAGTAACAGACAGATTATAGCGGAGGTGGATGCAATATGTCGATAAACAATACAGAATTCAGACCTAAAATAGTGGCATTTTGCTGTAACTGGTGTAGTTATGCAGGTGCTGACCTTGCAGGCAGCAGCCGTCTTCAGTACCCCGCTGACGTTAAGATTATCCGTGTTCCCTGCTCTTGCCGAGTAAACCCTATGTTTATTCTCCGTGCGTTTGAAAAGGGTGCTGACGGTGTAATCATGTGTGGTTGCCACCCCGGTGACTGCCACTACTCTACAGGTAACTATTATGCAAGAAGAAGAATGACACTTCTTTTCTCAATGCTCGAATACCTGGGCATCGAAAACGGCAGAACACGTGTTGAATGGGTA
>JAZQCM010000034.1:0-39980 GCA_045546275.1 Clostridia bacterium | reverse complement strand
TCACAGAACGACATGGCTACGATCCGAACTTGGTTGCTTTTTTCATGGCTCCTCCAGTTGGACTTGAACCAACGACATCATGATTAACAGTCATGCGCTCTACCGACTGAGCTATAGAGGAATATTTATTTTTGACTACTTCGTTATTATACCCTTTGTTTTACTAAATGTCAAGTACTTTTTTTAAAAAAATTAAAAAATCCGCAAGAGAATTCTCTTGCGGATTTTTATAGCTTAATTATTCTTCTGTCATGATTTCTTCCTGAACCTGCTTGTAGAAGCCGTCAAGATAATCAAGCTCTGCCACGTCATCACCGATAACGAAAATTTCATGGATTGCATAACCTGTAAGGGATGCCCACTTAGGTGAAGAATCGTATGCTCTCTTTCTTACGAGAACAAGCTGACCGGGTGTAATATCGCTTGTTGAACCCTTTGTGATGGATTCAAGGTAGCCTGCACGGTCAAAGTTGAGCTTGTATACATTACCTTCGAGTCTTTCGTTAGAAAGAACGCCAAGGTTGTAAGAGTCTGCGAAACCGTCACCGTCAGTATCGGAACCGGAGTTTGCATAAGCCACACTGAAGAGCTTTCTGCCTACAAGTTCATCAATAGATGTTACCATACCGCAGTAGAAACGAGTACAATACTGAGCACTGGACCAATAGTTCCATCTTCTCCACTGTTCCTGGTAGAAGGGCTGGAAGGGCATAAGGTTAGTTTCAGTTGTTTCGTTGTAGATGGGCTTTGTTACGTTCCACATCTTTGCGTAATCGCCAAGACCTGCTTCGTCAAAGTAAGGAGCAACGTCTTCAATGTAAGAACCATGTGTAGAAATTCTTACAGGGAAACCATTGGGATATTTCTCATAATCAACATATGCTACCCAGGAATACTGAGGTCTTACGATAGCATTTCTGATGCTTGTGCCGTCATAGTAATAAACTCTTACTGTGTTTTCGCCGTTTGCACGGTCAACAGCATCTGTAATCTTGTGGATAAACTTGGGAGGTGTGTTATCCTGATAATATGTAGCATCTCTGTTCTGTTCAGTATCTTCAGAAGAGTCTACAGAATCATCGTACCAGTTAGCCATTACAAGGAAATTACAGATTGTCTTCTGCATATCAATAGGTGAGCCGTCGGGGCTGTAGTAATATGCATAGCAGTAATCGTAAATATCGAAGTTGTAGTTATCCCAGTATGTATTCATGTACTTTGTCATGAAGGACTGGTTATCATCGAGCTTTGAAACTGCTTCTTCAACAAGGAAGTTTATTGTCTTGTCATCACAATAAGTTCTCTTACCTACTGTGTTGCCGAATTCGTCAACTACTGTTTCCTGGCTGTAGTGTAAGCACTTGTAGCCTGCACTGTAGTAAAGGTAGCCGGCTGTTTTAATCTGTCTTGTCTGAAGATAAGTATCCTCTTCACCAACAACAATTACTTCGCAGATTTCGTCCTTGCTGTTAAGCTTGTAAAGGAAAGCAGCTCTTGAAGGATGAGGACGAGCCATTTCATTTGCAATGTAGTTGGGGTCTTCAGTTGTTCCGAAAAGTGCGTCTGTATATGCCAATGCACAGAACTCTTTACTTGTCATCTTGTCATCGTTTACCTTGATGGAGGATGCAAGATTGTAAATTTTCACACCACTGTTCTGAGTAAGAACCTTTACCTGGTAACCACGGAGGAGACCGCCGTCGTTAACAGAGATAAACATACCAATGTTCTTTCTGATAACTGTAGTACCTTCAAAGCCTACAATACGCATGTCGGCATCAAGATAGAAGTCGCCTGTGTCAGAAACTGCAAGTTCAACCTTGCCTTTAGCTGCAGGAGAAATTTCGTATTCCATGCCGTTGATTGTATAAAAACCTTCGTCAGAGATTTCTGTAACTTCACCATTGATCTTGTTGTTGGAAATAACAACCTTCTTCTGAAGCTTGTCAATAGATTCATATACGTAAAGTACACTGTACTGCTTAATGTCAGAAAGCTGTGCAACACCACCCTGAGCGTTGAGGAAAGTTACATGATAGGCGTCGCTTGCGGGGTCAAACTTGTAGGATGCTGTGCGGTCAAAATAACCGGAAACATTACCTGTTGTCTGAGATGCAGAGAATACGTAAACAAGTTCATATTCCCAAACATCGATAATATCGTACTTGTCGTCACCGTTGTTGTCGATTAACACAACATGACCATTTTCAGGCTGCATAAGGCTTACTGTAGCATCAATAACTGCCTTGCCGTTGTAAAGAACAAGAGGTGTAGCACTTGTCTGAACAGTTTTAGCCTTCTTGTCTGTGTCCTTGTTGTTCCAGTATTCGAATGTGTAGCCGTCAAATGCGGATGTAACAGATTCAATGTTTTCGGAAAGAATTGACATTGAATTGTTCTTTACATTCTTAACACTGTAAGCAACAATTGTTCTGCCGTCAGAATCCTGATCTTCGCCGTTAAGCGCATATACAGTTGCATAGTAACCGAGATAGGATTCAATATCAGTAGAACCTACGTTAAAAGCTTCACCGTTAATGAGCACCTGTCTTTCATCAACAGTGGATTCACCGTCGATAGCAGCATATTCATTATCTGTAATGATACCATTGATTTCGTAAACATCAAAATATGTGTTAAGTGCGTTCTTGCCTTCAACTGCACGGTAGTCAACTGTTGTACCGTCAACAGAGTAAGCAACGCCTTCCATGATGTCAACTGTCAAAGCCGCATAAACAAGCTTTGCCACGTCAGCACGTGTAATGTTGTTACCCATGGATGTAGAAAGTTTCTTTGTAAGACCAAGCTTCTGAGCAACATAAACGTAATCAGAAGGCTTGTCGCCACGACCGATTGCCTGGTGTGCATAGCCAAGAGCAGAAACAACCATCTGCATAGCATCTTCGTAGCTTGCACTCATGTCGGGATTGAAGTTACCCTCATCATCGCCTCTTGCGATACCTGCAGCCTTTGCAACTGCAATAACGCCGCCAGCCCAACCATCGTAGTCATACATATCGTTGAAAAGGTTCATGTCGTCAGGAGCTGTTTCGGGGTATCCTTCGATACCTGCAAGCTTTACTGCGATAGCAACCATTTCTGCACGTGTAATTGTGTTATAAGGAAGGAAAGAACCATCCGTATAACCTCCCATAATGCCCAAAGCGCTGAGTACATCAACTGCAAGCTCACAGTCTGTATCAACAGTGTCGTAGAAATTACCTGCTGATGCGCTGTTGGGAACAACTATAAGAGAGATAACCATTGTGAGCACAATAAGCATGCTCATAATTCTCTTTTTCATATTGCAACCCTCTCAATCTCTTTGAATTTATTTGCTCATGTAAATATACAACTGGTTCAAGAGAACTACTACGTAAGCACGTGTAGCATTTCTTGTAGGTTCAAATACATTAATGCTCTTAGGATCGGAAGCATCAAGGTAAACACCTGCGTTGTAAAGAGCTTCTACTGCGTCAACTGCATAAGGAGCAATTTCACCCTTATCCTTTAAGCCATCCAAGCCCTTCTTGAACTTTTCTGTTGATAAGCCCTTAAGCTTTGCTGTTCTGTAAATAAGAGTTACTGCATCCTGTCTTGTTACGGGGTCATTAACACCGAATGTACCATTGCCGTAGCCCTGAGCAAGGCCAAGCTTTTCAGCACTTGCTACATATACATAATACCAAGCATTGGGGTCAACATCTGTAAATGTGCTTGTTGCTGTAATGTCTGCAAGACCAAATACGTTTACAAGCATTTTCATAAATTCAGCTCTTGTAAGAGAATTTGCAGGAGCGAACTTCTTATCGCCGTAGCCTGTTACTATTTCCTTCTTTGTAAGGTTCAAAATAGCATCGGAAGCCCAGCCATATTCGCCCATATCTGTATAATAGTCAAGAATTTCAACGTTGGGGTCGTAGTTGTTTTCTGTGTCAGAAATCTGTGTGGATACAGTGTTCACAACAACGGAACCACCGCCGCCGCCACCGCCGCCACCGGAGGAAGACTCTTTGTTAATTTCCTTCTTAGCAGCCTTGAATGCATCTTCCCAAGCATCCTGAATTTCTTCAACGCTGTAGTATGTACCCTTGAATTCTTCACAGAATGCTTTTCTGAGTCTCTTGGAATCAAGAAGATCTTCAATCTCATCTTCGTCTACACCGAACAATTCATTGTTTTCTGCAACTACGTTAACAAGGTTGAGCCAGTGTGTTTCGTTTACAATCTGGATAGCAGCAGCTTTTTCAAGTGCTGTATTTAATTGTTCAACTGATTCAACATCTTTGTCGATAGTTTCAAGAACCTTTACAAGTGTATCCTTCTGTTCAATCTTACCGTAAAGGTTTTCATCCTCTGCATCAAAACCGATTACAGATGCGAACTTGTAAAGAAGCTCTGCCATTTCACTGTCTGTGAGATCACCTGTGTTGTAAGAAGCTATAATGTACGCTTCCTTAACAAAATCTTCGGAGTTTTCAGCGTTGTATTCGCCCTTGCCTAAAGAGAACTTACCATTAACGCCGTTTAAAATGAGGTCTGCAAAGTTTTTCTTTGCATCCTTGGAAAGGTCTTCATAATCTTCGCCTGTAAGAGCAAGAATTACGTTACCTTCTTCGTCTTCTGCATACTTGATAACAGAAAGTGCACTATAGTGCTCGTCAAGTTCAGTCTTAACATCGCCTTCTGTCATATTGATAGCTTCAAAGAAACCTGTAACGTCTTCAACACCAATGTAGTAAACTGTTGCAGGGAAAACATCTGCAGCCTTGTTAAGTGCAACAACAATCTTATATGTTGCGGTATATGCATCGTCGGGTGCACCAAGCTTAATTTCAGCCTTGTTGCTTCCAACGGGAGCGTAACCAACTGTTACCAAGTTTCCTTCAGCATCAACAAGATATGCCATAACAGTCTGGTCATTGTCACAGTTTTCAGTAACAACGTCAACATAAATATAATTCATACCAACCTGAGTTGCAACAGCGCTTACCACTTCAGGTTTTACATATACGACAGCTTCAGGGTCAATATCAGCCGCTAAAGCGCCGATAGCCATACTCTGAATGAGCATAAAAGCACAAACAAGGATAGCTAAAACTCTTGTCATTTTATTGCCGTTCATTTTTCTTCCTCCATTCATATCGGATTAAATTACTTGCCCTCTACAATGTAGGGGTTCATCAACGAAGGCATCTCACCATAGTACTGAGTAGGTGCTGTATCACTGATGAAATATACCATATACTTATACTGGCTGAGATCTTCATCTTCGGGGATTTCAATCTCAAAAGTAACTTCTGTTTCATCCAATACGAGAGCGCATTCATCGATTGTCTCAAAGCCAATCATGATATCGTTCTTATAGAGAACCATAACAGCTGTGAAGAAAACGTCGTCTTCATCATAGTTGTAAAGAACTGTCTTGTGTGTAAGTGTGCCGGATGTTGTGAACTTAGAGGAACGTGTGTATTCCGCACCATCGGCGTCTGTGCAGATAACTTCTTTGATTTCCAAGGGGTTGTCAAAGATTTCTGCGTCATAAAGCTCAAGGTCATCCATTGCGAGAGGATTTTTGCCCTTGTAGTTGAAATCCATCTGGAAAAGACCTGTTTCGGGAGCCTTAAATGTGAAGATAATCTGCTGCCATGTGTCTGTCACATCAATTTCTCTGCCGATTTCATTCCAACCTACCACATATTCATTGCCGCTTTCGCCAACAACCAAAAATGCACGGTCATCATCATTAATGCTGCTGCTTGCAGGCATCTTAACCCAAGCAGAGAATACGTAAATGTCGCCACCTGTAACTGCTGTACGGTAAACAACATCACCTGCAGAAACGGAAAGTCCGAAGTAACCGCTGTGTGCAGCATCTGTTGTGATTTCACCATTTGCCTGGATACGGTTCTTTTCTGTTTCGGCAATTTCGTCCTCGATAGTAATATCAGATTCAAAACCGTCGAGCTTAATAAGGTTACCGCTACCGGCTTCAACTCTATATCTTAAAGAATCATGAGTGAATACTGCCGCATTGTCTGCACCGGGTGTAACATATACACCACCGTCACGGAGAGTTGCTGTGAAAAGGTCCAACACTTCAACCTCTTCGATTTCTTCTTCAACAACATCTTCTGCTTCTGTAACATCTTCAACAGGCTCTGCTACTGTTTCTTCAACTACATCCTCAGCAACCTCTTCTGCAAAAGCAGGAAGTGTTGCAAGAGAAAGTGCAAAGCAAACAGCAAGGCAAAGAACCTTGAACATCATGCTACTCTTTTTCATTTGACATTCCTCCTAAATTTACCGTTTCCCGGCAAAATATGTTAAAAAATTTCCAACTATTTTATATATAACGCTTCCGCATTATAATCATTCGTTAAGCTGCCATGCTCTTACATAATCAATACAGAACTCGGCAGGCCATACAGTTGAGGAATCGGGTTTTCCGTCCCAACCATCAATTGCAAGGTTCAGTATCATGTACATACCGCTTGCCTCTTTAATTGCACTCTTGTTTGTGAAATCGTGACCAACCTGTTTGCCGTCAACATAGTAACGCATGTAGTCAGGGGTCCATTCAAATCCGTATGTATGGTAGTCATCACTTGTGCTGTAGCCAAGGTTTAAAACCTGTTCGTGGCTGTAGTGCTCGTTCCATGCAGGACCGTAATGGAAATTCACATGGAGTTCATGAGGCTTTGAACACAAAACCTCGAGCATATCAATTTCGGGTGGCCAACCGTCCTTAAGCATCCACCATGCAGGCCACATGCCTTTGCCCTTGGGCATTTTCATCCTGGCTTCAAAGTAGCCGTAGTCGAAATTGAATTTGTGGTGTGTGTTAACTGCACCGGAAGTATAAACAATGTCATACTTCTTATTATTAAATGTACCCCGCTTACCAACTGCATCAGGATGCTGTTGGTTTTCACCCTTTAAGGTGAGGATACCGTCTTTAACAATAACATTTTCGGGAACACACCATGCCGCATGGTTATGGGAGTGACCCCAGGAGTAGTTGTAACCCCATTTGGTTGTATCTAAGCTATCGCCGTCAAAATCGTCGTTAAATACCAACTTGTACCTCTCGTCGATATAGTCGGGTCTTTCAACATTCTCATTTTCAAGAACAGGGAATTGAATTCGTCTTATGCCGCTACCCTTAATTACAGGAAGTTTCATATAGCTTTCCTCCAAAAGGTTCATCCATTCTGCTATTTCGCCTGCAGAAATTGTGGTTTTCGGATAAAACTCTCCGCTGTTTTTAATAATACCATTGCCTGCCGCAACCTCAATGTATGTAAGAAGCTTTGGGTCAATGTCCTCTTTATCTGTAAAGTTCAGATCACAGCCTACTGAAAGGTCGTTTTTTCTTGCGATAAGGGTTTTTACCAATATTGCAACAGCTTCTTCTTTTCGAATAGGGTCGTAAAGAGTTCCATAGTCACTCTCATCTATAATCCCCTTTTCAACCAAAGCAGCCACCTTACCTGCATCACTTTCTTTCAGATTGACATCACCTGACGGCAAAAGCTCATTAATACCCAAGCCGTCGAAAATACAATTGACAAAATACATCTTGTCAATTTCCGTGTCAATCTGCCACGCTGAAACCTGTACGCAAGACACAATAAGAACAAAACATAACACCGCAGACAATAATTTTTGCATGCGTTTTCTTTTCATTTTCTCGCCTCCGCACAATAATAGCGATTATGATATATCTATCCTATATAATACACTAAATTTTCGTCCGTGTAAATAGTTTTGTTACTTTTTTTGCATAAATTTTTTACCAAATTTTTAACAAACTGAGATTATTCCCCCAATTATCTGTCGCATTTGTGCTCTGAAGCTTTTTAAGTCCCAGCACAAAAAATCTGCACATTGCATCGGCGCCCTTGTAGGAAAGGTGCATCATGTCGGAAGGCTTATTATTTTCGTAATCCCAAAGGTGATACTTTTTGTAAACACCCTCTCTGCCCACTTCGGAAAACCAGCCTGCTGAAAGGTCGGTAAGGTCAACATAGAAAACGCCACGTTTTTCGGCAATTTTTCTTACGGCTGAGAAAAACTCCTCGTATTTTCCGCCATCACTCTTGCCAACTTCGCCCACATCGCCCCAGCCATAGCCTGCTGAAATCTGCGGACTTACAAGAATTGGAATAATGCCCTTGGCACTTACACGGTCAATCATTGCATTTAACGAGGTTGTCATGTCGTCAAGAGTTGATTTGTCGTGGTCATTAATACCAAACTGGATTACAAAATAGTCGCCCTTCTTGCCTTCCTTTTCAACGATTTCAAACCTTTCGGCGTACCATTTGGACGCCCATTCACCACTTGCGGCAAAGTTTACCACTTGGGCATCCACGTACTTGGAAAGAAGCATGCCCCACCCTGTCATAACAGTGCCGTCCGCCTCGTTACCGCTTCTTGCAAGGGGGTAATAATTGCACACGGTAGAGTCGCCTGCAAGATAAATAACCGGCTTTTCTTCATATATAATGGGAGATGGTGCAAAGTATATGTAGTCAAGCTTGTCTGTAAGACCTGTGATTTTTACATTTATTTTGTCGGTTTCATGGTGATAATTTTTAAAGGTGTGTTCAGACGCAAAGGTAACAGCCTCGGTTCCGGGCATGTCAAGATTTGCGGCAATCATGTAGCCGTTTAAGTAAACGCTTGCCTTAAGGCTTTCGCTCTTTTTTACTGTTACGTCGTAAACTCCCGGCAAAAGAGAATTTGTATAGGGATTTTCAGTTGTGGAAACGCCCTGTCCTTCAAAGCGGTACACAGGGCTCACCTGAATTTTTTCACAGCGTAATGCCTCCACGGTTATTTTGCCGTTTTCACTTTTCACAAGCGCATTGCTGTCACCATCGGGCAGATAATTCGAATTTACCCTTACATTAACACCGCCCTTTATGTAAATTACAAATTCATCAAATAGTGTTTCTTCGTAAAAAAGGTCAATTTCAGTTTTTCCGCCCACAAAATCCGTTACGGAATAGAAATTGTTTTTAAGAATGCCCCCAAGGCTTTCGATTTTTGACAGTTCGCAAAAGACTTCGTGTGCACACATTTTTACTCCACTGCCGGTTAAGGAAAGCGGCGCTTTGTAAAGGCGGTGAATGTTACCTCCGCCGAGCTTATTTGCCATGTTTGCAGTAAGAGCTGCAAGGTCAATATATGTAATATTGTTTTTCTTTGCAATTTCTTTTGTTGTTTCGGTATAAAAATTCTTGGTTTCTTCCATTTTGCCTGTAAAGGAATTAAATCTCATGGTACTGCAAATGGAGGCAAAAATAACCCTTGCCCCTTTTTTTGTAAGGCTTTGTGTTATTTTTTCAAGATTTTTCTTAAAATCAGCGTTTTTATCACCCGGGCGGTCCTTTTCCATAACGCCGTATGAAATAATCACAGTGTCGAGTGAAGAAATATTTTTGTATTCAGCCTTCTTTTCGAGTAA
Organism: Clostridia bacterium; assembly: GCA_045546275.1. GTDB lineage: Bacteria > Bacillota > Clostridia > UMGS1883 > UMGS1883 > RGIG1927. The sequence goes on along the minus strand of JAZQCM010000034.1, from coordinate 30,505 downwards.
AGAAAGTAAATCGCCTTTTGTTGCACAGTTAATAAAGGCTGTGTTTTCAACATAGCCCGAAAGCTCCTTGCCCCAGTCTTGTGCCCATTCGTCACCAAAAAGATGAACTTTTGCCGTGTTTTCATTTGCCGAAACAGTGCAAAAAGGACAAAGCATGCATATTATCAATAAAAAGGAAATTATTTTTTTCATAAAACCACCTGTTACTTCGATATGTCCCCTAATATATATTATATATTTTTTATTTTTTTAGTCAATAATAGTAACACAACTGTAAAGGAGGTATAACATGAATGACAAAAAAAAGTTCCGTGAGAACGAAAAAATAAAAAAACTGGGTCAGGAAATTGCAAAGGAATTTATAAATCCCGACTCTTTACGCTGTGACCCTTTAGGCAGCTGGACAGGCACACCTCGCGATATTGGCGAAAAGCCCGAGCAAGACGTGGACGATTTATAAAAAAAGCCGTTGCTTTCGCAACGGTTTTTTTATAAATCAAATGTGTTTTCAACAACTCCGGGCAAAACGGAATAAATGCTTTTACCCATTTTCTTTTCAAAATAGTTTTTTATTTCAAAAAGCTTTTCCCAGCGCTTCACCGTGCCCTGGTGAACACCGTGGCGCATGGAAATGTCAATCATTCTTTTTTCCATAAGCACATAACCTGAGTGAAGAGCAATATTGTCACAAAGGTGCATCAATATGTCATAGTCATCATATGTAATGCTTTTAAGATAGTTCTTTGCAAATTCATATTCCTCATTTGTCAGATCCATCATGGACGGGTTAATGGTGGGAACATTTTCCGCAAAGGAATGGGTCATGCTTATTCGTGCAACATCCTCCCAGCCTTGCTCCATTGCATAATTATATCCGTCCACAATGTGGCGTATGCCTGAAAAGCCGTATCTTCTGCCTATGTCGTGCAAAAGCCCCAACACATACGCCTTTTGTCCGTCAAGGCCTGCAGCTAAAGCAATATTTCTTGCCGCTTCCCCTGTGTACTTACAATGGTCAACCCACCTTGTCGGGTTAATTTTGTAGCCTTTTTCAAGCTCCTTTAAAGCTTCCTCTCCTGTTGGATACATGTTATTAACCATTTGCCATAGAGCATGCGATAAACATTACATAGCTTGCACAAATAAGTGTACCCAAAATCACAAGGGCACCGTTTACTGCTATGGAGTTTTTCTTTATGCTCTCCTCAGAGGAGGTTTTGCCTTTAATAATAACAGATGCTGCTGTAAGGAATGTGGAAGCAAGACCGAAAACGATAAGAAGCTTTGAGTCGGGTGTAATCTGGTAAACGTCCTTGTTGAACGCAATAATATCTGCAAGAGAGAAAATGATGTAGTTGAACATGTTACTGCCCAGAACATTACCTGCCATAGCGTTGAAGTTGCCTTTTCTCACAAGAGAAATGCTGCTTGCAAGCTCGGGAATGGAGGTTGCAACACCAAGGAAAAGTGCACCTGCAAGGGAAGCACCGAGATTATACTGTTTGTCAATCACGTCGGTAATTCTTGTTATGATAACACTTGCAATAACAAGACCGATTGCACAAAGAATAAATCTTACGATAACCTGCTTTAATGTAAGGTCGCTGTCGTCCTCGCCTTCGCTTTCAGCATCGTCAGATGCAAGGAACTTACAGGAAATTGCATAAAGAATAACAATAATAACTGATGCGATGTTAATTGACACACCGGGAATAGAACCAATTTCAAAGAAGAGCACTGCACCTGTTACAAGATATGCCAAAACTGTGCAGATAATTGTTTTAATGTGTGAATCGCCAAGCTTTGCACGTCTGAAGTTTTTCACACTAAGCGCCGTAAGAGCACCGTAAATACAAAGATTGAACACGTCGCTGCCTAACACGTTGCCTATTATAAGGCCCTCGTTGCCGATGGCAATTGAGGAAATGCTTGTAATAAGCTCAGGAAGACTAGTTACTGCCGCCAAAATTACGCCGCCGATGAAGGCGCCCGACATGTTTGTTTTTTTGTCAAGCATGTCAACATAGTCGGCACATTTAATTGAAAACAATACCAAAACAACAGCCGATAACAAATACCATAATAAAATAAGATGTTCCATTTTTTAGTCATCCTTTCTTTAATTGCTTTTTTCCTCGTGATATTCCTTTTCAGTGTTTACACTCCATATGTTACCCTTCTCCAGAATACCGCCTGTAATATTTTTCACTGCTTCAAAGGCTGTACCCATTGAATGGTCCATGTTGTTGTAACGATGCTGTCCGTTCCTGCCTATGCAGTAGAGATTTGGAATTTTGTCAAGATATTCAATTATCTTGTCAAACTCATTATATGTATCGAAATATGCAGGGTATGCTTTTTTCACCCTTTCACGGTGGGAATCGTAAACCACTGTTTTCTTTCCGATAACGCCCATTTTTTTCAATTCGTCAATGGCAAAATTCACACAATCGTTTTCCTCCATGCTCCAGAACCGGTCGTTTTCGTTGCAGAAATACTCAAGTCCTATCCACACTTTGTTTTCAACGTCCTCTACCATGTAAGGCGACCAGTTGTTAAAAATTTGTATTCTGCCCAGTTTCACACCTGTGTCCTGAACATAAATCCAGCAGTCGGGAACAATGTTTGAAATTGTTTTAATTTTTGTTTTGTTTTTTAAATTGAGCTTGTCCAACAAAAGTCCCACCGTTACAAAATCACGGTAAGGAAGGTTCTGGGCAATGCGGGAAACATCTTTGTCCACATTGTTGAGCCCTGCCACCAAGTCCTTTACAGGCATTGTGGAAACTAAAATGTCACATTCCTCCACTCTTGCCTTTTTATTTTCCATGTATTGCACAGCTGTAATTTTACCGCCGTCATTAACTATCTTTTTCACTGAGCAGTTCATTTTAATTTCACCGCCCATTTCCAGAACCTTTTTTGCAACCTCTTCCCACAATTGACCGGGACCAAGCTTTGGATACAAAAATTCTTCAATAAGGCTGGTTTCAACCTCTTGCTCACCTTTTTTGTTGGTAAGCTTTCTGAGCATGTCCTTTATTACTGCACGGATGGAAAGCCCTTTAACTCTCTGCTCGCCCCAATCCGCTGAAATTTGTGACGGGTGGCGCCCCCAGAGCTTTTCGGTGTAGCCTTCAAAAAACATGGAGTACAAAACCTTGCCGAAACGGTTTATGTAAAAGTTTTCAAGGTTTTCCTCGGGTAGCTTTTTCTGAGTGGATTTAAGGTAACTGCAGCCTGCCGTGATTGTTGAAATTGCGCCCATGTTTATAAAGGTTTGCATTTTCATGGTTATGGGATAGTCGAAGAATTTCTTTTTGTAATAAATCCTCGACACACGGTCACGCTTTAGCATAACCACGTCTTCCTTTTCAGGGTCAGGGCCATTTTGCGAAAGCTCTCTTTCTCTTTTTAAAACCAAATCATCGTAAGAGGGCTTACCCTGGGTGGGCATTATTTCCTCCCACCACTCACAAACTCGTTTATCCTTTGAAAAGAACCTATGACCACCAATATCCATTCGGTTTCCGTTATGGCACACTGTGCGGCTGATGCCGCCAATTGAGTCAGATTCTTCAAATATTGTAACACTGTAGTCTTTACCGCTTTTTAAAAGTTCATAGGCACAGGTCAACCCTGCAGGTCCTGCACCCACAATAATAACCTTTTCCATAAAATCAACCTCTGTACAAAACAGCCTTTCTTGCTACAAAATTCCAAACAAAGACAACGCCTGTGGCGATTATTTTAGGTATCATAAAATAAAGCTTAAGCTTTGTTATCATAACATACATAATAGCCTCGGTTATAAGTAACCCAAGTATGCCGATAACAGCATAGGTAATAAATTCAGTTTTTGAACTAAAGTCAGTTTTTTCGGCCGAAAAAACAAACCTTTTCGACAACAGAAAATTCACACTGAGCCCTGTTACAAAGGCAATGACTCCGCTTAGCATGTAAAAAAGTCCAAGCTTTGTTAACACATAAAACACACACCAGTCAAAAACTGTTGCAACAGCTCCCACAAAGCCGTACCTGAAAAACTGCAGGAATGGGTTTTTTGTAGGAGTGTGAAATATATTTTTTAAATCAAATGAAAAAAGTATTTTAAAAAACTCTTTCATAATATTATTCCCTTATTTCAAATATGTCAAAGCTCAAATGCTTGGGCACACGCTTTTCCTCAGGCGGAAGACTCATGTAGTCATTGTAGTGCTTTTTTAATATTGAGTCGTACCCTCGAGGCATGGGAAAACTGAGTTTTTCAAATTCGCCCATGGTAATACCCTTATACCATTCGTATTCATAGCAATCTCCAAAGTGGTCCATTGCCGAATGGGTGCTCATAACATATTTTTTGTTTTTCTTCGAAAACATTTTCGCAACGGAGTCATACCAGAAGGCAATTAGGCTTAAGGGGATTATTTTGCCAACCCTTGATAAAACCCATATTACCATTGCCTCAGCTTTTGAGTACTTTGAGTAGTCAATTTCTCTTCTGTGACCCATCGCCAGTCCATATATAAAAACGAGCATTTTTGTGTGAAGACTTTGCCCTATTTTACTGTTGGGCACCTTATCAATTACAAAAATGTCCAACGCCGGATTTGAGTACTTTCCGCCGTAAAACAAATCGTCAATGCCTGCCTGCGACACGCACATTTTTTTATAGGTGATTTTTGGCACAAAGTCGTAAAACTTATTATCGCCCTTTTGCCCGGGCAAAATAAAATCAAAGTCACCATTAAAGCAATCGGGTGCAATTTTTAAAAACTTGTCATACTCTTCTCGAAGCATGCATATGTCAGCGTCGTCATCCCAGGGGATAAATCCCTTGTGCCTTATTGCTCCCAAAAGAGTACCTGCATCAAGCATGTAGGAAAGCTTATTTTCTTTCATAACGCTGTCGGCTTTTTGCAACAGAATAAGTGACACCTCATGAAGCTTTTTCAGTTTTTCTTCACTGCTCCACTCTTCATTGTTCATCATGGAAATTTATCCTTCTCTCTTCCACAACAAGTGGTCTTTTCATTATACGGCTGTTCATGCTGAGTATGTACTCACCCATAATGCCGATGAACAAAAGCTGTACTGCGCCCAAGAAAAACATACCTATAAGAATGGGTGCCTGACCTGCGGCAAACCTGTTCCAATACAAAAGCTTTAACACAAGGTACACTACTCCTATTAACACGCTCATCAACCCCACAAAGAAGCCTGCAAAGGTTGCAAGTCTTAAACCAATTTTTGTGTAGGAGGTAAAGCTGAGCATTGCCGCATCGTAGAGAGAATACCAGTTGTTTTTTGTTTTGCCTGCTCTTCTTTTTGGCTGAGTGTATTCAATTTCGCACCTTTTGCCACCCAATTCCGCCACAATGCCTCGCAAAAATGGCTTTGGGTCTTCCAGCTTTTTTAAAACCTCAATAAAGCTTTTGTCATACAATGCAAAGCCTGTGAAATGCTCAATCTGCTCCACATCGCTCATGCGCTTTATTGCTTTGTAGTAAATGCTTCTTAATGCATACACTAATTTATTTTCCTTGGAGGAGGTTTTTATGCCGCAGACAATGTTGTAATTTTCCTTTTCCCATGCGGCTACAAACTTAGGTATCATGTCAACAGGGTCCTGAAAATCCGCCGCCAAAAGCACCGCACAATCGCCCGATGCCTGCAAAAGTCCGTAATAGGGCGAATTGAACTGTCCGAAATTTTTTGCATTGAAAATTGCTTTTATCTTTTTGTTGTTCATGCAGATTTCTTCAAGGCACTCTCTTGTTTTGTCCTTTGAACAGTTATCTATAAAAATGATTTCATAATCGTAGTTTTCAAGCTGAACCGAAAACAGCGCCGTTACAGCGTCTGCCATGGCTTTTACATTTTCTTCTTCGTTGTATGTTGGAATTACAATGCTTATTTTTTTCATAATCAAGCCTCCGTAAATGTCCTTTGACCACCAATTTTTATAATAACAAAAAAAGAGGAATATGTCAAACTTTTGTATAAGTTTTGTTGACAATCTTTACCGTATTATTATATACTTTATCAAAAGGCGGTGTTTGAATGAAAAAGAAAATTGTACCATTTTTAATATATTTGTACCTATCTTTGCCCTTTTTAATTTTCTCCCTGGGTTTTGTTAGCTTCCCTGCATCAAATGCGTTTTCTCTGGCAATTATTTTTTCAATTGTTTTTGCCGCATCTAACTCAGAGGGGTTAGCTTCACTTAAAGCGGAAAGAACCGATGCTGTTAAAATTACAGCAGGCTTATTTATTATTTGCGCCGTTGTTCTTTTATCGGGCATTGGCAACATTTTGTGGCAGAATAACGACCATGCAACAAGAAACACCATTTTCGACATACTGGTAAATTACTCATGGCCACCAAAGGAAACTGTTTCTGAAAACGAGGTAGGTCTTATTTACTACATCGGATTCTGGCTTCCGTCGGCACTTTTAGGCAAGCTCACAACTCTTGAGGCAGGCTACATTTTTTCTGTGATATGGGCAATTATGGGCATGGCACTTATCTGGTATCTTTTGTGCCTTATCCATAAAAAGGTGGTTTTGTACCCTTTAGTGTTTTTCCTTTGCTTTTCGGGGCTTGATGTTGTGGGCAGATTACTTGCACCGCTTGTAAGCGACTCACTTTCAACTCTTCAGGTTGGCAAATGGGCATTTAAAGAGGGAAGCAAGTTAACCTATCACCTTGAATGGTGGGCAAAAAACTTCCAGTACTCCTCACATATCACCCAGCTTTTCTGGGTTTTTAACCAGTCACTTCCTGTGTGGATTGCAACACTCATGCTCCTTTTGGAAAAGAACAACAAAAACCTTGTTTTCATAATGGGGGTTACTCTTTTGTCAAGTCCCCTGCCTTTTGTGGGACTGATTCCAATATTTTTATGGTGTGCATTTACAAATCACAATGAGCCCATTTTTGAAAGAACCTTTACAAAAAACTTTAAAGAATCGTTTCTTTCGCTTTTCACTTTCCAGAATGTTTTAGGCGGCGGCTACAGCGGTATAATTACATTTTTTTACTTAAAAGGCAACATTGCATCGGGCAACACCTCGTCCCAAGCCACTTCCTCTCAAGCTCCTGCCTTTAACTTTTTAGGCATGGTAATTATTTTAGGTATATGGGCGTTTTTGTACTTTGTGTTCTTAGGTGGAAACAATTTTAAGAAAATTCATTTGCTCTATCTTCTGCCTGCAGTTCCGGTGGGATATATGTTTGCAAAGCTCAATGGTGTAAAACCAACCTATTACATACTCTTTTTAATATTGGAGGTTGGCGTTTACGCATTGATTGCGCTGAAAAAGTTCAAAAAAAGCTCACTTTACTTTATTGTTGTAGTATCGCTTCTTTTAATTCCATTTTTCGTTGTGGGTAAATCTATCGATTTTTGCATGCGTGCATCTGTGCCTGCACTTTTGGTGCTTTGCCTTTTGGTTACTGATGCAGTTAAGGATTTTTATAAAACGAAACAGTCGTTGGCATTTGCACTTTCAATTGCGGTGCTTTTTGTGGGCAGTATAACTCCATTTACTGAGATTGCCCGCACAGTTGAGGCTACCGTGCACGAAATTAAAACAAAGGGCAAGGTGGAAAACGATTCAAAGGAAGTTTCCACAGTTTTTAAGGGCAAAAATTTCACAGGACAAACCAAGGATAATTTCTTTTTTGAATATTTATCGGACTAAAAAAAGTGTGCCAGAATTGGCACACTTTTTTTTACATCATGGGTGAAATCAACCTTACCAATGCGTGGTAGGTTGTTCCGATTACGCCCTTGAGTCTTTGGCTTTTTTCAACCTTTTCGCATTTTTTTAAAGTTTTTAAAAAGTCATCCTTTATTTCAAACACTGAAGGAGTGTTGTACATAATACAACCACATTCAAAATGATGGTACATGCTTCTGTAGTCCACGTTTACAGTGCCTGCAAAAGCAACTGAGTCATCGCACACAAAGCCCTTTGCATGCAAAAAACCTGGAGTGTATTTGTAAATTTTAACGCCCTTTTTCAAAAGCGGGCCAAAATGTGATTTTGTAATGGAATAAACCATTTTTTTGTCGGGTATTCCCGGCACCATAATTTTTACATCAACACCTCTTTTTGCCGCAAGAGTTAATTCCCTCACAAGCACCCTGTCGGGGATAAGGTAAGGAGTGAAAATGTAAATGTACCTTTTTGCCGAAGCTATTGCCTGCATGTAAACATTTTCGCCCACCAGCTCATCGTCAACAGGTGTGTCAAAAAAAGGCTGCACATAGCCTGCTCCTTCAGTGCTTTTTTCAAATTTCAGGAACCTTGAAATGTCTGTGTCGTCTTTTTTGTATGCGCGCCACATTTCCAAAAACATTAAGGTAAAGCCGTTAACACCTTCCCCTGTAAGCATGATTGCATTGTCTTTCCAGTGACCGTATTTTTCTTTTTTGTTGATATATTCATCAGCAATGTTTATACCGCCTGTAAATGCTATGCGTGAATCAACAACCAGAATTTTTCTGTGGTCACGGTGATTCATAATGGCACTGACCACAGGCACATAGGGGTTAAAATCAAGACATTTAATTCCTTTTTCGGAAAGTATTTTGGGGTAATTATGCGGCAAGGTAAAAAGGCTTCCCATGTCGTCATAAATTACTCTTACGTCAACCCCTTCTTTTGCTTTTCTTTCTAAAACATCAATAATTTTCTCGAGCATTTCGCCCTTGTCTAAAATAAAATACTCCATGAAAATAAATTCCTTGGCGCTTTCTATTGCTTCAAGCATTGCAGGAAATGCATCGTCACCCAAGGGAAAATATTTAACAGAGGTATTTTTGTAAACGGGGAAACCCTGCCTTTTAAGATACATGCTTTCGTAGTACACATTTTCGTTTTCTTCAAAAAGCTCTTCTTTCATGCCAAGTGTTCGTTTTACGCTTTTTTTAGCACTTGCTTTTTCGAACCTTTTGCGCATTTTCCGCCCGGGGCGCTTGCCACCCACTAAAAGATACAGCATGCTGCCAAAAATGGGAAAAGTAAGTATAAAAATAATCCAGGTTAGTGCAATTGCGGAATTTTGCACCTGGTTGAGCACTATGCACACCACAATAAAGCTCACAACGCCTATTGCAATGCGTGCGGCAATCATTATGCTTTCAAAATATGTGGACATTAAAACCATAACGCCAATTTGCATTAAAAGAGCAACCGTAACCATGGTAAAACGGCTTACTATAGGCTTTAATATTTTCATAAGCTCACCTCTTACGGGGATTTTATCATATTCATTTAGTTTTCTCAACAAATACAGGTATTATTTACCGATTATTCATATTTTAAAAGCCTGCGGAAAATTCCGCAGGCTTTGTCTTTAATTAACCACAGGAAGAGCAACCTGAACAGTTACCTGAGCAGCCGCCACCTGAAATTTCACCTGTCATGAAATAGGTGAGAATTGAATTCATCTGTCCTACAATTGCCTGGAACTTGTTCTGAGCCTCATAGTATTCGCTGATTATGGGGTTACTCATAACCTTTTCGTAGCTCTTTTCCAACTCTTCACGAATTTCAGCCATTCTTTCGTCATTTACTTCGCTTGCATTGATTTCTTCCGCAAGGCGCTTTCTTACGTTGTTGTATTCAACTAAAGCTGCCATTGCTTCCTCGTCGTTTTCCTGTTTTTCTTCAAGAGCCTTAAGGTTTTTGTACTCTTCACTATCAACGATTGCCTGTCCTAATTCTCTTGCTTTTGCTAAAATTTCACTCATATTAATTCTCCTATCAAAATCCAGGTCTGTGCCTTGGTTATTTTTACTTTTACAATTTTGCCCACAAGGCTTTCATCGCCCTTGAAATTAACAATTTTATTTGCATAATTTCGTGAGGTGAGCACGCCCTCTTCCTTGGAAATGCTTTCAACTAAAACCTCCTGCACTTCACCCTCGCACTTTTTGTTAAGCTCATAGCTTATTTCGTTCTGCACACAAAGAAGCTTGTCAAAGCGGTTTTTAATTTCCTCCTCCGATGCACAAAAATCCATTTTTGCAGCAGGAGTGCCTTCACGCTTTGAATAAATAAACGAGAATATGCTGTCGTACTTAACGGTTTTAAGCATATCAATCGTATCTTCAAAATCCTCCTCTGTTTCTGTGGGGAAGCCTACGATAATGTCAGTTGTAAGGGCTAAATCGGGCATTAACTCCTTTGCCTTGTTTACAATGGAAAGGTATTTTTCACGATTATAAACACGATTCATTTCCTTTAAAAGCTTATCACTGCCTGACTGCAACGGCAAATGAAGCTGATGGCAAATGTGCTTTGAAAAAGCCATTGTTTCCAAAACCTTGTCGGAAATGTCCTTTGGATGGCTTGACATGAAGCGGATACGCTCTATGCCTTCGATTTTGTCAACCCGGTTCAGAAGTGTTGCAAAGCCTTCCACCATGCCCAAATCTTTGCCGTAGCTGTTAACATTCTGCCCAAGAAGAGTAATCTCCTTCACGCCTTTTTGTGCCAAAAGCTTGCACTCATCAAGAACCGCTTCCATGTCACGGCTTCTTTCTCGTCCTCGCACATAGGGCACTATGCAGTAGGTGCAGAAATTGTTGCAGCCATACATAATTGAAACAAACGCTTTACTGCCCCCGTCGTAATTTGTGGGCACGTTTTCGCACACATAGTCAACTTCGCTTGTGTCTATAATTCTTTTTCTTTCCTGCAGGATGTTTTCGAGCATTTTAGGAAAATCCGCCATTGAATGTGTACCGAAAATTAAATCCACATGGCGATACTTTTGTTTTATTTTCATTGCAACGGCTTCCTGCTGGCTCATGCAACCGCAAATACCTATAATAAGGGACGTTTTTTTTGCCTTAAGATGCTTTAGTGCACCTAAGTTGCCAAAAACTTTTTTTTCGGCATTTTCTCTTACGGCGCAGGTGTTAAAAAGAATAAAGTCTGCTTCTTCCCTTGTTTGGGTTAAGCTGTAGCCCATTTTCATGAGCATGCCCTCATATTTCTGGGAATCGTTCACATTTTGCTGACAACCATAGGTTTCAACCAATGCTTTTTTTCCTTCGCCTAAAATGAGCTTTACTCTATTCATTATTATTTCCTGCTCGTGAAAATCAAATGTCATAAATTCTCTCTCCAAAAAACTATCAGCGGAAGCATCCGCTTCCGCTGATGTTTGATTATAAAGTGGAAATATCTACAATTCCTAATTCGCCTGCTGTCTTCTGTTCAATACTTGCCAAAAGTGCCTTTGCAGTATCTAAGCTTGTAAGACAGGGGATGCTTCTTTCAACGCTTGTTCTTCTGATCTTAAAGCCGTCACGATTATGTTGGCGACCACGTGTGGGGGTGTTGATAACCAAATCACAGCCACCACCTGAGATAAAGTCTAAGATGTCGGGAGCACCTTCGGCAATCTTATTAACCTTTTTAGCGTTAACGCCGTTATCAATAAGATACTGACATGTGCCGCCTGTAGCGTAAATTCTGAAGCCGTGCTTTTCAAATTCCTTAGCTAAAACGCAAACCTCTTCCTTGTCTGTGTCACGTACAGTAATAAGAAGGTTACCCTCGGTGGGGATTTTCATGTTACTGCCCACAAAGGACTTATGAAGAGCTTCGTGGAAAGTGGGTGCAATACCCAAAACTTCACCTGTGGACTTCATTTCAGGTCCTAAGGAAGTGTCAACATCGTGGAGCTTTTCAAAGCTGAACACGGGCATCTTTACTGCAACATAGTTTGCAACAGGATAAAGTCCTGTGCCGTAGCCCATAGAAGCAAGGTCCTCGCCCATCATAGCTCTTACAGCCAATTTAACAATGGGAACATTTGTAACCTTACTGATGTAAGGAACAGTTCTTGAAGAACGAGGGTTAACCTCGATAATGTAAACACCATCGGGAGCTATGATAAACTGAATGTTGATAAGACCTACAACGTTAAGAGCCTTTGCAAGCTTTTCTGTGTAGTCAATAATTGTTTCCTTGTCCTTTTCGCTGATTGTCTGTGTGGGGTAAACGCTGATAGAGTCACCGGAGTGAACGCCTGTTCTTTCAACGTGCTCCATAATACCGGGGATAAGAATATCCTTACCGTCACAAACTGCGTCAACTTCAACTTCTTTACCGATTACATACTTGTCAACCAGAATGGGATGCTCCTGTACGCTGCGGTTGATAATTTCCATGTATACGGTAATATCCTTGTCGTTGTATGCAATTTCCATGCCCTGACCGCCCAATACGTAGCTGGGACGAACAAGAACAGGATAGCCGATTTCGTTGGCTGCCTGAATTGCTTCCTCGCAGGTGAATACTGTTCTGCCTGCAGGACGGGGAATGTTGTTAGCTTCTAAGATTTCGTCAAAGAGCTCTCTGTCTTCGGCACGGTCAACGTCTTCAGCCTTTGTACCAAGGATTTTAACGCCCATTTCCTTAAGTGCCTTTGTGAGCTTGATTGCAGTCTGTCCGCCAAACTGTACAATTGCACCGTAGGGCTGTTCAAGGTCAACAATGTTTTCAACATCCTCGGGTGTTAAGGGTTCAAAATACAGCTTGTCGGCAATGTCAAAGTCAGTTGAAACTGTTTCGGGGTTGTTGTTAACAATGATTGTTTCGTAGCCAAGGCTCTTAAGTGCCCACACACAGTGAACAGAGCAGTAGTCAAATTCAATACCCTGACCAATACGGATGGGACCTGAACCGAGTACCATAATCTTTTTCTTTTCGGTCTGTTCGCCTGTGGATTCGTTTTCACTTCCGTAGCAGGAATAGTAGTAAGGAGTAATTGCTTCAAATTCTGCTGCACAGGTGTCAACCATTTTGTATGCAGGCATAATGTTATTTTCCTTACGCATTGCCTTTACAGCCTTTTCATCCATACCAACGTATTCGCCGATAACCTTGTCTGTGTAGCCGTAAATCTTTGCTTTTTCCAATATTTCGGGAGTAAGGTTGCCCTTCTTTAATTCTTCACCAAGATCAACAATTGCCTTAATCTTTGTGAGGAACCAGTTATCAATCTTTGTTATGTCGTGAATTTCGTCAACTGTAATACCGCGAAGAAGTGCCTGTGCAACTACAAAAAGACGCATGTCGTCAATCTTTTCAAGCTCCTTGTAAAGCATTTCCTTAGTAAATTCACGGTACTGAGGCAAGTCAAGCTGGAAAATGTTAAGTTCCAATGAACGAACTGCCTTCAAAAGCGCACCCTCGAAGGTTGTTGCAATACTCATAACTTCGCCTGTTGCCTTCATCTGTGTACCCAATTTTCTTTCAGCTGTTACGAACTTATCAAAGGGCCACTTGGGGAACTTTGCAACAATGTAGTCGATTGTGGGTTCAAAGCCCGCATATGTTTTACCTGTTACGGCATTTCTGATTTCGTCAAGATTGTAGCCAAGAGCAATTCTTGTTGCAACCTTTGCAATGGGGTAGCCTGTCGCCTTACTTGCAAGGGCAGATGAACGGGAAAGACGGGGGTTAACCTCGATAACTGCATATTCAAAGCTGTTGGGCTCCAATGCAAACTGAATGTTACAACCGCCTTCAACGCCTAATTTATTAATAATTTTAATTGCTGCTTCGCGAAGCATTGTGAACTCTTTAGTAGCCAAAGTCTGTGCAGGAGCAACAACAATACTGTCACCTGTGTGAACGCCAACAGGGTCTAAGTTCTCCATGGAGCAGATAGTTATTGCACTGCCCGATGCGTCACGCATTGCTTCAAACTCAACTTCCTTCCAGCCTGCAATACACTTTTCAACCAAAATCTGACCAACTCTGGAAAGACGGAGACCGTGAGGAGCAATCTGAGAAAATTCTTCTTCATTATTTGCAATACCGCCGCCTGTACCGCCAAGAGTGTAAGCAGGACGGATAATTACGGGAAAGCCTATTTCGTAAGCAAAAGCCAAGCCGTCGGCATAGGTTTCAACTACCTTTGATGCAATACAAGGCTGACCAATGTCCTCCATGGCATCCTTAAAGCCCTGTCGGTCTTCTGCCATACGGATAGTTTCGGGGCTTGTGCCCAAAAGCTTTACGTTATGCTCTTCCAAAAAGCCTGTTTCAGCAATTTCCATTGCAAGGTTCAAGCCTGTCTGACCACCAAGCGTGGGGAGAATTGAATCGGGCTTTTCCTTTAAAATAACTTTTTTAACTGTTTCAACAGTCAAAGGTTCAATGTAAACCTTGTCTGCAATGTCTTTATCGGTCATGATGGTAGCAGGGTTTGAGTTTATAAGAACAACCTCCATGCCTTCCTCCTTAAGAGTACGGCACGCCTGTGTACCTGCATAGTCAAACTCAGCAGCCTGTCCGATGATAATAGGACCGGAACCAATAACAAGTACCTTTTTGATATCTGCATTCTTAGGCATTCTGATTTCCTCCCATCATTTTTACAAATTCATCGAATACAAACTCTGTTTCGCCACCGGGGCAGAACTGATATGTTACAACATTTTTGCCCTTGTAACGGAGTGCTTCAACAGTGGTATCGTTTATATTATATCCGATTACCTCTGCTGTGTTTTCGTCAATTTTATCAACTGCATAGCCATGATTCTGGCTTGTGATATAAACTTTATTTTCTTCAGTAAACTTTACAGGATAGTTACTGCCTCTGTGGCCGTGACCCATTTTTGTAACACTGCCGCCATAAGCCAATGCAACAAGCTCGTGACCAAATTCAACACCCAAAACACTCTTTCCGCTATCGCAGATTTCTTTAACAACCTGCACCATTTCGGGAACGTCGTTGGGGTTGCCGGGGCCGTTTGATAAAACAACGCCGTCAAAATTACCGCTGAGTACTTCTTCGGAAGAAACTGTTGCGGGGAAAACTGTTATATCCATGTTTCGGGATGCGAGCTTTTCAATAAGGCTGTTCTTTACACCATAGTCGATAACACAAACCTTTTTGCCGCTTCCTTCAACATGCTTTGTGCTTACGCTTGTAACAGCCTTGACTGCGTTTTCCATTTTGTTATATGCTTTAAGCTTGCTGACAACATCTTCAACCTCAAAATAATTTGTTGTTAAAAATCCCATCATCGTACCGTTATCACGAAGCTTCTTTGTGAGAGCACGTGTGTCGATACCTTCGATACCTGCAACACCGTAGCGACACAGATAATCGGAAAGAGAAATTTCCATTCTGAAATTACTTGCAGCTTCGCTCAATTCGCGTACTATAATACACTTCGCCCATATGCGGCTTGATTCCATGTCGGAAAGATTAACGCCGTAGCTGCCAATAATCGGATATGTGAAAACAACGCCCTGACCGTAACATGAGGGGTCGGAAAGTGTTTCTACGTAACCTACTACCTGAGTGTTGAAAACAACCTCACACATGCAGTCACGTACAGCACCAATACTCCTACCTTCATAAACAGAGCCGTCTTCGAGGATTAAATATGCTTTCATAACAAGCACCTTTCCTTTCTTTTGCTTATGTAACTTACCGTAAAGTATACTCTAATCTTAATTAAATATTATACACAAACGAGGCAAAAAAAGCAATAGTTTAACAATACAAATTTAGATATTTTTCAATTTTTATCATAATATTTTTTTAATGATATATTTTTCGTCTTTTTGTTGACTTTAGACAAAAAAAAGGGTATTATAAATAGGTAGTACGACTTTTAGGAGGACTAATTAATGAAAAAATCAGGAAAAACAGCCTTTGAAACAGCAATGCAGAAAAAGGCTGAAAATAACATTACAATAGTTAATTGCGCAGTTGTTATCTACGCTCTTGTTCTTGCTTTTTTACATTCTATGTCAAAAAACTCCCTTACTGTTGAAGGGGCAATGACCATCAAGCGTTTCCTTATGTACAGTGGAATGATTGCAGGTATGATTATTGCCGCTTATTCAGCATACAAGTCAAACAAGCATTTTCTTAAATATGCACTTATGTGTGTGTTTGTTTCCATTTCCTCAGCTTCTCTTATTTTCTGCAACAACCACGGCTGGGGTAACAGAGTAAGTGTTATTGCAATTTTAATGGCTTTTGTTTTTAACCTTTGCTATGCATATCTTACCGACAAAAACCTTTACTACACAGACCAGAAAACAAGAATTGTTTTCAGAACAGTTGTTGGCGTGTTCTACGCATTGTTACTTGTTGTTCTTGCATTAGCGCTTTTTAGAGTTATTTAATCATAAAAATTCAAAGCCCGTGTCAGTGACACGGGCTTTTTTGTATTAATATTTTTTAACCACTCTTACAAAACCAAAGTTTTCGCTCTTGTCGGAAAGAATAATTCTTCTGCCTCTTGCGGTTAATACCTTTCCGTTTTCGCAGTTTATGAATCTTACCATTTCGTTTTCGTTCTTTTCCATTGTCCACAAAAGACTCTTGTCGTCAGCTGTATCACGCATTGTGCCATCGCTCTTGAGAGCTTTGCCTGTAGCCTTGTGAATAACGCGATAAGCTCCGTCCTTTTCCTCAAAGTTCCAGATAAGATTTTCGTCCTTGTAGGAAAGAGGTCTTGTGAACACATCATAGCCGTCGCTTGAAAGATAGCCTGTGTAGCCGTTAACCATAATGCGGTAATCATCAGATTCAATGCTGAACACACTATAGGTCTTTGTTTTAACATCAAAGCTGATTTCATCTGCCCATTCAATGGAACACTTACCGTCTTCTATATTAATGGGAAGGAAAATGTAGCCTGAGTTGTCGTAATCAACAGGGTCCCATCTGTCGCCCACGTAAATGTAGTGTTCGCCAAACTTTAAAACATATGTAGGCTGTGAGTTATAGGTAATCACATCGCCGAAATTTACAATTGAAGTCCATCTGTCTTCAATGCCAAAAGAAGATGCACTGCCACCCTGGTTGGGGTTCCAGCCTGTGCACATGGAAGAAAGCATGTAATACTTTCCGTTCTTTTCAAAAACTGCAGGTGCTTCACGGTACTGACCGGGCCAGAGCGCCTTAACCTGTTCGTCAACTGACATGTAGTCGTCGGAAAGACGGTAAACGCACATATCCGCATTGTCACGACCTGACGCAAAGAAATATGCTGTGCCGTCCTTGTCCTTGTAAAGGGTGCAGTCACGGGCATCGTTGCCTACGGGATTAAAGCTTCCGCGATAAACGTAGTCACCGTCAACTGTGTCACAAGTTGCAATTGCACATCTTGCAGCATTGTAGTCAACACCATTTTCGTAGTGCATCCACATTACATACTGCTTTGTTTTTTCGCAGTACAAAACCTTTGGACGTTCTATGTTTACACCCTTACCCTGATAGGTAAGTTCTAAATCTGTTCTTACATAGTGAGGTTTTTTCTCGGAGGTAGTTCTTAAAACAACGTTTCTGAACTCCCAGTTCATAAGGTCTTTACTTCTGTAGCAGGCAACTCTCTTGTCGCCCTCTCTTACTTCGCCGAACATGTAGTAATAACCGTTGTCCTCCAAAAAGCCTGCACCGTGTGCATGAACCTTTTTGCCGTCGGTATCGTACATGGGCATACCGTTTCTGATACTTGTAGCCATACAATTTCCCCCTTTTAAATATTATCTTTCATCCAGTGCTACATACTTACTCTTCACACTTAAGGACTTATACGCAGGACGAATAATTCTCGAAGAAACGGTCATTTCTTCAATTCTGTGTGCGCACCAGCCGGGAACACGTGCCATTGCAAACACAGGTGTATAAACATCCTCAGGAAGCCCAAGCATAGAATACACAAATCCCGAGAAAAAGTCAACATTAGGAGACAAAATTTTATCATGTCCCGTAATTTCGGCAAAAAGCTTGGGTGCTGTACGTTTTATAATACGGTAAAGTTCAAGCTCGTCTTCTCTGCCCTTTTCCTTGGCAAGTGTTTCTGCCGCCTGCTCCAATATTACAGCACGAGGGTCGGAAACAGTATAAACTGCATGACCTAAGCCGTAAACAAGACCGGTTCTGTCGTATGCCTGTCTTGTGATAATTCTTGCAAGATAATCGGTTATCTGTGCCTCGTTGGTAAGGGATGTGATGTGAGCTTTAATGTCGTCAATCATGCCCATAACCTTTGCGTTGGCACCACCGTGACGGGGGCCCTTCAAGGAGCCGATTGCAGCAGAAATTGCGCTGTAGGTGTCGGTACCTGAACTGGATACAACGTGGGTTGTAAAGGCCGAGTTGTTACCGCCGCCATGCTCAGCGTGTAAAATAAGGGTTAAGTCCAAAACCTTTGCCTCAGTTTCGGTGAATGAATGGTCAGGACGCATCATATACAAGAAATTTTCCGCTGTGGACAAATTTTTCTGAGGAGAATGCAACACAAGGCTCTTACCGTCAAAATAGTGAGCCTTTGCCATGTACGCATGAGCAATAAACACAGGGAAACGCGCGATAAGCTCAACTGACTGACGAAGCATGTTGCCCAGGGAAGTATCGTCGGGGTTTGTGTCATAAGAATATTCAGCCAGAACGCTTCGTGCAAGCTTGTTCATAATATTTGTACTGGGGGCTTTTAAAATCATGTCCTCTGTAAAGTTTCTGGGCAAGGGGCGGCATTCGTTAAGATAAGCTGTAAATTCACTAAGCTCATCCTTTGTGGGGAGCTTGCCGAACAAAATAAGGTATATCGTTTCTTCAAATCCAAAACGGTTTTCAATTGTGCAGCCGTTTATAAGATCGCTTACGCTGATACCGCGATAACGAAGATTACCCACATCGGGCTTCTTTTCGCCGTCATCCAACACATAGCCATGTACTTCGCCCACTCTTGTAAGACCAACAAGCACACCACTTCCGTCAGCATTTCTCAAACCACGCTTAACAGAATACTTAGTATATGCATCGGGATTTATTACGTAATTCTCCTCTGCTGCTTTTATATATTTGTTTAAAACTTCAATATTGTGCATTACGGGACCTCCTTCACGGACAAATGTCCGCTGTACGAAAACTATTATCATATATTTTACACACAAATGACCTGTATGTCAAATACTTTTTGTCATTTCAGACTGATTTTTCCACACTTTGTGCCTTTCTTGACAAATTTGGGGGGAAATGATATAATAAGTTAGAAGGAGATGACTCTATGTACAGATTTCTCGTGTGTCTTACAGCCCTTGCAGTTTTCCTAACAGGCTGTAGTGCAAACAAAACCGAACCTACAGATGTAACTGAGCCTACGCTCATTGAAGAAACAATGCCTGAGGAGCCTACCGAAGTTGAAACAACTCCCTACGGCATTTATAAAGACGACCGCGCTTACTGTGTAATGATTGATAACGACGGCAATTCCTCACGTCCTCATGCAGGCTTGGAGGATGCTTATCTTATTTACGAATTGTATGTTGAAGGCAGAGCCACAAGACTTATGGCAACCTTCAAGGGGGTTGAAACTCCTAAAATTGGTCCTGTTCGTTCATCAAGACATTATTTCCTTGACTATGTTTTAGACAATGATGCGCTTTATTCTCATGCAGGCTTCTCCCCTCTTGCATTGGAGCAAATTCCTGCATTAGGCGTGAACAACCTTAACGGACTTGTTTATGAGCCTACATATTACTGGAGAGAAAGAAAGTATAAAGGCGACTATCATTCTCTTTACACATCAATCAGTAACCTCAGTAACTTAGCTGACCATATTGGTTACAGAAAAACAAGCGACACACTTCCCTTTAATTTCTCACCCAATGCCCCTGTGTATGAAGGTGAAAGTGCACTTGAGATTACTATTCCCTACGCCGATTTTTATTATGTATCATATAAATATGATGAAGAAACAAAGCTTTATGACCGCTTTATCAATTCAGAGTATCATCCCACCCAGTCGGGTGCAAAGCTTAAGGCAGGACAGATTATTATTCAGTTTGCTAAAAACTACCCCTTAGGCGACGGTTCAGCAAGAATTCAGCTGGATACCGTTGGTAGCGGCAAGGGTATTTTCATTGCAAACGGCATGCAGACTCCTATTACATGGAAGCGTAACAGCAGAACAGACAAGCTTAAGTTCTTCACGGAAGACGGAAGCGAGCTTGTTTTGAACGACAAGGTGCAGACCTATGTTCAGGTAATGCCTGAAACACTTAAGTACAAAATAAAATAACAAAAAAAGCTGTTTTTTAAACAGCTTTTTTTATGTTCGTAGTTCAATTATTTCGTCTTCACTGCAGAAAAGTGCTTCTTTGCCGGGGGTTGAGCCTCGTGCACATCTGTCATACAAAGGCACGAGGAAGCGTTCCTCGCCTTTTTTTCTTTTTAAAAGACCATCCTTAGCGCAGTCCAGCATGCATACCAAAAGCTCATAAACCGCATCTTCATCAATACCAAGACAATCTCTTACCGCCTTTTCACGAAGTGCGGTATTTGTTTCTTTAATATTATTTTCTTCAAAGAATTTTAAGAGTATTTCTTCTGCCTTTTCCATGTTAAAAAGAATACCCGTGTTAAATGCAGCAGGTGCAAAAGCATCAGAAAACGGCTGTGCACAGTCGCTTCGGATTTCAAGAGTGCCTCTTCTTGTTATTTCCACATTTTTAAAGGATAAATAACAATTTATGTCACTTTCTTTGGCATCATCTTTTTTAAAGTACTCTTCCATGGGAATGGGTGCAAAAATTTCATACTTACCATTTCGCACACGGTTAAAAATGCCCTTTGATAAAATATAGTCAACTATATCACTGTCACTTTTAAATTCGCCCTCAACCTTGCCGGTAATGTTTGGACAAAGAGAAAATGCACTTTGCTCCCAAAGATAGTCACGATAGCACACAAAGCCCGTTTTGTCAAAATCAGGAGAATTTGACAAAAGAAGTGCCCTTACAAAATCCATTTTTGAAAAAAGGGTGTATGCACGGGGCAAATCACAAAGCGGAATGTCAAGATGGGTTTGCGCACTTGACAAAAAGGCAGGAAAATCTGGATAAGGACTGTTTCCCCCGAAGCGTGCAAGATATTCGTCCACCATATTATAGGTAGAAAAATCCACATGACTCTTCTTTGTGTGCTTTTTAAAAGGGTTACTGCCTATTCCCACAATGGCGTGGTTGTGACTTTGAAAATAGCTTTGCACCTCGCCAAAAAGCTTGTAAAAACGTTTTGCAATTAATCCTATATCCGAAGCATAATTCATTGCAAACTCAAAATTGTTGTAGGAATTGTCAAAGGAAAGGCAATCGCCGTCTTCATTTGTAATAAAAAGCGGTTGACCTTTTTCTTCTATTTCCACTTTAAAGCCTTTTTGCATAAAGTGGTCAAACATGCCCTTTGCAACACACTCATCCACAGGCTTTTTATCAAGGTTAACAAGCGGAAACTCCAACTCCACCCCAACATTACCGTATTGCCTTTTTTCAAAGGGCTTTAAAAATGTGTTGTAAATCAGCTTTTTTGTGTCCATTATTTCACCTTCAATTCAAAAAGCAGACAGAATTTCTGCCTGCTTTTTAATGCTTTATTACTTTATAGTAATTCCTTTATAGGACTTCTTTACCTCTTCATAAGAGTCAAAGCCACCTATATCAAACCGGATTCCGGGCATTTCCCAAGCGTAAACAGGTGTTTTTTCACAAAGATAACAAACAAAGCTTCCGGGCGCATCAACAGCACAACCGTCTTCAATACCTTGCTTTATCCAATGAAGGTCTTCTTTTCTGTAATAATAGAAAGGACCAACACACCAATTGCTCTTAGGCTCCTTGGGTTTTTCTTCCATGGATATAATCTTCATGTTCTCATCGGGAATCATAACCCCACACTTCTGAAGCTCTTCCACGCTTTCTTCGTAATTAACAATTACACTGCTTGCATTCTTATTCTTTGCAAATTCAATAAATTTACTCAAGGAAAAGTCCACAAGATTGTCCCCTGCAAGAACAAAAATATCTTCATCAATATTTCTTTCTTCGATTGCAAAAAGAATGTCTCTTACTGCACCAAGTCTTGTTTCGTTGCTTGTTGTTCCGTCGTTAAGAACGGTTACGGGCTTAGTGTAATTGCTTTTTTCTGCCCATTGCTCAAAAATGTGGGCAAATTTTGCATTTGAAATAATAATGTGCTCATTTACTTCATCAATCTTATCAAGGTCTTCAATAAGATAATCAAGTATGCTTTTTCCATTCACCTCCAAAAGAGGTTTGGGGAAATTTTCTGTTAAAGGATACAATCTTGTTGCGTACCCTGCCGCAAGAACTACCACTTTCATAATTCAATTCCCTCCATTGAATTGGTTTATGTGAAATCAGAATTCCAGCATTTTTTCCATATAGCTATCGAGCTCTTCTATTTTAACGCGTGTCTGCGCCATTGTATCTCTTTCACGGATTGTTACACATCCGTCTTCAAGAGTTTCAAAGTCAACTGTAATACAAATAGGTGTACCGATTTCGTCCTGTCTTCTGTAACGCTTACCGATAGAGCCTGCATCATCGTAATCACATGCGTACTTCTTCAAAAGCTTCTGATAAATTTCTGTAGCAGGTTCATTAAGCTTCTTTGAAAGAGGAAGCACTGCAGCCTTAACAGGTGCAAGAGTGGGAGAAAGACGGAGTACAACACGTGTATCGCCTTCGCCAACCTCTTCTTCGTCATATGCTTCGCACAAGAACGCAAGTGCAACTCTGTCAGCACCTAACGAGGGCTCAATTACATAGGGAATGTACTTTTCATTTGTTACAGGATCCATGTATTCCATGTTTTCGCCTGAATGGTTCATGTGCTGAGTTAAGTCAAAGTTTGTTCTGTCAGCAATGCCCCAAAGTTCGCCCCAACCGAAGGGGAAAAGGAATTCAAAGTCAGTTGTAGCGTTGGAATAATGGCTGAGTTCTTCCGGTGAATGGTCACGGAGACGAAGGTTTTCTTCCTTCATGCCAAGGTCCAAAAGCCACTTCTTGCAATATTCCTTCCAGTAAAGGAACCATTCCATATCTGTGCCGGGAGCGCAGAAGAATTCAAGTTCCATCTGTTCAAATTCTCTTGTTCTGAATGTGAAGTTACCGGGTGTGATTTCGTTACGGAAGCTCTTACCGATCTGACCTACACCAAAAGGTACTTTCTTTCTTGTTGTTCTCTGGATATTCTTAAAGTTTACAAAAATACCCTGGGCTGTTTCAGGACGAAGGAAAATTTCGCTTGTAGCATCTTCTGTAACGCCCTGGAAAGTTTTAAACATAAGGTTGAACTTACGGATATCTGTAAAGTTCTGCTTGCCACACTTTGGGCAGCAGATGTTATTGTCTGCAATATACTGAAGCATTTTTTCGTTGGACCAGCCGTCAACTGTAACAGCTTCGCCCTTTTCAAAGCAAAAATCTTCAATAAGCTTGTCCGCACGGTGTCTGCTCTTACATTCCTTACAGTCCATAAGAGGGTCAGAGAAACCGCCTACATGACCTGATGCAACCCATGTCTGGGGGTTCATAAGGATTGCGCTGTCCAAGCCTACATTGTAGGGTGATTCCTGAACAAACTTTTTCCACCATGCCTTTTTTACATTGTTCTTGAACTCAACACCCAAGGGGCCGTAGTCCCAAGTATTTGCAAGACCGCCGTATATTTCACTACCGGGATAAACGTAGCCACGACTTTTACAAAGCGCAACTACTTTTTCCATGGTTTTTTCTTCATTTCTCAAACTAATCAACTCCTGAACATAGTTATACGTATATGTTTATTGTACCCTTTTATTACCTTTTTGTCAAGGGTTTTAAATGCATGGAAAAAGGAGCCCTCAGGCTCCTTTAGCTTATATCCAGCATATCAAGATAATCCTTACCGTATTTTGCGATGTGGTCCTTTCTGCCTTGAAGGTTGTCGCCCAACAAAAGGTCAAACATTTTTGCTGTTTTTTCAGCATCCTCGCTTGTTACTTCAATCAAGCGTCTTGTTTCGGGATTCATAGTGGTTTGCCACATCATGTCGGGTTGGTTTTCACCAAGACCCTTACTTCTTTGGATGTTGACCTTTTTGCCTTCTAAAGTGGCAAGTATATCCGCCTTTTCCTTTTCACTATAGGCAAAATAGGTTTCGTCCTTATGTGTTATTTCAAAAAGCGGAGATTCGGCAATAAACACCTTGCCCTCTTCAATAAGCGTGGGCATAAGGGTGTAAATCATGGTTAAAATAAGAGTTCGTATCTGGAAGCCGTCAACGTCGGCATCGGTACAGATAATAACCTTAGCCCATCTTAAGTTTTCCATGCTGAAGCTGTTAAGGTCCTTGTTGTGCTTGCTCTTAACTTCAACGCCACAGCCTAAAACCTTTACAAGGTCAGTTATAATTTCGCTTTTGAAAATCTTGGTAAAATCAGCCTTAAGACAGTTTAAAATTTTACCTCTTACAGGCATAATAGCCTGAAACTCACTGTCGCGGCCCAGCTTACACGCACCCAAAGCACTGTCGCCTTCCACAATGTAAATTTCACGTTTGGTAAGGTCTTTACTTCTGCAGTCAACAAACTTTTGGATACGGTTTGTAATGTCAATATTACCTGTGAGCTTTTTCTTCATGTTTGTTCTTGCCTTTTCGGCATGCTCACGGCTTCGCTTGTTAAGAAGGGTTTGATCAGCAATTTTCAAAGCTTCTGCCCTGTGTTCAATAAAGTACACATCAAGGCTTTTTCTTAAAAATTCTGTCATTGCCTCCTGAATGAATTTATTTGTTATGCTTTTCTTGGTCTGGTTTTCGTAGCTTACAGTTGTGGAAAAGCAGTTGGTAACAAGAACTAAGCTGTCGCTTACATCTGCAAATGAAATTTTGCTTTCGTTCTTTGTGTACTTGTTTTCATTTCGGATAAAATTATCAATTGCCGCAACAAAGGCACTTCTTGTTGCCTTGTCGGGAGAGCCGCCGTGCTCTAAGAATGAGGAGTTGTGATAATATTCAATCACATTCACATCGTTGCTAAAACAGAAAGCTGCCGACATTTTAACTTTGTAGTCAGCCATATCCGCACGGTCACGACCCACTCTTTCGCCTTCATGGAAGGAAACCTCGGTAAAATGCTTTTCACCGCAAAGCTCACCAACATAGTCAACAATGCCGTTTTCGTACATGTATTCAAACTTTTCGCCCTTGTAATCCAGCTTGAAAAGAAGCCCTTTGTTTACAACCGCCTGTCTTTTCAAGGTTTCCTGGAAATATGAAAGGGGAATGTCAATATCGGTGAAAACCTCCAAATCGGGGCGCCACTTAATGGTGGTACCTGTGTGACGGTATTTCTTTTCTTCTTTATAAAGTCCGCCCACGTTTTCGCCTTTTTCAAAGTAAAGCTTGTGCTCATAGCCGTCACGATTAATGGTTACATCCATGTACTCGGATGCAAACTGTGTTGCACAAAGGCCCAAACCATTAAGCCCTAAGGAATAGCCGTAGCTTTCGCCGTCGCCCTTGGAGTACTTGCCTCCTGCATACATTTCGCAAAAAACAAGCTCCCAGTTGTAGCGCTCTTCCTTTTCGTTCCAGCCTACGGGAATACCACGACCCAAGTCCTTTACTTCAATGCTGTTGTCCTTAAAATAGGTTACCTCAATAACCTTGCCAAAGCCTTCTTTTGCTTCGTCGATTGAGTTTGAAACAATTTCAAACATACTGTGTTCACAGCCGTCTATACCATCGGAGCCGAAAATAACGCCGGGGCGCTTTCGTACCTTGTCAGGGCCTTTTAATGCCACAATACTCTGATCCCCGTATTCCTTTCTCGCCATTTTACCAGTTCCTTTCTAATATATTAAAGTCCTGTTTCTGATAATTCAACCACTTCGGGCGCCTGTTCTACAGGTGCCTGGTCTACAGGAGCCTGCTCCACAGGCACTTGTTCCTCAACTGTTCCCAAATCATTTCCTACAACCATGGTGCCCACGGTCTGTGTGGCATTTGTGGGGTTATAACGGCTTCTTGTGAGCTTTTCGCGGGACACTTCCACGCCCTTTGAATATACAACTCTCACCGCATCCACAACATAGCCCTTTGAGCCACCCTTTGTTTCAACAAAGCCAACTTCCTTTGTAGGATCTTCCACAATGTCAATACCGGGCTCTAAAACAGAAACAGTGTTTGTGATAATTTCAACAGTCCGGTCAAGGTCTGTTAAAGTACCTATAATTGCAATTTCCACATTTTTGTTTGCTACAGTTGTAGAAATTTTAATGGGGAAATCTGTGTTGTTTTTAAACTCAAAATCCTGTGTGCCCCAGTTTACTGTTGCATCTCTGCCCTTGGGCACATAGCTTACAGTCATCTGGTGGCTTCTTCTTGTTACTATTTCAAGATTTGCAAGAAGAACAGAGTTGTAGAGTGTGCTGGAAACCTGGCAAATACCGCCGCCTACAGAGTCAACGGTTTTACCTGCCGCATACGCTGCCGCAACCTTGTAGCCACGTGCAGTTGTTCTTTCACCTACTGAAGAGTTAAAAGAAAATACTTCGCCGGGCATAAGAATTAAATCATTAATGCTTCCTGCTGCAAGCTCAATGTTTTTGCTACGGTTGGCACTGCTTGTTTTGAAATTAGTGGAATACTTGCCCATTGTGTCTCTGAACAAGCACTTTTCAAGGTATTCACGGGTATACTTTGAAAGTTGGATTTCGCAGGGAATAAGATATTCCTCGCCCTCTTCTGTGTGGCTTTCCATAATAGAAACACCGTAAGCCTTGTCAAGCTTAACACCTGGAACATCGTCAGTAACTATAATATTTCCGTTTTCATCCTTCTGGTATGTAGCTTCCTTATATTCCTCCGAAAAGCCCGAAAGAAACTTTGTTGCGTCAATTTTATTAGGTGCAGTTACTGTAAACTGCATATCCACAGCATCTTCGTTCAAAGTGCCTAACGCTTCGCACACATTTGTTGCCAAAGCTGCACGGTCAAGCTTGTAGCCTGATTTGCCATTTACCGCCTTAATGCCGTCTTCTTCCAGAGTGTATGTAAACTGTACAACTTCACATTCCTTGTCAATAAGCTTTTCTGTTACAACGCTGTCGAAAAGCAAGGAGTCAACCACTACAACAGCAGGGCAATCCTTTTTGAACCAGCCTGAGAAAAAGCCCTTGCTTTCTTCCATAAGAGCTTCCACTGTTTTCTGAGGGTCAATTTCGGCACCTATTTCAGTGGCTGAAAGAGTGAAGGTAACATCGTCTGCATTTACAGTTACTGCGTCACTTTCTGAAAATTCAAGACCCTTTATTATGTCAATTGCCTCGTCGTATGTAACGTCACCAACATCAACACCCATAACATGTATTTTATCAGCAACATATCCGTCCTTTGTGCATCCTGTCAAAAGAGCAATTAAAACTATGCTCGCCAGAATAAAAAACGATTTAATGTTTTTTCTCATATTTATCATTCCTTTCTCGGAAAGTACCTATACTATTTTATTATAGCAAGTTTTTCATGTGATATCAATAATTTTATGGTTATTTGTCGTGAAATTGTAATATTTTATGCTTTTTCTTGCAAAAATTACTTCTGATATGTATAATAAACATATAACTCCCTGAGGAAAGGAAAATTTTTTATGACTCAGACCGAAGAAAAAACAATTCGTGCAATTTTGTGCGGTATTCATACAGGCAGTTTAGACGTTTTAAACGACACCACCGAAGAATCTATCCGAGAGCTTGAGGAACTTGCAAAAACTGCAGGTGCAGAGGTGGTGGGCGTTCTTGTACAGAACAAGGATAAGCCCGAAACAAAGGCGTATCTTGGCGAAGGAAAGCTTGAAGAGCTTCGCCTCGCTGCCGAAACCTTAGAGGCTGACCTTATTATTTTTGACGATGAATTAACAGGCATCCAGACCCGCAACATTGAAGACGTTGTAGGGGTGCGCACAATTGACAGAAGCACCCTTATTTTGGACATTTTTGCCCTTCGTGCAAGAAGTAAGGAGGGCAAATTACAGGTTGAGCTTGCGCAATTACGCTATCGTCTCCCCCGCCTTACAGGTATGGGTCAGGCGCTTTCAAGACTTGGCGGCGGTATAGGCACACGTGGTCCCGGTGAAACAAAGCTTGAAAGCGACAAAAGGCATATAAGAAGACGTATTGAAGCCTTGGAAGAAGAGCTTTCAGACATTGAACGCCATAGAAACCTTATCCGTTCACGACGTGACAAGGACGGAGTATTAACCTGCACGTTGGCAGGCTACACAAACGCAGGCAAATCATCGCTTTTGAATGCTCTCACAAAGTCCAAGGAGGTTTATGCTGCAAACCAGCTTTTTGCTACCTTGGACCCCACTGCAAGAAGCATTACCCTTCCCGACGGAAGGCAGGTTATGTTGGTTGACACAGTAGGCTTTATACGTAAGCTCCCCCACCACCTTGTAAAGGCTTTCCGTTCAACCTTAGAGGAAACCATAGAGGCAGATGTAATTTTGCACGTTATTGACTCAGCAGATACAAATATGTGTCACAATATCCGTGTTGTTGACAATTTAATAGGCGAGTTGAACTGCAAGGCTGAAAACATAATTGCAGTTTTTAATAAGTGCGACATTGCACCAGCTCTTTCACCTCGCCCCAACGGCAGATACAACGATTACGTATCGGTGAGCACCGTAACATGTGAGGGCTTGGACACCCTTATTGAAAAAATCTCCGATGCACTTCCCGGAAAAAAGAAAAAAATAACGGTTTTAATTCCTTATTCTGATTCGGGCACTGCGGCAAAGTTCCATGACGGAGAAGTTATTTTTTCTGAGGACTATACCGACACAGGCATTAGGGTTGAGCTACTTGCCGACGAAATTTTACAGGCAAAGCTGAAGGATTGGATAATATGAACTACAAAACAGTAAAAAAAGGTGCTTACGGGGAATTTGTGGAAAAAAAGTCCCGTTTTATAGGTTACTGCAAGCCCGTATGCACCGAGGATGAAGCTATAGAATTTATTAATGCTGTACGCAAAAAGCATTCGGACGCAACACACAACTGCTATGCTTACATTGTCCGTGACAATAATATTATGCGCTATTCCGATGACGGTGAGCCTGCAGGCACCGCAGGAATGCCAATTTTAGATGTTTTAAGAAAAGAGGAGCTTACTGATGTGTGCGTTGTGGTAACCCGTTATTTCGGCGGTACACTTTTGGGAACAGGCGGTTTGGTACGTGCATACACAAAGGGTGCTCAGGAGGGGCTCAACGCCTCGGGACGAGTTGAAAAACTCTTTTGCAATATTTATTCTGTCAAGTGCGATTATTCTTCCATGGGCAGCTTGCAGTACGCAATACAGGAAGACGGAGAGTATATTTTAAAGGACACTTTGTTTACCGACATAGTAGAATTTATTGTGTATGTAAAAACCTCCGATGCACAGCGCTTTGAAAAAATGGTTGAAAATAAAACGGCAGGGCAAATAAAGCCTTTGGTAGTGTCAACAGAATTTATTGACAACGATTTATAATATTTATTGAAATTTGTCTTTTATTGAGGTATAATAACCGTATAGTTCTATCAAGGAGATTCACAAATGAAAAAATTTTTGGCACTTATTTTAGCTTTCATATTGCTTTTGTCATTTACGGCGTGCTCATCTTCAAAGGTGGAAATTGCCGCCGATACAGCAGATGAGTTCCTTAACGAATTTTTCTCCTCGTACAACAGCATGAACAAGTATCTGAAAAACCCCGAAATTGCAATTTCCGCATTTTCTATTGACTCGGTTGGGTTAAGCGCATTGCTCAGAGCCGTTTATCAGTCACAGTCAGTAACCTTTGCGTTCCCCGAAGCAACAAAGGTAACTGACAACGTTTACACAGTTTCAGTAATTGTTACAGCACCCGACATTGAACCCTTGTACGAAATGTATTCCATTGACAAAATGCTTAACGAAGGCAAAAAAATTGACGAAGATTTTGTTGCACAAAGCTTTTACACTAACATTATGAGTGGCACAACAAGTCTTATTACAAACACCGTTACGGTTATTCTTCGTCAGGAAGAAGGCAAGTGGACAATAGACCCCAGTAACGATTTGGCTTTTGCAATTTTCCCCAACATTGCTAACGCAAACTAATAGCAATTGCGCTTGACACAAGCATGGACTATCTTGCAGGATTAACAGATGAAAAAACTCCCTATTCTAAAAAATAAAGGCACTCTTTATTGAGTGTCTTTATTTTTTGTTTTTAACACAACAAAAGGACTGCCAAAGACAGTCCTTTTTGTATATGAATATTAATTATTCAACGATTTCGGAAACAACGCCGGAACCTACTGTTCTACCACCTTCACGGATAGCGAAACGGAGACCCTGTTCGATAGCGATGGACTTTGTGAGTTCAACGTTAATACGAGCGTTATCGCCAGGCATGCACATTTCAACGCCTTCTTCAAGGTTGATAACACCTGTTACGTCTGTTGTTCTGAAGTAGAACTGAGGACGGTAGTTTGTGAAGAAAGGTGTATGACGACCACCTTCGTCCTTTGTAAGAACGTAGATTTCGCCCTTGAACTTTGTGTGGGGGTTGATGGAACCAGCCTTAGCAAGTACCTGACCACGTTCGATTTCGTCACGGTTTAC
>JAZQCM010000033.1:0-66879 GCA_045546275.1 Clostridia bacterium | reverse complement strand
GGAAGCTGCCCGGGAAAGTTGGTCGCTGCCGGAACAAACAAAAAAGAACTTAGCAAAGGCTAAGTTCTTTTTTTGTTGAAGGAAGAGGTAATAGGTAATAGTGAAGAGGTAAGGTAAAAAGGCATCCAAAGGATGTCTTTTAATTTTATTGACGAAAAAGGTTTTGGCTGATATAATTTTTTTAAGAACATTTGCCAGGAGGAAATTAATATGAGAAAAATACTTTGTTTGTGCATTATAATGGCAGTTTCAATGGTGTTCTCTGCTTGTGAACAGCCTAAAATTAAAGAAAATGTGCCCGAAACCGAGGCGGTTACCGAAAAAGTTATCGAAATTGGTACAGATGCACCTGATTATAAGAAAGCTTCTGAATACAGTGAGGACGAAATATATTCAGCATTTGAAGAGGCTTTGGATTTTTATATATGCTGGATATATGGTCAGGCGTACGCTGAGGATATGTACAAAACCGAGGACAACCTTTACAGGGCAAGAATCCAGGACGGCTTTTTTGAAAGTGCTGAGGAGCTGAACAGCGCAATTGAAGGCTATTTTGAAACGGACCTTGCTGAACAATACGTCGAAGCGTTAAATGCAACTGATGAGTCTGACGGCGTGTATATTAATGTGGTTGAAGGCGTGGGTGACAACGGTGAATATATTGTTGGACACACCTTTGAAAAGTATGACGAGGACTATCTTTTGGTGCTGTATATTAAATCATATTTCCTGGAGGATATGAGCGAGTCAAGATACATATCCTGCCGATATGAAAATGGCAGGTGGCTCTTTGGTGATGCAGACGAGGATGTTCCCTACTTTGGAAAATGTGAAGCAAATGTAGCATATTAATAACAGGGAGTGTGTTCATTTTGACACACTCCTTTATTCATTCTGTGAGTTGACAAATTTAAACGTGTGATATAAAATAGGGTTAAACAAGACTAACCATAGAATGTTTTATTGGAGGCTTATTATGCAAAGGTATTTATTTGTGCATTTTAAAGAAAAAACAACACCTGACGGTGAACAGGTTTATTTTGCCCTGAGCAAAGACGGCTTTAACTGGGAGGCACTTAACAATGGCGAGCCTGTGCTTTGGGCGTATTACGGAGACAAGGGCGTGAGAGACTTTACCATTACAAGATGTAATGGAAAGTTTTTCATTATTGCAACTGATTTAAGCCTTTCTTATGGTATGCGAAACCAATACAAGCACTCCTGGAAGGAAATTGGCGAAAACGGGTCCAAGTGCTTTTCTGTGTGGGAAAGTGAGGATTTGGTTCATTGGAGTGAACAGCGCCTTGTAAAAATTGGCGATGAGCATTTTGGCTGTATGTGGGCGCCCGATGTGATATATGATAAGGAAAAAGGGGACTATATTCTTCATTGGTCCTCCAGCCATGATTGTAATAATTTTGGTGACAAGGGTATTTACTACTCAAGAACAAAGGACTTTAAGGAGTTTTCATACCCGGAGGTGTTGCATCGCAGAGAGGGCAGAGATATTATTGACTCTGCGATGTATGAGGAAGATGGAGTGTACTATCTTTTTGTTAAGGACGGACATCCCACAACGATTGTACTGCTTAAGTCAAATTGTCCCACAGGCCCCTGGGAAAGAGTGGAACAATTTGACGAGTGCATGAAATCTATTGAAACAGGCTTGTATGAAGCACCTACTGCAGTTAAGCTTGATGACTCAAGATGGGCGCTTTTCCTTGACTATTACGGTCGCCCGGGGAAAGAGCAGGGATATATTCCCTTTATAAGCGAGGATATTTCATCAGGGGTATTTACACGTGCTGATGAAAGCTTTTCATTCCCCTATGGATTTAAGCACGGGACAATACTTGCTATAACCGATGAGGAATATGAAAGAATGAAAAACCACGACTGGACAAATATTCCCGACGGAAGATGATGAGGTGATAATATGGATAAATATAATGTAACCGGTATGAGCTGTGCCGCCTGCAGTGCAAGAGTGGAAAAGGCTGTAAAAAGTGTTGACGGAGTGACAGAGTGCAGTGTTAACCTACTTACAAATTCCATGACTGTTGAAGGGGCAGACCCCGAAAAGGTTATAAAAGCAGTTAAAAAAGCAGGCTATGGTGCAACCCTTTCCTCGGGTGAAAAAGTGAAAGATGAGGAAAAGGAAGAGGATGCAGTAAAGCCTTTGAAAATAAGACTTGTCAGTTCCCTGGGATTTCTTATTGTATTGATGTATTTTTCCATGGGGCATATGTGGGGCGCTCCCATGCCACCGTTTTTTGAGGGAAACTACGTTGCAATGGGATTGATGCAGCTTATTTTATCGGCAATTATTATGGTGATAAACCAAAGGTTTTTTATAAGCGGCTTTAAAGGGTTAATTCATAAAGCACCCAACATGGACACCCTTGTGTCGTTGGGAAGCTTGGCAAGCTTTGTTTATTCAACGGTTATGCTTTTTGTGATGACTGCAAGTGAACACAAGGCGCATTTTATGCACCAGTTTTACTTTGAGTCGGCAGGCATGATTTTAGCGCTTATTACCCTTGGCAAAATGCTTGAGGCTCATTCAAAGGGCAAAACCACGGACGCTATAAAGAGCCTTATGAAGCTCAAGGCAAAAACTGCAACTGTTGTAATAAACGGTGAAGAAACAGTTGTTGATATTGAAAAGGTTAAAAAGGGCGATATTTTTGTTGTGCGCCCCGGGGAAAGCATCCCTGTTGACGGCGTTGTTACAGAGGGGGCAAGCGCAGTTGACGAATCCATGTTAACAGGGGAAAGCATTCCTGTTGACAAAACCGTGGGAGATAAGGTGTCGGGTGCAACCATTAACCATTCAGGCTTTTTAAAGTGTGAGGCAACACATGTGGGCGAGGACACAACACTTTCACAAATTATTAAAATGGTTACCGATTCAGCCGCTACAAAAGCTCCTATCGCTGCCGTTGCCGACAAGGTTTCGGGTGTGTTTGTGCCTGTAGTTATTTTAATTGCCATTGTTACATTTATTGTGTGGCTGATGGTTGGGCAAACTGTTGGCTATGCATTGGCAAGAGCAATTTCGGTGCTTGTTATAAGCTGTCCTTGTGCGCTTGGACTTGCAACACCTGTTGCAATTATGGTAGGCAATGGTGTGGGCGCAAAAAACGGTGTGCTTTTTAAAAATTCCACCGCCCTTGAAAAGGCAGGGGAAAGTAATATTGTGGTCCTTGACAAAACAGGCACAATTACAATGGGTAAGCCCTCTGTTACCGATATTTTTACTGTGAATTGTGAGGAAGGTGAGCTTTTAAAGCTTGCCTATTCCTTGGAAAAGAAAAGCGAGCACCCGCTGGCTAAGGCGGTTGTTCAGAAAGCCGAGGAAGAAGCCTTGGCTGCCTTTGAGGTTGAAGAATTTCAGGCGCTTCCCGGAAGCGGTGTTAAAGGAAAAATTTCAGGCAAAGTTATTTTTGGCGGAAACATGGCGCTTATTGAAAGCATTTTAAATGTTTCCGAAGAAGTAAGAAACAAAGCAGCCTTATTTGCCGAAATGGGAAAAACACCCCTTGTTTTTGCAACCGAGGATAAGCTTTTAGGCATTATTGCCGTAAGCGATAAAATAAAGCCTGACAGCGCAAGTGCTGTAAAAGAGCTTAAAAACATGGGCATTACCACAATAATGCTCACAGGCGATAACGAAAAAACAGCCAGGGCAATTGCGCTTTTAGCAGGCGTGGATGAGGTTTATGCCGACACTTTACCTGAGGATAAGGCGAAAATAGTGTCAAGCCTGAAGAAAAAAGGAAAGGTTATGATGGTGGGCGACGGTATTAACGATGCTGTGGCATTGACCGAGGCTGACACCGCTGTTGCAATTGGTGCAGGTGTGGATATTGCCATTGATGCGGCGGATATTGTTCTGATGAAGTCGAGCATAAAAGACGTTTGTAAGGCAATAAGGCTGAGCAGACAAACCCTTAAAAACATTCACGAAAACCTTTTCTGGGCGTTTTTCTACAATGCCATTGGCATTCCCCTGGCGGCAGGTGCGTTTATTAAGCTTTGGGGATGGGAATTAAACCCCATGTTCGGTGCGGCGGCAATGAGCTTGTCCAGCTTTTGTGTGGTGACAAATGCATTAAGGCTTAATTTATTTGACGTGACAAGCACAAAAAAGGACAAAAAGGTTAAAACACAAAAATCGGGCAGTGAAGCTACTGTTAACATTGAAGGCATGATGTGTGCTCACTGTGAAAATACCGTAACCGAGGCACTTGAAAAATTGGGTTGCCGTGTTATAAGGGTGAGCCATAGTGAAAAAATTGCCGTTTTTGAAAAGCCTGACAAATTAAGCTGCAAAAAAATTGAAAAGGCAATAGTTAAAAGCGGTTTTAAAGTGAAATAAGAGGTTGCATAAAAGCAACCTCTTATTTTTTGGTTAAAAAACAGGGCTTTTTATTGATTTAAACGTTAAAATTTTATATAATAATATAAATAAACGCAGAGGAGGTCGACACTTTGAATCATTTTAAAAATTTCATCAATGAAGCATTAAGCTCAGTCCTCCCCATAGCGGCAATTGTGCTTTTGTTGAGCATTTCGGTTGCCCCGTTAAATTCAGGTGTTCTTGTTTTGTTCCTTTTCGGAACATTGCTTCTTATTTTTGGGATAAGCTTTTTCACCCACGGGTCAGGGGTTTCAATGGAGCTTATTGGTGAAGGCATTGGTATTCAGATAAGCAAATGGAAAAAACCCGTGCTTTCGGTTGTGATATGCTTTATTCTTGGCATTTTAATAACAATTGCAGAGCCTGATTTAACAGTTCTGGCAGAACAGGTGCCTTCAATACCTAACATGGTGCTTATTTTGAGCGTTGCTGTTGGTGTTGGTGTGTTTTTGTCGGTGGCACTTTTAAGAGCCATGAAGAATATTCCCCTTTCAAGGCTTCTGATTGTTTTTTACGGTGTGGTAATTCTGGTGGCACTTTTTGCACCAAAGGAGTTTGTGCCCACAGCCTTTGACTCAGGCGGTGTGACCACAGGACCTATAACCGTGCCCTTTATTATGACCTTGGGCGCAGGCTTTGCAACCATGGGCGGAAGCAAGCACGCGCGAGAAAACAGCTTCGGCTTGGTATCACTTTGCAGCATAGGCCCCATTCTTTCGGTGCTTGTTTTAAGCATTTGCTACAACCCCAAGCCCGAAACAACCCGTGTTATTATTCCTGTGGTTGAAACAACAATAGATGCTTTCAGAGAATTTTTTAAGGCATTCCCTCATTACGCAAAGGAAGTTTTTGTAGCACTTTTCCCGATTCTTATTGTGTTTATTTTGTTCCAGCTTATTTCAAGAAGATTTCACCGTCATCAGATTGCAAAAATCATGGTAGGTCTGGTGTATACTTATGCAGGACTGGTGTTGTTTCTTGTGGGTGCAAATGTTGGCTTTATGCCTGCAGGAAGGCTCATTGGTGCGGCAATTGCAGGCGGTAAAAATTCATATATGCTTATACCTATTGGTATGCTCATGGGCTACTTTGTTGTTGCAGCCGAGCCTGCGGTACATTCCTTGAAAAAGCAGGTTACCGAGGTTACAAACGGCGCAATTACAGAGCGCTCCATTGCACTTGCTTTATCAATCGGTGTTGGCGTGTCGGTAGGTATTTCAATGCTGAGAGTGCTTACAGGCATACCCATACTGCCTTTTGTTGTGGTGGGCTATGCAATATCTCTTGCAATAACATTTTTTGTGCCACCTATTTACACAGGTATTGCATTTGACTCAGGTGGTGTTGCATCGGGTCCTATGACAACAACCTTCATTCTGCCCTTTACCGTTGGTGCATGTGAAATGCTGGGCGGAAATGTTATGACCGATGCCTTTGGCGTTGTTGCAATGATTGCCATGACCCCTCTTATTACAATTCAGGTTTTAGGCTTAAGCGGAAATATCCGTCGTCACAGACGACTTAAAAAGGCTCACAGCGAATTCTTACAGATTGAGGATAACATAGTATATTTTGATGAGGAGGTTGCCTGATGGGAAATAATGTTCCTGAACGCACAATGCTGCTTTTGTCCATTGTGGGACGTGGTAAGGGGAAAAAGCTCATGAGTGTGCTTGACAAAAACGAAATCCGCCTTCATTTCCAGACCATGGGCTTTGGTACGGCACCCTCTGAAATGATGGACATTATGGGTCTTACAAGTAATGATAAGGACGTTTTATTAAGCTTTGGTTCAAGTGGTAATGTTAATCAGTTGGTGCAATCCTTCAGTGACAGCTTTGCAAGCTATTCGGAATACGGCGGACTTCTCATAATATTAAAGCTGTCGGCGGCAAACCGTCTGATTGTGGAAATGCTCAACAGAAATATACCCCAGGATGCATCGGAAGGAGATGTTAATGTTATGAACAATACTCACAAGCATAACCTTATTATGATAACAGTGGGACAGGGCTTTACTGACGAGGTAATGCAGGAGGCTAAAAAGGTTGGTGCCACAGGCGGTACAGTTATAAGAGGCCGACTTGCAGATGCGGATTTGTTAAAGGAGCTTGCCAATATAGACGTTGAAGAAGAAAGAGAGATTATTCTTATAATGGCGCCTAATAATATAACAGGCGATATTATGGAAACTGTTAACTCAAAGTTCGGACTCCGCACTCCTGCACGAGGCATTATGTGCTCGGTTCCTATTGAAAAGGCGTATAAAATTTAAAAATAAAAGGCTGTTGCGAAAGCAACAGCCTTTTTAGTTAAATCAGCATTTAAAAATATCCATAATGTTAAAATCGGGAGCAAACTTTGCCACAAGACCCATAATGAAGATTACTAAAATCATAATGGGAAGAATAATTGTCATGTACCAGCGCATCCAGTTTTTAACCTTCATACCCTTGCCTGTGTTGGCTTCGTTAGTAAAGTTTTTCCAACCCCAGCCTGCCTTTAAGGTACAGAAAAGAGTAAAGGTAAGTGCACCTATGGGAAGAAGAATGTTACTTACAACAAAGTCTTCCATGTCCATAATGCCGCCGATTTTGGGAAGAGCAATGTTTTCCCAAACACTGAAGCCTAAAATACAGGGAACAATAAGAATTAAAATTGCGATACAGTCGATTATAGCAGCCTTCTTTCTTGACCAGTTGAACAAATCCATTGTACAGGAAAGAATGTTTTCAAACACTGCAATTACTGTACTGATTGCCGCAAAGCTCATGAAAAGGAAGAAGAAGGTACCCCATATTCTTCCGCCGGGAAGGTTGTTGAATATGTTGGGAAGTGTTACGAAAATGAGCGAAGGACCTGAGTCGGGAGCAACGTTGTATGCGTAGCATGCAGGGAAAATAATAAGACCTGATGTGAATGCTACGAATGTGTCCAAAAATGCAACGTTAACACTTTCACCCATAAGAGCACGGTCCTTGCCAATGTAGCTACCAAAAATTGCCATGGAGCCAATACCTAAGCTCAATGTGAAGAACGCCTGGTTCATTGCACCAACAATTACATTAATGGGACCTGATTTAATAAAGTTGTCGAGGTTTGGCACAAGGTAAAATTTTAAGCCTTCACCTGCACCGGGGAGGAAGATGGAGTTAATCGCAAGGACAATCATGATAATTAAAAGTGCAATCATCATAACCTTGGAAACTGCCTCAACACCCTTGTCAACACCTGTGGAGTTAATAATAAAGCATGCGATTGTAAGAATTACAGAATAGATAAGCATGCTCTTCCAGTCAACCATCATTGCGCCAAAAGCGCCGCTAACTGCTTCGGGAGATAACCCCTGGAACTTTCCAAGACCCATGTCTACGAAATAGCGAAGCATCCAGCTTGCTACAGGTACGTAGAACATCATGAGAAGTAAGTTGCCTAAAATTGCAAGATAAGAATGTGTTTTCCATACTGATTTGCCTTTGCCCAAGGCGTCGTACATTTTTGCGGGACTCTTTTGTGCCGCTCTGCCCACTGCAAATTCCATTGTGAGGGCAGGTACGCCCATTGCAAGAAGGAAGAAAAGGTACACAAGCACAAACATGCCACCGCCGTACTGACCTACCATCCAAGGAAACTTCCAAACGTTACCAACACCGATGGCACAGCCTGCACTGATTAAGATAAAGCCAAGACGGCTTTTAAGATGTTCTCTTTGCATTTTGCCTCTCCTTTTTTTGTATTAATTTTTACGGATATATAGTACCATTAATCGGGGTAAAAGTCAAGAAATTGACAGTTTTTGAAAAGTTTTAAAAAATAATTGAAAAAATTAAAAATAAGGCTTTTATATTTAAGTAAAATTTGATATACTATATACGTTAGTTTTTTTGGGGGTGTGAATTGTGAAACGAATAGGCTTTGATAATCAGAAATATCTTGAAACCCAGTCAGAGCAGATAAGAAAGCGCATAAATCAATTTGGCGGTAAGCTTTATCTGGAATTTGGCGGCAAGCTGTTTGACGATTTTCATGCATCACGAGTGCTCCCCGGCTTTGAACCCGACAGCAAAATGCGCATGCTTCAGCAACTTAAGGACGATGTTGAAATTGTAATAACAATTAATGCGGCAGATATTGAGTCCAATAAAATCCGCGGTGACTTGGGCATTACATACGACGATGACGTTTTACGCCTTATTGACACCTTCCGTGAACTTGGTTTGTTTGTTGGAAGCGTTGTTTTAACACGCTACACAAACCAAAGCTCTGCAAACGTGTTCTTAAAGCATTTGTCGGATTTAGGCATTAAATGCTACAAGCACTACCCCATTGAAGGCTATCCCTATGACATACCCCACATTGTTTCCGAGGAGGGCCTCGGACAGAACGAATATATCGAAACATCACGTTCACTTGTTGTTGTAACTGCACCCGGTCCCGGTAGCGGCAAAATGGCAACCTGCTTAAGTCAGCTTTATCATGACCACAAGCGTGGTATTACCGCAGGCTATGCAAAGTTTGAAACCTTCCCCATATGGAACATTCCCTTAAAGCACCCTGTAAACCTTGCCTACGAAGCGGCTACAGCAGATTTGAACGATATTAATATGATTGACCCCTTCCACCTTGAAGCTTATGGGGAAACTGCGGTAAACTACAACCGTGACGTTGAAATTTTCCCTGTTTTAAGCACCATTTTTGAAAAAATTCAAGGTGATTGCCCCTACAAGTCGCCTACCGACATGGGCGTTAACATGGTGGGCAACTGCATTGTGGATGATGAAATTTGCTGTGAAGCCTCTAAAATGGAAATTTTAAGGCGCTATTATACAGCTTGTGTAAACCGTCTTAAAGGCTTGGGCGACGAAACTCAGGTGAGAAAAATTGAGGTTTTAATGAACCAGAGCGGTATTACCGAAAGCTTGTTCCCTGCAATTGGTGCGGCAATGCAAAAGGAAAAAGCAACAGGTGCTCCTGCAGGCGCATTGGTGCTTTCCGACGGAAGGGTTATAACAGGCAAAACAAGCTCCACCTTAGGTGCGGCAAGTGCGCTTTTATTAAATTCGCTCAAAGCTTTAGGCGGTATTGATGACTCAGTTGAGCTTATTGCCGAAAGCGTTTTAAAGCCCATTTGTGACTTAAAAACCCAGTATTTACAGCACAAAAACCCCCGTCTTCACACAGATGAGGTTTTAATGG
This sequence comes from Clostridia bacterium, assembly GCA_045546275.1. GTDB lineage: Bacteria > Bacillota > Clostridia > UMGS1883 > UMGS1883 > RGIG1927. The sequence goes on along the minus strand of JAZQCM010000033.1, from coordinate 57,260 downwards.
CTTTAACAGTTTCCGCTCAGACCGACCCCCTTGCCAAAAAGGCAACAGAGCAATTAAGTAACCTTCGCGGCAGTGATGCACACTTTTCGGTAATTTTGTCCGACGAGGATGAAATGCTTTTAAGACGACTTGGCATTAATGTAAGCTGTGAACCTAAATACGAATATAAAAGACTCTATCGCAGATAAGCGATAGAGTCTTTTTATATAATATTCAAATGCTCAAGTAATATTTTAAGTCCCATGGCAATTAAAATTATGCCCCCTGCCATTTCGGACTTTGCACGGTATTTTGTGCCGAAGTGACTACCCATGTACACACCGATTGCAGAAAGAACAAAGGTTGTAACGCCAATGAAGATAACTGCCGGCACAATGTGAAAGTTAGGGAAAAAGGCATAGGACACGCCTGTTGCCAAGGCGTCGATGCTTGTGGCAATTGCCAAAGGTAGCATTGCCGCAACTGAAAAGGAAGCATCCAGCTCCTCGTCATCACCTAAAGATTCCTTAATCATGTTAAAGCCAATGAAGGCTAAAAGTATAAAGGCAATCCAATGGTCAATAAATTCAACTGTTGACTGAAAGCTTACGCCAATAAAAAAACCTATTAAAGGCATTATAGCCTGGAAAAAGCCAAAATATAAACCTGCTGTTAAAAGGTGCTTGAATTTTGCCTGTCCAACGGAAAGCCCCTTACAAACTGCAACCGCAAAGGCGTCCATGGAAAGACCAACGGCAATAACAAACAATTCCCATAAACTCATATGTATCCCTCCGAAAGGTAATTCTATAATAGGAATATGCTTTTGTCAAGAAAATACGCCGGGAATAAACCCGGCGTATTATAATTAATAATTTTCAGCGTGAATTTCAAAATAGCTCTGAGGATGATTACAGGTGGGGCAAACCTGGGGTGCTTCTATGCCAACAACAATGTGACCGCAGTTTCTGCATTCCCAAACCTTAACCTCGCTCTTTTTAAATACTTCCTGTGTTTCAACATTCTTTAAAAGAGCACGGTATCTTTCTTCGTGGTGCTTTTCAACCTGTGCCACAAGGCGGAACTTCTGAGCCAATTCATGGAAGCCTTCTTCCTCGGCAGTTTTTGCAAAGCCGTCGTACATGTCGGTCCATTCGTAGTTTTCTCCTGCAGCAGCGGAGGCAAGGTTTTCGGCTGTGTCGCCAATGCCTTCAAGCTCCTTGAACCACATTTTTGCATGCTCCTTTTCGTTGTCGGCAGTTTTTAAGAAAAGCGCCGCAATCTGCTCAAATCCCTGCTTTTTTGCAACGGAGGCAAAATAGGTGTATTTGTTTCTTGCTTCGGATTCCCCCGAAAAGGCTGCCATGAGATTTTTTTCTGTTTGTGTACCCTGATACTTTGACATATTAATGTCCTCCTTATTGATAAAAAATTAGCCTAAATAAAAATCGAACAAAAGCATAAGACAAAAGCCTGCTAAAAGCGCATAGGTCACATGGCTTTCGTCGCCGTGGTGTGTTTCGGGAATCATTTCATCGCTGATTACGTAAATCATTGTGCCGCCTGCAAAGGCAAGGGCAAAGGGAAGAATTGAAAGTGAAAGGGAAACTGCACCATAGCCGATGAATGTGCCGATAACCTCCACAACCCCTGTTAAAAGGGCACATACAAAGGTTCTTTTTGCACTCATACCAATGGAAAGCATGGGAGCTATAATAACCATACCCTCGGGAATGTTCTGCAGTGCAATACCACCTGCCACTAAAAGAGCCTGATGAATATTGCCGCTACCAAAGCCAACGCCTGCGGCAATGCCCTCGGGAAAGTTATGTATTGCAATCGCAAGAACAAAAAGAAGTATTTTGTTAAGCTTTTCATTTTTTTCGGGGTGTTGCTCCTCATTAACTCCTGTGAAGGAATGAAGGTGGGGAACAAACTTGTCAATAACGTTCAAAAAAAGTGCCCCTGAGAAAATACCCAGAATTGTTATAAACACATTGGAGTATTCAAGTGACGGCAAAACAAGACCAATCACCGCTGCCGACAGCATAACCCCTGCTGCAAAGGACAAAATCATGTCCGAAAACCTGTGGGACATGTTTTTGAACAAAAATCCGATAATTGCCCCAAAAACTGTTGCTCCGCCCACGCCTAAGGCAGTAAGAAGTACCATTTGCATAAAATCACTCCTTTATATTTATCTTATCATTAAAAAAATATATTTGCAACTGTTTATTGACTGTAAAAAAACAATGTGATAAAATACGGGAGATTTGGGGTGATAGCATGACATTAGTAACTTTTTGTAAAAAGGCGGCAAGAAAAGCAAAAAACTTCACCAGAAAAAACACCGTTACGGTAATTGCATTTTTTGCAGCTGTAATAACTTCTTTTATAGTACCGCCTGACAAGGAATATATTTCTTATTTTGACTTTAAAACCTTAGCATGTCTTTTTTCTGTGCTTGCAGTGGTAAGAGCGCTGAGAAATTTAAGGTTTTTCTACAAAATTGCATCAAGCATTGTAAAGATTTTTAAAAACACCCGAAACTGTATTTTAGCACTTGTGTACATAACCTTCATTGGCTCAATGCTCATTGCAAACGACATGGCACTTTTAACCTTTTTGCCACTTGGCTACTACGTTTTAAGAAGTACCGGCAAGGAAAAGTACATGGCATTTGTTTTCATAATGCAAAACATTGCCGCAAACTTAGGCGGTATGTTAACCCCCTTTGGCAATCCCCAGAACTTGTTTTTGTACACAAAGTTCAACATACCAACCGGCGAATTTATGGGCATAATGGCGCCGCCCTTTGTAATTGCAATTGTGCTTATAACCATATGCTGTCTTTTTGTTAAAAAAGAGGAGCTTACAATTGAGGACGAGGAAATTATTCTTCCGCCGGGAAAAACTGCAATTTATCTTTTATTATTTGCTCTTTCAATCATGATGGTTTTCCGCTTTATGCCCTATCAGATAGGTCTTGTTGTGATTGCGGTAAGTATTTTCTATATGGATAAGTATGCCCTGAAAAAGGTGGATTATCCACTTTTGTTCACATTTGCCTTTTTCTTCGTTTTTGCGGGGAACATGGGCAGAATTGAATTGGTTAAGGAGTTTTTCTCCCACCTTCTGGAAAAAAGCACATTGATTGTGAGTGTTTTGTCCTGCCAGGTGATAAGTAATGTGCCAAGTGCAATACTTTTGAGCCAGTTTACAAATAATTATCGTGAGCTTTTGTGGGGCGTGAACATTGGCGGTGCGGGAACACTCATTGCATCCCTTGCAAGCCTCATAACACTCCGTGAATACACAAAAAGGCAAAAGGGCAAGAAAAATGCAATAAAATACATTGCGCTGTTTTCAGCCTTCAACTTTGCATTTGTAATAATATTAACAGGAGCAATGCTTCTTATAGGGTAGGATTTCCTGCCCTTTTTTTATTTTTCAGGACCGTTTTTGCAAATTGTATTGACAAGGATTTGCAGGGGCTATACAATAGATTTAATAAATAATAAAGGATTGAAATACATGATTAAAAAAGTCGGTGCAGTTGTTCTTGCGCTTTTAAGTGTTGGACTTACAGCAAACGCGCAGGATGCAAATGTATATGTGAACGGACAAAAGATAGACAGCCAGGCTTATATAATCGACGACAGGGTTTATGTGCCGTTAAGAGCTGTGAGTGAAACTCTGGGCGCTTCGGTTCAATGGGATAACAGCACGAGAAGTGCGATTGTTGAACAAAGCGAGGATGATATTGTAATAAACACTATCAAAAATGTAAGCGAAAGTGTTGTGACAATTGTGGGCAACTACTCTTCGCCTTATCTTTCGCAGAATGCACAGGATTATAACGAGCTTTATGCTCATGGCGCAGGTGTTGTTATTAAGAGTAACGGAACAATACTTACAAATGCCCATGTTGTAAAGGACATTCAGAACCTCACCGTTATTTTCGGCAATGGTGACACCTACAGCGGAACTGTTCAATATATTGACGAAACAAGCGATCTGGCAGTGGTGAAAATTAATAAGCTTGGTCTAAAGCCTATAACCTTTGCAAGTGAGCACAGCCTTAAGGTGGGCCAAAGCGTTATTGCAATCGGAACACCACTTTCCGTAAGGCACATGAATTCCGCATCAAAGGGAATTGTTTCGGGCGTGGGGGTAAGTGTTGGTGCACATTATCTTTTCACTCAGTCTGACGTTGCAATCAATGGCGGAAACTCGGGTGGTCCTCTTATTAACATGAAGGGCGAATTGGTGGGCATAAATTCATTGAAGTACGTTGGCAGTGATGTTGAGGGCATGAGCTTTTCAATCCCTGTGGATACAATCAATTATGTTCTTAATTCATTTGAAAAATACGGAAAGGTGCTTCGTCCCGAAACAGGGGTAACCTTTACCGAATCCTGGGAAAGTAAGATTGGCGTTCCCACCAAAAAGGGTCTTACGGTAACCTATTCAAAAAATGAACAGCTTGTAAGCGGTGACATGATTACTCATGTTAACGGCTACGAGGTCCATTCCGTGGCTGATTATAATGAAGCGTTGAAAAAAAGCTTTGACGGAAAAAGCGTTGAGTTTACGTTTGTGAGAAACGGACAGTCACAGACCATTACAATGACTATTAATTAAGGAGAGATAAATATGAAAAGGTTTTTAAGCTTATTACTCGCTGCAATAATGCTTTTGTCAATGGTAAGCATTGCAAATGCAGAAGAATGGAATTTGCCCGAAAAGGTTGAAATCAGCTTTAAGGTTGGCGACTCTACTCTTATGATTAATTCTAACCCCGTAAGTGTTGAAACACCCTACGTTGCAGGTGCAGGCACAACACTTGTTCCGCTTCGTGTTATTACCGAGGCTTTTGGTGCCCGTGTAACCTGGGTTAACGACACAAAGGAAATTATTCTTGAATACCCCGATGTAAATATTACACTTCAGATTGGAAACAAGAACGCAACAGTAAATACTCACACCGAAACCTTGCCCGAAGCACCTGTTTTAAGTCCTAACGGTGTAACCATGGTTCCCTTAAGATTTATTTCCGAAACCTTTGGTGCAACTGTTGGCTATGACAATGACACTAAGGCAATTACCGTTGTGAAGGAAACTGTGGGCGAAAACACCACAATTTCCTCATCCACAGACCTTCCTAAAATCGGTGACAGCTATTGGAACTGGGCTATGCTCACCCCAAAAGATATGATGATGACTGACCGTTATCTGGACGGAAGCCACACCCTTTTTGAAGGTGACGAGGACGTTGAGTTTTCTATTAACATTTACACTCTTCCTGATTATGAAACTGTGGAATATAATACATATTATAGAGAAGTGCGTGACGATATGAAGGCGGCTTTCACTCTTTCAAAGGATGAAAAAACAAAGGATGCCGACGGTAACGACTACTTCCGTCTTGTTGGCAGAGACAAAGAAGAATATATGGATGTGTTCGCCGTTTACAAGGACAATAAGGCATACGTTTTGTGCTTTACCTGCCCTGCCGGCTACGAAAAAATCCGTTCACTTACTGCAATTATTGAATCCTTCAAGCCTGCCTATATAAACGATAACCAGACCCACGATTTGTCAAATGTTGAAGAGGACGGCTACCGTCTTGTGAAGGACGAAGACTTGAAGATTTCCTTTAAGGTTCCTGCAGCAATGAGCGAGGTTCAGGCTGACAGGATGAACCTTATGTGGTTTGCATCAGATAAAAAGAACGACCCCACTCAGGTTACTGTTGGTGTGTATTCCAAAGGCGAAGGCTACGGCGCAAAGGAAATGGCAATTGAAGACAAAACCTTCCACGACCTTTATACAAACCTTGAAAAGACCAACACAAGCGACATTGCAAAATACACCACAGTAGATTTAGGCGAAAACGCCTATTACTATGTTTACGGAACAAAGAATCTTACCGACGGCAACTATAGTATGTGTGATATATACTTTGAAAAGGGTGACTATATCTACAATGTAACCATCAATCAGCCCGAAGGCTCTGACGGTATTTTAAAAAAGGTTATGGAAACCTTGAAGGTGGAAGAGCTTGACAGCGAAGAATTTGGTGTTATGCTTAAGGAAAAGAGAGAAGATGGTGAATACACCTCCTCTACAAACAATTGGGAAATGAAGCTTAACGAAATGTGGAGCGAGGTTAGTTTGGGCGTGCAGACATCTGCAACAAGTGAAGCTTCCGTGTTCTTGAACAGCTACACAAGCTCCACTCTTTCCATGGTTGTTGTCAACACAGCAACAAAACCCCATGAACTTGAGGATTTTGTTAAGGAATTGTATGCACAGCAAAAGGGAAAAGTTGTTGAAAAGCTCTCAGAGGGCGTTTCTGACTCCAATGCCTATTATAAGTTCACTTTGCATGTTCCGGCTGAAAACGACGACGAAGTATCGCACTATTCAACTGTATACGTGCTCAAGCTCAGAACGAAGGTTGTAATGTTCCAGCTTGACGAAACCGAGGAGTTTGCTTTTGCAAGAGGCGCAGAAGACGTTGAAAAATTCATAGGAACATTTAAGCTTAAGTAATATTAGGCAGGTGCCCTTTGGCACCTGCTTTTTGTATAAATATTAACATAATACACATTCTTTTTACTGAAAATTATATGGTTTGACAATTGACAAAATCTCTTATGTAGACTATAATAACCTGTGGAATAAAAAAAGAAAGGTGAGAGATATATGAACTTATTCGGTGGCGTTATTCCTGTAACAGGTATAACATTCTTCATGTTTTGTCTTTTCGCAATTTTGTTTTTAGGCTACGCACTTGGTCGTATCACAATTAAGGGTATTTCCTTGGGCGATGCAGGTGTATTTATTATTGCGCTTTTGTTTGGTGCACTTTTCCCCACAATGCTTGAAAACCAGCTGGTTGTTGGCGGTGTGAGCTATGCGGAGGAAGCACTTTCTGTTATTGAAACATTTGGTCTTGTTCTCTTTGTAACAAGCGTTGGCTTTATTGCAGGTCCTAAGTTTTTTGGCAATTTAAAGAGAAACTTCAAGAGCTATGTGCTTTTGGGCTTAATCATTATCCTTGCAGGTGGCTTGGGTGCCCTTGGTTGTATTATGCTTGGTAAGCACGTATTCGGCTTTGGCTCTTCAATTACTGACATTGACGGCTTTGTTGCTATGATTGTTGGTCTTCTTTCCGGCTCTCTTACATCCACTCCTGCATTTGGTGCGGCTAAGGCAACTGTTGCAGAAGAATACATGAGCCTTGTAAGTGTAGGCCATGGTATTGCTTACATATTCGGCGTGTTGGGCGTTGTGCTTTTCGTTCAGCTTGTTCCCAAGGTAATGAAGTCTGACATGGACAAGGAAAGAGCACTTATTTCCATAAGCGAAGAAAAGGCTGAAAAGAAGAGTGTTCTTAAGCTTTTACACCTTGACCACATGGGCGTTGCGGCATTCTCTTTAGCAGCAGTGCTTGGTATGATTGTGGGTAAGGTTAAAATCCCCATGAGCGCAGACGGTATTTCCGGCACATGCTTCTCCCTCACAACAACAGGCGGTTGTCTTCTTGTGGCACTTGTTTTGGGTCACTTCGGAAGAATTGGCAAGATAAGCATTATGCCCGAATCTACAACACTTAAGCTTTTCAGAGAATTGGGTCTTGTACTTTTCCTTATGGGCGCAGGTATCCCCGGTGGTATGGAGTTCGTTGCAAACTTTGACCCCATGTACTTTGTATATGGTATTATTATGACAATCGTTCCCATGTTCATAGGTTTCCTCTTTGCAAAGTATGTATTGAAGATGCCTCTTTTAAACAACCTTGGTTCTCTTACAGGCGGTATGACCTCAACTCCTGCACTTGGCACACTTATTAACGTTGCAGGTACAGAGGATGTTGCTGCAGCATATGCGGCTACATACCCCATTGCACTTATTGCAGTTGTTCTGGTAAGCCAGTTCTTAATTTTAATGTTCTAAGTAAAGTTTAATTGAAAGAGTCGGATTTTTAATCCGACTCTTTTTTGTATTGACGTAAAGGGAAAAAGAGAATATAATAAGATAAAGTTTTCTCAAAAGGAGTGTTTGACATGAGTAAAATTGAAACAAAATGTATACATGAAGGCTACCAGCCCAAGCAGGGTGAACCCAGACAGCTCCCTATTTATCAGTCTACTACTTTCAAGTATGACACAAGTGACTACATGGGTAAGCTTTTTGACTTGGAGGCAGAAGGCTACTTCTACACAAGATTGCAGAACCCCACAAACGATGCTGTAGCAGCAAAGATTTGCGCTATGGAAGGCGGCTGTGCGGCAATGCTTACCTCCTCGGGTCAGGCTGCTAACTTTTATGCAATTTTTAATATATGTGAATCAGGTGACCACTTTATTGCATCCAGCTCTATTTACGGTGGCACATACAACCTTTTCGGCGTGAGCATGGCTAAGATGGGTATTGAATGCACATTTGTTGACCAGACCCTTTCCGAGGAAGAGCTCAGCAAGTACTTCAAACCCAACACAAAGGCTGTTTTTGCCGAAACTATTACAAATCCCACAGTTACAATTTTGGACATTGAAAAGTTTGCACGTCTTGCACATTCTCACGGTGTGCCCCTTATTATCGACAACACCTTTGCAACACCTGTTAATTGCCGACCCTTTGAATGGGGTGCAGACATTGTTACTCACTCCACAACAAAGTACATGGACGGCCAGGGCGTAGGCGTAGGCGGTTGTATTGTTGACTCTGGTAATTTTGACTGGATGGCAAACAAGGAAAAGTTCCCCGGTCTTACAACACCCGACGAATCCTATCACGGCATTACATATGCTGAAAAGTTCGGCAAGGGTGCATACATTACAAAGGCTACTGCACAGCTCATGCGTGACTTTGGTTCAATCCAGTCTCCTCAGAATGCGTTTTACCTTAACTTAGGTCTTGAAACTCTTCCCGTGAGAATTGAACGCCATTGCTCCAACGCACAGAAGGTTGCAGAATATCTTAAGAATAACGACAAAATTGCGTGGGTTCACTATGCAGGTCTTCCCGATGACGAATACTATGATTTAGCTCAAAAGTACATGCCTAACGGCACCTGCGGTGTGCTTGCCTTTGCGGTAAAGGGCGACAGACAGGCTGCAAACAAGTTTATGGACAGCTTAAAGTTCATCTCCATTGTTACTCACGTTGCCGATGCAAAGAGCTGTCTCTTGCACCCTGCAAGCCACACTCACCGTCAGTTAACTGATGAACAGCTTATTGAAGCAGGTGTAGCACCTGACTTGATTCGTCTTAGTGTTGGTATTGAAAACGTTGAAGACATAATTGCCGATATTGAACAGGCACTCAATGCATAATAAAACGAGCGTGTTTCGGCGGTGCGTCTTAGGGAGAAACCGGTTTTGGGTGGCTATTTTCCGCTGATAGTGCATAAAAAAATGCGAACATACGACAAGTATAGTTCGCATTTTTTTTATTTCTCTGAGACGAAAAATATCTCGCCCAAAACTGCTATGCACCACAAAAATCTCGATTTCGAGTGCAGAACAAGGAAAAAATCCGAAATAATCCTTGACGGATTTCAAGGATTTTTGACACAGTTATGTGCCGAAATCGTGGTTTTTGGGCGATTTACCCCTAAGGAGCACCGCCGTTAGACACGCTCGTTTATCATTTCAAAAAATTCCTCACGAGTGTAGGCTGAATTTAAAATTTCAAGTAAGGCATTTGTGCTGAGGCGTTTGGGAAGAGCCAATTCCTCCGTGAGAATTTGGCGGAGCTTACTGCTGTTATTTCCGCCCGACAAGCCCAAATCAAATAAATCAGCCTTTGTAATGGGGTTTTTATTTTCCGAAAGGGGAGTGGTTTCGGCTTTTTTTAAAAGCTCCAGAAGGATTTTTTCGTCAATGCCTTCAACTCCCAAAAGTCCCTCCTTTGAGGCTTTGTCCTTTCGCTTTTCCTTGCCCGAAATGTCGGGAATGTAAATATTTTTAATGTATTCGTTGGGGATAAAGCTTTTTAAATGATTTCTTATAACAAAGCCTGCACGGTCTGAGTCGGTAAGAATTAAAAGCCCCTGCCTTTTGGCAAGGGCTTTTAAAAATTCACGTTTGTCGCAGTCTTTGAATATGCGGAAGCCGTCGGTTGTGATAATTAAACCGTCGCATATTTTGCTAAGATGCATTTTGTCGTACTTTCCCTCAACAATAATTGCTTCTTTAATGCGAAGCATCAGTTTTTAGTTTCGATAAGACCGTAATTACCGTCCTTTCTCTTGTATACAATATCGGTAGTTTCGGTGTTTGCGTTAAGGAAAATGAAAAATTCGTGATTTACAAGGTTCATCTGAAGAATTGCTTCCTCGGGAGTCATTGGCTTTAAGAAGTAGCTCTTTGTGCGGATAATGTTAAATTCCTTTTCTTCTTCAACATCATCTTCTTCGGGAGCAAAGGCTAAAACCTCACGCTTCAATGCCTTTTCAAGCCTTGTTTTGTTGCGTCTTATCTGTCTGTCAATTGCAACCTCGGCCTTGTCAACCGCATCTAAAATATCTTCATTCCTTTCTTCGGCACGGTACACAAGACCGTTGGCGAAAATGGTAACTTCAACAATTTTATCATTTTTCTGAGAGGAAACTGTAACTGTTGCCTCTGTGTCTTCTGTGAAAAACTTACTGAGCTTGCCAATTTTCTTTTCGATCATCTGCTTGTCAACTTCGTTAACAAATGTTTTTCTGGTTGTGATAGTAATCTTCATACAGTAGCCTCCTTTTTTTCTGTCAAAGGGTGTCCCCTTTGTGTATATTATACAAGTATTTATATATCAATGCAATAGGTTGTGGTGAATTTTAACAAAAATGAAATATAAAATTAATGAAAAAACATTAAAATGGTATTAAAGAACAACAATTTTATATTTACAGCAATACAAAATTGTGATAAAATGTTGTAAAAATAGGACAAAAGGAATGGTACATAAATGAAAAAAGTAAAAAGAATAATAGCTTTTGCACTTTCTGCAGTGCTTTCGGCATCGCTTTTTGCAGGCTGTGCAAAAACTGCTCAGGAGGAAAAAGGTCCTGTGGTTGACACTATTTACATAGGTCACCACTACATACCCGAAATTGACCCTCACTACAAAGATCCTATCACAGGTGAATATACAGTAGCACCCGACAAAAGAATTGCAGGTGTTAATGCGTTGAACACCGTTAAGGAAACATTGGGTGTTGACATTAAGTGGAAGGCATGGCCCGGTGGGGCAACACGTGACTGCTTGCAGACTGTACTTGCAGGCGACCCCTTCTGTCACCTGGCAGTTTTGTCGGGTAGTGCGCAGGCAACTGTTTTAACACAGAACGTTTTGCAGCCTCTTGACCCTTATCTTGAAGCCTTTGACCATCCCGATGCTGAATGGATTGTAATGCCTGAGGTTTTCGGCAACCATTATTTCATGGAGCGTGACCTTATTTTCGTAACCGACTGGCCCATGGTTTTCAACATTAACATGATTGAAGAGGTTGACGAATTAAAGGACGCCAACGGCGAAACTATTTTCCCCATGGACTTGTACCGTCAGGGCAAGTGGACATGGAGCGTGTTTGAAGATTATCTTGACAAAATAAAGCGTCATTATGCAGGCAAAAAGGGTGTTGCAGGTAACGAAATTGTTCCCTTTAACACAAACTACACCTACGCTATCCAGCAGGCACTTCATTCAAACGGTGCAGCTATTTATGACGGTAACGCAATTTGTATTGATACTCCCGAAGCTGTGGAAGCGGCAGAATATCTTGATTCGCTTATGCAAAAGGGCTTGGTAAGCTGCTCTACTGCAAGCTTTGGTCAGTCCTCCAACAACGGCGGCACAGGCATTGACGGCTATTTCAGAAACAGCGAATCTGTGTTTACTCACATGGCTCGTTGGAGAATGGGCGGTGCAAGCAATGTGCTTGCGGAACGTGGCGAAAGTATGGGCATTATGTTCTGGCCTCGTGCTGACAGCATTCCCTTTACAGGCGAAGAATATGTTGAAGGCGCATCCAGATATAGAATAAGCAAGCCTGCCTGTGATGCTATTGGTCTTCTCCGTGGCTTTGACCACGACGAAAGCCTTCTTGCAGTAAAGGCGTATGTTCTTTACACCGAAGAATTGTACAAGAATATGGGCAGAACCGAAACCATTGCGGAATATCGTGAAACAATGGCTCCCGGCGAAGCAATCACTTTTGGTATTGACATTTTCCACCCCGAGGTTGGCGAGGACAACTTAGAGGTATTCGCCCTGTTAGGCAGACTTAAGGCAAATGAATTCTGCGAAAACATGGGTCTTATGTGGGAAGCATGTGTAAATATTTTCGGTAACAGTGTTTACGGTGTGGGTGGCTCGCCCAAGTACGCCGTGGCAGTAAAGGCGAAAAAGCAAAATCTTTTAGACAGAATAGACAACATTGCAAAGTCTCTTAAGGCAGAGGATGCGGTGGACGCAGTTGCACCTTCCGTAAATCTCATAAACCCCAATGTGCCTCTTGTTTTCCCCAAGGGAACAGACAGTAGCGCTATTGACTGGGCAGAATACTTTACCGCAAACGACAACGTTGACGGTACATACGAAATCAAAACAGAAAACGGCAAGCTTCTTATAAAGGCAACTCCTCCTGTTGATGAGGAGGACGAGGAAGCTACAGAGCCGTCGTTCATGGAAGATAAAATGACAATTTCCTATGATGCGGTTAACTTTGACGAAACAGGTGCATATATTGATGCGCTTACAGCCACAGTAACAGACACCTACGGAAATAAAATTGAAAGAAAGTTCCCTGTGTACATTTACGACGAGCACGGCACAATAGCACCAACACTTGTTTTAAAGGAAGAAATTCCTCAGCTTGATTTGAATGTTGACACATCAACAGTAAAATGGGGCGAGCTTTTCACCGACAAAGCAGAGGACGTTACAGGTGTTAACCTTACACCCTTTGTAACTGCCGATGTTACAGAGCTTGACGTAACAGTAAAAGGAACATACCCCGTTACAATTTACGTTGAAGACTTTGCAGGCAACAAAACAGAAGAAAAGATTGAAGTAACAATTAAATAACAAAAGCCCCACAGCTATTGCTGTGGTGCTTTTGTGTAAACAAACACAAGGGGACGGTTCTATTGTGTTGACAAATTTAGAGTTGGGGTGCAATCAGGGACGTGCCTGTTTTTGCACACTCCCCTTGCTGCGCCTCTCTTAAAGAGCCATTTTGTGCACATGCCCATTTTGCCGGATAGCTAAGGCTCTCGGCGTATGCTTCGGTGACTAATTAAATTTAAGTCAATTAACCCCCTTTTCGTAGGAAAAGGGGGTTTTTGTTTTGCGTTTTTCTCATCAATTCCTATTGACAATTTTTTTGCACATTTTATAATTAAATTACAGGGCGTACCAAACACAACAAAATCATGTGGCTTTCTTGATTTTATAAAAATTGAAAATTTTTGTCTAATTTTCCGTTTTAAGAGAGTTATATATGTGTAAGGCGTTCAAAAATATGTTAAACACAAGAGCACGGCAGAACCGTCCCCTTGTGTTTGTGGCTTGGCTCAAAGACTCTTAGATGAAATTTCGTAATAAAGGAGGGGCTTTAATGAATATTGATCGTATTAAATTGTTTTTTTGTATTGGAATTGGAATAATTACGGCAAATGCTTATTTAATATCACGAGAATTTTCGGCAGTTTTGCTGTGTGTAGGGGTAGCTATTGTATTGGGGGTATTTTTACGTATATTAATTGATATATATGAAGAATTAAGAAAATAGAGGGAAAGTTTGGGATGTCAGACTGTGTCAAGACTCCCTTAATGGTATCAATTAGGCAGACTATGCGAAACACAAGGGGACGGTTCTATTGTGTTGACAAATTTATGTGCAATTTCAGACGGGCCATTTGGTCCGTTACAAAGGATTACGGGGATTTCGAGAGGCGTAATAACCAAAGCGGAATAGTACCAAAAAATGTACGTCCCCATTTGGTCGAAATGTGGTTAAAAAATGCGTCAAAGCGCAATGAAAATTTGATAGCTGAATATAAGAAGATAATGGAGGGGTAATGCGATGGTTCATATGTTAGAAATATTAGTACTAGCTATAGTCGGAATTGTATTTTTTTTATCAGGTGTTTATGGTTGGAAGTTTCCATCAATGAGGTGGTGGATACGGCAAGAAAAGAATAGAGAAGATTTAAACAGCCTTATGATGATATTTTATGGAATAATGTCTATAATAGTAGCTATTGGGCTTTTAGTGGAGCAGTTTTGAGGCAACTGGGGACGTCAGACTGTCGAATAATCATTGATTAAACGCAGATTTTCAATATCCTGATGCGCAACTTTTGTGTGCAACTGGGGACGTCAGACTGTGTCAAAACTCCCATAATATCAGCATAATTCATTGATATAACCCCTGTTTTATGATATAATTTGCAACTGGGGACGAATTTGCAACTGGGGACGTGCCTGTTTTTGCACATTATTCTTGCATTGCTACGCATCATATGATACACTTTGTTTAAAGAGGTGGTATTTGTGAGCAGACCTGCACGAATCCTAAGTCAAACGGGCATGTATCATATAATCTTCCGCGGCATCAATCGTCAAAATCTGTTCGAGGATGAAAATGATTTTATAAAAATGAAAGAAATCATTTTATCCGCAAAAGAAGAGAAAAAATTTGAGTTGTACGCCTATTGTTTTATGACTAATCACGTTCATTTGTTCATGAAAGAAGCTGAACAGGGCGACATAACAAGAAGGGCCATTTGGTCCCTTGAAGACTTTGCAGGCAACAAAACAGAAGAAAAGATTGAAGTAACAATTAAATAACAAAAGCCCCACAGCTATTGCTGTGGGGCTTTTGTGTAAACAAATATATGTGAGGTTAGTGGTTTTTTATGCATTCAAGCCTGTTTCGTAAAGCTTTTTATAAGAGCCGTTAAGCTTAAGGAGCTCATCGTGATTGCCAACTTCTTTAACCTTGCCGTTTTCAATAAGTACAATTTTGTCGGCATTTTTGATTGTGGAAAGACGGTGGGCAATAATGATTGTTGTGCGGCTTTCAATCACCTTGTCAATAGCTTCGTGGATAAGCCTTTCAGTGCGGTTGTCAACAGCACTTGTGGCTTCGTCCAATATAAGGATAGGCTTGTTACGTAAAATTGCTCTCGCAATGGCAATTCGCTGTTTTTGTCCGCCTGAGAGTCTCACGCCTCTTTCGCCAACAATTGTGTTGTAGCCATGCTCAAGCTCGTTAATAAAGCTTTCCGCATTTGCAAGGCGTGCTGCATTATAAACCTCGTCGTCTGTTGCGTTGGGTGCACCGTAGCGGATGTTTTCCATAACTGTGCCGTGGAATAAGAACACGTCCTGCAAGACCATTGAAATATTATCGTGAAGTGATTTTAATGTAATATCTCTTAAATCTATGCCGTCAAGGGTAATTGAGCCTTCTGTGGGGTCGTAAAAGCGGGTTATAAGGGAGGCAATGGTTGTTTTGCCCACACCTGTTTCGCCAACAAATGCAACAGTTTCGCCGCTATGTATGTCAAGTGAGAAGTTTGTTAAAACATCACCTGACTCATTGTAGGCAAAGCTTACGTTGTTAAAGGCAATCTCGCCCTTTGCTCTGCCGATGTCAACTGCGTTTTCCTTGTCGGAAATATCGCTCTTAACCTCAAGCATCTGGAAAATTCTCTCGCCTGCAGCTAACGAATCCTGCAAGTCCTCATTTGTTCGTGCAAGAGAATTTATGGGAGCGTAGAGTGATGACAAATACAATAAAAATGCCACAACCTCGCCTGCGTCAATTTCGCCCTTTGCAGCCATAACACCACCAACGCCTATTACTAAAACTGTGCCAAGCTGGTTTAAAAAGGCAATGAATGGGTGAACAATACTGCTTTTTTCAAAAGCCTTCATTGTAAGATAGGTATACTGATGAGTGCTTTTTGAAAACTTTTCCATTTCTCTTTCCTGGCAGTTGAAAACCTGAATTTCCTTAATGCCTGAAAAATTATCCTGTAGTGTGCCGTTAATTTCCGCAACTGTCTGATGGCGGTTGTTAAATAAGGGGCGCACTTTTTTTGCATAGTACCACACGCAAACGCCAACTACGGGTAATGTTAAAATTGCATAAACTGCAAGGCGCACATTCATTGTAAGAAGCATTATAATAACGCCGAAAAACATTACCGTGTTTGCTAAAATGTCGGGAGCACAATGTGCGGTGAACAGCTCAAGGGTTAAAGTGTCGTTAATAACACGGCTCATTAACTGACCTGTCTGCTTGTCGGAAAAGAATGCGGGGGAAAGGTGCTGTATGTGGTTGTAGAGCTTGTTTCGTGTGTCTTCAACAAAGCTCCATGCCGCATAGTGGCTCACATAAACCTTTACAGCCTGTGTTACAAACACTCCGAAGGCAATTAATAGAAACCAAAGTGCAAGGCGTGGTGCCTCATAGGGAAGCTTTGTAGCATCCTCAGCAATAAGGTTTACAAGGCTTGAAATGAGCCTTGGTGTGAAAAGCGACAATACAGAGTTTAAAATTGTTGCAACAGCGGTAATCAATAAAAATATGTGATATTTCTTAGCCGCCATTATGAGCTTTATTGCTGTTTTCATAAAATGCCTCCTTGGGGTTTGATTAAATGATTGCAACGTTTTATAAGGTAGGGGTACAGGGCTGCTTTTCAAAACCGGGATACGATTTTGAAAAGGGCGTCTGCGGATGCCTGTCACCCGCTGTCCCGCCAAATGCTTTTAGTCAGAAACCATGTTTAAAAAATCTTCTTCTGATATGGTAGGAATACCTAATTTAATTGCTTTTTCTAATTTACTGCCTGCATCCTCGCCTAAGAGCACATAGTCTGTTTTTTTGCTTACGGAGGATGAGGTTTTGCCACCGTTAGCTTCAATTATTTTAGTGGCTTCACTTCTGGAAAGTGTGGGAAGTGTTCCTGTTAAAACAAAGGTCTTTCCCACAAACACACTGCCTGTGGCTTTTTCCTTTGAAGTAAAATTAACCCCTGCTTTTCGTAATTTTTCAACAATGTCCATGTTCTGCTCAACTTCAAAAAAGCTCTTTATGCTTTCAGCCATTATCATGCCAAAGTCCTCGCAGGAGGCAATTTCCTCCTTTGTGGCAGAAATAATTTCATCAAGTGACGAAAAGCTCTTTGCAAGCTCTTTTCCTGCCTTTTGGCCAATGTTTCGGATGCCCAAAGCAAAAATAAGCTTTGAAAGGTCGTTTTCCTTTGACTTTTCAATTGCTTTAATAAGGTTGTCGGCGCTCTTTTCACCCATTTTTTCAAGGGGGATAATATCCTCCTTTTTAAGGGTGTACAAATCGGCGGCAGAATTGATGAGCTTATTGTCAAGGAGCATGTTTACAACGGAAGGTCCTAAGCCTTCAATGTCCATTGCGCCCTTTGATGCAAAGTGGATTACATTTCTGGCTAATTGCGCCGGGCATTCACCGCCACTGCAACGGTATGCAGCCTCGTCACCCTCACGGTGAACGGGAGCACCGCACACAGGGCAGAAAAGAGGCATCTGGAAAGCTTCTTCGTTACCTGTACGCTTTTCGGGCACAATGCGCACCACGCAGGGAATAATGTCGCCTGCTTTTTCAACCACAATAGTGTCGCCTATTTTAATGTCCTTTTCACGGATAAAATCAAGGTTGTGGAGTGTGGCACGGGAAACTGTTGTGCCTGCAAGGCGGATTGGGTCAAACTCAGCATTAGGTGTTAAAACGCCTGTTCTGCCAACCTGGATTACAATGCGGTTTAATTTTGTTTCCTTTTGCTCAGGCGGATATTTATAAGCTGCCGCCCAACGGGGGAATTTTGCGGTTGAACCCAAGGCTTCACGCTGGGAAAAATCGTTGATTTTTATAACTGCACCGTCAATGTCAAAATCAAGCTCTCCTCGTTTTTCGCCAATTCTGAGTACCTCCTCAAAGGCATCTTCAATGGTTGAGAAAACCTTTTCAATGGGGATAGTTTTAAAGCCTAAATAAGAAAGATAATCAATTGCTTCCTTGTGGTTTGTTAAGGTTTTGCCTTCAATCTGCTGAACATTAAAAACAAAAATGTCAAGCCTTCGTGATGCAACAATACTGCTGTCAAGCTGACGAAGCGTTCCCGATGCAACGTTACGGGGATTTTTAAAGGGTTCTAAGCCTAAGTCCTCCTGCTTTTTATTAAGAGCCTCAAAGGCCTTGTGGGGCATGTAAACCTCACCACGGACTTCAAGGTAGGGAACACTTTCACGAAGCTTCAAGGGGATGGAGCGGATTGTTTTTAAGTTTTCGGTAACATCCTCACCAACGTCTCCGTCGCCACGGGTGGAGCCTCGGAAAAACACACCGTCACGGTATTCCAACGACACACTTAATCCGTCAATTTTTAATTCTGTTACATAACGGGGGTTATTAAGCGCTTCGGAGCACTTTCTGCCAAAGTCGTAAACGTCCTCCTTTGAAAAAAGGTCGTTCAAGCTTTCCATTCGTACTGTGTGTCGCACCTGTTCAAAGCCTTCAAGGATTTTGCCGCCAATACGCTGGGTGGGTGAGTCGGGAGTTATAAGAGAAGGGTCTTCCCTTTCAAGCCTTTTTAACTCGCTCATAAGCCTGTCGTACTCAAAGTCGGATATTTCCGTTGTGTCCATGGTGTAGTAAAGGTTTGAATGATAATTTATTAAATCTCTGAGCTCTTGTATGTTCATATTATCAAATCTCTTTCATCTGGTCTGTGAAAATCGCCTTGCGCAAATACTCGGCGTCCTCCACATGATAATTGTCAATGTATTTATTCATTGCTTTAATTACAACGTCGGGTTTTAAGTTGGACTGACTGCCTGCACTAAGAAGCATGCTCATGCAATCATCCTCTATGGTTATAGAGGCAATGTCGCCTCTTATGTCCGTATCTTTAATGCCGCTTTTTGTTTTCTTGGGTACAATGAGAGTTGTAAGTGATAAAAACTTATCAAGCTGCTCTTTGGTAGGAAGTGGGCAATACACGTTGTAATTGCAGTAGGAAAGATGCTTAATATCGGGCTTTCCGGGGAGTACCTCAATAACCTCCAGACCTTCAGGCATGGCAGAATCGAACCTTTTTTTCAATTCCTCCCCCGTTAAATCCTCGGTTACTGCAAAAAGAAGAATTTCGCATTCACTTTCGTAAAACACCGATAAGGGAAGCGCAAAGGAAATTTTGGGGTGAGGGTTAAAGCCCTCGGAATAGTAAACGGGAATGTTGCCTCGACGGAACACTCTGTTCATTACTCTCACCATGTCAAGATGGGAAATATATTTTGCTCGTCCGCATTTTCTGTAGCGGGCATAAAAATCAAATCTGGACACTGCACTTGCCTCCTTCGCAAAGAGTGTTTGCACCGCAACCTGAACATTTTTCACGGCAGTTGGGTGTGGTGGCTGCAATTTTAGCCTTTTCGTTTTCGCTCATAAGGAACTTCTTTGTTACGCCAATGTCAACAAAATCCCAGGGGAAAAGGTCAGTGTATTCTCGCTCACGTGTGTAAAAATCCATGTTTACATTTGCGTTTTCAAATGCCTTGTACCACTTTTCCATGTCAAAGGTTTCGTTCCATGCGTCAAATTTGCAGCCTAATTTATTGGCTTCAATAAGAACCTTATTAAGTCTTCTGTCGCCACGGGTGAAAATGCCTTCAAGCACGCTTGTGTCACTTTCGTGATAGCTGTACTTAACGTGGCGGTTTGTAATGGCGTTTTTCAAAAGCTGCTGTTTGCGCCTTAATTCCTCACGGGTGTTCTGCTTTGCCCATTCAAAGGGGGTAAAGGGCTTGGGAACGAAGCTTGAAACACTTAAGTTAATGGAGGGTGGTCTCTTTTTGCCGCCTGTCACTTCGTAATACAAATCAACAACCTTGTGTGCCAAATCGGCAATGCCCAAAATGTCCTCATCGGTTTCGTAGGGCAGGCCAATCATGAAATAAAGCTTAATTGTGTTCCAGCCACCTTCAAAGGCAAGACGAGCACTGCGGAGTAAATCCTCCTCTGAAACGTTTTTGTTAATAACATCACGCATTCTCTGTGTGCCTGCCTCGGGTGCAAAGGTAAGACCTGTTTTTCTTACCTTCTGAACCTTTTCCATTAAATCAAGTGAAAAGTTGTCCACCCTGAGTGAGGGGAGAGAAAGTCCGATTTTTTCCTTTTCGGTAACTTCTAAAAGTGCATTTGCCAAATTTTCAAACTCGGTATAGTCACTTGTGGAAAGTGAGCAAAGGGACAATTCCTCATAGCCTGTGGACTTAATGAGCTTTATTGCATCCTCGGTTAAGGTTTTGTAGCTCTTTTCACGGACAGGGCGGTAAATCATACCTGCCTGACAAAATCTGCAGCCACGTATACAACCGCGGAAGACCTCGATTGAAATTCTGTCGTGTACAATGTCGGTGTAGGGCACAATAAATTTGTCGGGGTAGGTAACAGTGTCAAGCTCACGGATAATTCTTTTTCTTATTGTTTTTGGTGCTTCGGGGCAATTGGGTGTGAAGGACTTTACGGTGTTGTCCTCGTTATATTCAACATCGTAAAGGCAGGGCACATAAATGCCTTCAATTTTCGCAATCTTTTTAAGGTAGTCAATACGCTTGCCACCCTCGTTTTTCCATTCAATGTAGGCGTCCATCAATTCGTTAATAACCTCTTCGCCTTCGCCCATTGTGAAAAAGTCGCATATTTCAGCCAAAGGCTCAGGGTTATAGGCACAGGGACCGCCTGCATTAATAAAGGGGTCGCCCTCTTTACGGTCACAACTTAAAAGCGGAATGCCTGCCAAGTCAAGCATGTTTAAAATGTTGGTGTAGCACATTTCGTACTGAAGGGTAAAGCCCAAAAAGTCAAAATTCGATACACTTTCGCGGCTTTCCAATGCAAAAAGGGGAATGTTTGCCTTTCGCATTTCTTCTTCCATGTCAACCGCAGGTGCAAAAACTCTTTCGCACCAGGTGTCTTGTCTCTTATTTAAAACATGATAAAGTATTTTAATGCCCAAGTGGCTCATGCCCACCTCGTAGGTGTCGGGAAAACAAAAGCCGTAGCGGATTTTAACATCTTTGGGGTTTTTTACAACGCTGTTAAGTTCACCGCCTGTGTATGCTGCAGGCTTTTGTACGTTTTTCAAAATACGGTCTATATTAAGCATAACAAAATTCCTTTCGGTTTATTATTCTTTTATTATATAATTTTTTCAAGGTGTTTTCAACCTATTTTTGCCCTATGTGGCGTAATATCTTATCGGCTATGATTTTGTTGGCTTTTGCCCTTTCGCCCAAAAGTAAAATAGCACACAAAACCAAGGGCAAAAGAGGGAAATGCTTAAGATAAAGGCATAAAATAAAAAGTACAAGAATAAAAAATAGTGATATGTAAAAGTGGCAACTGGGGAAAAGAATGCTCACTATTCCGCCTCCGTCAAGGGGCATGACGGGGATAAGGTTAAAGAGTGCAAGAGCTAAGTTTTCTTTTGGGTATATTCCAACAAAAAACATGGCAAGGTTGAAAAGGGGCCCTGCAAGAAAAATTAAAAGACTTTTCTTTTTCGACAAAACAGAAGAAATACTCAGCACGCACCCCCAGGGCAAAAGGTGAATGCCCTCGCATTTTTCGCCCAGAAGAAAACAAAAAAGAGCATGTGACAGCTCGTGAAAAAATATGAAAATGTATAAAACAAAAAAGGTTTTACTTTTTTCCAATAAAAACAAAAGTAAAAGCATGGGCAAGGTTAAAGGGTGCAGATGAAGGTATTTCAATGAAAAATCACTCCTTCATATATTTTTATTGAAAAATTATAAAAAATATGATACAATAAGAGAAACATAAATTTGCCACAGGAGGTTTTAGCATGAAAAAAATTGTATATATTGACGGCATGATGTGCGAAGGCTGTGCAAAAAGCATGAAAGAAGCCTTTGAAAAAATGGTTGGTGTTTCAAGCTGTAAAATTGACCTTAAGGGCAAGTGTGCAACAGTAAAGCTTGAAGGCAATGTGGTTGACAAGGCCCTTAGCGACTGTGTTGAGCTGGCAGGCTTCAAGTGCGTTGACATTAAGATTAAAAAAGGTTTGTTCTGAGGAGTGAGCATAGGAATGAAAGCAAAATTCAGGTTTTTAATTTGTTTTGCAAGCATTCTTATGCTTTTTTCTTTGTGTGCAAATGCCGGCAGTTTGCCTTTGTATTACAACAGCTCAGAGAGCGATTTTAAGGAAAAGTTGCCGATGGTCCGCAGTCAGAGAGTGGAGGGCGTAAGATATTTGGACTGCTGGAGCTATGCTTCAACTGCAGCACTGGAATTTTCCTGTGTGTTTAATGATTATTGGGATTTTTCAAACAATAAAAACCTTTTTTCAGAGTACCACATGGCGGCATGCATGAATAAAACAAAGGATGAAAAATATCTTTATCTTACACGAGATAAGGAAAGTGGCGGAAATCGTGAAATGGCTGCCGCTTATTTTTCAAGAGGAATTGCATCAGGACCTGTGCTTGTAACTGATTTTAATGCGGACAGCTACAATCAATACCTTAAAGAAAAAAACAACTACTCACTTCTTCTTGACAAAGAAAAACAGCTGAGTGTGACAAAGGCAAGGTTTTTAACAAAAGCTTATGAGGGCAGCAGTATTTTAACCGACGGGTTCAAGTATTCAAAAAATGAGCCTGTGATAAATAAAATTAAAGAAGCAATTTTAAAGCACGGTGCGGTTGCCGCCTCCTATTACGCCTACGAAAGAAAAGAGGACTCAATTTATTACAATCCCCAAACCTTTGCCTATTGCGTTTTGTGGAAGGACATGCTTGAAAAAACAACCGCCGACGGAAACTGTGTTGTTTTTGACAATGAGGAATATGCCTTTAAGGATGCTTCAAACCATGCCATTACAATTGTTGGCTGGGATGATAATTTTTCTTACGAAAACTTTAAATTGCCTCCCGTATCCTACAACGGCGAAAGCTACACTCCCGAAAACGGAGCATGGATTGTCCGTAACAGCTGGGGGGAGGATTTTGGGAACAATGGCTATGAATACATTTCCTACATGGACCCATTCATAGGCTTTATGAGTACTGCCTATGAAAGCGAAATTTTAGCAAAGAGCACCATTTTAACCCACACGCCCAGGGGCATTATGGCAAGCGTTAAATTTTCCGATTGCCCCTATGGCGAGTACACATTAACAAGATACACGGAAGAAAACGGAATAATGAACTATGTGGGCCTTTACATATGCGACGAAACCCTTAGCGCCAAGGTTCTTTTAGATACAAACACTGCCGATGCACCGAAAAAGTTCACAAACGAGGAGTTTGACCAGAAGGCGGCTGTGCTTATTGATGTGGAAACCGGGCAGGAATTAACCGAAATTAAGGTTGATAATCCCGGGTACTATGTTTTCAGGTTAAAAAACCCCGTTTTGGTTCAAGACGCAGTTGATGTTTACGTGCGCTACAATGTTCCACATTTACAAAACATAAAGCTTGCCACAGGAGCAGAGTACGGAACGGAGGATTACACAAAAAACGTGTGCTACTATGCAGGCATGAATGAAAAAGATAGCGGAAAGTGGAAGGTGTTTAAGGGTAACTGGTGCGTTAATGCTTATGTTACAAAAGAAGCCTTTGAGGTGCCGAAGGTTACTTTAACAAAAACTAAGGCAAAGGCAAATTTTATCCGCTACGACAAAAGTGCAGGTGCAAAGGCGTATGTTGCAGTTTTTGACAATTACAGAATGCTTGACTGTGTGAGTGAGTTTATGCTGGAGGACAATCTTAACCTTGAAATAAAAATTCCCGAAAATGCAACAATGGTACGTGCCTTTATCCTCCATAGCGAAAACGTAACCCCTAACGGCTATTGGCGAAGGCTAAAGCTTGAAAGGTACAGAAAATATGATATAAATAAAAAAACAGCGTTTTCACGCTGTTTTTTTGTTTAGTTGGGAGCTACTGCATACACATAGTC
The DNA here is from genome assembly GCA_045546275.1 of Clostridia bacterium. Taxonomy (GTDB): domain Bacteria; phylum Bacillota; class Clostridia; order UMGS1883; family UMGS1883; genus RGIG1927. The sequence continues at coordinate 33,244 of JAZQCM010000033.1, read as the reverse complement.
GGAATAAAGTGTAAAGGGTATTGCGGAGCCGTTAAAAAGCACATGAGTGGTTTTGGGTGCATAAATTTTAATTGCTTCCTCACGGTTTGTGGAGGGCTTTAAGCTGCTGCTTTCAATTGTTACAATACCGCCTGACACGTGAAGGTATATATCCTTCACCATTTTTTTGCTTTCCATAAGGTTAACGCCCTTTGAAGAAAGTGTTGTGCCACAGGCAAGATACATTCTGTCTTTATAAATAAATGCACATTCACCGTCAAAGGTAAAGTCAAGAAAGCTTCCGCTTTGAGTATTTTTTGTGTAGAAAACACCTTTGTCGGAATTAATGTCAAAAAGTGCTCCGCCAAAGGACAAATCCTCGCTGTTTAACGAAGCGGCAGACACCTTAGCCTCCTCCTTGTGAGGAAGAAGAAGTGTTGTAAGGCTTACCTTTTGTCCAAAGGAGGTGAAAATACCCTTTTTGGAATTTTCGCACATTCCGTACCCTGAGGAGAAAACCGAATCCTGCACACTTGCCACGTCGGCGGCAGGGCAGGCAAGGGTAATGTTAATTCCGTCGGGGAAGAAAGTTGAAATGTTATTGTTGTAATCACTTTTGGGATTTGCAAGGGGCATAAAGTTCCAGTTCTGGTTGAACCTGCGTGCAGTTTCGTTACAAGTAACATAGTCCGAAACAATTGCAAAGCCCTTATCCTTAATGAAAAATACGCTTCGGTGGAAAACTGCATCAATATCCTTGTAAGGGGTTGAAACTCCCTTTACAAAGTCAAACATGCTGTTTGATGCAAAGTGGGTTATACTGCATTCCGATTGGGAATGAGGCGTGTAGGCAGCGTTTTCAATTTCGATTGTGTTATGCGCCGATGCAGTTTTAAGGTATTCGGAAATTACGTTTTTGGAATACCCGTACCTGCCCGAGTCTGTAAGAAGAACACGGGAGGAGGCATACATAATAAGATTGCCTAAATCGTTATGCGCATGGCCGTCGAAGGGGTTTTCGGAAAAGAGAAGATACATACTATCCTTTGAAAAGCCGTTACGCAAAACTGCTGTGCCGGAGTCAAAGTAGCAGACAGATTGGGGAACAGCTTCGTCATTTTTACCCCCTGCAATGCACATAAGCTTTTTGGTGGGGAAAAGTGATGCCCCTGTTTTTATATACTCTGTTTTGTCCGAGTAGTTACTGTCACCAACATTGGTGTCGTAAAGATTGGGATAAACTAAGTCCAAGGATGCATTAAACGCCTTTTCCAGCCTGCTTCGCATAAAAGCGTTGTAGGGGTCGTTATTCATTGCGGCAACACGGACAGCCGACATAAACAAATCCATGCACCAGAAGGAATAGGCAAAGCCTGCTTCCCGGAAGGAAAAGTCGGGTGAATACATCCTGTCAAAAAGCTCGTTCATAATTGAGCGGGTGTGGTTTTTCCATTCGCTGTGATTTTTCAATTCGGGCAAAAAGTCAATTGCCTTACTAAGTCCGCTTGTTCTCACCACTGCCCAGTTGCTCCAGCCAAGGTCAGGATTTGTTATAAGATGCTCCATATCCCTGTACATTATCCACAAAATGGATATAAGGTAGTCGGGGGTCATAACAGGGGTGTCGATTAAAGCGTGTAACACACAGGTAAAGTTAGAAAGCCTTTCGCCTGTTTCCAAAACTCTGTTAAAGCCACCCTCCTTTTTCTTTGAAAAGGCATCCATAAGGAAAAGCAGCTTTTCGCCGTAAATTTTATTTTTTTCAATGTCGGAAAGATACTGATATGCCATGCTTCGTGCAAACCAGAAGCGACAGGTAACGTTAAGATACTCGCTGTCGCTGCCCTCAACATTTTCCCAGGTGGGGCCTGTCAGGGAAGATTCCCAGGAGTACACATTGCCCTTAATGTCTTTCCAGCAAAGGGAATTGTTCCAGGAATTGTCTGCAATATTAAAAAGAAGAATTTCGTTGGTTTCAGTTTCCTTTGCAGGTGAAATTTTTGCAAAAAAACGTGCTGAGGCAATATTTTCAAAATCCACATTGGAAAAATCAAAGCTTAAATAAACTCGTCCTGTGTTTGTGCCAATGGGGTCGTCAGTTGTTTCGCCCTCTTCTCGTATTTCGTAAATATCTTCATCGGAAAGTGAAACAAGGGGGCTTTTAGGTGAAACAAAGCTGAATTTGGAGGGTGCAATTTTTTCGCTGTTACCATCTTTATCGGTCAACAAAACATAGGGCGGAAAAATTGAATTGGGTGAGTATAAAAGAGCACCCGAGGTGTCCTTGTTTCGTGACATGAGCATAAAGGAAAAGGTGCTTTTAAGGTGGGGGAAAACGTCCACTGTTGTGTAAGAATCGCTGCGGGTTACAAACATGCTTGCAAAATAACAGTCCGCCTCCTTGGGCCCTGACAAAATGTTGTGTCGGGAAATGTACGCAAGGGGGAAATTATTGTCCTTTTCCAAAATTGGCTCAGCTGAAGAAAGGTGCTGTGCCTTTCTTGAAATAAAGTAGTTTAAAAGCTCTTTTTTTGCACTGTTGTAATCATGGCTTGCAACATAGTAGCTAACCTTTTCCATTGAAGGATGGGAAAGGTCAAAAATTTTAAAAAACTCTGCAATCTGCAAGTGTGTCACTCCTATCTGGATCTGTGGGAATTGACAGGACGGCAGATGTATGCCGTTTTATATTTTTTCCACAGAATGTCCTTTGCGCTAAGTGCCTTTTCCTCGTCTTCAAAAATGCCGAAAACAGTGGGACCGCTGCCTGACATCTGCGAGGCAATGGCACCTAAGGAAACAAGGTCCTCCTTAACATTTGTGAGGATATTATAATGCGAAATGCTTACATCCTCCAAAACGTTGCCCATATTATTGCAAACCTTGTGAAGGTCGGCATTTTTTAAGCCTTCAATAAGCTCATCCGTGGGGGGATGAACAAGGTTTGGGCAACTGTCAATATTGTCATAAACCCATTTGGTTGAAATTGAAAAGGAAGGCTTTACAAGAACTATGTAACAGTCGGGAAGAGGCGGAAGGGGAGAAAGCTTTTCGCCAATACCCTCTGCAAGGCGTGTGCCACCAATAATGCAGTAGGGCACATCGGCACCTAAGGCTGTGCCCATTTCACAAAGCTTTTTTGTGGAAAGGGATGCGGAATAAAGCTTGTTAAGTCCCAAAAGCACCGCCGCCGCATTGCTGCTGCCGCCTGCCAAGCCTGCCCCTACGGGGATATGCTTTTTAAGGTATATGTCTACGCCACCGTCAATGCCTGTTTCTTTAAAAAAGCTTTCAGCAGCACGGTAGGCAAGGTTGTCGGAATTTGTGGGAAGAAATTTCAAAGAACAGCTTAAGTTAATTCCTCCATCGTTTTTTGTAAGCTCAACGCTGTCATAAAGTGACACCGTTTGCATAACCATTTTAACCTCGTGGTAGCCGTTGGGAAGTGTGCCTAAAACGTCAAGCGAAAGATTTATTTTCGCAAAGGCCTTCATCTTAAGTGTATCCAAGGTAAATCCCCCTTTAACTTTAATATAATAATTATACCAAAAACCCGTAGGATATGCAACGGAAAAAAATTATAAAAAAACTATTGACAGACGGGGAAAAGTAGTGTAAAATGGCATGGATGTAAAGTTAAAAAGCTTTACACGAGGTGCAAAATATGGAAAAAAATCTTCGTTACAGTGCCCTTTTGTCAATTTACGGAGGGCTTCTTACGGAAAAACAGCTCGATACAATGGAATATTACTACGATGAAGACCTGTCCTTGGGTGAAATTGCCGAAAACACGGGAATAAGCCGTCAGGGCGTGAGGGACTTTATTAAGCGTGGTGAGGAAAGCCTTGACGCTTTTGAAGAAAAGCTTGGTCTTTACAGAAAGCTTGAGGTTATTGAACGTATCGAGGGCTGTGCCGAAAAAATTAAAGAAATTAATCTTGGCGCCTGGAGCAACAAAAACATTGAAGCTATGGCAGATGAGATTATAAGCTGTGTAACCAAATTCAGAAATGATATGTAGCGGAAAGGAAGATGACAATGGCTTTTGAGTCCCTCGGCGAAAAGTTGCAGAATACCTTTAAAAAGCTGACGGGCAAGGGTAAGGTTTCCGAAGCCGATTTAAAGGCTGCCTTACGTGAGGTCAGGCTGGCTCTTCTTGAAGCGGACGTAAGCTTTAAAGTTGTTAAAGACTTTGAAAAAAAGATTTTTGAAAAGGCCGTTGGCAGTCAGGTGCTTGAAAGCCTCACTCCCGGTCAGCAAATCATTAAAATAGTACGCGATGAACTTACCGAGCTTATGGGCGGTAGTTCAAGTAAGCTCACAGTATCGTCAAAGCCTCCTACGGTTTACATGATGGTGGGTTTGCAGGGTGCAGGTAAAACAACCACCTCCGCAAAGCTTGGCGGTGTTTTGAAAAAAAGTGGCAAAAAAGTGCTTTTGGTAGGTTGTGACGTGTATCGTCCCGCGGCTATTAAACAGCTTCAGGTTGTAGGTGGTCAGGTAGGTTGTGATGTGTATGCGGATTTTGACGAAAAAAATCCTGTAAACATTGCAAAAAATGCCGTGCTTAATTGCGATACAAGCAAGTACGACACAATTATTCTGGATACAGCAGGCCGTCTTCATATTGACGAAGAGCTTATGGGCGAGCTTGTTGAAATAAAAAATGTAACACACCCTGCGGAAATTATTCTTGTAATTGACGCAATGGCAGGTCAGGATGCGGTAAATGTTGCAAGTAGCTTTAATGAACAGCTTGGCATTGACGCAAACATTCTTACAAAGCTTGACGGCGATACCCGAGGCGGTGCGGCACTGAGCGTAAAGGCAGTGACCGGCAAGCCTATCAAATATGTGGGTATGGGCGAAAAGCTCAGTGACCTTGAGCCCTTTTATCCCGACCGTATGGCGTCGAGAATATTGGGCATGGGGGATGTGTTGAGCCTTATTGACAAAGCACAAAGTGCTATTGATGAAAAGAAGGCAATTGAGCTGGAAAAGAAAATTAAGGAGCAGAGCTTTGACCTTAACGACTATCTTGAACAGCTTGAACAAATGAAAAACATGGGCCCCTTGGAGAATATGTTAAAGCTTATTCCCGGTGTTGACTCAAAGGCGCTTAAAAACGCCAAGGTTGACGAAAAGAAAATGGCTCATATTGAAGCAATCATTAAATCAATGACAAAAAAGGAACGAGAAAAACCCGAAATCATCAACTACAGTCGCAAGCAACGTATTGCAAAGGGTGCAGGCGTTGAAGTTGTTGAAGTAAACATGCTTTTAAAGCAGTTTGAACAAATGCGCAAGATGATGAAAATGTTCTCCGACCCCAAAAAGCTCAAAAAATTAAGATTACCGTTTTAAATTTAGGTTAAACCCTGATTTATATAAAAAAATTTATTTTAAGAGGTGTATTAAAATGGCAGTTAAAATCAGACTTAGAAGAATGGGTGCTAAGAAGGCTCCTTTCTACCGTGTAGTAGTTGCAGATTCCCGTTATCCCCGTGACGGCAGATTCATTGAAGAAGTAGGTACTTACAATCCTATGACAGAACCCAGCCAGTTCACAGTTGACGCTGACAAGGTTAAGCAGTGGATCGCTAAGGGTGCTCAGCCCACAGATACAGTTAAGGTTCTTCTTAAGAAAAAAGGCATCATTGGCTAAAATTTTGCGTTAGTTTGACGTTTTGCGTACTTAATCGCACTTGCGTACAACACGTACGCGGCGATTGATTAAGTGCACAATCCGAACAAATTTCCATCAAAATTTTATGTGGGTTTCAAGGCATTGCCCTAACGAAAGGAAAACAAAAAATGAAAGAACTTCTTAAGACTATAGTTCTTCCCTTGGTTGAAAAACCCGAAGAGGTTGAAATTACTCAGTCTGAAAAAGAAGATGGCGAAATCCTTCTTTCCTTGAAGGTAGCATCTTCCGACATGGGTAAGGTTATCGGCCGTCAGGGCAGAATTGCAAAGGCTATCAGAACTGTAATGAAGGCTTATGCAAATAAGGAAAACACAAAGGTTGCAGTTGAAATAGTTGAATGATTAAAAAAGGACGTTGCCTGTGCAACGTCCTTTTTGCATAAAATTGACAAAACCCTGTAAATACGGATATAATTACAAAAGAGGTGATACTATGCGCTATCTTAAATTTTTAATAATTACTCTTTTCATATTGACAGGCTGCGGTAAAAATGCAGCGGAAAATGAAATATTAATACCCACTGAAAATCCTTCCGAAGAGGAAACAAGCTATGTGGATGCGCTTATTTCAAATATGACATTGGAAGACATGGTGTATCAGATGATGTTTGTAACCCCCGAGGCTTTAACAGGGGAGAAAACCCACATCAAAGCTGATGAAAAAATGAAAGATGCTTTAACTATGTACCCTGTGGGAGGTATTGTGTACTTTGCCGATAACTTTGTAACTTATGACCAGACAGTTGAAATGATAAATAACACGCAGAGCTTTTCTGAAATACCCTTATTTATAAGCGTGGATGAAGAAGGTGGCAGGGTTTCAAGGCTTGGCAAAAACAAAAGCATGGGCGTGAGCCTTCTTCCGCCCATGAGTAAGGTGCAAAACGAAAAGGAAGCATTTATGCTGGCAGAGGGCCTTGGGAAAGAATTGAAAGCTTTAGGCTTTAACATGAATTTTGCTCCTGTGTGCGACATTCTTATTAACAAAAAAAATACGGAAATCGGGAACCGCTCCTTTGGACGAGACCCGATAGAGGTGGCAGATAAGGCATCGGCGTTTGTGAAAGGCTTGAAAAAATCGGGGATAATGTCGGTTTTAAAGCATTTTCCCGGTCACGGAAGCACCGTTTTAAATTCCCACTCAGGCTATTCGGAAAGCACCAGAAGCTATGAGGAAATTATAACCGAAGAGCTTGTACCTTTTAAAAAGGGCATTGAAGCAGGTGCTGATTTTGTTATGGTAAGCCACATGACCCTTGTGAATGCAACAGAGGAAAAGGTGCCTGCATCTGTTTCAGAAGAGGTAATAACAAAGCTTTTGCGTGAAAAGCTGGGCTTTGACAAAATTATAATTACCGATTCCTTCAGCATGGGTGCAATTACCAAAAAATACAGCTGTGAAGAAGCGGCGGTAAAGGCAATAAAGGCAGGTGCTGACATGATTTTAATGCCAAAAGATGTTAAAAAAGCTTTTAGTGCAATTGTGGAAGCGGTAAATAGTGGCGAAATAGAAAAAGAAGCCATTGAAAAAAGCGTGGAAAGAATACTTGTTGCCAAAAAAAGCGTGAGACTAATCCCCTAAAATAAGGAAAAAACTTGACTTGATTTTAAAAAAGTAGTAAAATTTATATATATATATATGGAATTGGAGGAATTTAAATGAAAAAGGTTTTATCAGCCATTTTGTGCTTGGTAATGATAGTGTCGTTAATATCATTGCCGGTAATGGCGGATGATCTGAGCGTGGAGCTTTCGGGCAAAAAGGCAGGAAATGAAGCTGTCTTTTCCGTTGCACTGAAAAATGTTGGCGAAAGCAAAAAGTCAGCTACAGTGTACGTTGCCACCTACGAAACAAATACCAGCTTCAGGAGTGTTGAAAAATACACAATCGATGTTGAAGCGGGCAAGCGTGTGTACGAAAGTTATTATGTTAACGTTTCGGATTGCACTGCAAGGATTTTTATATGGGAAGGCGGTATGCTTCCCGTGGCAAGCATGTCCACCGACGAGTGCGACATTGTGCAAAGCCTTGCAGGTGAAAAAATAAGCGTCACTGAAAGTGATGTGTGGACTATGAACACATCTGACGCAACCAACGCAGTGGATGGAAATAGCAGTACCAAATGGTCAGCTGAAGAAAACGACAGCTTAACAATGTACTTAGGCGGAGATTATCTTATAACCGATGTGGCAGTTGATTTTAACTTGCAAAATTCAACCTTTGCTGTTCTGGTAAGCGAAGACGGTGAAAACTTTACCGATATTTCCGGTGCTGTGTCCACAGCGCAGGAAAGTGTTTTTGTTTCAAATGTACGTGCAAGATATGTCCGCATTGTAGCTTATGGTGCAGTTGGTCTTAACGAAGTTTCAATTTACGGCTTTGAAGACACAACAGGTGACATGCTCATGACCAGCGATGAAATGGCAGAGGACTGGCACATAAGCGCCATGGACGAAATGACATATACAAACTATCTTCCTCTTATGGGCGAAAAGCTTTACGGAAAAGCGGATGATAGCGGATTGGTTTTATACGACGCTGTTGACCGTGACGGAGTTGTTGACGGTGAAAAGCTTACAGTAAGCTCTGTTACTGCAAGTCAGGAGCCTGAAAGTGCAAATGCGGCTACAAATGTGCTTGATAATGACATTTCAACAATCTGGACAGCTTCCGGCGTTACCGATGCTGCTCCCGCAACACTTGTGTTGGACCTGGGAAGCTCTAAAAAGGTTTCAAGCGTTGGTATTGGCTTTGGTAACGGTTCAACGAGAACCTACACATATTCTGTTGCGGTAAGTGCCAACAATTCCTCTTACACAGAGGTTGTTCCCAAAACAACAGCAAAAAGCACAGACGATGTTCAAAAAGCATACTTTACAAGTGTGAGTGCAAGATACATTAAATTAACATTCTATGCAAGAGTTGACTCTTCAAACAACGGCTGGATAAGAGTGAGCGAGGCTGAAGCCTACGGCGGCGATACAGCGGTTGAAGGCGCAGGTGGCTTGATTGCACAAAAGGAGCTTAATCTTCCCGATAATAACGGCGATTATGAAATCAGCTTTAAAATGGCGATTCCTTCAACCATCGACGGTGAAGAAACCAGTGCATTCTTTTCGGGTATTTCCCTTCTTGACGGCATAACAACAGGCGGTGCGGATCTTGATAATCACGCAGCCGTGCAGATAAAGCTTGACAACAGCGGTGAAAAAATTGCCATTAAGCAAATGGTTTCCAATTATTTCAACGAGGGCTCTATGGCAAACCTTTTCGAAAACACCTTTAATAAGGATGAGGAACTGAGCTTCTCTATGGTGGTTTCACCAAAAAACAGAACCTGCTTTGTAACAGTTTCCGACTCTGAAACAGAAGAAACACAGCTTGTGAATTTTTCTTATTCTGATGCTGAACTGGTACGAAACAGAGCATGGACATACACAGCGCCTACAACAATTGTGTTCAACACAGGTGCAGGAGCTAAAACAGAAATGAAAGTAACAGACTTAAATCTTCGCTCAGTTGACAGAAACACAGGAGCGTCAGGCGGCGTTGACCCCACGTATGGTATTGTGAGACTGGAAGCAACAAGACTTGACTCTTACCCCACTTCGAACAATACTTACTACGGAAGATATGTTTACCACAATGGCTCAGATGGAGTAATAAGTGTTGCGGCAAACAAAAACCCTGCTGTTGCACGTTTTGTTGAACGCCGTGGTCTTATTGGTACAGGTGTAAGCTTTGAAGCGGTTACAATGCCTGGTTACTTTATTGTTGCAGAGCATGGCGATGCTTTTTACTTGAAAAAGTTTGAAAACACAGGCAGTTTTCTGGCAAATGCCACCTTCTATAAGGAAGAGAGTGCAAATGTAGGCTACTACACAGGCAGTACCTACAAATACCGCACGTATTTACAGGCGGTTAATTCTGACGGCAATGCAATGGAAAACAAATATTTATACGACTCCACAAGCGATTATGCCACAGGTGACGTAAAGCCCTGGAAGATATGGGCGGACGCTCAGGCTACCTTCTATCTGAGAAACGAAGGCACGGCATATGTGAGTGATAACTTCTATGGTAACAGCATAAACAGCCAGTGGTGGACCAACTACCCCTGGAAGAGTAACAACCCCACAAACGATTCTTATAACTTTACGGCACTTATTACAAAGAATAATGTTATAGTTGAAAACGGTGAGCTTTACCTTAAGGCAACAAAGATTGACTCAAATGCTTGGCCTACCGACGCAAACGGCGAAACAGGCAAGCAGTACAACGGCGACTTTGGAAGAACCGACTGGAAAAAGTGGCAGGCATATGTTGGTGTTGTAAGTATTCAGAACAAGGTTTACAACAAGCAATGCTTTGTTGAAGGCCGCTTTAAGGACCCCAACAGTCCCATTGGCTATTGGAACGCATTCTGGTTAACAGGCAGAGACTCGTGGCCACCTGAAATTGATATTTTTGAAACACTTTCATCAAAATACGGTCACAATGCTTGGCATACTGCTCTTCATGGTGAAGGTGACAGTGATAACCGCTTCGGTAAGATAACCAGCGGAACAAACATTGCAACAAGCTATAACACATGGTCCATGGATTGGGGCTATGACTACATTAAGTTCTACTTAAACGGCAATTTGTATGCAAGCACGCAGAATGATACGTCGCTCAATTTCCAGAAAAATATGCGACTTATAATTAATACCGGTATCGGCGGTTGGGAAAACGAACCTGACGACACAATGGTATGGGATGGCTTGCGTTGCCAGTTTGTCAGAAGTTTCCAGTATTAATCAGGAGGAGAAAAATATGAAAAAAGTATTATCATTGATGATAAGCGTTTTGCTTGTCTTTACAATGGCAATCGGCAGCTCGGCGGCAACCATTGCATCACTGGTTGCGGCTGTTGGCACAGATAGTGACAGAACCGTGCAGGTTACCGTTAACTACAACAGCCCTGAAGAAGCGCAGGAGTCAACCCTTTTAATTGTTAAAAAAGGCGTGAGTATTGTAACTGCAACTGCTGACGAAATTCATTATATTGACCAGAAGGTTGTTGACGGTAACTCTGTTACATATTCATTAAAATTGGCAGAAAATGACCGTATTGGTCAGTACGACTTGTACGTGGGAGGTACAAAGGTTGATGCGCCTGCATCTACAGAAATTAACTTTGACATGGACGCTACAACCACAATTACGTTCGTGAATGAAGAAGGCGTGGAAATTGCATCTAAGGTAATGGTATCAAGCCAGATTGGTGAAACAATTAATGTTAACAACTATGCTCCGCAAACTATTACCTTTGGAACAAGCATTTATTCAAAGGATTCAAGCAATCCGTCCACCTTTGTGGCATCGTCCAACGCAAACAGCTTGACTGTTACATACACATACCTTATGGAAAAGCGTGAGCAGATAACAGTTAACGGTGTAAGCTATGATCTTGTTACAGATAACCTTATTTATAACGGTGACTTAAGCGAAACAACAAACGATGGCACATATACCTACGTTACAGGCTGGCAGGGTGGTTATGTAAATGCGGTACACAACCCTCTCAGCGACAGACCCTATCTTTACGAAGGCGGCGGTTGGAGATCCACAACCGATATGCACTTTATCTACAATGCTGCAACAGAAAGCGAAATGGCTTCTGTTACAACTCCTGCTGTTACAACAATGAGTAACAGCGAGCAGTACCCCTTCAAGAGTGACGCAAACGAAAACTACATGGCAGCTGTTCTTACAAGCTGGATGAAGGATGCCAGTGACGTTGACGCATACCTTAAGGCGGAAAGCGGAAAGCAGTATTACTTAAGCTTTGAAATGAAGGCTACAACACTTCCCTCCTCATGGATTCAGAACGTAGTTGGCTTTGGTGCGGTAAGTGAAGATGGCGACGTTTATGCAAACAAGAGACCCGGCACAACAGGTGATATTAACACACTGACACATGTTCTGGACACTCGAATCGGTCGAGGACGACACATAAGTGCAACAAACACCTGGACAAAGCTTAGTACTGTTGCAACAGCAAACAGCGACGGTTACTTTATGTTCCAGTTAGGCTGGGCGTTTGAATGGGGTCAGGTTAGTGTTCGTAACTTTGAAATTTACGAAATTGAACCTGCGGCAACAAATAAGGACATTACAGTTACATACACTGTAAATGGAAATACTGTTGATTCTAAAACTCAGACAATCAATACCAGTGCTGTTACAAAGGCAAACTTTGATAAGTTCTACTATCGTGCAAACGGTACAAATACACTTTATTATGCGCCGGCGCAGAGTGTGAGTGACAATACAACTGTTGCAATGACAGCACTTAGTAACTGGGGCAACCTTTCAACCGGTGACACAGTTAATACCGACACAATGGTTTATAACGTTGTAAGTGATAACCTTGTGCCCAATGGTAACTTTGAGCATGGTATGAATGGTTGGTACAACCGTGCAAATGCAACTCCTCCCACAAACTACTCTGTTTCCACATCAGATAAGCCTTCGGGTTCAGTAAGAGCAGCAGTTTCTTCAGGTAATGGTAATGCAACAAGTACAAACTCCATCAAGCAGGCGTGGGATATTACTGTAGGTGACACTTACTACTACAGCTTATGGGTTAAGGCAGGCGACCAGTGGCACGGCTTAGGTCAGTCCGACAATCCTACTACAGAGGGCTTGGACCTTGTAGGTAACGGCGGTTTTGGAACAAATAACACATGGGTACAGCAAACAGGCGTATTTACAGCCACACAGGAATACCTGGTATTCTTTGAAGGCTGGAGCAGTGTTGGCGTGGCTGACGTTGAGCTTTACAAGGTTGAGGCAGATGCTTCACAGTCTGCCACAACAACAATTAAGTTTGTTGACTCTTCCAACCAGAACACAGAAATTAAGGACGCTGTCACAGTTGACGGTATTATTGGAAGCACTATTGACCTTACAGATACAAGTCTTGTTCCCGAGGCTATTACCTACAATGGCAATGTGTATTCCAAGGACAACACAAATGCTGCAAGCTACACGGTGGCAGGACAGACCGATACAGTTAAAATTACATACACAACTGACGCTATTACAACTATTGATACTGTAGCAGTGACAGTTATCGGAAACAATGCACCCGTTCTTCCTGTAACACTTGGTGCAAAGACAGGTGCAGGTGCATCAACAACTGTTACAATAGCTTCATGGGACACATCCTCTCTTAAGGTGGGTGAAAACACAGTTTATGGTACAATTGACAGCCTTGCAATAAAGGCAGAAGCAACTGTAACAGTATTAAGCGAAACATTTACCCTTAACGATGCAACAAGTACAACCGCAGGAAGCGGTAATGTGCTTAATTTCCCGGTAGAGCTTAGTGATGAATTCTACATGGAATTTGACTTTGTATCTGAAAATGTGGCTAATAACTGGTTCTACATTTCAAACAACGGCGCACTCTGGGGTGCAGGACAGATTGGTATTGGTACAAATAACGACCAGTCAGGTAGTCTTAAGGCGCAGCCTGTTGACGAGGTTATAGGCACAATTACGGTGGGTACAACTTACCGTATGTTCATCCGTGGTGATGCATCTGTTGATACTTACGACTTAACTGTTTACGATACAAACACAAAAACAATTATTGCCTCCGTTACAGGCAGAAGCTTCCGTGCAGTAAGTGATAAGATTAACTCAATAAACCTTTGCACAAATGGTGGCGGTGAATATTCACTTTCAAACATTAAGGTTCATTCGGCTACATCAAGCGTTGAAACCTACAGTGTAAATGCGGTTGCAAATGGTGAAACACTTGAGTCCTTCAGTGCATACACAGGCACAACAGATAAGATGGGTTATAACAGCGAGGTTGTGTACCCCAATGTTAAAATTCCTTCTTATGATGGATACGTGTTTAAAAACAAAACAGTTTCCGGCACTACGGTAACACTTAACTACGAAGAAGTAGTAGAATCACCCTTCTTTGACAATGTTAAAAACGATACAAAGTTTGTATCATTAAACATGCTCGGTGCACACGATGCATTTACAGCTAACATTTCTTCTTCTAATGCCAAGTTTGACGCGGCAGGTACAGCACAAGGCGACAGTGGCAGTAAAAATGCAGTATCCTCTGCTTCCACAGCGGCGCCCATGAGTAAGGCACAAAGTGGTGACGCTCTTACAATGCTTAACTACGGTGTGAGATACTTTGACATTCGTCTTTCACGTTCTGACACAACAGCTAAGGGTGGCCTTTTAGGTTGGACAACAGTTAACCACACAAACGGCGTGTTCTACACAACACACGGTATGCTTAGTGACGAATTCAGACCCATTGCTCACACAATCAGTCAGTGGGCAAAGGCTCATCCCGGTGAAATTATTGTGCTTGACTTCCAGGAAATGTGGGATAACACTTCCACCGCAGGTTCCTCAGGCGACAGTGTGGCACAATCTTGGGTTGACCTTAATAACCTTCTTACAGAAGCAGGCATTTATGACTATGTAACAATTAATAACTCTACAGACCTTAGTCAGGTTACATATGGTAATCTTACAAATAACGGCGAAAAGGCAGCTATTGTACTCTTTGGCAGAGCTGTTGCAACAAACGCTTCAGTTGGCAGTTTTATCCTCCGTGGTGATACCAGCGGTGCATTTAACGGTAAGATGTATTCCAACTACGATAAGGGCGATGCAAGCGTATCAAGTAGTGCTCTTGAAAATACCTACATTCAGGCACAGGTTGACCATGCATACACACAAACAGGTACAGTTACCAATATGTACCGCGTAATGCAGGCAATCAGTTCCACAAGTAACCTTATTAACCAGGCAGGAACTGACAACAGCTTCATTACAGGTGCGGTTAAAACCAACCCCACATGGCTCACAACACTGCCTGTAGTTATGGTTAACGATGCAACAGTTAACACAGGTGAGCTTCTTGAAATTCTTAAGAGCTGTAACGTGCCTGTTAGTGTAACAATGAGCTACACAACAGGTGGTACGCAGGTTGACACAGGTGTTGTAAAGCTTATGGTTGGTACACTTTACACAAATGTTGTTGGCGCACTTTATGGCGGAAGTAACGGCGAATACGCAGTTACAGAGGCGGTAACAGGCGAAATTCCCGTGCCTTACAATGGTTCAATAGCAATAACAGTTGAAAAATTGGGCAACGTTTACTCCACAAGAATTGAAAACGGTGTGCACTCCATTTATTCCGGCAACCTTGACGATGCTGCAGTATACAGCGGTAAAACGAACTTTGCCGCATACACATGGGGTCAGGACAATGACAGACTTGGTGTTGCAGTGCTTAGTGCTGAAAAGGGCAAGGAAAACTATGCACTCAGTGCAAACGTTGTAAGAAGTAACTTTAACCAGGATTACAGAAACGTTAAGTTCTATGCTCTTCCCGTCAGTGAATACAGAGCACTTGGTATTAACGACAAGAATGCACTTTTAGCAGTATTGACAGATGAAAACCTTGTTGCAACAATCAACCCCGATAACTACGGCGTTGGCACACAGACAATCGTGCTTGATGGCGCTAAGATTGCAACTGCAGCAGCAAATGGTGATGTTGTAATTATTGGTAACGCACAGGGCGGTCTTTACGGTATTGCAGGCAAAGACATGGCAATCGTAACAGGTCACACAGTAACTGTTAACGGTGAAAGCACGGTTTCCTACGGCACATACACACTTCCTTCAAATGATAATGCAATTGCATACCATAAGGAAGAAACAACACTGGTTTATAAGCCCGGTAGCGTGGCTGATATCACTTCCGACACAAGCTTTGTTCCTTACTACGCACTTGGTGCCGACATGGTTGACGGTGCACAGGTAAGAATTGGTGACGGTGTTGACGAAAACGGCAAGGTTGCAAGTGGCAGCGGTCTTCGTTTCATCACAACAATTGACCGTATGGATACTCTTGCTTCTCTCACAACTGAAGGCGTTACAATGGAATTTGGTGTTGAAATTACAGCAGAGGGTAGCTCCGCCGCTCCTGTTGTAATAAAGGCAACACAGTGGCAGGTAGCAGACGAAGTGTTTACAAGTGCAATCACAAACCTTGCAGAAGGTAACTACAACCGTAAGTTCACATCTACTCCTTATGTAAAGATTGGCGAAGATGTTTACTACGGAACTCCGGTTACAAGAAGTATTTACCAGGTGGCATCCGGTCTTCTTACAAAGGGCTACCAAGGTGGCGACTACGGTCAGGATAAGGACGAAACAGACACTGACTATAATGCGGAAATAAGCGGCAGACTTCTTAAAGTTTTGAACGCTTATGTGAACCAGACAGGTGTTCGTCTTACACTTTCCGATAATAGTGAAACTGCAACTCTTACGGCACGTACAGGTGAATTAAGTGGTGCTTACACAGGCGAAGCATTCTTCACAGTTGGCGAAACAACATACAGTGGCGGTAAGTACACAGTTACTCTTACTGCAGTTGGTC
The DNA here is from genome assembly GCA_045546275.1 of Clostridia bacterium. Lineage (GTDB taxonomy): Bacteria > Bacillota > Clostridia > UMGS1883 > UMGS1883 > RGIG1927. The sequence goes on along the minus strand of JAZQCM010000033.1, from coordinate 17,078 downwards.
AGTCGGTAATTGATGTTAAACTCTTTAACGAATATGTAAGAATTAATAACAATAATTCTAAGGTTAGTCCTGTTACAACAATTACAGATAACGGTGACGGAACATACACAATCGTATTCGACTACAGCAAAATGTAAAATAAAAAATCTCTCCGAAAATCGGAGAGATTTTTTTACGGTTAAAATTATTTAATTTCTTCACAAAGTGCTTTGATCTGGGCAATATTTTCTTCAGACACAGCGCTCTTAATGTGAACTGTGTTTTCAAGAAAGGTAATGTTTTTGCTCTTTTCAAATTTTGCCTTGATTATTTTTTCTGCCATTGCCGTCCATGTGCCGTTTTCAATAATACCAATTGTTCTGTTCTGGTAATTTCTTTCGGTAAGGTGGTCAATAAACTGGTTCATAAAGGGGAAAATGGTTGAGTTGTAGGTTGTTGTTGCAAGAACAATTTTGCCGTAGCGGAAAGCATCTTCAACAGCTTCAGCCATGTCGCATCTTGCAAGGTTATTCACACACACCTTAACTCCCTTATCGGCAAGCTCTTTTTCAAGCATTTTAACAGCCTTTTCGGTGTTGCCGTAAACGGAGGTGTAGAAAATTGCAACACCCTCTGTTTCAACGCCGTAGGTTGTCCAGATGTTGTAAAGGTTAAGGTAATAACCCAGGTTTTCATTTAAAACAGGGCCGTGAAGAGGGCAGATTGTTTTAATGTCAAGGTTTGCTGCCTTCTTTAAAAGTGCCTGTGCCTGTGTGCCGTACTTACCCACAATACCAAAGTAGTATCTTCTTGCTTCGCATGCCCAGTCCTCATCTGCATCGGTTGTGCCGAACTTACCAAAGGCATCGGCAGAGAAAAGGGTTTTTGTGTGGCTTTCGTAGCTCACAATAACCTCAGGCCAGTGAACCATGGGTGCTGTTACAAAGGTGAGGGTGTGCTTGCCTAAATTAAGTGTGTCGCCCTCGTTTACGGGGATTTGATTTTCAGCATAGTCGGTGCCGAAAAACTGCTTCATCATAACAAATGACTTGGGGTTTGAAACAATTTTTGCACTGGGGTACTTTTTCATGAACTTGTCAATATTTGCGCTGTGGTCAGGCTCCATGTGGTGAACAACAAGATAGTCGGGAGCTTTGTTGCCGATAACCTTTTCAATGTTTTCAAGCCACTTGTCACCAAAGCTTTTATCAACAGTGTCAAGAACAGCTGTTTTTTCGTCACAAATAATGTAGGAATTGTACGCCATGCCCTTTTCAACCATGTACTGGCCTTCAAAAAGGTCAATATCGTAATCATTTACACCAATGTGAAATATGTTTTCTGCAATATTCATATAATTCATCTCCATTTCAAGATAATATTTTAGCATATATTTTTACACATTTCAAGTAGGGTATTTTTTTGAAAAATCACAAAAAAATGCATCATTTCTGAATGTACATGGCTATATAAAAATGATATAATGAAAAAAAACACTTTTGAGGAGTGGAAACATGAAAAAACTGATTTCGGTAGTTTTAGTATTTTTATTGACTGCAAGCTTTCTGCCCTGTGTACAGGCGGCAGACCCTATTGTTGCATTCCCCGGTGCGGAGGGTGCAGGCAGGTATGCCACAGGTGGCAGAGGTGGCTCAATTTACCATGTTACAAACCTTAACGACAGCGGTGCAGGGTCTTTTCGTGATGCTGTTTCCGCATCTAACAGAATTATTGTATTTGACGTTGGTGGCACAATTGAGCTTAAGGGCGACGTTGTTGTAAAGGGCAACAACACCATTGCAGGACAAACTGCACCCGGTGGCGGTGGCATTACCCTCCGTGGCGGTAAAATCGGTATGGGCGGTGACAACATTATTATCCGCTTTGTTTCCTCACGCCCCGGCGAAAACAGCTCAAGCGAATGTGACGCATGGGGTGGCGACAAGGGCTCAAACTCCATGATTGACCATTGCTCCATCGGTTGGGCAAACGACGAGCAGTTCGGCTTGTATTCAAATAACCAGAACCAGACTGTGCAGTATTCCATTATAGGTCCTTCTAACTGTATTTCCTACCACTCAAAGGGTGCACACGGCTTTGGTATAATGCTTGGTAAGGCAAATAACTCCTGGCACCACAACATGATTGCACACAACATTTCACGTAATTACCGTGGTAAGTCCACAGGTCCTATTGACTACGTGAACAATGTTATATACAACTGGGGCTACCAGACCGCATACGGCACCTTTGGTCAGGTAAACTACGTTGGCAACTACTTTAAAGCAGGTCTTTCTACAACAGGTGGCTACCGCTATGTTGACCTTAGCAGCGGTACAGGCTACGACAAGTTCCGTTTTTACCTTACAGGCAACAAAATGGTAACAAGCACAGGTGCGGACTATAACACCAGTTACAACACCGACAACTGGAACGGCTTTAATTTCAGAGAAACAGGTCTTACAAAGGATAATATAGGCGTTAATTCACCTATTGCGGTTTATGACAGCCGTGGACAAAACGCAACTGTTGCAAACAATGCACAAACTGCCGATCAAGCATTTAACACGGTAATTCAGTATGCAGGTGCAGGTATAAGAAGTGATTTGCGTCCTAAAATTGATAAAGAGGTAATGTACCAGGCGCAAACAGGCACAGGCTACCTTACAGGCGGTCGTGACTTTAGTACTCTTACCTCAAGCGACACGGCGTTAAACGAGGCAATTGAAAAGTACAACATTAAAGAAATGAACTATGATGATTATTATCCCACACCTGTATTAAAAAAGGAAATTGAAGATGCCGACAACGACGGTATGGACGACTTGTGGGAGCTTGCGCGAGGACTTGACACATCAAAAAATGATGCAATGGGTGATTACTTAGGTCAGGGCTATAACAATATTGAATATTACATAAACGACCTTACGGTAAATGCATTCCCCAAGGGTGTGGTAACACCTTCCCCTGAAACAGTTGTACTTGGTGATGATTACGAAAAGGCAAAGGAAGCAGCAGAAGCCCTTTCAATTTCAACAACAGTAATAAAAACAAAGAACGATTTAACACTTCCCGTTAAGGCGGCAAATGGTGCTTCAATTAACTGGAAAAGCAGTTCTTCTGCAATAGTTATAAATAACAACACAATAACAAGCGTGCAAAGACCAAACACCAACAATGCAACTGTTACATTAACTGCAAGTGTAACGGTTGGGGATTTTACAATGAACCGTTCGTTTAATGTAACGGTGCCTGCCCTTCCTTTAAAGTTTGACTTTGGTAATGGTGCTGTGCAGGAGGGCTTTGTGAGTGTTCCTGCATCAAAAATTTATTCCGAGGCATCGCCCTACGGCTTTACAGGCAATAACCAGAGCGACATGACCCGTGCACCGGGTAACATCCCTTCGGGCTACGACAACCTTCATGCTGACCAGGTTACAGGCGTAACAACCTTTAAGGCCGAAGTGCCCAACGGCAAATACACTGTACTTATCCACTACGGAAGCTGGAACACCAGCTTTGGCACAAGCTACACAATTGAAGGTGTAAGCACAGGCAACCTCAGCGCAAGCGATGCAAAGGAATATGCTGTTGAAGTTGAAATAACCGACGGCTTTCTGGATTTGAAAATAAATAACGGCGACAAAACCTATGGTGGCTACATAAACGGTCTTGAAATTTTAAAGCCGGAGTACCATTTTGACTTTGGTAATGGCGCAGTGCAGGACGGCTACACAAAGGTTAATGCAGCGGTAGTATTGACCGATACTTCGCGCTTTGGCTTTGAGGGAACAAGTCAGTACGACATGGAGCGTGGCCCCGGTAACGTTCCTTCAGGCTTTGAAAACCTTTATTCCGACCAGGTGCAGGGCGGCATGACCTTTAAGGTTAAGCTTCCCAAGGGCAAGTATGCTGTTACAATTCATTACGGCTGTTGGAACTCAGGCTACGGCACAAGCTACAATATTGAAGGCTTGGAAACAGGCAACCTTTTCTCAACCTCGGCGGCAGAATATAGTAAAGAGGTCAGTGTGACCGACGGCACGCTGGATATTGCAATTAAAAAGGGCAATAAATCCTACGGCGGATACATAAACGGGTTGGATATTGTACCTGTTGACACAGTAAACGCAAAAATTGAATACCTTAACGGCACAGTTACAGTAACGGCTGAAAATGTGTACGAGGCTGTTTTAATACATGTGACATACAGCGGAAATTCGGTTTCAAAGGTAAAAGCATTGCCCCTTGCTTTTGAAAACGGCGTTGCAACAAAAAAGGTAACATTAACTAGTGGCGACAAGCTTATGGTGTGGGACAATCTTGAATCAATAACACCTTTAGGCAATACTTACGTAAAATAAAATTTGCTCTGACTAAAAAGAGGGAAAATGATAATGAAAAAAATTGTTTCGATAGTTTTAACATGCATAATGGCAATAAGCACCTTGTCAGGGTGTGCAACAGTAAAAAAGGACGGACCTGTGGTTGACACCATTTACATAGGCACCCACGGTGTTGGCGACGACCCCAGGTGGAGAAACCCCGTTACGGGCGAGTCTTACCAGACCTTTGCAAGGCAACAGGCAGGGTTAAAAGCGCTTGAGGTGGTAAAGGAAAAGTATGGTGTGGACATTCAATGGAAAACCTGGCCCAACTCCTCATCTCAGGACATACTCCAGAGCGTTCTTGCAGAAGATCCCATTTGTCATCTGGCAAATATATCCACAGGTAGCCTTGCAAACGTTTTAGGGCAGAATGTTCTGCAAACCTTAGACGATTATATAGACATTTTCCAATCTCCTGACACTGAGTGGATGCTCCGACCTGAGTTTTACGGTGACTATTATTTCTTCAGTCCCGTGCCGGATGTTATAACGGACTGGCCCCTTTGCTACAATGCAACAATGATTGAGGCGGTACCCGATTTAAAGGACGAAAACGGAAACACCATATATCCTTATACCTTGTACAAACAGGGCAAATGGACATGGAGTGTTTTTGAAGATTATCTTGAAAAAATACAAGCCTTTTACAAGGGTAAAAAAGGCGCAACAGGCAGAGATATTGTGCCTTACGACACAAACTACATGCATCTTTTGCAAATGGCACTTCATTCCAACGGCGCCCACATATACGACGGAAACACCTTGGGTGTGGACACTCCCGAGGCAATAGAAGCGGCAGAATATTTAATTGATTTAATGAACCGCGGACTTATTTGTTGCAGTGCCGCCCAGTACGGCAAAAGCAATGCCAACGGCAACTCCAGCACAAACAACACCTTCCAGGACGGCTCAAGCGTTTTCATGAACGGCGCCAGATGGCGAATGGGCGGAATAAGCGGTGTTCTTGCTGAGCGTGGCGAAAGCATGGGCATTATTTTCTTCCCCCGAAGCGACCGCATTCCCTACACGGGCGATTACAAGGAGGGTGCAAGTGAGTACAGTGTGCCCATCCCTGCAGTTGACAGTATGGCGGTGTTGAAGGGCTTTTCCAAGGAGGAGTCAAGGCTTGCAATAAACGCCTATGTTACATACAACATTGAGCTTTACAAAAGTTTGGGACGAGTGGATTCTATTACAGAATACCGTGAATCCATGCTTGAGGCAGATGCCTTAGGCTACGGAATTGACATTTTCCACCCTGTTATAGGTGACGGAAACCTTGAAATTTTTAAAACAATAAGCGAGCTCAAATGCAACGAAACAGGTGAAATCATGAACCTTTTCGGTCCGTACAACATGGAAATTTTCGGCAAAGCCGCATATGGCCTTGACGGCTCCGCATCTTATACGGTTGCGTTAAAGTCAAAAATTAACGGCATTTACGACAGGATTTCTTCGGTGTCGGAGGCTTTGAAAACAGAAGGCGCAATAGACAACGTTGCACCGGGCATTAACCAGATTAATTATTCCGTTCCAATTGTGTTCCCCAAGGGCACAAATGGCAGTGAAATTGACTGGAGTGAATTTTTAACCATAGCAGATAACGTTGACGGACAATATGAATTTAAAAGAGAAAATTCGGAATTTTTATTAAAAGCAAATCCCCCTGCTGAAAAAGAAAAAGAGCATGAATTTGAAAAGGGAAAGCTTGTAATTGATGTGACAAATGTGAATTTTGACCAGGCAGGCGAGTATGTTGATTCGTTGGTGGTAAGGGCAACTGACAGGTATAACAACACAGCAGAAAAGAAGTTTACCATTTACGTTTACGACAAGGATAATGCAGTGCCGCCCTTACTGGAATTGAAGGAAAAGCTTCCCTCTTTACCAATTGACACCGACACCGCTGCTGTTAAATGGGCAGACCTTTTTGTTGAAAGGGCAGAGGACGTTACAGGCATTAACCTTAAAGCGTTTGTAAGTGCCACAGTTACAGAGCTTGATGTGACAAAAAAGGGAAAATACCCTGTGACAATACATGTTACTGACTTTGCAGGCAACAAAACAAAGGTGGACTGCTTTGTAGAAATAAGCTGAAAAAGAGGGTGAAAAAATGAAAAGGCTTACAGCATTTATGCTGGGGATTTTAATTTTTGCAAATATTGGCTTTGTAACAGCTAAGACAGAGGAAATGAATATGTGGAAATTTGATTTTGGCGCAGAGGGCACAAAAACTAAAGAAGGATATGTTAAAATAACGCCTGATATGCACGTTATTAACAGTGAAAATCGTGCCTACGGCTTTATTGGAACAAACGAAAAGGACTACAGGCTTCACGGTGGCAGAATTGACGGCTTTATACAGTTAAAGGGACAGGTGATTGACCTTTGTGCAAACGAAAGGGGCATTGGCTCACTTGGCTTAAAGGACAAAACCGTTAAAAATTTTAACAGCGGTGATTACTACCCTGTAAGGTTTTCCATGAAGGTAAAGGACGATAGCTACTACAAGGTAAAGGTAACTGTTACAACCTTTGATGAAACAAAAGGTGCAACTGCGTCTCTCTACACCGAAAGAAAGCACCCCATTTTTACAAAAAAGGTTCTTAGCCCCGGGGAAGAGGTTTACTACGAATTTACTGTGCGTGTAACACCTGTTTATTACGAAAAATCCGACCCCAAGGGACTTATTGAGGATGAATATTTAAGCGTTTGCCTTTTGGGCGAAAACGCAGCTTTAAGCGAAATGGTGATTGAAGAAATCCCCACAGCTCCAACCTTGTGGATTTTAGGCGATTCCACCGTAACTGACGGTGGCGGTGCGTTGCCATTTTTCCCGCTGCAGAATTACACAGGTGTGGGCACCGCGGTTACAAAATACCTGCCCGAAACCATTGCCATGGTAAATGAAGGCGAGGGCGGTTTGTCAGCTCACGATAACAGCCATTTTAACGTGGTTAAGGACAGGCTTAAAGAAGGGGACTTTTTGTGGGTTGAGTACGGACACAACCACAAAAGCGACGGTGTGCCCGGCTACGAAAGCGTTATAGGCAAGTATTACGAGGCTTGTAAAAAGGTGGGCGCAACACTTATTCTTGTGGGGCCTATTGACCGAATTAATAATTTTGATGAACAAACAAACACCTGGCACAGCTCCTTAAAGGGCTTTTCGGATGCGGCAAAAAAGTTTGTTGACCAAAAAAATACTGAATACGACAAAATTGCCTTTGTTGACCTTAACGAGCCAAGCCTTAAGTGGTTTGGCGAAATTACAAAGGAAGGTGTTGTGAACGGACAGAAATATACCAACGAAAAAAAACTTGTGTACTATTACTTCCAGTCGCACAAAGGTGCAACGGACGTTGATCACACCCATCCTAACGACACAGGTGCAGAAAACTTAGCATACCTGTTTTTTGAAAACGCCGATTGTGAAGCCTACCCTGCTTTAAAGCCTTTACTCACAAGGTTTAATACAGGCAAAAGTGAAAAGCCTGTAAGGGTGGAGGAAAATATTTTACAAGGAGGCTTCCCTGCAAACAATGCCTGGGCGTACTTTGACAATACTGTTAAATATGAATACCCCCTTGAAATTACCGATGTTGAAATTAATAACCATAACGAAATTTTGTCGGTAAAGTGTAAGCTTCTGGATAAAAACCAGCTTTCAAGCTATGCGGCGGCATTTGTTCAGATAAATGATAAAACCTATCAGACAACAATTGAAAGCCACATTGACAATTCTGCCGCAAATAACGGCAGTGTTTACACACTTTATTTCAATAAGGAAGACTTGCCCAAGGCAAATGAAGGCTCTTACCGTGTTTACATGGCTGCAGTTGACATGGCAGATGGCGACAAGCCCATTGAAAACATTAAAAACTTTTCCAAGGACTACATTCCCGGGGAGTACTCGGCATATGTTCTTGCAACAAGTGACAGCGATGAGGAAAACTTTGACTACTATGGCTACCACCGCTTAACAGGAAGTGGCGACTGGTCCTTTGGCGGAAACTTAAAAAACGACAGCCTTAAAAGCGAAAATGGAAAAACCTTTGTGCACCTTTCCGGCGAAAGCTTCAGCCTGTCACGTGCTCTTTCGCAGACTGACGGAGGCATTGCGCCAAAGGGCAGGTACGAATTTTCTGTGGACATTAAAAAAGGCATGGGCGGAAAAATAAGCTTTGCTTTATCAAACTCATGGCGAAATTCCCTGCCCTACATTCAGGGCGATTATATTACCCTTTTTGAAGTTTTGGACAATAAAGTTATGTTAAATGACAAAATGTTGTGTGAAACAGGTGATAACTTTACAAAGGTTACTTGCATTCTTGACATGGACGAGGGATTTTTAAAGGTAAGTGCAAATGGTAATGAAAGCACAAAGGTTCTTGCCAATTACCAAACCTTTAACCAGCCACAGGTACAGAACCTTAATAGGTTTGTTATAAATTGTGAGGGCAAGGTTGACGTACAGCTTTCAAACCTTTTTGGTGCAAAATGCAATCAGTACGAAAAAACCAAGGCAACTATTAATGTTACAACTTTGGGCAATGAGTACGGAAAAGCACTTATTGACATGGAGGATATAACGGGTAAGGAAGTAAATTCCGGTCAATGGGTTACACTTACTGCTTTGCCCAATGAAAACGGCAGATTTGCAGGCTGGTTTTGCGGAGATTACGAATACTCCCAAAAGGAAGCTATTGACGTAAGGCTTTACAAGGGTATGGATATTACGGCAAAGTTTCTTAAGCAAACACCCAAAACAAGTGTTGACATAAATGTTATCGACACAAAGGGAAATGTGCTTAAAAAAGTAAAAGTAACCGAAGATGCAAACGGAAAAGAGCTTCATGAAAAAATGAAGTTTGTAACAAATGAAAGCTACAAGGAGCCTGTTATAATAAAAAAGGGCGACTGCATGGATATTTACTATTTCAAGTACTCACAAAACGAAGCAATCGACTCTCTTTTACCTGAGGGCGAAAACAATGTAACACTTGTTTTCGGGCGTGACGGAAGCTATGTTTTGTACGAAACCTTTGACAATATTAACAACACCTGGGGCTTTGACAAAGAAGCTAAAGCAGGTGACGGAGTGCTCCACCTTTTAACAGGTGTTGGAACTGCAAACCGTGCAAGCTCTGTTAAAGAACTGGACGAAAAGGTTAAAACTTTGAAAAACCTTACCGTTTTCTTTGAGTGGAAAAACGATGTTGACACCGCAAAGGGCAGAAATTCCTCCTTTGACCTTATGGATAGTGAGGGGAATGTGATTTTCTCAATCTGTGGCAAGGGCAAGAATGGCATTAGCTACATTGCAGGCGAAAGCGGCGAAAAGGTTATTTCAAATAACTACGTTGGTGTTAATGACTGGTACAAGGTTAAAATTTCCGCTGATTTTGAAAAGGGTGCTGTTTTTGGCAGCATTGTAAATAAAGCCACAGGCAGAGAAATAGAAATTGAACCTTTTTTAACTAAGGCAGCCTGCCTTTCAAAAGTCAGCGCAACATACGGCTATTCCTCTGCAAGCCAACAGCTTTCACTTTTTGCAGTCCGTGACAACTGCCAAAGCTCAACCGTTAAGAACGTGGAAAACCACGGGGACAAAATTGTTGTTACAGTAAAGGCGAAGACTGACGGAGAGCATGCATACGTTGCAGCGCTTTATAACGGCAATGAGCTTGAAAGAATCTTAACAAAAACTGTCGCCCTCAAAGAAGGGGAAGAGGCAGAGGTTGTGTTTTCAGTAGCTCACACAGGTGAAGTGAAAATATTTGAAATGGAATAACAAAAAGGGCACCTTTCGGTGCCCTTTTTTCCGTAATAATGGGGAAATTGCTCTATTTTCTTGACATAAAATTCCTGTGGTGATAAAATTGAATTATAGTATATATTTGGAGGGGTAAATATGAGAAGGATATTATCGGCAATTCTTGTTATTGTTGTGATTTTATCCGTATTTCCGGCAGGTGTTCTGGCAGAGGACTTTGATGCCACTGCAAAGGTTAATGCAATAAAAGACTCAGGCACCTTAAGATGTGTTATTGACATTACCAACCAATCCGATGTAAGCGGATATGTTACGGTGTACAAGTCGGTATTCAGTAACACTTTTTCGGGATATACAATGGAAAAAGAAAAAATTGCAGTTCCCGCAGGTGTGGGAACAAAGAAAAAAGCTACCTTGTATCAGGATTATGATTCCGATGCAGGCGAATACGTTATGATGCATTTCTGGATTAATGACACAATGATTCCTGTGTGTGACAGCATTGTGTCCAGTGAGGTTCCCGAAGGCGTTATTAACGAAGATCAGATTGAAATTACCGAGGACATGGTTTTTGCCTCCTGCGAATCGGAAAGCAGTCATCGTGTGACCGCCATTGCCGATGGTGATTTGTCCACCTATTGGTCTGCAAAGGGCGTTACACGTGACGAACAGCACTCTGTTTCCGCATTTTTGGATGCGGAATACTCAGTGAACAAGGTTGGCATTGCTTTCGGCTCGGGAAGCACCCGTAGGTATGTGTTCACAGTTCTTACAAGTATGGACGGCAGAAACTACACCTGCGTTTTAGATGAAACTGTAAGTGAGCTTACAGACCAGGTGCAGTATTTTGAAATTGATGAAACAGTTTGCAGATTTGTAAGGGTAAATGTGGTTGAAAGAGCAGAACCCGATAGTAACAACTGGGTTACAATTTCCGAAATTGAAGCCTTTGGTACACTTATTGGCTACGATGAACCCGAGTTGGTTGAGTCTTTCACCTTTGACGATGCTGCAGGAACTTCACTCCCCACTTCTTCCAACAGCTCAATTGCTGACGGCTGGCTTGCAAAGAGCATGGACGAAAGGAATTATTCAAGCTACACACCCTCTTTGGGTACAGAGCTTTACGCAAAGGTTAGTAACCTTCCTGTGGAAGCAGGCTATGGCTCAAGCGAAACAGCGCTCCACCTTTACGACAATGTTGGCAGAACAACCGATGCTGCAAAGGGCGCAGGCGGTCTGCTTGCTGCAAAAAAATACCAAACTGCATCCGACAGAGGCAGATACAACATTTCATTTAAAATGTTTGTTCCCGAAACTTTAGAAACAGGCGAAGAAAACAGCGGCTACTGGTCGGGATTTTCACTTACTGATGAAATGGTTTCAGGCGGTAACGATTTAAGTCACTATGCAGCTTTGCAAATAAGAATGGATAACACCGACGATGGTATTGTGCTGAAGAGACTTGTTTCAAACTACTTTAACGAAGGCTCCCTTGTTTCCTTTATGGATACTGTGTTCCAGAAAAACAGCGTGCTCAGCATTTCAATGGATGTTGACCCCACCGCAAGAAGAGCCGACATTACAGTAACCGATGGCTTTAACATTGAAACAAAGCCAATATACTTTAACTATAACGACATTGAATTTGCCCGTATTTCCGCATGGAGCGGACTTGAGGCGAAATGGCTTGTGTTCAATACAGGTGCGGGCAGCAACTGTGAATACTACGTTGACGATGTAGAAATTTCTCACTATGAAGAAGAAATCAAAGCTTCAGAGAAGAAGGTTCTGGGCACAATTGACATGACAGAATCAAACAACGGTGAAATGACCTTCATCAACACAAGTGATACACAGGCTGAATACACAGGCTCCTTGGGAAAAGAGCTTTATGCAGAGCTTACAAATGCACCGGCAGCGTCGGGCATTGAAGGAAAGGCGCTTCACCTTTATGACAATGTGGGAAGAGTTACTGACCAAACAAATGGTGCAGGCGGTGTTCAGGCGTTTGTATCAATTCCTGTCCCTGACAATAACAATGCATATCAGATTGATTTCACACTGTACGATACCATTGCAGGCAGCTATGGTGGCTTCAGCCTGGGCTCAGGAAGAGAAGATGTTGATTGCTATGGTGCACAGTTAAGGTTTATGCCTTCTGTTGTTGACGAGAGCAATCTGCAGCTTAACAGATATGGTGGCAACGGATTTCATAAAGGCAGCTATGAGAGACTTGTAGGCGGCGTGACAGCACTTGCCAAGGGAAATCCCTGGAAGGTGACAATTGTTGTTAATCCTACAAAGTATTCCTATGATTTGACTATTGATGATGGTGTGAACACACAGACAAGAACGGCAGATATTTCCACAAGCGTTGAAAGCTGGCCCACAAGAAGGCTTGATACACTTTCCTTCAACACAGGTATCGGTGAAGGAAGCAACATGTATGTGGGCGACATTACAGTAACAGACCTGGGCAGCACACAGAACACAAAGAGTGCTGTTCACGGAATTGTCCGACTTCAGGCAACTCATGGCACAGGTAACTTTCTGCACCATCAGGGTAATGAAATAAGCGACTTTAACGAAAAGCAAGACCCCAGGTACACCCGTTTTGTTGAAAGAACAGGTCTTATGGATTCTGATGGTGTGTCATTTGAGGTTATGAACCGCCCCGGATACTTTTTAACAATTGTGCCCGGAACGGATAATGCGGTGCAGGTTCAGCCTTTTAGTAACACTGCACGTTTTAAGGCAAATGCAACCTTTTTTAAGCAGGAGGGTAATACAGACCCCAACGGCTATGGTAAGAGCACAGTTTCCTATGCTGCATACCGTGACCCCAACAGATATTTGTATAATAATTCCGGCTCTACCGTTGTGTGGAGAAGATTTGAAAGAAACAGAAGCGTGTTCTACTTAAGAAGTGAAGCCTCTGATTCAAGAGTAAGCGACAACTTTAACGGAACAAGTCTTAATACAAACAAATGGATTTCTCAGTATCCGTGGGGTGACCATCACAATCACTACGGGCTTTGCCGTGCAAGTGCAATTACTGTAAGCGATGGCAACATTCACCTTAAGGCAAATAAAATAGGCGACAACGACTGGCCCAAGGACGACGACGGACAAACAGGTATTGACCTTTCAAGCTACGGCTTCGGAGGCTGGAAAAAGTATCAGGCATATGTAGGCGTTATTGCATTAAAGGATTCCTACGGCAGTAACAAGTTCTGGCGACAGAGCTATATGGAGGGCAGCTTCAGACAGCCTGACTGTGGCTATGGTTACTGGACAGCCTTCTGGCTCAGTGGTGCTAACGCATGGCCGCCCGAAACAGACATTTTCGAATATCTTTCCTCCTCGGGTAGTGCAGGGGCGCACGGCTGGTTTACAAACATGCACTGGTCAGGCAGTGCTCAGGGCAGTTGGTATCAGGGTACAAACCTTCGTACAGAATATCACACCTATGCACTTGACTGGGGCTATAACTACATGGATATGTACTACGACGGACAGTGCTTTGCCCGCTACACAGGTGACATTGTTAACTATCAGAATTCCCAGGGCGGTATGGTACTTATCATCAATAACGGCGTCGGCGGCTGGGAATCATCTCTTCCCAGTGAATACGGAAAATCCTTGAGCCTTCAGTGGTTCAGGTCCTTCCAGTATTAATAGGAGGTGCCAAGCTATGAAAAAGATATTTTTTGTAATTATAAGTATTGTTCTTGCTCTTTCAATGGCAATCACCTCCTCTGCTGCAACAATTCAGTCACTTGTTGCAGGGGTTGGAATGGACAGCGGAAGAACAGTTCATGTAACTGTTGTTTACGCATCGCCCGAAGAAGCACAAAAGTCCACTCTTCTTGTAATAAAGGAGGGGGAAAGCATTGTTACAGCTCCCGACTCCTCCTTCCGCCATATTGACCAGAAAACAGTTACAGGTAACAGTGTTAAATACGAGTTTAACATGGCAATAGGTGACAGAGTGGGAACATATGATTTGTATGTGGGCGGAACTAAAATTGATGCACCCGATAGTGCAAAAATCACCTTTGACATGACAAATGCAACCACAATTAAGTTTGTGGCAAACGGCGTTGAAATACTGCCTTCGGTTTTAGTAAGTGCAAATATAGGTCAGGCGCTTGATTTGTCACAATATGGTGCCGATACGGTGGAATATGAGGGGGTTATGTACAAGCGTGACGGCACAAATGCCGAAACCTTTACCCCCACAGCATCCACAGGCTCCGTTACAATTACCTACACCTTAGACGACGTTGCAACAATTGAAAAGGTAAGCACAACAGTTATTGAAGGAAACAGCCCCATTTTGCCCATGAGCCTTGATGCAATTACGGCAGAGGGCGTTGAAACTACGGTTACAATTTCCTCATGGGATTTAGATAATCTTACACCCGGTGAAAATGTTGTTTACGGTACTTGTAACGAAACAAGTAAATTAGCCGAGGCAACAGTAACGGTGCTTCCCTTAAGCTTTGAGCTTCCCGAAACAACCTCAAAGGGTAAGGCAGATAATAATATTACATTTGATGATGCAATGTATGCATTTTTCCGTATTGAGTTTGATATGGTTATAAATGCAGTTTCCGACACAGGTGCAAACTTTGGTTACAACGGTACAAAGTGGGGAAGCGGTGCATTCAACATTTCCCCCAACGGTGGCAACTTAAAGCTTACCGGCGGTAACAACAAGGGCACCAGCGACGGCGGTACCACAATCAAAAGCGGTGTTAAAGCAGGGGAAACCTATAGAATACTTGTTGAGGCAGACCCTGTTACCGACACAGTGAGCGTGTATGTAACAGCAAGCGACGGCACACAATACTCTGTTCTTGACAAAACCTTCCGTAAAGAGCAGTCGCCCGATGCTATTAACACAATTAACCTTCGTGGCAACAACGTTGCCGACGGTGGCTTGACACTTAAAAATATTAAGGTTTGCTCTGCACCATTGGTGGACGTTAACTTTGTGAACGAAAAGGGCGAAACTGTTAAGGCTGTGCAGTGCAATGCAAACGAAAACATGAGCTACACAATAAGCGAAGGCGAGGTTTACTTTGCCTCCGAAGATAATACAGCGGCATTTTACAAAATACCCGAAACCACCGTTACAGGCGAAGAAACTGTTACTGTTTACCCTGTTGAAAACAAATACGCTGTTTTAGAAGATGCTTATGTTGAAGGCGGTCAGGTAAAGGGTATTAACAAACAGTACCCCACATACCACGTGTTTGTGGCATCGGCAGGCGGTGACGACCGTGGACCCATTCAAGATGCTGACGGCAATGATATTGCAACAGCAACTCCCTCAACCTTAGGCAGTACAAGAGTTGGATTTTTCCAATTCCCTGTGGTTAATGCAACTGAGGGCGAATTGGTTTATGCAAACTTCTACGTTACAAGCTGGCACGGTAACACCTTCTCCAACAATAATAAGTCAATCCGTCTTGCAGGCTATGCGGTGAACGACGCTGCATGGGTTGAAGCGGGCGAACTGGGTAGCTACACATCAGCTACTGCGCCTCTCTTGGAAGGCTTTACCGAACCAATATTCACACCCTCCTATGCATATGTTGCAGACTATATAACACTTGACATTACCGAGCCAATGAAAAAAGCAAATGCAATGAACCTTGAAACTCTTACAATAAGGCTTAACGCAGGCTGGGGTGCAGCATACATTGCAGAGCGTGAATCATGCGTTGCAGGTGCTGCCTACGAAGGCCTTGCAAGCTATCTTAACATTGTACAGGGCGGAAAAACTGTTGCAGTTTCGGGTGCTGACAAGGTTACAAAGAACGGCTCTGTTGTGCCAAATGCGGCAGAGGGCTTTACCTTAAAAGAGGGCGACACGGTTAAAATGTATTCTTCTGCAGAAGGCGTTGTTGCCTTTACCGACGGCGAAAAGGTGTATGCGGTAGAAAATGGCAAAACAGCAGCCTTTTCACCTTCAGACGGAGAATATGCACCTGCCACTGCAGGCGTTGAAATGGTTGACGGCGCACAGGTAAGAGTTGGTGAGGGTGTTAATGAAGAAACAGGAAAGGTTGGCGACGGAAGCGGCTTGAGATTTATCACAACCGTTGACTATGCCGACTCACTTGCAAGTATAAGTGGTGCAACCTTTGGTGTTAAAATAACTGCCGAAGGAAGCAGTGCCGAAGCAGTTGACATTCCTGCAACACTCTGGCAAAAGAAGGGCGAGGTTTACACCTCGGCAATTACAAACCTTGCGGAGGGCAACTTCAACCGTGAATTTACCGCAACAGCGTATGTAACAGTTGACGGGCAAACCTTTACGGGCAACAGCGTTACACGAAGTGTGTACCAGGTTGCACGAGGTTTACTTGCAAAGGGCTTCGACGGCAGCTACGGCGAAAACGACGACCCCAACGGCAACTACGACGAAATGTCGGAAGAGCTTCTGGCGGTGCTCAATGCCTACGTTAACCAGACAGGTATAAGATTGGGCTTTTCAACAGAAGGCCTTAGTGAATACACAGGCGAAAACGGTGCATATTCCGGCGATGGTGCATTCTTTGAGGTGAGTGAAGCGAGTGTTTCGGGAACAACCTACAAAGTTAAGCTCACTCCTGTAGGAAAAGCTGTTATCAATACAAATATTGCCACAGAATACGTGAGAATTAATAACAATAATTCAAAAATCAAAACTCTTGTGACAGTTACCGATAACAAGGACGGAACCTACATATTGACCTTTGATGCGTCAACATTAATTAAATAATTTCAAAAAAAAACAGCCTAAAATGAAAAACTAAACGCAAGTTGGGATAAGGATGGTTTAAGAAAGTTCTTAAATAATAGTGATTTTTTACTCAAAATAGTGTATAATGACATTAAAACTGTTGGATATACACTGTTTCGAAGCATAGCAAACAAGC
>JAZQCM010000032.1:0-58765 GCA_045546275.1 Clostridia bacterium | reverse complement strand
TTCCCAATACAAAAGCAATACCGGTGATTGTTCTGCTCATTACATAAGAGAAGAAACATTGCAAAAGATTGTGTTAAGCCAGATTTTTGAGGTTACTGCAATGATGTATGATAATGCAGATAAGTTTTTCAATCTTGTTGCCAAACAACAGTTAGACGAGCAGTCAAAAGAAATGCAGAATAAGAAAAAACAGGTTACAAAATTTCAAAAACGCATAGCAGAGCTTGACAAGATTTTCAAGAGGATTTATGAGGACAATATAACGGGAGCAATCTCTCATGAACGGTTTTTGAAACTGTCTGCGGAATACGAAAATGAACAGGCAGAATTACAGAAACAGATTAAAGTCTTTGAGGAAGAAACAAACAATTTTGACAGGCAGCAAATTGACTTTAAGCAGTTTCACGAAATTGTCAAAAAATATGTCGGCATTAAAGAATTAACACCGACAATCGTAAATGAATTTATTAAGAAAATTATTGTTCACTCTCCCGACAAATCAAGCGGACACAGAGTACAAAAGATACAGATTATATTTAATTTCATCGGTGAATTTACTCCGCAAAAAGAGTTTATTCCCAATAAAAAGGAAATTCCGCAAGACTATTTCTAATCTTGTGGAACATACTTCCTTATTAACCCCGAACATTGTTCGGGATTTTCTTAGTTTACGGGAACATAGCCTGCATTTTCAATAATTTTACTGCCTCGCTTGCTCAAAACCGCTTCAACCCACTTTTTTGTGTTTTCGTCGGCATCGCTTCTTGTTACAATAAAGCCGTTTGTGTAGATTGGGTACTCCCCTGACTTAATTGTTTCAATTGTTGGCTTAACTCCGTTAATTGCAAGCATTTTTATTGTGTCACGCTTGTACATTGTGTTCACATAGTAAAAATAGGAGTAGCCGATTGCATTTTTAGCATTGTCGTATTCCGCAACTGCATCTATCAGTTCGCCCATTTCGCCTTGAACCTGCTCTAAGGGAGGGGTCATAATTTCTTTGTCCTTCATAACTAAATTGAGCATTGCTGTTTGACTACCAGACCCTGCAGGACGCTGATATGCGATAATTTCACTTTCTTCGCCGCCTAAGCGGTTCCAGTATTTTGTTTCGCCTGTGTAAATTTGCTGCACCTGTTCAAGTGTTAAATTGTCCACAGGGTTTTCGGTGTTTACAATAAAAACAAAGGCGGAGCTTGTTGCAGGGATAATGTTTAATTCAACACCCTTTTCTTTTGCGTATTCCTTGTCCTCGTCACTTATTTCCGAGGCAAAGATTACATCAACCTTTCCGTCGATAAGGTTGTGGTAAACCTCGCTTGAACGGGTGGTGGTATATTCAAAATCAAGCTCCGATTGGGGCAAATTCAAAAAATCTGCGGCAATTGAATCAACCAACGGATGAATTGCAAGGGATGCATCAACCTTGGGGTAATTTTCCAAGGTGAAAATTGCTTCGGGGGCCTTAGGCGTACAGCCTGTAAAAAGCATTATTAAAACCAATAAAAGAATAAGTTTTTTCATGTCAGTCCTCCATGTAGTTTTCTGTGTAAGATTCATCTGTTTCATGAAGTGTCACACCTTCAAGCTCTTCCTCATAAAAATACGCACCACCTCGCATTGTGAAATAATCATAGCGATAGGTTTCTATAATTTTGTCTTTAAAAACAGCTTCATAATGGTCGATGGGCATTTCATAAAGCTGAACAGATAGATTTACGGTAGCGGTGTCGTAATATGTATAGTGCCAATCACCGTCAAAATATTCAGAGTCCACGTCTATATTAACACTGGGTTTTACCAAAAGTACGTAAAATTTGTCAGGGTTTTGGGTTGCCGTTAAACGAGCTTTATCAATTTCAGAGCGCATGGAATTTATGGTTTTTTCGCGGAATGCATTAAATTTTTCAAGCCTTTCGTCGCTGGGGGGATCATCACTTGAAATATAGTTTTCACCAACAGTAAAATCGTACCAAAGATTATCTTCAGCATAGCCATACTCTATTACATCAAATAAATCGTAATTTGTGTCGGCGCAGGTGAACACGTTTTTGTAGCCTTCGTATTCTCCTGTAAATATGCTCTCCTTTGTTAAAAACTTGGAGTATATGCCAACGCAATCGTAAATATCGAGCGTTTTAACACTTGCCATGTTGTCTCCATCGTAAAAATAAATTTCCGAAGGGGAAAAGGCGAAGTCCTTTTTACTGCTCATAAAGTTGGTAACTGCCTTATAAACGGCATTTTCATCGGGGGAGTGCACATAGGTTTCGTCGTCAAAATTGCCGTAAAGGGCCATGGATTTATAAAAAGAACTGCGGACAATTTGTAAAATGTTGGTTCCCTCCAAAAACAAATCCTCAAGAGTAAGATGCGAGCCGTCAACAAGGTTGTAGTTAAAATAAACACTATCGCCGTAGGGCTCATGGTCAAAGCCAACACGGAAACATATTGATAAAACATTTGCAAAATTTGCAAAATCGTAAAAGTAGGTGTAGTTTACGTGGGGGTACTTTTCAATAAGCTCTGTGGCTTTTTCCATTATTTCGTTATTAATTTTATCCTGAACCGAAAGCTTTTTTAATCCCTTTATTTGCGGAATTTTAAGCTCCTCATCATTTTTGGTAAGTAGAAACTCCTCAATCAAAAGGTCGTTTTCATCATACGTGCCGTACAGGTCAATGCATGTGGGAGGGTTTTTCTCACATGCTGAAAAAATGAGAATAAATATAAGGAGAAGAGGAATCAATCTTTTCATATACAGCCTCCTAAATAACAAAACAGGTGTAGCAAGTGCTACACCTGTTAACTTTAAAATTAGTTAGTGATAACTCTTTCTGTTTCCTTGTCAAAGAGATGAACCTTATCGGGATCGAACGCAATCTTGATTGTGTCGCCAACCGTAGCCTTTGTGGTGGGCTTAACGCGAGCTGTCATGTTGATTTCGTCAATTGTAAGGAACAAGAATGTTTCGGCACCCATCATTTCTGTTACGTCAACGTTTGCTTCAACAATGTTGCCGGAGTACTTCTGAAGAGAATCGTCATCATCGTAAAGGTCTTCAGGACGAATACCGAGAGTAACAACCTTACCTACATAACCGTCTTCGATAACCTTAGCTGCTCTTTCCTTGGAAAGTGCAATCTTCTTGCCTGCGCCGAATTCAACTTCAACGCCGTCGCCGGACTTAACAACCTTAGCGTCGCAGAAGTTCATCTGGGGAGATCCGATAAAGCCTGCTACGAATACATTGCAAGGATCATCGTAAAGTGTCTGAGGTGTATCAACCTGCTGGATAAAGCCATCCTTCATAACAACAATTCTTGTACCCATTGTCATAGCTTCTGTCTGGTCATGAGTAACGTAGATGAATGTTGTCTGGAGTCTCTGGTGAAGCTTTGTGATTTCAGTTCTCATCTGTACACGAAGCTTAGCATCGAGGTTGGAAAGAGGTTCGTCCATCAAGAATACCTTGGGTTCACGAACGATAGCACGACCGAGCGCAACTCTCTGTCTCTGACCACCGGAAAGAGCCTTGGGCTTTCTTTCAAGAAGGTGTTCAATGTCGAGGATACGAGCAGCTTCATGAACTCTCTTGTTGATTTCTTCCTTGGGAGTCTTACGAAGCTTAAGGCCGAATGCCATGTTTTCAAAAACGGACATATGAGGATAAAGAGCGTAGTTCTGGAAAACCATCGCAATATCTCTGTCCTTAGGAGCGATGTCGTTTACAAGACGATCGCCGATGTAAAGTTCGCCTTCTGTGATTTCTTCCAAACCTGCAATCATACGAAGAGTTGTGGACTTACCGCAACCGGAAGGACCAACCATGATGATGAATTCCTTATCCTTGATTTCAAGGTTGAAGTCATGTACAGCGGTAACACCGCCGGGATATTTCTTGTAGATGTGCTTAAGTGATAAGCTTGCCATTTGTAATTACCTCCTGAAGTTGTAGGCGCAATTGCCTTAATTTATGATATTAGTATAACATAAAGAAAAATTTTTGCCAATGCACCAAATAACCAAATTTATAAAATTATATTTGTGAGTATTGTATAGAAAAAAACTCTTGACACATAATTACAGGCTGCCTCCAATTATGTTAACCTCTTCCTCAGTAAGAAAACGATATTCGCCAACAGCCAGCGACTTGTCCAAAGGGATTGATGCAAAGGAAATTCTTTTTAAGAAAATTACCTTATTTCCCACACTTTCAAACATTTTCTTCACCTGATGAAACTTGCCCTCAACAATGGAAATAACACATTCATTTTCCCCTTGCATAACGATGGAGGAGGGCTTTGTTACATAACCGCCAATGTCAACCCCTTGTTCAATTTTTTCCTTGTCAGACAAAGACAATGGCAATAAAAGCCGTGCAAAATATTCCTTCTTAACCTTTTTTGACGGCGACAAAAGATTATGTGCGGTTTGTCCGTCGTTTGTTAAAAGCAAAAATCCTTCCGTGTCAATATCAAGCCTTCCTGCAGGGAACAGGTCATAGCGGAGAAATTGCTCCGGTAAAAGGTCCAAAACGGTTTTTTGCCTTTTGTCATCCGTGGCAGAAATGTACCCCTGAGGCTTATTCATCATAAGGTAAATAAACTTTTTGTATTCGGCTTTTTTTCCTTCAATAACAAGCGCTGCCTTTTCCGAAACGTTTGCACCCACATCCTTTATTATTTCACCATCTACACAAACAAGTCCCTTTTTTATTAAATTTTTACTATCTTTTCTTGTTACGCCGATTGCATCGGAAACCAATTTGTCTAATCTCATAATTTTCTCCTATTCCAGCGCTGTCATAAACCCGTCAAGGTTTACGCTTGATATGTCACCGCCGATAACTTCTCCTTTGTATACAATAATGTGGGCAAAGGCTTTCCCGAAGGGATGATTATATATTTCGTACGTATACATAATACAGTCCTTCCCCTTGTACAAAGACAAATCATAGCCTGCCTCAAGCTGGAGATTGTTATAATTATTATACACCATATCAAACTCATTTGGAACAGTAAATGTTCTTTTTTCGTAATTTTGAGAAAATTCGTAGCCGAGATTTGTTAACAAAGAGTCGGGGGCAGTGGGTTTAAAGGCGCAAAAAATGAGAATTGTACAAAAAAGATATAGAAATAAATGCTTCATACCCAATTATATGCAATATTTATCCCGATTATTTCCCTGCGGCAATTTTTATGTTTGCCTGATGCTTAGCGTTCACCTTTCCGTCGTTATGTCGTATTGAATTTAAAAAGTGCACGTCAAAAACGCCGTGGGCATTGTTGCCCTTTACCCAGTCAAAATTGTAGCCTGCACCGTAGTTGTCACTTCGCCAGCTTGTCCACACTCCGCCTTGTGCCCCATCGTTACCTGCATGGAGCATGCTTGTGGCACTTCCTGCAATTTTTCTGCCGTTATAAATAACTAAAATGGGTCTACTAGTCCAGTTTTGTCCACCAAAAATTGAGTTCATTTTTGCTGTGTCTGCTTTTGTTAAAGGCTCGCAGTCAGCGTGCCCTGAGCCTGTTGTTCTTTTTGCTGTAAAAGTCTGACCTGTGTAAAAATCCTGCACGGTAAAAACTGCCCCCACGGGCACAACGTACTGGGCAGCATCCCACCAGTTGAGATACTCGCCGTACTTACTTCCCGGGGTGCTTGTAACGGGCACGTGATGCACGGGAATGGTGAGCTTTTTACCCGCATAAATTGCGGAAGATTCCGTAAGCGAATTTGCCTCTAAAAGCTCAGTTAAGGGAATACCGAAATTGTTTGCAATATTCCAGTAGGTGTCCCCTGATTTTACGGTGTATGTAGTATAGGTTACATAAGGCTTTGTTTGGGTTGAAGGCGATGAAGAGGAATTTTTTGTGGGAATAATTACCTTGTCGCCAATTTCAAGCCATGAGGAGGTTGTGGCATTGTTAGCCTTTAAAAGAGTATTGAAGTCAACACCGTATTTTTGCGAAATAATCCAGTAGGTATCGCCCTTTACTGCGTAGTGAACCGTTTCTGTAGGCACATACACAACATCACCGATTTCAAGCCATGAAGAGGTTGTAGCATTGTTAGCCTTTAAAAGGGTATTGAAGTCAACACCGTATTTTTGTGAAATTGTCCAGTAGGTTTCACCTTTCTGAACCGTGTGATTTGCCGCTTGCACACTGCTTGATACTGAAAGTGCCAAAAGCGTTGCCAGAACAGTTTTTTTAAATTTCATAAAAATTTCTCCTTTCAGAGGGTGGGCCCTCGTGTTTACTTATTCGATAAAAAGCTCTTATTTCATTTATGTAAATCTTGGGATATTGACGAAAAATGAAAAGCGTGATAAAATAATATAGCTGAGCAAATCTGCTGCAAAGCACAAAACTATACCGATGCCGGGAGTTTTATAGCAAAGGAAAGGATGGTTTTTATGGCAAAATATGATATGTATTCTTCCAAAGCGGAGGAGTTTATAAATCACGAGGAAATTCTTGACACTCTTGAATACGCTAAAGAAAACAAAAACAACCGTGAGCTTGTTTTTTCTATTATTGAAAAAGCAAAGGAATGTAAGGGAATTTCTCACCGTGAAGCGGCTGTTTTACTTGAATGTGAAATAGAAGAGGCAAATAACGAAATTTATAATCTTGCCCGTGAAATTAAAGACAAGTTTTACGGAAACAGAATTGTTATGTTTGCGCCCTTGTACCTTTCAAACTACTGTGTTAACGGCTGTGTGTACTGTCCGTATCACAGACAGAACAAAACAATTCCCCGTAAAAAGCTTACCCAGGAGGAAATAAGGCAAGAGGTTATTGCCCTTCAGGACATGGGACACAAGCGCCTTGCATTGGAAGCCGGGGAGGACCCTGTTAATAACCCATTGGAATATATTCTTGAAAGTATTAAAACAATTTACTCAATAAAGCACAAAAACGGTGCGATAAGACGAGTAAACGTAAACATTGCCGCAACAACAGTTGAAAACTATAAAAAGCTCAAGGATGCAGGCATAGGAACATATATTCTTTTCGAGGAAACATACCACAAGGAGCATTATGAAGAACTTCATCCTGCAGGTCCCAAGCACGACTACGCATACCACACCGAGGCTATGGACAGAGCTATGGACGGCGGAATTGACGACGTGGGCTTAGGAGTTCTTTTCGGACTTAACCTTTATCGCTACGACTTAGTGGGTCTTCTTATGCATGCAGAGCACTTGGAAGCTGCAAAGGGCGTTGGTCCTCACACCATCAGCGTGCCCAGAATTTGCCCTGCCGATGATATTGACGTGAACGATTTCTCCGATGCAATTTCAAACGAAATTTTTGAAAAAATCGTTGCAATTATCCGTGTGGCAGTGCCCTACACAGGCATGATTATTTCCACAAGAGAATCCAAGGAGGTGCGAGAAAGAGTTCTTCAATTGGGTATTACCCAGATTTCAGGTGGCAGCCGAACAAGCGTTGGCGGCTACACTGAGGAGGAATATATTGACGAGTCCACAAGTCAGTTTGACCTTTCCGACCGCCGAACACTTGATCAGGTGGTTAACTGGCTTATTGACATGGGCCATGTACCTTCATTTTGTACAGCCTGCTACCGTGAAGGCAGAACAGGCGACAGGTTTATGAGCCTTTTAAAATCAGGGCAGATTATAAACTGCTGTCACCCTAATGCACTCATGACTCTTAAAGAGTATCTTATCGATTATGCAAGCGAAGATACAAGAGAAAAGGGCGAAAAAATTATTGCCAAGGAAATCGAAAAAATTACCAACGAAAAGGTCCGTGAAAGAGCAAAGCAGAACCTTGTTGACATTGAAAAAGGAACAAGAGATTTCAGATTTTGATTTAAAAGACAGGAATTTTAAAATTCCTGTCTTTTTTGCAAAAAAACTCTTTTCAAAATGCTATTTATTTGGTACAATTACTATATATAATTATGCAATTAAATAAAGGAGAGATACGTATGCAACCAAAATACAAAAGAGTACTTCTGAAAGTAAGCGGTGAAGCTTTAGCAGGCGATAAGGGCTTTGGTCTTGACCAACCCACAATTGATGCAATCTGCGAAAAAATTAAAAAATGTGCAGAAACAGGCGTTGAAATTGCTGTTGTTGTAGGTGGTGGTAATTTCTGGAGAGGCAGAAGCGGTGAAAACATGGACCGTAGCCGTGCTGACCACATGGGCATGCTGGCAACAGTTATTAACTCTTTGGCTCTTTGCTCCGCACTTGAAGCAATGGATGTTACAACACGTGTGCAGACAGCTATTGAAATGCGCGCAATTGCAGAGCCTTACATCCGCGGTAAGGCAAACAGCCACTTGAATCGTGGCAGGGTGGTAATTTTCGGTTGCGGTACAGGTAACCCCTTCTTCTCAACTGACACAGCAGCTGCGCTTCGTGCAGCTGAAATCAACGCAGAGGTTATTCTTCTTGCAAAGAAGGTTGACGGCGTGTATGATTCTGACCCTGTTACAAACCCCGATGCAAAGAAGTTTGATCAGTTGACCTTCTCCGAGGTTTTAGCAAGAGATTTAAAGGTTATGGACTCTACGGCAACAGCTCTCTGCCGTGACAACAAAATGCCCATTCAGGTGTTTGGTCTTGATGACCCCGAAAACATTTACCGTGCAGTTATGGGCGAGCCTATCGGCACCTTGGTAACAGAATAAAATTTACTTAGAAAAATTAAAATACCGAAAGGAAGATGAATATTATGGCAAAGTATCCCGAAATTGAACAGAGAATGGATAAGGCAATCGCTTATTACCGAGACGACTTGAACACAATAAGAGTAGGCAGAGCAAATGCGGCAGTTCTTGACAAGGTTGCAGTTGACTACTACGGCACAATGACTCCCATTGCACAGGTTGGTACTATTTCAACTCCCGACCCCAGAACACTTGCTATTCAGCCCTGGGACGCAACTCTTTTAAAGGCCATTGAAAAGGCAATCCTTGCATCTGAGGTTGGTATTACTCCTCAGAACGACGGTAAGGTAATCCGTCTTAGCTTCCCCCAGCTTACAGAAGAAAGAAGAAAGGAACTGAGCAAAACTGTTTCCAAGAAGGGCGAAGAAGCAAAGGTAAGCGTGAGAAACGTTCGTCGTGATGCAATGGACGAATTCAAGGCATTGAAGAAAAAGAACGAAATCACAGAAGATGATTTAAAGAGTGCAGAAAAGGATATCCAGGATCTTACCGATATGAAGATCAAGGAAATCGATGCTGTTACTGAAAAGAAGCAGAAGGAAATTATGTCTATATGACATTAAAAAACTTTTTCCGAAAAAAAGCTTTAGAGCAAAAAGTGGACTTTGATAACTTACCCGAGCATATCGGAATTATTATGGACGGCAACGGCAGATGGGCGAAAAAACGCGGTCTGCCCCGTACCTCCGGTCACGCTGTGGGTGCAAAAACATTTGAGCGAGTAGTTGAGTATGCCGGTAACATCGGTGTAAAGGTTGTTACCGTGTATGCTTTCTCAACGGAAAACTGGAGAAGACCTAAAGAAGAAGTGGATGCCCTTATGAATATCCTTGAGGATTATCTGGACCACGGTCTTCAGCGTCTTGCAGGCAGAGATGTACAGATACATTTTATCGGCGACAGAAGTGCTTTTTCTGATTCATTCCGTGAAAAACAGCTCTACATGGAAAAGGCCACTGAAAATAACAGTGGTCTTTTGCTTAATATTGCACTTAACTACGGCGGACGTGACGAGGTTGTCCGTGCGGTTAAAGAAATCGCACAGGCGGTAAAGGAAGGGAAAATGCAGGTTGAGGATATATGTGAGGAGGATATTTCCAAAAGAACATATACCGCAACCCAGCCTGACCCCGACCTTATTATCCGTCCTTCGGGCGAGTATCGATTAAGTAACTTTTTCCTTTGGCAATCAGCCTACAGCGAATTGTGGTTTTCAAACATTTTGTGGCCCGATTTTTCAAACGAGGATTTGCTGCAGGCAATTTATGACTACCAAAAGCGTACACGTCGCTTTGGCGGTGTGTGATTAAAATGCAACAAGGAAGGCATTGAAATTATGAAGACACGACTTTTAACTTCAGCATTAGGCATAGTTTTGTTTTTTACATTACTTTTGTCTCATCCTATGGTTTTTCATGCTGCACTTATGATTGTGGTCGGTGTGGCTACATATGAAATTTTTTCCGTAACAGGCATCACCAAAAAGCTTCCGTTAGCACTTTCGGGCTGCTTTGGTATTGCCCTTTGTGCACTTTTAGGTTGCATGCACTTAGGCGATTCAATCATTAATTTCGAGGTGTGCCTCGGATGTATGAGCCTTTTCATTGTGTATCTTTTCTGCCTTATGGTGTTTGACCACAAGAATGTAAAGCTTACCGATGTTTCAGTTGCGTTTTTTGCATCGGTTTTCATCAGCGTGCTTTATTCCTACATTGTGCCCCTTCGTGAGCATGAGTACGGCGTGTGGATGATAATTGTTCTTTTTGCGGCAACCTGGTGCAACGATGCAGGCGCATACTTTGTGGGTATCCGCTTCGGCAAAAGAAAGCTTGCCCCCGTTTTAAGCCCCAAGAAAACCGTGGAAGGCTTTTTCGGTGGCATTTTAGGCAGCATTTTGGGCATGGTTATTCTGTCCTTCGTATTGAACTTCATTGCAGGCGTGCCCTGTAACGAGGTGGGACTTATTTTAACAGGTCTTGGCTGCTCCTTGGTAGGTCCTGTGGGTGACATTGCCGCAAGCGCAATAAAAAGAGAAGCAGGCGTTAAGGATTACGGCAATCTTTTCCCCGGTCACGGCGGTATACTTGACCGCTTTGACAGCGTGCTTTTAACAACGCCTTTAGTGTACTTTATGAACGAAATCTTTAATCTTATCGGATAAGAGGCGAAAGACAAATGAAAGAAATATCTATTTTAGGGTCAACCGGCTCTATCGGTAAGCAGAGCTTGGAGGTTTGCGACAAGGACCCTTCCTTAAAGGTAAAGGCTCTCACAGCCCACACAAATGTGGATTTGTTAGAAGAGCAGATACGTAAATACAAACCCCAATTTGCGGCATTATATGACGAAAAATGTGCGGCAGATTTGAAGGTGAGGGTTAAAGACACAAACACAACCGTGCTTTCGGGCGAGGAGGGTGTGTGTCATTGTGCACGTCAGGGCGAAATGGCAGTTACCGCAATTGTTGGTATTGCAGGCTTAAAACCTACTCTGGCGGCTATTGAATCGGGGAGCGACATTGCTCTTTCAAACAAGGAAACATTGGTTACTGCAGGTGACTATGTGATGAATTATGCCAAGGAAAAGGGCGTTAAGATTGTTCCTGTGGACAGCGAGCACAGCGCTATTTTCCAGTCAATTGCATCACAGGATAAATTTGTGGAAAGAATTATTATAACTGCGTCAGGCGGCCCCTTTTTCGGCAAAAAGAGAGAGGAGCTTTTGGACGTTACCGCAAAGGATGCGTTAAAGCATCCTAACTGGAGCATGGGTGCAAAAATCACCATCGACAGCTCAACTCTTGTTAACAAGGGCTTGGAAATAATCGAAGCAATGCACCTTTTCGGTGTTGGTGTTGACAACATTGTTCCGGTTGTTCACCGCCAGAGCATTGTCCATTCTTTGGTGGAATTTTGCGACGGCTCTGTTATTGGTCAGTTCGGTGTTCCCGACATGAAGCTTCCCATAAGCTATGCTCTTCACTACCCTGAAAGAAGCATTAAGGTAAGTGAGCCGTTGGACCTTGTAAAGGTTGGTACATTAACCTTCTTTGACATTGACAACGAAGCATTCCCTGCTGTTAACATGGCAAAAAAAGCTGCAAGAATGGGTGGCACAATGCCTTGTGTTTTCAACGGAGCAAACGAGGAAGCGGTTGCAATGTTCTTAAAGGGACAGTGCCGCTTTGGCGACATTACCGAGTATATTAACTACGCAATGGATAAACATAAGATTATGGAGGCTTCTTCCATTCCTGTTATTGAAGAAGCGGATTTATTTGCACGGCGCATGGTCCGTGAAAAGGCAGGATTATAATTTTATCGGAGGTTTCTGATGGCTTTTTCTGTAATAGTTACTGTTATTGCATTCGGAATTATGGTCATTCTTCACGAGGCAGGTCATTTCTTTGTGGCAAAAAGAATGGGCGTAACCGTGCACGAATTTTCTGTGGGAATGGGTCCGCTTCTTTTCAAGTGGAAAAAAGGCGAAACCCAGTATTCCTTAAGGCTTTTGCCCTTAGGCGGCTATGTAAAGCTTGAAGGCGAGGAGGAAGAAAGCGACAACCCGAAGGCGTTTTCCAATATATCCCCAATAAAACGTATTGCAATACTTGTGGCAGGTGCATTTATGAATGTGCTTTTAGGCTTTTTGTGCTTTGTTATTATAAATAACATTGTTGGCGGAACCTATGTGCCTCAAATAAATAGCATTGTGCCTCAGTCGGCAGCGGAAGAAGCAGGTCTTTTACCGGGCGATGAAATAATCCGTCTTAATAATACAAAAATCAACACTCAAAGCGACATTAAGCTTTTCATGATTGAAAACCCCGAAAGTGTGAAGGTTACCTTTTTACGTGACGGAGAAAAAATGAACGTAACACTTTCACCAAAGGTGAGCGAAACAGGGGAAATGCTCATAGGCTTTGTCCCCACGGCTAAAATTTACAGCTTTTTGGAAACCTTTGAATATGCCTACTACGACACACGCTACGTTGTGAAGGCTGTTATGGTGAGCTTGAAAATGCTCCTTACAGGCGTTGCAAAGGTCAGCGACATGTCGGGTCCTGTGGGGGTTGTTCAGGTGGTTGAGGATACAACCGAACAGGTTAGTCACGGTGGCTGGCTTTTGATTTTGGTGAACCTTTTGAACATTTTCGCCATGATAAGCGTGAACTTAGGGGTGTTTAACCTTTTGCCCATCCCTGCATTGGACGGCGGAAGCATAATCTTTAACCTTATTGAGCTTGTAACAAGAAAAAAGCTTAAGCAGGAGGTTTTAGGCTACATTAACCTCATCGGACTTGTGCTGATGCTGGGACTTGGTATTTTTGTAATGTTTTCAGATATTATGAAACTTGTATAGAAGGTGTGATTAAAATGAGCAGAAAATCAGCAAGAGAAAATGCATTTAAAATTATTTATAACTGTGCTCTCATGAAAGAGCCTCCCCACGATATGTGCGAGTATTTTGAAGAAACAAAAAAGGACGAAATGTGGGCGGATGAAGCAGTTTCAGGCAAAGACTTTGAATACATGAAGGCTGTTGTTTTCGGTGCGGCTGAAAAGAAAAACGAGCTTAACGAAAAAATAACACCTCTTCTTAAAAAGTGGGACGTTTCAAGACTTCCGAAGGTAAGTCTTGCTCTCTTACAGCTTGCAATCTATGAAATTGACAACATGGAGGATGTTCCCGACCGTGTTGCAGTTAACGAGGCTGTTGAGCTTGCAAAAAAATACGGTGAGGACGATACCTACAGGTTTATTAACGGAGTTCTGGCAGAGTATTTAAAAACAAGGTGATTGTTTTATGGAGCGTCGTGAAGCAACGGTAACACAAATTAACAACTACATAAAAGCCATACTTGAACGTACCGAGGTTTTGCAGAACATATGGATAAAAGGCGAAATCAGTAACCTTAAATATCACACATCAGGTCATGTTTACCTTACCTTAAAGGACGAAACAAGTGCTCTTAAGGCGGTTATGTTCAAGGGTGCTGTGTTAAAGCTTCCCTTTAAAATGGAAAACGGCATGAAGGTCAGCGCAAACGGACGCATAGGCGTGTATGAGCGTGACGGAAACTACCAGCTTTACATTGAAAACATGGAGCAGGAGGGCAAGGGCAACTTGTACCAACAGCTTGAAGAGCTTAAGAAAAAGCTTGGTGCAGAAGGCTTGTTTGACGATAAATACAAAAAGCCTATTCCCAAATTTCCTCAAAAGGTGGGGGTTGTAACAAGCCCCACAGGTGCCGCAGTAAGGGATATTATAAACGTTATAAGAAGGCGTTTCCCTCTTTGTGAGGTTTATCTTTATCCTGCACTTGTGCAGGGGGCAGGGGCGTCGGCAACCATTGTAAAGGGTATTGAGTTTTTTAACAAAAACACCGATGTTGACGTTTTGATTGTGGGCCGTGGCGGCGGTAGTATTGAGGACTTGTGGGCATTTAACGAGGAAAACACAGTAAGGGCAATTTTTGCATCAAAAATCCCAGTAATAAGTGCAGTAGGCCACGAAACCGACTTTACTCTTTCCGATGCAGCAGCTTCTTTAAGAGCGCCAACCCCGTCAGCTGCAGCAGAGGTTGCAGTGCCCGATGTTAAGGAAATTGAAGCACTTCTTGTAAAAAACCGCGACAGGTTAAATAAGCTTCTTATGAAGAAAGCCTCCGACAGCGAAATGAAGCTTAAGCTTATTTCGGAAAGGGCATCAAAGGAAAGCTTTTTAAGGCGCATTGAAAACCTTATGCAATTGACCGACAACACATTTGACAACCTTTTAAGGGTTTATCAGATTGCAACTGATTCTAAAATGACAAGGCTTAAAACCATGGCGGCAAAGCTGGACGCTTTAAGCCCATTGAAGGTGTTTGACCGTGGCTACAGCATAGCCTATAACAAAAATCGCACGGTAAAGAGTGTTGATGATGTTAAAATTGGCGACACGCTCACTCTTTATCTTAAAGACGGCAGGGTTGAAACCGAGGTAACCCAAACACAAAAGTAGAGGACGATTAAAATGAAATTTGAAGAAGCATTGAAACAGCTTGAAGAAACAGTTAAAAAGCTTGAAAGCGGCGAAACAACCTTAGAGGAAGCGATGGAGCTTTTTGAAAAGGGCGTTGCCCTTACAAAGGATTGCAGAAAAATGCTGGACGAGGCACAGCTTAGAGTAAAAAAGGTGACCGAGGAAGGCGAAACTGATTTTGACGAGGGAGCTGAAAACTGATGTTTAAAAAACAGCTTGAAACTTATACTAAAAGAATTAATGATGAGCTTGAAAATATAACAAAAATGCTTCCTGAAGGCAACATTGTATCTGAGGCTATGGCGTATTCGCTTTTAGCAGGTGGGAAAAGGCTCCGCCCTGTAATTGCCATGGCAGTTTGCGACGCCTTAGGCGGCGATAGCAGCACAGCCCTTTATTTTGGCTGTGCCCTTGAAATGATACATACCTATTCACTTATTCATGACGATTTGCCCTGTATGGATAACGACACACTCCGTCGAGGCATGCCCACTTGCCATGTAAAGTTTGGCGAGGCGTATGCTCTTTTGGCAGGTGACGGACTTTTAACATTTGCATTTGAATATATAACAAAAAAAGTAAACGACAAAGCAAAAGCTTTTGACTATATAGCATATCTTTCCCAAAATGCAGGCATATGGGGAATGGTTGGCGGACAAACTGACGACATTAAGGCTGAAAGCGAAAGGGTGAATATTGAAGAATTGAAATATATTCACCAAAGAAAAACAGGCGGTCTTATTAATGCGGCAGGTGCTGCAGGCTGTATTGCGGCAGGCAAGGACAGTGCATTTATTGAAAATTACACAAAAAGCTTAGGTCTTGCATTCCAGATAAAGGACGACATTTTAGACGTTGAGGGCGATGCAGAAAAAATGGGCAAAACCCTCATGAAGGACATTAATTCCGACAAATCCACTTTTGTAACACTTCTTGGCATTGAAAAAGCAAAGGAAGAATTGCAAAAGGAAACCGACAAGGCGAAAAATGCCTTGCTTGGGCTTGGCGAAAAGGGCGAATTCCTTCTTTCGCTTGCCGACGCCATGCTTAAAAGAGATAATTAAAGATAGGTGATTACAAATGATTGAATATATGAATATTCCTCTTGTTGCCGCAATTGCAGGCTGGGCTTCGGCACAGCTTTTGAAGGTTATAATCAACTCAATACTTGAAAAAAGGTTTGCCTGGGAGTCGCTTATGGCATCGGGCGGTATGCCCTCCTCTCACAGTGCATTTGTAACTGCGCTTACCACGGTAATCGGTGCAACTCACGGCTTTTCAAGTGACTTTTTTGCACTTTCTGCGGCATTTGCACTTGTTGTAATGTACGATGCCTGCGGTGTAAGGCGAGCTGTAGGCGAGCAGGCAAAGGCACTTAACCGCATAATACACGCAATGAAGGAAAACTCTGTTATCGGCAATGAAACTGCCTTAAAGGAAATTTTGGGACACAGTCCCTTTCAGGTGGCAATGGGTTTTTTACTAGGCGTGGGCATTGGTATACTCTTTGTCATTTTATAAACGGGGTGGTTTAATTGTTTACAAAACTTGCATTTATTGAAGAAAAATACGAAGCTCTTTCGGGGAAAATAAGTGACCCTGAAGTAATAAGTGACATTGACACATGGCGTAAGCTCATGAAAGAGCACAGCGACTTAACTCCTATTGTGGAAAAATACCGTGAATATAAAGAAGTGGTAAACACCATCAAGGAAAGCGAAGAAATGCTCAGCGAAGGACAGGACGCTGACTTTGAAGAGCTTTTAAGAGAAGAGCTGAACGAAGCAAAAAGTAAAATTCCGCAGATTGAAGAGGCTTTGAAAATACTTTTAATCCCCAAAGACCCCAACGATGAAAAGAACGTAATTGTTGAAATCCGTGGCGGTACAGGCGGGGAAGAAGCGGCACTTTTTGCTGCGGCACTTTTCAGAATGTACTCCATGTATGCAGATAAAAAAAGATGGAAAATTGAAATTATGAACTCCAATGCAACAGAGCTTGGAGGTTACAAGGAAATTTCCTTCTCCGTTGAAGGAAGTGGCGCATACAGCCGTTTTAAGTACGAAAGCGGTGTGCACCGTGTGCAAAGAGTTCCCGAAACAGAATCCCAGGGCAGAATACAAACATCTGCAGCATCTGTTGCAGTGCTTCCCGAGGTTGAAGAGGTTGAGCTTGAAATTAACCCCAACGACTTAAAAATTGACGTGTTCCGTGCAGGTGGCCCGGGTGGCCAGTGCGTAAACACAACCGACAGTGCTGTACGAGTAACACACCTTCCAACAGGCTTAGTGGTTTCATGTCAGGATGAAAAAAGTCAGCACAAAAATAAGGATAAAGCCTTAAAGGTTTTAAGAAGCCGCTTGTATGAGCTTATGGAAGCTGAAAGGAATGCATCCATTGCCGCCGAAAGAAAAAGCCAGGTGGGCAGCGGCGACAGAAGCGAAAGAATAAGAACATATAACTTCCCACAGGGCAGAGTTACCGACCACAGAATTAATCTTACACTTTATAAAATAGATTCTATTATGAACGGCGAAATTGACGAGCTTATTGATGCACTTGCAACATATTACCAAAGCGAAAAGCTGAAAGGGGAAAATGCATAATGATGTCTGCTAATAGAAAGGAAAAGGTTTTACTTACAAGGATTATTTCCGAGTTTAAGCTTGAGGTTGTGTATGCACCCAAGTCCATGGACGAAACCTGGATAACCTGCAGTGACATTCACCGTCCGGGCATTCAGTTTGCCGCAGACTATTACGATTATTTTGACACCGAAAGAATACAGGTTTTAGGTAAAGCTGAAATGTTTTATCTTATGGAAAAATCCCCTGAGGAAAGAAGAGTAGCTTTGGAAAACCTTTGCGAAAAAAAAATACCTGCAATTGTTGTAACAAGAAAGGCAGATGTTTTTGAAGAGCTTATGGAAGCTGCAAAAAAGTACGCCATTGCAATTTTAAGAACCGAAGAAAGCACCTCGCATTTTGTGGCAACCTACATTTCTACAATGAATGTGCTTTTGGCTCCTTTCATCACCCGTCATGGTGTGCTTATGGAAATTTACGGTGAAGGTGTGCTCCTTTTGGGCGAAAGCGGTGTTGGTAAAAGCGAAACAGCAGTTGAGCTTGTTAAGCGTGGTCACCGCCTTGTTGCCGACGATGCTGTGGAAATTAAAAAGGTTTCCGCAAAAACTCTTGTTGGCTCATCGCCCGAAATTATCCGTCACTTTATTGAACTTCGAGGCATTGGTATTATTGACGTTAAAAAGATTTTCGGTATGGGTGCCGTAAAGGACATGGAAAACGTAGACTTTGTTGTTAATCTGGAATTGTGGCAGGAAGGCAAGAGCTACGAAAGACTTGGTATAGATAAAAATTACACGAATATCTTAGGTATTGAAGTACCTTCGGTTACCGTGCCTGTAAGACCCGGTCGAAACCTTGCCATTATTGTTGAGATTGCGGCAATGAATTTCCGTCAGCAAAAGATGGGCTACAACGCCGCTGAGGAATTGAGCGAAAGATTAAGCAAGCAAATGAACATAGATGCAAGCAGCATAATTTAAAGGAATAAAAACATGATAAAAATTACTGTAGATACACATACACACACAAACGTATCCGCCCATGCGTTTTCAACCTTGGAGGAAAACATAGCAGCCGCCGTAAAAATGGGTCTTGAGGGCATTGCAATGACCAACCATGGCCCCGATTTGGGTGATGGTGCGGTGTGGTTTCATTTCAACTCTGCACGACACCTGCCAAAGCATATAAACGGCATAAGGCTTTTAACAGGTGCCGAGGTTGACATTATGGACGAGGATGGGAATTTAGATATTGAAGATAAATACCTGAAAAACCTTGAACTTATTATTGCTTCTTTTCACACACCCTGCTTTGCACCAAACCAACCCAAAGAAGCGGTTACAAAGGCGTGGCTTAACACATTGGATAACGAAAACGTTGACGTTTTGGGTCACATGGGTGATGGAAGATACATGTGTGATTACGAAGCGGTTGTAAAAAAAGCGAAGGAAAAGGGTAAAATAATTGAGATAAATAATCACTCTTTCCGTGTACGTGCGGGTAGCGACGAAAACTGCAGACAAATTGCCCTTTTGTGCAAAAAGTACTCAGTGCCTGTGGTTTTGAGCACCGATGCGCATTTTTCCGCTGAAATAGGCATTGTTGATAACAGCAAAAAGCTTTTGGAGGAAATCGATTTTCCCGAGGATTTAATTTTAAACACCTCCCTTAAAAAGCTTTGTGATTATTTAAATATTGAAATTTAGGAGAATAAAATGAAAAATATCGGCGTTGATATAGGTGGC
This sequence comes from Clostridia bacterium, assembly GCA_045546275.1. Taxonomy (GTDB): domain Bacteria; phylum Bacillota; class Clostridia; order UMGS1883; family UMGS1883; genus RGIG1927. Next base: position 39,699 of record JAZQCM010000032.1, on the reverse strand, counting down.
ACCTTTATAAAATGTGCCGTAGTTGAAAAAAACGGAAATGTTGTAATTAAGGGCAAAACCCCCACGCCTAAAAACGGGGCAGAGGTTCCCGAAAGTGTGGTTGGCATTATAAATGAGCTTTTAGACAAGGCAAAGCTCACCTTGGACGACATTTACACAGTTGGCATAGGCACAACAGGCATATGTGACAGTAACAAAGGTGTTGTGGTGGAATGCCCCAACATTGAAAATTATGAAAATGTTGAAATTTGCCGTTATATAAAAGAAAAAACAGGCAAGGATGCCTTTGTTGACAACGATGCAAACTGTGCGGCATTGGGCGAATACATTGTGTCCGATATTAAAAGCAACAGCTTTTTGTTTGTAACACTTGGTACAGGCGTTGGCGGAGGTATTATTTTAAACGGAAAAATACTTCGTGGCATCAACGGCGGCGCAGGTGAGGTGGGTCACATTACCCTTGTAAAGGATGGCGAAAAATGCAACTGCGGTCGCTTGGGCTGTTGGGAAAGATATGCCTCTGTTTCGGCTCTTTCACGTCAGACTCGTGACGCAGGCTTTACAGGTGAGGTGAACGGCAAAACCGCCTTTGAAGAAAGCCTTAAGGGCAACAAAGCTGCACAAAAGGTTTTGGATAAATGGCTTGAATATGTTTCAGAGGGCGTTTGCGACCTGGTGAACATTTTCCAACCTGAATTACTTGTTATCGGTGGCGGTGTGAGCTACGAGGGCGAAAGGCTCTTACAGCCTGTAAGAGAATTTGTAAATAAAAACTCCCGTACAGGTAACCGTAAGGCGTTAAAACAAACACAAATTGAAGTTTCAAAGCTTTTTAATGACGCAGGTGTTATAGGCGCAAGCTTTCTTTATACCCAGCAATAATGTGGTGGTGAAATAATTGTACGAATTTGAAAACTGTGTTGTACGTGAAAACGTACAATTAAAGGAGTATACTTCCTTTAAAACAGGAGGTATTGCAAAAATATTTATTGAGCCTGAAACTATTGAGGCGCTTTGCAATGTTTTAAAAAATCTTGAGGAATACTATGTTTTAGGCAACGGCTCAAATTTACTTGTGTCGGATAACGGGGTTAGTAAGCCTGTTATTTACATTGGTAAAAAGCTTAGCGAAATCACAGTTGACGGCGACATTTTAATTTGCCATGCAGGGGCACTTTTATCTGCATGTGCTCAGATAGCCTACAAAAATTCCCTTACGGGAATGGAATTTGCACACGGCATCCCCGGTAGCGTTGGCGGTGCAATTATTATGAATGCAGGGGCATACGGTGGCGAAATGAAGGATATTGTTGACTGGATTGAATACGCAACAGACAAGGGCGTAACCTACCGTATGGACTGTGACACAGCGTGCTTCGGCTACCGAAAAAGCTTTTTCTCCGATAAAAACTATGTTATAACAAGGGTAGGGTTTAAGCTTAAGCGAGGCAATAGCGAAGAAATACTTGAAAAAATGAAGTGCCTTGCCGAAAAAAGACGAACAAAACAGCCTCTTGAATACCCCTCTGCAGGAAGCACCTTCAAACGTCCCGAAGGGCATTTTGCGGCAGCTCTTATTGAGGAGGCAAACTTAAAAGGCGTAAGTGTGGGCGGTGCCATGGTCAGCGAAAAGCATTCTGGCTTTGTGATTAATAAGTGTAACGCCACAACAGGCGACATACTTAAGCTGATGGATTTAATAAAAGAAAAAGTGCTTGAAAATTCAGGCGTTAAATTAGAGCCTGAGGTTAAATACTGGGAATAGGATGTGAAGGTATGAAATTTTTGATAATAACAGGTGTATCCGGTGCAGGTAAAACTCATGTACTCCACTTTTTAGAGGATATGGGCTATTACTGCATTGACAATATGCCGATTTTGTTCCTTTCGTCCTTTGCCGAGGCTTGTGCCAGTGGAAAAATAAAGGCGGAAAATGTTGCTGTTGTTACCGACATCCGCGGTGGCGAAATGTTTGAAACCATTGAAGACGAGCTTGATAAAATTCCCAAGGAAACCTGCCCCTATGAAATTGTGTTCTTAGAGGCTGACGACCCATCCCTTGTGAGGCGCTACAAGGAAACAAGACGAGCACATCCCCTCGCGCCCAAGGGCAGGGTTGAGGTTGGCATTACAAAGGAAAAAGAGCTTTTGGCAAGCATAAGAAAAAGAGCCGACCACATTATAAACACATCAAACCTTTTAACAAGAGAGCTTTGCGAATTGGTAAGAAGTAAATTCGGCTCGGAAGAAGAAAAGGAAAACTTCTTTTATGTTAATGTAATGAGTTTTGGGTTTAAGTACGGCATTCCAAACTCCACCGACCTTGTTATGGACGTAAGGTTTTTGCCAAATCCCTACTATGTGGAAAACATGCGCTACAGAACAGGGTTGGAAGAAGATGTGTACAAATACGTTACCGAAAATGAACAATGCGAAGAGTTTATTAAAAAGTATACCGACATGATTTTGTATCTTATTCCTCACTACATCCGTGACGGCAGAAGGCAGATTACCATTTCCATCGGCTGTACCGGAGGCAAGCACAGAAGCGTTGCCATAACCGAGGCATTAAGCAAAATTTTTGAAAAGAATGGCATATATTCAAAAAGCTCTCACCGTGATATAGAAAGAAAGTAAATTATGACATTTCTGGAAGAAGTAAAGGAAGAACTGAATAATATTCGCACAAGAAAAAACTGCTGTATGGCATCGGAATTAAGAGCAATTTTAATGTTTGGCGGTGTGTGCTACGAGGGAAACGTTATTTTCGGCACTGATGATTTTAATCTTGCAAAAAAGGTTTCCTCGTATCTTTGCAAAACCTGCAGAATAAATTATCCCGACCGTTTGAGCGAAAATGCGGAGGGCTACAAATTTTTAATCCCCGACAACATTTTGGGCGAATTGGAGCTTGATGCATATATTCGTGTGGACGAAGCAATTGACATTGAAAAGGAAATGTGCTGTCAGCGTGCATTTGTGCGTGGTGCATTTCTGGCGTCGGGCAGTGTGTCAAACCCCGAAAAAGCCTATCGGATGGAAATCTTTTCCGAAAACGAAACTGCTGTGGACAAGGTTTATAATATTTTGTTGTCCATGGGTGTTGATGCAAAAAAAACAAAACGAAAAAACAACTTTGTTGTATACACAAATAACAGTGAATCCGTGCAGGACATGCTCAAGGTAACCGAAGCGTCAAACGCAGTGTTTACGGTTTTAGAGGCAAAGGTTGTAAAGGACAAACGAAACAACACCAACCGCATTACAAATTGCGACATAGCAAATGCCGACAGAGCAAGCGAAAATTCCTACAAGCAGACAAAGGCAATAAAGCTCATTGAAAAAAGAATGGGTCTTGACTCATTAAAGCCAAAGCTTCGTGAGGCGGCAAAGCTTCGCCTTGAAAACGACGGTGCTTCCATAAGTGAGCTTGCATCGCTTTGTGACCCGCCCTTGTCAAAAAGCACCATGAATAACCGATTGAATAAATTAGTTCAAATAGCCCAAGAATTAGGTGATTAATAATGTTTACACATTTACATGTACATAGTGAATACTCCCTTCTTGACGGTGCGGCACGAGTTGCCGATTTGCCAAAAAGAGCCAAAGAATTAGGGCAAAATGCAATTGCACTCACCGACCACGGCGTTATGTACGGCGTGGTGGATTTTTATAAGGCATGCAAAAATGAAGGCGTAAAACCAATCATAGGCTGCGAGGTTTATGTGGCACCAAGAAGCCTTTTGGACAAGTCCACCCGTGAGGATGCAGATAATTTTCACCTTGTGCTTTTAGCAAAAAACTTAACAGGCTATGAAAACATTTGTAAAATAGTTTCCCGTGCGGCGGTGGAAGGCTTTTATTACCGCCCCCGAACCGACATGAGTGAGCTAAGAAAACATTCCGAGGGTATTGTGGCGTTGTCGGCATGTCTTGCAGGCAGGATACCATCAAGATTACTTGAAGGCGACTACGAGGGTGCAAAAGCCGCACTTTTGGAATACAAAGAAATTTTTGACGACTTTTATATTGAATTACAGGACCACAACATTGAAGAGCAAAGGCGTATTATGCCTCTTCTTATTAAGTTGGGCGAGGAAACAAACACTCCCTTTGTTGCAACAAACGACATTCACTACATTAAAAAGGAAGACGCCGCATATCAGGACGTGCTTTTGTGCATACAAACAGGCAAAAACCTTTCCGATGAAAACCGCATGAGGTTTTCAACCGACGAGTTTTACTTAAAGAGCGAGGAGGAAATGCGAGAGTTATTCAAGTTCATGCCCTCAGCCTGTGACAACACAAACCTTATTGCCGACATGTGTCAGTTTGAGTTTGAGTTTCACCAAAAGCTTTTGCCCGAATTTAAGGTGCCTGATGGCTACAGCAAGGTAAGCTATCTTCAAGAGCTTTGCAATAAAGGTCTTATAAAGCGCTACGGAAAAGCCGATGAAAAGCTCAACGAAAGATTAAATTACGAATTATCTGTAATAAACTCCATGGGCTTTACCGACTACTTTTTAATAGTTTCGGACTTTATAGGCTACGCAAAGAGAAACGGTATATACGTTGGCCCGGGTCGTGGCAGTGCGGCAGGCAGTATTGTTTCCTATGTGCTGGAGATAACCGACATTGACCCCATCCGTCACAATCTTCTTTTTGAGCGCTTCTTAAACCCTGAGCGTGTTTCCATGCCCGATATTGATATTGACTTTTGCGTTGAACGCCGTGGCGAGGTTATTGACTACGTTGTAAACAAGTACGGCAGTGACAACGTGTGCCAGATTGTAACCTTCGGCACAATGAAGGCAAAGGGTGCAATCCGTGATGCAGGCAGGGTTATGGGAATTCCCTACAACGAGGTGGATGCAGTTGCAAAATTAGTGCCCAAAACCTTGAACGTAACTATTAAGGAGGCACTTGAAACACCAAAGCTCAAGGAAGCCTACGAGGAAGACGAAAGGGTTAAAAAGCTTATTGATACAGCCATGAGCATTGAAGGGCTTCCAAAGTCAAGCGGTACTCATGCGGCAGGTGTTGTTATTTGTGGTGACAGATTAGATAACCACATCCCCCTTTCAAAAAATGAAGACGTGGTTGTAACACAGTTTACAAAGGATACTGTTGAAGAATTAGGTCTTTTAAAAATGGACTTTTTGGGCCTTAAAAACCTTACCATTATCCGAAACTGTATTGAAATTGCAAAAGCAAAGGGTGTTGAGATAGATTTAGCAAATATTAACTACGAAGCACCCGAGGTATATAAAATGATTTCACGAGGGGACACGGAGGGTGTGTTCCAGCTTGAAAGCGAAGGCATGACAAACTTCATGCGTAAATTAGAGCCGGGCTGTCTTGACGACATTACCGCGGGCATTGCCCTTTACCGTCCCGGACCAATGGACTTTATCCCTCAGTACATCCGAAACAAGCAAAACCCTCATCTGGTAACCTACAAGCATCCTTTACTGGAAGGCATATTAAAGGAAACCTACGGCTGTATAGTTTACCAGGAGCAGGTTATGGAAATTGTAAGAACCCTTGCAGGCTTTTCCTTGGGCAGAAGTGACGAAGTAAGACGTGCCATGAGTAAGAAAAAGGAAAAGGAAATGGTAAAGGCAAGAAACGCCTTTATCCATGGGGAGGTTGATGAAAACGGTAACGTAATTGTGCCCGGCTGTGCAAAAAAGGGTGTTGACGAAAAAACTGCCACAAGTATTTTCGACGACATGGATGCATTTGCAAAATATGCATTCAATAAGTCCCATGCTGCAGCCTATGCATACGTGGCTTACCAGACAGCGTACCTTAAGTGCTTTTATCCCATTTACTTTATGGCAGCACTTATTACAGGCTTTATGGACGAAACAAGCAAGGTTTCATTATATGTGGAAAAATGCCGCAAAATGGGCATTGACATTCTTCCGCCCGACATTAACAAAAGCTACTCCTCCTTCAGCGTGGAGGGCAACAACATCCGCTTTGGCTTAGGCAGTGTTAAAAATGTTGGTATTGCATTTATGGACAAGGTGGTTGCCGAAAGAGAAGAAAACGGAGAATTCAAGTCCTTTACCGACTTTGCAAAGCGCATGAGTGGCAAGGATTTGAACAAGCGTGCCGTTGAAGGCATTATCCGTGTTGGTGCATTTGACTCAATTGTTCCCGAACGAAACAAGCTCCTTGCAGCTTATGAGGAAATTCTTTCTTCGGCAATGAACGAAAAAAAGAGCAACATTGAAGGACAAATTAATCTTTTCGGTGACATTTTAGGCGACGATTCAACCGAAAAGGACGATCTGGCACCTGCACCGCCACTTCCCAAGAACATGATTCTTGAAATGGAAAAGGAATGGGGCGGAATGTATTTTTCAGGTCATCCGTTGGATGATTACCGAGGCCTGGTTGACAGAGAAATTTACGACCGGATTGCACAAATCACTCTTTCCGAAGAGGATGGCGAGGAAAAATACCACGACAAGCAGAATGTTGTGCTTGCAGGCATTATAACCTCACGCCGTGACAAGCTTACCAAAAACAATACAATGATGAGCTTTGTTCAGTTGGAAGATTTTACGGGCAGCATTGAGGTTGTTGTGTTCCCCAAAACCTTAGCTCAATCCGACAGCATTATAAAAGAAGGGGAAATTGTTTCCCTTTCGGGAAGATTGGATATCCGTGAAGATGCACTTCCAAAGCTCATACTTGACACTGTTGCCCCCATTCAGAAGCAGGATAAAAACGCCCTAACAAAAACACTTGTCATTAACCTTAAAAATGGCGAGGAAAAGCGTTTTGACGATTTAAGAAAAATTCTTCTTTCGCAAAAGGGCTTTGATAAGGTTTTGTTAAAATTCCCCGACAGGGTAATTGAAGCACATTCCACCATACAGGTTGATGCGGAAAAAATTAAAAATCTTGTTGACACATTTTTTGCAGAAACAAGATGCGAAATTGGGTAAAAAAAGTGCGGAAAATTTTCCGCACTTTTATATTGACTTTAGCACTTTAGTGTGGTATAGTGGTAAAGTACATTTGCAGGAGGGAGAAAAAATGACTAATTTTTATTCAGAAGATATGAAAAAGCTGTTTGAGGCAATTCTTCTCTTAGAAAACGAGGAAGAGTGCTTAAAGTTTTTTGAAGATATATGTACAGTTAAGGAGCTGCAGGATTTAGCGCAACGTCTTCAGGTGGCAAAGGCTCTTAAAAAAGGTCTCAGCTACACTGAGGTGTCGGGCAAAACAGGCGCATCCACAGCCACAATAAGCAGAGTTAACAAGTGCCTTATTTATGGCGCAGGCGGATACAATCTTATATTAGAAAGACTTGGGGGCAAGTAATATGACAATAGACATGAGTGTTTTAAAAAATGACGAAAAGGCAATATACACCCTTCGTTCATTATATAAAAAGTATGGCTACAGCCAGTTTAAAATGAGCAAGTTCGAAGAGTACGATTTGTATGCAAAAAACAAAAGCTTTCTTGTTTCGGACAATGTAATCACCTTTAACGACACCGACGGCAAGCTTATGGCACTAAAGCCCGACGTTACTCTTTCCATTATCAAAAACACAAAAAACGATTCAGTTGGAGTACGAAAGGTTTACTACAACGAAAACGTGTACCGTGTGTCAAAGGGCACAAACTCCTTTAAGGAAATTATGCAGGTAGGCTTGGAATGCATTGGTAACATTGAAAAAAGCCACATTGCCGAGGTAGTGCTTTTAGCTGTTGAAAGCCTTGAAAGCATTTCAAAGTCATTTATTTTAAACCTTTCGCACCTTGGTATTGTAAACGATGTGTTTAACCTTTTCGGCATTGACGAGGAGAACAGGGAAGAATTAATAAAAGCAATGAGCGAAAAAAACACTCATCGCATTGAAGAATTGTGCAAGGACAACAAAACTGCCTTTGACGGCATAAAAAAGCTTGCACTTTCCTATGGTGAATGCTCAAAGGTGATTGAAAGCATAAAGGAAATTTGCGGAAATTACAACGAAAACGTGCGTGAATTGGAATTTGTTTCCCAAATTCTTGAAAATAAGGGCTATAAAGCCAATGTTAATATTGACTTTTCGGTAGCAAATGACGTAAACTATTACAATGGCATTGTGTTTAAAGGCTATGTGGAAAAAATCGCCGACAGTGTTCTTTCAGGGGGCGAATACGATAACCTTTTGAAAAAAATGGGCAGAGGCGACAAAGCAATCGGCTTTGCGGTTTATCTTGATAATTTGTCAAGGCTTGAAAACCTTACCGATGAAAATAACGAAACAAAAATAAGCGAAAAGCAGTTTTTAAACATTGCTCTTCCCAAGGGAAGACTTGGAGAAAAAGTATACAACATGTTTGAAAAAGCAGGCTTTGAATGCCCCTCCATTAAAGAAAACAACCGTAAGCTCATTTTTGAAAACGAAGAAAAGGGCGTCAGATATTTCTGGGTAAAGCCAAGCGATGTTTCCATTTATGTTGAACGTGGTGCCGCAGACATAGGCGTTGCAGGCAAAGATATTCTTTTGGAATACGAGCCTGACGTGTATGAGCTTTTGGATTTGGACATAGGCAAGTGCCGTATGGCGGTTGCCGCAAAGAAAGACTTTTGTGACGACACCGAAAAAACCTTGCGAGTTGCCACAAAGTTCACAAACATTGCAAAAAATTACTACACATCCATTGGCCGTGACATTGACATTATCCACCTTAACGGCTCCATTGAAATTGCACCAATTTTGAATTTAAGCGATGTAATAGTTGATATTGTTGAAACAGGTACAACCTTAAAGGAAAATGACTTGGAGGTTGTTGAAACCATTGTTCCCATAAGCGCAAGGCTCATTGCAAATAAGTCAAGCTTTGGCTTTAAAAGGGAAATGATTGAAAAGCTTACAAGCTGTATAACAGGTTCGGAGGATTGACCATGATTAAAATTTTAGAATATTCGTCCGTTAACAAGGATGAAATTTTTGCAAGAAGCGAAAATAAGGTTAATGTGGAACAGGTTGTTTCCGAAATCATTGCTAACGTTCGCCAAAACGGCGACAAGGCAGTTTTGGAATATTGCAAAAAGTTTGACAAGGCTGATTTAACCTCTCTTTTAGTAACAGAAGAAGAAATTGAAGAGGCAATGAAGTTAGTTGACGACAAGTTTATTGAAATACTTAAAAAAGCAAGTTGTAACATCAGAAAATTCCACGAAAAGCAGGTAAGGCAAAGCTTTATTATTAACGACGAAAAGGGCATTGTTACAGGTCAGAAGGTAATCCCCGTTGACAAAGCCGGTCTTTACGTGCCCGGAGGCACTGCGGCATACCCCTCAACAGTTTTAATGGATGCTATTCCCGCATCTATTGCAGGGGTAAAGGAAATTGTTATGGTAACACCTCCCAACCAAAACGGCAAGGTGAACCCCGTAATTTTAGCGGCAGCTAAAATTGCAGGCGTTACAAAAATTTTCAAAACAGGCGGGGCTCAGGCTATTGCAGCCCTTGCCTACGGTACTGAGTCAATCCCCAAGGTTGACAAAATTGTGGGCCCCGGTAACGCCTTTGTTGCCGAAGCAAAAAAACAGGTTTTCGGCGTTGTGTCTATTGATATGATTGCAGGTCCCAGCGAAATCCTTGTTGTGGCTGACAAAACTGCAAACCCCAAGCACGTTGCGGCAGACCTGCTCAGTCAGGCAGTGCACGATAAAATGGCAAGTGCTGTTTTAGTAACCGATAGTATTGAGCTTGCAACAAAGGTGCAAAGCGCAATCGAAGAACAGCTTCCAAAGCTTGAAAGAAATGAAATTGCACGTGAATCCATTGACAACAACGGCAAAATTATTGTTGCCGATAACCTTGACGTTGTAATTGACATTTCAAACGAGCTTGCTCCCGAGCATCTGGAGCTTTGCGTGGACAACCCCTTTGACTATCTTGATTCAATCCGTCATGCAGGCAGTGTGTTCATGGGCAAGTACTGCCCCGAAGCCTTGGGCGACTACTACGCAGGTGCAAACCACACCCTTCCCACAAGCGGCACAGCAAAGTTTTCAAGCCCCTTGTCGGTAGACGATTTTGTAAAGAAAATGCAGTACACCTACTACACAAAGGAAGCTTTGGGTAAGGTAGCAAGAGATGTAGAATATTTTGCAACAAAGGAAGGACTTACCGCCCATGCAAAAAGTGCGGTTATCCGCTTGGAGGACTGATTATAATTGAGTAGATTTTTTTCACAAAAATATAAAGAGCTTGTGCCCTACACCCCAGGTGAACAACCAAAGGACATGAAGTACATTAAGCTCAACACCAACGAAAGTCCCTTTCCGCCTTCTGACAAGGCAATTGCCTACGGCGAAAAGGCGGTAAAAATGCTTAACCTTTACCCCGACCCCGAATGCCGTCAGCTCACAGAAAAGCTTGCGGAAATTTTGTCCGTTAAATACGAGAACTTACTTTTAACAAACGGGTCGGACGAAATACTTAACTTTGCCTTTATGGCATATTGCGACAAAAACACAAAGGCAATTTTTCCCGATATTTCCTACGGCTTTTACGAGGTTTTTGCAAAAATTAACAATGTGCCCTTTGAAAAAATCCCCTTAAAAGAGGATTTTACAATTGACATTACCGACTACTTTGACAAAAATGGCACCATTTTTATTGCAAACCCCAATGCCCCCACAGGCATTGCGTTAACCCTTGACCAGATTGAAGAAATACTTAAGCACAATAAGGACAACATTGTTGTAATTGACGAAGCGTATGTTGATTTTGGTAACGAAAGCGCAATAAAGCTGATTGATAAATACGAAAATCTTCTTGTAACACAAACCTTTTCAAAGTCACGCTCCATGGCAGGAGCAAGGCTTGGCTTTGGTGTGGCATCCAAGGAAATAATAACTGACCTTAACACAATAAAATACTCCACAAACCCCTACAACATTAACCGCATGACCATGGCGGCAGGGTTAGGTTGTTTAGAGGACGAGGAGTACACAAAAGAAAACTGCAGGAAAATTATTGAAAACCGTGAATACACAATGGCTGAATTAAAAAAGCTTGGCTTTGAAATGACAAATTCCACTACAAACTTTATTTTTGCAAAGCACAACGAAATTGACGGCGAAGCACTTTACAAAAAGCTTCGTGAAAAGGGCATTCTTGTGCGCCACTTTACAAGTGACAAAATAAAAAACTACAACCGTATAACAATCGGTTCAAAGGCGGAAATGGAAAGCCTTATTGTTGCAGTGAAATCCATACTGGAGGATTAAAAATGAGACAGATTGAAATTAAAAGACAAACAGGTGAAACAAAAATTGAATTAATATTAAACCTTGACGGCAAGGGTGAAAGCAATGTTAAAAGTGGCTGTGGCTTTATGGACCACATGCTCACTCTTTTTGCAAAGCACGGAAGGTTTGATTTAACACTTGAATGTGTGGGTGACACACACGTTGACTACCACCACAGTGTTGAAGACATTGGCATTGCTTTAGGTCAGGCGTTTGACAAAGCACTTTCCGACAAAAAGGGCATTGTGCGTTACGGCAACATGATACTTCCCATGGACGAAGCGCTTATTCTTTCTGCAGTTGACCTTTCGGGCAGATGCTACCTTGGCTACGACGTGAAAATCCCCACAGAAAAGGTGGGCGATTTTGACACCGAGCTTGTGGAGGAATTTTTCATGGGCTTTACAAGAGAGGCAAAGTGCAACCTTCACATTAAAATGTTTGAGGGCACAAATTCCCACCACATTATTGAAGGTATTTTCAAATGTGTTGCCAGAAGCCTTAAGGATGCAGTAAAAATTGAAAAGGGCTTTGAAAACGAAGTGCCTTCCACAAAGGGAGTGTTATAATGATTGCAATTGTTGACTACGGCGTGGGAAATTTGTTTTCACTTAAAAGCTCCTTTAACGCAATCGGACAAGAGGTTGTTGTAACAGGCGACAAAGAGGTTATCGAAAAAGCCGATAAAATAATTCTTCCCGGGGTTGGTGCTTTTTCCGATGCGGCAAAAAAGCTTAAAGAAACAGGTCTTGGTCAGGTTGTGATTGATCAGGCAAAAAAAGGCAAGTGGGTAATGGGTATTTGCCTTGGCATGCAGCTTTTGTTCGAAAAAAGCTTTGAATACGGTGAGCACGAAGGCTTAGGGCTTATAAAGGGCGAAATCCGTGCAATAGAAGAGGTTATACCCTCAGGGTACAAAATCCCTCACATTGGCTGGAATGCACTTAAATTCAAGGGCGAAAAAAGTAAAATTTTTAAATATATTGAAGACGGCGACTATGTGTATTTTGTTCATTCCTACCATGGTGCCTCATGCAATGCAGTAACCGCAACCAGCGAATACGGCAGTGATTTAACAGCTTCTGTTGAAGAGGGCAACGTGTTTGGCTGTCAGTTCCATCCCGAAAAAAGTGGCGAAGTGGGACTTAAAATATTAAAGGCATTCTCGGAAGGAGAGTAAAAAGGTGATAATATTTCCGGCAATAGATTTATACGACAAAAAAGCGGTGCGCCTTTTAAAGGGCGACTATGAAAACATGACCGTGTATAGCGAAAATCCTGTTGAAATTGCAAAGGATTTTGAAAAAAAGGGTGCAACTGCAATTCACCTTGTTGACCTTGAGGGTGCAAAGGACGGCACAACACCTAACATTGACGTGATTGAAAAAATTGTTAAAGAGTGTAACCTTTTTTGCGAAATAGGCGGCGGAATAAGGAGCATGGAGGTTATTGAAAAGTATATTAACATTGGTGTAAACCGTGTTATTTTAGGCACAGCTGCAGTAACCGACGAGGAATTTTTAAAAAATGCCCTTAAAACATACGGCGACAAAATTGCCGTTGGTGTTGACATTAAGGACGGATTTGTTGCAATTAAGGGCTGGAAGGAAAAATCTGACTACAGCTTTATGGATTTTTGCGAAAAAATGGAAAAAATGGGAGTTCCCTGCATTATATGCACCGACATTTCAAAGGATGGCGCAATGCAGGGCACTAACCACGCTCTTTACAAAATGCTTTCCGAAAAGCTCAATGTTTCAATCACTGCATCAGGCGGTGTGAGTGACATTGAGGATGTTAAAAAGCTCCGTGCACTTAACATATACGGCGCAATCATTGGCAAAGCATACTACTTGGGTGCAATTGACCTTAAAGAAGCAATCGAGGTGGCAAAATGATTACAAAAAGAATTATCCCTTGTCTTGACGTAAGAGCAGGCAGGGTTGTAAAGGGTGTAAATTTTGAAGGGTTGAATGACGTGTCAAACCCTGTTACTCTTGCAAAGTATTACAGCGACAACGGTGCAGACGAGCTTGTGTTTTATGACATTACTGCCTCCTACGAGGACCGAAGCCTTTTCACCGACATACTTTGCGAGGTGGCAAAAACCATTTTCATTCCCTTAACTGTAGGCGGCGGTATTAACACTGTTGAAGACTTTGACCGTGTTTTAAAATGCGGTGCCGACAAGGTAAGTGTAAATTCAGGTGCAATTAAAAACCCCGACCTTATTGAAAAAGCGGCAAAGCTCTACGGTGACCAATGTGTGGTAATAAGTGCCGACGTTAAAAGAGTTGACGGTGTTTTCAGAGTGTTTAGTAAAGGCGGACGTGAAAACACAGGCATGGAAGCCATTGAATGGATAAAACGCTGTGTTGGTAACGGTGCAGGCGAGGTTGTGTTAAACTCCATCGACACCGACGGCGTTAAGGAGGGCTTTGACCTTGAAATGTTAGATAAGGTGTGCAATGCTGTAAATGTGCCTGTCATTGCATCGGGCGGTGCAGGCAAAATGGAAGACTTTGAGGTTTTGTTTAAAACCCTTCCCAAGGTGGATGCAGGTCTTGCGGCATCAATTTTCCACTTTGGTGAGGTGGATATAAAGGAATTAAAAACATTCCTTAAAAATAAAGGTATTCAGATGAGAATATAAACGAGGTATGGTTATGTTAAATATTGATGAACTTAAATTTGACGAAAAAGGGTTAATCCCTGCAATAGTTGTGGACGCTGTTTCAAAAAAGGTGCTTACTTTAGCCTACATGAACCGTGAAAGCCTGGAAATTTCCATGAAAAAGGGTCTTACCTGCTTTTACAGCCGTTCAAGGCAGGAACTGTGGTTGAAGGGCGAAACAAGCGGAAACTACCAGCACATTGTTTCAATCACTGCCGATTGCGACAACGATGCATTGGTTGTTATGGTTGAAAAGGACGGCCCTGCCTGCCACACGGGAACAGACAGCTGCTTTACAAAGGAATTGTGGGAAAGCGAATCACTTCACGAATTTTCCTACGAAGGGCTCATGAAGCTTATTGAAGGCAGAAAGATTGACAAAAAGGAAGGCAGCTACACAACATACCTTTTTGAAAAGGGCCTTGATAAAATCTTAAAAAAGGTTGGCGAGGAATGTACCGAGGTTATTATCGGTGCAAAAAGCAACGACAAAAAGGAAACCGTGTACGAAATTGCCGATTTGTGCTACCATGTTATGGTTTTAATGATTGAAATGGGTATTTCCCTTGAAGATATCCATAAGGAGCTTTCTTCCCGCCATGTGATTGACAAAAAGGTTAAGCAGGAGAAAATGGTATGATTAATGACTACCATGTGCACACAACCTTTTGTGACGGAAAAAACACCCCCGAGGAAATGGTTTTAAAAGCCATTGAAAAGGGCATGACGCTTTTGGGCTTTTCCGCACATTCCTACACCTTTTTTGACGAAAGCTATTGCCTTAGAAAGGAAAGGTATGATGAATATAAAGGCGAAATAAACCGCCTAAAGGAAAAGTATAAGGACAAAATTGAAATTTTGTGCGGTATTGAGCAGGATTATTATTCAAAGGAACCCACAGAAGGTTTTTCCTATGTAATCGGCTCTGTTCACTATGTTAAAAAGAATGACAAGTATCTTCCTGTGGACGAAAGCGAAGAAATATTTATTGATATTGTAAAAACTTATTACAACGGTGACTACTACGCCTTTTGTGAGGATTATTACGAAGTAGTTGGTAACGTTGTTGAAAAAACCAAGGCGGATATTATAGGGCATTTTGACCTTATAACAAAGTTCAACGAAAACAGTCGCCTTTTTGACGAAAACAATGAAAGATACATTGCTGCATGGAAAAAAGCGGCAGACAAGCTTTTAAAAACAGGAAAGGTTTTTGAAATTAACACAGGAGCAATTTCCCGTGGATACAGAACAACCCCCTATCCTTCAAAAAAAATACTTGCCTATATTGAAGAAAAGGGCGGCAAAATAATTAAAAACAGCGACAGCCACAGTGTGGATGGTTTGAACTAAAAAAGCTGAACGGATTTCCGTTCAGCTTTTTGGTTATTTATGATAGCTTTCGTTTGCATTTATTTTAAATGCACGGTAAACCTGCTCGGTAAGCATAAGTCGGGCAAGGTTGTGAGGGAAGGTCATGGGGGACATGCTCATTTTAAAATTACTTCTTTGTTTAACGGCGTCGTCAAGACCTAAGCTACCGCCAATAATAAAAACAATTGAAGAATACTGCATAAAAGCATCGCTCATTTTTTTTGCAAAGTCCACACTTGAAACTGTTTTGCCCTCAATGCACATGGCAATCACAAAGTCGCCTTTGTTAAGCTTTGACAAAATATCGGCGCCTTCCTTTGAAAGCACCGCTTTTTCCTCAGCTTCGGAAGCATTGTCGGGAATAGGGCGGTCGGGCAGTTCAATTGATTTGAATTTGCAAAAACGAGAAAGACGCTTTTCATATTCACCCAAAGCGTCTTTAATAAACTTTTCTTTAATTTTACCCACGGAAATAACTGTAATATCGGGCATAATTTTACTCCCTGTACATTTTTGAGGGTGCGTATCTTCCTGCAACCTCCAGTGTTACATCGCTGCCGATTTTTGCGCCCTGAGAAAGGAGCATGCCTTCTGTTACCCCATAGGCTTTTTCGGCAGTGTTGTTGTCCTGACTTAAATGAGCTAAAATAATGTGCTTTGTGCCCTCCTGCAAAAGATGCGAAGCAGTAAGTGCACAGTCCTCATTGCTCAAATGCCCCACATTGCTTCTTATGCGCATTTTTAAATCGTAGGAATAAGGACCATTTAACAGCATGTCAACATCGTGATTAGACTCAAGCAGCACAATATCGCTGTGCTTAATGTTTTCGTACACAGTTTTATTCATCACACCTATATCAGTTGCAATGGAAACCTTTTTGCCGTTGTGCTCAATTGTAAAGCCAACACTTTCATTGCTGTCATGAGGGGTTGTAAAGGGTGTAACTGTGGCATCAAATGCGCCAAAGGGAATACCCCCTTGAATATAGCGGATATTGTCAAAGCTGATTTTGCCTATCCTTGCAATCATCTTCTGCCAGGTGCCGTATGTAGCATATATGGGAATATTGTACCTTCGGCTTAATATTCCTGCGCCTTTAATGTGGTCTATATGCTCATGAGTGATAAAAATACAATCGATTTTATCGGGAGAAACATTAATTGATTTTAAGGCATTTTCAACGTAAACGCCGCTGTCACCGCAGTCAACCAAAATGTTGGTGTTGCCTGCTTTCACAAAGGTGGCGTTACCGCTGCTGCCTGAAAAAAGACTGCAAAGCTCAACCATTTGACACGTACACTCTTTCTATCTTAGCACCGATTGCACCAAGACGCTGTTCAATACATTCATAGCCACGGTCAATGTGAACGGGCTCGTTAATTACTGTCACGCCGTCAGCTGCTAAACCTGCAATAATAAGTGCTGCACCTGCTCTTAAGTCGGTAGCCTTTACGGGAGCACCATAAAGCTTTTCAACGCCTTCGATAATAGCGGTCTGTCCTGAAATTGAAATATCAGCACCCAAACGCTTCAGCTCACCAACGTATTGGAAACGGTTGTCCCAAACGTCTTCAGTAACCTTGCTTGAGCCCTGTGCCAATGACAGCAATGCAACAATCTGAGGCTGAAGGTCTGTGGGGAACCCGGGATAAGGCATGGTTTTTACCTTGCAGGGCTTTAATGCACCGTCACGACGAACACGGATAGCATCGTCGAATTCTGTAATTTCAACGCCCATTTCCTCAAGCTTTGAAACAAGAGATTCCATATGCTTGGGGATAACGTTTTTAACAAGCACATCGCCACCTGCAGCAGCTGCCATAATCATAAATGTGCCTGCCTCAATCTGGTCGGGAATAATTGTATAGTTGCCACCTGTAAGTCGGTCAACACCTGTAATACGGATAACATCAGTACCTGCACCACGGATGTCGGCACCCATTGCATTCAAAAAGTTTGCAAGGTCAACAATGTGAGGCTCCTTTGCGGCATTTTCAATAACTGTTTTACCGTCGGCCAAGGTTGCAGCTAAAATAATATTCATTGTTGCACCAACACTTACCGTGTCAAGATACACGTTTGCACCCTTAAGATGCTCAGCTGTGGCAGTTACCTGACCACGCACAACCTCAACCTCCGCACCCATTGCCCTGAAACCTTTTTCGTGCAAATCAATGGGGCGCTGACCAAAGTTACATCCACCGGGAAGAGCAACCTCTGCTTTTCCGAACCTGCCCAAAAGTGCACCTAAAAGATAATAGGATGCGCGCATTCTGCTTGCAAGGTCATAAGGCGCTTTAAAGGTGGAAACACTTGACGAATCAATCTCAACGGTGTTGGGGTTAATTTTTGTAACCTTTGCACCAAGATAGGTAAGCATTTCCAATATAAGATTAACGTCACGGATGTCGGGCACGTGTTCAATACGGCACTTGCCGTCAATAAGTAAAGCGGCAGGAATAATCGCTACTGCAGCGTTCTTTGCACCGCCTGTTGTTATTTCGCCATATAGGGGAGTTCCACCATTAATACGTAAAGTTTCCATTTATATAAAAACACCACTTTCATATACGCATATATACAACATATATTATAACCTGAAAACGCACAAATTGTCAATATAAAGCCATCTTTACAAAGAATATTTTTTTTGTCTGTGGTCAAAATATTTGTAAAGACAGAAAGGCTATGTGAGTTGTTATGGGGCTGTCATTCATACGAACAATAATTTTATACACTCTGGTAATTTCTGCCATGAGAATTATGGGCAAAAGAACAATCGGTGAAATGAACCCAACGGAAATGGTTGTGGCAATTATGATTTCCGACCTGGCAAGTGTGCCCATGCAAACAAAGTCCACTCCCATATGGGACGGGATAATACCAATTTTCACCTTAGTTGTGCTTGAAACCATGTTTGCCTTTTTAATTTTAAAAAGTCCCTTCATAAGGCGTGTGCTTGTGGGCAGGAGCTGCTATGTGGTTAAAGGCGGAAAGCTTATGTGGCAGGAGATGGAAAAGCTGAGAGTCAGTGTTGAGGATATTGAAGAGCAGATACGCATAAAGGGCTACACAGGGCTTTTCGATGTGGAAGAGGTTATTATTGAAACCAATGGTCAGGTGAGTGTAATCCCGAAGGAAAACGGAAACCACACCCCCTATATTGTTGTTGTCAATGGAAAAGTGCGAAAAAGAGAGCTTGAAAAGTCGGGACTTAATATGGACAAAATAAAACAGGAAATGCACAAGAAAAAAATAGGCTCAATAAAGGATGTTATGTATTTAAGCGGAATAAACTCCGAAATTGTATATATGCAGAAAAGGTGAATTAAATGAAAAGAACCATAGTGGCTTTGTGCATTCTTTTAGTAATTATTCTCATGTGGTCATTTGAAAGAAGAATTATCGACACTACCTGCAGTCAGCTTCGCCTTTTGACAGAAGAAATAACCGGGGCGATAGACAAGAAAACGGATGTTGAGAAGAAAAAAACAACATTTTTTAAAGCGTGGGAAAAAGCCGAAAAGAAGTTTGATGCACTGATGACACATGAGGATGCTGACGAAATAAACCTTCTTACAATCCGCCTTGAAAGAAGCCTTGCAATAGGTGATTTTAATTCGGCGAAAAGTATTGTGGAAGAAATCAAATGGCATATAAAGGATATGTCCGAAAAATCAAAGGTTGATATTACAACAGTCTTTTAGAAAGGTGATTGTATGCAGGCGGTAATTAATCTGGCAGGTGAAGCAACAAAGCTGAGACCCTTAACCTGTGAAAAGGCAACAGCATTACTTAAGATAACCGAAAAAACTCTGGTGGAAGAAAACCTTATTCATTTAAAGAATAACGGAGTTACAAAGGTTATTATATTGGTTGGCTATATGGGCGAAAAGGTTCGTGAATTTATTTCAAAAATGCAATTTGAAAACATGGACATAACATTTGCCCAAGGTGACGGCACCGACAGCGCTTTAAAGGAAAACCAAAGTCTTTTGGAAGAAAGATTTGTCTATTTTTCAAAGCCTGTGTACACAAAAGTGAATTTAAAACAGCTTTTTAATTCCCATCTTGCCAACAAAGCCTTTTTAACCGTGCTTTTGCAAAAGGGGGCACAGGGAAGCTTTAAACTAAATAAAGACGGCAGAATTACAAAGCTTTTGGAAAAAAGAATGTGGAACAGCTTTTCCGAGGACAAGTCGGGCACAGGAATTTATGTTGTGGAAAAAAACCTTTTAAAATACATGCCCGAAAACACCGCCATTGACTTAAGGGAAAGTGTGCTTCCTGCACTCATAAGAGCAGGCAAAAGCATATACGCCTTGTCCGAAAAGGATATGGGCGAGTGCATAACAGATTTTGCCTCCTACATGAGAGCCTGTTTTTTACAGCTTGACCAAAACAAAAAAGAAAGTGACAACGGAATTTTTGTTTCCCGGGGTGCAACAGTTGACAAAGGGGCACTTTTGGAGTCGCCCTGCTTTGTCGGCAAGGGCGCCCACATAAAAAAAGGGGCAACTGTCGGAAAATACAGTATTGTGCATGAAAACAGCATTGTTTCCGAGGGAGCAAGCATAAAGCGGTGCATATTGAATAAAAACTGTTACGTGGGAAAAAATTCCGCACTACGTGGTTGCATTTTAGACACCAATGTGAAAATCGGTAAAAACAGCAGTGTTTTTGAACAGGCGACAATCGGCAAAAACTGCACTGTTGGAAGCGGTTGCAAAATTTGCTCCTTTGTTAAAATATGGCCCGAAAAAACAATTGACGATAACTTAACAGTGAGCGAAAACATTATGTGGGGACAGAAAAAAAGAACCCACCTTTTTGAAGAGGGTAAAATCAAGGGTATTGTGAATTTAGACATAACGCCCTCTGTCCTTGTAAAAATAGGCTTGTGCATTGGCAAAATGACCGACATGGGAAGCGTTGGCATAAGTACCGACGGCTCTGCCTGTGCACTTATGCTCCGTGACAGCTTAACCTCGGCGCTCTTGGCAAGTGGATGTTCTGTGAGCGACTTTGGTGAACAGCCCCTTGCAATAACACGCCGCGCAACCCATTTTTACAACCTTTGTTGTTCAGTGGTAATTAATGTAACCGAAGAAGAAGGGGAGGATTGTGCCGAAATATGCATCATATGGCAGGACGGGACGGATATAGATGATGTTAACAAGGAAAAAATGGAGGAGCTCTTTTTAAACGACGAAGCCTTCTTCCCAGAATCGAAAAATGTGAAGGAATGCGAATATGTATTTGAATACAAGCTTTATTACCTTAAAAACCTTTTGAGGCAAACAATGCCAAAAACCATGGGCTACAAGGTACTTTTAAGCTGCAGTGCAACCTGGGGCAGACGATTGATTACCTCCGCAATGGCGGACTTAGGTTGCAGCATAAGCGTTTTTTCACCACGTGTGAAAACGGAAAAGGAGGCACTACTTTTTGAAAAAGCAGTTTCCGAGGGCCATTTTGACATAGGCTTTATAACTGACAGTAAATGCGAAAAATTAACCCTTGTAACACCAATCCACGGAATTATTGAAAAAGAGCTTTACGAGGTTATTGCAGCTTACCTTGTTATGAAAAAACATCCGAACTCCACAGTTGTTGCAAGCCTGGGAGGAAGCCATGTGATTGAAGAAATTGCAAAAAAAGAAAACTGCAGGGTGGAAAGAGCCACCGAGGACGATAGCTTAATGATGCAATATCTTGCCGATGGAGAGCCTTCTCACGAGGAGCAGTTTGTTTTAAAATTTGATGCAGTGGGGGCAATTATAAAGCTGATGGACTTTATACATTCTGAAAAGAAAAGCCTTGACGGAATAATTGATGCACTCCCAAAGGTGAACATGGTCCGTGACAGAATAGAAATTGAAAATGGAAAGCTGGAGGACGCTCTTGAAAGCGTAAAAGCCATTGAGGGCGTTGACAAAAATAACTCCGAGGGTGTTAAAATCACATTTGACAAGGGGTGGGTGCTCATTGTGCCCGATAAATACAAAAGCTTTTGCACCGTGTCGGGGGAAGGCTACAGCATGGAAACTGCAAGAGAATTGTGCGACTTTTGCATTAAAAAACTAAAAGGAAAATAAAAGTGTACAGCGGTTAACTTTCCGCTGTACACTTTTTAATTAGTTTTCATATTCCAATAAATCTGAAAGTGAACATTTTAGCACAAAGCAAGCTTTTGCAAAAAAATCCAAGTCAATACGTTCTACATTTTCTGCTTTGTAATATCGGTCTATTACTTCGTATTTCACTCCTGTAAGGGTACGCATTTTATTTCGTGTAATACCTTTTAAATCCATGACCTCGGATAATTTTATCCTTATCCTGCCATATTCCTTTATATTCATTATACTGTTAAAATCATTCATGGTTATCCCTCCACGATTATTCTAACAAAGGTTTATCCTATTGACATTTCCCATTTTTAGGATTACCCTATACAAGGTAAATGATGTGACGGAGGGAGCAAAATGAAAAGAGTTCTGATAGTTTTAGTGTGTGCAATAATTATAGTAACCGGATGTGTGCCCAAGCAGGAAAAGATAATTGATGATACAAATAAAGGTCGTGTGGTATTTATATCGCCAAAAGGGGAGCGATACCATTTTAGCAGTGATTGCGCAGGTAACAGAGCAAAAATTGTATACTATGGAGATATAAAAAAGTATTACAGCCCCTGTAAAAAATGCGTTAAATAGTAAACTAACTTCATAGTATCTTAGTTGCGTTTTTGAATGTTTTGTTCCTGACTGACAGAAATTGCGAGTATCAACCCCCTTATCTTGCGAGCAATTTCAGCATATCAGGTCGCTGAGTGCGACCATTGATATGCGGTGACATAAAAGGGACAAAACATGAAAAAACAAAACCCATAAACTATACATTAACTAACATTTTACAATCTCCGCCCCTGCGAGGCCGTTTTAAGGGATGTGGGGGAAATCGGAATCCCCCACGCTTTTCGTCCTTTTGGCGCCCAAAAGGACATAGCCTTCGCACTCTGCAAAATATGAAAAAATAGTTTTTATTCATCGGCAATAGCCTTTTCAAAACCACAATGCTATGTCGTGGTATTCGTTTGCACAATAAAACGAGATGAAAATGTTCATCTCGTTTTGTCATAAAATTTTTTACAATAATTCTATTAACTTTTCCAAGTCCTCGTCTGTTGTTGCCCAGCTTGTGGCAAAGCGTACAACCGTGTGATTATCATCGTATTTTTCCCAGTAGCTGATACAAACATTTTCTTTAATTTTCTTCATCTGCTCATTTTCAAGCACAATAAAAATCTGGTTTGTGGGAGAGTTAATAAAAAACTCATAGCCCTTTTCTTTGAAAACCGCTTTCAATTTTGCCGCTTTTTCAATGGCATTCTTTGAAATTGTAAGATACAAATCATCGGTGAAAAGTGCATCGAACTGAACGCCCAAAAGTCTTCCCTTAGCAAGCATTGCACCATGCTGCTTTGTAAGAGTAGAAAAGTGCTTTGGTGCATTTTTGTGGGTGAATACAACCGCTTCACCGCAAAGGGCACCGCACTTTGTGCCGCCTATGTAAAAAACGTCGCAAAGAGAA
This sequence comes from Clostridia bacterium, assembly GCA_045546275.1. Classification (GTDB taxonomy): domain Bacteria; phylum Bacillota; class Clostridia; order UMGS1883; family UMGS1883; genus RGIG1927. The sequence continues at coordinate 16,780 of JAZQCM010000032.1, read as the reverse complement.
GCAATATCAGAAAGAGTCACATCGGTTTCACTTACCAATCCGTAGCCTAAGCGTGCACCGTCCATAAAAAGCGGAATGTTATTTTTTCTGCACACTTGACTTATTTTTGTAAGCTCGTCCTTTGTGTACAAAGTGCCATACTCAGTGGGGTGCGACACATAAACCATCCCCGGGAAAACCATGTGCTCATGGCTTTCGTCGGCGTAAAACACATCAATCCAGTTTTCAATGTCACAGGCTTTAATTTTGCCCTCGTAGGAGGGAAGGGTTAAAACTTTATGACCTGTGTATTCAATTGCACCTGCCTCGTGTGCCGCAACGTGACCTGTTGTGGCAGACAACACGCCCTCGTAGCGGCTGAGCATGGTTGCAATCACAGCCTGGTTTGTCTGTGTGCCGCCCGATATGAAGAAAACCTCAGCATCGGGGCAATTACAAGCCTTTTTAATTTTTTCCTTTGCAATAGTAGAATACTTGTCCTCGCCGTAGCCGTCAAGCTTTTCCATATTGGTATTTATAAGGTGCTCCAAAACCTTTGGGTGCGCACCCTCGGAATAATCGTTTTTAAAATAAAGCATAGTTTTCATCCCTCTATTCGTTAAATAATGTTAATTGCTTTTTCCCCGAATCCTCGTCCTTTAAATAATAGCCTGCAGAGGGAAGTGAGCGTGCCTTATAGCCCTTGGGGTCAGACAAAACTGTTGATGCAGGAGCAATAGACACTAAGGATGCTTTTTTTCTTAGAGTCATTATCTGAATACCCTGTGAGCTTCTTGAAGACTTTGTAAGAACATCCTTTGTGTCGAACACAACGCACTTGCCGTTGTCGGAAAATGCTGCAACAGGGATATCCTCTTTAATGTACAAGGCTGCCGCCAGGGGTGCTTTGTCGGAAAATGCTCCTGTAAGGCGCTTGCGGTTTGTCTTTGTGGCATAGCTCTTCATGTCAATTTTTGCAACCTTACCATTTGTAAAGGCAAAGAGCATGAAGCCTTCGTAAGTGGCTGTGGGCACAGAGTACACAACCTTTTCGCCGTTTTCCATGCTCAAAAGGTTAGGCAGATAATCGCCCATAGCACTTGCCTTTGTGTCTTTAATATCGTAAAGACGCATTTTATATGCATTCTGCATGTCGGAGAAGAACACCACATCCATTTTGTTGGAAGCATCCCATTCAAGAAGCATTTCATCGCCCTCCTTGAACTTGTGCTCACCACCTGCACGCAAGGAAACAAGAGTAATCTTCTTGAAATAGTTTTCCTTTGTCATGAACAGCTTAACATTGTAGTCGGGAATATCCTCCTTAACGTCTTCAACTTCGCTTTCAACGTTTTCAATAAGGATTGTTTTTCTGTCCTTGCCGTACTTCTTTTCAATTTCAGTAAGCTCGTCGGAAATAATCTTCTTTATCTTACGTGTGCTTTCGCTGATTTCACGAAGATTTGCAATATCCTTTTTAAGCATATCAATTTCATCAATACGCTTTATAATGTAGTCACGGTTTAAATTACGAAGCTTTATTTCAGCCACATATTCAGCCTGAATACGGTCAATATTAAAGCCTTCCATAAGGTTGGGAACAACCAGTGAATCGTCGGGAGTGTTGCGGACAATTGCAATTGCCTTGTCAATGTCAAGAAGTATTTTTTCAAGACCCAACAAAAGATGAAGCCTTGCTTCCTTCTTTTCGGCATCAAAAATAACTCGTCTTCTGGTGCATTCAATGCGGAAGTTTATCCAATGCTTTAAAATTCCCCTTACACCTAAAACCATAGGCTCGCCGTCAATAAGCACGTTAAAGTTACAGCTGAAGGTTTCCTCCAAGGGGGTTGACCTGAAAAGCTTATTCATAAGCTTTTCGGGGTCGGTGCTTCGCTTTAACTCAATGGCAAGCTTAAGCCCCATTTTGTCTGTTTCGTCTCTCACGTCGTTAATTTCACGAAGCTTGCCTGCCTTCACAAGCTCTGCAATCTTGTCAATTATAGCTTCGGTAGACGCTGTGTAAGGAATTTCCGTTACTTCAATAAGGTTATTCTTTTTGTCGTAGGAATACTTTGCACGAAGCCTCACACTGCCTCTGCCTGTTTCATAAATCTGGTTAAAGGTGTCGTCATCACGGATTAAAAACGCACCGGTTGAAAAGTCGGGCCCTGTAATATATTCGGAAAGGTTTGCCTTTTCGTCCTTCATCATTGCCTTTGCTGCAAGACAAATTTCTCGTAAGTTAAAGGATGCAATATTAGACGCCATACCTACAGCAATACCCTGGTTTGGGTTTACAAGAATGTTGGGAAATGCCGAGGGTAAAAGAGCAGGCTCTTTCTTTGTGGCATCGTAGTTGTCCACAAAATCAACGGTGTTTTTGTCAATATCACGGAAAACCTCAGCTGCAATAGGCGAAAGCTTTACCTCGGTATAACGTGAAGCAGCAAACGCCATGTCACGGCTGTACTGCTTGCCAAAGTTACCCTTTGAGTCAACAAAGGGGTGCAAAAGTGCCTCGTGTCCTTCAGTAAGGCGGACCATTGTTTCGTAAATAGCCATGTCACCGTGAGGGTTAAGACGCATGGTCTGACCTACCACGTTGGCGCTTTTTGTTCTGCCGTTTTTAAGAAGTCCCATGTCGTACATGGTGTACAAAAGCTTTCTGTGGGATGGCTTAAAGCCGTCAATTTCGGGAATGGCACGAGAAACAATAACGCTCATTGCATAGGGCATATAGTTTTCTTCCAGAGTTTCGGTTATACGCTGGGCACGGATTTCATTTTCCATTTTAAATCCCTTAGCCTTTCTGCCCACTTATTGTCATTTCACCGTGGGCCGGTGAGAAAAATTACATTATTATTAATGTAATTAATTGTATCATATTTTTACTTTTAGGTCAAGTTTGGGGATAAATTCGCCAAAAAATTGTTAACAAATTGAAAATAATTACGAAATTGTTAAAAAAGTTTTACAAAAAGGGTTTACAAATTGGAATTTTTATGTATAATAGGTAACGTCGAAAAGAAAAAGAGGTGTTTTTTATGCGAAACTTGCTTGGAAAGAAAGCTTGTGGTTTTTCCGTAAACAACATAACTAAGGAATTTTTGAGAATAGTAAAAAATACAGATACAAGAGTAGTATCGGTTGTTGTTTCTGCTGTAATACTTATTGCATCTTTTGGAATTGTTACAAAATATTATACAGTAGGCTACGATGTTTACTATAATGATGTAAATATCGGAACAATTGCATCAAAGGACAATGCCTTAAAGGTTTACAACGAAGTAAACTGTGACATGGAAACAAAAAAGGGCGAATGTCTTGAATCTGAACTTCGTTTTGCAATGAAAATTGCACCTGTAGCAGACATTGCCGAGGACGAATTATACAGAAACATTGTTGTTGCCGAGGACGGCGAAAACAAGTGCTACAGCTTAAATGCCGAAGGCATTACAATTGCAAAGCTTGCCACAAGAGAAGAAGCCGAAGAAGCGGTTAGTCAATACGTTGAAAGCTTTGAACGTAAGGATGCGCAGATTTACGGCGTTTATACAATCGATGCAGATTTGGATATTGTTACTGCACTTTCCACAGTTGAAGAAACAGTGGACGCTCTTAAGGAGTGCGGACTTATAAAGGTTGCATACCGTGATGTTTTTGAAGAAAACATCACACTTCCTTACACTGAAACAAGAATTGAAAGCGAAGAAATCCCCCAAGGACTTGAGGTTGTTTCACAAAAGGGTGAGGAAGGCGTTGCAGTAAAGCGATACATTACTTTTTACGAAAACGGTCAGCAGAAGCATGACATTGCTCCTGCCATTGAAATTGTAAAGGACCCTGTTGAACACATTGTGTTGGTTGGTACAGGTAAGCTTTCAGGTCTTAAGGCAAACTCTCTTCCCTGGCCTACAAAGGGCACATTTACATCGGAATTTGGTCCCCGTTGGGGCAGAAATCATAACGGCATCGACATTGCAGGTCCTGTAGGCACCCCTATTTATGCACCTGCAGCAGGTGTTGTCACATTCTCAAAGGTTAAAAACGGTTACGGAAACTATATAATTATCGACCATGGTAACGGCTTTGAAACAACCTATGCACATCTTAACAAAAGTGTGGTAAAGGAAGGCGAAATTGTTCAGGAGGGAACATACCTTGGCGAAATGGGTGTTACAGGCAATGTGACAGGTTCACATCTTCACTTTGAAGTGCTCAAAAACGGAAAATACGTAAATCCCATGACCTACATTCAAGCTTGACAAAAATAATAAGGAAATATATACTAAGGTTGCACGAAGGTGCAATCTTTTTCCTTTTGGAGGGTTAAAAATGGATAAATTAAGAAAAATGTTGTACATCCCCGTGGCTTGCCACAGCGCACTTTTCATTGGCATGGTTATTGTTGCCGCAATGAAAATAAACCCTTCTGTTTTTGTACTTTTGGACTGGTGCGGAGTGCTTTTGTCGCCCATATTTTTAAGTGTTTTGTCCGTTGCTCATGCAATCGTTCACGAGGGCAAGGTGTCTGACTATTTAAAGGATTCTCTCATTTGCCTTCTTGCAATCAGCACTGTGAGAGTGGTATTGTATTCAATATTTGCTTTTGGAGTTATGCCTGTTGCGGCAGCTTGTGCATTGATTTCCTTTGGTGTGTTTCTCATATGGGACGGGGTTTTTATGATTACCGATAATGTTATGAAAAAACGTCCTAAAAGACGAAAGTAATTTGAAATACGACAAAACCTGTTGTTTTGTCGTATTTTTTAAAAAAAATTGGTTTATACGGGTTAAAAAATATTGAAATGGAAATTAAAGTGTGTTATAATCACCCTTATGAAAAGTTATTGAGGTATACAATCTTTTGTTAAAGTAATATAATGTTATAGATTGTAACCGGAGGTTTGAAATGATTTGTAATAATATTTTGGATGCAATGGGTAACACCCCTCTCATAAAGCTTAACCGTATGACCGATGAAAACAGCGCTGAAATTCTTGTTAAGTTTGAAGGCTTGAATGTTGGCGGTTCAATTAAAACAAGAACTGCTTATAACATGATTAAAATTGCCGAAGACGAGGGTAAAATTAATAAAGACACAATTATTGTTGAACCCACAAGCGGCAACCAGGGCATTGGCCTTGCGCTGGTGGGTGCAGTAAAGGGCTATAAAACAAAAATCATCATGCCCGACTCCGTAAGTGAGGAAAGACGAAAGCTTGTTGAGCATTACGGTGCTGAAGTTGTGCTTATTCACGATGCAGGCAACATTGGTGCCTGTATTGAAGAATGCTTGCAGACCGCACTTAAAATGCAACAAGAAGACAAAAACGTGTTTGTGCCTCAGCAGTTTGAAAACCCTGCCAACCCATCTGTACAGCGTTCTGTTACAGGACAGGAAATTTTAAGCCAGGCAAATAAGCCCATTCACGGCTTTTGCTCAGGCATTGGCACAGGCGGCACAATCACAGGTATCGGTGAAGCTTTAAAGGAAAAAAACCCTGAAATTGAAATCTGGGCGGTAGAGCCTGAGCATGCGGCAATCCTTTCGGGCGGAAGCATCGGCACACATGTTCAGATGGGCATTGGTGACGGATTAATTCCCGATATTTTAAACACCGAAATTTACAACGATATTTGTATCATAAATGACGACGAAGCCATAAACACAGCAAAAGAGCTTGCCTGCAAGGAAGGCATTATGTGCGGAATTTCATCGGGCACAAATGTTGCAGCGGCAATCAAAATGGCAAAAAAGTTAGGCAAGGGGAAAACTGTTGTAACAGTTCTGCCCGACACTGCGGAGAGATATTTCTCCACACCTTTGTTTGAATAACATTTTAAATGTATTAATAAAAACCAGGGAGGAAACGATTATGGATTGGAATAGCAATGTAAGACCCGACACAATGGAAAGAATTACAACAAAAGAGGCTGCTGAAAAGTATATTGACCAGCTTGTTGAGTTCACACGAAAGCAGGTAGGTGACAAAAAGGTGCTTTTGGCACTTTCAGGCGGTGTTGACTCATCAGTAGTTGCTGCGCTTTTAATTAAAGCTATCGGCAAACAGCTTGTTTGCGTGCACGTAAACCACGGCCTTATGCGAAAAGGAGAAAGCGAAAACGTTATTGAAGTATTTCGCAATCAATTGGATGCGAACCTTATTTATATCGACGCAACAGATCGTTTCCTTGACAAGTTGAAGGACGTTTCTGACCCCGAAAGAAAGAGAAAAATCATCGGCAACGAATTTATCGAAGTGTTTAACGAAGAAGCCCTTAAAATGACCGACATCAAGTTCCTTGCTCAGGGCACAATCTACCCCGACATTTTGGAATCTGACGGTGTTAAGGCTCACCACAACGTTGGCGGTCTTCCCGATGAAATGGATCTGGAATTGGTTGAACCCGTTAAGCTCCTTTTCAAGGACGAAGTAAGAATTGTGGGTAGTGCATTGGGTCTTCCCGATGAAATGGTTTATCGTCAGCCCTTCCCCGGTCCCGGCTTGGGCGTTAGATGCTTGGGCGCAATCACACGTGACAGACTTCATGCGCTCCGTGAAGCTGATGCAATTTTGCGTGAAGAATTTGATAAGAATGGCCTTGCAGGCAAGGTATGGCAGTATTTTATTGCTGTTCCCGACATTAAGAGCGTAGGCGTTAAAGACTCCAAGCGTTACGAAGGCTGGCCCGCAATTATGCGTGCAGTGAATACAACCGATGCGATGACTGCAACAATCGAAGAAATCCCCTATAGCATTCTTCATCACATTACAGACAGAATTACACACGAGGTTGATGGTATCAACCGTGTGCTTTTAGACCTCACTCCCAAGCCCATCGGCACAATCGAGTGGGAATAATAAAGTTTTTGTATCATATTGATTTATTTTGCAGACAGTTGTTTATACTGTCTGCATTTTCTATATTAATTATTTATATTATCATAATATTTCATGAAAATATTGTACTCAAGCATATTGGGAATATAACGCAAAGATAAAATGATAATATTGACATTGTTCTATTTGTGGTATATAATATAATAAATGAGGTGTTAATATGGATATACTGACTATAAAAGAAGCAAGTTTAATGTGGGGGATTTCTGTAAGAAGAATCACAGTTTTGTGTAATGAGGGCAGAATTATTGGCGCAAAGAAAATTGCAGGCGCTTGGCTTTTACCAAAAGATGCAGAGAAACCTGCTGATGCGAGAATAAAATCAGGTAAATATACCGATTGGAGGAATAAAACAGATATGGCATCTAACGATTTTGAAAGTAATTTAAAAAATCTTAAAGGAACATTTGCTGTTGAAAGTATGACAGTTAGTGCGGAAAGTATTGAAAACCTCAAAAGGATTGATAGTGGCAAAGTAAGCTATACTGATGTTATCGAAGAATTGAAGCTTAAATATATGCAGAGGGTGTAATTATGTTTTCAAAATATGATGTTTATACAACTACCCAATCAATATACTGCTATCCCGATAGTAATGTGTTGAAAAACAAATTAAATATAAGAGATAATAAACTTCTCAAAACCGCCGAAGAAGAAATTACGCTGATTAAACAAATGGAACTTTTGAAAAATCCGATTAAGGGTAATTTTTCAAAAGCACATCTTATGAATATACACAAGTTTATTTTTGAAGATATTTATTCATTTGCCGGAAAAATCAGACGAGAGCAAATAAGAAAAGCAGATACGATGTTTTATCCTCCGAATTTGATTGATAGAGAGCTCGATAAGGTGTTTACTAAAATAAAAGAGAAAAATATGCTTAAGGAAACTGACGAAGAAAAGGTTTTTGATAATTTGTCATATGTGATGGCAGAACTTAACATCGTTCATCCCTTCAGAGAAGGTAATGGTCGTTCTATCCGTGAATTTATCCGCCTTATGGCAAAGCGTATGGGATATGACCTTAATTGGGGAAATGTAGATAAAGAAGAACTCTTACAAGCATCAATATTGTCTGTTGATGATTACAAGGTTCTGGTAAAAATACTAAAAAATTGCGTTGGTTAAGTTATTAATTAACATATGGAAAAAAGGAGGGTTCTAATGATTCTTATTCGGGGAATACGCGGAGAGATGTATGCACAAAAAATAGAAAAAGGAATCGTTGACTGTCGGGATGTTTTGTCTTCCTTATTGGATCCGCCGGTGACAGGATATGAATATTCTGATTATTACGAAAAAAATTTGGTTAAGGCAATTTCATACTTTAGTCAAAAGCGTTCCGTAAAAATCAACGACCCAGTTTTTTTGTATTCCTTGTTAATAGATTATTATATTCCACACATCTATCTAACATATTTCCATGTTTTAAATGAACATTCATTGGAATGGTTAGATAAATTTGATGAAGGACATCAGTTTATTGCTGTAAATGTAAAAATAGATAAACTCACACAAACTGCCATAGGAAATGAATATTTTGGCGCAAAAATGTCATACGTTGATTGTATTTCTGAACTTAATCAAGATGGTTTTAACCCTTTTCAGGCAGCTTGTATGTGTTCAGTAGAAGATTTATTTTCAAATAAAAGAGATATGGAATTATCACTTCAAATATACAACACATTGTCGTTTCCGTTGCTATGTCGAGAACAAGACGAAAAATTTACTGATATCGAAAATGAATTTAGAATAATAGCATATGATTGCCCACGGATAGCAGCAGGGGTCATGAAACAAATACCAAGGGAGGCAATAATTACAGGAAAGTCTGGAGTTAAATATAGCGGTACGTTGAACGCGACGATGAATACAATCTTTAAAAGTAATCAGTGTGTGCTTCTTGATCCGTATAAATCGTTAAGAGATATTCTTGTTGAAGAACAAGGAATGGTTACGATAGACAGTAAATTCAAATCTATTAACATAGGTGCTATTTCTGACGATTATAAGTATATAGGCGGTAAAAAAGAATGTGAGAATTATATTAAAAAAATGCTTGCGAGTAAACATAAAGATATATATGTAACCAGAACGGTACTTAAAAAGTATAAAAGAAGTTCCTTATCAAATGCTGTTTTTGCACCTGGACATCAAAAAGTTGATTATTAAATCAGGTATTAGCGGAAAAACAGTGAGTACAATTTGAGTACAAAAACTTTTAGAAATAAAATCACATCGATGAAAAATGCAAAATGTGGATAATAAAATCACGAAAAAGCAACGAAAATCACGGTGATTAAAAAAGCGGAAGTCGAGTGGGAATAAGAGGGTACCTTGCAAATAGAAAACCTGATGCATAGCATCAGGTTTTTTGTTTGCATCTTGACAAAAAGCTATATATAATGCATGCTATAGATAGAACTTGATCATTGGAGGAAAAAATGGACTATACAATGAATGAAAAAATTGGACGTATTAAAAAAGAATGTCTTAATAATGCTGAAAAGGACCCTGTTAAGCTCTTTTGCAAAATTGCAAAAATGGATTTTGTGAGTATTCACGGACCGGAGCATCACTTTTTGGACGGGGCGTGTGTTTTAACTGCCTTTTACAACTCAGGTGGAAATATTGATTTAGAGCATAGTCTTGAAAAGCTTAGTGAGCAAAGCGGAAAAATGCCCGGTGCAATGTGCGGAATGTGGGGAGTGTGCGGAGCAGTAACAAGTGTGGGTGCTGCTCTTGCGATTATTGACAACACAGGACCTTTGTCAAAAAATGACTGGGGACTTCACATGCAGTACACCTCGAAAGCTGTGCTGGAAATTTCAAAAACAGGTGGCCCCAGATGCTGCAAGCGCGATGCGTTTTTTGCAATGAAATCCGCAGTGGAATTTATGAACGAAAACTACAATGTTAATATACCCTTGAGTGAAATTGCATGTGCTTTCAGTAGTAAAAACGAACAATGCTTGAAGGGAAGGTGTCCTTTCTATGGAAAAAACTAAAATAGCTTTTATTTGTGTACACAACTCCTGCCGCAGCCAGATGGCGGAAGCCTTCGGGAAAAAATACCTTTCGGACAAGTACGAGTGCTACTCTGCAGGTACAGAAACAAAGCCTTCGATTAATTCCGATGCCGTGCGGATAATGAAAGATAGGTTTGATATTGATATGACCGGGCAATACTCAAAGCTCATTTCTGATATACCTCAGCCGGATATTGTGATAACAATGGGTTGTAATGTTAAGTGCCCTAACATTTACTGCAGTGAGATTTATGATTGGGGCCTTGAAGACCCAACAGGGAAAAGTGATGATGAATTTATAAAAACAGCCCTGATGATAAAAGAGAATGTTTTGAGACTGATATAAGCTTATCCATCGTACAAATTATTGTAAAACACCTGGGTTTAACGGAGAAATTTCATGAATTGTCACAATACAAAGATTGTTGACAATAACAAAATATGGGTATATAATGAAACTGATAGAAGTGTAGTTATATGCTTTTATGGCGCATACAGTTATCGAATTTAAAAGAAAGGATGTTTTACCCATGAAGAAGGTTATTTGTAAGGTTGAGTACGACACAGAAACAGCTGAAGTAGTAGCAAGCTATACAAGCGGTGAATTTGGTGAAGCTACAGGTTATGAAGAAGTTCTTTATGTAACACCCGGCGGAAAGTATTTCCTTTACGTTAACGGCGGTGAAGAATCTATCCATCCCGTAGAAACTATCACAAGAATGTCCGCTGCTAAGGCTGAAGAATGGCGCGCAGCTCACTAAAATTAAAGAATTTGACTTAATCAAAAAAGGTATAGCTTTGGCTATACCTTTTTTTCGTTTAAAAATCAAGAGGGCGCAGAAAATAATTCTGCACCCTCTTGATTTATGTTAATGTGTGTGGAGGCTTATTTTATAATTACTTCGATTGCTGCGCTCTGAGGAGGAAGAGAGAATGTTGCCGCATCGGCATGTACAACTTCAACCTCCATGTCCTTTGTAAGGTCTTCAAAACGGTACAATCTTCTGTTCATAATGTGATGAATGTTTGTTTCTTCACTGCAGTTAAACTGGTATTCGCCGTTTTCTGTTTCAATTACAAAATAGTCTTCGCCGATTTCGGTAATCTTACCTGTTTTTGTAAGAGAAGCTGTTTGCTGCACTTCTTCATTCATAATAACAATTTCTGTAGCATAAGTCTGGGGAGGAAGTGAAAGTGTCATCGCTTCGGAATGGTAAATAGTCACCTTCATGCCTTTTGTGAGGTCAGTAAACGCATAAAACATTCTGTTCATTTCATGGTGGAGATTTGTGTTTTCGTCAAACTTAAACATAACCTCACCATTTTCTGTTTCGGCAAGAACAAAACCTTCACCTGTTTCAATAATTGTACCTGTCATGGAAAGATTCACTTCTTCGTTCAAAAATACCACCTCTGTTGCATAAACCTGGGGAGGAAGTGAAAGTGTCATTGCTTCAGCATAGTACACCTTAACCTTTTTGCCAACCTCAAGGTTTTCGAAACGGTATGCCATTCTGTTCATCTCATGATGGAAGGAGGTGTTTTCGTCTGTTTTGAAAACAACTTCGCCAAGCTTTTCGCTCTGTGCCCAGAAGCTTCCGTCCTTATTGATTTCTGTTATTGTAACAACTGCGGACAACGCTTCCTTCTTCCATGCATCAATGATGGATGTAGCATATTCTTCAGTTGTGGTTGTTGTGTCATTTTCAAGCTTGAAGTTTTCACCGATTACTTCGCTGAATGTAAAGTCGCCGTTTGTAAGAGTAACTGTTTTTGTTTGCTGGTCCCAATTTACAGTAAAACCTAATTCTTCAAATGTGGAACGAACGGGAACAGCTGCAAAAGCAGTTGTGGTAAGTAAAGTTGCAGAAATAACACCTGCGATTAATGCTTTTGTTAAATTCTTCATGATAAAAATCCTTTCTTGTATAAGATAAATAAAAAATAAACTATGTAACAGGGAGTTGCCGTAACAGAACCGGCGTTGGAGGAGGGCCGGTTCTGAAAAATGACAACCGCAACGGAACATACAGTGCAGAAAGCGCGCCATTGGCTACACCGTAGGAACTGATGTTCACTATCCCCTGCGTGTGTAAGAAACGTGCCTTACACCTATAATACTTTTCAAAGGGCAAAAAAGTTGCATCGGTCTGAAAAAAATTTCAAAAAATATTTTCCTGCCGATGCAAAAAATTATAAGAAAAAGGCGAATGTGGAATAAAAGTCCATATATAAGGGTTTATTCATGGTTTGTATTGTGCTGGTTCCGCCTGCAAATAACAACAAAAAGTCGAAAAACAGCATGCATAACAGCGCCCATGCGGAAAATTTTGTGGCAAGTGACGGATACTCTTTATACAATCCAAACAGGGTAACTGCCGCTGCCATTACAAAAAACACTGCAAAGTCACATGTGTAACGAGGGAGTATACCGCCTGCCTGTGTGTCCACAAGGCATATGAAAAAGCTTGTAACAACAAGGAACACCGAAAAACGGAAGGGAAGTGAGCGCCTTGTTTTGTGCATTGCAAAAAGCGACCACAAAACAGGGTACACAGCAAATATTCCTCCGAACATTCCTTCCTTACTGGTAAAGCCTATGTAGGCAGTTTCAGGCATTGAGCTTGTTAAAAACGGGAACGTGCCCATTATTTTAGGCGGTCGGAAAAGATATTCAAACACGCCTAAACCCAATCGGTCAAGCTTAAAGCCACGCTGAGTCATGTCCGAGGTGGTAAGGTTGTAGGATTCGCCAAAGTCAAAGGGGAAATCAAACCTTAGGTAATTATAAACCATCACGAATATTGCAACTATAACATATGGTGCACAAAAAGCTATGGTGTTTTTTAATCCACGGTATTTATCGCAGGATAACTTTGAGTTAATGCTTAAAAGCTCACGATGCGTAAACACACTGTGCCAGAAAAGCACAAATGCACTGCATGAGAAAAAGATAAGGTTAGGTCTGAGCATTAAAACAAGCGCCATAAAAACTGAGCCTATGGTCATGTGCTTAACGGAAAGCTTATCGTTTTCCAATGCTTTGAACCAAAAGTAAAAGCCCATAACAATAAACGCCAAAGCTCCCATAATAGGCACCGAATAGAAATCGGGACGTTTGATAATGTACACAATGCCACCGGTGGCTACTGTTAGCACGGATAAGGTCAGATACAAAAGGTATGGTACATTCTTAAAATACACTTTAACCAGTTGCCTATAAAGTAAGAACACCCCTGCAATAAGCACCCAGGAAAAAAGCACAACTGCAAAAAAGTTGGGGAAATCAATGCCCACGAGCTTTGCAGGAAGATAGAATAAAAACACGGGAAGCACCCCGAAGTACACGTAGTATTTCCCATCATAGAGTGCTGTGTCCCAGGGCTCGGTCATATTTGCCTTTTTAAACACGGCTTTTCTTTCAAAGCGGTCATAGGGGTTTTCCATTTGTTTTAAAATGTCGGGCACCTCTTTTTCAAGATGGAGTTGTCCGTCTAAAAAGGCTTCTGCAAGCTCATTGTACTGATTGAAATGCGGCTGTGTGGGGTTTACAAAGCCGGGATTGAGCATTGAAACGCCCATGAAAATTGCACAAAGACAAATAGCCGTGGAAACGGTTATTGTGTTCTGATTGGAATCAGTAAGGTCAAAGGGTATTTTCCACAAATCCTTTGTTGCTATGAAATAGTAAAGGAACAAAAGAAGAATAAACAAAACAAATGGTCTTAACAAATTCAAAAACATGGGTCGGGGCTTGTTAAGCGAAATGTCCGACAAGGTTATTATCCTGTTTGAAATGTCGGGAATGGTGATGCGGATTGTTTTTGCATTACCGGTAAAATTTGTTTTAATGTATGAGGTTTGCTCCGTAAAACGTGAAATCTTTCTTTCGCCTGCAAAGTAGGGGTTTTTGTTGGCGTCATCTGTTGCAGTAATACGAACTGTGTGAATGGTGGTATTGGTTTTAATATAAATATTCTCCACCTTACCGTGAATGTTTCGTATTTCAATAAAATCGTGCGCCGAACGAAGGGTGTATTTGTCGTAATCAAGCTTCACCCCAATGGAACGGGCAATTGAAAAATCCTCAATTTCGTCGTAGGTTCTGCTGCGGAAAAATTCAAAATTAAAACAAAAAATTTCACAAAGCAAACAAATAATAAGAAAGAACACAGGAACAAACTTGCCAATATATTTCCTTGCACTTTTCGCCACAAGGAGACTGCCGCCTAAAACAAGCATGGCTATGACAGGCATACATACCCCTCCTTAGTTTCCGCTTTTCATATACTCCAAAATTGCAATAAGTTCATCTCTTGCATCTTTAACGTAGCTTGCAAGCTGGGGATTAATTTTTTCCTGTTCAATTGCAGAACGGATGGTTGCAAGGGCGTTGTAGCAAGCGGGTACATAAAAATCATACCCTTCGGGGTCTTCAATGTCATAGCGGAGGGAAAGCGCCTTTTTTTCATCCTCCAACATGCGGATTGCCGCAGGGGAGTTAAGCTCAAATGAAATAAGAATGTTGTTGAGCATATCAATATGCTTTTCAAGTAAATCTTTATATGTCATGATGCACCTCAATCAAAAGTTTTCTTTTTGCGGATATCCTCGCCGAAGAAAAGAATCGGGTCAAAGTTTCCGATAATTCTCGAAACAATTCTTTCAGAATAGGTATTTTCAATTTCTGAAAGGCTCAGATTTGTTGAAAATACCATTTTTCTGCCGGTGAGCAAACGATGGTTCATAATTCTGAAAAGCTCACTTACGGTGAACTGGGTTATAAATTCTGCCCCTAAATCGTCTAAAATAAGAAGGTCCGCATCAAGCGCCTTTTCGGCAATATATGCACATTTTGCATCGCCACGGCCAAAATGGAGATTTTCAAGCATCGGAAAGAGTGAATTTGCGCTTATGTACAACACATCCTTACCCTTTTTCAAAAGCTCCGTTGCAATAGCTGAGGATAAAAAGGTTTTACCCAGACCGCTTGTGCCGTAGAACAAAAGATTTGTATTAATGGTATCAAAATCGTCAACAAATTCTTTGCAGCTGCGAAGAATACTTGACGCATTCTCTCTTGCTCCTACGCCGCGACTATTTTTAATTTCGTTATCATAATAGGAAAGATTGAACTTGTCAAAGGTTTGCCCGGCCATGTGCTTTGAAAGATTTGCCTCAGAAAGAGCTCTGCTTGTAATTTCGCTTTTTAAACAGCTGCAAAGCTTTTGCTCCTTGTTGTAGCCTGTGTCGGAGCAAATAGGGCAAAAATAAGGGGGGTTAAGATAATCCTTCGGATAGCCGTTCTGATTAAGAAGCTGTTCCAATTCCTCGGTAAAGGTGCGGTTTTCCGCCATAATCTGTGCAACTGCTTCTTCCTCGGACAAGTTCCCCTCGGATATGCGGGACAAAAGCAGCATGCCTGTAGAGGAAAGTCTTGCTTCTATTTCACCAATTCGGGGGATACGTGAATATATTTCATTTTTACGCTGTTCAATGAGGTTTTTTCTTTCTTCGCGCCTTGTTTCAAGCACGTCCATTGCATTCTGATAAAGCATAGTGTGCCTCCTTAATTAGTAGCGTTTTTTTTCATTCTGCGCTCAAGCGCAAGTCTTTCAATATCATCAAAATCATAATTTGAACTTGTTTTTGTCTGTTGTGAAGGCTTAGCTTGTTTAATGCGGCTGTTGTCGGCATCCTTCAATGCGGCAACGGTTTTAATGCCTTCCTTTGACCAGGTGGAAAGAATTTTGTTCATATACTGAAAACTTAATTTGCCTGTGTTAAGAGTTGTTCGGGCATAAGCTTCTTTAATCATTGCCTCGCTCATGGAAAAGTTGTTTGTCCACTCGGAAATATACTGAACCTCTTTGTCCGAAAAAGCACGGTTCAAACCAAAAATTTGTGCACACTTTTTTAGCATGCTTCTTTCTTTTTCCTTGCGCTTTATAATCTTTTCAGCCATTTTAACGGTTGTTATGCCGTCACTTGACCAGCCTTCAGCAACACTTTCAAGATATTTAATGTTCTTTGTTTTATCTTCAGCAGAACAGTATTCCAATAGCATAAGAAGTATTTCATTTGAAAATGAGTACCATTCCATAATGGAGTACAACGATTTTATTTCACTTTGTGTCAAAGGCTTGCCCCAGATAAGCTGTGCCATTTTAAGCATGTCGGAAAATGACTTATCCACTCCCATTTTTTCCGTAATCTCGGTCATGGGAATATCACGGCGTGTGGGGGTTGACTCAGCAACGGGAGTAGCCTCTTTTAAAGCAGGCTTATATATCTTGTCAGCCACAGGCTCAACATTTGTGGAAAGGAAGGTTACACTGCCGTCCTCCTCCAATGATATAAGCCCTGTTTTTACCCAGTATTTCCACGCTTTAATAACGTCGGATTCAAGTATGTCCAAAGCCTCTGCTATGTAGGCGTTGTCTGACTGCTTGCCCGAATAGCAAAGACCCAATGCGTATATGTAAACCATTACATGGGTGGGATTTGCCTGGGGAAGGTGTTTATTTATAAAATTCAATTCTAAGGGCACAATGGGATGTGCTACTTGTATTTTAGCCATTTTTCCGAGCTCCTTCTATTTATAGTGACAATTATTTACCCTATTATATCACAGAAAAAATTTTGTGTAAAGGTTTAAAATAGTGGCATAAAAAGGGAGGTGCAAAAACAAAAAACACAACACCAAGTTAATGATGCTGTGTTTTTACTGGCGTGCTTGGAGGGATTCTACCCGTTTGCGGTGCCCGGAGACTCACTGCTTCGCAGTTCGCTTTCCGACCGCGGCACAACCCTGCACCCTCGCTTCATCGTCCGCAGGACGCGCTCGGGTTCGGTTCCCCC
>JAZQCM010000031.1:0-187623 GCA_045546275.1 Clostridia bacterium | reverse complement strand
GTCATCCAGCATCACATCCGGTTATGTAAATGTTAAGACATATAGTGGTGTTGGTAACGTTATTCAGTACTATGTAAACGGTACTGCAAACGTTACAACAATCACGTCTCCCGGTTATGGTGACGGTACAGAAGAAAAGCTCATTATCGAATGGAAGATGAAGAGACAGAACCCTTCTGACCTTTACTTTGACTTCTCTTTCACAGATAAGAGCGGTACAGAAATCGCTTTCTTAAAGATTGACAGAAACTACACATCAGTTTCCGGCGAATATTACATGGGCTTCCCTGCTGATGCTACAGACTGTGCGATCGTTGCAACAAACAACGGCGACGGCACACATAAGAACGAATACTATGTAAATGGTAGCATTGTTTACACAGAAGCAGCTAAGACTGGTACAGTTAACGGTTTCGGTGGTATCACATCTTCTAACGGTCGTTGGTCCGCAGCTTGGAACCACATTGGTTTCTGTAACATGTCAATCGGTGCAGTAACATTCTCCGAAACAAGAGTAGACGTTACAGCTGAATACACAGTAAACGGTGAAGTTGTACACACAGAAACAGGTAACTACGACACAGCTGAAGGCGAAACAGGCGCTACATTCCCCGCTTACACATATTCTGCAAACGGTTCTAACGTAATGTACGCAACAGATGGTGCAACACTTTCTGAATCCGGTACAATCGAAATGGCAGCAGTAGCTAACGCAGGTACATACGTTGTTGGCGACATTTTCGCAAAAGATGGCGTTCAGTACGAAATCAAGAGTGCTAACCTTGTTCCCAATGGTGAATTTACTTATGGTCTTGCAGGTTGGTACAACTCTGCAGGTAACGCTGCATCCGCAGGTAACTTCACAGCAAACGAAGACGGTACAGTTCATGCAGGTGGTCACACAGGTTCTACAGGTGTTGACTCTCTCTTCAGAGGTTGGACTGTTGAAACAGGAAAGAAGTATCTCTTCACATTCACATCTTCCACAACAAACGAATACCTCAAGGTTTCTAACCAGGATGCTGTATCCACAAGCGACACCGGTAATGTTGGTACAGGTGTAACTGGCACAAACACAATGGTATTTGATGCAACTGCACCTTACCTTGTAATCAACTTCCGTTGGTTGGGTAGCAATACAACACTCGGTCACTTCGGTCTTTACGAAATCGCTGAAGCTGAAGTTGCAGTACAGGAAACAGTAGCATCCGTTGCTGATATTGCTGACGTTAAGGTTATTGGCGACACAGCAGTAGTTCTTCCCTCTACAGTAGCAGTTACAGGTTCTCTTGGCACAGAAGTTGACGCTACTATCGTTTGGGATGCTCCCGCTTCTTACGCAGTTGGTAAAACTACAGTAGAAGGTACAGCTACAGTACAGTTTGGTACACAGGATGCTACAACAGAAACAGTTTCTGTTGACGTTACAGTTTTGGAAGAAACATTCACACTTTCTGACGTTACAACAGTAAACGGTCAGGATGCAGGTAAGGCAAGCCAGGTAGCATTCCCTGTAGCAATCAGTGATGAATTCAACATGGAATTTGTTGCTACATATGAATCCTTTGGTGACCTTTGGATTACTATCAAGACTAAAGACGCAGGCTTCTTCAGCCCTGAACAGATTCCTCTTGGTGTTAACGCAAGTGGTGCATTCCGTCCCGTAAATGGTAACGGTGCAGGCGGCAGAACAGTTGCTGACTCAGACCTCGCATACCTTACAACAGGTACACCTTACAGATTCTTCATCACAACAGATGCAACAACAGATAAGTACACAGTATCTATCTTTGACGTTGCAACAGGTGCTGAAGTAGTTACAGCTGAAAACTTCGGTTACAGAACAAATGCTGATGCAATCGAATGTATCACATCTATCACAAACAATGGTGCAGGTAGCGTAACTCTTACAGATATTAAGGTTAACGCTAATGTTGAAAAGACAGCATACACATTCAACATCACACTTGATGGTGAAACAACAACTACAACAGCTTCCTACTGGTCTGACGAAGAAGCTCTTGCTTCTGTTGCTGACATTGAAGGCTACGAAAAGACAGTTTCTATCGAAGGCACAACAATTACAGTTGTTTACTCCGCTACAAAGGTAGTTACAGTAACATTCGTAACAGCTGACGAAACAGTTGTTTACTCCGTAACAGAAGAAGTTGAACTCGACGAATCCGTTACAGTAGCAGCTAAGGAAATTTACGATGCAGTAACATGCGCATACTACACAATCCCCGAAACAGTTGCTGAAACAACAACAGTTGTAGAAGTTGCTGCTAACGCTGACAAGATTGCAGTAGTAGCAGACGCATTCCACAATGCAGGTGACGCTCAGCCCTGGAACAACGACGCAAACATGCTCTTCGTTGGTTCCGCAGGCGTTACAAACACAGATGATTTCGATGCTAACGGCGAAAACGTAACAAACAAGACAGACGGTGGTAACCTCGGTTCTGCAAGAGTTGCTCTTGTTAAGTTCCCCGTTCCCGAAGTTGCTGACAATACAGCAGTTAAGCTTCACCTCTATGTAGCAAAGGCTAACCAGAACCTTGGTAATGGTAACTGGTTCAAGGTTGCAGCTAACGTATCCGAAGTTGAAGCTAACGAAGTTGAAAATGCATTCGTTGCAGGTGACCTTGCAAACCTTGATGGTATGGTTTGGTCCGACAACGCAGTTTCTGCTAAGACAGATCCCGTAGACGGCAGAATGGAAGTTAACGAATGGGTTGAAATCGATGTAACAAACTTTGTTAAGGCTGCTACAGGCGAAACAATCACATTTGCACTCTACGTTCCCACAGCAGGTGCTTACGTTGCAGATAGAGAAAAGGCAGTTGCAGATGGCGCTTACGAAGGCAAGGCTGCTTACCTTACACTCGAAGATGCATTCGTAGTAACAGAAACAGGTTTTGCTACACTTACAAAGAACGGTTCTGCTATGACAACAGCTTACGCAGTTGCAGGCGACGACATCCGTCTTGTAGCTGATGGTGCAGTAGTTGTTAATACAGATGCAGGTTATGTTGAAGCTAACAAGAACCTTAACGTAACAGAAGCTACAGCATTTGAAAACACAGTTCCCGCTGGTCTTGGTCTTACAATGGTAGGCGGTGCTCAGGTTCGTATCGGTTCTACAGAACTTGAAGAAGGCGAAAAGCTTGATGCTCTTGCTGACTCTGGTCTTCGTTTCCTTGCAACAGCTGACTATGCTGACACAGTTCTTGCTGACGACGCTGTTGAATTTGGTATTAAGGTACAGGCAGAAGCAAGCGATGCAGTTGCTTACGTAAAGGCTGACAAGTTCCAGAACGACGATAACAACGTATTCTCCGCTGCTATCACAAACCTTAAGGAATCCAACTACAACCGTAAGTACACAGCTACAGCATACGCTAAGGTTCCCATGGCTGACGGTACAGTTAAGGAATTCACAACAGAAGCTGTTACAAGAAGTATTTACCAGGTATCCGCAGGTATCATGAAGAATGGTACAGCTGATGCTGATAATGCAGCTTACACAGTTGATGGTGTTGTTAAGAACATCCTTAATGCTTACGTTAACCAGACAGGTATCCGTCTTACATACACAGCTGATGGTATCACAGTTGAAGATGGTAAGTACACAGGTGATGTATTCTTCACAGTTGAATCCGTATCCGACGGTGACGATGGCTGGAACGTAACAATCACACCCGATGCAAGCTGGGGTACACCTGCTGAAATCGCTGCATGGTGGACAGATTATGTAAGATTTAACAACAACAACTCCGTTGCTAAGGGCTATATCTCCGGTGCAGAATTTGTTGACGGCACTCTTACATTCAACTTTGACACAACAGTTGACTAATAATCTTCAGATTTAACGCGCAGTTCTCGCAGAGAGTGCTTAGGCACTCTCCTGCGTGACATATACAGAGAGAAAGGATGATACCCGATGAAGAAATTTTATGTATCGCCTCTTTTCGCAGAATTAGAACTTGAACTCGAAGACGTATTATACGACAGTGCGCTGGATAACGAAATGAACGACGCCGACGAACCCGATTGGGAAGGCGGCGGAGACTTCGACCAGGAAGAAGATTTCAACTTCTGATAATCAGGCGACAAACTAAAGGCAACCACATTGTGGTTGCCTTTTTTTGTGTAAACGAATACCACGCCATAGTGGCGTGGTTCAAAAAAGGCTATTGCCGGTGAGCATAGACGAAAAAACTCCGATTGTATATAATTTTAATGTGACCTGCCAGTTACAAGAGAATTTATACAATCGGAGGACATTAAAATGAGTGAACAAAATAACGTCAATAACAGTTAAGCACATACCAAATGGAATTGCAAATATCACATAGTAATAGAAGGGGAAGTGTGCCCAGACCATATACATTTACCAATGGGGACAGGTACAAGTGGTGAAAAATTTGCCAAACTAACCTGTCCCCATTGGTAAATATGTCTTGACAGCGAGAGACTGTACTGATATACTGGTTTTGAGGTGAGGAAAATGGCACGAATTCCAAGGAGTTTAAGTGAGAGCGGTATTTATCATGTAATGTTCAGGGGGACAAATAAGCAACCAATATTTTTGAATGATAGAGATTACGAAAAGCTTTTAGAAAGTTTAATTGAAATTAAGCAAATTATCCCTTTTGATATATATGCATATTGCCTGATGACTAATCACGTTCATCTTGTCATAAAAGAAAACAATACAGGTGATATTTCGAGAATAATGCATCGATTGCTCACCAAATATGCTCGTTGGTTCAACATAAAGTATGAGCGCACCGGAACATTATTGGAAGGAAGATATCGAAGTAATCCGGTGGCAACAGATGAGTATTTTTTGCATTTAGTCAGATATGTGCATCAGAATCCCGTTAAAGCGCATATTGTTGGAAATATAGAGGAATATCCTTGGAGCAGCTATTGTAATTATGTGGGTAAGGACGAAAGTTGGATTGAAAAAAGCTTTATGGAAGAAATGTTGCCAATATCACAGTTCAAAGTCTTTCATGCGGAAGAAGAAATGGATGATTTTGAATTGTTTGACTCTGATAAGAAGAACGATAAAGATTTGATTGAAACAATGAAACGATACGGGATAGAATCAGGAGACGCTCTTTTGGCGCTCAAATATACAGATGCTGACAAGTTTGCAATGTTGGTGAATAAATTGAAATCGAAATTTTCAGAGCGGCATATAGAAAGGGTTACAGGGATAACAAGATACAAACTTAAAGTTTGATTTACCAACGGGGACAGGTACAAGTGGTGAAAAATTTGCCAAGCGAACCTGTCCCCATTGGTAAATGGGGTGAAAAAGGAGAGGCGGTTGCCTCTCCTTTTTGTGTATTTATTTTGAATATGGAATAAGCTCTAAAAGGCTTGTCCAGGGGCCTGTGTTCGTGCCATGGCCCACAAGCTTAATGTAACGAACCTTGTCTTTTATGGGGGTGTAGTTAAATTCCTCGCCCTGAGGTGCGTCGCCTGCAAAGTAGTTTCTGTAGGTTACACCATCTTCCGAAGCATAAATTTCGTACTTTGTACTGCGCTCTGCAAATTTCCAGAAGGTCACACCAACAAGCTCAACATGCTGTACCTCACCTAAGTCAAAAACAATTTCACAATCGCCCGATGCTGCCCAACGTGTTGCAATGTTGTCGTCAAATGCATTTTCGGCAGGGTTTTCAGGCTCAGGGGTCTGGCTTGCCACAGCTGAAACTATTTTAATCCTGTTTTCACTTTCAAGCTCAGGCACCGAAACCTTGTATTCCCATTCTTCCTGCTCTGCTCTTTCGGGCAATGCTCCTGTTGTGAGGATTGTGGAAAGAAGAGAAATAAGTGCTTCGTGGCACTTGTAGAAGGGTGTTTGTTTTGCACCGATAACAATTACCTTTTCTTCATTGTTCCAATAAACATTCTTGCCAAAGGCTTCTGCCGCAACACGAAGAGGAAGGTATGTTCTGCCGTCCTTAATAATAGGTGCGGTGTCAGCAGTGTGCTTTACTGAGTCAATGTAGTAATTGGGGCTGTTAATGACAAACTGTAATATGGTATCGCCCTTAACCATTGTTACTGCCTTCAAATCGTCATTCCACACAACCTTTGCGCCCAACGCCTCGCCTAAAGCACGAATGGGCACCATTGTTCTGCCGGAATTATCAACAAAGGGAGCAGCGTCGATTGTTTGCACGTTTATACCGTTGTAAACGTTGTTTGAGCCAATCTTAAAAGATACTGTGCCCATTGTTTTGCGTGTTAAGTAAGGGTACATATCTCCCTGCACGCCACCGTAGTAACGGCTTGCTTCGCAAAGGGCATACAAGGTTGCGCCAACGCCGAAATTAAAGTTACTTTCGGTATTTGTGGCTTTTGTTGCGGCTGAGCCAATGTGCTGTGTGTAGCCAACAAAGCCATCGGGATGAATTGCAACCTCGGTCAAATACTTAAGACCGCCCTCTGCATAGGGAAGATAGGTTGCCTTGTCTAAAAGACCTGCATTAATGCCGTAGTAGAGCGAATAGGTTATAAAGCCTGTGCCGCTTGTTTCATAGCCGTAGGGATTAGTGTCACTGGTGGGGAAGTTTGCGAGCATGCTCTGTGTCCAGAAAATTCTGCCTTCGTTATCTTCTCTTGCGCACTTAATGCAAGCTTCTGCCATTTCAAGGTAGGTTTTCTTAATTTCATCGTAATGCTCCCAGTTTTCGGGAATATCCTCAAACACTCTTGCAAAGGCTGCCATAACCCAGCCAACGCCACGTGCCCAAATGTTTTTCTCTCCATTAACCTTGCTCTTAATATAGCCCGGGTCACGGAAGAAAAGGTTTGCGGGAGTGCCTTCGTAGTTTATACCGCCCTCACCGTCATACATTCTTTGTTTGCTCCAGATAAATGCACGGTACATAAAGTCAATATACTTTTCATCACCTGTAAGTGAATAAAGCTTGGAATAAACAGGCATTGCCATGTGAAGTGCATCGCACCAGGTCCAGAAATCTGCCTTCCCTGTTGCAATCTGCTCGTTTGTAACCTCTAATGTGCGAGCAATCTTTTCATTGTCTTTTTTCTTGTCAAGGTTATAAAGGTCAATGTACACCTGGAAGCAGGTTTGGTTGTCAGCATGATAAACGTTGCCGTTGCTCCAGGAAGCTTTATCGGTGCTTGTGTGACCTTTCCAGTTGTTTCTTTTTGCCCATGTGGTTGCATAGTCACGATATTTTTCAATGCCTGTCAAATAGTAGGCATCCATACAGCCTATGTAGTAGGTGGCTGTGTCCCATTCATAGCCGGGAGTCCAGCTGTGGGTGCTTATCCAATAATCGTTAACCTTTTTTGCATATTCCACAAGCTCCTCGTAAGTAAAGGTTTGCTCTTGGGCAAAGGTTGTGGTAACGGGCATAAGCATTAAAATTACCAGAAGTAGCGCTAAAACTTTTTTCATGTTTTTTCCTCCTTTATATATTTATAAAAAATCAATCTCGTCTATCATTCTTGAAAAGGACTCAAGGAATTTCTTTGTTTCGCTGTTTTCGCAAAGTGCTTTTCCAACATTTTCAACTGCCTTCACAAATCCGGGCTCAAAGTCCTCCACGTAAAGTGCCGACAAAGGGCACATTCCGTTAGCTCTCGGGTCAACAATAACCTCCAATTCGCCATCTTTTGCCAGATAAGGGGTAAGGGGAAAAATCCTGCAGGAGAGAGGTCTGAGGTTTCTGTCACAAACACCATCGCAGGAGAAAAGCGGAGCAAACTTATTTTTGTCATACTCAAAATCAGTTTCGGAAATGCTTGCCCAGGAAGGAAGGGGAGCATACATTTGATCCTCAAAGGGGAAAAGATACATCCCGTCCCCATCCTTGTCGCCCTCGCAGCATGCCTTGTTACAGGCTCTGCCGCAGTCGCCCTTCAGCGGGGTGAGATTGCCTAAAATGGAGTAAATGTGGTTATAAAAGTCAATTGAGTTCATAAAATCACCGTTAATTATAATTCATAGGGTGTTGTCTGGTAAACAAAGTAGTTAAGCCAGTTGGAGAAAAGCAGGTCATTGTGGCTTCTCCATGTAACAACGGGAGTTTTGTCAGGGTCGTTATCGGGATAGTAGTTTTTGGGCAACGGAACATTGTCCATGCCCTTTGCCATGTCACGTTTGTATTCTTTATCCAAGGTGTCGTATTCATATTCGCTGTGGCCTGTTACAAAAACTTTGGAATCGTCCTCGCTCTTAACAAGATAAACCCCTGCCTCGTCGCTTACAGCAAGAATATTCAAATCCTCATGCTTTTCAATTTCCGACTGCAAAACTGTTGTGTGGCGTGAATGGGGAGCCTTGAAAACCTCGTCAAAGCCACGCATGAGACGTGATGATTTGTAAAGATTTTTATGCTCAAAAACGCCAAACACCTTTTGGGGGAGAATAACCTTATTAATTCCGTAAAAATAATAAAGAGCCGCCTGTGCCGCCCAGCAAATGAACAAGCTGCTGGTAACGTTGGTTTTTGACCATTCAAAAATTTCGGTCAATTCCTTCCAGTAGTCAACCTCTTCAAAGGCAATCATTTCAACGGGAGCACCTGTTATAATCATTGCATCGTAGCGGTTGTGCTTAATTTCCGAAAAGGTTGTGTAGAAGGTTTTAAGATGCTCCTCGGAAGTGTTTTTCGATTCGTGAGAGTCCATGCGGATAAAAATCGGCTCAATCTGGAGTGGAGTGTTTGAAAGAGCACGGAGAAGCTGAGTTTCCGTGGTGATTTTTGTGGGCATGATATTCACAATAACAATTTTAAGGGGACGGATGTCCTGGCTTAAGGCACGGTTTTCCGTCATAACAAATATATTTTCACTTTGAAGAGTTTTTGTTGCAGGTAAATCGTTAGGTATTTTAATAGGCATAAAATCAGTCCTTTCTTTTAGTTTAATTATATCGGAAAACTCCTTGTGAGTCAACAATATATGGTTGACTCACACTCTTCTTTGGGATAAAATAAATATATCAGAATTGGAGAAGAATTATGAAACAATTTGCTTATTTTAAAATTACCGACGATTTAACAGCAAAAGCTGTGTCGGACGCTTTCCTCACTTCAAAGGAGGAGGGCTTTGAAAATATAATAGTGTTGCATTCGCATAGTGGTAATTTACGAAGTGCAAAATACAAAGAAAAGCTTTTAATGGTTCTTCGTGGTGCTTACAGGCACAAAATGTCGGTTTATTTTGCCGACGATTGCTATGCTTTTTCGGGCACGGCATTTGGTGCAGTTTCCTCGGTGAAGGACATGTGGCAAAAAGAGCTTTGCAAGCTTGCACCACACCAGGTTGATGAAAATACCCTTGTTTTAGAAGAGGGCGACAGTGTAGTTTCGGTTAAGTACGGCGAGGAAAACGATTTATTCCCCTACAAGCACTACCCCGACCTTACAAATGAAAACGTTGCGGAAATGATTATTGATGAGGTGTACAAGCCTCTTATCCGTGAGTTTGACAAATTCAAGGGCTATGAATTTAAAGGCTTTATTTCCTTAAAGCCTATGATTAACAGCTTAAAGGGGATTGTTTATTCCCAAAATGCCGTTAAAGAATACGGAAAAACCTTGTTGCCTCTTTTTGAAAAGGGCAAGGAATACGAAAAGTACATGGCAATTGTGGAAAAATGCATTGAAAAAAGCTTTATTACAAAGCTTAAGCTTTTCTGCAGGGACAATAACTTGGAATATTTAATTTGCGGCGGTGAAAACTCATTAGGTGAAGAGTCCCTCCGCCAGAGTGCTTATTCCATTACCGACACTGTGGGCAAGGGTTATCTTATGTGGGCAGACACCATTAAGGAAGTTACAAAGGCAGGCCTTAACAAAATGGGTGCTGTTATGCACATACACCCTGCCATGAAAAAAATGGAAACCATCCGAAGTTTTCTTGAAGAGCTGCCTTTAAACTGTCCCGTAAGTGAAGTTGGGGATGAAAAGAAGTTTTCCGACAGGCTTCTATTAACTAACATGACCGACAAGGAAAAAACCGTTTGTCTTTTAATTGAAAATGCCTGCATTTACGATTTTGAGAAAAAGGAATTGTACCCCTTGGAAAAAACTCAATACACCTTCTACCCCGGAAGCTTCCTATATATAATAAAGAAGAAACCCGATATGTACATAGATGCTCTGCCTGCTTGTGTTGGCGGAGTGCGAATAGGGGAAAAGGCTGAGGATACAGAAATTGACTTTGTTAAAAAGGACAATGCCTGTGGCTTTTACTTGCCTGAGGATAGTCTTAACGGAAAGTGTATTGAATTTGAAGGGGATTTTGAGTATTTGTATGTAAGGCTTGGGTCAATGGAAAATGTTCTGGTGCAAAAGCCTTTTGCAATGCCCTTGTACGGCTTTTTGCAGGGCGCTCGCGGTGGCGTTGAAGCCTACGGCGGAGAAGTGAAAAAAATTAAAATTAACTAAAACAAAAAAACCGACACATTTGTGTCGGTTTTTAAACCTTTTAGCGACAGTAAAATTAGTCAGCGCTGTAGGGGATGAGTGCAATATGTCTTGCTCTCTTGATAGCTGTTGTAAGCTGTCTCTGGTGCTTAGCGCATGTACCTGTGATTCTTCTGGGAAGAATCTTTGCTCTTTCAGATACAAAACGACGAAGCTTAGCAACATCCTTGTAATCAATATAAAGAACCTTATCAGCACAGAACTGGCAAACCTTCTTCTTAGCCTTACGGTTTCTGAATGTCTTTTCGGACTTTTCTGTCATAGCTGTAACCTCCCTTTTTTAAAATGGTAAATCATCATCTGTTCCCAAAGGAGAGATAGGATCAGGAAGATTGCCGAAGGGCGAATCATTGAACTGGGGAGCCTCAAAAGAGGGCATCTGAGAAGAGGATTGAGCGCTCTTCTTGGATTCAACGAAATAACTTCTGTCCACAACAACATCTGTTGCATAACGGTTGTTACCGTCATTATCCTTCCAGGAACGTGTCTGAATACTTCCCTCAACACAAATAAGGTTGCCCTTTGAGAAGTACTTGGAAATAAATTCGGCGGTCTGTCTCCAGGCAACACAGTTAATAAAATCTGTCTGTCTTTCGCCGCCTGCGTTCTGATAGTTACGGTCAACTGCCAAGGAGAAGGAGCATGTGCTCACGCCCTGGGGAGTTGAACGAAGCTCAACATCACGGGTAAATCTGCCAATCAAAATAACTTTGTTTAACATATCTGCCTCCGATTATTCTTCGACTTTGATAACTATTGTTCTGAGAACGCCTTCAGTAATACCGTATCTTCTCTCAAGTTCCTTGGGGAATTCGGGATTAGCTGTGAACTTTACAAGTGTGTAGTAACCTTCTGTCTTGTAGTTGATAGGATAAGCAAGTCTCCTCTTACCCCAAACGTCAACGCTTTCGATTGTACCGTTCTTTTCGATAAGCTTTGTGAACTTGTCGGAAAGAGCTGTAAGCTTTTCTTCTTCAAGCGCAGCGTCAAGAACAAAAATGGTTTCATACTTGTTTGTCATGATTTCTGCCATTTTTTACACCTCCTTATGGTCTCTGGCCCCGTACTTTTTACGGAGCAAGGAATTGCGGATGGGATTTAGTTTCCGCAATTAGTTATTATAAAGCACAAATGCACATTTTGTCAACAGTTTTTTCAAAAAACCCCCCTTTTTTATCCCAAAAAAACACCACTAATAAAAGATTTATGCAAATTGCACAGTTTTATTTTGCAATTTTGTACAAAAAGTCAAAAGGAAACTAACTTCTTTTTGTCGAAAATATACAAATAAGTGGTGTCGGCGAAAGAACCGACGGAATTATTAAACTAAAAAAATACATAGATGGAGGACAGAAAAATGAAAGTGTATGAAGGAAAAGACATCAGAAACGTTGCCGTGGCAGGCCATTCGGGCTCCGGTAAAACAGCATTTATCGAAGCAGTGCTGTTTAAAGCCGGAGTGACTGACAGATGGGGCAAAGCAGTAGAAGGCAACACAGTTTGTGACTACGACCAGGAAGAAGTAAAAAGACAGATGAGTGTCAACTGTACAGTAGCACCCTTTAGTTGGAGTACAGCAAAAATCGGTGACACAAAAGTAAATCTTATCGATACACCCGGTTATTTTGACTTTGTGGGCGACGTTAAGAGTGCAGTCAGAGTAGCTGACAGCGTTTTAATCGTTATCAATGGTAAAGAAGGCGTTGAAGTAGGCGCTGAATTTGCATGGCAGTATGCAACAGAACAGGGCAAGCCCAAAATGGTTTTTGTAAACAACATGGATGATCAGGACGTATCATTCCGTGAAACTCTTACACTTTTAAGAGATAAATTCGGTACAAGTATTGCGCCCTTCCGTGTTCCCACACGTGAAGACGGACATCTTACAGGTTATGTAAACATTGTTTCCGGCAAGGCATATTCCGTTAAGGGCGAAACTGAAATGGAAGTTCCGATCCCTCATAAGTATCTTGCAAGCTATGAAGGATATCATGATATATTGGTAGAAGCAGCCGCAATGAGTGACGACGATTTGATGGAAAAGTACCTCGGCGGTGAACAGATTACTGACGAAGAAATGCGTGGTGCATTGAAGAAGGGTGTTAAGAGTGGTGACATCGTTCCTGTTTACGGCGGTTGTGCTGCAGGCGGTTTTGCTATTCGTTCAATTATGGACGCTATCTTAAAGTATCTTCCTTCTCCTGTTGAAGCTAATAACGAAGCTGTTGACTGCGACAGTGCAGGCCCCGCTTCTCTTATTACTTTCAAAACCATTGCCGACCAGTACGTTGGTAAGATTTCAATGTTCAAGGTTGCTTCCGGTGTTGTAAAGAGCGATTCTTCTCTCTACAATCCCAGAACAGGCGAAATGGAAAAGCTTGGCAAGCTTTATGTAATGTGCGGTAAGAAGCAGGAAGAAGTAAGTGAGCTTCATGCAGGCGACATTGGTGCAGTTACAAAGGTTAACGAACTTAAAACAGGTGACACACTCTGTGACAAGGGTAGTGACATTGAGCTTGAAGGTATTGTTTTTGCAAAGCCCATGCTTTCCATGGCAATCAGACCCATGGCTAAGGGCGACGAAGAAAAGATTAACGCAGCGCTTGCTCGTCTTATGGAAGAAGACCCCACATTTACAGTTGAACAGAACAACCTCACAGGTCAGATGATTCTTTCCGGTAAGGGCGAACAGCATCTTGACATTATTTGTAGTAAGCTTAAGAGCAAGTTCGGTATTGGTGTTGACCTTATTAATCCCAAGGTTGCATACCGTGAAACTATCAAGAAGACTGTTACCGTTCAGGGCAGACACAAGAAGCAGTCCGGCGGTCATGGTCAGTTTGGTGATGTTTGGATTGAATTCTCTCCCAGTGGCGAAGAAGGCTTAATCTTCGACCAGAGAGTTGTAGGTGGTGCAGTTCCCAAGAACTTCTTCCCCGCAGTTGAAAAGGGCTTACAGGAATGTATGGCTGAAGGCGTTCTCGGTGGCTTCCCTGTAACAGGTATTAAGGCTGTATTGACCGATGGTAGCTACCACGCAGTTGACTCCTCTGAAATGGCGTTCAAGATTGCGGCATCCATCGCATTCAAGGAAGGTACAACTCAGGCTAACCCTGTTCTTTTGGAACCCATCGGCAAGCTTAAGGTTACTGTTCCCTCCAAGAAGATGGGTGATATTATCGGCGACCTTAACAAGCGCAGAGGCAGAATTCTTGCCATGAACGAAATCGGCAACAACAAGGGCGAAGTTGAAGCAGAAGTTCCCATGAGCGAAATGACTCGTTACGCTATTGACCTTCGTTCCATGACAAAGGGTCGTGGCCAGTTCGAATTTGACTTTGAACGCTACGAAGAAGTTCCCGCACAGAACGTTGCAAAGATTTTAGCTGACAGAAACAGATAAGTAAATAACTAAAACCCTCTCCTGTGGAGAGGGTTTTTGGTTTAAAGCAGTTCCTTTAAGGTTTCCTGTTGACCAATTTTGCAAAAAAGCTTGACAAAAGTTTAAAAATATTAAATACTTAAATTATCACAAAAAAGGAGAATTTAATATGAAAAAACGCATAGCATTACTTTTGAGTGCAACATTTTTTCTGTTTTCCGCTACAGCTTTTGCAAGTGACAGCGTGACAGTTTTTCTTGATGATGCAAAAATTGAAGCGGAGGGTGTTATTATTGACGGAAGAACATATCTTCCCGTAAGAGCACTTTCCGAAGCAATGGGTGCACAGGTTGATTGGAACGGCGAAACAAAAACCGTAAGCGTAACAACAAAAAGAACATCGGAAGATATTATCTCTGAGCTCAGCGAATCTGTTGTTGCAATTGTTGGCAACTACAAGCCAAAGTACGTTTCCGACACTGTTTATAAGTACAATTCCATGACAGCCCACGGTACAGGTGTTGTTATAAAATCGGGTGGAATGATACTTACCAACGCTCACGTTGTGGAGGAAATTGAAAACCTCACAGTTGTTTTCCACGACGGTAGCTGCTACGGAGGCATTGTAAAATATATTGACACAGTTTCCGACCTTGCGGTGGTGCAGGTTGACAGGTTAGGTCTTAAGAGTGTGAAATTCGCACAAAGCAGCTCCATAAAATCAGGGCAGGAGGTTATTGCAATCGGTAACCCCTTGTCCCTTAGCTTACGAAACACCGCAACAAAGGGTATTGTAAGCGGTATTGATGTAATAATTTCAGGCGAGTATTATCCCTTTCTGCAGTCCGATGCACCCATAAACGGCGGCAATTCCGGAGGACCGTTAGTAAACATGCAGGGCGAGGTTGTGGGCATAAACACCATGAAGTACACAGGATTAGGCATTGAAGGCATGTCCTTTGCCATAAGCGTTGACACAATTAATTACGTGTTGAAGCAGTTTGAAACAAATGGAAAGGTAGTACGTGCCGAATTAGGCGTAAGCTTGTCCGAATCCTGGGAGGCACAAATCGGGCTTCCCACAACTAAGGGCGTTACAGTGTCTGCCTCTGACCGAATGGAGCTTCGTGCAGGTGATGAAATTGTTAAAATAAATTCCATCCCCGTTCATTCCATTGTTCAATGCAACAAGGTCCTTCGTGACACATATACCACAGGTGCAATAACAGTAAGGGTAAAGCGTGGCGCAAATGAAATTGACATAACCCTCACACCTGTATTGAAGTAAGGAGAATAACCATGAAAAGAATATTAACAACATTTTTAGCGTTTTTAATGCTTTTTTCAAGCGTTACAATAGCTTTGGCAAATGATGAAAAAGTGGAAATCAGCTTTAAGGTGGGCGATAGCACCCTTAAAATAAACGGGCAGGAGGTAACTGTGCAAACTCCCTTTGTTGCAGGCGAAGGAACAACCTTGGTTCCCGTAAGAGTTATTACCGAAGCTTTTGGTGCAACCGTTGAATGGGTGGCTGAAACAAAAACAGTTAACATTACATATCGTGAGGTTAATATATCCTTACAGATTGATAACCCCGTTGCAAAGGTAAACAGCTTTGAAGAAACACTTCCCGTGGCGCCACGTCTTGTGGAGGGCACAACAATGGTACCCCTTCGCTTCATAAGCGAAACCTTTGGTGCAACCGTGGGCTATGACGAAGCAACAAAGGCAATAAGCGTTGTAAAGGAAAAAATTGAAACAGGAGACATTGTGGAAGGCGGTATAAAAGAAGCGTATGTGGGCGACAGCTACTACAAGTGGACTATTGACACTCCTCAGGGCTTTGTTCTTACAAGCAGAACCTACGACGGCTCATCCACGGTTTTCGCAAGCCGTGACGGCAAAGATATGCTTTACATAAACGTTATCCCAAACCTTGACAACGACTCTTTGGAAAGACTCCAGATGGATGCGGACGAGCTTTTTGAAGGCGGTGTGCTTTCTTATGCAACCTATGCCACAAACCGTGACAATGTGCGTTACACCTACAGCTACGGAACAGTTATGGGCAAGTATCAGTATATTGCTCAGTATGTAAAGGATGGCATAATTTACCGTGTGATTGTGCTTACCGAAAACGACAGTCAGAACAAGGCGTATCTTGAAAAAATCACAGGAACCTTTTCGCTTAAATATAACCCCGGAAACCCCATATACGATTTGTCAAACGTAGAGGACGGAAAACGTAATTATATAAGCGAAATGTATGGTGTGAGCTTTACTGTTCCTGCACATTTTCTTAAAACCTATTCAAAAATTGACAACGAAATCACTCTTTTCTCTGGTCAGGGCGACAGAAGCTTTGTGGGCATAAAAGTATATTCAAAAAATAAGGACTTTTCAATGCACACCTACGCTAAAGAAGACAGAGAGCATTCCTTGTATATTTTAAATGACGAAATCACAGGCTGCAGCCCCATAAAGGATTATGACTTAAACGGAATAAAGTCAACAGGCTTTGACATAACAATCAAAGGCTCCTACAGCTCCGATGCAACATGGAACAAAAGATTTTTTGAAAAAGGCGACTATGTTTACCTTTTAGAGGTTTGCAAAACAAAGGCAAACAAGGAAGATTTTGCAACAGAGCTTTTTAAATCCTTTACGGTGGAAGAAATTGATTCTGAAGAAGTAGGAGAGATAGAAAAACCTCAGAAAACTTCAGGCAAAACTGACCACAACGTGGGAGGCTTCTTCATTTCTGCGCCCAACAACTGGGAAAGATACCAGGATTCAAAGGGCTTCTTCATGGAAGAGGAGGAAACTAATTCTGCTGTACATTTCTCTTACCAGTTTGTAAACGATGTGAACAGTAACTATGTTGTTATTGACCTTAGCGGTCAGCTTTCCGATAACGTGGGCAGAATTGCCGAACAGTACAAAGGGTATGTTGTGGAAGACATAACCCCCACAAAGTGGCAGGGCAGAACACTCTACACAGCAACCATTCAGATTGATGAAGACGGAAAGAGAATTTATCTTTCCTTTGCAATGCTTTATGAACGTGGCTACCTTTATGTGGGTCAGTTAGCGCAGGGAGAATTGCACTTTAAATCCGACATATACAAAGAATTTTTAACTATGATGGCGTCGGTAAAATAATTAAAAAAAGAAGTCAGCTTGTCTGACTTCTTTTTGCTTTTATGTGGAAAAATATGTTGAATAAACACCATCAAAGTGATATAATAAAGTATAAAGTTGTTTCTAATTTCAGAAAGGGAGGAATTATTGTGGGAATAACGACAAAAAAATGGGTTTTTCTCGATAAGAATACCGACGAAAACATGGTCTACGCCTACAGTAAGCTGTTGTGCATTTCGCCTTTGGTGGCGAAGGTTCTTATAAACCGAGGCATTAACGATGCCGGAGATGCAAAACGTTTTATTGAGCGCAGTGTTGAATCCCTCCACGACCCCTTTGCCATTAAGGACATGGACAAAGCGGTAGCACGCATTAAAAAAGCAATCGAAAACAAAGAAAAAATAACCGTTTACGGTGACTATGACGTGGACGGCATTACAAGCACCGCAATTTTAGTGTCAATTTTGGGCAGAATGGGTGCAATTGTTAATTTTTACATTCCCGACAGGCAAAACGAAGGCTACGGTGTGAACTGTGAAGCCATTGAAAAAATTGCAAAGGATGACACAAAGCTTATCATAACCGTTGACACAGGCATTACTGCAGGTGACGAGGTTTTGTTTGCAAAAAGCATTGGTGTTGACATAATTGTAACCGACCATCATGAGTGTAAGGACACTGTGCCCGAAGCGGTGGCAGTTGTGAACCCCAAAAGGTTCGACTGCACATATCCCTTTAAGGAGCTTGCGGGTGTTGGTGTTGCATTCAAGCTGGTGTGCGCCTTGATTGGCGAAAACAGTGCAAAAAAGGTGCTGGATGAATATTCCGACATTGTGGCACTTGGAACCATTGCCGACGTTGTAAGCCTTACAGGTGAAAACCGTGTTATTGCAGGGGTTGGTCTTGAAAAGCTTAAAAACAATCCTAACTTAGGCTTGGGAGAGGTTATAAAAACCATCGGCTCAAATCCCAAGTGGAACAGTAGCGCTGTGGTGAGCTATTCCATCGCGCCAAGAATTAATGCTGCAGGAAGAATGAGCTCTGCTATGACAGCGGTTAACCTTTTATTAACCGACAAACCTTGGGATGCTGCCGACCTTGCAATGGAGCTTGACCGCGAAAACCGTGAGCGCCAGAACAAGGAAAGCATTATTTTTGAAGAAGCGGTCCAAATGCTTAAAAAAGGCAATTTTGCCGACAAAAAGGTTATTATCCTTGCTAAAAAGGGCTGGCATCACGGCATTATTGGAGTTGTTGCTTCCCGTATATGTGACAAGTTCCAGAAAAGCTGTATTTTAATTTCTATTGAAGACGGCAAATGTAAGTCCTCCGGCAGAAGCATGGGTGGAATAAACCTTTTTGAAGGCTTGTCAGCCTGCTCGGACATACTTGAAAATTTTGGCGGACATGCTTATGCTGCAGGCTTTTCCATTAAGGAAGAAAACATCCCCGAGCTTGACAGAAGGCTTAACGAATACGCTCAAAAGGTTCTGCCCAGTAGAGTAACACGAGATATATACATCGATTCGAGGATTGAAATTGGTGAAATAACCTTATCCGCCATTAAGGAAACCGAGGTTTTAGGACCTTACGGTGTGGGCAACAAAATGCCCCTTGTGGCTGTTGAAAAAGCGGTTATTTCCGACATCCGAACTCTTTCCGACGGTAAGCATTGCCGTATTCTTATTGAAAAGGATTCAAAAAAGATTGAAGCAATCGCCTTTGGCAGAAGCCATATTGCAACTGACTATACTGTAGGTGACGTGGTGGATGTTGTGGGTGAAATGAATATTAATATTTACAACGGTCAGTCCCGTGTGCAGATTATTTTGGAGGACATACGTCTTTCGGGAGAAAGTTTGCCCGACAGAGAGGATTTTGTTCTGTTCTACAAATTCCTCAGAGCAGAAGCTGCAGGCAAGGAATATAATGTAATGGCACTTGCAAGGGCGCTGAGCAGTGTGTCCGGTGAAATTGTGACCGTTGAAAAGCTTGAAAATATGATTTTGGTTTTTGAAGACGTTAACATGATTTCCTACACAATTTCAGGCGACAGGATTAAAATTAATCTTTTACCTGCGGAAAAGGGAACAAAAATTAATCTTACTTCCAGCGAAGCATATAAAGAATTAATTTCGGAGAATAATTAAAAAAAAAGGAGGGGTTGTATGAGCGTCACAATTGAACAGGTTATTCAAAGGGTACAGGAATATAACCCTTCTGTTGATACCGACAGAATTATGAAAGCTTACAATCTTTGCGTTGAAGCTCACGGAGAGCAGCAAAGAAAAAGCGGTGAGCCTTATTTTATTCATCCTTTGGAGGTAAGCTACATTTTAGCCGACATGGAGCTTGACTGCGACACCATTATCGTAGGCCTGCTGCACGATGTTATTGAGGACACTCCCTACGGCTATGAAAAGCTTAAAAATGATTTCGGCGAGCAGGTGGCATACCTTGTTGAAGGTGTGACAAAGCTTGAAAAAATCAAATCCACCTCCCGTGAGGAAGCACAGATTGAAAACTTAAGAAAAATGATTCTTGCCATGGCAAAGGATATAAGAGTTATCCTTGTAAAGCTGGCAGATAGACTTCATAACATGCGTACCATGCAGTTTATGAGCGAGGAAAAACAAAGGGAGAAGTCCCACGAAACATTGGAGGTTTATGCTCCCCTTGCTCACAGACTTGGTATTTCAAAAATAAAAGGCGAGCTGGAAGACTTGGCAATCAAGTATCTTGACAGCGTTGGCTACTATGAAATTGTTGAAGGCTTAAAGCAAAAGAAAAGCCAGAGGGATGAATATGTTGCTTTAATCAAGGAGTCCTTAGGTCAAAGACTTCGTGATATGAACATTAAAGCTCATATTGACGGAAGAGCAAAGCATATTTATTCCATTTATCGAAAAATGTACACTCAGGGCAAAACCTTAGATGAAATATACGACATTTTTGCAGTAAGAATTATTGTGGAAAATGTGAGCGAATGCTACAACGCTCTTGGTATGGTGCACGAATTGTACAAACCAATTCCCGGCAGATTTAAAGACTACATTGCCATGCCCAAGCCAAACATGTATCAGTCACTTCACACCACGCTTATTGGTCCCACAGGTCAGCCCTTTGAGGTTCAGATACGCACCTGGGATATGCACCTTGTGGCAGAGCAGGGCGTTGCCGCACACTGGAAGTACAAGGAAGGCGTAACTGGCAGAACCGACCAGGACGAAAAGCTTGCCTGGGTACGTCAGCTTCTTGAAGTGCAAAGCGAAGCAACAGACTCCGAGGACTTTTTAAAAAGCTTTAAAATTGACCTTTTCGCCGATGAAGTGTTTGTGTTCACGCCCCGTGGCGATGTGGTGAGCCTGCCAAGCGGTGCAACCCCTATAGACTTTGCATTTTACATTCACACAGCCGTTGGCTATAAAATGATTGGTGCAAAGGCAAATTCCAGAATTGTGCCCTTGGATTACGTTTTAAAAAACGGCGATATTGTTGAAATTATCACCACAAGTCAGGTGAAAGGCCCCAGCCGTGACTGGCTCAATATTGTAAAAACAGCACAGGCACGCTCAAAAATAAACAGCTGGTTCAAAAAGGAAAACCGTGAAATTAACGTTGAACGTGGTAGAGAAGCTGTTGAAAGAGAAATTAAAAAGCTTAACTTGAACCCTGCTACTCTTATGCAGGAGGAATATGTTTCCACAATGCTCCGCCGTTACGGCTTTAAAAATCTTGAGGATGCATATGCGGCAATCGGCTATGGCGGTATTACTGCCCAGAAGGTTGCGTTGCGTCTGAGAGAATATGCCGCCCTTGACGACGAGCAGGAGGATGTAATTCCCATAAGCGAAGCCAAAAAGCACAACAAGGGCAACAACGGCATTGAGGTTGAAGGTATTGACAACTGCCTTGTTAAAATTTCAAAGTGTTGTAACCCCGTGCCGGGTGATGCTATCATAGGCTTTATAACAAGAGGAAAAGGCGTGAGTGTTCACCGTGCCTCCTGTGTGAATGTAAGGGAAGAAAACTTAGACGAGGAATCAAAGGCAAGGCGCATTCGTTGCACCTGGAACAATATGCCCCAGGGCAAGTACAACGCTGAGCTCAGCATTGAATGTGCCGACAGAAAGGGTATCCTTGCCGACATTGCCTCTGTTGTGGCAGACAATTCCATAAACATTGTTTCGGCAACATCACATTCGGGCAAAGCGAAAATTGCAATTATCACCTTACAGGTGGAGGTTACTGACCGTGAGCAGGTTGACTTGCTTGTT
Organism: Clostridia bacterium; assembly: GCA_045546275.1. Taxonomy (GTDB): domain Bacteria; phylum Bacillota; class Clostridia; order UMGS1883; family UMGS1883; genus RGIG1927. The sequence continues at coordinate 166,336 of JAZQCM010000031.1, read as the reverse complement.
AAAAAGCTTTACCGAGTGCCTAACATCTTAGATATACGCAGTTAAAAAAGAAAAACAATCCCTTTGGATTGTTTTTCTGTCTTAGCGAGGAATGGTTATGAAAATAAGAAAACTGATTATAGGTCAGCTTGGCACAAACAGCTACATTTTAGGCGACAAAAAGGTTGCTCTTGTTGACCCTGCGGCAAATGCAAAGGGTATTTTAAACTATCTTGAAAAAGAAAACCTTACCCTTGAAAAAATTCTTGTAACCCACGGCCATTTTGACCATGTGGGTGCATTGAAGGAGCTTCGTGACTTAACAAATGCTGTTTGCTACATGCACTATAGCGACATTCCCATGCTGGGAAGCATGGAAAAAAGCCTTGGCTTTATGACAGGGGAAACACCCGAAAAATGCGAAATTGATGTGGTGCTTCAGGGCGAAGAAGAAATTTTTGTGGAAGATGAAAAGCTTACAGTGTTACACACACCGGGGCACAGCCCAGGCTCGGTTTCCTATTTGGGTGACGGCTTTGTTTTGTCAGGCGATTTAATTTTTAAAGGCAGCATTGGCCGCTACGACTACGGCGATTTTACTACGGAAATGGAATCAATTGAAAAGCTTATTGGTAAGCTTAGTGACGACTGTATAATCCTTCCCGGTCACGGCGATGAAACAACCGTGGAACAGGAAAAGCGAAATAATCCTTATATAAGGTGATTTATTGTGGAAATTATAACAAAAGGTCATGAGGCGAAAAATGCAGTGCAGCAAATACTCCAGCTGTTCTTTTCCCTTGATGACTCAGTTTTTGCAGAAAGTGTTTTAGAGGGAAACATTTCCAGGGCAAGGGTGGTTTTTGAAAATTGCCAGGCAACAGGCGAAGCGGTAAGCTTTAACGATGAAAAAATGTATGTTACAAACGCAATAAAAAAGGCTGTGTTTCATGCGTGCAAAAAGCTTTCGCAAATGCCCACCCCGTGGGGAATATCCACAGGCATACGCCCTGCAAAAAACGTAACAAAGCTTTTTAACGAAGGCTTTAACAAAGAATATGTTTTAAACCATCTTAAAGATGAGTTTTTAATTGAAGACAATAAGGCAAGGCTTTCAATAGCTGTTGCCGAAAAGGAAAAAGCCATTCTTGACAGCATGGGCAAAAACTCCGTAAGCATTTATGTGGGCATACCATTCTGCCCTTCAAGATGCTCCTACTGCTCCTTCATAAGTCAGGCAACAGAGCACAACAACAAATTTGTTGAGCCCTACACAAAAGCACTTATTAAAGAAATTGAACATAGTGGAAAGCTTCTTGAAAAAACTGACTTAAAGGTGGAAAGCGTGTATTTTGGTGGAGGTACTCCAACTGCAATACCTGAAAATTTATTAGAAAGCATTATAGTTTCATTAAAGGACAACTTTGATTTATCCACTGTTAAGGAGTTTTGTGTGGAAGCGGGCAGACCCGACACCTTTTCAAAGCAAATGATGGATATGCTGGTAAGGCAAAAGGTGGGCAGAATAAGCATAAACCCACAGTCCATGCACCAGAAAACCCTGGATAAAATAGGGCGAAAGCACAGTGTGGAGGATATAAAACGTGCCTTTTACCTTGCTCACGAGGCAGGCATACAAAGCATAAATGCCGACCTTATTGCAGGGCTTCCCGACGAGGACGAGGCAATGATGGAATATTCTGTAAACGAAATTTTAAAGGAAAATCCCCAGGCGGTTACCGTGCATACACTGTATATGAAGAGAGCCGCCGATTTAATTGACAGCTTTTCAAAGCTTCGCTTTACAAATGGCGTTGCAGGCATGGTCAATAAAGCCTACAGCCTTTTAACAAATAACGGCTTTGACCCCTACTACATGTACAAACAGCGAAACACCTTGGGCAATCTTGAAAACGTGAGCTATGCAAGATCAGGTCACGAGAGCATATACAACGTGTATATTATGGAAGAGGTTCAGCCAATACTTGCCTTAGGTGCAGGTGGCAGTTCAAAAATAGTAACAAAAAGCGGAATTGACCGCATTTATAACCCCAAGGAAGCCGGGGATTACACAAATCGTATTGATGAGGTTCTTCAAAGAAAAGATAACTTTTTTAAATACTATGAATAAAAGGAAAGGGGAAATAAAAATGGCATTTTTAGACGATTTCAAATTCATGGCAACAGATGCGGCACAGCTTGCAAGTAAAAAGGTAAACGAGGTTTACGGCATTGCCAAAATTAAAATGGAAATTGGCGAAAAGCAGAGTAACCTCAGAAACCTTTACAAGGAGCTTGGCGAAATTGTTTACAAAAACATCAAGGAGCAAACAGAGGACGCAGATGCAGTTGAAGACAAAATAATGGAAATTGACTATGTTGTGGAGGACATTGCAAACCTTAAAAAGCAGTATCGTGAGGTAAAAAAGGTTATAATCTGCCCTTCCTGCAATGCAGAAATTGAAGAAAGTGCAAACTTTTGCCCCAAGTGCGGCAGCGAAATTCAGTAAATTACATTTTGTGTAAAAAGAGCGTATTTACGCTCTTTTTATTTTATTTAAAAGCTCGTAAATTCATAAATTATTCATATATTTAATATGTTTTAAACAAGATTTAGGTTTATTCTATATTCTATGATAAAATAGTGGAGGTATAAGCATGAAAAAACAAGCCGTTTTTAAATGGGTAAAACGAATAATTGCACTTGTTGTAATCCTTGCGATAGTAGTGGGTGTAATCTTTTTTGTAAAAGGCAGAAAAACTGAGGAAACAGTAGAGGAAATACAAACTGCAATTGTTGCAAGACGAAGCATTGTAAACACTGTTACAGGCTCAGGTACTGTTGAAGCCTACGAAACATATAATATAGTTCCAAAAATTACAGGCGACATTATTTACTGCACAGCCGAAGAGGGCGACTGGGTTGAAGAGGATGACGTGCTTTACCGCTTTGATTCCGAACGAAGTGACAACGCCATTGAAAAGGCAGAAAATGCAGTAGAGTCGGCAGAAATTTCGTTAAACACAGCCGAGGAAAACGTGGAAAAGCTCACGGTTACAGCATCAAGTCAGGGTGTTGTAAGTAACCTTAATCTTTTACTTGGCGAAAATGCAAACGGAACAATCTGCACTCTTACCGACAATACATACATGATTGCACCAATCCCCGTTGCGGTGGGTGTTATAGAAAACATTAAAACAGGCGACAAAGTAAGCGTAAGCCTTGAAAAATACATGATAACCGTTACAGGCACAGTTGACAGAATAACAAGTGCCTCCTTTGCAGGTGAAAACGGCGCCATGGTAAAAACGGTTGATGTTAAAATTACAAACCCCGGCTCAATTGAAGAGGGTACAATGGCTTTTGCAACCTTCCACACCCCTTCGGGCGACATTGAAGGAGCAGCGGCAGCAGCACTTAACTACCCTGCAAGCACAAAGGTCAACGCCCGTCAGTCGGGAGAAATTGTTGAGCTTAACATTAAAAACGGTGACTGGGTAAATAAAGGCGATGTTATTGCTGTTTTAGAAAACTCACAGCTTGAAAACGCCCTCCGCAATGCAAAAATGAGCTATGACAACGCAGTTTCAAGCCTTGAAGACACTAAAAAAGAAGCGGAAAACTACTATGTTACCTCCCCAATTGCAGGCAAGGTAATGGAAAAGAACTACAAAAAGGGCGACACCGTGGCAGGAAACAACTCCACCACACTAATGGTTGTTGCCGACACCACAAAAATGAAATTTACAATCAATGTGGATGAACTTGACGTGGCGAAAATTTCCGTGGGTCAGGAGGTTCAGATTGAAGCCGATGCCATTGAAGGTGAAATTTTCACAGGTATTATTGAAACGGTTTCACTTTTGGGCACCTCTTCGCAGGGTGTTACCTACTACCCCGTAATTGTACGAATTGACCAGCCAGGCAACTTACTTCCCGGCATGAACGTAAGTGCTGAAATTATTGCCGAAAGGGCAGACAATGTTATTGCAGTGCCCTCAGGTGCCGTAAGCTTTTATGGAGGAAAATACTACGTAACCGTTGTTGGTGAAGCCGAAATGGGAAAAATGCCTCAAAGAGGAGAATTTGCCGCAGGCGACAAGCCTCCTTTTGAAAATGCCACAATGCCAAATAGAGAAAGCTTTGGTGAAGGCATGACAATGCCACCGAGAGAAAGCTTTGGCGAAGGTGCGCCCCAAAGAGGAAACGCAATGCCCATGGGAAGCGCAGAGGGCGGTAAATTCCGTGGCGGAGAAAGAGAAAACGCACAAATAAACCAGACCATGTACGAAGAGGAAATGCGTGTTGAGGTTACAACAGGTGTTTCCGACGACGACTACATTGAAATTGTTTCGGGCCTTAAAGAGGGTCAGGTTGTTAAGGTGACAGGCTCTTCAAATCAGAATAGTGGCTGGGGCAATTTCGGCGGCATGCCTATGGGCGGCGGCATGCGTGGCGGTATGCCTATGGGCGGCATGAGATAAGAAAGGACAAAAAATGATAAGAATTGAAGATATGTATAAAATATACAAGGTCGGTGACAGCGAGGTAAGAGCACTTGACGGCGTAAGTTTACATATAAAGCCAAAGGAATTTGTAAGTATTATTGGTCCTTCAGGCTCGGGCAAATCAACACTTATGAATATGATAGGTTGCTTAGACACCGCCACAAGCGGAAAATACTTTATTGACGGCGTGCCCATTGAAAACCTTTCCGAAAACGAGCTTGCAAGAATACGCAACAAAAAAATCGGCTTTATATTCCAGGTGTATAACCTTTTGCCAAAGCTTACCGCCCTTGAAAACGTGGAGCTGCCTCTTATTTACCAGGGCGTCCGTGCATCAAAAAGGCGCGAAATGGCAATTGAGGCGTTAAAAAAGGTTGGCATGGACCAAAGAATGTACCATAAGCCAAAGGAGCTTAGTGGCGGCCAGCAGCAAAGAGTTGCCATTGCCCGTGCTCTTGCACCTAATCCGCCCCTTATTCTGGCGGACGAACCCACAGGTGCCCTTGACTCAAAAACAGGCGTGCAGGTTATGGAAATGTTAAAACAAATTCATGCCGACGGCAACACGGTTGTGCTTATTACCCACAACACCGACATTGCCCGTCAGGCACAAAGAGTTATACGTATTGCGGACGGTAAAATAACCAGCGATACCACAAACACGGAAGGAGTTGTGTGCGAATGAATCTTGTTATGAGCTTTAAAATGGCGCTTTCCTCTGTGTGGGCAAGCAAGGTGCGCTCCTTTTTAACAATGCTTGGTATTATCATTGGTGTTGCGGCGGTTATTGTGCTGGTGAGTTTGGTTTCGGCGGCAACAAAAAACATGAAAACCCAGCTTGAAAGCATGGGCACAAACCTTATTACCGTAAACATTAACCGTGGCTGGGGAACAGGCAGAAGCGTGTCCAACGACGAGCTGCAAACCTTTTGCGACGAAAACAGCGACATTATTGCATATTGCTCGCCCTTAATAAGCTCAAGAAGCACAATAAAGTACGGTGGCGACAACCTTTCTTCAACTCTTTACGGAGTTTCGGAGGAATATATGGTAATAAGAAACCGTGAGGTTGTGTCGGGGCGAAACTTTAACGAATACGACATGGACAACAGAACCAATGTGTGTATAATTGGTGAATATATTTCCAAAGAGCTTTTCCACGGCATGGACCCTGTGGGACAAAACCTTAAAATAAATAACGAGGTGTTTACCGTTGCAGGCGTGCTTGACCAGAAGAGCAGTAATGTTTCCTCGGGCGGTGAGGATGATTTAATCATGATTCCCTACACAAAGGCGCAAAGGTTTTTAAGAAACGCAGGCATTTCAAACTTTTTAATCAGCGCTACAAGCAGCGACTACACCGACAAAGCAACTGAGGCTGTTGAAAACTTTTTGTACAAAAAGTTTAAAAACGATAACTTCTACACAGTTATTGACCAGGCTGCAATTGTTGAAACCATTGACGACGCCTTGGGCATAATGGCAGGACTGGCGGCAGGCATTGCAGGCATTTCTCTTGTTGTTGCAGGTATTGGCATTATGAACATTATGCTTGTAACGGTAACCGAAAGAACACGTGAAATCGGTATCCGTAAATCTATCGGTGCACGAACAGGTGTGATTTTGTTGCAGTTCTTGGTAGAAAGTGCGGTTTTAAGCTGCATAGGCGGAATTTTAGGTATCCTACTGGGGGTCGGGGGCAGTAGCGCAATATGCTCTGCCACGGGGCTTCCGCAGCTAACCCTTTCCGAGCAGGCAGGCACAATAGTCGGCTCCTTCCTGTTCTCGGCGGCAATGGGTATTATCTTTGGTCTTTACCCCGCAAGGAGAGCTGCAAAACTAAATCCTGTTGATGCGCTCCGCTTTGACTAAATAAAAGTAAAGGAGAAAAACTATGGTTAAGAAAATAGTGGCATTGGTTTTAATTTCAACAATGCTTTTCTCAATACCGGCTTTTTCAAAAACATTTTACGATGTGGACAATTCGGGCGATTTTGCCCACGCTGTTGATGTTTTGAGCGAGCTTGGCATTATTTCCGGCATGGGTGACGGCAGTTTTCAGCCCAATGGCTTACTTACCCGTGCACAGTTTGCAAAAATTGCAGTGCACATTCTCGGCAAGGAAAAATCCGCCGTTGAAACAACCGATGCCTTTTCCGATGTTAAAAACACCGACTGGTACTCAGGCTATGTAAATACCGTTGCAAAGGACGGCTACATTACAGGCTATCCCGACGGCACCTTTGGCGCAAACGACTTTATTACATATGCACAAACCGTAACCGTGCTTGTAAGGCTTTTGGGCTACAATGCAGAGGATGTTGGCTACAAGTGGCCTCAGGGTTACATGGAAAAAGCGCAGGTTTTAGGCATTACAGATGGCATGAGCCTTTCAGATAACAGCCACATCACCCGTAAGGATGCGGCAATACTCATTTACCGCACAATTTTCACTCACATGAAAAACACAAAAACAGACCTTGTTACAAAAATGGACCATACTGTTTATGAAGATGCGGTAATTCTTGCCACAAGAAAAGACAATGCCACCCTTTTGGTAAATCAGGTGCAAACAGATAAGGGCATTTTTACACACGGTGAGCATTATAGCTTTGATTCTCTCAAAGGCTTTGAGGGCACATTTATTACAAACGACGAAAATGAAATTATCGTGTTTGAAAAATCTAATGAATTAACATGCGAAGAACACACAATTTCAGCAGTTTTTACCCAAGAGGGCAAGGAAGAGGTTTCGCTCATAATGGAAAACGGTGAAACAGTTGAAATTAACAATAAAACAACTCTGTATATAGATAACGGCACCTATACCGCACAAAAGCTTGCCGAGGGAATAAACTCCGGAAGCAAAATTGACCTTTTCATAAAGGATGGTGCTGTAAAGCATGCAGTTGTGGAGGAGTATAAATATGAAGGCCCCAAAACTGTTATGGGCAACCAGACAATTGACGAGCTCTTTGAAATTGAAGACATGAGCACTCTGAGAGTAATAAGAAAAGGACTTTTGGCAACAGCGGCAGACATTTCGGAATTTGACGTTTGCTACTATTCACGAAAAACCAACACATTGTATGCATACTGCGACCGTGTAACAGGTGTTTACGAAAATGCATATCCCATGAAGAGTGTTGTGACAGAGGTAACAGTTTCGGGAAATAGCTACAAGATAGCATCAAAAACCGCTGTGAATAAGCTCAATGAAAGTGAAAACGCATTTAAAATAGGGGACAGAGTAACCCTTCTTTTTGGCGAAAGCGGCGATGTTGTTGACGCGGTAAGCCTTACTGAGGAAACAGTTAATTCCTATGGTGTTATAACAGGCTTTGGCAAAGAAATTTCCGACGAGACAGAAGACGATGAAAAGGGCAGAACAGAATTTTACATAACCTTCATGTCAACTGACGGAAAAGAGGTTAAGTATCAGGTTGAAGACAACGAGTACGAGGATAATATAGGCGACTTTGGCAGTATTGATTTCAAAAACACCTATGCCCGTGTTTCGTTCCCCGAGTATGTGAGAGCAAAAGGAGCTGCTGATAAGGATGAAAAAACCTTTGGCACCTTCAGCTTTGCAACAGATTTTGCAATACTTGAGCTTGAGGACAAAAACGAAAATACTGCAAATGTGTCAACTCTCACAATTGCCGACATTCACGACATGGAGCTTAGTAAAACAGACGTGCTCCATATCCAGACAAATAAGCGTGGTGAGGTTGTGGTTCTTTACGTAAATAACGTTTCGGGCAACAGAAACACATACGGCGTTTTAACCTCCGTTCCAAAAGACTCCAACAGCGGAGCGTACAGCTTCTTGTCAGGTGCCGACACCTACACTATAACAGGTAGCTACGCATCCTACAAAAAGGGCGACTGTATTTATTACTATAACGGTCTTAACGGAAGAAGTATAGGTGTTCTTAAAACTGTGGCAAAAGGCAGCAGAATTTCAAGCTATGCGGATAATCTTGTTAAAATGAACGGCAAGAGCTACCAGTTGGCAGAGGATGTGCTTATTTACGCAGGCAAAACAATTTCCGACATAAAAACAATTTCCTTAAGCGATGCGCTTAATCTTACGGGCGAAATAACCTTCCATTCAGAGCGTGGTGCAGAAAAGGGCGGAAAGATTAGAATAATCAGAATATTTGCTAAATAACTTACCCTTAAAGGAGTCTTCGGACTCCTTTTTTGCTTGCCTTTTTTGCCTTGAAATGATATAATTATTCTATTAAAGTGGGGAGGGATATCCATGGGCGAAATGACCCCTATGATGAAGCAATATTTAACAATAAAAGAAGATAATAAAGACGCAATTTTAATGTTTCGTTTAGGCGACTTTTACGAAATGTTTTTTGACGATGCCGTTACCGCATCAAGGGAATTGGAGCTTACCTTAACAGGCCGTGATTGCGGTCAGGAGGAAAGAGCGCCCATGTGCGGTGTGCCTTTCCATGCAGCACAGGTTTACATTTCACGTCTTGTGGCAAAAGGCTACAAGGTGGCAATCTGTGAGCAGGTGGAAGACCCCAAGGATGCAGTTGGCATTGTAAAACGAGAGGTTATAAGAATTGTCACTCCCGGCACAAATCTTGACGAGGGGGTTGTAAATAGCCAAAGCACAAACTACATTGGTGCAATTCTGCGCAAAAAGGACAAAAACGCCGTTGTTTTTGCCGATGTGGCATCGGGCGAAATTTCGGCTACAGTTATTGAAAAGGACAAAAGCGCAAACCTTCTTATAAACGAAATTGCAAAATTTGCTCCTGTTGAAATGGCACTTAGTAAAGAAGCTTCCGAAAACAACACTCTCCGTGAATATATCAGCTTAAGCACAAGAGCGTTGTGCTTTGCCTTTGATGAGGATTTAATTGCAGCCGATGCGGAAAAAGCTGCAAAGGAGCAAATCCGTAACATTGGCGAGGTTTCCGACAAGGACTTGGTTATTGCCATAGGTACGGTAATTTCCTACATTAAGGAAACACAAAAGGGTGCAATCCCTCACATGCGTGACGTGTCCATTTACACACCGGGCGAATTTTTGGAAATTGATGCGGCAACAAGGCGCAACTTAGAGCTTACGGAAACAATGCGCGACAAACAAAAGCGTGGCTCCTTGTACGGCGTTCTGGACAAAACAAAAACCGCAATGGGCTCAAGAACAATTAAAAACTGGATCTTACGCCCGCTTATTAACCCTGTGGCAATAACAAACAGGCTTGATGCTGTTGAAGAAATGGTCACAAACCTTAACTTAAGGGAAGATATTTCTGAATGTGTTAAAAACGTGTGGGACATTGAAAGGCTTATGGCAAGAGTGAGCTTAAAAATGGCAAACGCCAAGGACTTGGTTTCTCTTCGTGCATCCTTCCGTGAAATTCCCAAAATTAAAAACCTTTTAAAAGATGCAAAGAGCGTGTACCTTTCCTACCGTGAAGGCATGATTGACTCTTTGGAGGACGTGAACAACCTTTTAGAAAGCGCACTTTTGGACGAGGTGCCCGTAAGCTTGCGTGAGGGCAACATTATCCGCCCGGGCTACAGCGAGGAAATTGACAAGCTTAAAACCGCCTCCAAAAACGGCAGAGAATTTATTGCAAACCTTGAAGCCAAGGAAAGAGAAAGAACAGGCATTAAAAACCTTAAGGTTGGATTTAACAAGGTTTTCGGCTACTACATTGATGTTTCAAAGGGCAATTTGTCAAAGGTGCCCGAGGATTATATACGCAAGCAAACTCTCGTTAACAACGAAAGATTTATTACATTGGAATTAAAGGAAGCGGAAAGTGCAGTTTTAGGTGCACAGGAAAGGCTTTGCGAATTGGAATACAACGCCTTTGTTGAAATTCGTGAAAAGGTTTCGGAAAACTTGGAGCGCATTATGAAAACCGCAAAGGCAATCAGCGAGGTTGACGCAATTTATTCTCTGGCAACAGTTGCAGTTAAAAACAACTACACAAAACCTTTTGTAAATTCCACAGACGAGCTTACCATAACAGACGGCAGGCACAGCGTTGTTGAAAAAATTTCAAAGGGTGTGTTTGTGCCCAACGATACAAGCCTCACAAAGGACGACTTTGCAATGGTTATAACAGGACCTAACATGGCAGGTAAAAGCACCTACATGAGGCAAACAGCCCTTATTGTGCTTATGGCGCAAATGGGTAGCTTTGTGCCTGCAAAGAGTTGCACTGTTGGTGTTGTGGACAAAATTTTCACAAGAATAGGTGCCTCCGACGACTTAACAAGAGGGCAGAGCACCTTCATGCTTGAAATGAGCGAGGTAAGCTACATTTTAACCAATGCCACAAAAAAGAGCCTTATTATACTTGACGAAATCGGACGTGGCACATCAACCTACGACGGGCTTTCCATTGCATGGTCGGTTATGGAGCATATTGCCAAAAAATTAAAGGCAAAAACTCTTTTTGCCACCCACTATCATGAGCTTGCAGTTTTAGAGGACGAGCTCAAGGGCGTTAAAAACTACAATACCGCCTGCAAAAAGCGTGGGGACGACATTACCTTCTTACGAAAAATCGTCCGTGGCAGTGCCGAGGCAAGCTACGGTATTGAGGTTGCTCTTTTAGCAGGTGTGCCCGACAGCGTTGTAAGAAGGGCAAAGGAAATTTTGCACCTTGTTGAAAACGGCGAAAAGGGTGAAGTGCCCGTTAAAAGGGAAGAGGATAACAGCATGCAGCTTAATTTCATGGTGTCCAATCCCATTGTTGACGAGCTTAAAAACCTTGACCCCACAATACTTACACCCATTGAGGCGATGAATAAATTGTACGAATTAAGCCAGAAAGCGAAAATGAATTAACCCGAGGTGAAACTATGGGAAAAATAAATGTGCTTGACAAATCCGTTGCGGAAAAAATTGCCGCAGGGGAAGTGGTGGAAAGACCTGCCAGCGTTGTAAAGGAGCTTATTGAAAACAGCTTTGATGCAGGCGCAACCACCGTTACTGTTGAAATTGAAAAGGGCGGCGTGGATTATATCCGTGTTACCGACAACGGCTCGGGCATTTTAAAAAGTGATGTGGCTGTTGCCTTTTTAAGGCATGCCACAAGTAAAATTAAAACAGAAACCGACCTTGAACAAATCCGCACCTTAGGCTTCAGAGGCGAAGCGCTTTGTTCAATAAGTGCAGTAAGCCGTACAGAGCTTATTACAAAAACCCAGGAAGAGGACTTCGGCACTCACATGATTGTTGAGGGCGGCGAAACTGTAAAGTGTGAAGAAACCGGCTGTCCCTTGGGCACCACAGTTACTGTGAGAAAGCTTTTCTTCAACACTCCTGCAAGGTATAAGTTCTTAAAAAAGGACACCACCGAAAGTGCATATGTAACTGACATTTGCCAGAGGGCGGCACTGAGCCACCCGGAAATATCCATCCGCTACATCCGTGACGGAAGAGAAATTTTCTTCACTCCCGGTGACAACGTTTTGCAAAACACCGTAAGAGCAGTTTTCGGCAAGGATATTTCAAATGCACTTACCCCCGTTTCGGGAAAAAGCGGCTACTACAGCGTTGAAGGGCTCACGGGCACCAACAAGCTCTCTCGCCCCAACCGCAACATGCAGTACTTTTTCATTAACGGACGCTTGGTAAAAAGCCCCCTTTTGTCCCTTGCAATGAGCGAGGCTTACAAAAACGAGCTGATGGTGGGTCGTTACCCTGTGTGCATGCTTAATATCACTCTGCCACACTCCATGGTGGACGTAAACGTGCATCCTGCAAAAACCGAGGTTAAGTTTGTAAGCGAGGACGAAATTTATCGTGCAGTTGTGTTTGCGGTTAAAAATGCACTTACAACTAAAAGTGCTCCCATAATCCGTCAGAGCGACAAGGCGTTTAAAATGCCTGTGGAAACAAAGGTTTTTGAACAGGAAAAGCTAAAAACAAATCCTGCAGTGAAATTGTTTACCCCTGTTACAGAAAAAAAGCAGGAAACTGAAGTTAAAAAAACCTTTACCCCCATACAGCCAAAAAAGGCAGAGGTGGCATTTAATGCCGAAAGCCTCCCTGTGAAAAAGGTTGAAAGCCTTTACGTGAAAGAAGAAAATGCAATTTACAAGGGCGAGGAAAAGAAAATTGAAACCGTGCCCGAAATAAAAGAGGAAACAAAACCCGTAAAAGAAGAGGTAAAAGAGGTTGTTATACCCGATTTTTACCTTGTGGGTCAGCTTTTTTCAACCTACATAATCATTCAGGCGGAAAACGAAATGATTATGATTGACCAGCATGCCGCTCACGAAAGAATAAATTACGAAAAAATAAAAAACACGGGCTGTGTAAAGCAGACAGTTATGCTTCCAATTACAGTTACCATGGCGCCTAAGGAAAAAGCCGCATGGCTCGAAAATGCGGAATTTCTTGACTCAATGGGCTTTGAAGCGGAAGACTTTGGCCAGGACAGCGTTATTATACGAACACTTCCCTCGGATATTGACTTTGACGACGGCGAAGCATTGTTCTTGGAGCTTGTGGCATCCTTTATGGGGCAGGGCAAGGGCGAGGTAAGCTATTTGAGAGACAAAGCAATTTACACCATTGCCTGCAAGGCTGCCATAAAGGCAAACAAAAAGCTTTCCGACTTAGAAATGGAAGCACTTGTGAAAGAGGTATTTATGTTAGAGGGCATTTCCACCTGCCCCCATGGAAGACCAATCACAGTAAAAATGACAAAATACCAGATAGAAAAAATGTTTAAAAGGATTGTGTGATGAATAGTATTATAGTGATTGCAGGCCCCACTGCATCGGGCAAAACGGCGCTTTCCATCCGTTTGGCAAAGGAATTTAACGGAGAAATTGTCAATGCGGACTCAATGCAGGTTTACAAGGGCATGGACATAGGCACTGCAAAGCCTGACGAAGAGGAAAGAGAAAACATTCCCCATCACATGCTTTCTGTGGTGGACCCTGCGGAAAACTACAGCGTGCAGGACTATGTGACAAATGCAAAAAAAGCCATAGACGACATTTTAAAAAGAAACCGTTTGCCAATAGTTGTGGGTGGCACAGGTATGTACCTTGACGTTTTAACAGGCAGGATGGAGCTTGATGCACCAAAAGGTGACGAGGCTATCCGCAGTGAATTAACCGAGCTTTATGAAAACGAAGGCGTAGACGCACTTTATTCTGTTTTCTTAAAGGAAGCGGGCGAATTTAAAGACAAAATTCACAAGAACGATGTTAAAAGGGTTATACGTGCCATTGAAAGAGCAAGGTGCGGTTTTGAAAAAAGCAATATTTCAAAAGAAAAAGAGTATAATTCTTTATGGTTTGCTATTGATATTGACAGGGAGAAACTGTATAATAGAATAGACAGGCGTGTGGATATAATGCTTGAAAAAGGACTTTTGGAAGAAGTTGAAAGGGTTATGCTGCCAATAAGGGACAAATGCACCACCTCACTTCAGGGCATTGGCTACAAGGAAGTTCTTATGTACATGGATGGAGAAATTTCCTACGAAGAAATGTGCGAGCTTATTAAAAAACGTTCCCGTAATTATGCAAAACGCCAGCTTACCTGGTTTCGCCGTAATGAGGAGATACACTATCTGTCAGATTTAAATGCTTTTGAACAAGCAAAGATAATTATAAATAAAGAAAGGTAGATTAAAATGAAACAAACTACAAACTTACAGGATGTCTTTTTAAATCAGGTAAGGAAAGACCGTACACCCATCACAATATTTTTGGTGAACGGCTATCAGCTCCGCGGCATTGTTCGTGGCTTTGATAACTACATAATCATTCTCGATGCAGACGGCAAGCAGCAGATGGTTTACAAGCATGCTGTTTCCACAATAAGTCCTCTTGTTCCCGTTAGATTTGTTGCGGCTGAAAATATAAGCACAGAAGACGAAGAATAATCAATGAAAAAAAGAAATACTGTTATAGGATTACTCCTGGTTATAAGTATTATCGTTGTGGCATTTAACTTTTTCCGTGAAGGAAATTCGCCCTATATTAAGCAAACTGCAAAAATCGGCAACTACACCAACACAATTGCGGCACAAGCAATTGTTATCCGTAATGAAACGGTGGTAAAATCAGGTGCAGGTGCTTTCGAAGCGGCAGTTTCCGAGGGCGAAAGGGTTGGTGCCTTTGCAAAAATCGGCACAGTTGTCACAGGTGATGTAAATCAGGAAAAGCTCAACGAGCTTGAAAAACTTAATAAAGAAATTGACGCGTTATCCTCTAACATAAGCGATGCCGGTGTGCTTGCAATTGCCGACAACAAGGTGCAGGCAACACTTTCGCTTTCCTTGGACAATCTTACCTATTACGCTGCAAGAGACGATGTTAAAACCTGTGTAAAGCTTGGTGAGGATATTAAAATCCTTGCCGAAAGAAAAGCGGGAAAAACCTCGGGAATTCTTGCCGAGGACAATCTTAATGCCCTTATAGCAAAACGTGATGAAATTGCCGCATCCTTAGGCGGCTCTCATCAGAATTTGTACACACCCATGCCCGGTCTTTTCAGTAAAAACCTTGACGGCATGGAAGAGGTGTTGACCTTTGACATTATTGATGCCATAACCCCCGAGGCTATTGATATTTATTCGGAGCTTATGAAAAAACGTGAGGGCGAGGGCATTTGTAAGGTTGTCAACAACTTCAAGTGGTACATTGCAATGATTTTGGATAAGTCCGAAGCGGACAGCTTAAAAAAGGGCAAGGAGTACACAGTTGCTTTTGAAGAAGGGGACTGCGAAATCGAAGGCGAGGTTACTCACATCTCTCAGCCCGACGAAGATAACCGTGTGAGCGTTGTGTTCAAATTTACCCATCATATTGACGCTATAAGCAACATAAGAAAGGTAAATGTGAAAATATGCAAGGAAAAATATTCGGGTATTTACATTCCCGCAACTGCAATCCGTGTGCTTGACGGCGTTTTGGGCGTGTATGTCCAGAACGAAAAGAGCGTACATTTCAGAAGTGTTGAGGTAATTTACCGCACCGATGATTTTGTTCTTGCAAAGGAAGGCTCGGAGGGAATTGCGCCGTTTAAGAGCGTTCAGCTCCATGACGGACTTATTTTAAATCCCGACGACGGTGACAAATAAGCCATGGATGAATTAGTAAAGGTTACGGGCGTTGTTGTGAAAAGCAATGCCTACAATGACAACGACAGGATGCTTACCCTTTTAACAAAGGAAAAAGGGGTCGTGAGCGTGTCGGCAAAGGGCGTTAAAAGCCTTAAAAACCCCTCTGCTCCTGCTACTAATCCTCTTTGCTATTCAAGCTTTGTGTTAAAGCAAAAGGGCGATATTTACTCGCTAAGCTCCGCCGACCTTACGGAAAGCTTTTATTCACTCCGTGAGGATGTGGTTGCGCTGAGCTACGGTGTGTATTTTGCATCACTCGCCGCATTTGTGGTAGGGCGTGATACTCCTGCTGAGGAAGAGGTAAGGCTTCTTTTAAACAGCTTGTATGTGTTGTCAAAATACCCCAAGCGTGCAAAAATAATTTGTGCGGCATTTGAGCTTAAGCTTTGTGAATTTGCCGGCATTGCCCCTTTAATAGGGGAGTGCACCTGTGGTGAAGAGGGCGATTTTTTCGACCTTGCTCAGGGCGAATGTTGCTGCAGACTTCATAAAAGCATTAATTCAAGGGCAATGGACAAAAACACAAAGCGTGTTATGGAATATATCCAGGAAGCGGATTTGAAAACCGCATTAATGTTTGACACCGACGAGAGCATTGCAACCAATGTTACCAATTTGGTGGAGGAATTTATGCGTGTTCAGTTGGGGCAGTTGCCCAAAAGCCTCGATTATGTTAAAAGTTTAGTTTATTAATTTTTTGGTTAAATAAAAGAAAGGGATGAAAGGTTATGAAAGAAAAGTTTTGTTATCAGGCACCTAAAAACGGCTATCCTGAATGGAACAACAACCCGGAAATCACTCACATCAATTCACTTGACGCAAGAGCTACTCTGGTAGCCTACGACAGCGAAGCAGAAGCTAAAAAGTGTGACAGAGACGCTTCCCACAGAAAAGTAAGCCTTAACGGCATGTGGAAGTTTAACTTTGCTGAAAATCCTTCTTCTGCACCTTCTGATTTTTACAAAGCAGATTATTCCACCGACAATTGGGATGATATAAAGGTTCCTGCCAACTGGCAGAGCGAGGGTTATGACTATCCTCAGTACACAAACACGCGTTACCCCTGGAGTGAAAAAGAACCCAAGCTTCGTCCTCCCTATGCGCCCGAAGGCTACAACCCTGTGGGCAGCTACGTGAAAACCTTCACAATCGGTGACAAGTGGGACGGCGAAAGCCCTGTGATTTTACACTTTGCAGGTGTTGAATCCTGTTTCTACCTTTGGGTAAACGGTGACTTTGTAGGCTTCTCCAAGGACTCCTTCTCACCTCACGAATTTGACATTACTCCCTACATTAAAAAGGGTGAAAATAAGATTGCCGTAAAGGTTTTCCGCTGGTGTGACGCTTCATGGTTGGAAGACCAGGACTTCTGGCGTTTGTCCGGTATTTTCCGCGAAGTATATCTTGAATATGCAAATGCTGTAAGCATTTTTGATGTGTTTGCAAAAACAGAGCTTAACGAAACCTTTGACAAGGCACAGCTTAATGTTGAGGTTAAAATCCGAAATGTTGACGCTGCAAAGAAGAACGTTACTTTGTATGCACAGCTTTTTGACGGCGAAAGCCTTGTTGGCGAAAAAATGGCACTTCCTGTTACTCTTACAGGAGAAGAGTTTGACACAGTTATTCTTTCTGCTTCTTACGATGAGCCCAAGCTCTGGAGTGCTGAAAAGCCCAACCTTTACACACTTGTTATTTCTCTTTCTGAGGACGGCAAGGAAACTCACTTTGTTTCAAACCGCATTGGCTTTGTAAAGTACGAAATTGTAAACGGCTTAATGCTTGTCAACGGTAAAGAAATCATGTTCAAGGGTGTAAACCGTCACGACTTCACCTGCGACCATCTTCGTGCAACAGACTATGATGACTTAATTCACTCCATCCTTATGATGAAGAAATATAACATCAACGCTGTAAGAACAAGTCACTACCCCAACAACACTCTCTGGTATGACCTTTGTGACGAATACGGCTTGTATGTAATTGACGAAACAAACCTTGAAACTCACGGTACATGGCACTATGGTCAGCGAGAAGAAGAGGAAACTCTTCCTGCATCAAAGCCCGAATGGAGAGATGCAGTTGTTGACAGAGCAAACACAATGGTAATGCGTGACAAGAACCATGCATCCATCTGCATGTGGTCCTTGGGTAACGAATCCTTCGGCGGACAGAACTTTATTGAAATGCGTGAACAGATTCTTTCTGTTGACAAGAGCCGTGTTATCCACTATGAAGGTACTTGTCACTTCCGTCGTTTTGAACATGCAACAGACGTTGAAAGTGAAATGTACACACGTCCCTGGAATGTTGTTGGCAACATTAACCGCAACAACGACAAGCCCTTTATCCTTTGCGAATATTCTCATGCTATGGGCAACTCCTGCGGTGGCTTACACGACTACTGGAAATTATTCTATACATACCCCTCTCTTCAGGGTGGCTTTATCTGGGACTGGATTGACCAGGCTATCAGAACAGTAAGCGAAGACGGCAAGGAATATCTTGCATACGGCGGTGACTTTGGTGACACTCCCAACGACGGCACATTTGCAGGTAACGGTCTTTTGTTTGCTGACGGCAAGGTTACTCCCAAGCTTATCGAAACAAAGAAGTGCTATCAGAACATGTGGTTCAAGGATGCCGATATTATTAACGGCAGAGTGAGAATTCACAACCAGCACCTTTTCACAAATCTTAATGAATACGACTTTAAGTACAAGATTGAAGTTAACGGCGAAGTAATCGGCGAAGGCGAATTTGAGGCAAATGTTGAATCTCTTACAAAGAAGGTTGTTTCCATGGGCTTCACCGTTCCCGAAGAAAGAGAAGCTGAATATGCAATCACAGTTTCAGCACATCTCAAGAGCGATACTATCTGGGCAGAAAAGGGCCATGAAGTAGCCTTTGAACAGTTCGTTCTTCCCTACAACAAGGCTGAATATAAAGTTGAAGCTAATGGCAAGGCAATTTTGGAAGACGGCGAAAAGCTCACAGTAACAGCAAATGATGTTAGGGTAGTTTTCGATAAGAGCACAGGTAACATGGTAAGCTACAGTGTTTGCGGCAAGGAAATGCTCTACGCTCCTCTTACACAGAACTACTGGAGAGCAATGACTGACAACGACAAGGGTGCACGTCTTTACAAGAGAAGTGCCTGCTGGAGAGAAGCCGGTAACAATGCTATTCTTACAAATCTTGAAGCAGTAACCTGCGAATGTGGCTGCGTAAAGGTTACAGCAGAATACACTCTTCCCACCGACAAGGAATCTGTAAGCAAGTTCACATACTGCATTACAGGCGACGGTAAGGTTTGGGTTGAAGGTACTCTTACGCCCTCCATTATGGACACAGACATCCCCTGTGTTGGTATGATGGTTCCCATGATGAAGGAATACGACACAATGAACTACTACGGCATGGGCCCCCACGAAAACTACATTGACCGTAATGTATCCGCTAAGCTTGGTATTTATACAAATACTGTAGACGAACAGAGAACACACTACCTTGTTCCTCAGGAAAACGCAAACAAAACAGGCGTAAGATGGGTTGAATTCTTAAATGAAGAAGGCAAGGGTATGAGAATTGATGCTGAAAATGCACTTGAAATTTCACCCTCCTACTACACACCCATTGAAACAGAGGAATATGACCATGACTACAAGCTTCCCGAATACCAGAAGGTGGTTTACAAGGTTAACTGCCGTATGATGGGTATTGGTGGCGACGACTCATGGGGCAGCCGTCCTCTTGTTCAGTACAAGAACCCCACAAACTGGACTTACAACTACAAGTTTGTAATTTCTCCCGTTAAGTAATTTAACATAATAAAAATGCAAGCTCGAAGAGCTTGCATTTTTTGTTTGAAATAAATATTATTTTTTGTTTTCCTGCTTTTTGTCTTCCTCGTTCATGTTGTGAACCATTTTGGGAACTATCACCAAGAACACAATGAATGCAATGAAAATGAGGAATAATATCACAAACTTGATTGCCCCTGTTGCAAGTAAGAAAATTGCAAAAAGGCACAAAACAGCGCACATTGCATAAATAATTCCAACTGCCTGTTTCTGAGTAAGGCCGTGGTCAATAAGTCTGTGATGAAGATGTCCGCGGTCGGGAGCCATAATAGGCTGATGATTTTTAAGACGACGAAGTATTGCAAAGCTTGTGTCAAAAATGGGAAGTGCAAGGATTAAAAGAGGAATTAAAACCGAAATCATTGCATAACCCTTGAAAAGACCAATAACGGAAATTGACGACAAGGTGTAGCCTAAGAAAAGCGCGCCTGTGTCGCCCATAAAGAGCTTTGCAGGGTTAAAATTGTAGGGGAAAAATCCTAAACACGCACCTGCAAGCGATGCACAAAGTACTGTAATCACAAGTGCCATATCGCCCATTAAAGATGCCAAAAGAAGTGAAATGCACAAAAGTGTGATGGATGAAATGGTTGCAACGCCAATTGCAAGTCCGTCAAGACCGTCAATTAAGTTCAAGGCGTTTGTTACTGCAACAATCCAAAGCACTGTTAAGGGGTAGCCAATCCAGCCAAGCTGTAAAACGCCTGTGGGGTTAATAAATGCCGGCACACTTATTGTTTCAATAACAACACCGAAAAACAAGGGTACTATTGCGGCAATTATCTGCACCACAAATTTAAGCTTTGCGCTAAGTGCATAAATATCGTCAAAAATACCTAAAACAACAATGATTGTAGCGCCCAATAAAATGCCTGTAACTTCACTTGGAAGTGAGGTGAAAAGACACACACTAACCAAAAAACCTAAGAAAATTGCAAGCCCGCCCATTCGTGCCTTGGGGGTCTTGTGCATGCGGCGATTGTCTTTGGGAACATCCACCGCACCCATTTTGTAAGCAAGCCTTTTCACAAAGGGGGTGGCACAAAAAGCCACTAAAAAGGCAAGTAAAAACGAAAACATAGTTGCAGAATCTGTTGTGGTTAAAAGACTCATAACAAAAATCCTTTCTGTGTATGATTAAATAACAAAACCAACCTTTTTCTTTACCTTGGAAAGAGTTTTGCGGCTCATGTAATTTGCTGTTTCCGCACCCTTCTTGTAAATGGATTCAAGATAATCCTTGTTCTTCATAAGGTCATTGTACTTTTCGTGAATAGGACGAAGCTCCTCGGCAACCGCTTCGGCAACTGCCGCTTTAAAATCGCCGTAGCCTTTACCGATAAATTCGTTCACTGCCTCGTCAATGCTCTTGCCTGTAACGGAGGAGTAAATGTTAAGAAGGTTGTTAACGCCGTCTTTTCCTTCTGCGTACTTAACCTCTGCCTCGCTGTCTGTTACCGCACGCTTGAACTTTCTTACAACTGTGTCAATATCATCAAGCACAAACACACAACCGTTGGGGTTGGGGTCGGACTTACTCATTTTTGCAGTGGGTGTCTGCAGGCTCATAATTCTTGCGCTTTCTTTTCCAATGTAAGGCTCGGGAATTTTGAACACGTCACCGTAAATTGAATTAAAGCGTGTTGCAATATCACGTGTGATTTCAAGGTGCTGCTTCTGGTCAGCGCCAACAGGCACTAAATCTGTCTGATAAAGAAGAATATCGGCAGCCATTAACACAGGGTATGTGAAAAGACCAGCATTAATATTGTCCTTGTGCTTTGCGCTCTTGTCCTTGAACTGAGTCATTCGCTGTAATTCACCCATTTGTGTAAAACAGCTCAAAATCCAGCTGAGCTCTGCATGCGCAGGCACATGGCTCTGGATAAACATAAGGTTCTTTTCAGCGTCAATACCGCAGGCAATATACTGCGCAAGAAGAGAAACTGTGTTTCTTCTTAATTCTGCAGGAGTTTGTCTTACTGTGATTGTGTGCAAGTCCATCATTGCATACATACAGTTGTATTCATCCTGAAGTGTTGCCCAGTTTTTAACGGCGCCTAAGTAGTTGCCAAGTGTTATCGAAGCTGCTGAGGGCTGAATGCCCGAAAGTATAGTTTTCTTTTCGTCCATTTTACTTAATTCCTTTCAAAGGATTTTATTACATCAGCAAGTATGCCAATGCCCTTTTTAATATTTTCATCACTTGTATTTGAGAAGTTCAAGCGGAAAGAAGAATACTTCCTTGCCTGGTCAACCATGCAGGAGGAGCCTTGCACAAAGGCAACCTTCTTTTCCACACCTTTTTTAAAAAGCTCGTCTGAGTCAAAATAATCGGGCAAATCGCACCATATGAATAATCCGCCTTCGGGACGGGTGAACTTCACATAGTCAGGGAACATTTCTTCCATGCACTGAAGCATAAGCTTATTTTTGCCGCCATACAAATCACAGCTCTTTTTAATGTGAGCGTCGTAGTCATATTCTGTCACAAAGTTATAGGCAATAAGCTGGTTCAAAACAGGTGTGTGAACGTCCGTTACCTGCTTGCACACAACCATTTTTTGCAAAATATCATCCCTTGCGGTAAAAAAGCCTATTCTTAGTCCCGGCGAAAGAGTTTTTGAAAAGCTGCCTGTGTAAATAACCCTGCCCTCAACGTCCATGCTCTTTATGGTGGGCACAGCCTCGCCTGTGTAGCGGAGCTCGCCATAGGGGTTGTCCTCAAGAATGTAAAAATCATATTCCGAGGCAAGGTTTAAAAGCCTCTTTCTTTTTTCAAGGCTCATTGTAATGCCCGACGGATTCTGGAAGGTTGCTATGGTGTAAACCATTTTAACCTTCATTTTTTTCAAAACCTCGTTTTCAAGGTAGTCAAGGTTCAAGCCGTCATCT
The DNA here is from genome assembly GCA_045546275.1 of Clostridia bacterium. GTDB lineage: Bacteria > Bacillota > Clostridia > UMGS1883 > UMGS1883 > RGIG1927. The sequence continues at coordinate 143,949 of JAZQCM010000031.1, read as the reverse complement.
TCCACCTCAACGGGAATCATGTTTGCCCTGTAGCTTCTGAAATTGTTCAGTGCGCCTACAAAGCTTGGCGCTTCCACAACTAAAGTGTCGCCGTCGTCAATCAAAACCTTTGTAGTAAGGTCAATTGCCTGCTGACCGCCTGTTGTTATAATAACATTTTCGCTTTCGTTTATAACGCCTTGCTTTACAAGCCTGTCCTTCACAAAATTGCGAAGAGGGTCGTAGCCTTCGGTAATACCGTACTGAAGAGCAAGGTTGCCCTGCTCGCGGAAAATTTTCTGACTAATGCCCTCAAGCTCCTTTTTGGGAAAAACATCAGGACTTGGTGCACCACCTGCAAAGGAAATAATCTCAGGGTCTGCAAGTAATTTAAAAGTAGCTCTTATAGCACTGCCCGAAAGCGGGGCGCTGCGCTTAGAGAATAAATTGTCACTCATTGTAAAACCTTCTTGTTTATAAAACTTCTACCTTATATAATAGCATAACGGGAGTAAGATTGCAACAAAAAAAGGACTTTCCAAAGAAAATCCTTTTTGCATTATTTATTACTTACAGCTGTCAAAACGGTGGTTTTTCTTTTCGCCACCCATCATGATTTCGGAAATTACATCCAAAACCTTGTCGTGACATCCGCCACAGCCTGTGGAGCAATGGGTAACCTCTTTAACGCTTTCAAAGGCTGTTAAAACATCCTTAAATTCTTTGTGAAGATTAAGCGCATCTTCAATATCAAAATAACTTACCTTTTTACAATTACAAACCATGTAGTTCTGCATATAAAATCCTCCTCAAAATAATAATCGTTATCACTTAAGTGAAGTTTATCACATAAAACAACAAAATGCAATACTTTTTAAAAACTTAATCCAAATGAAAAACGTTTTTTAAATCAATACTCACCGGGCTGTTGTCACTGTTTGTTTCCATAATATCTGCCATAAAGTCCCACCACTTGCGGTTAATTGCAGTGTCGGCACCCTTTGCCCACAATTCTTCGTCTTCAATTTCAATGTAGCCGAAAAGAGTGAGAGTTTCTTCATCCAAAAAAATAGTGTAGTTTTTGCCGCCGTGGGAGTGAATCATATCTTTCATTTCGTCCCAAAGCTCGTTGTGTCGCTTTTCATATTCCTTTTCCATACCGGGGTAAAGCTTCATTTTAAAACCTTTAATCATTTTATTTTCCTCCTTTGTAGTTGACAAGGTGCTTCTTTTCCTATATTATATAGTAGAAAATCGAATAATGCAAGAATTTTGAAAAAATTAAAAAAAAGTCTTGACTTAGTGGGATTTTGATGATATAGTTACTGTACCTCGCATGGGCAGGCTTTTTTTATGTGCAAAAAAATAAGGTCTGAGCCTTTGCAGAGGGAGTCGATTAAATTTAACAGGAGGTGCGACGCCATGAGAGTAAAGATTACAATGGAATGCTCCGAGTGCAAGCAGAGAAATTACGACACAATGAAGAATAAGAAGAATGACCCCGAAAGACTTGAAATGAACAAGTACTGCCGTTTCTGCCGCAAGCACACAATGCATAAGGAAACAAAGTAAATCGTAAAGGGATAGGTGACTGAGATGGCTGAAAAACAGAAAAAAGACAATTTCTTTAAGAGAGCCGCAAGCGCTATTGCAAAGTATGCAAAAGCAACTAAGTCCGAAATGAAGAAAATCAGCTGGCCCACAAAGAAGCAGCTCACTAACAATACTGTTATTGTTATCGCTTGCATTATTGTAGTTGGCATTTTCATTTTTGCACTTGACTCTTTATTCGGTTTAGGTTTCAACTTCTTGAACAACAAGAAGCTTCAGAGCGATGCGGAGCCTTTAGAAATAAGCACAGACATTTTCGAAGACTATACAGATTATGTCCTTGAAGATGTTGTAGATGTTGAAAACTCAACAGAAATCGCTGAATAATTCAGCGGCCATTAATAGGGAGGAGGTTCGGTTATGAACGAAGCAGGCGAATTCAAATGGTATGTTGCTCATACCTACGCAGGCTATGAGAACAAAGTAAAAGACAATATTGAAAAAACCGTTGAAAATCGTAACCTTCATGACTTGATAGCCGATGTCTGCATTCCTATGGAGGATGTAGTCGAGGTTAAAGAATCCGGCGAAAAGAAGGTTGTTTCAAGAAAAACTTTCCCCGGATATGTATTTGTCAAGATGATTATGACAAATGAAAGCTGGTACATTGTGCGTAACACTCGCGGATGTACAGGCTTTGTAGGCCCTGAATCCAAGCCCGTTCCGCTTACAGAAAGCGAAGTGTATTCCCTCGGCGTTGAAAAGGTTGAGGTTAATATTGACTTTGAGGTTGGCGACTCTGTTCGTATCTCAGAAGGCAGTATGGAAGGCTTTATGGGCGAAATTCGTGCTATCGACAAGGAAAGACTTAAGATTACCGTTATGGTAACAATGTTCGGTGGCAGAGAAATGGAACTCGAGGTTGATTTAAATCAGGTCGAGGCTCTTTAATTAGTTTCTAACAGGCTTTGCCTGTTGATTTATCGGGCTTTGCCCGAGTGGGAGGATTTCAAATCCGCCATTTACCACATTTTATCTAAGGAGGTGCACAACCATGGCACAGAAAATTACCGGTTATATAAAATTGCAGATTCCTGCAGGAAAGGCGACTCCGGCTCCCCCGGTTGGTCCTGCTCTCGGTCAGCACGGCGTAAACATTGTTCAGTTTACAAAGGAATTCAACGAGAGAACAGCTAAAGATGCAGGTCTTGTTATCCCTGTTGTTATCACAGTGTATGCCGACAGATCTTTCTCTTTCATCACAAAGACTCCCCCGGCTGCAGTTCTTATCAAGAAGGCTTGTAAGATTGAAAGCGGCAGCGGTGTTCCCAACAAGAACAAGGTAGCTACACTTTCCAAGGCAGACCTTAAGGCTATTGCTGAGACAAAAATGCCCGACCTTAACGCAGCAAGCGTTGAAGCCGCTATGAGCATGATTGCCGGAACAGCAAGAAGCATGGGCGTTTTAGTAGAAGAATAAGAGAAACTTATTAAGTGGGAGGAATTAAATTCCGTTAACCACAAGGAGGTAAATTCGTATGAAACATGGTAAGAAATATAATGAGAGTGTAAAGCTCATCGAAAAAGGTGCGCAGTACTCTCCCGCAGAAGCTCTTGATCTTGCCGTTAAGACAGCAGGTGCTAAGTTTGACGAAACAATCGAAGCTCACATCAAGCTCGGTGTTGACTCTCGTCATGCTGACCAGCAGGTTAGAGGCGCTGTTGTTCTTCCCAACGGTACAGGTAAGAAGGTTAGAGTTTTAGTATTCGCTAAGGGTGCTAAGGCTGATGAAGCTCAGGCAGCAGGCGCTGACTATGTTGGTGCTGAAGAATTCATCACAAAGATTCAGGAAGGCTGGCTCGACTTTGACGTAGCTGTTGCTACTCCTGACATGATGGGTGTTGTAGGTAGAATTGCTCGTGTACTTGGTCCTAAGGGTCTTATGCCCAACCCCAAGGCAGGCACTGTTACAATGGATGTTGCTAAGGCAATTGACGAACTTAAGGCTGGTAAGATTGAATACCGTCTTGACAAGACAAACATCATCCACTGCCCCATCGGTAAGAAGTCCTTTGGTGTTGAAAAGCTCCAGCAGAACTTCGACACTCTTCTTGCAGCAATCGTAAAGGCTAAGCCCGCAGCTGCAAAGGGTCAGTACCTTAAGAGTGTTACTGTAGCAAGCACAATGGGCCCCGGCGTAAAGATCGCTCCCACAAAGATTGCTCAGTAATTAAAAAAGTTCTTGACAAACCCCTTACAGGGTGTTAAGATATACAAGAAGTTTCAAAACTTCATTCCATTCCATAGACAGCAGGCATCAAAATAAGTCCCGCCGAGGAACCTATTTAAAAAGATTTTTAAAGGTTTTTTGCGTCTATGGGCAAAAAACCTTTTTTTCAATATTTGGTATGGAGAGGTGATAGAATGCCAAGCGCAAAGATTCTCGAAGCTAAGAAGCAGGCAGTTGAAGAAATCAAGGCAACCCTCACAAAGGCTGTTGCAGGTGTTTTCGTTGACTACTGTGGTCTTACAGTTGAACAGGATACTAAGCTCCGTAACAAGCTCAGAGAAGCTAACGTAGAGTACAAGGTTGTTAAAAACACTCTTACAAGATTTGCTGCAAACGAAATTGGTTTGGAAGGTCTTGACGAAGTTCTTAACGGTCCTACAGCTCTCGCTATCAGCGAAACTGACGAAGTTATCGCAGCTAAGGTCCTTGCAGATTTTGCAAAGGAAAACGAAGCTCTTGAAATCAAGTCCGGTTTCCTTGAAGGCAAGGTAATGACTATCGATGAAGTTAAGACCCTTGCTAACACACCCAGCCGTGAAGTTCTTATTGCTAAGTTGATGGGCAGCATGCAGTCTCCCATTTCTGCACTTGCAAGAACATTACAGGCACTTGTTGACAACGGTGTTGAACCCGCTGACATCAAGATTGAAAAGGAAGAAGCTCCCGCTGAAGTGGAAGCTGCTCCCGCAGTAGAAGAAGCTCCTGTAGAAGAAGCTCCCGCTGCAGAATAATTTAAAAATTAATTAAACCATTAAATGAAGGTAAATTAAAATGACAATTCAGGAAATTTTAAATGCAATTAAAGAATTAAAGTTATTGGAAGTTGCTGAACTCGTAAAGGCAATGGAAGAAGAATTTGGCGTATCCGCTGCTGCTCCCGTAGCTGTAGTTGGTGCTGTTGCAGACGCTGGTGCAGCTGCTGCTGAAAAGACAGAATTCGACGTAGTACTTGCTGACGCTGGTGCTGAAAAGATTAAGGTTGTTAAGGTTGTTAAGGATCTTACAGGTCTTGGTCTTAAGGAAGCTAAGGCAGCTGTTGACGGTGCTCCTACAACTCTTAAGGAAGGCATCTCCAAGGAAGACGCTGAAAAGATTAAGGCTGACCTTGGAGCTGTTGGCGCAAAGGTTGAAATTAAGTAATTTAACTTTACTTATGTTAAAAAGGACGAGCAAATGCTCGTCCTTTTTTGTGTTTAAATTTTAAAAAACGAAAAATCTTCATATGCCTTTTGATAGGAATAAAACTCTTCACCTGTGTCAATGTAGTTTTTCATTTTTTCAACACACATTGCAATGGCACATTCTTCCTCACTAAGCCGTGCTTCCTTAAAAGGAAAATCGTACAAAACCTTGTCAAAAAGCACTATTTTGTCGTTATAAAAGCCTTCTAAAAGTCCTGCAGTTTTTAAAACCATTTCACCCTCGGTCAATTTGCCGTCGCTATTGAAAAACCGCACCTTGTTGCCCGAAATTTCGCCCTTGGAGCCTCTTATTACCAGCCTGTCGCGGCGTATTGGTGAAAAATACTGCTCTGAGTTGTAGTCGTAAATGGCACATTTTCCGTTAAAATCAAACACAATAATGTCCTGATTGGTGTTTTTAACATCCTTTTTATCCATTTCTCCGCCTCTGCCGTGGGAAACGGTAACAGGGTCGTTAATTTTAATTTGGCATTTCTTTTCGGGCTTAGCATATTCATCAAGGAAAACCCGCATCATGCTCATGGCGTGGTAGTCGTGCCCTATGGAAATGTTAATGTAGTTAACTTCCCCAATTACGCCATCATCAATGAGTTTTTTAATTGCCTGGTACGTACCCTTCTGATGATACTGCTCTGCAACCTGGATTTTTTCGTAGGCGTGGTTACCCGTAGGCTCCCTTAACGCAGGAGTTTCGCTTAAAACAAAATACCCACGGTCAGCAAGCTCAACCGACAAATCCGAAACATAAGCATAGCTTACACAGTTTACAATAAAATCAAAATCCGCTTTAAGAATGTCTTCAAGGCTTGAATATCCCTTAACACCATACTTTTTTTCAATATATTCCCGCTTTTCGTCCTTACGAACAAAAACACCTGCAACAGAAAACCTTTCAGGCAATGCTTTGGCAATCCTTAAGTAAAACTCGCTTCGCCATCCGCCGCCTAAAATTATAAATTTAATCATTTTCCTCACCTCCACTTTATTATATCAACTACGCATGAATAAGTAAATATTCAACTGAATAAAACAAAAAACACGCTCATTTGAGCGTGCTTTTTTCTTGGCAGGGGCAGTAGGACACAGTCTTGCTATGCAAGCCTTGCCTGCTTGTTGTCACTTGGCTTGGCACCAAGCTGACAACTGCGCACCACTCGGCTACCAAACAATTCGCCGGATTGTTTGACTTAACGCCTCGTGCCCTCTTAGGGTTCAAGTCCTATGCTTATTTCCGTATCAAAAGTAAAAGACGCAACTAAACGTTGCGCCTTTTACTTTTGGCAGGGGCAGTAGGACTTGAACCCACGACCTGCGGTTTTGGAGACCGTTATTCTACCAACTGAACTATACCCCTATATTTGTTTTCCACTTGAATTAGTATACACTACTAAATCGTAATTGTCAATCTTTTTTTGTAAAAAAAGTGATAAATCTTCGAGTTTTCTACTTGAAAATATCTTCATAGCTTACTTTTAAAATTTCTTTTATTAGAATAATTTCGTCGGGGTATAAATGCCTTTGACCAACTTCAATTTTGGCAACAGCGCTACGTGTTATGTCGCAACCGTTCACCTGCAATTTTGCGGCTAAAACCTCTTGTGTCATCCCGATTTTTTCTCTTAATTCTCGTATATTTTTGCCAATTCTTTTTTCAACATCAATATTCATAGTTAAACACCTTTGCACCTATTTAAGAACAAACACCTTGACATTATTATATGTTGATGTTAAAATGAAATTGCACCTATTTAGGTGCAGAAGTTATAAAGGAGGAAATAATATGGTATGCAAGAATTGTAAGGGTACTGTTGATAAAAAGGCGGTAGTTTGTGTTCATTGCGGATGCAAGATAAAAAAGCCTATTTATAAAAAATGGTGGTTTTGGGTTATTATTGTTATAATAGGAATTGCTGCAGCAAGTGGTGGGGGAGAAAATTCAACAGATGTAGTTGAAATCCCAACAGAAGTAAATGATGAAATTGCATATGAAACGGTTGATTTGGGCGTTATGATTGACGACTTAAAAAACAATGCAATGAAAGCTGAAGAATTATATCAGAACAAGTATGTGGAATTTTCAGCAAAAATCAAAAACTTTGACAGCGATGGTAAATACATAAGTGTGGAACCTAAAAATGCTGACTCATGGAATTTTGATACAGCTATGTGTTATATAAAAAATGACGACCAGAAAACTTTCTTGATGGAGAAAAATATCGGTGATATTGTGACCATAAAAGGAAAAGTTAAGTCTATAGGTGAAGTGTTAGGCTATTCGATTGATATTGCTGAAATAGAATAAAAAATCACACCTCGGGGAAACTATCTCCGAGGTGATTTTTTATGGCAAAAAAGGGAATGAAACGCCCCGATGTAACCCATGTTAAAGAAAAAAATGAAGTGCCGCCCGTGCCTGAAATTCAGGGAAAAGCTAAAAGCGGAAAAGAAAGAGCAAACCCGATAGCGGACACAGACCTTGCCGAGGACAATCAACTAAACGATTTGCCCCAGGCGGACAAACAACAATTGTAAAGAAAGGGTGCTGTTATGGTACAAGAGGATACAATAAAGCTGCTTCGTGAATGTGATGCAGGGGTTAAAATGGGGGTAAGCTCCATTGATGAGGTTATTGATTATGTTGGCAGTAAAAAATTAAAGTCCATGCTTAATAAATGCAAGGACGAGCACGACAAGCTGGACGGGGAAATCCAGAGTCTTCTTGATAAATACAAGGACGACGGAAAAGACCCCAACCCCATGGCAAAAGGCATGAGCTGGATGAAAACAAACATGAAGCTGATGATGAACAATTCCGACAATACCATTGCCGACTTAATGACCGACGGTTGTAACATGGGGGTAAAGTCCCTTAATAAATATCTCAACGAATATGAGGCGGCAGACGAGGTAAGTAAGGATATTACAAAAAGGCTTATTAACCTTGAAGAAAAGCTTGCCATAGATATGAGAAGTTATCTTTAAAAGAGTGCATCAGCACTCTTTTAAATTTTGATTGTAAAAAATGGTAAATGGTGATACAATAGAGAAAAAGGAGGCAGGAAAATGAGAAAATTCAGAAAAAGCGTGGCAACAATTCTTGCATTTTTGATGATTTTTGGTTGTTTGAGTTTTACTTCTCAGGCTGCTGCGGGCAATAAGCTGGTTACTCTTTATGCGGCAGACGGAAGCACGATTTCTTCACTGGAGGATAATGTGGAAGCATATCTTGCAAGTGGTTGGAGCACAGAACCTTTTGTTAAGATGTATGCAATGGATGGAACAGAATACAGCATACGAAAAGAAGATGTTGAAACGTATAAAAATCTTGGACTTTATGAAAGTCTGGATGGCGAAAAAACAACGCTTTATGCTCCCGATGGAAGAGAAAGCATTGTTTTTTCTTCCGAGGTGGAAAAGCATGTTGCGCAGGGCTGGTACACTGTGCCTGTAACATATATGTATGCACAGGACGGAACAGAGTATGTTATTGCAAAGAGCGAGGTAGAAGCTTATAAAGCAGTTGGACTTTTTGAAAATTGGTGGGATGTATTTACCTATCTTTATTCGCCTGTGGGTGAGTTGCAGGTAGTCCTTAACCGTGACCTTCAGGTTTATCTGGCAGGCCACTGGAGCTACACCATGCCCAAAACATATTTTGAAACTGATGTGCCGAATTTTGCCTATGTTACAGATACTCCATTAAAGGAGATCTACAACGCGGATAACGGCATAGTTTTAGTTTATGCATATTGTGCAGAAAACTATAATAAATATAAAGATTTTTTGGAAAGCAACGGATGGTGGCTTCATGAGCACACGCAAGGCACTCTTTACTACAAAAAAGGTAATGCGCGCGTGCAGTTTTGTACACAGGGCGGGGATTTAAAGGTGGAAATTGACATTGCCGCATTATTGATAGATTGTTATAATAACACTTCCGTTCCTGACTATGAACGCGTTACCGGAAGAGGATGTTTGCATGTGGAAACTACAGTAAACGACTATAACCAGCCAATTTGTATGTATGTTTATGAACTCAAAGACAATGAATACGAAGCCTATCTTTTAAGACTCAAAAATGATGGCTGGGAGCTTAACCCAAACGTAAGTGTTAACGTTGATGTTATGACTATGGTCTTTGAGCAAAACGGTGCAAGGTTCATTGTGACTATAGATTCATTTTTAAATAAGATAGCAGTCATTGTTGCAAATTAAAAAGGAGGCAGGAAAATGAAAAAATTCAGAAATAGCGTGGCAACAATTCTTGCATTTTTGATGATTTTTGGATGCTTTAGTTTTACAGCTCAGGCGGAAGACCAGGTTACCATGTACGCTTGGGACGGAACAAGCTACATGATTAACCAAAGCGAGGTTGCAGCCTACAAGGCAGTGGGCTTGTATGAAAACCTTTGGGAAGTGCAAACAAAGCTCTACTCGCCAAGCGGAAGTAGTGTGGTTGTTTTTAACTCTGAGATAAATGATTATTTAAACCAGGGTTGGTACACTGTGCCTGTTGTGTATATGTATGCGCAGGACGGAACAGAGTATGTTATTGCAACAAACGAGGTGCAGGCTTATAAACAAGCCGGCTTGTCCGAAACCAAACCCGAAGCGACGGTTACTGTTTATTCTCCCAATGGCGGGGCTTTGAACTTAAGTGCAAGTGAAGCTGCTGCATACCTTGCAGTTGGCTGGGCCTACACAAACCCCGATACTTATTTTGCCTCCGATGTTCCCAATTACTCTAAAATAACAAATGCATGGCTTAAAAATGCATATGATGTTGATGGTGGCATAATTCATGTTTACGATTACAATTACCAGGATTTCCAGACCTATGTTAACTATCTTGTAAATAACGGCTGGATTTTCCAGGGACAATACGATGGAATATATAATTACACAAAGGGCAACGCTCTTTCGGCTTTTTATATTGAAAACAACGAATTAAAGCTTGTTTATCTTTACGCTTACGCATATGAATTGTACTATCCCGGCTTAAAAATTCCCGATTATTCTGTAATCGCTGAAACGGAATGTCTTGGTTGTCAGACGATTGATGATTTCACAGCCCATCCTCACCGTTTTGACAAGGCTGATGTTACATTGTATATAAGTGTAATCACCCTGGACGGTTGGAATTTGATAGCATCAGAGACTGTCGATGTGGGCGTAGAAGTAGGCGTTTTTGAAAAAGATGGAATGCGCTTTATGCTTCATATGGACCAACAGTTAAATCTGGTAACAATTTTTATCCCCAACTAAAAAAACTCCCGAAAGGGAGTTTTTTATACTGTTCCTGTTACAGTTATTGTTACGGTGCCGGGGGTTATTGTCCATTCGCCTGTAGCAGGGTTTTGGGTGAAGGTTGCCTCGGGCACGGTGATTTGTCCTTCGTTTGTTCTGAAAAGACCTGTAGCTTCGTTGTAGGTGTAGTTTGCAGGCTCGGTCCATGGGGTGTTGTTGTAGGTTACTGCTATATCTGACAAAATGGGGTCAAACATGTCGGTAATAACCAAGTTGTCGGTTGCAACAGCTTCGGTGTTGCCAAAGTTTGAAATTACAAAACTGTAGGTTATTTGTCCGTTTTCTGCCACAATTGCGGGGGAAACGGATTTTGTGATTGTGAGGCTTGGAGCATTAAGTGAATTAATTGTTTCGGTAACAGTGATGGGGGTAATCCCTGTACCCGAAATCACAGCAGTGTTTGTTATTGTGCCACCCTGTGTGGGAGGAGCAAATTCGTTCACCCTTACGGTGTAAAGAACTGCCGCATTGCTGTTTGCAGGAATATTAATGCCCGTAATTGTGAGGGGCGATGTGTCGGTCACAGTGGGGGCAGGCTGCAATACTCCGTTGACAAAATATGTTACAGTGCCTGCAACATAGTCAAGGGGTGTAGCGGTGCCGTTTTCCCCTAAATTGTCTGTTAAGGTTAACGCATTAAAAGGTGTTGAGCCTGAGTTTACAAGATTTATTACATAGGTCACAAAGTTTCCTTGGGAATATTCGTTTAAAATTGCAGTTTTTGATGCAGATAAAACCTCTAAAATTTCCCCTGTTGTAATGTTGGAATTAACAGAGCCGCCATTAAATGAAAGCGTTGCCTGATTGTAAAAGGTTGCCATGTGTTTTCTCCTTTCGTGGTATTAACGGGAAAAGTCCCGTCAACACACTATATGAAAAAAGCAAACAGGATGTTCGACAAAAAAGCTGTTTGAAAGGAAAATACAGGAATTTAATAAAATGTATTGACAAAAACGGAAAAAATGGTATTATTTAATCGAGGGTTAGCTAAGACTAACTCCAAAATTTAAAATGCGAGTTAGCCTAAACTAACCTCGAAAACAGCACATACTATATTGGGGTGATTAAATGGAAAAAATGATTGCTTATCATTGCGCCCCTGCGTTGGCAGGAATAAAACCCTCAAACATTGTGAGTATTTACAAAAACAAAACCAAAAATATAAATGAAAAGCTTGAAAAGCTCAATAGTCAGCTTAACAAAAATGATATTTATTTTGATGTGCTTTGTGAGTGTGAAAAAAAGAAGCTTGTTATGGTTTACAGGAAAAGTGCCCTTGAAAAAACACTTAATGATGAAAAAGTGAAGGCTTTTCTCGTAAGCATGGGTTATCCCAAAGAAGGCAAAGTGGAAGATTACCTTGAAATTTTAAAAAATCGTTTGAATGGTAGCGAATTTTCCCACGAAATAGGAGCATTTTTGGGTTATCCCATTCATGATATTTACGGTTTTATGTACCACAAGGACGAAGGGTGCCTGCTTTGCGGTGAATGGAAGGTTTACGAAAATGCCGACACTGCACAAAAGCTTTTCCACCGCTTTAATTCCTGCAGGCAGGCTGTGTGCAGCAAAATTGACAACGGAAAAACCTTGGCGCAAATGTTCTGCTCGTAAAAACTATTGACAAAAGGTGAAAAATTGAATATAATACTAAAAGAAAAAGGGAGTAGCCGGCAGGTTTGCACTCTTGGCGTCAATACGAGAAGTATTGCTTCTCCGCTCAGGGTTTAAATGGCGAGACTTTTGCACAAAATATTTTTGCGCAAAAGGGCTCGTCTTTTTTGTGCATAAAAAAGAAAGGATGTTTCAAATGAAACAAATCTGGCAAAAGAGCAGGGATGAGCTGTTGAAAGAAATTAACACCTCTTTTGATGGCTTAACAACCGGTGAAGCAAAAGAACGACTTGAAAAGTACGGAAAAAACGCCCTTGAAGAAGGCAAGAAAAAGAGCGTGTTGCAAATTTTTCTTGAGCAGTTTATGGACTTTTTGGTTATAGTTCTTATTGCGGCAGCTGTTATTTCGGCAGTTTTAGGCGATGTTGAAAGCATGGCGGTAATTTTGGCTGTTATTACAATGAATGCAATTTTGGGTACTGTGCAAACAGTAAAAGCCCAGTCCAGCCTTGACAGCTTAAAGAAAATGAGCGCACCCACCGCAAAGGTTATCCGTGACGGCAAGGTGCAGATAATCCCCGGTGATTCAGTTACAATTGGTGATGTAATTGTGCTGGAGGCAGGCGACAGTATAAGTGCCGATGCAAGAATTATTGAATGTGCATCACTTAAATGTGCTGAAAGCGCATTAACAGGCGAAAGCCTGCCTGTTGAAAAAACCGATGAGGTAATTGAAGGCGAAGCACCCTTAGGTGACAGATATAACATGGTTTTCTCGGGCTGCTTTGTAACCTACGGCAGAGCAAAGGCAGTTGTTACTGCAATCGGTAAGGACACCGAAATGGGTAAAATTGCAACGCTCCTTAAAAACACCCAGGAAAAGAAAACCCCCTTACAGTTAAGCCTTGACTCCTTTGGCCAAAAGCTTACAATTATCATTCTGGTTTTGTGTGCAATTTTATTTGCAGTAAGCACCTTTGTCCGTGGTGAAAATGCAATGGATGCATTTTTGTTTGCGGTTGCACTTGCAGTTGCGGCAATTCCCGAGGCGCTCAGTAGCATTGTAACAATTGTACTTAGCTTTGGCACACAGAAAATGGCAAAGGAAAACGCAATCATACGTAAATTACAGGCTGTTGAAGGCTTGGGCAGTGTGAGCGTAATTTGCTCGGACAAAACAGGCACACTTACTCAGAACAAAATGACAGTTAAAAAGATTTACACCTCGGGAAAGGTGATTGATGCGCCTGATGCAGACTTTGCTTCTCCTGTGCAGGAGCCTCTTTTGCGCTGTGCCCTTTTGTGCAGCGATGCTGTTGTAGATGGCGAGGATGAGGTTGGTGACCCCACCGAAACTGCCCTTGTAAGACTTGGTGAGGACCATGGCTTTGAAGAAAGAATTGTAAGAGAAAAATATCCTCGTCTTTCCGAAATCCCCTTTGATTCCGACAGAAAAATGATGAGCACTGTGCACGACAATTCAGGTCAGTACCTTATGATTACAAAGGGCGCCGTGGATGTAATGCTTGACAGATGCGTTATAGGTGAGGAAGAAAGAAAAGAAATCGAAAAAATGAACGAGGAATTTTCAAATAACGGCTTAAGAGTGCTGGCATTTGCATGTAAGGGCATTGAAAGTGTGAATGTGACAGTAGAGGACGAAAACAACCTTAATTTCTTGGGCTTAATTGCCATGATGGACCCGCCCAGAGTTGAAAGTAAAGCGGCTGTGGCAGAATGTATTAAGGCAGGAATAAAGCCCGTTATGATTACGGGCGACCACAAGGTAACCGCAAGTGCAATTGCAAGGGAAATCGGCATTTTAACTGACGACACAATTGCAGTTGAGGGTAGTGTGATTGACTCCATGACCGACGAAGAATTGATGGAATTTGTTCCCAAGGTTTCCGTTTATGCCCGTGTTTCGCCTGAGCACAAAATAAGAATTGTCCGTGCATGGCAGAACCGAGGCAACCTTGTTTCAATGACAGGCGACGGTGTAAACGACGCTCCTGCGTTAAAGCAGGCAGACATTGGCGTTGCAATGGGTATTACAGGCACTGAGGTAAGTAAGGATGCGGCAGGCATGGTTCTTACCGATGATAACTTTGCAACTATTGTAAAGGCTGTTAAAAACGGTCGAAATGTTTATGCAAACATTAAAAAGGCAATAAGCTTCCTTTTAAGCGGTAACACCGCAGGTATTTTAGCTGTTTTGTATGCTTCCATCATGGGTCTTCCGGTGCCATTCCAGGCGGTGCATCTTCTTTTCATAAACCTTTTAACCGACTCACTTCCTGCAATTGCGCTGGGTGTTGAGCCCCACACAGACGAGGTTATGAATGAAAAGCCCAGACCCCGAAAGGAAGGCATACTTACAAAGAGCTTTATGATAAATGTGATTACACAGGGCGTGGTTATTGCAATAGCTACAATCTCAGCTTTCCACATTGGTCTTAAGATAAGCCCTGCGGCAGGCAGTACAATGGCTTTTGCAACACTTTCCTTGTCCCGACTTTTCCACGGCTTTACCTCAAAGAGCAACAAGTGGCTGCTTTTCACAAAGAAGTTTTTCAACAACAAGGCACTTATTGGTGCATTCCTCTTTGGCGTAGTGCTTTTGGGCAGTGTACTACTCATAAGCCCCTTGCACTCAATTTTTAAAACTGCAGAGCTTTCAGGAGCTTTGCTTGGTGCAATTTTGCTCTTGAGCGTTGGCAGTATGGTTGTAAACCAGCTTATTAACTTAATTAAAAAGCATTAAAAAAAGGTTCCCGAAATTTAATTTCGGGAACCTTTTAAATTTAATTACTTACCTAAAATTTTAACTTCCTGAATCTGTGCAGGATATGTGTTTGTTTCGCTATTACGAGGCTTTGCATTTAAAACTGTAAGACGAACATATCTTCCGTAGCCGTCAATGTTGTCGCATGTAAAGCCGTAGTCGGTGTAGCCTTCGCTCTTATCAAGCACCTTTGTCCAGTTTTCGCCGTCAACGCTTGCTTCTAAAATGTAGTTGTAGTAAGCTTCGCTGCCGTTCCAGATAAGCCAGGAAACCTGAAGCTGTGTAAGGTGGCTCACCTTACCTAAATCTGCTTCCCAGGTAAAGGGCCATACATTTTCATTCTTGTACCAGCTTGTGCGGTAGTGAGAATCGTTAGCCCCATTTCCTACAGCATAACCTTCAGTGTCTTCGGTTTTAACTGCAGCGCTCTGAGAAAGCACTCTGCCTGTCTGAACGGGGATAAGAACGTCGTTTGCCCAGTTGTACAAAAGTGCGTCAAAGAAGTCGTAGAATGCGTAGCCGTTAGATACACTTACGGGGTAACGGCGGTTTGTTGTGGACTTGTTTGTGGCATCCTGCCAGCCAAACATCCAGCGGTAGGTTGCCATAATGTGGTTGTTGCCACCCTGGTGAAGAGTGAACATTGTACCTGACTGAGAGGAGAAGGTTGTTGTGTTACCAACATGCTTCAATTCGCTCCAGGGACCGCCCATATCAGTTGCTGTTGCAACCATGCCCTGTGTGGGATACCAGCCTGCAGTACCGGAGGAGAAGAGGTAATATGTGCCGTCCTTCTTAAGAACAGATGGAAGCTCTCTCCATTTGTACATGCTTACAAAGCAAAGCCTGCCTTCAATTGCGGACCAGTCGTCGTTGAGCTTGTAAATACCAAGATTTGCATTGTTGTTGGCTGCCGCAATAATGTAGCCTGAGGAATCGTCGTCAACGAACACGTTAAGGTCACGGCAGTCATCACCCTCGGGGCGATATGCGCCATGGAAGGTCATTCTTTCGTCAGTAGACTTCATTGAAGCGAGAGAAATCATAGCTGTGCCGTAGCCGCCGTCTGCTTCAAAGTGTGCAATAAATGCAAAGGTGTCAGCCTTTTTGTTGTAAACAAAGTTTACACTTTCAAATCTGCACTGTGTAAAGTTTGTACATGTTTCGTGAGCCAAAATTTCCTTGTAGTTTAATACTTCTTTCCATTCTGTGTAAGTAACATCGTCCTTACTTGTCTGCATCATAACTCTGCCAAAGCCGGGCTGACCATCAACGCCCCACTGCTGGAAGTGGTAGTAGGTGCCGTCGTTGGCAATCATTGTGTTAGGTCTTTTAACGTCGGATGCTTCAAGGTTGGAACTTTCGGAAAGGTCAGCAGGAAGTGTGTAGGGAGTAACTGCATCTGTGATTGCATAGTCAATCATTGTGTCCTTTTCAATTGCATACACAGCATACTTATATTCCTTGCCGATTTCCAAATCGTAATCGTCAATCATCTGACCCTTGGAGGAGGTGAGGAATTCAAATTCTCCATTGTCAACACTTCTGTAAATGTCGTAATGTGTTGCGCCGTAAACAACGTTCCACTGTACCTTTGCACTTGTAACATCGTCCTCGCCACGGATAAGGAACATTTGTGCAACTGCGCCAACCATTTTCTTTGTGCTTTCGCCCTTTTCTTCAAAGGTGAACTTCTGGCTGTCGTCGTCCTTTAATGCAAACTGTGCAAAGGTGTCGTTTTCTGTAAGTGTGAGGTACAAATCAGACACATGGCACTTAATGCGGAACATACCATCTCCTGCATCTTCTAAAACATAAATCTGGTTTGCACCATAGTTGGATTCGTACTGGATAATTTCCAAGCCTTCGTCCTTTTTGCCGTTGGGCACGTCAAAGGACTGAATGGAAACCTTGTTGGAAATAACGTACTTGCCGCCACCCATGGAAACAAGTGCCCACAGGTTTGTATCAACGTCGGTGTCGGGAAGTGCTTTAATAAGTGCATTTGTCTTTATAACATCCTCGGGAACGCCCATAACCTTGCCGGAGGAGTGCTTTATTTCGTAGAACTTACCGCCCATTGTGTCCTTCTGGTAAAAATCTGTGTTGCAGAAGGGCTCTTCCATAGTAAAGTTCTGGCTGCCGTCATTACGTAAAACAGTTTCAACAAGCTTTCCGCCTGCTTCTGTAAGATAAAAGCCAGATTCTTTGGACTTGAAGAGGTAGCTACCGTCATTATTCTTTTCAATAAGGTAAAGCTGGCAATCGCTACCTGTTGATAATGCCTGATATGCAGTGCCGCCTGCACCGTTACCTGTTAATGTAAGGTAAGAGTCTTTATTTGTTAAAATGTAACCGTCTTCTGCCTTTGTGATTATCCACACGTCGCTGTCGGTATTTGTAGCTTCTGAAAGGAGGATTTTTGCATTTTCTTCCTTGGAGGCTTTTTCTACTGTTACAACGCTTTGGGAATTAATATTTTTAAGAGTAACGAACTTTCCGTTCAGGGGGTCAGCTGTTTCAATTTCAATCTTAATGCCATCTTCTTCCTCTGTGCTCTTTTTAACTTCCACAAGCTCGTAAGAGTCACGTTCAGCGTCAAAATCGTTGTACTGGGCAATGGTGTTGTTTTCGGTTGCGCCAAGATACATCATTGAGTGGTGCATAATAAGATGATATGTACCGTCACCGTTACTTACAGGGTGTACCCACTGGTTTGTACCCTCGGTATTGCCGTACTGGATCAATTCCAAGCCTTCGTCACTTCTCCAGTTGGGCATGTCCATGCTTCTCAGGCTCTTCTGGTTTACGGGGCGGTAAAGATTATCGCCACGGATTAAAAACTGCCACAGCTGAGCATCGCTACCGTCAAAATCAACCAAACGGATAAGGGGACCATCGGTTGTTGCAGCATTTTCAGGCATCATAACAAGACCTGTCTTCTTGTGGCGGATAACATAATACTTGCCGTTAAGAAGGGGAAGGGAAAGGTTAAGAGTGTTAGCCTCCTTATCCCATGTGTAGGAAATATCCATAACTGAAAGAGCATCAACAGGAACATATGTATAGTCGTTATGAATAATGTTTTCCTTGGATATACTCTTTTTCATGTTAAGGTTTTTAACATATTTTTCGCCAATGGGAACAGTTATGTTAAGAATGCTACCCTTGGCAAGGGCACATCTTGCATCGTTGTCCCAGCTTGTTACAAGCTCCATTGCCTCACTTACGGGGCGTAAGGGAACATAGAGTGTGTCGCCTATTGTGATAACCTTTTGCTCTAAAGCTACTTCTTCGCCGTTAAAGGTTACCGAAACTTCGTTTTCTGCCATTGCAGGTGTTGCAGCCATAAGCATAACAAGTGCAATGAAAAAACATAAAACTTTTTTCATTTTTACCTCTCCTTTAAAATTATAATAACCTAATATTATAGTATCATATTACGCCTTTTTTATCAAGTTAAATTCATGTGAAGAAAGAAAAAAGGCTTAAAAAGCCTTTTTTTTAAAGTAATGAATTTACGTATTTACTTGCTTCTTCGCCGGCTATGGCTCCGTCGCTCACAGCTGTTATAACCTGTCTGAGGCTTTTGTGGCGTATGTCGCCTGCGGCAAAAACACCTTGAAGATTTGTTTTCATATCCTCGTCTGTTATAATAAAGCCCTTTTCGTCACAGTTTAATTTGTCCTTTATTAAATCATTCTGAGGAATAATGCCAACTGCAACAAAAAGTGCATCAGTTTCAATTTCACGTAAAGTGCCGTCGGTGTAGGTTACAGTAATTTCGTTAACCTTGTCGCTGCCCTTTATTTCGCTCACGTTTGCTTTCAACACAAACTCCACGTTTTCAAATTTCTTAAGCCTTTCCACCAAAAGGGGCGATGCACGGAATTCATCTCTTCGGTGGATAATGTACACCTTTTTTGCAATGGGAGCAAGGTAAATTGCGTCCTCAACAGCAGTGTTGCCACCACCTGCAACACAAACTGTTTTGTCCTTAAAAAACATGCCGTCACAGGTTGCGCAGTAGCTCACCCCTCTGCCTGAAAACTCGCTTTCGCCCAAAACATTCAGCTTGGCAGGACTTGCCCCTGTGGCAATAATCACACTTTTTGCCTCAAATTCCTTTTTTGCGGTTTTAATGATTTTAACATCGCCCGACAAATCCAGCTCAACAACATTATTGTAGCGGAATTTCACGTTAAACTTTGCCGCATGCTCCTGCATTTTGCCTGCAAGCTCTTCACCACTTGGTGCATTGGGAAAGCCCGGATAATTATCAATTTCGTATGTGGTTGACGCCTGACCGCCCACAAACTTTTTTTCAAAAACTGTACATTCCATGCCGCTTCGTGCTGCATAAATTGCCGCACCTATTGCTGCAGGACCTCCGCCAATAATTGCTACATCTATCATAAAAAAATCTCCTTAAAAAAAGTATCCTGAGTATATTTTATTATACTCAGGATACTTTGTCAAGAAGCACCGATGATGCTCAATGGGTCAATATAATCGGAATAATGCTTCATTTCAAAATGCAGATGGTCTGTAAGATACCCCTCTGCCGAGGCGCTGTGGCCAACGCCCGAAATTGCTTCGCCCCTTTTTACCCAGTCGCCCTCTTTGACCATTATGAGTGTGGATAAATTTTTGTATATGCTCACATATTCGCCGTGGTCAATTTCAATTACATTGCCCCAAAGGGGGTCATAAATACACTTTGTAACCGTGCCGTCCTCTACAGCTAACACACGGGAGGCTTTGTCGGCAGTTATGTCAATGCCCGAATGTGCCCGCCAGTCACCTGTTTTTTCATTATAGCTGTGGGTTAAGGAAAATTTCTGGCTTATCTCGCCTGAAACAGGTAAAATTGGTGAAAATTTTTCAGGCGTTTCCAAAGTAGCTTCCTCCGTGGGGGTTTCTGTTTCTTCTTCAACAACTTCCTTGTGTTTTACATTAGTCACATTTTCCATTACGCTCAGAATATTTTCCGTAGGTGGCGGTACAACTACCTTTTCTTCCCTTGCAGGCGGATTATAGGGAATATCCTCCTTTGTGCTGTTGGCGTCGGTAATAGCGCCTCGTATTAAAAAGGTCATGTAAAGAACAACTGAGCAAATGGCAATAATTGAATACATAAGCTGTGGTTTTTTATTCATATGCAATCCTCCTTTAAAGTAAGGATTGCCGAAATTTTCAGTTTTATTCAGTAAGTGAGGTGCCCGGGTAATAGTGGGATAAAATTTCCTTGTAGGTTTTGCCTTGTTTTGCCATTGCGTTTGCGCCGTACTGACTCATGCCAACGCCGTGGCCGTAGCCTGTAACAGAAAAAACAATATTACCCTCCTTTTCAGAAAGGGTGAACTTTGTGCTTCTTAAATCGTACATGGAACGCATTTTTGTTCCCGAAACACTTACTCCGCCTATAATCATGCTTTTAACGTGCCCGCCATCGGTAAGTAAGGGATGGGAAATGTCCTGAAAGGATGTAAGGGAAGCATTTGGAAAATGGGAAAGAAAGGTTTCTTTAAAGCTTTCAAAGGGTATTATTTTTTCGGAAAAATAGTTTGCCGCCTCATCCTCACCGGGACTTTCCACGCTTACAAGATAAGGCACCGCATTGCCCCACACATCCAGGGAGTTTTCGGTTTTGCCGCCGCCCATTGAATGAAAAACTGCCATTATAGGCTCACTGTTGTATGTGATAAGTTCATTTTCCGTTTCCTTTACTGCCGAAGATATTTTGTCAAGGTAAAAGTTAAAATCGTTCCCCCAGGCTAAAGCCATGTCCTCTTTGGTGTAGTATGCCTGGCAATGCCCCGGGTCGGTGCAAACGTCTTCGGTGTGGGTGTCAGAATGAGTGTACATTGCGTATGTACGGGCTGCAACCGCCTGAGCCTTTAACGCTTCTTTTTCAAAAAGTGCAGGCATTTCAGCCGCAACAACACCTGTTAAGTATTCGTTTTCGCTTTGAGTGTAAGAAGCTCCTGTAATATGATTATACACGGTGATGGTGCTTTCCGTTTCTTCTTTTTCAACGGGTAAAGAAGGCACAAAAAGCGACACAACAAAGGGCAGTAAAAGTGCGGTAATCGAGTAATATAAGGGAAGAAACACTAATTTTTTCACGTTTACACATCCTGTAGAATTATTGACAATTTAAATATTTGTGATAACATAAACTAAGGTGATTTTAATGAATACATTTATTTTTTCAACCAATGATTTTGATTTAAAGCACACCTTTGATTGCGGTCAGTGCTTCCGCTGGGAAGAAAATGAAGGCGTTTTCACAGGTGTTGCAGGTAACTTTGTGGGCATTTTTGAAAAGGTGGGCGAAGAAATCCGCCTTAAAACCAATTGCCCCAACGAAAAATTCTGGATAGAATATCTTGACCTTGACCGTGACTATGCTGCCATTAAAAAGAAAGTTTCCATTAATCCCTTAATGGAAAAAGCGGTGGAGTACGGCAAGGGCATCCGCATTTTAAAGCAGGATTTTTTTGAGTGCCTTATAAGCTTTATTATTTCCCAACGCGCGTCTATTCCGAAAATAAAAAGCTGCGTTAAAAAAATTTGCGAAAATTGGGGCGAGGAAATAGTTTTTGAAAATGAAAAGTACTATTCTTTTCCCACACCCGAAATGCTTAAAAACGTAACCGAGGAGGATTTTCGCAAAATTGGCACAGGGTATCGTGCGCCGTATCTTGTAAAATGCGTTAATGCAGTTTTAACGGGTGAAATTAACGAAAAAGACCTTCTTGAAATGAGCACCTCATCCGCCCGTGAAAAGGTAATGAGCCTTTACGGTGTGGGGGACAAGGTGTGTGACTGTGTCATGCTTTTTTCCCTTAAAAAATATGACCTTTTCCCAAGCGATGTGTGGATAAAAAGGGTTATGTGCGAATACTTTGCATCCAATGAAAAGGACGCAAAAAAAGATGGCGAAACGCTTTTCGGCACTTTAAGCGGCTTTGCACAGCAATACTTATTCTACTACAGAAAAAACATGGAAAACTAAATTTCGTCCTCGGGGAAAGCGGCGTTTCCGTACCATAAGGGCACAAAGTCCTCTTCGTCATTTACGGTAATGATTGAATTTTCTTTTATGGGAAGCGGAATGTCCTTAATTTTATCAAGCTCAACAGGGTACATTATGTATACGTATTTGGGTTCGTTCATAAAAAAACATCCTTTGCACCATTTTATGCAAAGGAGGTTTTTTTATTACTTTGTTGTAATTGTAACTGATGCACTTTCCAAATTGTCGGAAGTAACCGTTAATGTGCATTCTCCCGGAATATCAGTTGATTTAATATAAATAACTGCATTGCCGTTATGAAGCTTTCTTGAAGAAGAAAAATAAGGTGTAACGTCTGCGCCATTGCCCGATTCAATGCCTGCAATGGTTGCAGAAAAACCTGAAAGCTGTGCTGTGATGGTGCAATCTGACCAGCTAACCTTGTTGCCATTTTCATCAAGAACTGACACGTCAACACGGAGGGTGTCGTAGCTGTCGGGGGTAAGTGAAAGCCTTTCGGGGTTAAGACTTATCTTTTTTGGCTCGCTTGTTGTTTTAATAACATATTCGTATCCGTCGCAAACCGCCTTCAATTCGCCCTTTTCAAAGGGAACCTCCCACACAATCATATTGCCGTGTTCTTCGTTGTCGGCCTTTTTAACCCCTAAGGATTTGCCGTTTAAGAAAAGCTCGGCTTCACTTTTGTTGGTGTAGGCAATAACCTCACAGTTTGCGCCCTCGTCAAAATTCCAGTGCTCGTTGAACCATCTTGGGGGACGGCGACGGGGAGCTTCGTTTTCTTCACGCTTTTCACGGGTGAATATGTAAATGTAGGGAGCAGGGTCCCAAAGAGTTTTTCTGAAATGCCAGCTTGGCTTTTTAAAGCCACCCATGTCAAGAAGACCGGGCATGGAGGAGCGGATGGGCCAGCCACGAGCCTCGCCCATGTAGTCAATACCTGTCCACAGGAACTGACCTGAAATGTAGTCGTTGTCGTCTACTGCCTTCCACGCCTTCCAGGAGTGGGAGTTTTCACTGCCGTAAATAACTGCATCGGGGAAACGCTTGTGGTCTTCCTAATACAAGTGCTCCTTGTAGTTGTAGCCTGCAATGTCCAAGGCTTCAAAATAGCCTGTGTTGGTGGAAAGCTCGGGGAAGGCTAAAGCTGCAGTAACAGGGCGTGTTGTGTCACATTCCTTAACCCATTTAACTAACTGTCTTGCAATAACTGCCAATCTTTCTGCATTTGGCTTGTTGGGGTCGTACATTCTTTCAATTTCGGGCTTGTTTGCATCGTTGTTGCCTGTCATTGAAGAAAAAGAGGGATGACAATAGGGGTCGTTGGGGTAGTCAACCTCGTTGCCTATGGACCACATAACAATGGATGGGTGATTTCGATCTCGCATTACCATTGCCTTAATGTCCTTTTCGCCCCATTCGGGGAAATCCTCAAAGTAACCAAAGCGCTTGGGCGGATAAACATTATGTCCCTGCCACCACTTGTTCTTAGGTCCTTCCCATTCGTCAAAGGCTTCATCCATTGTGATAAAGCCCAATTCGTCGCAAAGGTCCAAAAGTGTGGGGTCGGGGGGATTGTGGCTTGTTCGAAGAGCATTTGTTCCGCATTCCTTAAGCTTCAAAAGCCTGTCACGCCAAACCTCTTTAGGCACAGCGGCACCTAAAGCACCTGCATCGTGATGAACGCACACGCCCTTTAATTTTGTGTGAACGCCGTTTAAGAAAAAGCCCTTGTTGGGGTCAAAGTTAAAAAAGCGCACGCCAAAGGGTGTGTAAACAGTGTCGCAAACCTCGTCTTCAAAAATAACCTCGGTTTTAAGTGTGTAAAGATAGGGGTTTTCGGGCGACCACAAGGACGGGTTTTTAATAATAAGTCCGTCGGAGCCTGTTGCAATGCTGTTGCCGTTTTTGTCTAAAACTGTGTTTGTAATGTGAGAGGGAATGGTTGTTTGTACATCAACCTTAACAACTGCTTCACTTTCGGAAACAACAGGTGTTGTAATAAAAAGGCTGTCGGGAACAATGCTTGCCTTATCGCAAAGGGTCACATACACTCTTCTTGTAATACCTGTGCCTGTAAACCAACGGGAGTCAGCTGTTTCGTCACGGCTTACCATAACGCTCACAACGTTTTCTTCGCCTACAAATTCGGTAACATCGTATGTAAAGGTAGAGTAACCGTAGGGGCGTTTTCCAAGGTAGTTGGAATTAAACCACACCTTTGAATTGTTGTACACACCTTCAAAGGTAATGTACACCTTGCAATCCTCCTTGGGGAGAGAAAAGCGCTTTCGGTAGTGGCATTTTCCTCCGGGAAGATAGCCTGTTCCCGAGGAGTTCTTTTTGTCAAACTGTTCTGTAACGCTCATGTCGTGGGGAATGGTAACAGTTTCCCACGATGTGTCGTCAAAGCCCTTGTAGAAAGCCATAGGCTCCTCGCCCTTATGAAACTTCCACCCTGAGTTTAAAAAAATAGTTTCTCTTTTCATTTTGTCCTCCTTTAATATATGCAAAAAGGGCGCACTGACAGTGCGCCCTTTTTTTAATAGCCTAAGGTTTCGCCTAAAGAATCGTCGTTTTCAATCCATGTGTTTACGTCAACAACTGTGTACTCATCAATTGTGTTTCTGATAACAACCTTTTCAATGCCTGCATTTATGATTGCTCTTTTACACATAGCACAGCTTGATGCACCGGGAACAAAATCACCTGTTTCCATGTCCTTGCCTGCAAGGTACAAGGTTGCACCAATCATGTCACGTCTTGAAGCGGAGATGATAGCGTTTTCCTCAGCGTGCACACTTCTGCAAAGCTCGTAGCGCTGACCACGGGGAATGTTCAATGCGTTTCGTCTGCAAAAGCCAAGGTCCATACAGTTTTTTCTGCCACGAGGGGCACCTGTGTAGCCTGTGGAAATAATCTCATCGTTTTTTACAATAATTGCACCGTAGTTGCGACGAAGACAAGTGCCACGCTCCAAAACAACGGTGGCTATGTCAAGATAATAATTAACCTTATCACGTCTTTTCATATGTATACTCCTTACTTAATGAGGATTTTGGAGGCGTAGAATTTGCCGTCCTTCAATGTGCCCGAGGCAACAACATAATCGTCAACATCCAAGGAAAGGAAATCAACCGATGCACCTGAAATTGCATTTGAAATAACAGCGCCTGTAGCAAGGAAAATTTCCTTTTCGGAAACAACGCCGGTGTTCTTGTTGGTAACACTCACAATAAGACTGCGGTTAGTAATGTTAACCTTTGTAATGGGGCCTTCCGCAGTAACTGTTACGGTGTTGTTTGTTGTGGGAGCTGTCACATTAAGACTTGATATTTTGCCCTCTGTAAACTGAGCCTTTGCCCCATAGCCAATTCTTAAGTCGTAAATTGTGGAAACCGCATCGTTTACGTAAATCAATGCTGAGGGAGAAAGGGGATATTCAACCGAGTCAATGTAAACCTTTAATTCATCGCCTATGAAAAGAGCTGTAACAGAACCTTCAACAGGGTCAGAATAAACAACTTCGGTTACAACCTTTTTGCCGTCCCAGCGGTTTTCGGGAGTGTTTACAATTTCAACGTCGCAAAGGGTGTTGTTCACGTAGAAGAATGCCACCGATGCACCTGTTGATGCATAGGACAAATCATCGGTTGTGCGACCGTCAATAATAATCTTCACGTTGTTTTCAATTCGGAAAATTGTGGGTGCACTGTCGCCTGTTTTGTATGTAATTGTGCGGGCAGAGGGGTTTTTGCCAACCAATGACACAAAGCTTGCGGAAACAGGGGCCTTGGAAAGAACTCTGTGTAAAAGAACTGCAACCTGTGCTCTTGTTACGGAAGAATAGGGTTCAAAATAAATATTGTCGGGCTTTTGGGGGTCGTAAACACCGTTCATAAGTGACTGGGAAGTAACAAAGTCAACATGAGCTTCCGCATCAATGGGAATTTCGCCCGAGTCGGTATAAACAAGTGAAATTTCCTCGTGTGATTTGAGGCTGTTTTCTGCTCGCATGAGCTTTGTGAGAAGCACCGCCATTTCGTAACGAAGAAGAGGCGAGGTTGCTCTGTCGGAAGAAAGGTAACCGGGAAGGTCCTCCTTTGTTAAAATGCCCTTGTAAAGAAGGTATGCCACTTCGTTTGGATAAAGTGTGTTGAAGGGGGCAATAACATCCTTGTAAGCGTCAAGAGCCATCTGTGTGTAGGTGGAATAGTCGGCAGTTACATAGCCTGCAACACGAGCTGTGAGAACAAGCGCCTCAGTTTTGGTAATTGCCTTGTCGGGACGGAAGGTTCCGTCGGTGTAGCCCTTGATAATACCCAGGGTTGTCATTTCTTCAATCTGAGGCTCTGCCCATGCGTGAAATTCCATAAGGTCGGAAAAGGATTCCGATGCAAATGCACTAACGGATGAAATGAGCATAGCTGAAGAAATAAGAAGCGCAGTTAGTCTTTTTTTCATTTGATTACCTCCGTAAACAAGATATAATTTATATATATCATAATATCATATGATAAGGTAAACTTCAACAGAAAAATTAATGAAATGTTCATTTGACAAATATTATAAATATGATATACTAAAAAAAATTAATGTGTATATCACATGATGAAAGTGAGGCGGAAACATGCTTTGTTCAAGATGTAAAAAGAATGTAGCCGTAATGTTCATTACAAGAATGGAAAACGGAAAAGCAATAAACGAAAGTCTTTGTATGCCCTGTGCCAAGGAATTGGGTGTGGGCAATCTTGATAAACTTATGGGCGATATTGACCCCGAAATGATGGCAAACTTAGAAAACCAGATGATGGAATTGGCAAACAGCGAAAACCCTCCCCTTCCCGAGGATATAGGCGGAAGCGTTATGAGCATTATAAACAACATGTTCTCAAACGGTCAGGGTGCTCCCAAAATGGAGAAAACTGCAAAGAAGGAAGAGAAAAAAGCGGAAAAGCGCATTATTGATTCCTTTGGCGAAAACCTTACCAAAAAGGCAATGGCAAACAAGCTGGATAAGGTTATAGGCAGAGAAAACGAAATCGACAGAATGATACAGATTTTGAACCGCAGAACAAAAAATAACCCTGCCTTAATAGGCGAACCCGGTGTTGGTAAAACTGCAGTTGCCGAAGGCTTGGCGGAAAGGATTGTGTCAAAAAATGTTCCCGTAAAGCTTCGTGACAAGGAGGTTTACCTTCTGGACTTTACTGCCATTGTGGCAGGCACACAGTACCGCGGTCAGTTCGAAGCAAGGCTCAAGAGCATTGTGGAAGAGGTTAAAAAGCTTGGTAACATTATTTTGGTTATTGACGAGCTTCACAATATTGTTGGTGCAGGCGATGCAGAGGGCGCAATGAGTGCGGCAAACATTTTAAAGCCTGCATTGGCTCGTGGCGACATTCAGGTTATCGGTGCAACAACCCTTGGAGAATACCGTAAGTATATCGAAAAGGACAGCGCCCTGGAAAGGCGTTTTCAGCCCATTATAATTGAAGAGCCCTCGGTTTTTGAAACAATCGAAATTTTAAAGGGCATAAAGGGCTATTACGAAAACTATCATCAGGTAAAAATATCCGACGAGGTTATCGAAAAGGCGGCAATTTTGTCGGAAAGATATATTACCGACCGCTTTTTGCCCGACAAGGCAATTGACCTTATCGA
This sequence comes from Clostridia bacterium, assembly GCA_045546275.1. Classification (GTDB taxonomy): domain Bacteria; phylum Bacillota; class Clostridia; order UMGS1883; family UMGS1883; genus RGIG1927. The sequence continues at coordinate 116,517 of JAZQCM010000031.1, read as the reverse complement.
CGAAGCGGGAAGCAGGGCAAACCTTAAAAACAAGGCGCTTGCCACCATTTTTGAATTAAAAAAGCAGCTTGAGCTTATAAGGCGTGAAAAGGACGAGGCTGCAGGTGAGGATTCCATTGAAAACTACCAGAAAGCGGCAGATTTAAAAATGCAGGAATGCTCAATTATGCAGTCCATTGACAGCCTTACCGAAAACATGGAAGAGGTTCACCTTACTGTCGAAGACATTGCAAACGTTATCGAAATGCAAACAAAAATCCCTGTTAAGAAAATAACAGAGGAGGAAACAAAGCGTCTTTTAGAGCTGGAGGACAATCTTCACAAGAGAATAATAGGTCAGAACGAAGCGGTTAACGCTGTGGCACGAACAATCCGCAGAAAAAGGGCGGCTCTTTCAAAGAAAAAGCGTCCCGCAAGCTTTATTTTCGTGGGTCCCACAGGTGTTGGTAAAACCGAAACCGTAAAGGCACTTGCCTGCGAGCTTTTTGAAAGCGAAGAGGCTTTAATCCGTGTTGACATGACCGAATACATGGAAAAGCATGCGGTAAGCAGGCTCATTGGCTCGCCTCCCGGCTATGTTGGCTACGACGATGCAGGACAGCTTACCGAAAAGGTAAGACGAAAGCCCTACAGCGTAATCCTTTTTGACGAAATTGAAAAGGCTCATCCCGATGTCATGAACATACTCTTACAAATCCTTGACGACGGCAGGGTTACCGACAGCCACGGCAAGGTGGTAAGCTTTGAAAACACAGTTATTGTAATGACCAGTAACGCAGGAAGCGGCTACTCCTCCTCTGCCTTAGGCTTTGGAAAAACCTTGGAGGAAGCAAGTAAAACCAAGGCTATGGATGCACTTAAAAAGTTCCTCCGTCCCGAGTTTTTAAACCGTGTTGACGAGGTTATTGTGTTCAACCCCTTAACAAAGGAAGAGCTTTTGGAAATTGCTCAGCTGATGATTGGCGAAATTGCATCAATGGCAAAGGAAAGAGGCATTACACTTACAGTTTCCGACGAAGTGAAAGCACTTCTTTGTGAAAAGGGCTTTGACAGCGCAATGGGTGCAAGACCCTTAAGAAGGGTTGTAAGCCGTGAAATTGAAGACAGGCTTGCCGACATTGTTATCCGTGGCGAAAGAAAGGATAGCTTTGAAGCAGTTCTCGAAAACGGTGAAATAGTTCTTAAATAACAAAAAGCTGTTGCATTGCGCAACAGCTTTTTTATGTTCTACTTTGGTTTTTAACACATATAAATGAACCAAAGGAGGACCTGACATGAAGGATTATATTGAAGAGAGGGCAAAAAGCCTTGCTCATTACATAATAGAAAACAAGTCCACGGTAAGAGACGCTGCAAAGAAATTTGCCCTTTCAAAGTCAAGTGTACATAAGGACGTTACCTACAGGCTGGAAAAAATTAACCCCTCCCTTGCCCGTGAGGTAAAAAAGGTTTTAGAGCACAACAAAGAGGAAAGGCACATCCGTGGAGGCATGGCAACAAAAAAGAAGTACGAAATGATGAAAAAAATAAGCTGAAAATCAGGGCGAGGTGTCAAACTCGATGGCGTGTGCCACCGAGGGGATGCTCTCGCCCTGAAGTGTTACAGTGGGGCTTAAAAGAGCACCTGTTGCAATGAACAGAACACGGTTTAAATTGAGCTTTTGCATTTGCGGCAAAATGTAGCCTGCAAGCATTGATGCACTACAGCCACAGCCCGAGCCACCTGAGTGGACATCCTGTCTTTCACGGTCAAAAATCATACAGCCGCAGTCCTCGTAGTTTTCTTTTAAAACAATTCCGTCCTCAAAAAGAAGGTCCTTGGCAACCTTTTTGCCTAAATGACCTAAGTCGCCCGAAAAAATCATGTCGTAGTCTGTTGGCTTTCTGCCTGTGGCGGAAAGGTGCTTTTTTAAGGTGTCGCAAAAGGCAGGTGCCATTGCAGGGCCCATGGCATTGGCATCGGTTATGCCCATGTCAATTACCTTTCCCACGGTGGCGCAGGTTATGAAGGGGGAACCCTTTTCGGAGGAAAGTACAACCGCCCCCGAGCCTGTGACTGTCCACTGGGCGGAAGGCGGACGCTGGGAACCGTATTCCAGGGGAAAGCGAAACTGCTTTTCGCTGCCGCAAAAGTGGCTGCTTGTTGCGGCAATTACCTTGTCACAGCCGCCTGAAATTAAAACCGATGCAACAAAAAGGCTTTCTGCCATTGTGGAGCAGGCTCCGTAAAGCCCCAGGTAGGGAACAGAAAGCTTTCGTGCCGCATAGCCTGTTGCGGTGCATTGGTTGAGCAAATCTCCGCTTGCTAAAACATTTATGTCGCAAGGCTTTAGCTTGCCTTTTTCCATTGCGGTAATAACCGTTTCCTTAAAAAGAGCACTTTCAGCGGCTTCCCAGGTTTTTTCGCCAAAGTAGCTGTCTTTTTCAATTCTGTCAAAATTTTTGCCGTAAGGACCCTCCCCCTCCTTTTTACCCACAACCGAGGCGAAGGAATGAACCGACGGCATGCGGTTGAATTTAAAGGTTGACTGACCTATTTTTGAAAATGCTGTCATAATACCTCCTGTAAAATGTAGTATATTACCCCCAGCACAAATGCTGAGGCGGTGCCGTAAACTAAAACAGGGCCTGCAATTATGAACATTTTTTCCGCAGAGCCTGTTATAAAGCCCTCGGTTTTGTACTCAATGGCAGGGGAAACCACGCTGTTGGCAAAGCCTGTTATGGGCACAAGGGTGCCGGCACCGGAAAAGCGGGCAATATCATCAAACACGTGGAGTGCGGTTAAAGTTGCGGCAACGGCTATAAGTGTTACCGACACGGCAGTTGTGGCAAGGGTATCGGACAAATGCAAGCTTAAATAAAAAAACTTCAGCCATTGGCCAAAAGCGCAAATGCTTCCGCCTATAACATACGCCTTTATGGTGTTGGTTACAACTCGGGAGGGCTCAGCTCTTTTATTAACAAATGCCGCATATTGCTTTTTTGACAATTCCATAAAATCACCTCAAAGGTAGTTTCTGCAAAACCCTTTAAAATATACAAAAAAGGATTTGGCAATGCCAAATCCTTTCCTTGCTTATTCACTATTAATAAACTTTGTATATATTAACTCCGTGGAAGGGAACAACAGAATAAATTCTTTCGGAAACCTCGCTTACTTCCTTTGTGAAAAGGTTCTTTATTGTTGCATCCTCCATGCCGATAAGTGAAAGTGGTGTGTCAACTGTTATGTCCTTATCGGATATGTTGAACTGAGCAATGTAGCGAGCATCTTCAACTGTGCTTTCAGCATACCACACAACACTGCCAACCTCGTCACGGTAAAGCTCACGGTTATTTGTGGAATACTTCATAAGCTGAATGAGGTCCTCGTTTGTCATAAGGCTTTCTGTCCATTCGTCGTTATAGGTCATATCGCCACCAAAGAAGAAGGGTGAACGGAAAATGGACCAGAGCGCCATGTGAGTCATCTGTTCATTTTTTGTAAAGTTTGTCATTTCGCCGCCCTCTTTGTTGCAAAGACGAAGTCTTCCCAAGGGAAGCATGTCGCAATCGGGCCATGCGCCTGTAACACGAAGGTTCTGCCAGTTGCGGCAACGCTCAAACATATCCTTCAAGGGCTCCCACTTGTCCCAGAAGTCGTCTGTCATACGCCACATGTTAGCATGGTCACAAAGATGCTCTGCACTTCTTAAGGACGCTGCACCGGGAGAAAGTGAAAGAACAATATCTCTTCCTGTTTTGTCAATAGCGTTTCTTATAAGCTCAACCTCGCCTGCGTGGTAGGGGCGCGCAATGTCGTCAACCTTTACAAAGTCAATACCCCAATCAGCATAAAGCTCAAAAAGAGAATCGTAATATTCCTGGCTGCCTTCCTTAGTGGGGTCAACACCATACATGTCGGTGTTCCAGGGGCATGTGGAGTCAACACGTGCAATGTCTAAAGCTCTTTTGTCGGTTCCCTTAATTGCAGTGTTGTTTTTTACTGCCTGACGGGGAATACCTCTTAAAATATGTATGCCGAATTTTAAACCTAAGGAATGGATATACTCACCAAGGGGTTTAAAGCCTGCACCGTCTTTAGCTGAGGGGAAGCGGTTTACAGCAGGCATAAGACGGGAATACTCATCCTGTACAAGCTCTGTATAATCATTGTAGTAATGGCTTGTTGCGTTGGGTTCATACCACTGAATGTCAACAATAATATATTCCCAACCAAACTTCTTAAGGTTCTTAGCCATATACTCTGCATTTTTTCTTACAACATCTTCTGTTACTGCCGCACCGTAGCAATCCCAGCTGTTCCAGCCCATGGGGGGTGTGGGGCAAAGCGCGTGATGATTTCTTATCTGCATATTTTACACCTCCAAATATGTCTACAGTTGTTTTATACCATACTTAAGAGGCGTTGTCAATTGATTATGAATAAAATGTAAAAGTAAAAAAATATGTTTACTCAAACTTAAAAATGTGTTATTATACTTGGTTGAAAGAGGTGCAACAAAATGGTAGAAAAAATTAAAAGATATACATTAGGCGAAGAAATTTTCAGTAGTGTTACTCACGGTGTGGGTGCACTTTTGGCAATAGCGGCAACAGTGCTTGTTATTGTTATGGCGGCAACGCGCGGCAATGTAATGGGTGTTGTGGGCGGTTCAATTTACGGTGCAACCATGATAATCCTTTACACAATGAGTACTCTTTATCACTCGCTCACAAACCGCACAGCAAAAAAGGTTTTCCGCATTTTTGACCATTGCTCAATTTTTCTTCTCATTGCAGGCACATACACCCCTTATTGCCTTTGCACCCTTTGGGGCAACGGCGGCTTAGGTATTCTTATTGCAATCTGGGTGTGTGCAATTTTAGGCATTGTTTTTAATGCAATCGCATTGGAAAAGGTGAAAAACATAAGCCTTGTGTTTTATGTTGTTATGGGACTTGCAATTGTTTTCAAGCTTCCCACACTGGTAAAGCTTTTGCCCGTAGGCGGTCTTGTTTTCATGTGCGTTGCAGGCGCAGTTTACCTGTTGGGCATTGTTTTTTACAAATGGAAGGTTAAATACATGCACTCAATATGGCATTTGTTTGTATTGGCAGGCAGCATATGCTTCTTTTTCTCAATTTTGTTCTATGTTGTATAAAAACCTTGTATTATAAGGAAAAATGTGCTAAAATATTTCTATTAAATAATGAAAGGATGAATTCAGTTGTTGAATGACCCATTACCCGTCGCCTGTACGCAGATTTTGTTTGTTATATTAGCTGCAATCTGTACAGGTGCAAGAGCGGCTTTAGGCCGTGTGAACGATTATAAAATGAAAGAGCTCATGAAGGACGGCAACAAAAATGCAAGCCGTGTTATGAGGATTATGGAATCCGAAGGAAGAGTTGTGGCAGCACTTCGAATGGCAACCATAAGCTTTATCGGCACCATTTGTGCATTGGGCGTGTTCTTTTACACCGAAATTGTTGCAAAAAGTCTTGAAAACGAATTATTGTCGTTTGTTCTGGTGCTTTTGGCGCATATTTTCATAGTTATGTTAATTGTGGAGCTTGTGCCCAGAAAAATATGCTCCGTAAACCCCGATGAAACCAGCATGAAGCTTTCCATGGCAATAACCTTGGTGGCAGGTATTTTCAGACCTTTTGTGTTTGTTTTAAACCTTGTTGCAAAGCTTATTGTCTCAATAATCGGCAGTGACCCCGAGGGTGACGCAGAAAAGGTTACTGAGGACGACGTAAAAATGATGGTCGATTTAGGCAGCGAAACAGGTACCATCGCTCCCGAAGAAAAGGAGCTTATTACAAATATTTTTGAGTTCGGCGACCTTTGTGCTGACGATGTAATGACTCATCGTAAGGATGTAACAGTTCTTATGATGGACGAAAACGCAATTGAATGGGAAGAAACTATCCGTGAAAGCGGATTTTCACGTTTCCCTGTGTGCGGTGAGGATATTGATGACATTGTTGGTGTTGTTTATGCCCGCGAACTTTATGAGTTTTTCTATGATAAGGGCGAGGACATAAAGGAAATTATCCATCAGGCATACATAGTTCCCGAAAAAATTGGCGCAGACCTGCTTTTTGAAAACATGCAGAAGGAAAAAACTCATTTTGCAATTGTTGCCGATGAGTACGGCGGCTTTGCAGGTATTGTAACAATGGACGATTTGCTCGGTTGTATTGTGGGCGAAATCGAAGACGAGGAGTACGACGAGGACAGAGAAGAAGAGCGAGAAGACATTATCTTAATTGGTGAAAACAAATGGGATATGGACGGCTTGTCCTTGTTGGAGGAAATTCAGGAAATCACACAAACAGAGCTTCCTACCGACGAGTTTGATACTCTTTCGGGTCTTGTGTTAAGCTGTATTGACTATGTGCCCGACGATGGCGCATTGATAAAAGTGGAAACCTGTGACCTTGAAATTGAAGTTACCGAGGTAAAGGACAGACGTATTGTCCGTGCCATTGTAACAAAAATCAATAATACAGAGGAAGAATAATAAAAGGGAGGAAATATGATGGCGAAGCGGTATAATTATGGCTCCACGGCTTTTATGATGACGCTTTTCGTTTATCTTTTCCCGATGCTTGTGTCGGGGTTTGATAAAAAAGCCATTGTATATGCCTCTCTTTGTTTGTGTCTTTCTTTTCTTACATATGAAACATTAAAAAAAGAGTACATGGTTGTGTCAAAAAGCTTTCTGATTGCTTTTGGTGCAGGTATCTACGGGCTTTTGAGCCTTATTTACGTGTCCGACAAGGGCAGCGGAATTTACCTTGCATCGCTTTTGCTCCTTTTGGGAGTAGTATGTGCCCTGTCAATGTTTGTAAAACAAAGCTTAGGCGAGGAAGTGTTCCAAAGGCTTGGCGAGGATGCCTTGTATAAATGCGGAGCAATTTATTCAACCGCAACTCTTTTGTGGCAGGTTTTTATCGATTCAAAATTCATAAGCCGTATGGATTTGGGCAATGGCAGTAACAGTGCAAGTGCAATTATTGCATTTTTAGGCATTGCCTCGGGCATGAGCCTTTACAAAAAGGGCAAACGGAACATTGGCTATTTCTTGTCCATGGCAGTTATGCTTTACTGTTTTATTATGGCAAAAAGCATTGTTGCATTTCTTATGGTGGCGGTAATTGTTTTTGTAATTGCACTTAACATGCGCCACAAAAAGGTGGAAGCCTTTGGCGCTCTTTTGGTGTCGGGCGTTATTTTCGTTATCGGCTTAATTTACACAATCACACTTTTCATTACCGATGCCGTTGGCTACAAGGGTGCAATTTACGGGCTTGTTTCTGTTTTCGGCGTAGGTAATGGCGGCTATGGTGCTGTTAAGTCTGTTTTAGGAATTAGTGCGGCTTATGCTCAAAACACCGCCTTTCTTATGATGGAAAGCTTTGGCGTTTTCGGCCTGGCTTTTGTTGTGCTTGCTCTTTGGGGCGTGGTGGTTACAATCGCAAGAAGAAAAAGCCTTTCCTCCTTGGTGATTGGTGCGACGTTTATTGCGTCGGTTTTTTCTTCAATTCAGGCATTTACGGCAGTTGCTCCGTTGTGCTGTGTGTACTACGGTGCAAGCTCAAAGGCTATAAGCATTAAAATTCATAAAGCGGTGGCGTTTTTATCCTGTCCTGCAATAGTTTTGTGTGCCTTGTTCTTCTTTGCAAGAGTGCCCTATGCCTTAGGGCAGAATGCTTACGATACAGGTGAGTATAAAAAAGGTGAGAATTATTTTGAAATGTCGGCAAGTTTGGCTCTTTTTGACAGCGAAAGCTGGGAAAAAGCATATGATTGTGCTGAAAAAAATGACTTATCAACAGGTGCAGCAGAGCGTGAATACCTTGAAAAGGCTATAAAGTTCAACAAAAAGAATTATGAGTACAAAAAACAAATGGCAGCATCCTACACAAAGGAAGGGGATTTTAATTCTGCCCTTACTTTGTGGGAGGAAATAATGGCAAAATACAACGACGAATGCCTTTATGAGGAATATGCCACTAAAATTATGTTGGTTATGTCCACCTTCCCCGACAGGGTGAGGATGGAGGAATTGTATAACCGAATTGGCGAATATGCAAAAAAAACCACGGACAAGGATGTTAAATTCAAGGTTAATAACATTCTTACCAAAAGCCAGTCCTATTATATTGAAAGTCGTGAAAACGGCGGAATTGTGGGCGACATGTACCGTGAAAGTGTGAAGGTGGAGGAAGCAACAGAGTATGAGAGCAGTAGTACAGAGAGTTAAAAGTGCCTCGGTATCAGTTGATGGCGAAATAACAGGGCAAATAGAAAAAGGACTTCTGGTGCTTTTTGGTGCAGAAGAAGGCGACACTAACGAGGATTTAGACTACATTGTTAAAAAAACCGTGGGACTCAGAATTTTTTCCGATGAAAACGGCAAAATGAACTTGTCTGTAACAGACATTGGCGGCGAGGTTTTAGCGGTGAGCCAGTTCACCCTTCTTGCCGAAATCAAAAAGGGCAACCGCCCCGGCTTTTCCATGGCAATGGAGCCTGTAAAGGCTGAAAAAATGTATGAGGAATACTGCAGTCGTTGCGAACAAATTGTGGGCAAAAAAACCCAAAAGGGCATTTTTGGTGCCGACATGGAGGTTAGTCTTGTAAACGACGGACCTGTTACCATAATTGCCGACAGTCGCAATAAAATTTAGCTTGAAAAATAGAAAAAACTGATATATAATATTAAATCACAGTATATACTGAAAGGATGATACACATGGCACAGAATAATAACAATAACCCCAATCAGCAGAAGACCCGTGAAGAAAAGCTCAATGAATTAAGAGCTGCAGGCAGAGATCCCTATGAAGTTACAAAATATGACGTAACTCATTCCATGACATATATTAAGGAACATTTTGACGAGCTTGAAGGCAAAACAGTTCATGCAGCTGGTAGACTTATGGCAAAGCGTCGTGCAGGCGGACTTATGTTCGCAGACGTTCTTGACCGTGACGAAAAAATCCAGTTTTACTTAAAGAGAGACGAAATCGGTGAAGATGAATTCAACCGTTTCAAGTTAGAAATTGACGTTTGGGACGTTATCGGTGCAGAAGGTGTTGTTTTCAGAACAGCAGCAGGCGAAATTTCCATTAACGTAACAAGCTTTGTTCTTCTTGCAAAGAACCTCTTTATCCCTGTTAAGGGCAACGAATATGTTAAAAACGAGGTTAGTGACCACGACATCCGTTACCGTCAGAGATACATGGATTTAATTGCAAATCCCTCTGTTCGAGAAACCTTTAAAAAGAGAAGTGCTATTATCCGCGAAATCAGAAACTATCTTGACGAAAGAGATTTCTTAGAGGTTGACACACCTGTATTGAACTCCATTTCAGGTGGTGCAACAGCGCGTCCCTTCATCACACACCACAACGCACTTGACATTGACATGTATCTTCGTATTGCAACAGAGCTTAACTTAAAGCGTCTTATTGTAGGTGGTCTGGAAAGAGTGTATGAAATGGGCAGACAGTTCCGTAACGAAGGTATGGACCTTACTCACAACCCCGAATTTACAAGTATTGAAATTTACCAGGCATATACTGACTACGAAGGCATGATGGAATTAACAGAAGGCCTTATCACACATGTTTGCGAAAAGGTAAACGGCGAAAAGAAATTTACCTTCAACGGTACTGAAATTGACCTTACAGGTCCCTGGCAGAGAATGACAATGAAGGAAGCTGTTAAGAAGTATTCCGGCATTGACTTTGACACAATCACAACTGAAGAAGAAGCAAAGGCAGCTTTGGCAGCAGTTGGCATTGAAGTTGAAGGCGAAAAGAGTATTGGCGAAATGATTGCTCTTGCATTTGAAGAAAAGGCAGAAGAACACCTTACAGGCCCCATCTTCATCACAGAATATCCTGTTGAAATTTCTCCTCTTGCAAAGCGTTGCCCCAACAACAAGGCATTTACAGAACGTTTTGAAGTGTTCGTAATGGGTAAGGAATTGGGTAATGCGTTCAGCGAGCTTAACGACCCCGACGACCAGAAGGAAAGATTTGAAGAACAGGTTAAAGCACTTGAAGCAGGCGACGAAGAAGCAGGCATGATGGACGAAGACTACATCAATGCACTTCGTTATGGTATGCCTCCCACAGGCGGTGTTGGTATTGGTATTGACCGACTTGTTATGTTCTTAACTGACAACACCTCCATCCGTGACGTAATCTTGTTCCCCACAATGAAGCCCTTGGGCAATTAATTGCCGTGTTTATGGGGTTGCAATAAGGCAAAAAGGTGAGTTTACCACTTTTTTACCACTTTTGAAATTTTAAAGGAACTGACGTTGTTTAAATCAAGAAACATCGTTGCAAGAAGCAACGGTGTTTTCTTTTTGAATAAAAATACGATACATTTGAATACTATACGGCAATCATTTTTTGATAAGGAATTATTTAAACTCTATCATTCTATTGATTGCCGTTTTTATATATAAAAACGAATATAAGGGGGAAAGAATTTGGATATGATATTTGAGTATTTTTACGGAAGTGAATCAGAGCAATTTACGTTTTATAGGATACCAAAGATATTGTTTAAGAGTGAGTATTTCAAGGATATTTCAACTGGTGCAAAGGTTTTGTATGGACTCATGCTTGATAGAATGGGACTTAGTATGAAAAATGGGTGGATAGATGGGGAGAATAGGGTGTATATCATTTATACAATCGCAGAGATAATGGATGATTTGAATTGTGCTGACCAAAAAGTCGGAAAATTACTTTCAGAGCTTGATACAACAAAAGGAATAGGACTTATTGAAAGAAAAAGGCGAGGTTTGGGGAAACCAAATATCATATATGTTAAGAACTTTGGAAAAGCATCACAGATACAACGTAGTGAAAAACACAAATCCGGAATAGTGGAAATCACGAATCAAGAAACGATAAAATCACAAATTAAGAATAGTGTTAATCAAAAATCTGGAGAAGTGAATTCTGATAATCAAGAATTGCAAAAAGCACAAATAAATAATACTAATATAAATAATACTGATTTTAATGATACTAATAGAATCATATCGAATCCTATCGGAGAGGTCAGTGAAGCCGATGCGATGCGATGGATTGAAGAGCGAAAAAGCTTTGAAGCAGTTATTAAAGGCAATATTGGTTATGACACTATCGTGCAGGAATACGGAAAGGAATGGCTTGATGAAATTGTTGAGATAATGGTTGATGTTGTTTGTAGCAGCGAGCCTTTTATTCGCATAAATAAAGAACCTTTCCCAAAAGAAATTGTGAAGAACAGGTTTTTGAAAATAAACGGTTCGCACATTGAATATATAAATATGGCGTTAAAAAATAACACTTCTGATGTCCGTAATATACGGGCATTTTTAATTACAACAATTTATCGCTCGTTTGAAACGGTTGATAATTGGTTTAGTGCAAAGGTCAATTACGATATGGCTCAAATGAAAACTTGAAAGGATGGTACAGATGGGTAAAACAATTGCAATAGCAAATCAGAAAGGTGGTGTAGGAAAAACTACAACAACGGTAAACCTGGGGATAGGTCTTGTAAATGAGGGAAAGAGTGTGCTTCTCATTGACTGTGATGCACAGGGAAGCTTAACCGAGAGCCTTGGCTATCAGACACCGGATGATTTGGGTGTAACGCTGTCAAATCTTATGCAGAAGGTGATTGAAGAAAAGCCGATTAAGGAAACTGAGGGGATTTTACATCATGTTGAGGGTGTTGACCTTGTACCTGCAAACATTGAGCTTTCGGGTATGGAAACGGCACTTGTAAATATTAAGAGCCGTGAAAAGGTTTTGAAGTACTATATTGACACTGTTAAGGACAAGTATGATTATGTGCTGATAGATTGCACTCCTTCCTTAGGTATGCTTACAATAAATGCCCTTGTAGCCGCCGATGAGGTGATTATCCCCGTACAGGCTCATTATCTCCCTGCAAAAGGGTTAGAACAGCTCATAACGACTGTGAGCAAGGTGAAACGACAAATTAACCCCGATTTAAAGATAGGTGGAATACTTCTGACTATGGTTGATAAGAGGACAAACTATGCAAAAGATATTTCACGTGTTATAAGGATGAATTATTCAAAGCACGTTACGATTTATGACACAGAAATCCCGTTATCAATCAAAGCGGCAGAAATGTCGGCAGTAGGTAAAAGTATTTATACATACGACAGAAATGGTAAAGCAGCAGAGGCATATAAGCAGTTTACAAAGGAGGTATTGGACAATGGCATACAGCGGGAAAAACATAGGGCTGAGTTCATACGATGACCTATTTAAAACCGATGAAGGACGAAATACCGATGAAATTAAGCTGATAGCCATATCCGAGCTGCATCCCTTTGAACAGCAACCATTTAAAGTGCTTATGGATGAAAGTATGGACGAGCTTGTTGAAAGCATTGAGCAGAATGGTGTGCTTTCACCAATTATTGCAAGACCAAGGCAAGAAGGCGGATATGAAATTATTGCCGGGCACAGACGAGTTAAGGCAAGCGAAATTGCAAAGCTTGAGAAAGTGCCTGTAGTAATAAAAGAGCTTGACGATGATATGGCAGCAATTCTTCTTGTGGACAGTAATTTGCAAAGAGAGCATATTCTGCCAAGCGAAAAGGCTTTTGCATACCAAATGAAGCTTGAAGCTATGAAAAGAAGAGCAGGAAGACCGGGACAAGAAAATTTTGTCCAATTTGGACAAAATTCTTCACCTGCTAATTCAAGAGAAGAGTTAGCGAAACAAACAGGAGAAAGTTCCGTACAAATACAGAGATATATAAGGCTTACAAATCTTATAGACCCGATACTTGAAATGGTGGATAAGAAAGAAATTGCAATGAATGCGGCAGTTGAGCTTTCGTATCTTGGAGCAAAGGAACAGGTTGAGGTTTTAAAAACCATGGAACAGGAGGATACACCACCGTCTATAGAACAGGCAAAGAAAATCCGCAAGGCATTTGAACAAGGAAGTTTAAATGCAGATGAGATTTTAGGAATTATGCAAACAAGGAAAGAAGAAAAGATAAAAATAACCATAACTGATGATAAGTTAAAGAGATTTTTCCCCAGAAGCTATACAAAACGGCAGATGGAGGATGTCATTATGAAATTACTTGAAAACTGGAACAGAAAACGAGAAGCGAAGGAGAGATAAAAATGGCAATAGTATGGAATATAGTTGCGTTTATAGCAGGAACAATGTTTGGTATGGTGATAATGGCCTGTTGTGCCGTGTCGGGACAGGGTGATGATAAGGCAGAGGAGATTACGAAAGATGAGTAGAGAAAATGCAGGCTATGAAATAATAAACTCAATGAAGATAGGCGAAAACGAAGTTGTTTTGGGTGCAAAGAAGGAAGGCTATGTCCAATATGTAACTTGGGAATGTAAGGACGGAAACAATTACTTTTGGGGACATTACCATACTGATTTGCTTACTGCACAAAAGGATTTTTGTGAGCGTTGTCTTAAAAATGTCAGATTTTTGGAAAACGTGAAGAAAACAACCAAGAGTGAGCCTGAAAGATAAGAGGTGACAGTAAATGATGGGAGCAACTTGTTGTTTTTATGATTTAACAAGATGCAGAGTGCTTACAGAAAAGCTGTGCGATAAAGGCAGCTGCAGTTTTTATAAAACAAAAACAGAATACAAGGAAGGGTTAAAAAAATATCCTCCTATTGATTATGCACATTTTAAAGATACAAGGGAAAAACGGCTTTTGAAAGTGAGTGGAAATAATGGATGATGAAAAAAGAATAGTTGGTGGTTATGATGTTATAAATTCGGTACATATTGGTGACAGAGAAATTGTGCTTGGTTTGGATATGAGCACTGATTGCGAAATGTACTTGCGATAGATATTGGTGGAAGAAGTGGTGCGAAAACTTATAGGTGCGAAGGTGTTTGAACATTGTTTTTACCAGATTTAATGATATTAAAATGCTACAATTAATATGGAATTTTTGGTGAATAGCTTTAATAAATTATATTAATTGTGATATCTTAATGTAGGTTTGAAAATGTGTAGGATTGACAATTTAAGTAATGTATAGTATAATTATGCTGTATTTAGGACTGTTATAGTTGTGAAAGAGAGAAGGTAATTATGAATAATACAGTATTATTAATGTTATCAGGTGGTAGAGACTCTTTTTTATCGGCATGTAAAATTCTGGAGGATTCAAAAAATTATAAAGTTAAGATGGTTACATATGACAATGGTTGTTCCTATAAGTCTAATAATGCAAAACTTACGGCTGACAGAATTATTAAACAGTACGGATCAGAAAGAGCAGAATATTTAGGTGTCTATAAAATAAGTAGCGTGATTCGAGAATTCTTTTTTCCATATTTCAATATGAAACCAAATGAACAAGAAAAGAAGTACTTGGGAATGACTCCATCTCAGTTTCATTGCTTAACTTGTAGGACTAGTATGTATATTTATTCTATACTGATTTGTAAAAAATATAATATTAGCTACATTGCTGAAGGTGGGCGGAAATCCCAACAATTTGTTATAGAATTGCCAGGGATGATTGAACGGTATACGAAATTAGTTGAATCCCAAGGCTTGCACCTGTTGTTGCCTGTATATGATATGGTTGACGACTGGAGAAGAGATAATGAATTGATGAGAAGAGGGTTTATAAGCAAATGTTTTGAGGCAAAGTGCTTAATAGGTGTGCCTATAAATGATAGTGTGGATGATACGGTAATTGAGGGGGTACATAGGTACTATGATGAGGAAATATTAAAAAAAATTAATGAGTTGAACCTGTTAGAAAACTTGTTCTTTTTGGATAATGAATATGATGAATTGCAACCATAAAAATATTGTGTATGTTCCAGCATGTATGTTGTGCCGAGGCTATCAAGCGGTAACGGATGAAACTAAAACAAGATGGTCGAATGAGTTTAAGAGGGTGCTCTTTTCGAAAAATATTGATATTGTACAGTTGCCGTGTCCAGAATTTTCTTTTTTTCGCAAACTCGGAATAGTTAGGACGCCGAAGGGGATAAAATACTATGAGTCTTTGGAGGGGTTTAATGAGTTTTGTGATGTCTTGAGTAAAGATATCTTTAATGAGATTCTATTTTTTCAAAGTTCTGGATATAAGATTGTTGCTATAGTTGGTATTGAACATTCACCCACATGTGCTGTGAATTATATGTATACTAATATCGGTACAATTCATAGAAAAGGTATTTTTTTTAATAAAATATATGAACAATTAGAAACCCACGATATGGAAATTCCCTTTATAGGAATTAATAGGAATTTTTATAAAAAAGCAATTTGTGAAATTGAAAAATTATTTAACGTATGAAAAGAGGTCAGACATGTCCGTAAATGTTAAGTTGAGTATATCAAACATTAATAATTCTGATTATAAAACTGTAATACTAAGAAAATTTTTTAATATGGTTTTTATCAGCAGAGATGGTAGAACTCTAAAGCTGTATACTGCGACCATGTTTGAAGGGTCTAAACATAAAAAAACAGATAAACAGGAGATTCCTGAACCTTCATATAACGGTGATGATGTTTGTAAAGTAAAATTTAAATATGAAGTTGAGGGCGACTCTGTTGCTATTAAATATGAAAATTTAACTGATAGCCTGTTTAAGCAGACGAGTTGTCTTGAGAAAGTTTGGGGCAGCTGTAAAAAAATTGATACACAAAATTTAATGAAACAAGAACTAGAAAGTTTATACCCTAATACATACTCTGCAGGTAAAGGGGGACAAGTACCATCCATAAGTCCAGAGCATTTAAAATTTGAAGAAGAAGGAAAAGGCGACCATTTTATTTGTATTGCAGGAAAAGGGAAATACGAAGATAATGGCGAAGAATATACTCTTTGTGCAGATAAATTCCCGGGAATTTCAGCTATGAACTGGGTGAGAACAACAATAGTTCTTTCGAGAAGCGTATTAACTGAAAAGCTGAATTTTCAGATATGTTTTCCTGACGATAGTGATTTTTGCACTCCCGATTTTACGTTTTATTTTGCTCCACCTATAAACTACTCTGTAGATGAGGAGATTACAACAGTTAAAATAGGAAGCGATAAAGATGTTAAAAATATAGTAACAAGAGTGGCAGATAACACAACTGTAGATTTCAACGAATGGGTTGAGGATGAGAATATTAATGAGTTAAAAAAATCTAGAGTGGGGTTTTCATCATATTTATCTTCAGATATTTTTTATTTATCAAAGAAACATATTAATATCTTTGTATCATTTTCAAATCCGGTAAAGCATGGAAATTCTCAATTCTTTTTGGGGTTGATATTTGCATTTGTTTTAGGTTTTTGTTCAGATAAGACCTTGTTAAATGATTATCACACATGTTTATCTGCTTTCTGTAAATGTAAAGAGTGTTTTTGTAAAAGCTTTTGTAATTCAATAGGAATTGTAGCACCAATTTTAGTTATATTAACCTTTCTAACTATTATTTACAGAAGCAAGAATTGTTTACCGGTTAAGCCAAGATGTATGCATGTAATTTTAAAACTTACAAAAATAATTGGGATTGTTACAACAACATTATTTTTGATGTATACCTTTGTTTTTTGGAATATTTTCCCCAATATTATGACTATGATTGTTGATAGTAGTTGCTCCAAAAACATGATTGTTTCGGTAGTTTTGTTCGTATTAAGTTTGATATTTAATTTGGTATATATAATTTATTGTTGGGGAATTAGAAGAAAAAAATTTTTTGACTATTTATGATCTTGCGTTATAGGTTCGTTTATGCACTATATTATTTGATAGCAATGGCAAGGGTAAAGATACGAGATAAAAAACAAACTAATTTGTAAAGGGAGCATTGATTAAATTCAATGTTCCTTTTTGATTTAGGAGAAGAGGTGAATATGTTATGGCGACAAAGCTGCAGCTTGTAACGGAGCTTGCACAAAGTGTCACAAAGGAGCTGTCCATGTTTGAAAACTGGACAGCTTTTTTACGTTCTGCGGCATGGCAGTATAAATATTCCTTTGAGGATCAGCTGCTCATTTTTGCACAGAGGCCTGATGCAACAGCCTGTGCAGATTTTGATACGTGGAATAATACGCTCAATCGCAGAATTAACAGAGGTGCAAAGGGTATTGCACTTCTTCGTGAAAGAGGCAGTGAATACTACCTTGATTATGTGTTTGACATATCTGATACGCACGCATATATGCGAGGCGGGGATATACGTCTTTGGAAATATGATGATAAATATGACGATGCAATAATAGAAACCCTGGAAAATACCTTTGGTGAGCTTAAAGTAAAAAGCACATTAACCGATGCGGTTATATGTGCAGCACATAACTGTGTACAGGATAACAAGGCGGACTATTTATCGGAGCTTTTATATGCAAAGCAGGGTTCTTTTCTTGAAGAGCTTGACGAAAAGAATATTGATATGTGGTTTCAGAGTGTTGCCGAAGTATCTATCGCATATATCATTATGCAAAGAATGGGGTTAAATCCCGATGAGGTTTTTACCCGTGAAGATTTTAGCCATATAACAGACTTTAATTCCAATGTAGCTATAACAGTTCTGGGTAATGCGGTTAGTGATATGTCAGAACAGGCTTTAAGAGAAATATCGCAGACTATCCGTGCAGAAGCACTACGTGCAAGAACAGAAACTGAAATTTTTGCACAAAATGATAGTGCGCAGTACAATGTAGCTGAAACAAAGGAAGAAACTCAAGGGGAAAGAAGGTTTGAAGATGGACATAACATACAGAACACAGATGGAAGTACAACTCCCGAATCTGGAAGTTCCGAAATCACAGGAGCCGATAGGGAAATACGGCATGATGAGGAAGACATTTCTGAAGAATCATCGCAGGAGCCTTTATTCATTGATGATGATAGAGGGGACCTTGATGGAGCATCTGGCGGAGACGGACAAAATAGCGAAAGCACAGGTGGAAGAAATGACAGCGAAAATGGCGAAAGCGGAGGGCGTGGACGAGAAATTGAAAGCGAAGAACC
Source organism: Clostridia bacterium (assembly GCA_045546275.1). GTDB lineage: Bacteria > Bacillota > Clostridia > UMGS1883 > UMGS1883 > RGIG1927. Next base: position 98,477 of record JAZQCM010000031.1, on the reverse strand, counting down.
CGCAGAAGTGGATAGGACTGATGAACAACTTCCGTCATTCCGCAGAAGAGGTAGTGTTGAAACAGTTAGTTCACAGCTGAGTATATTTGAGTTAGCTGAGGACTCGAATGTACAATTGAATATGCAGAGAGAAGCAGAGCGACTGAATACAGGCTCTGCTTTTTCTGTGCCACAGCAAATAATTGATGAGGTTTTATGCGACGGACCCAACGAAGAAATCGGGAAAGCACATATATACATTCAGTTCAGTAAGCAGAAGCCTGTTTCGGAAAACGTAAAATCCTTAAAAAGAGAATACAAGAGAGGCGGAAAAGGCTTTATCATAGACGGAAGAGAGGTTTCCTTCTGGTCGGATGATGGCGGTATAAAAATACAATATGGCAGGGAAAACAAAAGTGTAGACTATACACTTACCTGGGAACAGGCGGAAAAGAGAATCAGAGAGCTTTTAGAAGCAGGACGGTATATGCCTCAAAATGAAATTCTTGCAGCTATACATAACGAGAAAGTTGAGCTTGCACATTGGATATGGAATTACTTTCAGGAAGGCGATTTTGAAGAGTTCAAAGTCAGCGGTGGATACCCTGAGCATGAAAAAGCTATGGCGGAAGCTTTAGGTGATGAAAGAAGACGTGATGAAATCATCAAAACCGTAAAAGAGGTTTATGACAGAACAGAAAGCTTACCTCACTATTACATAATAAGTGCTGAAGAAGTGATAGAAGGACTTGAAGACTTATTAATTCCTCGAAAGATGTATAACGAGGTTGAATATGTACCTTTTGAAGGTAAAAGGTTTATTACCCAGAACGAGATTGATTTAGTCATTTCAAAAGGTGCTAATGTTTCTGATAGTAAAATGCGTATTATATCCTTCTTTTTAAGGGAACAGGATGCTAAAAAACGGGCGGACTTTTTGAAGAACGAATATGGCATAGGCGGAAGCTCTCACTCTGTAAGTGGTGTTGGTTGGGAAGACCATGACAGCAAAGGGCTGACATTAAGTAAGGGCGATATTATGAACCCTTATGATAAGATTACTATTCCCTGGACTCATGTAGCAAAGCGGATAAGCTTGCTTATGAAGCTTAACAGGTATATTACAAATAATGATATTGAGTATATGTCTGAATACGAAAAAGGACAGGTTGCTTGGAGCATATATTATGCATATAGCGGTGTACCCGAGGGAAAATATCGTCCTTTCCCTTATTTGGCAGACCACTATAAAGCGATACCAATAATCAAGGAACAGTTAGATGATGAGGGTAAACTTAAGGAAATACAGAGCGAATTACGGAGCCTTTTACTTGAAACAAAAGAGGATGACCGTTATTACAAGTGGATTAAGGAAGCAAGCGAAAATATAGAAAGCTATAATAATGGTACATTTAATCTGTTCCCGGGAATTGAGAGGAAAAATGCAGAGCTGGAATATGCGAAAAAACTCATTGACGACTTCTGCGTTGCTGAATATGAGCACGGTGCAGACTTTTCAAATTTAAGGGAAATAGGCATTGCATATACAACAGTAACCGATAAGGAATATCCCATAGAGGTAAATGTCAACCTTGTTGATTTTACTCTTGAAAGATACCTTAACGGAAAGCTGATTGACAATCGTGGATATGACTCTCTCCGAGAACTGACTGAAGCCAAGCTTGAAGGCTTGGAATTTTCAGACCTTACTTATGTAGATGAGGACATAATAGCAGAGCTTGAAAAAGGCGAACTTAACCCTGTAGAACAAAGCTTTGAAGAATTCTTCAATTCTCTGCACATGGAAGATGATGGTGAAACAATCGCACTAATTCCCGTTGGTGATTTTTACGAAGCTTACGATGCTGATGCAGAAAAAGCAGGCTTGTTTTTAGGTTTGAAGCTTACAACAAAGCATATTGATGAAAAAATACATACTGTATGTGGCTTCCCGAAAGATAAGTTGGAAGACAATATGAACATTTTAACGGAGAATGGCTTTGATGTTGTCATTACAGCGGAGGATAAAACAAGCCTAAAAATCTTATCCTTGGAAAAGGCGTTGAGGGATACCCCGGAAGAAGACATTTCAGAAAATAGCCCCGGAGATGTACCTTGGGATGAAGAAACCGCCCTCAAAATTGCAAAGGAAGAATGGGAAAAGGCGACAAGACCTCCCGTTTCACGCCCAACATACGAGAAAAGAAACTATAACTTCCTTAAAATCTTGGCTCCGGAAATAATAGACGGTGATGCTTTGTATGCAAGGTTTGAGTCAGGCGGATATATGCCGCTGCATATAAATAAGATTAACGATGATACAATCATCATAGCTCATACATATTTGCAAAATGGGGACGTAATGAACGACCCTGAAATGATGTTTGAAATTGACCGTGAAAACGGTAGACTCATACCTTTAACATACAGACTTGACGGAATGGGTATTTATCAATCCGTTGAAGAGGGTAATGTGTCAGCACAGAGCTTATCTTCTTTTGCCGTTGAGTGGTTCAGAAATATAAAAAGCCAGGGCTTTCATAAGGCGGAAGAAGCTCTCATATACAATGGTGACGATATTCGTATTATGTATAATACTAAAGGCAATGTTATTGGCGTTGAAGGTGACGAAGATATCGCCAAACTTTATATTGAGGAAAACGGGATAGAGCTTGTTTTTGAACAAGCCGAAGAAGTACAGGAAGAAACAATTGTCCCGGAATTTGAAAAGGCAAAGCCGGTAAAGGCAGCAAACACGGTTATTTACCCTGAAATACCCTCAGAGCGAAGGCGTAACTTTGTTATTGATAATGACGAGCTTGGTTACGGAGGGGCAAAAGAAAAGTTCCGTAAGAACATGGAAGCAATAAGGGTTCTAAAAGAGTGTGAGGCTGAACATCGACTGGCAAGATCAGAAGAACAGGAAATCCTTTCACAGTATGTTGGCTGGGGCGGTCTGGCAGATGCATTCGATGACAGTAAGGCTAATTGGGCAAATGAATATGCTGAGCTTCGGCAGGCTTTAACAAGGGAAGAATATGAGCAGGCAAGAGCATCAACACTTAATGCTCACTACACTTCACCTGTAATAATTAAGGCTATGTATAAGGCTTTGGAAAATATGGGATTCAGAGAGGGAAATATTTTAGAACCCTCCTGCGGTATAGGTAACTTTATGGGACTTGTGCCCGAGAGTATGAGCGACAGCAAAATTTACGGTATTGAAATCGACTCAATAACAGGCAGAATCGCACAGCAGCTTTATCAGAAAAACTCTATAGTAATACAAGGCTTTGAGGACACAATGCTGCCTGATAGCTTCTTTGATGTAGCTATCGGCAATGTGCCCTTTGGTGACTATAAGCTTTCCGATAAGAAATATAACAAGCATAATTTCCTTATACATGACTATTTCTTTGCGAAAACACTTGATAAGGTTCGTCCCGGCGGTATTGTTGCATTCATTACAACAAGCGGAACAATGGACAAGCGAAACTCAAAAGTGAGACAATATATTGCACAAAGAGCTGACCTTGTAGGGGCTATAAGGCTTCCAAACAATGCTTTCCTTAAAAATGCAGGAACGGAGGTTACGGCGGATATTCTTTTCTTGCAAAAAAGAGATAGAATGACAGATATTATGCCCGATTGGGTACATCTGGGAGAGCTTGAAAATGGCATAGCTGTCAATCAGTATTTTGTTGATAATCCCGATATGATACTTGGCGAAATGCAGATGGTAAGTGGTCCTTTCGGTCCAACACCTACTTGTACGCCTTATGAAAATACAGAGCTTTCAGAGCAGTTGAATGATGCAATACAGAATATCCATGCAAGCATTACGGAATATGAGGTAGAAGATATTTCAAACGAGGAGGATTTATCTATCCCTGCAGACCCCAATGTTAAAAATTTCAGCTATACAATAGTTGACGGAGAAATATATTTCCGTGAAAACAGTATAATGCGTAAGGTTGAGCTTAATGCAACGGCACAGAACCGTATTAAGGGTATGATAGGAATCCGTGATTGTGTTCGTGAGCTTATAGAGTATCAGACAGAGGGGTATTCAGATTATGCTATAAAAGCACAGCAGGACAAGCTAAACATCCTTTATGATGACTTTACCAACAAGTACGGACTCATAAATTCACGTGGTAATGCAATGGCGTTCTCCGATGACAGCAGTTATTTCCTTCTCTGCTCTTTGGAAATCATTGATGAAAACGGAGAACTTGAACGAAAAGCTGACATGTTCACAAAAAGAACAATCGGCGCAAAGCAAGAGATTACAAAGGTTGATACATCATCCGAGGCTTTGGCGGTTTCACTGGGTGAAAAGGCGAAGGTAGATATTGCATTCATGTCAGAATTGACAGGAAAAGGCGAGGATGAAATAGTGAAAGACCTTGAAGAGGTTATTTTCCTTAACCCTCAATACACCGAAGGCAGCAATGCCTTTGAAAAATACCTTCCTGCAGATGAATACCTTTCAGGTAATGTAAGGCAGAAATTAAGAACTGCAGAGCTTTTAGCACAAACAGATGAACGATTCAAGGTGAATGTAGAAGCACTTAAAAAGGTTCAGCCTAAAGACTTATCTGCAAGTGAAATTACTGTAAGACTTGGTTCAACCTGGATACCGCCTGAGGATATAAGACAGTTTGTTATTGAGCTTTTATCACCGGGGTGGTATGCGAGAGATAAGATTGATGTTAAATATTCGCCCATTACAGGCGAATGGTCTATTACAAACAAAAGCTATGACAAAGGCGTAAAAGCTACAAGTACATTCGGCACTCACAGAATAAATGCGTACAAGATTATTGAGGAAACCTTAAACCTTAAGGATGTACGCATTTTTGATTATGAGGAGGATGCAGAGGGCAAAAAGAAACCTGTTTTAAATAAAAAGGAGACAACAATTGCCCAACAGAAGCAGGATATTATAAAAGCAGAGTTTGATAACTGGATTTGGAGAGACCCTGCAAGACGTGAGAGATTAACCCAGCTTTACAATGAAAGATTCAACTCCACAAGACCCCGTGAATATGACGGAAGTCACATAACCTTCAGCGGAATGAACCCTGAAATAGCACTTCGTAAGCATCAGGAGGATGCTGTTGCAAGAATAATGTACGGTGGTAATTCACTTTTAGGCCACGTAGTTGGTGCAGGCAAGACCTGGACTATGGTTGCTGCGGCTATGGAAAGTAAGAGGCTTGGACTTTGTAACAAGTCACTCTTTGTGGTGCCTAACCACTTAACGGAGCAGTGGGCGGCAGAGTTTTTACAGCTTTATCCTGCAGCAAATATACTTGTTGCCACTAAAAAGGACTTTGAAACAAAGAACCGTAAGAAGTTCTGCGGTAGGATTGCAACAGGTGATTACGATGCAGTAATTATCGGTCATAGCCAGTTTGAAAAAATACCTATGTCAGTTGAAAGACAGGTTGCTATCCTTGAAAGGCAAAGAGAGGAAATAATGGAGGGTATTATATCGGCAAAGGCTGATAAGGCAGAAAGGTTCACAATTAAACAGCTTGAAAAATCAAAGAGGAGCATTGAAGCAAAGCTTGCAAAGCTAAATGACCAGAGCCGAAAGGACGATGTTGTTACCTTTGAAGAGCTTGGTGTAGACAGGGTTTTTGTAGATGAAGCACACTACTACAAAAACCTTTATTTATACACAAAAATGCGTAATGTAGGCGGTATAGCACAGACCGAAGCACAAAAGTCAAGCGACCTTTTTATGAAAACACAGTACCTAGACGAAATTACAGGTGGTAAGGGTGTAATTTTTGCTACGGGTACACCCGTTTCAAACAGTATGGTAGAGCTGTATACAATGCAGAGGTATTTACAGTATGGAACACTACGGGAGAGAGGCTTGCAACACTTTGATGCCTGGGCATCAACCTTTGGTGAAACAATTACGGCAATTGAGCTTGCACCGGAGGGAACAGGGTACAGAGCAAAGACAAGGTTTGCAAAGTTCTTTAACCTTCCTGAGCTTATGGCAATGTTCAAGGATGTTGCAGATATACAGACTGCAGATATGCTTAATTTGCCAACTCCCGAGCCACATTACAAAACTATTGCCGTAGAGCCTACAAAGATACAAAAGGCTATGGTTGAAGAGCTTGCTGACAGGGCTGAAAAGGTAAGAGCAAGGGTGGTTGACCCATCGGTGGATAATATGCTTAAAATCACAAACGACGGGCGAAAATTAGCACTTGACCAAAGGCTCATAAATCCATTACTTCCCGATGAAGAAGGCTCAAAGGTATCAGCTTGTGTTGACGAGGTTTTTAATATCTGGCAGGAAACTACGGCTATAAGAGGAACACAGCTTGTGTTCTGTGACCTTTCAACACCGAAAAATGACGGTTCCTTTAATGTGTACACGGATATTAAAGAAAAGCTTATGAAAATGGGCGTTCCCGAACATGAGATTGAGTTCATACATAATGCTGATACAGAGGTAAAGAAGAAAGAACTCTTTTCAAAGGTGAGAAAAGGCGATGTGCGAATACTCATAGGTTCTACACCTAAAATGGGTGCAGGCACAAATGTACAAAGACTGTTGTACGCATCCCACGACTTGGACTGCCCCTGGAGACCGGCTGATTTGGAGCAAAGAGCAGGGCGAATAATACGTCAGGGCAACACAAATTCTGATGTACATATCCGTAGGTATGTAACTAAAGACACCTTTGACAGCTACATGTGGCAGCTTGTTGAAAACAAGCAGAAGTTCATTTCACAGATTATGACAAGCAAATCACCTGTGCGAAGTGCCGAGGATATTGACGAAACGGCACTTTCTTATGCGGAAATTAAGGCACTGGCAACGGGCAATCCGCATATTAAGGAGAAAATGGACCTTGATACCCAGGTAGCTAAATTGAAGCTTATAAAATCAAGCTTTTTAAGCCAGAAATATGAGCTGGAGGATAAGGTTATAAAATACTACCCAAGGCAGATTGCTGATTTAACGGCAAGAATTGCAGGCTATGAAAAGGATGTTGAAACGCTGCAAGCACACCCCAAGCCCGAGGAAGGCTTTGGCGTAATGAATATTGACAATGAGCTTTACACAGAAAAGGAAAAAGCCGGACGAGCAATCCTTGAAAGGTGTAAAACAATGGTTTCTGCTGAGAGTGTGACAATAGGTGAATATCGAGGTTTTGAGTTGGAATTAGCCTTTGAAAATCATACAAAGACCTTTGTTTTAACCTTAAAGGGAGAAATAAGCCATAAGGTTGAGCTTGGTACAGACGTTTTCGGTAATATTCAGCGTATTGACAATGCTTTGGATTCTATCCCTAAAAGGCTTGAAACAGTAAAGGAAAACCTTGAAGAAGCCAAAAAACAGTTAGAGGTTGCAAAGGTTGAATGTCAAAAGGAGTTCCCCCAGGAGGCAGAATTGCAAGCAAAGCTTGAAAGACTTGCCATAGTAGATGCACTTTTGAATATGGACAAGCGAGAAAGAGAAGGTGCAGATTTAGAAGGACCAGACGATGACGAACAGACACAAAGAAAAGTTGTAGGATTGGAGAGATGAATATGAATGGATTTCTTAGTAGCAGTGAAGTGGAAAGATTAAGAAAAGAATATCCCGAAGGGACACGAATATTTTTAATTTCTATGGTGGACCCATATTCAAAATTGGGTAACGGCGACAGAGGTACTGTAAAAGGTGTCGATGATGCAGGTACAATACACATGAAATGGGACAAGGGTGGAAGCCTTGGACTTATTGTAGGAGAAGACTCCTTCCGTAAGCTTACGCCTGAAGAGCTGCGTGAAGAAAGTACAAAGAATTTAAGAGAGCTTTTGTGGGAAAAAGCAGCCAAAGAGCAAAACGAATATATAGACAAACTTAAAACTCTTTCACCGGAAGAGATAATCAAATGTTGCTACGAGAAGGTAATACGTGATGATATTTTACTTTCCTTTGAAGAGGATTACTTATCGGATAAGCAGATTATAGCGCTTCTTAAGCTGGACTATCCCCTGGATTATTGCTATAACGAATGGTTAAGCAACGACTGTTCCCATATGGAGATGCTCCGTGACACAGTTGAAAAAGGTGCTGATATACTTGTTGAAGAGAATGAAGCAAAGGCACAAAAAGATAAACGGAAGCACGAACCTGAAAGGTAACAAAGGCTTGCCTTTGTATTAGCAAGCACGGCATTTTGCTATCAAAATGCCCACTTGTTAGTGGCAACGCCCCTAAAACCCCAAGAGAAAGAAGGTGAATGTGGTGTCGGAAAGAAACAAAGCTGTTATTGTGAGGCTTACAGAAAAGGAAAAAATGCATTTAAAGAAGCAGGCGGAAACTACAGGGCTAAAGGTTGAACCCTTTATACGAAAGCTCATTATGGGTGCTGATTTGTACCCGAGACCACCCGATGAGTTTTATGTACTCCTACGTGAAATAAATGCAATAGGCAATAACATAAATCAGATTGCTCATATAGCAAATGCAGAAAAAAGCATATCCTATGATAAGATAAAATATCTTACAGAGCTTTTGGACGAGATTATGGAAAAGGTGCGTGATTTGGAATAATGGCTATTACGAAAATCTGGAAGGTTGCATCCAGGCTTGATACAAGTGTGAGATACATAATTAACCCTGATAAAACCACACTGTCACTTGATATGGAAACTGCATCAGATGTTGAAAAATACATAACAAACCCCAGTAAAACGGAAAGTGCATTGTATGTCAGAGCATATAACTGTGGTAAGGAGAAAGCCTGCGAAAGAATGCTCGAAACCCAGGCAAGGTTTGGGAAGCAGCGGAGAAAAGGCAGGGTGTTAGCCTACCATCTGGTACAGTCCTTCAAGGACTTTGAGGCAACGGGGGAAATTGCACATAAGTGCGGAAGAGAATTAGTGGAGAGGCTTTTAGCCGACAACTACGAGGTTGTCCTTGCAACGCATCTTGACCATGACCATTTGCATAATCATATTCTCTTTAATGCGGTCAGCTTTAAAACGGGTAAAAAGTACAGAAACAACTTCAAGGATTACTTTATTGATATTCGGAGTATATCCGATGAAATTTGCAGGGAAAATTGTTTATCTGTTATTACAAATCCGAAAATGCGGGGTATGCATTATGCAGAATGGGATGCACAAAGAAAAGGCAAGCCCACCATACGAGGACAAGTCAGAAGCGAGCTTGATGAGATTATAAAATCATCTTACACGATGCGGGACTTCTGGAAAAACCTTGAAGAGCGTGGTTATGTAATAAACCGAAGAGGTGTAAATATAACACATGTGTCCTTTACTCCGCCATTTGGTAAAAGACCCATAAGGTTTACAAACCTTGGTGAAGGGTACACCTTGGAGGACATTCAGGAAAGAATTATAGCCACACGAAACGGCATAAGGACTGCAGCACCAAGCGAGCTTTCAAAAAAGGTTTACCGTAAGGGTACGGCAAAGCCTTTTAAAACAAAGAAGCTGAAAGGCTTTATGGCATTGTATTTTCACTATCTTTATCTTTTTAAGATTATACAGAAAAAGAAGACACCTCAGAGGGTGTCTTTCTTTATGCGTGACGAGCTTACAAAGCTTGAAAGGTATCAAAAGCAATTTAAGTTCCTGTACAAAAATGAGATAGGAACGGTAAAGGAGCTTGATGAATACCAAAGAAAAACGGAAGAAAAAATTGCCGATTTAACAAATCAAAGACAAGCACTGTATAAATCAAAGAGTGAAGATGCAAAGGAAAATATATCCGAAATCAATAAAGAAATTTCAGCCTTACACAAAGATATTCGGATGTGCAAGTCCATTTATACGGATGTGAAGAGGATTGCACAAAAGAAACAGCAGGCAGATTTACTTCAAATACAAGCCAAAGAGGAGGTAATGCAAAATGAACACAAGCGGAGAAGTCGCGGATTTAATGGTTAAGGAAGGCTTACAGATTACAGATGAGGTTGTTAAATTAACAGGCTTAGGTGTAAAGAACCTTGCTGCCATTATCATTGCACTTTTGAAAGAAGACAACAAGCTTCAGGGCAAAACAAATCTTAAAAAGCTTCTTAAGTCGGATAAGCCCTTGTGCATACTCCAGATAAAGGAGGATGACATAAATAAATTCAACAAGGAAGCTAAAAAGTACGGCGTTCTTTTTACGGCTGTAACGGACAAAACAAATGATTCCGGACTTTGCGACATTATAGCAAAGCAGGATGATGTTACAAAGCTCAACTACATTATGGAAAAGCTCGGTTATACGGCTCCCGAAATTGAGCCTGAAATAGAAATAGAAACAAAAACCCGGGAAAAGGGCGAGGTAACCCCAAAAAACTCCGAGCCCCGTGCGAGAGAAAATCCGCACGGGAGAGAATCAGGGAAATCAAAGGCTACGGAAAAAGGGGACAGTATTACTGATGATAAGCCTTCCGTTAAGGTAAAGCTTGAAAATATCAAGAAGGAAAAGAAGAAAGCCGAGAAGGCAAAAGGTAAAACTCCTGAAAAAACAAAAGCACCCTCAAAGAGTGCGAAAAAGAAGAAAACCAAAAAGAAAGGAAAAAGCAGATAATGTATTATCTTCATAAACTTATTGAGCCGCCTTAATAGGTGGCTTTTCTGTTTGAAATTTTTAAAATATAAATGGAGGATGTTCCAAATGATTAAATCAAGAAAAATTAAGTCAATCTTATCAATCGTTCTTACACTTTGTATGCTGTTATCCTTTGTGCCCACAGCATTTGCGGCACAGTCAAACGAGTATGTTGACCCTGCGGACAACTGGCTCCCTACAAACGAAAGAACAAACGAGTTCGATATGAACGCAACTGTTACGAATGAAACAATGCTGTGTCTTGTGTGTGAAAAGCATACCACAATGATAAACTACAGAGTTCCCGAATATACAAAATCGGGCGAGAGTGCGATAACAAGAGGTGTAGCATATTCTGACGGTATGAACCTTGACGGTACGGAAAAAGGAAACATTGACAGCGGTACGCCCGGTGTGGATGCATACTATACAGGCTATCACTACACGAAGTCAGTATGCCAGACCTGCGGTACGATAAATTCCGTTGAAGGACCCCTGGCATATAACTTCAACAAGAATATATATAAGCTGAACCCTTGTGACAGCAACTTCTATATTGACTTTGATGCCACAACATACGAGCCTTATGATGAGGAAGAACATCTGGTTTCACTTAAGAAAGGTCAGTATTGTCAGTTCTGTAAGGGTACGTTTGCCCGTGCAAAAGAGTCTTACGACGAGCATAGCTTTGAAGAAGTGGTTGACGGACAGATAAGCAATAACAGGTTCTTTATTTCGGAAACCTGTACAGATTGCGGATTTACGGCAAATGAATATGTAACTGCAAAATCTGTTATAAGTGCATATTACGGTGTTGAAGATGGTGAAGCACACACAATTGAGGTTACAGACCTTTCTGACAGCGGTGTGAGAACGTCTATCCGCTATGGTACAGCTGCAGACAGCTGTACGAAGACATCTGCACCTAATTATACATCTGCAGGATATTATACAGTGTACTACCAGATTACATACTCCTACGCAGGCGAAAGCATGACAGAGAACGGTGCATCTTATGTGTGGCTTCTGACGGAGGATTCAGATGAAGGCGGAGATACAATTATTATTGTACCTCCCGAAAATCACGAGCATTCATACACATATATTGAAAGCGTTTCTCCCAACTGTGAAAGCCTTGGTTATGACCGTTTCCAGTGCACAGGCTGCGGACTTTTAGAGAAGAGAAACTACACTCCTGCAAAGGGACATACATATGGTGATATAACTGTTAGAGATGCAAGCTGTACACAGGGCGGGTTAATTATTTCACTCTGCTCTGACTGTGGTGATTTTTACCAGACTACAACACCTATGGGTAAGCACGATTACAAGACGGAAAAGCATAACCCCACTTGTATTAGTGTGGGCTATACAGACCATATTTGTGAAGAGTGTGGTGATAACTATATAACAGATATTACACCTCTTATTTCACACGCTTATGAAAGAATTGTAAAAGAGCCTACTTGTACAGATAAGGGTTACACAACATCAAACTGTACTATGTGTAACCTCACATATGTGTCTGACTACACAGACCCCACAGGTCACGAATGGGACGAAGGACACTCCGTTACAAGCTCAACTTGTGTAAGTGAAGGTGTAATAGAATTTAACTGTGTAAACTGTGACGAAAAGCTCATTAAAGCAATAGATGCAACAGGGCATACCCCCGGTTTAGAGGCTACCTGTACAACACCTCAGATTTGCGAAGTGTGCGAAACTGTACTGGAGATTCCTTTAGGTCATAATTATGAAGCTGAGATTACCGATGCAACCTGTACTTCTATGGGTTACACAACCTACACCTGTGTTGACTGTGGTGATAGCTTCATGGCAGACTATACGGAGGTTATTGACCATTGCTATGATGAAGTAGTTACAGACCCTACGTGTACCTCACATGGCTATACAACCTACACCTGTGTAGATTGTGATGACAGCTATGTATCTGACTATACAGAAAAGCTTGAACACAATTATGAAGAAATGATAACTGCACCTACTTGTACCGAAATGGGTTACAGTACGTTTACTTGTGTGGACTGTGGTGACAGCTATGTGGGAAATTATACCGATGTGACAGAGCATAACTATAACAAACAGGTTGTAGAGCCTACCTGCACCGAACACGGTTATGCAGTATACACTTGCCCCGATTGCGGAAAGTCATATATGAGTGACTATACAGACTGCAAGGAGCACGAGTATAAAGAAACAGTTGTTGCACCCACTTGTGAGGAAATGGGTTACACAATTTTTAAATGTTCTGACTGTGGTGACGAATATATCGGCAACTATACAGACATGATTCCTCATGACTATTCAGCTTTTAAGATATTGCCTACCTGTCAGAAGCTTGGTTATTGGGAGCATACCTGTAGAATGTGCGGTCACTATTATATTTCATCATATCTGGATAAAATTCCTCATGATTATGTGAGCGAAGTAACAAAGCCTACTTGTATGGATATGGGTTATACAACATGTATTTGCAGAAAATGTAATGATACATATAAGGGTGACTATGTAGATAAGCTTGACCATGAATATGATGTAACAATAATTGAGCCTACTTGTACCTCGATGGGATTTTGGATATATGACTGTAAGACCTGTAGCCACAGTTACGAGAATTATTACAGAGACAAGTTGCCTCATAATTACAGAAAATCTGTAACTAATCCCACTTGCTTTTCAATGGGTTATACAACCTACACTTGCGTAAATTGTAAGGATACCTACAAGAGCGATTATAAAACTCCTGTGGCACACGGTTATACAAAAACAACGGTACAGCCTACCTGTACGGAACATGGCTATACAATATATGATTGTCCTGACTGTGATGCAAGCTATGTATCAGACTATAAGGATGCATTAGGTCATTCTCCCTCTCCGTGGGTTATTGATGTTCCTGCAACAATAGAACATTCAGGAAGAAAGCATATCGAATGTATGGCTTGCGGAGTAGTTTTACAGGAAACTGTACTTGCCCAGCTCATTGATAAGGATAACTCCGACGAGGATGGTAGAGCACAGGTAGGTGATTATTCAATTATCCTTACAGATGAAAACGGAAAGCCCATTTTCAATTCCGAGCTTACAATAGATGTGGACGACAATGTTTCCATCACTCTTACAAACGGCAGACTTTTGGACTATGCAAAGCCTACAACAATTACAGCTTTCTACACTATAAGCCAGAGACCTATGGAAGGCTTGAAGATATTTATTGTTGATGCCATGGGAAATATGGCAACAGGTGCAACGGACGTTTACGGGCAGCTTATAGTTCCCAATAACCAGAGTAATACAGGCAACGATAACGGTACAATTGGCAGCGATACTGACGATACAAAGAATACATTTGTTGTAACAGTAACCGATAAGACAAATGTTGTTATTCCTGACTGTGAGATTTATATTGGTGAAAGTAATAATATTGTTGTTGACCTTCCCGAAGGCACAAGACCTACAAGAGAAAATCCTGTTATTATCACAGTAACAGACCATAACGGTAACCCTCAGGAAGGCTTTACTGTAATTGCCCTTGGCGATTCCGACTTCATCGAAAAGGGTATTACGGATATTTACGGCAAGGTAACTCTTCCTACTGCATCTGACGGCTTTACTGATGAAGACGGCAAGGTAAATGTTGATGAACTGAATGTTATTGTAAACGATGAAACAGGTGTTATACCCGATGCATACGTTTTACATAACGAGGACGGTGCAATCGTTGTAACACTTCCCGAAGGAAAGAGCATATCCTACTCTAACAGAGTAACAGTAACTGTTCTTGATTCTATGGGTACCCCTGTAGGTGAAAAGAGTGTAACTGTAAAAGACACTCTTGAAAGTGAATATACAGGAACAACCAATGAGGAAGGGCAGGTTGTTGTACCTCCCGTTACAGAAGATATTACCGACGAAAACGGCAATGCGGTAGTAGGCGGATACAATGTGGTAGTAAATGATGAAACAAAGCCCGTTGAAAACGCATTTGTAGAGCTTATTGATGGTAAGATTGTTGTGACTCTTCCCGATGGAAACGTAATTGATATTACAAACAGAATTATCGTAACTGTGACAGATGGCGAAAATGAGCCTGTTAAGGGTGTGATAGTTACTGTTTCCGATAAAGAAAAGAGTGAAACTAACCTTACAGATGAGCAGGGCAAGGCTACTGTTCCGCATACGAATATTGACTATACCGATGTGAACGGTTATGCAGAGGTTAACGGCTTTGCTGTAACAGTTAAGAGGGAAACAGGAGTTGTTGAAAATGCTTACGTTGAGCTTGACGAGGAAAACAACATTAAGATAACACTCCCCGAAGGTGTAGCGATTGCACATTCAGACAGAATTACAGTAACAGTCACAAATAAGGCTTATAATACTCCTGTAAAGGAGATTTCCGTAACAGTAAAGGAAAATACAACAGAAAAGATTTTAGCAGGCATTACAGACGAAAACGGTGTTGTAATTTTCCCGCCTTTATCCGAGGATATTACTGACGAGGATGGTAAATCTGATGTAACAGATAAGAATGAACAGGAAGGCAGCGACACTGACGGTGACGGAAATGTTGATACACCCGGTGAAGTGGTTGAAACAAAGTACAACGTAACCGTTGAAGATACAAAGGCTATCATTTCCGATGCTCTTATTAAGATTGAGGGCGGAAAGATTTTTGTAACTCTTCCCGAAACTCATAAACTTACAACAAGTAACCAGACAACCGTAACAGTAACGGATGAAGAAGGCAAGGCTGTAAAGGGCGTAAGCGTAACTGTAACCGATTCTACAGACAAAACTGTTACAAAGACCACAAATGCAAAGGGGCAGATTACAGTTCCCGTAAAGTCCTCAGGCGGTGGTGGCGGTGGAAGTAGCCGAGGAACTTCCGTAAGCACTGTTAAAACAACAGAGCATAACGCATATATTGTAGGCTATCCCGACGGAGAATTTAAGCCCGACGGTAATATGACAAGAGCTGAGGCTGCAGCAATCTTTGCAAGACTTGTTTCTGAAGGCAAAGACGAAAAGATAAAGGGCAATGCATCCTTTGATGACGTTGGTTCTGATGCCTGGTATGCAAGCTATGTTGGCTATCTTGAAAAGTATGACATTATTAAGGGCTATGAGGATGACACCTTCCGTCCCGATAATAGTGTTACAAGAGCAGAGTTTGTGACAATGACAGTGCGTTTCTATGACCTTTTTAACAATGTTAAAACTGTTTCCAATACAAAGAAGTATTCCGACGTTTCCTCAAAGCATTGGGCAATTCAGCTCATAAGCTTTGCTACAGAGGAAAAATGGCTTAACGGTTATGCAGACGGTACATTCAAACCCGACATATTCATCACAAGAGCCGAGGTTGTAACTGTGGTGAACAGAGCAACAGGCAGAGTGGCGGACAGTAGCTACATAAATAAGAACCTTGAAGTGCTTAATAAATTTACTGACCTTAAGAATAACTCTTATTGGGCGTTCTACGATATTATGGAGGCTGCAAATGACCATAAGGCTGTTGCAAGTACAGCGGGAGAAACCTGGTCGAAGTAAATTAAAAATCTTCATTCGTGATTTTTTTGATTTTATTTTTAAGTGGGTATAAAATGTAGCTGTAACCAAGGCAGAATTAAAAAAGAGAGGATGAAGAAATATGAAATTCAGACATGTTGTAATTTTATCGTTATCACTTATGATGCTTCTTTGCAGCTTGACTGCAACGGCTTGCGAGTACTGTTGGTTCTGGCATTATCCGGGATATTTCCCCACAGAGCCTACGGAGGCAACAAGTTCTACTGACCCCACTGAACCCACCGAAGCCACGACAGAATATGAACGTATAGTGACAGATAATTCTGTTGTGTTCATAACAGACTCGGGTATTGTGGAGGTTCCTGTAACAGACCTTTGGGTTAAGCAGAACGAAAAGCTTGAAGAGCTGATGAAGGTTTATAACGAAAACTTTAATAACTAAAACGAAACGAGGGCGGTTTTAAACCGTCCTCGTTTTTGCTAAAAGAGAGGTAATAACATTGGAAAGCTGTGATACAAGTTGAATAGAAATGAAAACACAAGAACTGTTTTAGTTTTGTTTATTATATGTATTCCGTTGGTTATATGGGTAGCTCTTTTAATTGCGGGATGCTATGCAGAGGACGTTAAGCTGTTTAAGCTTCTCGAAAGAATAATGACGGCATTTAACAGTCCTTTGAAGATTGTTTTTAATGCATACAGCATTAAGTTTGTATTCAGTTTTTTATGTGCTTATGCACTTGGTGTAGGCTTGTATTTCTCAACAAGAGAAAATCGCCGCCCCGGTGAGGAGCACGGCTCTGCAAAATGGGGCGAGGTAAATCAAGTGTCAAAAAAGTATGCCGATAAATCCGACAAAAGCAAAAACTTAATCTTTTCCAAGGGTATGAGAATGGGACTTAACGGCAAAAAGCACAGGCGAAACCTTAACGTGCTCATTGTGGGCGGCAGTGGCGCAGGTAAGACCCGTTTTTATGCAAAGCCAAACATTATGCAGTGTAACACTTCATTCGTTGTAACAGACCCTAAGGGCGAAATTTTACGTGCTACCGCACCATTACTTTTGGATAAAGGATATGATGTAAAGGTTTTTAACTTAATCAATCCCAGAGATTCTGACGGGTATAACCCTTTTAAGTATATCAGAACGGATGAGGATGTTATAAAGCTCATAACAAACCTTATACAGAACACAACGCCAAAAAATGCACAGCAAAATGACCCATTCTGGGAGAAAAGTGAAATTGCACTTGATACTGCACTGATGCTGTATTTATTACACGAAGCACCCGAGAGTGAGCAAACCTTTGAAATGCTTATGTTTTTAATTGAAAATGCTGCAACAACTGAGGATGAAGAGGATTACCAGTCACCTGTGGATTTACTCTTTGAGGCTTTGGAGGAAGAAAGCCCCGACCATATTGCCTTAAAGCAGTATAAAATATTCAAGCAGGCATCGGGAAAAACTGCAAAATCAATTTTGATTTCTGCTGCAGTAAGGCTTGCGGCATTTAACCTGCCCGAAATAGCAAAAATGACAAGCTATGATAATCTGGAATTGGGAACAATGGGCGACAGGAAAAGAGCACTGTTTTGTGTTATCCCCGATAATGACAATTCCTTTAATTATCTTGTAGGTATGCTGTATACCCAGGCTTTTCAGGAACTGTATTACAAGGCTGACCATGAGTACGGTGGAGAGTTGCCTGTTCCCGTCCATTTTGTTATGGACGAATTTGCAAATGTAGCACTGCCAGATAATTTTGAAAGACTGCTTGCAACTATGCGTTCAAGGCGTATTTCCGTAAGCATAATAATTCAGAATATGGCACAATTAAAGGGTTTATTCAAGGATAATTGGGAAAGCCTGGTCGGTAACTGTGACACAATGCTGTATCTTGGCGGTAACGAGCAAAGCACACACGAGTATATTTCAAAAATGCTCGGTAAAGAAACAATCGACACAAGAACGAGAGGCGTAACAAAAGGCTCTCATGGTTCAAGTAACACTAATTACCAGAACACCGGCAGAGAGCTTTTGACCCTGGACGAGGTAAGGCTTCTTGATAACAGTAAGACACTTATATTCATACGAGGTGAAAAGCCTGTTATGGATAATAAGTTTGATATTTTATCCCATTCGAATGTGAAGCTGACAGCTGATGGCGGAGCAACGCCTTATGTACACAGCAAGGATGATAAGTATTTTGTAAAGAATATGATCACCAAAATCAGTGATGATTTCGTATTCGATAAGGAAAGCATTGAAAAGTCGGGCATTGAGCTGGTTGATTTGCCCGGCATAGAAGAAAGTGAGGAAGAAGTGGCTAAAGAGGAAAAGAAGAGCTTAAAAGCGTTTATATCTAATTTGATTAAGAAAATTAAAAAGATGATATGGAGGTTTTTTACTGATGAAAAATAAAGAAACGGGAAAGAAAATATCGTTTGTACTTAAGAAAACGAAAATCATACTTACCATTATTGCTGTTTTGCTGTCATTCATGTCCGTTACGGTTTTTGCTGACGGCTCACCCCTTGATACAATAAATAACCTTTCGGAATTTATATTTTCTGCAATTAAAGCCATCGGTCTTATCCTTCTGGGCTTTGGTATTGTGCAGATTGGTTTATCACTTAAATCTCACGATGCTTCACAGCGTGCAAACGGCTTTTTAACATTCTTTGGCGGTGTGATTATTGCATTTGCCAAGGATATTCTTGATATGATTTTGTAATTTTTTTCTGACTTAAGGTTTTATAAAGTGGTAGTATATGATAAAACCAGCCTTTAGTATTGACAATTTTCTAAAGCTGTAATATAATAATTATGCGGAGCAAGGGTATTAAGTCTTGTTATTTACGCATAATGTTTATTATAGGACGTAAATCCTATGAGATAACAGTGGGTGTATCTCAGCCCATAAATGAGAAACTTATTAAGCGAGCTTCTCTTGGCTCAAATCAAGAAAGTTAAGAGTGAGTGTTTCGCTACTCTGAATGCGAGTTTAACAGAGGGCAAGGAAACTTGCCCTTTAGTTATTTAAAACGGAGAAAAAATTATGGAAAATATTAAATTTTATCAAGTAAACAATGATTACATAGATTATTTATTATCCTATGCGCCTCACTTGTTTCAAAATAAGAAACCGGGACAAAAGAACGAGAGAAAGTATATAGGTATAATTCTGCAAATTAACAGGGTAGATTATTTCGCACCCTTATCATCGTTCAAACAGAAGCATATCAATATGAATGAGATGCTTGATTTTATCAAGGTTAAGAATTATGCTGTTATTAACTTGAATAATATGTTTCCGGTTCCGGAGGAAGAATATTCCTATGTTGATATAAGTAAGGAACAGGATATAAACTACAAAACATTGTTACAGGCTGAATACCGTTTTATAAAGACCATTCAGGAAAAGATACGAAAGAATGCTGCTGTCATATACAAACATAAAATCGAGAAAGGTGATTCTACATCACTGGCAAGAAGATGTAATGATTTCCTGGTTTTAGAAGAAATGTGTAAAAAGTATCAAAAGTAAATACAGAAAAAAGCCATCGTTTCAAACGGTGGCTTTTTCTATGGACAGGAGGTGAAGATATTTGAGCGACAACTGGATTGTGGCGAATTTGGAAAATGCCTTTAACACCTGGAACAATAAAATGATGGAAATATGGGACCTTGTCACAACCTCACCCCAAAGCTTTAAGGGTGGAGATATATGGAATATCGTGGTAGGCATAAACGGAGGACTGCAGGCTATCGGATTAGCCTTATTAGTCCTCTTTTTTGCTATGAGTGTTTTTAAAAGCACGGCTTCTTTCCGTGACTTCCAAAGACCTGAATATGCCTTGAAGCATTTTATACGCTTTGTTGCTGCAAAGGTTGCCATAACCTATGCAATGGACTTAATGGTTGCCATATATGACATCTGCGGTGGTGTGGTTCAAGAAATTGCAGGTAGTATGGGCGGAATGGGAGCAGTAACGGTATCACTTCCCGATGCGATTGAAACGGCTGTTGAGGATGCCGGCTTCTGGGCGAGTATCCCGCTATGGCTTGTGACAATATTGGGAAGTTTGTTTATAACTATAATGTCATTTATTATGATAATGAGCGTGTACGGACGATTTTTCCGTCTGTATATGTACACGGCTTTAGCACCTGTGCCATTGTCATCCTTTGCAGGTGAAGGAACTTCACAAATGGGAAAAAGCTTTGTGAAGTCTTATGTAGGTGTATGCCTGGAGGGTGCGGTTATTGTGCTTGCTTGTATAATTTTTTCAGCTTTTTCAAGTGCAAGTCCGCCTGTGCTTGATGAGAGCATAACAACAGTAACGATGATTTGGAAATATATCGGTGAGGTTATTTTCAATATGCTTGTGTTAGTAGGGTTGATAAAAGCCTCAGACAGGATAATTAAAGAAATGCTTGGAACATAGGAGGAGAAAAGTATGAGTTATTATAATTTGATTAAAAGTAATGACCCTCAGGCAGTAGAAAAGCTTTTAGAGAACATTCAGACTCTTGAGGACAGATTGGAATATATGCAGTCAGTTAATGACTATTTTGAAGAACATGGAACTACAAAGGGGCATCCTGATATTTCTGATGAGGGGGCAATGGCTCTTGACAAAAGAGTTAAGGACGGAAATCGGACACCGTATCCCGGTCAGTTCTTTACAGATAACAGAAAAGAAATACAAAGGCTTAAGTCAGTTATTGAACGGCTTGAAAATAACCCTGAAACGGTATTCAAAGGCTGGAGGTTTTACGGCGGTGAAGCTGTTGTCAACCTTGCAAATAACCGCCTGCAGCTTATGTTTGATGAAAAGCCCTCCGAGGAACAGATTGCAACATTAAAAAAGAGCTTTTTTAAATGGGCACCGAAGGCAAAGGCGTGGCAGAGAGCATTGTCGCATCAGACAATGTCCCTGGCTGATAAAATCAGCTTCATAAGACCGAGAGATGGCAGAAAGCCTACAGATTTACAGCCTAAAGCTCCTAAAAAGAGTGAACCTGTGAGATAGGAGGATATAATGGAAATACGCATAAATAAAGAAATTAAAGACTACCACGAAAGTCTGTTCTTTGGCTTATCTACAAGACAGTTTATATGCTCTGTTGCAGCTGTAGGTGCGGCTATAGGGATATACTTTGGGCTTGGTCAATTTTTAGATAAAGAAACTGTCTCATGGCTCTGTATTGTTTGTGCCGCCCCTTTAGCTATTGCAGGATTTTTTAAATACAACGGAATGACCTTTGAACAATTTGTTGTAGCGTATATTTTAAGTGAGTTTATATGCTCAGGTGAAAGGGTATATGAGTCGGAAAACTATTTGCTTGAAATGTGTAAGGAGGTTGAAAGAGATGTTCAGGCACAAAAAAAGAAAGCCGAAAGAAAAAATAAGAATCGCAAGAACCGTGCAGCAGTCGATACCCATTGACAGGCTATATAAGGACGGCATCTTCAAATGCGGAGGCATATATTCAAAAACCTGGAGCTTTTCGGATATTAACTATGCCGTTGCCTCAGATGATGACCAGATGCAGATGTTTTTGGCTCATTCGGCAATTTTAAACGGCTTGCCTACGGATGCAACGGCGAAAATAAGCATATATAATCGAAAATTAAGCCGTTCCGTACTCTCTGAGCTTGTTAAAAACGATGATGCCGATTATTCTGTTTATACCAAAGAGCTTACGGAGCTCTTGTGCGATAAAATGGCAGAAAGTAATAACATTATCCACGAAAAATATATAACTGTTGCGGCTGAAAGAAAAAATATTGACGAGGCTCGAATCTTTTTCAACAGAGTAGGAAATGACTTAACAAGCGACTTTTCAAAAATATCCTCACGAATATCGGAGCTTGGGTATAAGGACAGACTAAGGATATTCCATGACTTTTTCAAGGGCGGAGATAATTTTGAATTTCAGTTTGATTTAAAGAAGGCTGTTGTACAGGGAGCTTCCTTTAAAGACTATATTTGTCCCGACAGTATTGCTTTTAAAGGCGACC
This sequence comes from Clostridia bacterium, assembly GCA_045546275.1. GTDB lineage: Bacteria > Bacillota > Clostridia > UMGS1883 > UMGS1883 > RGIG1927. The sequence continues at coordinate 76,319 of JAZQCM010000031.1, read as the reverse complement.
ATATAAGGCTGGGTGACAGGTTTGCGAGAGTAATATTTCTAAAAGAATACCCGTCATTTTTAAAGGATAATATGCTTTCAGAGTTGACGGATTTTGCAAGGAGTATGATGCTTTCTGTAGATATTCATCCCATTGCAACTGATGATGCAGTAAAGGAGTTGCAGAAAAAGCTTCTTGCGGCAGAAACAGATATTACAAAGTGGCAGAATAAGCAGAATATGAACAATAACTTTTCTGCAAATATTCCGTACAGTATGGAGCAGATACGAAATGAAATCAAGGAATACCTTGACGATTTGACAACCCGAGACCAGAGAATGATGTTTGTAACGGTTACACTCGTACATATTGCAGATTCCTTGGAAGAGCTTAATAATGATACGGAAACCTTGCTTTCTATCGGCAGAAAGCATTTCTGCACATTCTCAATTCTAAAGTATCAACAGGAGCTGGGCTTAAAAACTGTGCTTCCTTACGGTCCTATGTCCATAAAGGCAACACGTACCCTTACAACTGAGAGCACAGCCGTACTTATGCCGTATAAAACACAGGAAATTATTGACGACAATGGGCTTTATTACGGCGTTAATGCTATGTCGCATAATCTTTTAATGTGCAACAGAAAAATGCTTTTAAACGGCAATGGCTTCATTTTAGGTGTGTCAGGCTCAGGTAAATCCTTTGCTTCAAAGCTGGAGATTGCTTTAGCGGCAATCTTCACAAATGATGATATTATCATTATCGACCCGGAAAGAGAATATTCGCCCCTTGTTACAAACCTGGGTGGTGAGGTGGTGAGGCTCTCGGCTTCATCGAATCACTATATAAACGCAATGGATATAAACAAGGATGTTGAGGATGAAAACCCTGTTTCATTAAAATCGGAATTTTTAATTTCTCTTTTTGACCAGCTTCTTAAAAACGGAGATTCTCGTATGGGTAGCGGTATCGGAGCGAAGGATAAGTCTATTGTTGACAGATGTGCAATTAAAATTTACCGTGACTTTATGAACGGTGCTACAGAGCAACCTACATTGGTACAGCTTCGTGACGAGCTTTTAAGTCAGCCCGAGGAAGAAGCACACGACCTTGCACTCTGTATTGAAATGTTTACAATGGGCAGCTTGGATGCTTTTGCGCATAAGAGTAATGTTGACGTAAATAAGCGCATTATATCCTATGATATTTTAGAGCTTGGTGAGCAGATGAAGTCAATAGGACTGCTTATTATGCTTGATAACATAATGAACAGAGTAATTGAAAACAGAAAGCGTGGTAAATACACAAGAGTATATATCGACGAAGCTCACTTGTTCTTCAAGAACAAATACAGTGCCGACTTTTTGTTAAAGGCGTGGAAGAGGTTCAGAAAATACGGTGGGCTTTTAACGGGTATTACCCAGAATATATCCGACTGTCTGTTAAATGAAACGGCAAGAGGTATGCTTTCTAACAGTGAATTCCTTTTGCTTTTAAACCAGGCTCCGTCTGACAGACGAGATTTGGCAGGACTCTTAAATATTTCGGACACACAGATGAGCCATATAACAAACGCAGGGGCAGGTAGAGGACTTATTAAGGTCGGAGGCTCTATAGTTCCCTTTGTAAACGATTTCCCGAGAGATACCGAGCTTTATAAGCTTATGAGTACAAAACCCGGAGAAGGATAAACATAATAAAGGTCGGTAACGGATTAAGTTTCGTTACCGACCTATTTTTCATTTTGGAGGTAAATATGGAAGATAAGAAAAAGAAACCAAAAGTAAAACTGCCCGAAAAGGCGAAAGAGAAGCCTTTGGCAAAAGTTAAGGAAAAGACAGAGGTAAAAACCAAAGAGAAAGCTACGGAAAAAGCTAAAACACAAGCAAAGCAGAAGCCGAAAATTGAACCAAAGGTAAAAGTTAGTGACGATATGCCTCAAACTCCTTTGATTGGAGCAAAGGTTGTAAAGGATACTGCAAGTGCGGTAAAAAGAAGAGCTATTCAAAAGCAGGTTGCAAAAGTTACAGAGGCTAATAAAACCGAAGAATCTCAAACCAAGGGCGAAAATTATGCTGTTGACAAAGTTGAAGAAATTGCAACAGATGCCGCATACAGTACTTATCATGGCGGAAAAATGGCTGTAAAAGAGACAGCGGAATGTGCAAGAGAGCAAGCAAAAGATTTATTCTCAAAAAATGAAAAAGAGGATGAACCAAAAGAGGAACAGAAGGAGGAACCAAAGGAAGAAATCAAGGATGAAAAGCACGAAGAAATTAAGGAGGAGGCTCCCGAACCACAAAAGGATGAAAATCCACCGAAAGAGGAGCATAGTGATATAAAGACAAAGGAAAAATACCTTGAAGATAATGCTAAAGAAGAGCCGAATAAAGGTCCGAAGCAACGTGATAAAAGTATTAAAACACGAGAGAATGCTAAAAATAACCAAACGAGTAATTCCAATAAAACAGAACAAGGTCGCAAGGTTGCTTTTGAGAAAGCACGGCAAAAGAAGGACGCTGAAAAAAGCGATACGACAGTAAATCAAGATAAAGATGTAAAGCTTAAAACAGAAGAAGCAGAAATCCGTACCGACAAAAAACGTTCCGAACAATCGTATGCTAAAACAAAAGAAAATATTGAGGCTCCAGAGGAGAAAGCTTCGCCTAAAACAAAGGATACCGGGAAAAAAGACTATTCATCTGTAAAGACCAAGCAGAAATATATGAAAGATTTGAGAGAGAGTAATAGCGAACAGCCCCAACTTACACGGGAAAATATGTTGAAACCTAAAGAGCCACAAAAAAACGTGAAACAAAAAAGTGTAAGCAACAAGAAAGTTGTCAAAACCCGTTCAAAAACGGCTGAAAAGGGTAAGTCAGTTGTAAAGAAAGGCAATGCGTATGCTAAAAAAGCAAGCAGAAAGGCGGCTGATAAAATTAAGAGAAAAGCTGCAAAGACACAACGTGAGATAAATAAAAAAGCGGCAAAGGAAGCCGCAAAAAGAGCAAAGCAATTAGCAAGGCAAGCTGCAAAAGCAGCAAAGGCTACAGCTAAAGTTATTAAAACTGTTGCCGTATGGGTAGGTAAAGCTGTTGTTGCTGCTGTTAAAGCAATAGCTTCCGCAATAGCTGCTCTTGGATGGTGGGCACTGTTGATTTTGGTTATAATTATAATCATAGTGATTATTGCTGCGATTATTGCAAGCCCTTACGGAATATTTGTTTCGGAGGAAGCTGCAGGTGAGGGCAGTATTCCCATATCTGCAATTATAGCTGAGTGTAATGTTGAACTGTCAGATGAGCTCAATGAAATCGAAGAAGAAAACGAGCATGACAGAGTTGTAATGGAGGGCGAACAAGCAGACTGGACCTTGGTATTGTCTGTTTTTGCCGTAAAACTTGCAGGTGCAGAAGATGATACCGCCGAAGATGTGGTTGTTATTGATGAAGCTAAAAAGGAAAAGCTTAAGGATGTTTTCTGGGATATGAACGATATAGACTGGGATTTGGAAACGGAAGGCGAAGAGGATGAGGAAGAGGTTGTACTTTACATAACCATTGAGGCAAAAACAAAAGAAGATATGATTGATGAGTACAATTTTACGGATAAGCAAGTGGAAGCCTTGGAAACCCTTCTTGAAAACGCCGAAGTATTTATTGGTTCAATGCAAAGTCTTGCAATTTCTGATGCCACAGCACAAGAAATACTTGATAATTTGCCCGAGGATTTGTCTGAGGACAGAAGAGCTGTTGTTGAAGCTGCCTGCTCACTTGTAGGTAAGGTAAATTACTTTTGGGGCGGTAAATCTTCTGCAATAGGTTGGGACTCACGTTGGGGAATACTTACAGAGGTTACCGCAGAAGGTAGCTATTCAACAGGAACAAAACGCCCCTTTGGGCTTGACTGTTCGGGTTTTGTAACCTGGTGTTTTATAAATTCGGGGTTTACGGCAAGTGAAATTGGTTTCGGTACACAGGGACAGCTTTCAAAATCCAGTAGAATTTCTTGGAGTTCGGCAAAACCGGGGGATTTAGCTTTTTATGACGATGAATCTCACGTTGGTATAATTGCAGGTGAGGATGAAGCTGGTGACATACTTATTATAAATTGTGCATCGGGTGCAAATAACGTGATTATATCGACAGGTGGGTTTGGATTTGCGGTGAGACCCGATTGCTATTAGAAGAACAGAATGCACTAAAAGCAAATAAATTAACTTGCCTTTGGTGCAGTATTGTGCTATAATTTATTGAAATAACACAAATTCACGCTGAATCCCTCGTCATTCACGCTAAAATATTGAAGTATTTTCCCGACTATTACATAATTTAATTGTCAAATATAGGGTTGTTGTAATGGGGAAATTATTAGGTTACCATAATGATTATTGGTTTAGATCGGACTAGCTTGTAAATAGTCATCCAACCTAAGTAAACCCATCTGATAACGAGGGGGTGATGATTTTGAAAAATTTGCAGTGTTTGAAACTAATCTTGACAACTTGTGAAAGATTAGTTTCGAAACCTACATAGATTGCTCGTGAATCACTATATATGTTTGCGATTCAACGAGCGTAGCAAAATGGCAAGTTAGTGAAACGTATTGTTATAGAAAGCGTTGTTTTAAGATGACAAGCGTGGAGCGATATTAGATGCTGAGGTTATGAAACTTGACCTTAGCAAACTTATCTACATGGATAACGAGAATTAATCAAAGTAAAATTTGTAACGCAAAGGAGAAATTTATTATGAAAAAAATTTTATCGATTTTATTGGCGATGATTATGATGTTGGCGTTGTCTACTTCTGTACTTGCAGATGGAGTGAATATCGGGCAGGTTATAGGCGATAAAACATATGAAGATGTTGTTTATGATGCGCCCAATGCGTCTGCATATCAAATGATTTATACAGTAGCGGATCCAGCCACAACAAAAGTTGGTGAGAAGATTATTAGAACACGATATGAAGTGGCAGGCATAAGAATTGAATGTTACGGAACAAGTGGTACACATGATATTCAGATAGAAGTCGTATCATTAACAAATGGAAATGCTATTATTTCTAATACATATACTGCAAGCAATACAGAGTTGAAAAGTTATTATATTCCTTTTTCAACTACTGTAGATGATATATATCGTGCATCAGTGACTCATCCGGAAGGAACGGAAGGTTGGGTTAGAATATATTTTGAGGCACCTCCTTCAATTAATAGTGTTGAAGATGTGACAGAATAAAAAAAGCTATTTGTTGGCATTCCATTTGATTGTTTGTTTAGAAGGGATGCCAACAAATAATCATGATTTAGTGCAGGTGGAGATATATGATGAGAAAATTTTTGTGTACAGTATTAGTTATTGTAATATTGATGGGATCAACTTTAGCGGTTAAGGCTGAAGAGTATTACATAGATGTTATACTGAGTAAATATGATGGGATATCGTTGAGCTTTGATTTAACCGTTTCCACCAATTGCCCTATATATTATTTTGAGACTTATTATCCAGATGGCTCCAAACGTGGGCTTACTACAATGTTTCCTGGAAATATGTATGAGATTAAAACATATTGTGACATGAGTTCATACAACGATTATGATGGTGAATATCTTTTGGTGTTTTACTATGAGGATTGTAAGACGGAGGTTGTTTTTACTATTGAGAATTCAGAACAATATAGAGCCTGGAGTGATAAAATAACAGATAATGCAAATAGTTCTACTAATAACAATGCTAATACTGGAAATAGGAATAATGGCACAAATCGTGTGACAGCAATAATGGTTGCTGAAACGGAAATTATGATGTATCCAAAAGAAAAAAGAGAAGTGACGGTTACAAGTGGTAAATCAATAACCGTAGAGGTTGAAGATATAGATGTAATTGGTGCTACTTATTTGGATGGAATTTTAACAATTTCTGCTTTAAAAGCAGGAAATAGTGAAATATGGTTAAAAACGAGTGATAATTATATCAATATTAGTGTACAGGTTATGAATGATACGGCAACAGGGGCATCCACATGGGCAAAGGAAGATATAAGAAAAGCCATAACGGATGGTTTTGTGCCTGAAAAAATAAAAGAAAATTGGACAAGAAGTATAACACGAGAAGAATTTGTGGAAATAGCGGTACTTTTCCTCGGGTTAAAACCAATGTATAGCAATTCCCCCTTTTTAGATACGACAAATCCCTATGTAACATCAGCTTATGAATCAGGTATAGTGACCGGAATGGGAGATGGGAAATTTAATCCCAAGGGGAAAATAACAAGACAGGAAGCAGCAGTAATGCTGATGAGAGTTGCTAAATTTTCTGAGGTAGAGATTGATGCTGAAAATGTTAATTTTGAAGATTCCGAGTATATAGCATTGTGGGCTAAAAGTGCAGTAGCGTGGGCCAAAAGTGCCGATATAATGCACGGTGATGAAAAAGGCAATTTTAATCCCACAGATGAATATACTTGTGAACAGGCTATAACAACATTTGTAAGATTGCAAGAGCAGATGTGCAACTAAGTTGAATTGCAACTTGCAGTATTTTGCAGATAAAGAAAAGACTATTCTGACTAAACAAGGCATATGTGGTAACGAATGGATTGATGTAATATAATTTAACACAATACAACTTGGAAATTTATACATAAAAACATTGTTTAAATAACCTTAACAGAAGAGTGTGCATATTATGTACTACTGTAAAAGAACACATTGAGCTTGATTTTGTACGAAATTTAAGTAAATAGAGTATTGAAAAAGGTAAACTCATATGATATAGTTTAAGAAGGGATTTTTTATATTGTATTGAGGAGACGGACAATAATGATTAACAACCAATTATGTGATAATTTTAGTTTTTATGGTGGTGAGACGATTTTGTTAAGCACCAAAAGTATAAAAAAGGTGAAACCGAATTTTTCTGACGATGATACAGCGTTTGGAAGATTGATGTTTTCTATGATTGGACTCCTTGTGCCAATGATGAAATTCCTTGATTCGGTAAATGAAGATTCGGGCACATTGCTAGTTTGCAACAATCTAAAATTGAGAGAAGAACAGCAGGAATGCGAATGTTGCTGTGAAGTGAAATTTAGTGGTGTTGAAAACTTAGTTGTTACATTGTTGGATGTGTTATACAATTTTTATGGTGATATTGAGAAGTGGACTTCGTCCAATCAAAAAAATATTGCAGTCGTACTTCGGACAAACGGGCAAATCAGAGCATTTGAACTTGTGGGTGGAAGACGTAATCAGGCGATAGACGAAGGGAAATGTTTGATTGAAGCAAGCGAGAATGTAGATAATAACAAAGAAGATACATGGGGCAAGATATGTTCAGATATTGTTGGAAATTTGTATTTGGATGATTCAGAAGCAACAGAGATAGAAGAGTATTTTCAAAAAATAATGACATCGCATGAAAAGTTAGAAAGGGATATATCGGAGAAATACCTAATGTCAGATGAAATCTGTTTCTACAATAAATTTAAACAAGAAGATATTTGCACCGCATTTCCAAGGCGTGCTACAATAGAGAGTTACTTGGAAGATTATTATGAGATCTCTAAATTGTGCATAAAACATTACAAGCTTTTTACACAGTCACAATATGCACAGAAGATTATTGAAAGGATTTTGAATTTCGGAATTTCTGGCGAGAAGCAGGGAACTGTAAATTTGTTGAAATCTCCGTTTGCCCTTGATGCGTTAATGCACATATATGATAGAAGTGTAGTATTTGCAGAAGAAATAAACAAGGCAGATAATTATACAGAGGGAATTCGTGCAATGCTTGAGAGTGATTTTGTGTCATCATGTATTCTTGAATTTAGAAGATGGATTTATTCTAACGGAAAGAGTGTGCTGACAACTTTTGAAGGGCAAGGAAATGCCTTGAGAAATTATAAAAGCCGTGATTTGTCAAGTATTTTTATGGTTAGGGCAATCAGACTTTATGAAAAGATAAAAGAGTTTCTCAAAAAAACAGGCGAGAATGAAGTCAGTGTATGTATTGTAGGGTATACAAGAATAGTAAACAATGAGGCGCCTGAAATTGAAGAACTGAAAAAAATGGTGGAATCTGCTTGTGGAAAAGAGAATAAAGTAACATATAGTGTCTATTTGAATGGTCACCGTAAGTTCTCTCCCGAAATCGAGAATGTCGACATATGTAAGAAAAGATATAATGATTTATTTCAAAGAAAAAGAATAGAGAAAATAATAGGTGAAAATGACATAATATTCTTTTTGGATCCTCCTTTGATGTACTACGAAGAGTTTTATCCTAAAGTAGGTGGTTCATGGAATAGTGCCTATATGTCGTTTAAAAATGATTCTTATACGGAAAATAATCATCGATGGGGAATAAAGAGAGAAATTGGGACTTCGGGAGTTTTGACTGAAATATCGAAACATTTAGCAGCAATGTCAAATCCGTATTCGGCAAATAGTGGATTTTTTGAACCATTTCTTAAGGAGTATTTGTTAGAGCATATATCAAAATGTGTTAAATCAAGTGGCAAGAAAAAAACTGTATATTGTTATCTATCTACAATTGAAACAAGAGAGGGAGTTAACTATAAAAGGAGTAAGCTTTCTCACGTGGAAAAATATAACGGTAAGGTGTTCAATATTTTAAGGTTTGATAATCTTGATTATGCTTCAACAGGGGAATTGCGTCTGTATGATGGAGAGATGACAAATTATTTTCCAGATATGATTATGAAACCAATTTGTTTTTCATTTTGGAATATTTTGAAAAATATTTCAATACGGTTGAAAGAAACTGTTTTTGAAGTGGAAAATGCACCGTATCTTTTAGACAACATTGCCATAGAGCTTTCTTGGGATAAGAAAATGGAAAAGTTCAAAATAAGAGCAGGTGCAACAAAAAAAATTAGTGAGGTCTTTGAAAAAAAAGGCTTATTGTTTTGTGAAGATGGAAGAGAATTAAAGGATATATTAAAAGGAATCTTTGAGATTGTTTTGGGCGTCAGAGAAAGTATGTTGCAAAAATCAATACGGGATGACGTGGCAAATGTGCTTTTGGGAAGAGCCGGAGATGCAATTCATTACTTAAATTATTACAGGTTGCTAAAGGCGGACTTGAAAGTAAAAAGTATTGAATGTGAAATCATTGGAGATGAAAATGATGAAGTAATAAAAGACATTTTGGACAAAAATATTATCGACGGAAAAAGCGACAAAAAACTATATATTGAGATGATGAGATTGTTTGATTTCTTTACAGTTGATGATATGCAAAGAGCGTTGTTAAAAAATCAAATACTGGAAAATAAAGAAAATCCAGAGTTGATCTTCCGAAACATCCGCGAGGCTTGTTTGCAATGTGGATATACGGATTGTAATTTATACTATAACATGGAGGGATAAAAGTGACAAAAATAGTAATTGTTGATTCTGTTAAGGGCGGATGTGGAAAAACTACGGAGGCTTTGATTGAGGCCGTTTGTCGGATTCAAGAGGGCAGAAAAAAATCGACCAGCATGCCTAAGGTTTGCATAATTGACATGGATATACTGGGAACATCAATGGAATCAATGATTGCGGCTGAAGGATTTATTAGAGATGATGTGAAGTCTATTACGTACATTGAGCCACGTGCAAAAAAATATTTGAATGATATACCTGATGATTTAAGTGCAATAAATGATTGCGTGAGCACTGTTTTAATGAAAATAGAGGCGGATGAATTTCCTATGGACTTTATTGTGTCAAGTCCATATAGTAATGATAGGAGAAAATTCAGAAAAGCGAGCGACTCAAATTATACAGTTGAGGTAACGCCAACTCATTTTAGGGGAGTAATGAAAAAACTGGTGGAATCGTTGATTGACCGCGAATATGACAGTATTATCTTTGATATGCCCCCTAATTCGGATGATTATACAAATTGTGTTTTAGAACTTTTTTTGAACAAAAATTACAGAAGAGAAATGAAAGAAAAAATTCATTCTGTAGAATTAAAAATCGTTTCCACATTAGATGATTCACATGTCAGAGCAAACAGTAATTGGCTGATAGAAATACTTGAGAATAGTGATATGAGATATGTGCCATTTGACAAGATTACATTAATGTTAAACAACAATAGTATTAATGGATATTCAAGAGATATTGAAGAATTAAAAAAAGATATTGAGAAATATGTCCTTGGAAAAATGTCACCATCAACTTCCCGAAAAACTGTCTTAATCAAATCAAGAGATTATAGCCCTGAACTTAATGACCATTTTTTGTTTAGGAGAAACAACAATTTTAACGACTTTACTCCTATTAAGGGAGCATTGCATGAGGGAATCGACATTTCCTGATTAACATTTAGAGGAGGGGTGGAAGATGGAAGAAGTAACAAAAGAAGTAACAGAAAAAACAAAGGAAAAAGTACAATTCCCAGTTATTTATAATGAAAAAGAACTGTTAAAATTTTTAGCTAATTATGATTACATCTGTGAAAAATATGAGATTAATATTGACCATAACGATTATGCAGAGATCGCAAAATGTGAACGTAAATGGAATTTAACTGATGTTGTAAAGCGTGACTATGGAAGTGTTTATGAAAACATTAGATTGGTTTACGGAGATGAAGGAAAAGCAAATAGGATGTTGCATATTTACAAACATATTAAGGAGAAGGTTGTAAATCAATTTTTAAACATTCCCGGATTGGAACGCTTGTTTGATGAGAAGTTTTTTGAGTTTGAATGGGATATGCATTCAAGGATGGATTTTGAAAATCATGACATTTCTTTTTACCGAGATCATTTTATACACCAGGTAAGGAACTTTTTTGAAATGACGGAGCTTTTAAACAACGAAGATATTTACAATGATTTCAAAGAGCAATTTGTAAATGGTGACAATAAGGTTTCACAGTATGTTAAAAATGGTATTGCTCGTATACTGTCTAATGGAGAAGATGGAGTAAATAGTGTTATTAGACATAAGGATTATAAAAAAGATGTATATGTTATTAACTATATAATCAAAGCATCGGTTGCACTCTGCTCGTTGTTTCACGATATAGGATATCCTGTTGAACATTTTTCAAAACTTCATCGGAGAATATCGGGATTTATGCCCTCAATGTATATGTTCCTTGGAGATGACGCTAAAAATTTTGAACATATATATGCACTTTTGTTCAATAGCTTGTTGTTTAGAGTTGTCGGTAAGGAAGAACTGAGAAAAGAAATATGCTCTGATAAAAACCATGGGGCAGTTTCAGCTGTTGGTTTTCTTCTAACTTTTTATGAGACAGGAGTTATCGGTCAGGTTTGCGAGGAACAAAAAATTGCAATTGAGGTTGCGGCTGTTGCAATTTATAATCATACATTAAAATACGAAATCCTCGGTGAGAATGGAAGTGATTATTACGCTCCTAAGTATAAGCTTAATCCACTTGCGTATCTTTTGAGGATTTGCGATGACATTCAGGAATGGGATCGTACATATTTTGAAATACAGCAAATTCCGGATATGATGGTTTGTAGAAATTGCGGTAGTGTTGTTAAAAGGAAAAAAAGAGAATATGGAAACATACTTCCGAGCAGATATGACTATGTGTGCAATTGCGATGGGAGACTTGTTTTTAGAAAAGATGATTATAAAAGACGTAAAATAATTGACGTTGTAAATTGCAGGGATGTTATTGTAAGTCGAAATGAAAATTTATTAGACAAATCGTATGCATTAATGTTCAGATTTGATTATGATTTGGCATTGCTCCTTAAAATGTGCTCAATTGCTCATAAGTACTCCAAGCACAGAGTAAAGGAGTTAAACAAAATAAAGAAGCTTTTAATTAGCCAAAGGTTTCTGGGCAACGATAAAACTGTTATAAGTTTTGATGTATCACCAAATCCCTTTGTTTTGAAGGCAAAAATTTTAGGAGATATTTTGGACAAAACGGCAGTATGGAATGATGCTGTGCAAGCAGAATGTTTGCAAAATGTTAAAGATCGTCTTGAAACGTATGCAAAAATGAACATAAGTGAAGAAACGAAGAAAAATATACTGCTCAATATATCTAACTTAGAAAGTTTGGTGGAGTGCATAGCTGATTATAATTGGAATGTGTTAATTGTGCAAAAACCAGATGATGAACGAGAAATAAAGGTTTTCAAAGCATTTGATATGAACGAATGGAATCAAGATTTAAATGACATTTGGAATAAAATGGAGAAGGTATATTCTCCAAAACTAAAAGAAGCTTTGGTTAAATGGCTCGACACCATATCAGAAGCTGATAGCGATAAAATTTCGGATAATATTAATTTTTACTTCATTTTGTATTTGGTTTCTAAATTCTTCATATATATGAATAGTAATTTTTATGATGAATGGACCTATGATAATAATGGCAAAGATAAAAGCGCAAAAGAAATTGCATACAAATTTTTCAAAGAAAAATTGTTTGAAAAGGCAAATAAAATGCTTAATGGAAAATTGAGTTTCTATGAACTGAATATATTCATTGAGGATGCATTGAAACAGTATGGCAAACTTTTTGACACAAGTGATTCTAGTTTTGTAAATCTTGATTGTGATGAATATTATGAACAGTATGAATCTAGCAATAGGGTCTATTCTGCAGTGGAAAGATATGTAGATCGGGAAGGTGATATTAACTTGGATGGGAATAATGTGTTGGATTACTATTCAGATATTGATGTGTTTATTTATCTGTCGGATTTATCAAGGATAAGTTATAATGTTGTGAAAGAATTTAGGCGTGATTGATTACAACATAGCAAGGAATTTATATGTCATAACCGGTAAAATTATAATCCTCATAAATAAACAAGTTGAAATGTATTAGGTGGTATATAATATCAACTTTTAGAATTCATTTACACAAAAGGACAAGCACTTCAAACGAAGTGCTTGTCCTTTTGTGTAAATGAAAACCGGGGCATCATTTGGGGCGGCATGGTTTGTTTGTATAAGTTCCATATCTGACGGTGTATGAAAGTTGAGATACGAGTTATTGCATATTTTTTTAGCTCAAGATAAAACGTGTTCCAAATCGCTGAAATGGAATATAATAATGCAAAACTTTGATTTTTAAAGGGTAACAAAAATGATATAGTCTTATCGGAAATCCCCAACAGATTAATTTATCAGTTGAATACTTGAGTTATTATAAAAATTAAAATATTTATATGGAGTCAGGCTTATAAGTTCTAACTTTTTACTATTGTTTTTTATAAATATTTTCATATTAAAAGGTAGTATTAATTCAGGCTGGGGATGAACATTAAGCGTAGACCAGTGAATTGTTATGCATAAATTTAATTTATTTGCTTCTTCAGCAGTATAATTAATATCAAAGTAAATTAAATCACTTTTGATTGGTTCACTCCACTCGTTTTTTAAAATGCAATTTCTTTTCCCATGTTCGAGAATGAAACTTTGACATCCACATATACAGTTATTGCTTCCTAAAGTAAACATTAATGCGTCAAAATTATTTGGATTAAAGCCATCCTTGAAATTAAACGTTGTGTTAAAGAATAGTTTTTCTTCATCCCAAAATCCATTGATAATTGCATTGAAGCATTTATGGTTTAATTCTATGCAATCACTATTACTTAGATTGTGTGAAAAGTGGTAGGAAGGAGCATTGCTACATATTCTTCCATTGTAAATAGTGTCTTTTATATCTAAATTAAGTATTTTCTTTGCAGGTAAAAAAGAAATGTCGTCTATTACCGCATTGTGAGAATTGCGATTTGAAAATGCAGCTGTTTTACGCCCAACTTCTTCTAAAAGTGTTTTTTTCAATAATGAGGGATATAATTCATTTAATATAGAGAGACATAAATTAATATTACCTAGCATATTCCATTTAATAGCTCGATCAATCATTAAATCCCAACTTATATTGTCGGCGTATTTTTTTATTAGCATAGCTATTTCATGAATATCTCGTTCCTTTATGCATAAGTGCTCACTATTATAAAATATGTAATTTCCTATATGCTTGCAGTAATGACACATTTGATACAGGAGTAAATCGTGAGGTGCTAATTTATAGACACCTTTTGCAATTGAAGGAACTTCAATTGCACGATTAAAAACATCAATGTAGCTAACACATTGGTATCTTGCGCCAGCAAAGCTTGTATGCAATTCCACTATGAGGTCTATACCATTTATTGTTTTTTCATATACAATGTGGTTGATTTGTAAACGCATATCTTGTTCAGAATAAATATACTTAAACAAATCATCGCTACAGTATTTATAATGCCTAACTTTTTCGCAACATTTTTGAAAACCACAATATTCTAATGATTTCATAATAATATCAAGATCTTTATGCATTACTAGTATATCAATATCAGAAAATAATCTTTCAGAGCAAGGAAAATATAATTCCTGTGCCAAGACAAGGCCTTTAAGAAGAATTATTTTGCAATCAAGTTTTGATGAAATTATTCCCAGTTCTTTAGATATTAATTTGTTTTTTTCTTTTTGTTTAAATTTTAAAATAGCATTATTATAACTATCTTTAAATTTAAATACATCTTTGTGTTTTAAAAGTTCAAAATTATCAGGGGCGATATGAACCATTATGCCACTCCCTTACTTTGTTAGGTGTAATCGTTCAATAATATAATTATACATACTTATTGAATCGTTTTCGTTATATATATTGTAAAATTTTATGCCATCATACATAAGTGTGGAAAGCTCATCAAATATTTGATTTGTTCTAATTGTGTAAAATTCATATAAGTTTTTTTTAAAATCAGATTCTTGCCAATTGACAACAATATTTGACATTATTATTATCGTTGGATTTATGTGCAAATGTTGTCTAATGATATTAACTGTTGATTTCACTTCGGACATATTGTTGCAAAAAGGAATGTTAACTATTACTATTTCAGGGTTCAATTTGTTATAAATATCTTTTATTAATGAAATATTGTTTATGTCTTTAGCTCCATCAATGGCTCCTCCGGGAATACTACACATTGTTAAATCATAACTGCTATTCCATTGCAAGTCGTAAAGAAAATTTTCATAGTAGCTTTTATCTTTTATGTACTCTATAGGAAAACTATTTAATCCAAATATATGCGAATCTGGCATAGAAGATATTTGATGGACATTAACATTATTGTGGCTAAAAATTTGCATTAATTTTAGTTGTACTATTTTTTTATCCGTAAAAGTGGACAAAGAGAAGTGCAATATGTTGGGGGTCTTTTTAGAACCTCTTCTTATTTTTAAAGATATGGCATCAGGTTTACATGAAAAACATTTTCTGTAATCGTACAAAATATCCAATCCTTTAAAATTGGGGAGGTTAAAATTAGAATTAACATTAATTGGTTTTGTTAAATATATCGCATCTGCAGTAGCACAAATATTTTCCAAATCGTTGAAATTATACACTGAAATTTCGTTGCTGCTATAGCAATCAAAAAAATTAGCAGTTTTATCATTAGGACAGTTATAATCTAACACTGGCAGTAATTCATAATTCTCTTTTAGTTGATCTGAAAATCTGGTGATATGAAATGCCTCTATGTTATACGGGTAAACTATCAACTTTTTCATTGGTATTCTCCTTCACCATCAATTCTTGTAACAGACATAAATTGTTTAAACTTTTCGATATACGATTTCGTGTTTTGATACATAATTCATCTAAGTGTGAATTATAATCAGGACTGGAAAAATCTATTTTTGCAACACAAATATCACACAATCTTATTGCCCAACAATTTTTACATTTGTTTTTTGCAATTATGTCAGCATTCATCAGTTTTCTAATTTTCTCACTATTAAAACCACTGAAAACATTTCCGATTGTATATATATCGTTGGTCGTTGTCTTTTCGCATACTCTAAAGTTGCCTTCAGGGGTCACGAGAAGTCTTGTTATTCCAGGGACACATAATCCTCCTTTTGATAAAGATACAGGGAATCCATTGTATGTTTGAGAAAGTTTGTTTTCAATTGAGTTATAATCAAATAAATCCTGATAGGTTTTGTTTTCAATAAACTCTTTGCTTTTTATTTTATTATAAAAATACGCTACTTGTTTGCTCTTAAATTGGGCATTATTAGTGGTTTTTAAATTTTTATTGATACATATATTATTTTTTATATAATCGTTAATATAGGTGATCTTCCAATACATTTTACTAAAAATAGGTGAATTGGAAAAATAATTAAAAATATAGTTGTATGATTCGCTGTGATCAAAAACCGCATTAATCGACACATTTTTTTCACAGTAATCAGGATAATTACAAAACAAATATTTTATTTTGTCTAATACAATTTCATATGTTCCTTTTGCATTTTTTAAGAGACGATTTTTATCATGAACATTGGCAGGTCCATCCAAACTTAACTGTAATATGAAATTGTTTTTTACTAAGAAGTCTATAATTTCTTCGTTAAGTAAAGTTGCATTAGTAGTAATTGAAAAATTAATGTTACTGTTTTTGCAATGTTCTTTTATGTAATTTATTGCAAAATAAATCTTATCCACTTCAAGTAATGGCTCTCCACCATAGAACCCGAGCGTTTTTTGAGGGCAAGAATACGAATGCTCTATGAAAAAGTCTAAAGATTCCTTAATTACCTTGTAGGACATTGTTGTGTTGGAATAGTTATCTGTTTGTGGATACTTATCAGAATAAAAACAATATTTGCAACGCATATTACATTGCATTGTTAATTGCAATATCATAGTTGACATTCCCGAATGTAACATATCTTTAACATAGAAGGAAAGCGGGTTTTCTAAGTCAAAGTTTGCTGGAATTAAGTAGCCATTAGATCTTAAGGTCTTCGTTGCTTCTAGAAACCCTGGGGTAGTGTCATTAACTAATTCGATTTTTGTTAGGGAGTTTAAATAACTATAAGTGTTTTCATCGATTTTTATAATATTATTTGTACTAGAATCATAGATATATTTGTTATTTGATGTTTTGAAGGTGTGAAATAAAAACATTTTTTTATAGCCTTTCTATAAAATATAAAATAAAGCGGGATATTCTATATTATGTTGTCAATAGAATATAAAGTTTAAGATGTTTGATCCGACTCTGGAACTGAACTCCACCCTGAGTCCGCGCTATTGTTTTTACAGCACTTTACGCCGTTGCATGATGCTCTAAGGATGTTAAGGACAGATGAAATATCTGTTTGAAAAAGGTTATTTGCTTCTTTAATTAATATCATAAGTTTGCTCCTTTCATAATCCCGCTTTATTTAATATTGCATCTAGATCATATTGATAATTTAAATCGTTAGGCAAATGTAATTCGAAAATCTTAACGTTGCGAACTAAATAGTTTAAAGTGGGGGCAATAACCAGTTTCTCTAATAAGGGGTTACTGTAATATTTTATCCCCACAATATTATTTATTACCAGTGCTTTTTTTGCGATCATGCTTTCTATTTCGGTTAATGTTATACTGTTCTGAGAATGCCGTGATATAACAAAAACGCTACTCAAATTTTGCTGTTCTTCTATAGTGAGTTCTTTTTTGTATTGTACAATGTATTTGTTTGAGGTTGGGTTAAAGGATAGTTGTTCACTTTTAAGATGAATAAAATCTTTAAAGCACTCAAAACAATCTTTTGTATATTTAAAGCCCCCAGGCGCTTTGTAAGCATAGATTGTTGTAACTGTCGAATCTATCATTAACGTGTCATCAGAGTAAAACCTTGAACCTTGCATTGCAGATTTAAGCAATATGGTGCTTTTTCCTGCACCCTTTTTACCTACAAAAACAACTAATTTGTTATTGTATACGCATGAACTACTATGCAAAAGTATATATCCATTGTTAGATAGCATGATAGAGTAGGGAATGTTGAATAATGATAGAAATACATTAGATAAACTATCGGATTCGGAATAAATGGAATTGTTTTTTAAGTTTAAAATATATTTAGCATGTTTAAAATGAATCTTACAAATTTCTTCGCAATATTCAATGAATGGGGCTGAGTTATATATGTACGTTGGAGTAATTCTAATGTACAACCTAATAACTGGCTGAATATTGAACTGAGATTCGGAGTCAATTTCGTTAAGAAAGGGAATTTTGATATTAGATATTGCTTTTAAACCGTATATTGAATAAAAGTACAAAATATCAACCTCCTGCCTCTGCAATGTATTTTTCTGCCTGCATTTTAAACAAATCAGAATATTTTCCGTTATTTTTCATGAGTTGCTCATGGGTACCTTCTTCTACAATATGATTATCGGATAATACAATTATTTTATCTGCAATAACAACTGAGGATAGGCGATGAGAAATTATAATTGAAGTTTTATTATGGCAAATATTGCGCATATCCTTAAATAACTCATATTCTATTTCTGCATCCATAGAACTTGTTGGCTCATCTAAAATAAGAATTTTATATTCTTTTTTAGAAATTGCTCTTGCAAAAGCGACTCTTTGAGCCTCACCGATAGAAATATCTATTCCCGTGGGATCCAAATGAGGAAGTAGGATTGTGTCTAATCCATTTGGGCAGTTCTCAACTATTTTTTGAATCCACTTATATCCACTTAAATTATCATTTGGTTCGTGCCCGTCAAATAAAATGTTTTCGCGGAGAGAGAACGGATAGGTCATTGGATTTTGAAATACTATGGAGATTAATTTATAATATTCATCTAATGAATATTCGTTAATGTTTACATTGTTTAGTAGAATTTCACCACTACTAGGTTCATAAAATCTTAATAATAGCTTTATAATGGTAGATTTTCCAGCACCATTTAACCCTACGATTGCCAACATTTCTCCAAAATCAATTGAAAAAGAGACATTTTTCAATACTCGTTTTCCAGTTTTAGGATAAGAAAAAGAGACATTTCTAAATTCTATTGAAGCCTTATTTATTGTAGTTGCTTTGCCGCTATTTATATATTTGATTTCGTTTGTAGTTTCCAGGAAGGAAAATAGATTGGTAAGAAAGAGCTCTTTTTCTTTTAATAACGTGAGGCAATTTATGACCTCAGAGATACTAGAGGTGAGCCTGCTTGTATATGTGCCAAACACTGCGAAATCAGAAACCAAGATTCTCTTTGAAATAGTCATAAGTATTAATACTGAATTTAAAATTACTGACAGAAGAGCGAGCAGGGAGTCGCATATAAAAGTTTTTCTGCCAACAATAGAGTTTTTAGTAAAGCGTATTTTATTTAGTTCATTATAATAATTGGTAAACTTATTAAACAACCAGTTGAATAAAGAAAAAACACGAACTTCTTCTGCATAATATCTGCTAATTAACATATGCTTTGTTCCATTTACGCATCTACTCGTTTTTCTTATTTCATTAGTCCAAATAAAATTGTCGCTTTTCATTGAAAACTGGATTACGCCAACGGGTATATGGATGATAATAATAAGAAGAACTAATACATAATTTAATTCGCATATTATGGGGAAAAGCATGAACAATGAAATTGATGAAGAAATAATGTTAAATATGCTGTCAACAATGCTTGTAAAACTTGAAATTTCTCTAGATGCGGCTTCCATTTCATCATAAGATGTACTGTCGTCGAAAAATGACAACGGAACCCTGCTTGTTTTGTAAATTAAATCTTTGTTAAGCTGTAATTCTATATTAGAGTTTAAAATAGGCTCGTGTATTTTTTTTATATAGTTTAACGAAGCGCTAAATATAGTTATGATAAAAATAATTGCTATATAAATAAAAGCAAGGTGATTTTCCTTCTCAATTGGAGACATTACACAGTTTATGATTTCTTTTGTCAATAATGCAGTTACAACTGGAGTAATTCCGAAGAATATTGAATTGATAAGCTTAAACAAAAAGTATTTCTTTGATTTTAGAAATATATAACATAAAGATTTCCATACGTTTTTCAGTCTACCATTATAGTTGCGCATAAATAAACAACCTTTCTTCTGTAAATTTATTATTCTGTTACGTCAAAAGATTCTGTCCTATTAAACGTAAAAAATCATTTGTAAAATATTTTTGTTTAGGACATGATGGTTTGTTATTTGCATATTGCCATACACAACTTGCCATACAACAATAAAAAATAAATTCACATTGCATACATTCTTTGAATTTGTTCATTTTGGAGTATGAGTATTTAAATTTATTGTAATTTTCATTAAAAATTATTCCATCTTTACATATACAACCAATTATATTTGCATCATCATCTGAATAGCAAAAGCATTTCTTTATATTTAAAGATTCATCAACAATAATACTATTAGCTAAACTACATCTGCAAATCATTCCGAGTGGCTGTAAAAAAAGTGAATCTCGATTAGAAAAAACTTCTCCTTGAAATATGTTAAAGTATTTTACTAATCCTTCATCTTTTATAACGTGTGTGGCATTTTCATCAACTAAATCTAGATATAACATAATATTTGAACCTTTAAAGGCTGTTTGGATTTCGGATAAATAAGTGCTTTGTGAATATGTACACTGCACCCATAACTCCACAATGAAATCTTTAAACAGAAAAGTTTCCAACATGTTTTTAACCCGCATAAATTCGTCGTAAGTATAGACGAATTTAATGATTTTAGTATAGTTTGTATTTAAATTGTCATCAAAACTCATGTAATTCAATAATATATAGTCTATACAAAGTTCAACACTTTTTTGTAATAAACAAAAGGACAAGTCATCCATAAAATCATTTATTTCATGGCTTTTAAGAGTATTTCCGGTAATCAGTGTAATGGATACTTGGCTTATCGACCGTTCGTCTATCAGTTTTGTAATTCCATCTATAAATAAATTTTTAAAGTCATTTGAAACTTTAGAGCTTTCCAGGTGGCTTAAATCAATTGATATATCCAAATAACTATTGTCAGTTATTGCTGATATGATTTTGTTCAATGCATCCTTATCAATGGAAGCCTCATTTGTGTCAAAGCTTACCAAGAACTCATTGTCAAGCAATAAATTCAAATCTTCTGTAGAAATTTTATCAAAATTTGACTCTATAATATTTGAAAATATGTTTTTTTCGTCACTTAATATTATGGTGGCACCATTTTTGAGACAGTGTAATATCGTATTTGAATCCATCTTCTCTAATATTGTATATTTTGACAATTTGTACATAGAGCACCAACTTTCCTTGTGTATTTGTTATTTATTTAGTGAGTGACAGATTTTAGCTACAGTTAATTCGGCATCTCCGAGGATACCGCAACTACTTAAATTACATCCATAATTATTTTCTATACTTAATAAAAAAGCTAAAATGTCTAAACTAGACAAACCTGTATAGAAAATTTTTGTATCTAGATAGATCCTTTTATCGAACATTTGATTAAATAATTCACACAACCAAACCCCCATCATTAATATAACCACTCCTATATCAAGTATTATTAATATTTCCTGCATGGTCAATTCCATTTAGTATGATATCAAATCTATGATGAGTTTCAATGTTAATAGCGTGAATACATGGTGTTGTAACGCAAATTATTACATCGATATACGTATTATACAACAAATTTCGACAAAAAGCAAACACAATTATTGGCTTGCTGTCTATTAACTTTTATTGCAACATGTAATAAAATATCCACTATAAGCTAATAGTATACTTGGAATAAATAGCAGGGATGGTTTAAAAATAATATGATTGATTATGTAGAATCCGGCTTGCGAATACGGACTCGCAGGAAAGAATTAGGATTAACTCAAGAAACTGTGGCAGAAAAGATTGGTATAACACCGAGTTTTTATTCGCAAATAGAATCGGGTGCAAGAAAAGCTGGTATCAACACTTTTGTCAGCATTTCGCAAGAGTTGTCAGTGTCATTGGATTATCTGTTGTGTAATAGCGTGTTAAATCCTATGCCGGAAAATTTTGATGAAGTTGAAAAAATGATATTTCATCGAATGAAGAATTTTACGGTTTCGGAAAAAGAATGTGTGCTCGAGGTTGTAACAGCGTTAGACAAAATATTTTAAAGTGTAGCAGTAGGAGGGGAATTTTATGAGGGTTGTTCTTTGCGACGATGATAGAGAATTCTTGGATTCTCTTGAAAATAAGTTGGAAAAATATAATTGTACAATATCTAGATTTTCAACGGCTGAATCCCTCAAAAATACAGGGATTCCTTTTGATATTGCATTTCTTGATATTGAGCTTGAGACAGGGGCAAATGGGTTTCAAATTGTTCGATTCCTGAGAATGAACAATCCAAAATGTATAATTGTGTTTTTTACAAATTACCGTAAATATGCTATTAAAGGATATGAATATAAGGCGTTTAGATATATCTTGAAGAACGAGCCGGAACAACTGATAGAAAAGCAAATAAAAGAAGTATTCGTAGAGTTTTGTAGACAAAACAAAAAAATCAAAGGTTCATACAAGGATAAGACATTTGTTGTTGCTCTCGATGAAATATATTACATAGAAGTTTTTGATCATATTCTCAAAATTCATTCCAAAAAGGGTGAGTTTGAGATATATAAGCAAATTA
This sequence comes from Clostridia bacterium, assembly GCA_045546275.1. GTDB lineage: Bacteria > Bacillota > Clostridia > UMGS1883 > UMGS1883 > RGIG1927. The sequence goes on along the minus strand of JAZQCM010000031.1, from coordinate 53,808 downwards.
AGGATATGTATGAAGAATTATGTGAGTTTGGTTTTTTGCGCTGCCATCGTAGTTATATTGTAAACATCCAATATATTCAGGCAATAAAAAATGGGAGCTATTTCATAATGAATACTAAAGGGGCGGATGCTATACCAATTGGTATTAGATATAAAGATGAGGTAATAGAAAAGTATTTGAATTATAATATGGGTAGTGAGGGATTATGAGTTTGGTAATTGAAATCGCAAATGCGGTTATAGAGTTGTTTATAGCGGTTTTCTTTTTTGGAAATATGTTGACCCATCGGGAGATGAAAAGTTTCTATAAGGGAATATCTGTTTTTGGCGTCTTGATAGTTCATATTGCACGTTCATTTGTTCCGATAGATACATATATAAATATAGCTATTACAAGCTTGTTGTGGGGATTATTAATAGTAGTTTTATATAATGATTTAATTTTAAAGAAAATAGCGACGTTTGTGTTGTATTTTGTCTCAGTATTTATAACTGATATCATTTGTAGATTCACTATGTCGTGCATGATGGATGCAGTATATGGGTCACATGCGACAACGCCAGGGTTAGAACGTTATATAGGAATGTGCTTGACTAGCGTGATACTGTTTTCTGTTTTATCAATTTTTGTAACCGTATCAAAACAAAAAAGTATGGATGTCACATTAAAATATCGTGCTATGATGGCTTTATTCCCATTGTTTAGTTTGTTTATCGTTATAAGTTTAGATGCTTTTATAATGATTTCCGGAATTAGTGATATACGATATATATTTGCTCTTTTACTAGTCGTTGTGGGGTTATTATATTTTAATATTATGACTTTTGAATTTATGGATACTTATTCCTCTAAAATTCGACTTGTTGCCGCAGAAGAATTGATAAAAAATCAAATTGAAAGCTATCAATTGCTTGAAATTAACGAAAATGAACTTCGGAGACTGAGACATAATATATGTAAGCATATAGAAGTAATGAAGGAAATGATTAAGCAGAATGCTTTTTCGGAGACGATGGAATTGTCAGAAAGCTTGGAAAACCTGTCGATATTGCCGACCAGTATTATTTATACAGGAGATATTGCGTTAGATTCAATATTGAATGTGGAATCGAAAAGTGCTGCTAAATATGGCATTAAGTATTTGGTAAAAGCTCATAATTTAACTAAATCAATAAATATTCCTGCTATAGATAAAAGCACGATTCTTTGCAATGCAATAAATAATGCGATAGAGGCGTGTCAAAAACTTGGAGATAGGGAAAAATTTATCGTTATTGATATAAGCTCTAATGAAAACAAGGTAAGGATACATATTGAAAATTCATCGTTGCCTCAAAAAATAATAAGTAATCATATACTGACATCAAAGAAAGATTTGATAAATCATGGGTTTGGCATAGATAGTATAAAGAGAACTATTGGAAAATATGATGGAGTTTTTAACATTTCATATTCAAATGGAGTAACAACTTGTTGTATCGAATTTGAAAATTTATAATAAATTCACGTTGAAATAACACTCATTCACGCTGTTTAATTGAAAAATATTTGAAAATTGTGCTATGTTTATTTGGGGGGCTGAGAATTATGATTAAGAGCCTATCAAAAAAAATAGCACATTTTTTTTGTGCAAAAGGAATAGTTTCCAAAGATGAAATTGATGCTTACGCTTATGGATATGAAATACTAATAATGAGTGCGATTAATTGGGGAATTATTTTTCTGATGATGATTGCAACAAGATATTATATAGAAACAATATTTTATGTAATAACCGTTGTTTTAATGAGACATCATGCAGGAGGTTATCATGCTGAAACTCATTTGATGTGTGGTATAATGTCGATAGCATCATATTTAGCAATTATTTTGATAGTGATGTTTGTCCCAGCGTTTTTGGAGAATATAATATTATTGACAACACTTTTGGTATCCTTATTAATAATAGTAAAGCTTGCACCTGTTAGTCATAAAAATAATCCTGTTAGTATTGGATTGAGAAGAAAACATAGGGTTTATAGTTTGATATTGCTTGGATGTTTTTCTGTGCTTGTAATCCTTCTGCAATATTTTCGTATTCATTCATTATCACTGTGTATTTCTTTGGCATTGTTTCAAGTTAGTATTTCCCTTTTGTTAGGGATACATAAAAACATGAAAAAGGAGGGTTAAACGGTGAAATTTAAAAACATTATATTTAAGCTTGGTTGTATTATGTGTTCATATGCGTTTTTAACAGCGATAACTTCACTGGACAATATGTGTATTGCGACATATTATCAGCCGGAAGCACCTGAAAGTTTAGCAAAGTATAGAAAATATTAAATACCTATTTAAGAAAAGAGGGCTCTTTGGAGCTCTCTTTTCGCATTTTAAATGTTTTTATTGAGGCAAGTATAGACACGAAAAAAATTTTAGAAACTCACAGTTATATTGGGAGTTTAATTGCTAAAATAAGTGTCGAAAGGAGGTGCAGCGGTTGTGAAGAGTAAAATGTCATGTTTTGAACGAAGAATAGAAACATTATTTATGCTTATACAACGAAGAAGAATTACCGTTTCTGAACTGAGTGAAATGTTTTCCGTGTGCAAAAACACGGCATATAATGATATTAGTTTTCTTAGCCGATATGCACCTATATACACCAAAAATGGCATCAATGGTGGCGTATTCATTATGGATGGGTACCGCAATGAATTGTTCTTATATCTTTCGGACGATGAGGAGCGATGCTTGCAAGAAATAATGATAGACATTAGCGATGAAAAGAAAGTTATTGTATGTAATATATTGAATAAATTTTCAATGCCTAAAGTAGGTGTATAACTTTCAATCCTGTACATTGATAATTAAATAGGCACCTTTTTAATCGTAAGACTGTATGACCAAAGCTTAAGGTAGCACGTTAATTGCTACGCCATGACTGTGAAAACACGAGCGATAAATAGCAGATTATAAACCGATTTATGGCAAATCGGGATGCGATGAAACATACGGTTAGTAATTGATACTTGACTATGGTCCTTCCGGAGTACCCGGGAGAGCTTAGAAGCTATGTAGCCGAGCCAACGGCTGTTAAAAAGGGGCGGTATAAATTGAAATTCAAGCAAGGTGGTGCAATAATGCAAATTCAAATACCTATATGGGAGAAATATACCTTGTCTATAGAGGAGGCAGCAGCATATTTTCGCATAGGAGAAAATAAGCTGAGGCAACTGATTAATGTGAATCCTAATGCAGATTACATACTATGGAATGGGAATAGACCCCAGATTAAAAGAAAGAAGTTTGAAGAATTTGTAAATAAAACATATAACATATAAAAATAGCGGTACATATATATGAAAATTACTTGAAATGAGGCTGAAAATGTGTTAAACTACCAACTGATGATAACAATGTCAGTTTCTTTTCGGAGGAGATATAATTATGGCTGAAAAGAGACGTGACAATAAAGGTAGACTGCTTTTGTCGGGAGAACGACAGCGAAGTGACGGTATGTATGAATACCGTTATAAGGATAAACGAGGTGTTAAGAACAGCGTTTATAGTTGGAGATTGGTAGCAACAGATAAAACTCCCCAAGGCAAGAAATGTACAGAACCGTTGAGAGATATGCGCCGTAGGATTGAAAAAGATTTAGAGGATGAAATAGATCCTATTGCGGCACAAAGGATAACACTTAACGATTTTTACGATGACTATATAGAAACAAAGTATGAGTTAAAGCCGTCTACAAGACAAAATTATAAGTATATGTACACCAAGTACGTTCGTGATGTGATTGGATTTAGAAAGATTTCAACGATTAAGTACAGTGACATCAAGAAATTTTATATTCATCTCATCAATGAAATTGGATTTAAACCTAACAGTATGGAGATAATTCATACTATTTTACATCCTGTTTTCAATACAGCGGTTAAAGATGGAATTATAAGACTTAACCCTTGCTCGGGTGTTATGGCGGAAATTAAGAAGAGTCATAACTGGGAAAAAGGAAAAAGACACGCTTTGACAATTCCGCAGCAGGAAGCTTTTGTGAATTTTTTAAGAAATAGCAAATTTAAGCAATGGCTCCCTTTGTTTACCGTTTTTCTTGGTACAGGTGGTAGAGTTGGTGAAATTTTAGGCTTGCGTTGGGAAGATTGTGATTTTGAAAACAATTTGATTTCAATTAACCACAATTTGATATACCGAAAAGCGGAAAGCGGAAGATGTGCTTTTCAGGTCACTACCCCAAAAACAAGTGCAGGAACAAGAATTGTTCCAATGATATCGGATGTTAAGCGAGCATTGCTTGAAGTGTACAATTGCCAGATGGCAACAGGTTTTAATCAAACTGTGGTTAATGGTTATAGCGGGTTTATCTTTATGAACCGGTTTGGCGATGTTCTTTCGGCTCATAATGTGAATAGAGCTATAGAACGTATTTACAAAGCATATAATGAGCAAGAAAAGAAGAACGCTAGAGAAGATCATCGAGAGGCAATACTACTTCCGCATTTTTCTGTACACAATTTGAGACACACGTTTTGCACAAGATTTTGCGAAAATGAAACTAACTTAAAGGTGATACAGGAAATAATGGGGCATGCAGATATTGAGACAACAATGAATATTTATAACGAGGCGACTTTGGATAAAAAAGTGAAAAGCTTTGCAAATCTTGAAGGAAAGATAAAAATAAGTTGAGAAGTTTACCACTTTTTCTACCACTTTTAAACGCAAAGTTATAAAAATTTATAAGAGTTTATAAAAAAGTGCCCTAAAATAAATCCCTTAATTAAAAGGAAATGATAAGATATGAAAAGATACGTGATGAGTTGGGGTATAATCCCCACAATGAAGCCACTTGCCGATAAGTAAGCTTTCAAAGAAAGCGCAACGAACCGGAAGCGAGTAAAAGCGTGCCACGGCACGCAGGAGCGCCAAGTGGCGAATACATGCGAGAACAAAATTGCTACCATTTATATTATCAATGCAATTTTGTTTGAGTCGGAGAAGCCACTTGCCGATAAGTAAGCTTTCAAAGAAAGCGCAACGAATCGGAAGCGAGTAAAAGCGTGCCACGGCACGCAGGAGCGCCAAGTGGCAAATACATGCGAGAATAAACGGCTAATCAGATCATTGAACGCCTTGCAATAGTGTGTTGCGAGGCGTTTTTGCGTAAAAGGAAAAAATCATAGTTTCACTTGACACATTAAAGAGAAAAAGATATAATATATACAAAATTGCCGCAATGCAAACTGTTTTGAGGTGAGTTTATGAATAAAGTCGTTAAAAATTATAATAAAATAATTGAATCACTTTCTCCCGTTGCAAAGCAAGCTGAAATGTTAAGGAAATCTATCGAACCTGTGACAAAGGTGGTTGAAGAGGTTCAAAAACCGCTTAAAGCAATTAGTGATAATACAACGATACCCGAAAACCTTACCAAAGGATTGGAAAGGCTGATATATACGATAGAACTTAACAATATGGGTATTTATTCAAAAGATATAGGTGAGTTGATAAATGCCGGATATATCGAACGAGTGAAACAAGGCTGTTACCGAATTGTTGCGCACACAGAAAACCACAGTGAGGCAAAGCTTATCGGGCAACTTTATCCAGATGGAATTATTTGCATGACAACTGCTTTGTTTTACTACGGATACAGTAACAGAACGCCCCTTGCATGGGATATTGCCATAGACAGGAATGCCTCAAAGGCAAGATTCAATATAGACTATCCGTATGTAAAACCTCATTATATAGATAAAACTCATCTTGGATACGGAGTTGGGGATGCTGAATATGAAGATTGCACACTGAAAATATTTGACAAAGACAGACTGATTTGTGAGTGCATAAAACACGAGAATAAAATGGAACGGGAAATCTACAATACGGCTATTATAAACTATATAAATGATACTACTAAAAACATATCCAATCTTTTAGAATATGCTAAAAAACGCAATATTCACAAAAAAGTAAGAGAGAGAATAGGGGTGTGGCTGTAATGGATAAAGGGTCATCGGTTATTGCCAAACTTAAGAATAAAGCAAAACAAACAGGAAAGCCGCTGCAGCTTCATTTGCAATTATTTTGTCAGGAAGAGTTTTTAAGGAAGCTTTCCATGTCTGAATATGCTGACAATCTTGTATTAAAAGGTGGACTGTTTATATACACACTTACAAACTTTGAAAGCAGAGCAACAATAGATGTTGATTTCCTTCTGCAACAAATCCCCAACAGCATTGAAGCAATAGAAAAAATAGTATCCGATATTTTGGCGGTAGATACGGGAAATGATTTTATAGAACTTTCAGCAAAAGCATTTGAAGCTATTTCTCCACAAAGAAAGTACACGGGTGTTTCATTTCAGATAATCGGTAAAATTAAAAATACAAGAACACCGTTTAGTGTAGATTTGGGTGTTGGTGACATTGTTGTTCCCAAAACTGAAAAAAGAGTTATACCAGTCCAGCTTGATGAATTCACAAAACCTGAAATCAGTACATATTCAATCGAAAGTACTATTGCTGAAAAATTTGATGCAATACTTCAAAGACTTGAAATGACGAGCAGAATGAAGGATTTTTACGATGTGTATTATCTTTCTGATATGTTCGATTTTGACGGACGAAAACTGCAGGAAGCAATTTTCGAAACGCTCCAAAACCGAGGTACCCCATATAGCAGAGATAGTCTTAATAAGATTGAGGAGTTTGCAAAAGATGCCGAAATGATTGCAAAATGGAATTACTTTTTACGAACCATTAAAATGAGCGAGCTTGGTTTTGAAAAAGTTATTAGTGCAATAGTGTGCTTCCTGTCTCCCGTGTGGCAGGCTATTGTTGACGAGGACGAACTTTTGAAAAAATGGGATAAAGAAAAAAATGCATGGGTTTAACAAGGTAGTGTACAGGTGTGAAATATTAAAAGTAATGCTTTTCCTTTTGTGTCCGACAAAAAAATTTAAAATGCCCGACTTGACGAACAGGGGTAAATATAGTATAATATCGTAATGAAAGATTATGCTGTAAGGGTTGAAAGTATAATGAAAAAATGGCATAAAGTGGCGCTTATTCTGGCGGTTGTCATCGGCATTGCAGTTTGCGTTAAAAGCTGCGTGGGCAAGGTTGAAGCAGATATTTTTATTGCGTACATAGGAAACAATTTTGTTTCGCAGGAGAAGTTTAATGAAAATGTTAAAGAGCTTGAAAATGTGTGCCACGATTTAACAGATGACGGAGTGGTAAATGTCAGCTTGATGGAAATTGTTTTCAACGAAGACTTAAACCAGGAGGAAGCAAGGCGCAAAATGACCAACGCCATTGGCTTAGGCACTGCAAGAGTGTATGTTTTAACAGCGCCTTATGTAATCTTAAACTCCGCATACGATGTTTTTGAAGATTTGTCGCATTTTGGTGATGGCTTTAAAAACGCCGACGGGCAGACTGTTGCAATCAGTCTGGAGGGAAACGAAAAGGCAGAAAAATTAGGGTTTCCAAAAAATGAAAGGCTTTATCTGGCGGTGAGAAAGGTTTCCGAAATGGATAGTGCCATGGATAAAGACATTGAAAAAAAGCATGATTGTGCAATGAAAATTGCAGAGTATATTTTAAATTAAAAGAAAAGAGGTAATTAATATGATCACAGCATTTGCAAGCGGTGAAGCCGCAGCTGCTACAACAGCGGCAGGTACAGGCTCCATGACTATGACAGTTGGCTATCTTGTTGTTATGGTGGCAATCTTTTATTTCCTTCTTATCCGTCCCCAGAAGAAGAGAGAAAAGGAAACAAGAAGAATGTTAAACGACCTTCGTCAGGGTGATGAAATCATCACAATTGGCGGTATTATGGGTAACATTGTTAACGTTAAGGATGACAGAGTAGTTATCGAAACAGGTGCAAACAAGACAAAGATTACATTTGAAAAAACTGCAATCAAGTCTGTTCTCACAGTACACGAAGACGAAGAAGACGAATACGAGATTGAAGAATAAGGTTAAAGGCTGTTGAGTGTTCGACAGCCTTTACTTATGAGGAAAAATGATGGAAAATACAAGTCAGAAACTTTATTCATTACGTGTTAATGCAGGTCTTACAACAGAGCAGATGGCACTTTTAACAAAGGCTACTGAAAGTAGCGTGAAAGCTTACGAAACAGGCTACAGCACACCGAGCATAAAATACATTACCCGTGTTGCGGAAATTTTTGGCGTGAGCTTAGCCTTCATTGCAGGACTTGAAGAGAGTCCCGAAATTCACGAGGACCCTTCGGTGAAAGAGGTTTATGTTGTGAACAGGCTCGGCATAAGCGGCATCCCCTGCATTGACGATGTTTTGGGCACAGCCTACATGAGCCGCAAGGAAATGCACGGCGGAGAATACTATGCTTTTGTGGCACGTGACGACTCCATGATACGTGCACGTATTCAAAAAGGGGACATGCTCATTGTCCGCATACAGAATTATGCTGACAATAACGACATTGTTGTGGCGCTCACCGAAAAGGGCGAGGCAATTGTGCGGAGGTATCACCGCCAGGGCAATATTGTAACCCTCACAAGCGAAACCCCACGCTCCGGTTTTGACCCCATTAAGATTGATACAACCGAAACAAAGCTGGTAATTTCGGGAGTTGTGGAAGAAATCAGAATGAATTTAAAATAAATTTAAAAAAATGCTTGCATTATAAAACAAAGTGTGTTAATATGTTATGGCAAATTAAAAGGCGGTCCTCTGCAGAACCTTCGCATGAACGCTCAATTAAAGAAAGGAAGTGTAACGATGGATATTTTAAGATCTATCACACAGGATCAGCTCAGATCCGACCTTCCCGAACTTAACATTGGTGATACAATTAAGCTTTATGTTAAGGTAAAAGAAGGTGCTAAGGAGAGAATCCAGATGTTCGAAGGAACAATCATCTCCAAGAAGCATGGCGGCATTCAGCAGACAATCACAGTAAGAAGAGTATCTTACGGTGTTGGTGTTGAAAGAACTTTCCCCGTAAACTCTCCCTCTATCGACAGAATCGAAAAGGTTAGAAGCGGTAAGGTTCGTCGTGCTAAGCTCTACTACCTCAGAGACAGAGTTGGTAAGGCTGCAAAGGTTAAGGAAAAGATCTGATTTAAGGCTCACAGAGAGGCGTAGCCTCTCTGTGATAACTTTAACCTTAAAACTTAATATTCTTCGGGGCGGGGTGCAATTCCCCACCGGCAGTATAGTCTGCGACCCACTTTTGTGGCTGATGAGGTGCAATTCCTCAACCGACGGTATAGTCCGGATGTGAGAAGAAAAAAAGAAAATCGTGAGATTTTCGTTATTTTGCTATTTAAAGCTCCGTATATTATTGTACGGAGCTTTTTCATTTTATGATAAGGGGCGATAAATATGAGAAACAGTAAAACAAGAAAAATCACTGTTACGGCAATGCTCAGTGCTGTGGCAACAATACTTATGTACATTCAGCTTCCTGTGGCGGTAATGCCCTCCTTTATTAAACTGGACATTTCCGAGCTTCCGGCTCTTATTGGTGCAATGGCGTTAGGTCCTTGGTGGGGCGTGGGAGTGTGTGCGGTTAAAAACATTCTTCATTCGCTCATTTCCTACTCGGGCTATATAGGCGAAATCAGTAATTTTCTTTTAGGTGTTATGTTTGTGTTGCCTACAGGTCTTATTTACAAGGCTAAAAAAACAAAGAAAATGGCAATCGTAAGTCTTGTGGCAGGCTCTTTGATAATGGCAGTGGGTGGATTTTTCACAAACTATTTCATTATTTATCCTTTGTATGACAAGTTCATGCTGTCGATAAATGCCATTATACAAATGTACAACGCAATTTTACCCCAGGCAGACACACTGTGGGAATGCCTTTTGATTTTTAATGTGCCCTTTACTTTTATAAAGGGAATTATATGCACAGTTATAATGCTTGTGATATACAAAAGAATATCGTACCTTATCAAGGGAAATCTTGAATAAATTTATGGCTGAGGGCAATAATTCAGATATACGAAGGAGTTGGTATATTTGAAAAAAATTGCTCTCAGCTTTTTGATTGGTGCTTTTATATCAAGCTGTGTTGTGTGCTACTCGGAAAATTTGTCGGCAGAAATTGCGGAAAATATTATAAGGCTTCACGTTGTGGCAAACAGTAACGAGGAAAGTGATCAAAGGGTTAAACTAAAGGTAAGAGACAGCATTTTGTCCCAAATGCAGCACATTGAAAAATATGAGGACATCAAACAAAATATTGAAAAAATTGAAAAAAGAGCAAATGAAGTTTTAAAAAATGAAGGCTTTAGCTACACCGCAAGGGTGGAAATGGGGAATTTCAGCTTTCCCACAAAGTATTACGATGGCTTTGCTCTGCCAAAAGGGGAGTATGAGGCAGTAAGAGTTGTTTTAGGTAAGGGAGTCGGCGAAAACTGGTGGTGCGTGCTTTTTCCTCCGCTTTGCATGGTAGATGCGGCAACCGACACTCAAAGTGAGCTTTTAAAAGCTACCTTTGGTAAAAATTATTCCGTTGTTGCCAACGAAAAACCTGAATTTAGCATAAAATTCAAGCTTGCGGAAATTTTTTAGAACACATAAATCTTTACAAAAACAAATATGTGTATTATAATAATCTTAACAAGGAGGTGTGGGCATGAGAAGATTTTTAGCCACTCTTTTGACATTTTTAATACTGGCAGGAGCAATGCCTGCACACGCTTTGGAAAACTGGACTATTCCCATGTATTCCATTGACGGCAAGATGTACAGCATTTTGGGCAGTGAAGCGGAGAGCTATAACAAGGTGGGACTTTATTACACTCCTGTGTCTAAAGTGTACACAAGAAGCGGAATAAGCTACATTGTGCCCTTGAACGAGGTAAATGCATACCGTGCAAAGGGGTGCTTGCCCTTGCATGCATTTTTGTTCGAAGCAACTTTTGAGGAAGTGGCAAAGGTGCTTGGCCCCTTTGAATATGTTGACTATTATCCGGGCACACCCTTCAGCGGTGATTTGCCCAGGTACTACTACCGTACCCTTAAGAGCAATCTGTTAACAATCGACAGCATTGGCGTTTACGAGGGTAAATGTGTGGATATAACCATGCGCCTTAAGGATGTTTTCCCTTACCTTGGACTTTTTGTTGACGAATACGGAAAGCTCACAATCAATCAGGTTATGAGCGTGTTCAATAACAACAATCTCTATGGTGCAAATTATCGTGTGGGTGTGGAAAACGGCGTGTTTTCCGCATTGTCGCAGCCTGTGACCGACGAAAACGAAAGCTGGTATTTCTTTGACTACGACCAGCTTCAGATAAGCATTGAACGTGGCTGGGACGGAAATATAAGCTTTGACACCGCTCGTTGCAGCTTTAACGTGTTGGTTTGATTTTAGTAAAAACAATAAAAACTTGCCTTGTGGCAAGTTTTTTTGTTGACTAATTTTTTAAAGAATTATATAATTAATATTTAAAGGAGCTGATTAAATGCGACAGAGAAACCGAAAGCATCTTGATGAAAGACTTAGCAATTGTGCAGAAATTTATTCTGATAAAATAGATATTATTGAAGAGGAGTTTTTAACCCATCCCTTACATATGGAAATTGGTTGCGGTAAAGGCAGATTTATTACAACCCTTGCGGAGAAAAACCCTCACATTCACTACATTGCAAGCGAAATGATTGCAAACATAATTGTGCTTGCAGTTGAAAAAGCCCACGAAAAAGGCCTTGAAAACATCCGCTTTATTTCAGGTGACGTGCAGCACATGGCATGTGATTTGCCTGAAAACTGCGTGGACAGGATTTATCTTAACTTTTCCGACCCCTGGCCCAAGGACAGGCATGCAAAAAGAAGGCTTACTCATAAAAGGTTTTTGGATTTGTACAAAAAAATACTCACAAAAGATGGTGAGATACATTTTAAAACCGATAACAGAGCCTTGTTCGACTTTTCCGTTGAAAGCTTTTTGGCGGACGGCTGGGAATTGAGCGAGGTAACAAACGACTTGCACAACTCTGATTTTGAAGGTAACGTAATGACCGAATACGAAGAAAAGTTTTCGGGTTTAGGCTTTACCATTAACAGATTGGTGGCAAGACGGAAAAAGTAAAATCGACATCCTTATAGAAAGAATGTCGATTTTGGTGCCCGAGACCGGAATCGAACCGGTACGGCTTTAAGGGCCGCAGGATTTTAAGTCCTGTGCGTCTGCCAGTTCCGCCACTCGGGCAAGCAAAGCTATTATAGCAAAAAAATTTTTACTTGTCAACAAGAAAAAAGGTGAATTTTAAAAATGAAAAAATTTACGGATTATTATTCGGCAACTGTTGCCGCAACGGGCAATAACGGCGGGATGAACCTTAAGGAAAACACAGAATATGTTTTCAAAAGCTACTACAAGCTAAGAGTAAAGGGCAAGCTCCCCTTTAAACTGTTTTTTATAAACGAGGTTGAAACCACCGGGAATTTCCGTGCAGGGAAAATGGGTGACGGTTATAAAATAACAGGTGCATATGCGGCATTTTCGCCCGATATGGTAACTGAGGTTGACAAAACACCCATTATGTTCAACACCTCTTACATGAAAAGAGTTGAGCCGGGCGAATGGTTTGAAAGTGATGAATTTGACTTTACATACCGTGAAGAGGGATATATGGTTCTTGCGTTCAAGGTGGAAACCTGCGGCAGAGTGTTTATCCCGGCTACAAACGAAAGCGTAACAACAGGGCTTGTGTACGAAAACGGAAAAGAAATATGGTTTGACAACTTTACCTTAAGGCCTCAGTTTATAGGCGTTAAAACAGAAAAAGAAAAAACCGTGTGCTTTATGGGCGACTCAATCACTCAGGGAACAAGAACCTCGCTTGACAAATACGAGGCATGGACCCATCGGATAGGCAATTCTTTAAACAAAAACACGAGCTTTTGGAACATTGGCATGGGGTGGTCCCGTGCATACGATGCCTCGTTGGACAAAACCTTTCTGGCAAAGGCAAAAATGTGTGATGAAGTGTTTGTGTGCTTTGGCGTGAACGACATCCGTTCAGGAGGAAGACTTGCCCATGAGCTTATTGCTGATATTTCCGCTATAAAAGAAAAGCTTGAAAAGGAAAACGTTAAGGTAAGGCTTTTAACCGTGCCGCCCTTTAACATGAGCGTTTTCGAAGAGGAGCAGAGAAAAAAGGTTAATGAATTTATAAGAGGGACTAACGAATATTTTGACATTGCATCAGTTCTTGAAAAGGACGAAGCGGGTTCTGTTAAGGATGAATACATGGTAAATAGTGGTGACTCCCATCCTAACGGTGTTGCAGGCAAGGCAATATTTGAGGCTTTTTTGAAATGGCGGGATGAAAACGCATGGTAAAGAAAATCATACTCTGGGCTTTGGTAATTGGCTTGATGGTAACAATTTTCGCTTTTTCTCATCAGCCCAGCAACAAATCACAGGATTTAAGCAATTCGCTTTTATATGACATATTGTTGTTTTTTAAAATTGAGGTGGATATGCCCACGCTGGAATTTTTAAGCGTGGCAATACGAAAGCTTGCACATTTTTCAATATATGCACTTTTAGGCTTTCTCTTATATCTTTTAATGAGGGTTGGCTATTGGGTCAAGCCCTGGAAAAGTGTTAACGGAGCACTTGTGACAAGCCTTCTTTACGCTATAAGTGATGAAGTGCATCAGCTTTTTGTGCCCGGAAGAAGCGGCATGGCAAGGGATGTATGTATTGACTTTGCAGGCGCAATAGTGGGTGTTGTGGTTGCATGGTGCATTGTTGTGCTTTTTACAAGGAGGAATAAAAATGGTTGATTTGCATTCTCATATCCTTTTTGGTATTGACGACGGAGCTAATGATATTGAAGAAACAAAGGCTCTTATTGAAAGAGCAAAGAAGGCAGGCATAAAAAAACTCTTTGTAACACCTCATTTCGCCCTGGGCGATGACGTGGACGAATTTTTGGAAAAGCGAAATAAACGCTTGGAAAAAGTGAAAGAGCAGTGCCCCGAAATGGAAATTAAGGCAGGGGCAGAGGTTTATATAACAGATGAGCTTTTTGATGAAGATAAGCTTTGTAAGCTTACCATGGGCGAGGGAAAGGTAATCCTTTGTGAGTTTAAATACCATTCTTTAAAGCCTGAAAAATTTCTTGACTATATTGACCATATAATTGATGAGGGCCTTGTGCCCCTTATTGCGCATGTGGAAAGGTATTCCTTCGTTAGGGAAAATCCAATGTTGTTTAAAGCTCTCATAAAACGCCCCGTGCTTTTACAGGTAAATGCAATAAGCTTTTTTGAAGAAAGCGACGAGGGGGATTTTGCATGGTGGCTTTGTGACAGAAAGCTTATTTTTGCCATCGGCAGCGACATGCATCACATTGGCTCAAGACGCTACAGAGCAATGGAAAACCTGTGGAAGGAAAAAAACGGGTACATTACAAAGCTTTTGTGGGATAACCCTCTTTCAATTTACGAAAATACATTAAAAATCGGAGATGAATAAAATGAACATAACAATAGTAGGTTTGGGTCTTATAGGGGGCAGCTTGGCAAAGGCACTTAAAGGCTACCCCGACACTACCGTTTACGGCATTAACCACCGTAAAAGCATTGTGGACATGGCGGTAGCCGACAGGGTTATTGCAAATAAAAACGAAACGGATGACGAAATTCTTCAAAAAAGTGATTTGGTTGTTTTGTGCTTGTATCCGTCCCTTTGCGTTGAGTTTGTAAAAGAGCATATAAACAGCTTTAAAAAGGGCGTTATATTAACCGACGTGTGCGGTATTAAAGAAAAATTTGTGGCAGATATTAAATCCGTTATCCGTCCCGACATGGAATTTGTGGGTGCACACCCCATGGCAGGTAGAGAGGTTTACGGCTATGTAAACAGCCTACCAACCCTTTTTAACAACTGTAATTTCCTTATTACCCCCACTCCCGAAAATACCGAGTATGCCATAGGCGAAATTGAAAGAATGGCAAAATATATCGGTGCAAAAAAAATTGTGAGGATTTCTCCTCACGACCACGACGAAATGATTGCCTACACAAGCCAGCTTATGCACGTTATTGCAGTTGCCCTTTGTGACAACAAGCACATTGAAATTGCATCAAGCTTTTCTGCAGGCTCACTTCGTGACTGTACAAGAGTTGCGGTAATCAATGAAATACTCTGGAGCGAGCTGTTCATTGAAAATAAGGACGCATTGTGCATACTTATTGACGAAATGAAGGAAAGCTTAGAGAGAATTGAAAACGCTATTAAAAATGATGACTACGACACATTGAAAGCCATTATGAAACGTGCAACAGAAGCAAAATTAAAATACTTAAACGGTGAAACTCACGTTAAGCCTATTGTATAACAAAACCCTCAGATGATTGCATCTGAGGGTTTTTCTACATTCTTGCTCTTAATTCTGTTACCTTTCCGATTATGGAAACAGGTGTTGTTTCAACCTCTTCGGGAGTAAAAAACATGGGCTCGTAGCTTGAATTTAAAGGCATGAGGATAATCCCCGTGTCCTTTTTTATTATTTTTTTCACTGTTGCATCGCCGCTGCCTACAAGCACAACGCAAATGTCGCCACTGGAAAAGCTAAGCTGCTTTTTCACAATAACCGTATCACCTTCAACCATTCTCGGTGCCATACTGTCGCCCTTTATGCGAAGTGCAAAATAATCCTGTTTTTCACTTTCGGGCAACACAACATCTTCATAATCAAGCACTTCTTCCACAGCTTCCGTGGGAATGCCTGCACGCACATAACCTAAAACAGGTATTTGATGGGCAGTTTTTCCAATTGTTTTCCCTGTTAAAAAATCCGTGCTTACATTAAAAATTTCCGCAATTTTAACAAGGCTTTGATACTCGGGGCTGTTTTTGCCCTTTTCCCACATGGCAATGGTGGACTGCCTGAGATTTAACATATCAGCAAGTGCCTGCTGTGAAAAACAGTTTTCCTTACGTAATTCCTTCAATCTTTCCCCGAACATATCAAAACCTCCTTGTACGCTTTTTCGTACTTTAGTATCAAATGTTGTCATTTTACGACATAATTATATCATAATAAATGATAAAGTCAATACCTAAGACACCAAAAACCACTAAAATATCACTGAAAATTATTGACAAAACTGAAAATTCGTGCTACCATTATCACAACAAATGATAATTTGTAGAAAAACGAAAGGAGAACGCATATGACAGCAGAAAAAATGAAAAGATATCCCGGAATGGTGATTGTGAAGAAAGAGACCGAAGCAAGGCTTAACAAGCTCAAAGACGAAATTTATGAGCTTGAAGGACGAATTTCGCGTGCTGAACGGAAACGTGAACAGGGTGACAGGGTGGTGAGTCTCCTTAAAATAAAGGAGGACAGGCTTAAGGTTACACAAATGCTTTTAGATAAGCTGGAAAGGTCAACCTTAGAGGTTGAGGAGGCTCTTGAAAAGGTAGCCCCCGATTTAACACCCTTGGAGCACATGATTATTCTTAAGCACTACATAGAAGGCTTGAACTGGCTTGAATTAATGGAGCTTTTTCAGAACAATCCCGAATACAGCCGCTTTTGCTACGAGCGAAGCAGCTACATGCGTGCACACAGAAGTGCACTTGATAAATTAATGAGAAATGCATAAATAAAGGACACGGTTTTCCGTGTCCTTTATTCGTATATTTTTCTGAAGGTTAACTGTTCAAAAAGAGGTGTTTTGGATACATATGCTATTTTAACATTTTTCTTTTCGGCGTATTTAATTGTGTTTTGTGTGCCTCCCTTTGCGCCTGAGGTAAGAGCAATTAAAAGAGAAGAATTGTCAACCATCCATTCGTTGCGCTTCTGGTAGGTGTTAATAAAAAATTTGTCCGAAACGGTGTGAACAAAGTCAGCTTTTTCAATAAGGTGAGGTGCATTTTTTGAAAACTCAGGGTAGGGCAAAGCGCAAATAAGCTTTATTTCGGGATAAATGTTTTTAAATTCTAAAACAATTTCACCACACCATATGTCAACACCTTTTGCAAGTCCTGTTATAAAAGTGCGGTAGCCGTCGTTAACAGCATTCTGAATGGCACTGCACAAAAGCTGTTTTGCTCGTTTTTCACTAATATCAAGTTTTTCGGGTCTGTGTCCTGTAAAGGCACAGGTTTTTTCTTTATCAAACATAGCCACACCTCGTATTTATTATATTAAAAATAAATTTTTATGTCAATGGACATAATAAACTCATGAAGATTTTAAAAAATATTTTATGGGGAATACCCATTGGCTTTACCAACGGCTTTTTCGGCTCAGGCGGAGGAGTTCTGGCGGTTCTTATTTTAAAAAAAATTTTAAAGGTTGAGGAAAAGAAGGCTCACGCAACAGCAATAGGTATCATATTGCCCTTGTCAATTGCATCGCTAGTTATGTATTCAAAAGGCGGGTGGGATTTTAAAACGATTGTATTGTGCTCTCTGGGCGGTGCTACAGGGGGACTTCTGGGTGCAAAATTTTTGAACAAAATTCCGAAAAAGTGGCTCAAAATAGGCTTTGGTGTTGTTATGATAATTTCGGGAGGGCGGATGATACTGTGATTGAAGTTCTGATAGGCTTTTTGTCGGGAGTAATATCGGGCATGGGAATAGGGGGAGGGATGGTGCTTATTCCCTCTCTTGTGTTTCTTAAAGGCATAAGCCAGCATTCCGCCCAGGCAATTAACCTTGCATATTTTATCCCCACGGCATTAATCAGCCTTTTTATCCATTGGAAAAACAAAAACCTTGAATGGAAAAAAATACTTTTTGTAATACTTTCGGGCGTGCCCTTTTCAATTCTCGGTGCATTTCTTGCTCTTAGAATTACTCCATCTTTACTTGGGAAAATTTTCGGCGGTTTTTTACTCCTTTTCGGCATAAAAGAAGTTTACGATGGGTTTACAAATAAAAAATAAGGTGGTATAATATTTCAAATAGGTTTGATTAAGTAATTGCAACATTTTTATAATGAACAGGGACACACCTCCTGTTCTGTTTGACTTTGGAAAACATACCACCCTGTTTTGGGTGAGGTATGTCCCGTGCGGTGGTTTTAGTAAGGTGGCTGAGAGAGTGGATAGAAAATCTTTAAACGTATTGGAATTTGACAAAATAAAAAAAATGCTTACGGACATGGCTGTAACCCAGAGTGGAAAGTTAAAATGCGAACAGCTTTTGCCCGAAAGTGATAAATATGTTATTGAACGCCTTTTGAAGGAAACAAGCGAAGCGGAAAATATGTGCCTTAAAAAAGGAAATCCTCCCATTTCACCTATTGGGGAAATAAAGGGCAGTGTTATGCGTGCTGAGGCAGGAGGCACTCTTTCACCAAGAGAATTACTTAACTGCGCCCACACCTTAAGAATAAGCTACGAAATTTCAGGCTATATTGACGAGGATGATTTTGAAGAAACTTATCCAATGCTTGCCGATATATGCCGAGGTATTTTTATTGACAAAAAAACAAGCCAGAAGATTATTTCGGCAATTATTTCCGAGGAGGAAATTGCCGACGATGCATCAAGTGAATTGATGAGCTTAAGGCGAAAGGTCAAGAGCTTTGAAGGGCAGATACGAGAAACCTTGAACAACATGATTAAAAGCTCAAAGTATTCTCTTGCACTTCAGGATGCAATTGTTACCATGCGAGGCGACAGGTTTGTTGTGCCGGTAAAAAGCGAGCACAGAGCAATTGTGCCCGGTATTGTGCACGATTCCTCGTCGTCAGGTGCAACTGTTTTTGTTGAGCCTATGGCAGTTGTGGAAATTAATAATAAAATCCGTGAATGTAAAATAAAAGAAAAAGAAGAAATTGAAAAAATTCTTCAGCATTTTTCAAACCTTATTGCAGAGGATGCAAAGGGCCTCACAAGAGACTGGGAAATTATCACTAAGCTTGACTTTGCCTTTGCAAAGGGCAAGCTGTCACTTAAAATGAAGGGCGCAACTCCCGACATTAATTCCGACGGAATAATTAACATTAAAAAGGGCAGGCACCCTCTTTTAGACGAAAAAAAGGTTGTGCCTACCGACATTTACTTAGGTGAAAAATTTGACACATTGGTCATAACCGGCCCTAACACAGGCGGTAAAACTGTTGCCCTTAAAACCTTGGGCCTTTTAACCCTTATGGCGCAGTCGGGTCTTAGTATTCCTGCTTTGCCCGGCAGTCAGATTGCTGTTTTCAACAGCGTTTTTGCCGATATTGGTGACGAGCAGAGTATTGAACAGTCACTTTCCACCTTTTCGGCACACATGGTGAACATTGTGCGTATACTTAACGAAGCGGACTATTCATCCCTTGTGCTATTTGACGAATTGGGTGCAGGTACCGACCCTGTTGAAGGTGCGGCATTGGCAATTGCCATTCTGGAAAGGATGAAGGCAATCGGTGCAAAAACCGCTGCAACAACTCACTACAGTGAAATCAAGCTCTATGCATTGGACACTCCAAGGGTGGAAAATGCCGCTTGCGAGTTTGACGTTACAACTCTTCGTCCCACCTACAAGCTCTTAATTGGTGTGCCCGGTAAGAGTAACGCTTTTGCAATATCAAAAAGGCTTGGCCTTGAGGACGAGCTCATTGAAAGAGCAAAGGCATTGGTTGACGGTGAGTCCACAAAGTTTGAGGATGTTGTTTCATCTTTGGAGGAAACCAGGAAAATTGCCGAAATTGAACGTGAAGAAGCCGAAAGTGCCAGAGCAGAAAGCGAAAAGGCTCTTGACAGGGCAAAAAAAGAGCAGGCATCCATTGAAAAGCAAAAGGAAAAAATCCTTCGTGATGCACGTGAGGATGCTAAGCGTATTTATGAAAACGCCAAGCGTGAGGCTGATGAAATCATAAAAGAAATGCGTAAGGGCGCAAAGGATGCCCAAAGCATGGAAGCAAACCGCCAGAAGCTTAAAAAAGGTCTGGGCGAGGTTGAGGATAAGCTTTCCGAAAATGTGTTTAAGCAAAAAAATCCCCCCATTGACCCCAAAAAGCTGCTTTTGGGTCAAACGGTTGAGGTTACCAGCATGGGCCAGAAGGGCAGTGTGCTCACTCTTCCCGACAAAAACGGAAACCTTACTGTGCAAACAGGTATTTTAAAAATCAACGTGCACATAAGCCAGCTTAAAATGGTTAACGAAGTAAAAGAGGAAAAGAAGAAAAAGGGTAGTGTTTCGGGCACAAGCCTTAACAAAACCGTGAGCATAAAAAGCGAAATTGACCTTCGTGGCTACATGGTGGACGAAGCCCTTATTGAAATTGACAAGTACCTTGATGATGCTGTTTTGTCAGGTCTTGACAGCGTGAGAATTATTCATGGCAAGGGCACAGGTGCACTAAGAGGTGCTGTGCAGGAATTTTTAAGGCGACACCACCACGCAAAGAGCTTTCGTATGGGAGCCTTTGGCGAGGGCGATATGGGTGTTACTGTGGTTGAACTGAAATAGAAAGGATTTGATTAAAATGAGCATGAATTTTATAAGAAAATTGCCTATCCCTATGGATATGAAGGAAAAGTTTCCCGTTAGCGAGCACCTTCATGAGGTGATTGAAAAGAGAAACGACGAAATAAAGGCGGTTTTCGACGGACGTGATGACAGATTGGCTCTTATCATAGGCCCTTGCAGTGCCGACAGAGAAGATGCTGTTATGGACTATATTTATAAATTGAAGGACTTGCAGGAAAAGGTTAAGGACAAAATCCTTATTGTTCCCCGTATTTACACCAACAAGCCCAGAACAACAGGCGAAGGCTACAAGGGCATGGCATCTCAGCCTGACCCCACAAAAAAGCCTGACTTATATGAGGGACTTATTTCCATCAGAAGGTTACATACAAGAGCTATTGAAGAAACAGGCTTTACCTGCGCTGATGAAATGCTTTATCCCGAAAACTTCCGTTATCTTTCCGACGTTTTAGGCTATGTTGCAGTTGGCGCACGTAGCGTTGAAAATCAGCAGCACAGACTGGTTTCCAGCGGTATTGAATTGCCCGTAGGCATGAAAAACCCCACAGGCGGTGACTATTCTGTTATGATTAACTCCATTGTTGCGGCACAGAAGGGTCACATGTTCTTATACCGTGGCTGGGAGGTTGAAACAACAGGCAACCCCTATGCTCATGCAATCCTTCGCGGCTACGTTAATAAGCATGGCAACGCTCTTCCCAATTACCACTATGAGGACCTTGCTTTCCTTCATGAAATGTATGCAGGTAAGGGACTTGAAAACATGGGCGTTGTTATTGACACAAACCATTCAAATTCAGGTAAGAAGTATCTTGAACAGATAAGAATTTCAAAGGAAATCATGAACAGCCGCAATGCAAACGGCGACATGAAAAAGTTTATCAAGGGTCTTATGATTGAAAGCTACCTTGAAGACGGCAACCAGAAGGTTGAAGAGGGTGTATACGGAAAGAGTATCACCGACCCCTGCCTCGGCTGGGAAAAAACTGAAAAATTAGTATTGGATTTAGCTGAGCTTGTCTGATATTAATTATATAAAAAAATAAAAAAGGAGTGTTGAGAAAATGAAAAGATTTCTCGCAATGGCGTTAACAGTTATGATGCTTTCTTCCATGGCTGTTATGCCGGTAGCTGTGCAGGCGGCTCAGTTGCCTGCATATGAAGAAGTAATCGAAACAATTGAAAAGGTTAACGATTACTGGATTTCCGAAAACAAAAACAACGTAGGCTCCGCTTTCTGGGAAAGAGGCGCTTACAACACAGGTAACATGGAAGCCTACTTCCTTACAGGCATTGAAGAATATAAGGATTATTCCACAAAGTGGGCTGACCGCAACAACTGGACAGGTCATCCTTCCAATGCTGCACCACAGGATTGGACATGGGGCTACAGCCATGACCCCAATTCCAGAGCCGTTATTTTTGGTGACTGGCAGACATGCTTCCAGACATATGCAGACCTTTATAACCTTGACGAAGTAAAGGACGAAAAAAAGCTTAAGAGAGCAAACTATGTTATGGACAACCAGATGGCAAAAACAAACGACGATTTCTGGTGGTGGGCAGATGCGCTTTACATGGTAATGCCCACAATGGTGAAGATGTACAATGTTACAAACAACACTCTCTACCTTGACAAGCTTTACGAATACTATAACTATGCACGCGAATTGATGTACGATGGACCTAACGGTATTCCTACAGCAGAGGAGGGCGAAGCAGGCTATGAGTCCTCTGCTCGTCTTAATAACGGTGCACAGTACATGAATGCTGATGACTACAAGTATCTTTTCTTCCGTGATGCAAGATATGTGTATCCCTTAAACCCCATCCCCGGAAATGAAACAACAAAGAATTTCTGGGCACGTGGTAACGGTTGGGTATTTGCAGCGTTGGCAAAGGTGTTGCAGGAAACCCCCGACGATTGGGAACACAGAAGCGAGTTTATGGATGCATATCTCGGCATGGCAAAAACTCTTAAAGAATATCAGAAGTTTGACGATGAAGGCAGAGGCTTCTGGACACAGTCCATTCTTGCTCACAACTACAGCTGTGATGCAGGCTACAACCCCTTCGGGTATGAAACAAGCGGTACTGCATTCTTTACACACGGCTTCCTTTGGGGTATCAACGCAGGCATTTTAGCTGAAAATGAATACCTTGACACAGCTCTGGCAGGCTGGAAGTACCTTACAGAAATTGCCATCCACGAAAACGGCAGAGTTGGTTACGTGCAGTGGGTTGGCGGCGAAGCAGGCAGAGCAGCAGTGTATGACAACACTCAGGACTTTGCAGTAGGTGCAACTCTTCTTGCAGGCTGTGAAATGGCTCGCTACGTTGGTGGCATGCAGGGTTATTTCTATCCCTACCTTCAGAGAAGAATGACAAACATGGTTGCATTGAAGATTGATTCTCCCTATGTTTACAAGAACAACGCTGTAACACAGATTGATGCAAATAATATTGATGTTAAGCCCGTTATCGTGGACAGCAGAACCCTTGTTCCTGTAAGAGTAATTTCCGAAGGCTTAGGTGCATCCGTTCAGTGGAACGGCGAAACAAAGGCTGTTACAATTACTCTTGGCGACAAGATTGTTATGATGAACATTGGTAACTACATGTACAAGGTTATTGACGTTCTTGAAAGAGACGGCGAAGAAGCTACAAACGTAACTGCTGTTGATAAGGAGCTTGACGTAGCACCCACTCTTATCAACGACAGAACATTTGTGCCTCTCCGTGCAATTGCTGAAGCACTTGGCAAGATTGTTTACTACAATGATGCTTATAAGATGATTGTTATCGGTTATAAGAACGATGTGTTCATGGACTGCGAAGACAACCTTGAAAAAATGCTTTCTGATGTTCTTACAACAGGTGTAAGACCTGAAGCTAACCCCATGTTCAAGGATTTGATGGGTCTTCCCAAGGAACTCAAGGACGCAGCTCTTATCCGCCCTGTTGCGGCAACAGCTACACATGAACCCGAAAGCTTCAACTCCATTGCAATGAGTATTGACTTTGATACATCAACTCGTTGGGCAAGTGATAAGGAAGCTGAGCTTACAGTTGACTTCGGTGAAGTTAAGTATCTTGAAAAGGTTGGTATTAACTTCTGGAAGGGCAATAGCGGCGTAAGAAGCACAAAGTTTGACCTTTATGTATCTGAAGACGGCGAAAACTTTGAACAGATTTACTCCGGCGAAAGCCTTAACAATGTTGACTTCAACATTATTGACTGCGGTAAGAATGCAAGATACGTTAAAATCCATGGTTTCCACAACAGTGAAAACAACTGGGTAAACGTATTCGAAGTAGTAGCTTACGGCGAAGGCACAGCTTTGGAAACAAACCTTAAGTAAATACAATTACAAAAAGTCACGGACAAGCGTCCGTGACTTTTTACTTGTTTCTCGCAGGGCCATAAAGCTCCATAAAGTTCACACTATCCATTCTTTCTTCCAGAACAGCAAAGCTGTAGCCGTTTTCTTTAAAAAAGGACAAAATCGCATCTAAGTTATTTGCAGTTGATTTTCTGTCGTGAAGGAGCACAATGGGAAAGTCATTACCCTTAAGGTCTTTTTTTATTCTGTTTATAATGCTTTCCACACTTGGCGCATTTCCAACGGAGTCACGGGGGTCAACTGTCCAGTCCCATATTTTGTAGTTTGACGCTTTTAAAATTTTGTACTGCTCGTAGCTCATGTAGGGATAACTGCCGTAGGGCGTGCGGATAAGATTTGTTTTAACGCCCACGGTATTAAAAAGTGTTTCCTTCACATGGTTCATTTCCTGCAAAGGCTCTGAGGGTGAGCTGTAAATCACGTTCACATTGTGGCTCACTCCGTGAAGACCTATTTTGTGCCCCTCGGAATTAATACGGGCTAAAAACTCAGGGTACATTGTTATCCTTTCGTCAAGCACAAAAAAGGTTGCCTTTGCATTGTATTTTGCAAGAGTGTCCAAAATAAGGGGCGTGTTGGGGGTTGGGCCGTCGTCAAAGGTAATATAAACGGTTTTTGACCCGTCTCCCATGGCAGACAGAGTGAGGGACAACACCAAAATTGCAGTTATTATTAAGAAAAGCTTTCTCATACAAGCTTCACCGAAAATTTCCTAAGCCAGTATTCCAGCTGAATAAAATATGCAATTGTCTGGGGCGTTGTCATTAACTGACCGTACCAGGGAAGAGCTTTTTCTTCGTAAAGAAGAGTTTTAGCCTTTTCAATATTTACAATGCTCCAAAGCATATTGCCGGGGTCGTTAATGATTGACGAAAAAATTTCCCTCAAAGCGGAAAGATACATGGGGTTATGGGTTTTGGGGTAGGGGCTTTTCTTTCGCCAAAGCACCTTTTCGGGCAAAACCGATGTGAACGCCTGGCGTAAAAGCCCTTTTTCTCTGTCTTTATAGTTTTTGTATTCCCAGGGCACCGAATAAAGGTACTCCGTTATCCGTCTGTCGCAGAAGGGCACCCTTACCTCAAGGGAGGAATGCATGCTGCAGCTGTCCTTTCGGAACAAAAGGGTTTGCATAAAGTGGTCAAGGTTTAAAACAAACATTTCACGCATTCTTTTTTCGGTTAAATCCTTGGTTTCAATGCTCACGTTTTCAATTGCCTTGTTGTACTTTTTCTGAACATAGTCAGAATTAATTCTGTCCTTTAACTCATTTGAAATAAATTCCATGCGGTAAGAGGTGTTCTGCGCCCAGGGGAACCCGTTTTTGTCACGTATTTCTTTGTCTCTGTACCATGGGTAACCACCAAAAATTTCGTCGGCACATTCGCCTGAAAGTGCAACTGTCACATGCTTTTTGATTTCCTTGCAAAATGCAAGAAGGGAAGAGTCCACATCTGCCATGGCAGGAAGACCTTTTTCGTCAATAACAGGGTACAATGCATCAATTAAATCGGCAGTGTCCAAAACTATTTCATGGTGATTGCTTTTGATGTGCTTTACCATTATATCAATGTATTCCTCGTCACTGTCGGGTTGAAAATGAGAAGCTTTAAAGTGTGATGCATGGTTTTTGTAGGTTACGGAAAAGGTGTCGAGGGTTTTGTTTTTTTCTCGCATTTTTTCGCTTGCAACTGCACTTATTATGGAGGAATCAAGTCCGCCCGACAAAAAGGTGCCAATGGGTACGTCGGATATTAACTGCCTTGTAATTGCATCCGTTACAAGAAAATTAACCTTTTCAACTGTATTTTCAAAATTGTCCGTGTGAGGAGTGTCCTTTAAGGTAAAGTATTCCTTTAATTCCAGCCCCTTTTGTGAATAAAAACCACAAAACCCTTTGGGAAGCTCTTTAATGGCGGTGAAAATTCCGCTTTCGGGACTTCTTCCGGGGCCTAAAAGCATAATTTCCGAAACGGAGGTTATGTTAATTGTGGGAGAAATGCATTTATTTTTCAAAAGTGCAGGCACAGTTGATGCAAAAATAAATTTATCGTTCTCCTCAAAATAAAAAAACGGCTTAACCCCCATCATGTCACGGGCAAAAAAGAGCTGTTTTGTATTTTCCTGCCATATGGCAAAGGCAAAAATTCCGTTGAATAAGTCAAGGCACTTTTCACCAAAGGCAATAAATGATAAAAGCACAACCTCCGTGTCACCGTCGGTGGAGCAAAAAAACCCCTTTGCGCCTAAAAGCTTTCGTATTTCCTCTGTGTTGTACAATTCGCCGTTGTACACAATGGTGTACTTTTCGCCTTCGTGCTCACGTGTCATGGGCTGCTTTGAAAATTCAATGTCAACAACTGCAAGCCGCTTGTGACAAAGGGCAACAAATTGTGAA
This sequence comes from Clostridia bacterium, assembly GCA_045546275.1. GTDB lineage: Bacteria > Bacillota > Clostridia > UMGS1883 > UMGS1883 > RGIG1927. The sequence goes on along the minus strand of JAZQCM010000031.1, from coordinate 27,526 downwards.
AGAAAAAGTCCCTCTTCGTCGGGACCTCGGTTGTAAAGGGCAGAAAGCATGCTTTCCGCATCAGACATGTCAATAGCATTTTTGTAATCAATAATACCTGCTATTCCACACATATAATCACATCCTTTTTTTAATTATATGCATGAAAAAATTTTTATAACCATAAAATCAAAAAAGCCGAGAGTTAAACTCTCGGCTCGTTTGTTTAATAACCTGACCTCTAAGAAAAGGAGATTACTTATTTTTTGCAAAGCATTCGCTGCAGTAAATGGGTCTGTCGTTCTTAGGAACGAAAGGTACCTTAGCTTCACCGCCGCATTCAGCGCATACAGCTGTGTACATTTCTCTGTTTTCCTTAAGAGACTGCTTCTTTGCAATTCTGCATTCCTTGCATCTCTGGGGTTCGTTCTGGAATCCCTTTTCTGCATAGAATTCCTGTTCGCCTGCTGTGAAAACGAATTCGTTACCACAATCTTTGCAGACTAATGTCTTGTCTTCGTACATGGTTTGATCTCCTCGCTTAGATAATAATAAAATATTCACCCGTATCGGCTCATGAACCGATAAAGAGTATATAGCATAGAGCCTTAGGTGAAATCGCCTGAAAATTTTTCAAACTTTTTCTTTATCCTTTGTAAGGCGTTGTCAATGGACTTTAAGTCCTTGTTTAAAATAGAAGCAATCCTCTGGTAGCTTTCGCCTTTTAAATACAAGGACAAAACCCTGCATTCAAGCTCGCTCAAAACTTCTTCCATTTTAATTTTCACCTGATTTTTGTTGGCTTTGCCAATAACAATGTCCTCAGGATTTGCCGACTCGTCCCCTGCAATCATGTCTAAAAGGGTGGAATCTGAATTGTCGTCGGAAAAAGGTCGGTCAAGAGAAATGTAGCTGTTCAAGGGGGAATGCTTAAGCCTGGATGCACTCTTCACGGCACTTATAATCTGCCTTGTAATACACAGTTCGGCAAAAGACTTAAATGCTGCATCCTTGTCCGCTTTGTAGTCCCTTACAGCTTTAAAAAGACCTATCATCCCTTCCTGGATGATGTCATCACTTTCCGCACCTGCAAGAAAATACAACTTTGATTTTTTTGCAACATGTGGACGGAATTTGTGAAGAATAAAATCGAGGGCCTCCTCACTACCATTTTGTGCAAGAAGAACTACCTCTTCGTCATTCATCTGCTCGAATGAATGTTGGTTTGTCATTAACAGACCTCCAAAAATACCGTATAGGATTATGAATATTTTACATTGAAAAATGTGAAAAGTCAACAAAAAAATGAACTATTGCAATAAATTTTTTTATAATGTATACTAAATATAACACAAAAAGTTAAAAAAAGGCGAAAAAAGAAAGGTGTGAAATTTTATGCCATTTGATGCATCCGCAGTCAGATGTATTGCATATGAAATAAATGACTTGGTCAGCCAGGGAAGAATTGAAAAGGTGTACCAGCCTGAAAATGATGAAATCTCCCTTTTAATAAAAAGTGCAAAGGGCAGTTTTCGTTTGGTTATAAGTGCCAATTCGCAAAACCCCAGAATGTATTTAACAACAAAAGTTAAGGAAAACCCCGCAGAGCCGCCAATGTTTTGCATGCTTCTTCGTAAGCACATTACCTCAGGGCGAATTTTAAAGGTTGAAAGTGTTGGCTTTGAAAGAATAATTGATATTTCAATTGAAACACGAAGCGAGCTGGGCGATGTTGTGACAAAACACATTATGTGCGAAATTATGGGTAAAAACAGCAACATTATTCTTGTGAACGAACAAGGGAAAATTGTGGACGGCATTAAGCGTGTGGATTTGTCGGTAAGCCGTGTGAGAAATGTTTTCCCCGGGCTTAGCTACAGTCTCCCACCTGACGGCGACAGGAAAAACCCTCTGCTTTTAACAAGTGATGAAATTTTTGAGGAAATAAACAAACTACCCGAGGGCAAAGAAATGGACAAGGGGTTAGTTTCGCTGTTTTTGGGTGTAAGCCCTCTTCTTATGCGTGAGGCGCTTAATAAAATTGATAAAACGGGGGCATTAAAGGGTGAGCTTACAAAAGAGGATTTAACAAACCTTTCAAAGGTGCTGGAGGAAATTTTTGGAAAAATAAGAAACAACAAATTTACTCCTCTTGTGCTTTATAAGGAAGGAGAGGAAAAGCCCTGCGATTTTGCAGTGTACCCTGTTGAGCAGTATGAAGGTGGCTATTACACTAAAGAGTATTCCTCCATGAGCGAGGTTTTAGAAATTTATTTTCAAAAAAGAGATTTAGCCGAAAGAATGCGTTCAAGAAGCTACGCTCTTATGAAAACCGTTAGCGCAAAAAAGGACAGAACAAAAAAGAAGCTTCTTATCTGGCACGACACCTTAAAGGAGTGTGAAGAAAGGGAAAAGCACAAGATTGCAGGGGATATTATAACTGCAAATCTTTATTGCATGAAACAGGGGGACAAAAGCCTTACTGCAATTAATTACTACGACGAAGAGCAAAAGGAAATAACAATTGCCCTTGACGAAAGACTTTCACCCTCCAAAAATGCACAAATGTATTACAAAAAGTATCAGAAGGCGAAAACTGCGGAAATTGAGGGCAAAAAGCAGGTGGAAAAGGCGCTGGAGGAATTGGAATATTTAGAAAGCGTTATACATGAAATTGAAAACGCTGCCTCACCCACGGAAATTGATGAAATAAAACAGGAGCTTATCGATGCAGGTATTATAAAAAATACCGATACCAAGAAAAAGCAAAAGAAAAAAATAAGCTTTACTCCCATGGAATACTCCTTTATGGATTATTGCATTTTTGCAGGCAGAAACAATTTGCAGAACGATTACCTCACTCTTAAAGCCTCTCGTGCAAATGATTTGTGGCTTCACACAAAAAATATTCCGGGAAGCCACGTTATTGTAAAATACAAGGGCGAGGATTTTCCCTTAAAGGTAATTGAAGCTGCGGCAATTATTGCGGCAACAAATTCAAAGGGGGCAAGCAGCAGTAAGGTGGACGTGGACTACTGCCCTGTAAGCCATGTTAAAAAGCCGCAAGGTGCAAAGGCAGGCATGGTTATTTACGAAATTTACAACACCGCAACAGTTTCTCCTGACGAGAAATTCTGCGAAAGCATTAAAGTTTAAAAAAGCGAATAATATATACCCTCCATTTCTTGACAACCATGTAAAAAAGGTATATAATAGAATAGATGTTATTATAGGTAAGTAGGACCTATAATACTTAATTTTATAGATTGGAGGGTACTACATGAGCATTCTTACAATTATTCTTATTGCTGCATTAGCTTGCGTTCTTGTTTCTGTAGGTGTAGGCTTTGTGTCTTACAAGAGCGGTTTTAACCGTCGCAAAAAGATTGCCGAAGCTGAAATCGGAAGTGCAGAAGAAGAAGCAAAGCGCATTGTGGACAATGCGTACAAGGCAGCACAGAGTAAAAAGAAAGAAGCCCTGCTTGAGGCCAAGGATGAAATACATAAGGCCAGACTTGAAGCGGACAAAGAAATTAAAGAACGCCGAAACGAAATAACAAGACAGGAAAGAAGAATTCAGCAAAAAGAAGAAACTCTTGACAAGAAAACAGAGACTCTTGAAAAGAAAGATGAAAAGCTCAACGAAAAGATGAAAGAGCTTGAAAAAGAAAAAGAATCTCTTGAAAAAATCCGTGCTCAGCAAATGGAAGAGCTTGAAAGAATTTCAGGTCTTTCAGTTGAAGACGCAAAGCAGTTTTTACTTAAAAATGTTGAAAGTGAAGTAAGGCACGAAGCAGCTATGATGATTCGTGACATTGAAAGCCAGGCTAAGGAAGAAGCTGAAAAGAAGGCAAAGAACATTATCGGCCTTGCAATTCAGAAGTGTGCGGCAGACCACGTTAGTGAAACAACAGTGTCTGTTGTAAGTCTTCCCAACGATGAGATGAAGGGTAGAATTATCGGTCGTGAAGGTAGAAATATCAGAACGATTGAATCCCTTACAGGTGTTGAGCTTATTATTGACGATACACCCGAAGCAGTTATTATCTCATCCTTTGACCCCATCAGAAGAGAAGTTGCTCGTCTTGCGCTTGAAAAGCTCATCATGGATGGCAGAATTCATCCCGCAAGAATTGAAGAAATGGTTGAAAGAGCACAGAAGGAAGTTGACGCTACCATTAAACAGGAGGGTGAACAGGCAACCTTTGATACAGGTGTGCATGGTCTTCATCCCGAGCTTATTAAGCTTTTGGGTCGACTTCGTTACAGGACAAGCTACGGTCAGAACGTATTGAAGCACTCCATTGAGGTTGCCCACGTTGCAGGTATTATGGCAGGGGAACTTGGTGTTGACATTACAATTGCTAAGCGTGCAGGTCTCCTTCACGATATCGGTAAGGCGGTTGACCACGAAATTGAAGGCAGCCACGTTACAATCGGTGTTGACCTTGCCCGTAAGTACAAGGAAGGCGCAAGCGTTATCCACGCAATTGAAGCTCACCACGGTGATGTTGAAGCAAATACTGTTGTGGCATGTCTTGTTCAGGCGGCTGACGCGATCAGTGCAGCACGTCCCGGTGCAAGAAGAGAAAATATTGAAACTTATATTAAGCGACTTCAGAAGCTTGAAGAAATTGCTACAAGCTTTGACGGAGTTGAAAAGAGCTTTGCTATTCAGGCAGGCCGTGAAGTAAGAATTATGGTTAAGCCTGACAGAATCGGCGATGGCGATATGGATTTCATCGCTCGCGAAATTGTTAAGAAAATTGAAAGCGATATGGAATATCCCGGTCAGATTAAGGTTAACATTATTCGTGAAACCCGTACCGTCGCTTTTGCAAAATAAAAAAGATGTAAAAGTCGGGATTTTATATCCCTACTTTTTTACCTTGGGAGATACTATGAACATATTATTTATTGGCGACATCTGCGGCAGATGCGGCAGAGAGGCACTTTTTACTTATCTTGAAGACATTAAATACGAATACAACATTGATTATACCATTGCAAACGGCGAAAACGCCGCAGGTGGCTTGGGTATAACAGTTAAAACATATGAAGAAATGCAAAGGGCAGGTGTGGACTTTTTCACCCTGGGCAACCACGCCTTTTCCAAGGCAAACGATGCAAATTCACTTTTAAGCCGTGGTGAAAATCTTGTAAGACCTGCAAACATGCTCCCTGACAACCTCCCCGGTGAAGGCATGGCAATTGTGCGAGGCAAAAACGGCGAAAAAATTGCAATCATAAACCTTTTGGGCAGGGTGTATATGGACGAAGCAAATGACCCCTTCAGTGAAGCGGACAGGCTTATTGAAGAAGCAAAAAAGGTAACAAACATTATTATTGTTGACTTTCATGCGGAAGCAACCAGCGAAAAAGAGGCAATGGGCTTTTATCTTGACGGAAGAGCAAGTGCAGTTTTCGGCACTCATACACACATACAAACTGCCGACGAAAAAATACTTCCCAAGAAAACTGCATATATTACTGATGTGGGCATGACAGGTGCAGTAAACTCGGTTTTAGGCATGGAGATTGACTCAGCCTTAGGCAGGTTTATCACACCAAACGAAAGTCATCCCTTTAAAAGTGCCATGAGTAATGCACGCTTTTGTGCAGTTGTGGTAACAGTTGACGAAAAAACAGGCGAAGCTGTTGAGGTGAAAAGGATTTGGAAATCGTAAATTTAAGTGGAGTTCAGTTTTTGCAAAGTGAAAAATTAAAAGGGGTGCTTCACGGCTTTTCCCTTCGTAACGGTGGGGTAAGTGAGGGAGAGTTTTCCTCGCTCAATATTGGATTAAGGCGTGGAGATAACCCTTTTTCGGCTATAAAAAACATCGAAATTGCACTTGGGGCATTAAACATGCAAAAAGAAAATGTTACCCTTACCTATCAGACCCACACGAGCTTTGTTGCCTTTGTTACTGAAAACGACATTGGTAAGGGCTTTATAAAAGAGTGGGGGCAGGGCGTTGACGCAGTTGTGACAAACTTAAAAAATGTGCCCCTTGTGTGCTACAGCGCCGACTGTGTGCCAACCCTTTTGTACCACGAAAAAGCAGGACTCATAGGTGCAGTTCATGGCGGATGGCGCGGAACAGCGGCAAAAATACTTGAAAATGCAATCAGCCTTATGAAGGAGCATGGTGCTGATAGTGAAGGCATTGTGGCATTTAGTGGGCCTTGCATTGGGAAATGCTGCTACGAGGTGGACTCTGATGTGGCGGATGCTTTTAAAGAATATCCCGGTGCGGTTTTTGACAAGGGCAACGGAAAATACATGCTTGACTTAAAATCCGTTACAAAAGCTCAGCTTTTAAGCTGCGGCTTAAAGGAAGAAAACATTGACATTTCACCATTTTGCACTGTTTGTGACAACGATAAGTTCTTTTCCCACCGTGCACAAAAGGGCAAAAGCGGTCTTTTAGGCGGATTTATACAAATGATTTGAGGGATTATAAATGAAAAGGATTTTTTCCTGGATTTTAATACTTGTTATGGTTTTTTCCTTTCTCGGGTGCGAAAAAAATGTGGAAACAGGTGAAGAGCCTACCGAGGTTGTGTATGGCGAAGCAATCAATCTTCAAATGCGCCAGCCTGACACCTTTGACCCCATTTTAACCCAGAGAGAAAGCGTAAGAGACATTCTTCTTATGGCGTATGAGCCATTGTTCAACATAACAGAGAGCTTTGAGTGCGAAAAGGTTTTGGCGGAAAACTACGCCTTTAACGAAAATGCAACCATACTTACCGTAAGGCTTAAGGAGGGTGTGTTCTGGCACGACGGAACACCTTTTATTGCAGACGACGTTGTTTACACTGCAAACAAAATTATGCAAAGCCCCCTTTCTTCATATCATCAGAACCTTAAGTGGGTACAAAGGGTTGAAAAGCTCAGTGATTACGAGGTGGCATTTTATCTCACAAAATCCGACGCTCAGTTTATATATGCTTTGTATTTCCCCATTGAAAACCGAAACTACGACCCCAACATTATTAACGGCACGGGGGCGTATCTTCTTACCGAGTGCGACGGAAAAAGCTTAAGGTTTATGGCATCGGACACCTGGCACATGGGAAAAGCCGAAACGGAAATTGTAAACGTAATTTACATGCGCACTGCTCTCATGGCGCAGGAGGCGTTTTCCTCAGGTAAAATCCATGCCCTTACCATGGACATGATAGATACCGAAAATTTCCCTATTAAGGAAAGCAACACAAGGTATTTTTACCCCGACGGCACCTTTGAATTTGTTGGCTTTAACACTGCGCAGGGCATTTTTACTGACCCTCTTTTAAGAATGGCGGCATCAAATGCCATTAACCGCGGTGAGCTTGAAAAAATTTATTCCGACGCAACAGCCTCAGGTTTCCCTGTTATGACAGGAAGCTCGGTTTTCTCGCCCTCTTATGAAATGAGCGAGTTTAACCTTGACTATGCAAAGGAGCTTATATTCTCCGCAGGCTGGGTTGATATGGATTACGACCTTTTGCCCGAAAAAATTTTTGACGGCAGAATGGAAAACATGGAGTTTACCCTTTTGTGCGCAACGAGAGACGCCAAAAGGCAGGAAGCTGCAAAGGCAATAAAAAAACAGCTGGAAGCAGCTCAGTTTACGGTAAATGTGGAATTTTTAGACGTGGAAGAGTTTAACAGACGAATTTCCAAGGGGGAATTTGAGGCGTATATTGCCTCCGTTTACTACGACAAGCCCTACGATGTGTATGAATTTCTTTCAACAAACGGCAAAATGAATTACCAGAACTTTTCCTCACGTGACATGGACGAGGCTTTAACAAAGTTTTCCCAAAGCACCGACATAGGACAGGCTCAGGCGGCCTTTTACATGTTAGGCTCAGTTTACACCGTTGAACAGCCTATGGCAGGACTGGTTTTCAGAAACAGCTACGTTGTTACCAATAAGTACATTGAGGGCGAGGTTGACCCGTATCCCTATTCGCCCTATGCAAATATTCACAAATGGATTGTAAAATAATTTAAAGGACAGAATTTTATGAGAAATCTTATCGGTTCATGGAGCTTTTATAAGCGGACATTAATGATAGCCATACCTGTTATGGTGCAAAATCTTATCACAAACTTTGTTGCACTCATTGACAACATTATGGTCGGTCAGGTAGGCACAGAGCAAATGACAGGTGTTGCAATTGTAAACCAGATTTTGTTTGTGTTTAATCTGGCAGTTTTCGGAGCAGTTTCAGGCTCGGGCATTTTTTCGGCACAGTTTTTCGGCAAAGGCGACCGTGAGGGCGTAAGGCACACCATGCGCTTTAAGCTTATTACTGTGGCTGCCATATGCTTTTTGGGCATAATGGTTTTTGTTTTTGCCGCAGACCCTCTTATAGGCATGTATCTTAAAGGCGAGGATGCAGGTCTTAACGTTTTAAAAACCTTTGAAAGTGCAAAAACATATCTTCAGATTATGCTTATAGGGCTTATTCCCTTTGCACTGGAAAACGTGTATTCGGGCACTCTTCGTGAGGGCGGTATTGCAACAATCCCCATGTATGCAGGTATTGCGGCAGTTATTACAAATACTGTTTTAAACGCCCTTTTAATTTTTGGTATAGGTCCTTTCCCAACCTTGGGGGTTAAAGGTGCGGCTATAGCAACCGTTATATCACGATTTGTACAAACGGCTATAGTTATTTTCTGGACACATTGGAACAGAAATACTCTTGTTTACCCCAAAAGCTTGTACAGAAGCTTCTTTGTGCCGAAGGAATTGGTTAAGAGAATTTCAGTTAAAGGTCTTATTCCCCTTACTGCAAACGAATGCTTGTGGTCACTTGGCATTGCAACCCTTTCGGCATGCTACTCGGTAAGAGGCGTGGACGTTGTGGCAGGACAGAACATTTCAAGCACGGTGGTAAACCTTTTTAACGTGCTGTTCATTGCCTTTGGCAGCGGCGTAAGCGTTGTTATTGGGCAGATGCTGGGCGCAAACGACTTGCAGGAGGCTAAAAAAGCGGCTCCCAAGCTCATATTCTTCTCAACTGCGCTGTGTGTTGTGGTGGGTAGTGTAATGGCAGTGCTTGCCCCATTGTTCCCCAAAATGTACAACACAACAGAGGATGTGCGAAGCCTTGCAACAGCATTTATTATAATAAGTGCAATATGGATGCCTGCCCACGGCATGCTCCATGCAACCTACTTCACACTTCGTGCAGGGGGAAAAACCGTTATCACATTTTTCTTTGACTGCGGCTTCAGCTGGCTTGTAAGTGTGCCTTTGGCATTTTGCCTTGCAAGCTTTACACCCCTTGACATAATAAGCATTTACTTTATTGTTCAGAGTGCGGAAATAATTAAGTGTGTTATAGGCGGCGTTCTTATTAAAAAGGGCGTGTGGCTTAGTAATATAGTACAATAGGAGGAAACAAATGAAAAAGAGTTTAATTCTTTTGTTTGCAATTGCAATATGTATTTTTGCAGTTTCAGGCTGCAAAAAAGGCGAAGAAGTAATTGCCCCCACAGAAAGCCTTGAACAAAATGAGGTTTTCGTTGACCCCACAAATTCAAAATTAATAACCGATAAGGACGAAATTGAGCAGATGGTAATTGAGTACGGCATCCCCATGGAATCGGAAAGCATCGGCGCAATTGTATCGGCTGAAATTGACGCTTCAATATTTGACTAATAACAAAACCTCTCAAAATCACCTGTTTAAGGTTTTTGAGAGGTTTTATATTTAGCATACTCCTGCTATTATTAAAAGTGTGTTTGTATCTTCGTCAAAGATAACTGCGGCGGAAAAGGCTTCAACAACATCCTTTAAGGGTGCGTAGGTAACAGAATTATCAATAAAGCATTTTTCGCTCATTGTAAGGGTGGTTAAGGTTTCGGAATTATCAATAGGATTAACCGTTTTAATTGTCATCAGGTTGGAATTGGTTTTAATCCTAACTTCCCCTGTTGCATCGGAAATTACAACCTCTTTTGAGTTTTCATCCCATGAAACAGTTTTGTACATGGTTTCCATCAATTCACGGATGGGAACTAAAAGAGCGGAGTTTACAAGCTTTACATTGCCTGTTTTAAAAATCATTTCGTAATTTCCGTCAATGTTAATTTTAACATTTGAGCTGTCTTTTATAGTGGGTGTGTTTTCTTTTACTGTTGCATTTGTAACATTGGCGCCAAGAAGGGTAAGACCATAGTCAAACATTTTAATGCTGTCGGTAAAGCGCTCCTCGTTTGAAGCGGAGGGGAGAGTTACCGTAATAACTCTTTTTCCGTCTATAAGTGCTGTTGCACACATGCAGTAGCCCGAAGCTTCGGTCATACCGTTTTTAAAGCCGTCGGCACCCTTGTAGTAAAAGTCGGTAAATAATTTATTAAGATTATAATAGGTTTTGCCGTGGAAATCCACCGAGGCGCATTTTGTTCTTTCTAAAACTGAGGGGTAGTCCTGTATCATCTTACGGGTCATAACCGCAACCTCGTAGGCATTCATAAGGTTTTCCTTGTCGGTTTCCTTGTTAAGGCAAACCCCTGTGCCATTATAAAAAACGGAGTTAATGCCAATTTCCTGTGCCTTTTGGTTCATTCGTTTAACAAATTCAGTTTCGCTGCCCGAAATAAGCTCTGCAACTGCAGTAACACAGGCTGCCGCTGAATCAATAATAATCATGTCAAGCATTTCATCGACGGTGTAGGTTTCACTGTATTCAAGGTTCACCATCATTTTATAATCCTCCACACGGGAAAGGTTATACACGTTTTCGCTGATGGGAACAATTGTGTCAAGTGAAATTTCGCCGTTTTTGATTGCATCCAAAATAACGTAAACGCTCATCATTTTTGCAATGGATGCAACAGGGCGTTGGGTGTAGGGGTCGAAGGAATAAAGCTCGTTGCCTGTTTCAAAATCCATAATAAATGCACTCTTTGAGCTGAGCTTTTCGCCGTTTGGCAAAACTGCCTCTGTAACAGGAGCGTAAACGTCCATGAAAATAAATTTGCCCGATGGGTCAACTGAATAGGAAAAAAGCTTTGCAAAATCATTGGCGTTAATAAGTAGCCTGCCGTCAGCATTGTAAACTGCATTTAAGGTGTGAGTTTTTCCATAGGCGGAAACGGTGCAGGTTGCATTTTCCTTAACTGTTTCGGCAAAGGCTTTTTCGCCTGCCTTGCTCTTGTAAAAGCTCATGTCAATTGCAGTTAGTTCCTTTTCGGGGTTGTATGTAATTGAAAGGTTACCATTTGAATAGGAAACGTCAAACCTGTATTTGTCAAGATATTCTGCTACAATATATTCCTCTCTTTTGTCGGGGCCGTATTCAAATAATGGTATGGGATAGCCGTTTATGAAAAAGCCCTTGGAAGAATAATATGTGCCTTTTTTGTTCACCTCTTCAAGATGCTTGAAAACCATTTCTTGCACAACCGGGTCGTAGGTTGTGTTTTTGTTTGGTGTGGGCTCTTCCTCAGTTGCCTCTGTTTCTTCGGTTTTTTCAGTTGTGTTCTGATTTGTTGGCACTGTTGTTGAAGAAGCCTTTGAAAAACCGTAGTCCAGTAAAACGGCTGTGTCTAAAAAGCGCTGCTTTGTGGAGCTTGATGCCATTGTAACTGAAATTACTCTTTTGCCGTTACGTACCGCTGTACCGCAAAAGCAGTAGCCTGCAGCACTTGTGGTGCCTGTTTTAAGCCCGTCGGCACCTTCGTAGTAGAAGGTGTCAAGAAGGTGATTTGTGGTTTTGTAGGTATTTCCGTGAAAGCGGACGGATTTTTTTGCACTGCGGACCAAAATGTCGGGATAGTCCATAATTATATTTCTTGCAAGGTTTGCCATGCCAATGGGAGTAATCTGATTGTTCGCAATACCGCAGCTGTCAAAGTACTCAGCATCAATGCCCATTTCCTTGGCTTTTCGGTTCATTCGTTTAACAAATTCAGCCTCGCTGCCCGAAATAAGCTCTGCCATGGCAATTGCCGCACCTGATGCGGAAAAGGTAACAATCACGCTCATCATTTCGTCAACGGTGTAGGTTTCGTTGTAATTTAAAGGCAACACACTCTGATAAACTGAGTTTCGTGATTTCTGATACACGTTTTTGCTGATGGGAACCGTTGTGTTTAAAGTAATTTCGCCGTTTTCCAACGCCTCGTAAACTAAATACATGTTCATAATTTTAGTCATGCTGGCAGGAACACGGCGCACGTTGCCGTTGTGCTCGTATAAAATTTTGCCTGTTGTGTAATCCATTACGCACGCGCCCTTGGAAGTAATAGTTTTATCTCCAATTGAAGCGCCTTGCACCATTACTGGTGCAAGGCTGGTTAAAAACGTGCAAATTAAAATCAGTGAAATTATTTGTCGTTTCTTCATATTGTCTCCAATTACTCTGCAATTTCTGTAATAACAAGGTTAGTTTTTTCGTTTGTCTGGATAGCTTTGCTGCCTGCGCTCTTCTGTTCATAGCCTACATAAAGGTTGGAATGAGCAAATGTAAGAGTAAAGTTACCCTGTGAAATTTCGGTAAGTGCCATAAGCTCGTTATTGCCCTTGCCGCCATTCCAGATAATAAGGTTCTTACCCGAGTCACTACTGTTGCCGGGCACGTTAATGCAAAGACCGGACGACTTATTAAAGAGCGCCTTCTTGCCCTGCCATTCACGCATTCTCCAAATCTGGTTGTCAGCACCTGTATATTCTTCAAAGGTAACAACACTGCCGCTTGTTGAAGCGTCGTTAGCAGTGAGTGCAAGCTTTGTTCCGGGAATTGTAACCGAGCAGTAGAAGGGAGCCTTATCGTCATCATCAAATTTCATGGATGCTTCGTAATAGGGCTTGTAGTAGTCAAAATATTCTCTGTCAGACACATAGAGAAGTGCTGCATATGCCGCAAAACGCGCAGGATAAACCTTTTCAAGCTCCTTGAGTGCTTCCTTGTCTGTTCGAAGAACATTGTACATACGAGAGAATTCAGCCAGGTCTTCAGCACGGTTGGAGTTACCGTAGGAGGACATGGGTGCCATATCTGTTTCTCTTGCTCTGTCCCAAAGAGCGGAGTCACTTGTGAGGTTACTGTCTAACACGTGACCAAGCTCGTGAGCGAGAGTGTGTGCAATCTGCTTTTCGTTGGGAACCCATGTAAGACGAATCCAGATTGTGTCACCACCGCCGTTGTAGCTGTTTGCGCTGTCCTGACGGTAAATAAGGCGACGGATGTGACGACGGATTGCATAGGGGAAGCGGGAAAGTGCATTGATTGCATCTGTAACAATGGAGGAATCTTCAACTGTGGAAATCATTGTCCATTCATGAACCTGACCTTCAACGTCGCCATCCATTTTAACCGAATACATCCACACGGGAAGTTTTGTGCCACGCCATACGTCGTAGGATTCCTGATATGTCTTCTTTGTAATTTCGTACTTTGCCTTTTCCTTATCGGGAAGAATTTCGCCAAAGTCTACCTGGCCGTAAACTGTTATGCCAAGGCACTTTTTCAAAACTTCAACCTGTTCTTCTTCGGAAATATTGTAGTAGTCGCTCATGATAAGGCGATTTTCAACCTCGGACTGAACACGTGCACCAAAGGGAAGAGTTGTGTAAACAAATGATTCAAATCTTTCTCTTGTTTTTTCGTCAAGAGCCTTGTAGCCTGCACTTTCCTTAAGGTTGCCCATAGGAGTCTGACCTACGTATTCAAATTCAAAGGCCTGTGTTTTGTCGCCTGTTAAGTTTTCCTGAGTTGTGAAACGGTCAGTTGCTGTGATTGCAAGGTTAGAATGACGGATAACAATTGTGTAGGTACCGTCTTCATTCAAAACGGGCTTAATCTGCTGGTTTGTGCCGCCGTTTGCTGTGTACTGAGTAATTTCAACACCTGCCTGAGTGGAGAAAGCGCCTATGTCAATACTCTTCTTGGAATTCTGGTTGAAAATCTTGTAAAAGCCTTCGTCCATAGCTGCAAAACCCCATACCTGGTTGGAGTTGGAGTCGTCACGATTGGCAACAACAACCTTTGCCCCATCATTTGTGTTTGCATATTCAACACAAAGATATCTGCCGGTGGAAACATGCTTTAAGCGGAAATACTTGCCGTTGAAGGGGTCATCATCGGAAAGGGAAACCTTATCTGTTACATAAACCTCTCTTTTTTCGTTGTTCCATTCAACATTCTTTCCAAGTGCTTCTGAGAGGGCACGAACAGGAAGGTAGGTAGACCCGTCAATAATCACAGCCTCGGCATTTTCAAGCCTTACAGTGTCAAGGTAAATGTTTACAACATCTGTCTTTTCTGTTTTTTCAGGCTTTTCACCAATAATAACGCTCTTTGTATCATCAACCCATTCAACCTTGTAGCCAAGTGCCTCACAAAGTGCACGAACGGGAAGGTAGGTACGATCTGAAATAATCATACCGTTCTTTTCAATTTTTTCACCGTTTAAATAAACGGGAATGTCGCCCTGTGCCATTGCCAAAGGTGCCATGGAAAGAAGCATAACCATAACAAGACACAGTGATACTAATTTTTTCATATATTTTCCTCCTAATTACGATATATAATAATTTTAGCACTAAAGAAATTCAAAGTAAAGACCAATATTACAATTTGGTTACAAAACTTGAATTTTAAAATCAATAGGAGTATAGTTGGCTCTGTGAAAGGTAGTGATTAAATGGATAAAGCAAAAATTGAGAGAATTAACTATCTTGCTAAGAAGAAAAAGGAAGAAGGGCTCACCGAAGCGGAGCTTAAAGAGCAGAAAGAGTTACGTGAAGAATATCTTAATGCAATAAGACAAAGCTTCAGAGCAACACTTGATAATATTGAAATAACAGATTGATGAGCAAAGGTTTTCTTTAATCGTTAGAAAGGTCGTGTTAGTATGAAAAGCTTTAAAGTAGTACTTTCCTCCATTGTTGACGTAGAGAAATTTGTAAATCAAATGAACGAATTTGATTTCGACGTGGATTTGGTGTCCGGCAGACAGGTAGTGGATGCAAAAAGCCTTATGGCAATTTTTGCGCTTGATTTATCAAAGCCTGTTACCTTAAGGGCGTATACGGAGGAAACGGCGGAATTTGAAAAAGGTTTAAAAGAATTTTTTGCATAAAAGGAAATTTGGAAAATGGAAAAATATTTAAAAACAATCGATGAAGTAATTGACAAGGGCCCCTTTAAACCCACATGGGACTCCCTTAGTCAGTATACTGTTCCCGAGTGGTACAAAAATGTCAAGTTCGGCATTTTTATTCACTGGGGTGTTTATAGTGTGCCTGCTTTTTCTTCTGAATGGTACCCAAGAGGCATGTACATGCAGGGTACAAAAGAATACGAGCATCATTTGAAAACCTATGGTGAGCACAAAAACTTTGGATATAAGGATTTTATCCCCATGTTCAAGGCGGAAAAGTTCAACCCCGATGAGTGGGCGCAGCTTTTTAAAGACTCGGGTGCACAGTATGTTATCCCTGTGGGGGAGCATCACGACGGTTTTCAGATGTATGACAGCTCAATAAGTGAGTGGAACGCTGCAAAAAAAGGCCCTGAAAGAAATGTTCTGGGTGAACTCTACAATTCCTTTGAAAAGCAAAAGCTGATAAGGGGCGTGTCCAGCCACCGTGTTGAGCATTGGTTTTTCATGGGGCATGGTAAGGAGTTTGACAGCGATATTAAAGAGCCTTTAAACCGTGGCGATTTGTACTGGCCCAGCATGGCTGAGGCAGACCACCATGATTTGTTCTCAACTCCTACCCCTACAAAAGAATTTTTAGACGATTGGCTTGTACGTTGCTGTGAATTGGTTGATAAGTATAAGCCGAGCATTATATATTTTGACTGGTGGATTCAGCACAGCAGTGTTAAGGAGCACCTTAAAAAGTTTGCCGCATATTACTACAACCGTGCAAACGAATGGGGCAAAGAGGTTGTTATCAACTACAAGCACGATGCTTTCCAGTTCGGCTGTGCAGTTGTGGATGTGGAGCGCGGACAGTTCGCGGAATGTAAGCCCTACATATGGCAAACCGATACCGCAGTTGCCAAAAACTCCTGGTGCTACACCGAAAACAACAGCTACAAAACCTCAACCCAGATTATTCGTGACCTGGTTGATATTGTTTCCAAAAACGGTCGACTTTTGTTGAATGTTGGTCCCAAGGCTGACGGCACAATTCCAAAAGAGGACAAAAACATTCTTCTTGAAATCGGAGAGTGGCTCAAATTAAACGGCGAAGCAATCTACTCTTCAAAGCTCTGGCGAAAGAGCGGGGAAGGACCTACCACAATTGAAGAAGGTCAGTTTGCCGACAACGAGGCAAAGCCCTACACAAGTATGGACATCCGCTTTACTCAAAAGGGTAGCTACATCTATGCAATATGCCTTAATATGCAGGGCAAGGACACAATTGTTGTAAAAAGCCTTTCGGAATCGGACGCATCCAAAAAACCGAACTTCCATGGAATCATTAAGTCTGTTGAAGTTTTAGGCTATGATAAATGTGAGTGGAAGCGTGACGAAGAGGGTCTTCACATTACAACAAACCTGGTTGAAACGGATAAACCCGTAGTTTTTAAAATAAAAGTGGATTAAAACAAAAAAGAAGATACTCCTTTGGAGTATCTTCTTTTTTATGGTGCCGATGGTGGGAGGCATATTGCTTCGCAATCTGCACTACTTGTCGACACTCGGCTAAAGACCGAGCTGTCGCCTGCGTACCACTCGCCTACGAAACAGTCGCACAGGACTGTTCCGCTTTACGGCTCGTGCCCTCTCAGGGTTCGACTCCCTTTCATATAAAAAAAGAAGATACCCCTTCGGAGTATCTTCTTTTTTATGGTGCCGATGGTGGGAGTCGAACCCACACGGTGTTGCCACCGACGGATTTTGAGTCCGTTACGTCTGCCAATTCCATCACATCGGCATTTGCCACAAATGGGATTATAACATAGGAAAAATGTTTTTGCAATAGTTTTTTTAAAAAAGTGAAAAAATAACGGACAAGCGTGTGCTTGCCCGTTTCCACTATTATTCTTCAAACACACAGTCAGTAAATGTTATATCTGCATCCACTGTGTGAGAAAGCTCTTTGTATTTATTGTTTTTAAAATTGCAGGATTTAATTTCAATCCTTGATTTTGTACCGTTATAATCAAAGGTTTCAATAAATTCTCCATCTTCTCCACAATCAACGTCGTGAATGCTTGAATTTTCAAGGGAAAGATAAGAATTGTCGCATCTTACAAATCCGGAAAAAGGCTTGAGGTCAAAAATTTCGCTGTTTGTCACAGTAGCTGAAGACTCGCCGAGCCAAAGTCCGGTGTAGGAGCAGTCGTAAATTTTTGTGTTATCAACTAATACATTCGATGTGCCTATTGCAAAAACGCCCACGGCACCACAGCCGTAAAGGTTGCAGTTTTTAATTTCAATATCAACGCAACGGGTGAACCTTGTAACTGAGCCTTCGCACCTATATTTGTCAAAGTATGTATTATGACCAACTGTTAAGCCGTTGAGGGTAATTTTTTTGCAGTTTTCAAATGACAAAACATCGGCATAAATATCGTCAATTAAAATCTCCGCATTGCCTTCAATTGTCATGTTGAAAACATTTTGTATAACACCTTGTGGGGAAATGTTGGTGTTATAAGAAGAAGGGTCATCCAAATCAGAAAAGTTATAAGTTCCGTCTTTTAAAATAATCTTTCGGTTACTGCCTATGCTTTGAATTAATTCCGAAATGTTTTCTGCAACAATCTCTTTTTGCTCGGGGAAAGCTTCGTTGTAAACGTGAACGGTTCTTGTACTATCATCCCATTGCACAAAGCAACAAAATGCTTCGCAAACAGCACTTAAGGGAAGTAAAGTTCTGTTGTTGTGCAAAATTGCAGGAGTGTCAAGCTTAACAACTCTTTCGTTGACCGCCATGTGATTGTTTCCTATAATAATATTGATTAACCTATCGTTTTTAACTATGGTTACTGTTTTCAACTGCTGGTCCCATGTAACAATGGCTCCCAGTGCTTCAAAAATGGCTCTCGCAGGTACCATTGTCAAACCATTTATTACAATAGGTGAGGTGTCAGTTGCAACAGGTTCATTGTCAACAAATATTTTGATAGGTTCTGGCAAATCTTCTGCACACACTGCTATGCAAAGCGATAAAATCATAATGAATGTTAAAGCGATTGATAATAATTTTCTCATACTAATCCTCCTTAAATATGCCACATGCATTGCATAATTAATATTATTTTCGAAAACAACCTTAATTTTTTTCATTGAACCGTCTCCATGGAATTATTATATAATTAAGAAGAAATACTTGTCAAGGAAAGGTGCAAAAATAGTTAATGATAAGCATAAATGGATTAGCCTCATAAAAAACTTGACAGAATTACTTTTTCCAATTATAATAATTAGGCAGTATTTAAGAAATACAGTTTCATCGGGGTGTAGCGCAGATGGAACCGAGCCTGACCGCGTCCTGCGGACGATAAAGGGAAGGCGAAGGGTTGTGCCGCGGTCGAAGTTAGCAAGCTGTTCTGCGAAGCTAACGAGGGCACCGCAAACGGAAGCGTGCGAAAAGCACTGCGTACCAAACACTTCGAGGAAGAAAACAATTTAATATAACTTACATCATCGGGGTGTAGCGCAGATGGTAGCGTGCTTGTTTCGGGTACAAGAGGCCATGGGTTCAAATCCCGTCACTCCGACCATATTATAACCCTAACTTTAATAAAAAGTTGGGGTTGTTAATTTTTGGCTTAAAATAAAGCTTTTCAGCACTTGATTAACAATAACTAAACCGCTTCGAATTATTTTCGAAGCGGTTTTTTCGTGTTTTACTGATTTTTTGAAAAGTAATATGGTTCAGATGGTTTAAATGGGGTTCTTATGATGCAAAAAGGGTTCACATGACAAAAGATACTTATTGTATGTAGACTTTTTGTATTCATTTTGGTCACTATGTTATTATAGGGGGTGTAAACATGGATATTGTAAAGGTGTTTGGCACAAATTTAAAAAAATACCGCACAGCCATGGGGTTATCCCAAGAAGCATTTGCAGAAAAATGCGGAATGCACCGTACATATATTAGTGCTATAGAATGTTACCGTCGAAGCATTTCTCTTGAAAATATTCAACGGATAGCAGATGCTCTTGAGATTGAAACTTATAAACTTTTTATTGAGCCAAAGGAGTGAAATATATGGATGTTAAAACTTTAGAGAATTTGTTAAAAAAAGATATTGAACTCGTATTTACACAAATATTGCAAGAACATAATTATATGTTTCCGATTAGTGCAAAATCAAGAAGCGGTGCTGAAATTAGCGATTATTTAGAAGACTGTTTTGTCGAACACCTAAAAAACACACCGCATGAAAGGATTTATAATGCATTAGGCGCTCCGAAAGGAGCCACAAAAAACCCTTACGATTTTTGTTTTAATTATAAATGCGAAGAAGCCAATTTCGATGATTTGATTTGGGGCGATTTAAAAGCAACAAAGTTTTCGTATGCTGATAGCAATCCTGATTTAGGAACACCTGAAAAAATTATAAAGTTTATTCTTGATGGGCACTTTTATCTCTTGTTTGTATTTTTGGAATATGAATCCACCGAAGACAACCAAACAAGATTTATTGCTTTCGACGATAGAAAATATGTACATTGTCAATTTTTGAAAGATATTAATCATACCGTTCGAATCAACCCAAAACCACAATTTCAAGTTAATATTCATGAGCCCGAGGAATATAGAACCAGAGAAGAATTTCTAGAATTGTTTCACACTAAATATAAAGAATCAATTGATAGAATAATTGCTAACCAAGAGAAGAAAAAATCAAAATTAGACAATCGATTTAACAATATGAAGAAAATGCTTGATACATACAATAAGAAATTTCAACCAAAATAATGCACTAAAACAGCAAAGGAGCTTAGCTCATTTGCTGTTTTTTAAATATTTCTCTATATACTCTATTTCGTTAGAAGATATTCCATAAATCTCATAAACAATTTTATTTAGTTTCTTATATGTCGCCTCGTCTTTTGGATTGTTTAACAATGAGTCGACCAATAAAACCACTAAGTCAAAATGTGTTTCATCAATAGCAAGTCTTATTTTTTTTAAATCTGATATTTTTATTTGAGGTGTTTTCCCCCTTCCCATTCTGATTATCTGGCATATTATGCTGTAAAAGGAGATCAAATCACTATTTAATATACCACAAGTGTATTTTAATAGCTCAATACTTTTTGTGTCATTGTTTTTGCTTGTAAGTATGTATATGCTATTGTTTGCAGCGTATGGTTCACTACAGAAAGTAGAGATAATCTCCGTAGAACTCTGGCGTATAAAAATTTTGTTTGATAAATACGCCTCTTTATCGCCTAATGTGACTCTCTTTTTGTTTTTGATTCCCTTGTTTTCCAATTCTTTTTTAAACTCATTAGAAATTTCTATTTGCAAATCATAATCATATTTAATATATCGATCAATTCTAGGTTTGCAAAATTTCCCAACAATACCCTTTGCGCCTTCGATAAAAGGAAAAACCGGGTAATCTGTATGCACATCGCTATTTTGAACAATGAAATCTTCTGTTCTTCCAGTTAAAGCACAGCAGGTGCGCAATGATTTGTCAGGGAATATATCCTTTAAAAAATCAAAATGCTCGATCTTATGTTTAATATTTTCTTCAATTGGTGTAAGGGGCTTTGAAAATTTGTATTCATTATCGTCACTATCCCACATTGATTGATCTACGATACAAATATCCTTTGTTACATAATCGATCAAATTAATTTTTTCATTTTTTCTTTTTGTTTTCTTTATGTTAAGAATCAATTGCCCGCTTGCAACATTATTAAACTCGCTTAGACCGGTTATTATAGAATCGATGTAATAGTTTTGAACAATATACTTCCTTATATCTTTAAAAGCAGTTTCAAAGAACGAAATATCTAATATGTAACTTATTATCCCATCGTTTTCAAGTGCCTCAAGTCCATTTTCAATAAAAAACATCGAGGTATTGAATTTATTATTGCCCTTTTTGTTTTGTACAAAATTAAAGGTATTATAGTATGCCCTCTTTTCTTCTGTCATATTTCGACTTCTTTTCCCATACATAGTCACAAAAGGTGGATTCCCAATAATTACAGAAAAAGAGTTGTTGATATTAATTTTTTTTATAAAATCAAAATTTGTAAAATTAAGTTTTTTCATAACAAATGTAGGATTTCTCTTTTTTGCATCTAAAATCAATGGCAACAAATAAGATAATACATTTATCTCAGCTATTCTTATAGCGTTTATATCATTATCATTTGCATAAATATTATCACAAATATAATTAAGAATTTTTTCTGATTCAAAATTTTTTTCTTGAAGATACAAAACTATTTTTTGTATGATGCGAATAACAAACGCACCGGAACCACACGAAGGTTCTAAAATCTTTCCTTGTAACAAATCCACTTTATCCAACATAAGATCAATCACATCATAATTTCTTGTATAAAATTGTCCGTAATCTTTTTTTACATCCAATGGTAACATTGATTCATATAATTTGCCTATGTAATCATAAGTCGAAATGTCACAGATATCAAAAACATCTGACTCTTCAAAATCAATCACTATATAAGGATAAATATCTGAAAAATCGTATTCATTGTCTATCGTTTTATTAAAAGACCTTCTTATATACTCAAAAGATTTATTAACAAATTCATTTATATTATTCATATGATTTTTCGCTTCCTTCATTAATTGCATTTTAATTGTCTTCTTTAACAAAAGTAACAACATCCTCTATTTTACATGATAGAGAAACACAAATCTTTTCTAGAGTATCGAGTGAAACCGATTCATTTCTTCCCAATTTAGCAATGGCATTTGTACTAATTTTCGCAGACTCCCTCAATTGAGATTTGTTCATATGTTTATCAATTAATAGTTTCCAAAGATTAGAATAATCTACAGCCATAATAATACCTCCATTTGTTTTTTGTTATTATAACATAAAGCAATTAAACGATCAAGTTTTTCTTGATAAACCTCAATATTTATTTGATGTGACGCAAGCATGAACTAAAATATAAAAATAGGGGGTGCATTTTATCAAAATTAGAGTTATTTCCCAATTAAAATGGAAGCGTCAAATGAAATTGATGCTTCCATTTTAATTTAACGAAACAAAAGGAATTTGAACCCTAAGAGGGCACGAGGCGTTAAGCGGAACAATCCGGTGAATTGTTCCGCAGCCGAGTGGTGCGTAGTTGTCAGCTTTTTTTAAAAATTGACAGTAGCTTTACGAAATGCTATAATAGCCTCATATTTTAAAGAAGGTGATTATATGCCTAACGTTGTAGAAATTACAGATTTTACTGCACCTGAGCTGGACGTGTACGCACGCCTTACGGAGGCGCAGCTGTTAAATAGAGAAGAACCTAAAAAGGGCATGTTCATTGCAGAAAGTCCTCTTGTTATAGGTCGGGCGCTTGATGCAGGCTGTAAGCCCGTGTCGCTTTTACTTGAAAGAAAGCACATTGAAACAAAGGCTAAGGAAATAATTGAGCGCTGCGGCGACATACCTGTTTTTACTGCCGAAAGCGAAATTTTAACACAGCTTACGGGCTTTCAGTTAACCCGTGGTGTGCTTTGTGCAATGCTTCGACCCCAGCTTAAAAGTGTGGACGAGGTTTTGAAAAATGCGAAAAGAGTAGCTATTCTGGAAGACGTTATGAACCCAACAAACGTTGGGGCAATTTTCAGAAGTGCGGCGGCTCTTAACATGGATGCGGTGCTTCTCACACCGGGATGCTCTAACCCCTTGTACCGAAGGTCCGCAAGAGTAAGCATGGGCACTGTTTTTCAGATTCCCTGGACCTTTATTGGCGAACAAATGGCAGACTGGCCCGAAAAAGGCATGGAGAAATTAAAGGAATTGGGCTTTAAAACCTGTGCAATGGCACTTTGTGACGATAGCTTAAACATAAACGATGAAAGGCTTTTAAAGGAAGAAAAGCTTGCAATTATTCTGGGCACTGAAGGTGATGGGCTTAAAAACACAACAATTGCCGATTGTGACTACACCGTTAAAATCCCCATGAGTCACGGGGTGGACTCCTTGAATGTTGCGGCGGCAAGTGCGGTGGCATTTTATCAGTTAGGGAACATAAGGTAGGATTTTTTCCTGCCTTTTTTCTTTTTAAAAATGAAAAATAACTGTTTACTTATTTTGGATTACAAGGTATAATATAAACGGGTATGTATACAATTAAATTTATATAAATGGAGGTATTTGAAATGGGAACTTTTGAAATCAAAGATCAGTTTTATCTTAACGGCGAGCCTTTTAAGATTATTTCCGGTGGCATGCACTATTTCAGAATAGTGCCCGAATACTGGAGAGACAGACTTGAAAAGTTAAAGGCTATGGGCTGTAACACAGTTGAAACCTACGTTGCATGGAACATGCATGAGCCTAAGGAAGGCGTGTTCAACTTTGAAGGCATCTGCGATTTGAAAAAATACATTGAAATTGCACAGGAGCTTGGATTGTACGTAATCGTTCGTCCCTCTCCTTACATTTGTGCTGAATGGGAATTCGGCGGTCTTCCCGGCTGGCTCTTAAAGTATGACGGCATTAAGCTTCGTGGCTTGTACGAGCCTTACATGAGCAAGGTTAAAGCTTACTATACAGAGCTTTTCAAAATCTTGAAGCCCTTACAGATTACAAACGGCGGACCTATCATTATGTATCAGGTTGAAAACGAATACGGTTACTACGGTAACGACACAAAGTACCTGGAAGCTATGAAGAACATGATGATTGAGCTTGGCGCTGATGTTCCCTTTGTAACAAGTGACGGTCCTTGGGGCGATGCGCTTGAGAGCGGTAAGTGCCCCGGTGCTCTTCCCACAGGTAACTTCGGTAGTGACGTTGAAAACCAGTTCAATGTTTTAAAGAAGCACACAGACGGCGGTCCCTTGATGGTTATGGAATTCTGGGTAGGCTGGTTCGACTCCTGGGGTTGCGGCAAGCACACAATCAGTAACCTTGAAAAGAACAAGAAGGACTTTGACGATGCAATCCGTCTTGGCAACATTAACATTTACATGTTCCACGGTGGTACAAACTTCGGCTTCATGAACGGCTCCAACTACTACAGCGAGCTTTCTCCCGACGTTACAAGCTACGACTATGATGCAGTTTTGTCCGAAGATGGTCAGATTACTGAAAAGTATAAGGCATTTAAGGAAATCGCATCAAAGTATGTTGACATTCCCGAAGTTGAGTTCACAACAGAAATTAAGCGTATTGCTTACGGCGATGTTAAGTGCGAAGCAAAGGTTTCTCTCGACAATACTCTTGACACAATTGCTACAAAGTATGTTCGTGACCATAACACAATTGCCATGGAAAAGATGGACGAAAGCTACGGCTATACATATTACAAGTCCACATTCGGCAAAGAAAAGTGGCTTGAAAAGATTTATCTTGCAGACGCTAACGACCGTGCAGTTGTATCTCTTGACGGCAAGGTAGCTGAAACTATCTACGACCGTGAGCTTCTCCAGGAAAGAAAGCTTAACAGAAGTGCAGAAAATATCAGTATTCTTATGGAGAATATGGGTAGAGTAAACTTTAGCTGGAAGATTGAAAAGCAGAGAAAGGGTATCACAAACGGCGTTCTCGTTAACGGCCACTTCCACTACGGCTGGGACAACTATGCACTTCCTCTTACTAACATTGAAAAGGTTGACTTTACAAAGGGCTACGAAGAAGGCACACCTGCTTTCTACAAGTTCACTTTTGAAGCAACTGAGCAGGGCGATACATTCCTTGAACTTGGCACATTCGGCAAGGGCGTTGCGTTCATTAACGGCTTCAACTTAGGTCGTTTCTGGGAAATCGGTCCTCAGAAGAGATTGTATGTTCCCGGTCCACTTGTAAAGATTGGCAAGAACGAAATTATCGTATTTGAAACAGACGGCAAAGCTTCTGACACCATAAGCTTTAAGGACGAACCTGATTTAGGTCCTGCAGGTCTGTAATTTATATTCATTTTGAAAGGGTTGACAACCAATGGTTAAAATTAAATTTGATTATTCCAAGGCTGACAAGTTTGTAACAGAAAGAGAAATTAATGCTCTTGCACCCTACGTGCAGGTTGCACACGACACAATTCACAATGGCACAGGCTTGGGAAATGATTTCTTAGGCTGGGTAAACCTTCCCGAAAACTACGACAAGGAAGAATTTGCAAGAATTAAAAAGGCTGCTGAAAAGATTAAGTCCAACTCCGAAGCTTTAATCGTTATCGGTATTGGCGGTAGCTACCTTGGCGCAAGAATGGTTATTGAAATGATGAACAATAACTTCTTCAATGTTTCAAAGGAAGCAAGAAAAGGTGCTCCTCAGATTTTCTTTGCAGGTAACTCCATTTCTTCCACATATCTTTCCGACCTTCTTGAATATGTTAAGGATAAGGATTTCTCCGTAAACATTATTTCCAAGAGCGGTACAACAACCGAGCCTGCTATTGCTTTCAGAGTATTCCGTGACCTTTTGGTTGAAAAGTACGGCAAGGAAGGCGCAAAGGAAAGAATTTATGCCACAACTGACAAGGCTAAGGGCGCACTCAAGAACCTTGCTGACAAGGAAGGCTACGAAACATTCGTTGTTCCCGACGATGTAGGCGGTCGTTTCAGCGTGCTTACAGCAGTTGGTCTTCTTCCCATTGCTGCATCCGGTTGCGACATTGATGCACTTATGCAGGGCGCAAAGGACGCTATGGTTGAATATATGAATCCCAACCTTTCCGAAAACCAATGCTATCAGTATGCGGCAGTAAGAAACGCTCTTTACAGAAAGGGCAAGACTACAGAAATGCTCGTAAACTATGAACCCAACGTTCACTACTTTGCTGAATGGTGGAAGCAGCTCTTCGGCGAAAGCGAAGGCAAGGACAACAAGGGTATTTTCCCTGCAGCTGTTGACTTCTCTTCTGACCTTCATTCCATGGGTCAGTATATCCAGGAAGGCCTTCGTATTATGTTCGAAACAGTTCTTTTCTTTGAAAATGCAAGAAAAGACGTTGTTATCGGCACTGATGCGGACAACGTTGACGGCTTGAACTTCCTTGCAGGCAAAACTGTAAGCTACGTTAACGAGCAGGCATTTAACGGCACACTCCTTGCTCACACCGACGGTAACGTGCCCAACCTTGTTATCAAGGCTGAAAAAATGGACGAATACTGCTTGGGTAACCTTATTTACTTCTTTGAAAAGGCTTGCGGCATCTCCGGCTACATGAACGGCGTTAACCCCTTCGACCAGCCCGGTGTTGAAGCTTACAAGAAGAATATGTTTGCACTTTTGGGCAAACCCGGCTACGAAGAAGCACAGGCAGAGCTTTTAAAGAGACTTTAATAAATGTAAGAAAGCAGGCGGAAGTCCGTCTGCTTTCATATTTTAATCAAAGTGCACTAAAACGACAAAAAATCACATACACCTTTTGTAAAAAACATAAAAAAATACTTGCAATATAACCTTGATTATAGTATAATAAGAAAAAACAAGATTGTTTTATTTATTATACAAGGAGGAATTTATTATGCTTAATGTTATTATTGGTGAAAAGGGTACCGGCAAAACAAAAAAGCTCATCGACTGGGTTCATCAGGCTGAGGAAAAGACAGACGGTTCCGTTGTACTTATAAATAAGGGCGACAGACATAAATTTGACGTAACTCACAGAGTAAGACTTGTTAACACAGAAGAATTCAATGTTGTTACATACAATTCTCTTTACGGAATGGTATGTGGCATGATTTCTCAGAACTATGACATCAAGCACATCTTTATTGATTCCATCACAAAGATTGCAGGTAAGGACGATGCTCTTTTGGTTCAGTTCCTTGACGAAGTTAACGCTGTTACTGACAAGCTCGGTATTGAAGTTGTTGTTATTATCAGCATGGCTGAAGCTGATGCTCCCGAAGGCGTTAAGAAGTACATTAAATAAATAAGTAAAAAAAGGGATGCATTTTGCATCCCTTTTAATTTAAAAACAACCAATATAGTAAACCTGCACAAAAACCGCCAAGCTTTCTTGGCGGTTTTTCACATAATGATAGAAAGGATAAAAAAGTCGAAAAAAGTTTAAAAAAGCTGTTGACAATTTGGTTTTTAAATGTTAATATACAAAAGCTGTCTGAAACAGCTAAGCAAAATATATAACACACACCGTAAGAGCTTTTAAGTGAGCTGAAAGCCAATAAAAAAACTTACGAAAAATCGAAAAAAGCTCTTGACAAAACGGTGGGTTGTATATATAATAGATTTTGCCTCACGAAAATGAGAGGCTGTGATATTAACAGGGCAACCTGATAATATATAGGTGAACTTTGAAAATTAAATAGCTAAGGGCTCAAATAGAAATTTGAGTAAAACTTAAGGTTTTTTACAAACCAGACAAATTTAGTCAGTAAAGAATGGAAAACATTCTAACGTAAAGAGCTAAATCAAACACTAAGAACT
>JAZQCM010000030.1:0-3004 GCA_045546275.1 Clostridia bacterium | reverse complement strand
CTTTTGTTTTTTCTCAAGGAGAAGGTTTTTGTAGGCAAGGGAGCCAGTTGTTTTTTTCTCAAGGAGAAGATTTTTGTGGGCAAGGGAGCCCTTTGTTTTTTCTCAAGGAGAAGGTTTTTGTAGGCAAGGGAGCCTTTTGTTTTTTCTCAAGGAGAAGATTTTTGTAGGCAAGGGAGGCTCACATCTCTCATAACAAGTGAATTCCTAATGCAATGGAGGCTTTGTGCGTTGCATAAAACATGTTACTCTTTCTTACAAGTTGAATTTTTGACAACCAAATCTATATACTCACAAACACCTCTGAAATTTTCTTTAATTGCATTGTTGGGTATGTGTATTACTGTCAGATTTCTGCTTTCAATTTTTTCTGTTCTTATTTTATCTTTCAGCAATCCTTTTTCTTCATAATGTTGTGAACCATCAAGCTCAATTATAAGCCTTGATTGATGACAATAAAAATCCACAATATAATTATCAATTACTTTTTGTCGCAAAAATCGCACAGGATATTGGCGCAGAAAATCGTGCCATAAATGACGTTCTTCTTTTGTCATATTTTTACGCAAAGTTTTTGCGTTTTCAGTTAATTTAGTGTTATGCTTTCTTTCCATTTTTATATCCCTCCGAGTTTTATTCTTACGAATAAAACCCACCTCCCTTTAGGCAAGGGAGGCTTTTGTTGTTACATAAATGTTTGCAAAAACTCAAAACTTCATAGTCAAACCAATGCGGTTTTTAGCAGGGTCAACGGAAATGATTTTTACATTAACAATATCGCCGACCTTTAAAACTTCGCTTGGGTGCTTAATATATTTATCGCAAATCTGGGAAATATGCACAAGACCGTCTTGATGTACACCAATGTCAATAAACGCACCAAAGTCGATAACATTACGCACAGTGCCTTTTAGTTCCATACCTTCTTTAAGGTCTTTAATATCAAGAATATCACTTCTCAACATTGGAGCAGGCAACTCGTCACGAGGGTCACGACCGGGCTTTGCAAGCTCCTTAACAATATCTTTAAGTGTTGGAACACCAACGCCGATTTTGCTGGAAATATCAACCACATTGTTTTTATCAAGACGCTGTTCAATGTCTGCAATATTGCCTGACTTTACATCTTTTTCGCTGTAGTCAAGAATTGTTAAAAGCTCTTTTGCAGCTTTATAGCTTTCAGGGTGAACGGCTGTGTTATCAAGTGGATTTTTACTTTCAGGTACACGCATAAAGCCTGCACACTGTTCAAATGCCTTTGGACCAAGTTTAGGAACTTTCTTAAGCTGTGCTCTTGAGGTGAACTCGCCGTTTTCTTCACGGTAAGCAACAATGTTTTTGCACACTGTATCGTTAAGACCTGATACCCTTGAAAGCAGTGCAGGAGAAGCTGTGTTTAAGTCAACACCAACAGAGTTTACGCAGTCCTCAACAACACCGTCCAAAGACTCTCCCAAACGCTTTTGTGGCATATCGTGCTGATACTGACCAACACCAATTGCCTTTGGCTCAATTTTAACAAGCTCTGCAAGTGGGTCTTGCAAACGTCTTGCAATAGAAACGGCACTTCTTAAAGTAAGGTCAAGCTCAGGCAATTCTTTAGCGGCTAATTTTGAAGCAGAGTAAACAGACGCACCTGCTTCACTAACAACCATATAGTAAACCTGCTTTGAACATTCTTTAATTGCGTCAGCAGTAAACATTTCTGTTTCTTTACTTGCAGTACCGTTGCCGATGGAAATAATATCTACATCGTGTTTTTTAATTAAGTCAAGAAGCTTTGCCTTTGACTGTGCGATTTTAGTTTCGGAATGAGTTGGGTAAATAACTGCTGTGTCAAGTACCTTGCCTGTATGGTCAACAACTGCAACCTTACAGCCTGTACGATAACCCGGGTCAAGACCTAACACAACCTTACCCTTTACAGGAGGTTGCATTAAAAGTTGCTTAAGGTTAGTAGCAAAAACCTTCATGGCACTAACGCTTGCATTGTCTGTTAAGTCGTTACGAACTTCTCTTTCGATAGATGGATAAATAAGTCTTTGGTAAGCGTCGTCGCAAGCCTCTTTAACAAGATTTGAGCTTTCGTTGTCGCCTGTAATCATAAGCTTGTAAACAGCGTTTAAAGACTTTTCGTCGTTGTTAGTAACAGTTACCTTTAAGAAGCCTTCCTTTTCGCCACGGTTAATGGCAAGAAGTCTGTGGTTAGCAATTTTAGAAACAGGCTCGTTAAAGTCGTAATACTGGGTGTAAACGCTTTCTTTTTCTTCGTCAGTTGCCTTTGATACAACAGTGCCGTAAATGTTAGTAAGGTTACGCACTCTTTTTCTGATTTCTGCATTGTCGGAAACCTGCTCGGCAATAATATCCATAGCGCCTTTAATAGCTTCGTCTGTGTTATTAACACCTTTTTCTTCGTTAATATATTTTTCTGCTTCCAAAAAAGGAGCAAAAGAGTTTTCCTGCTTTAAAATATCCAAAGCCAAAGGCTCAAGACCTTTTTCTTTTGCAACAGAAGCTCTTGTTTTTCTTTTAGGTCTGAACGGACGGTAAATGTCCTCAAGCTCGCTTAATGTTTCTGCCTTATCAAGAGAAGCAGAAATTTCATCAGTCATTTTCTCCTGTGCAGTAATAAGCTCTCTGATTTCTTCTCTGCGTTTATCAAGGTTGCGATAGTACTCTAACTTTTCGCTGAATTCTCTGATAAGCTGGTCGTCCATAGAGCCGTGCATTTCTTTTCTGTATCGTGCAATAAAAGGAATGGTGTTACCCTCATCAAGCAAATTAATAATGTTGTTTGCGTATTCCTGCTTTATGCTGAATTGTTGTGATAGTACCTGTGAATAATCCATATTATCCTCCAATATAAAAAACTGATACAAATTATACCATATTTTTCTAAAAATGTAAAAGGGATAGAACGACATTATTGTTTTCCACTAAAGCCTTCCTTACCTAAAAGGAATTAACTTGTTAGGAGAGATGTAAGCCTCCCTTGCCTAAAGGG
>JAZQCM010000029.1:0-45096 GCA_045546275.1 Clostridia bacterium | reverse complement strand
GTGGTCGGGGTCATTTTCCATTAAGAAAGGTGAAGGATAGGTTGTGTTTGCACTTGTATTCAAGCACTTTTCTTCGCCTAAGGTTGTTAAATCGCCTTTTTCTTCTGTTACTCTGTACCAGAAGCATGCTTCGTCAGTGTGGCGAGAGTAGAACACAATAATTCTTTCATCGGGAAGAACTAAAAATGTGGGGTTATTGTGGTCATCAGGCTGAATGTTTGTACGGATTAAAACCTCGTCAACAGTATCTGTTAAATGGTTAATCTGTGTAGCCTTAATGTTACCATGAATGTCGATATAGCCCATGATAGAAAAATCAAGTGTGCCTTCTTCGTTAGCATAGGAAATGCTTCTCGGGTCAGCAAACCAGCACCATGCTCCTTCGTCGTCCAGCTCATAGCCTGAGAACACCTGGCTTTCGTCAAACTTTACATATGTGATTGTAATTGTTGCCTTTCCGTCAGCTGTTGCTTTTACGGAAAGAGTGGACTGAGCCGCATCATATACGTATGTTTCCCCGTTGTAGTCCACAGCGTAGGTAGGTGCTGTGTGGGTATATGTGTCACCAACTACAACATTTGTAACGGTGCTTGTGCTGCTTCCTATCTGAGTTGCGCCGTTTTTATATACAGTATTTACCGTTACAGAGGTAACACTGCCCTCTTTAATGGTGAGTGTGGGAGGGTTTGTCTGATTGGCATCATACACTCTGATACCACCCAAAGGTGCTGCCAGACGGAAGGTTACTTCACTATAACCTGCCTGCATCATTTCAGTAACGTACTGTGTGAGCGCCTTACTTGAAAGAGTAATTGTTTCATTTGATGCACTTTCGCCTGTCTGATTGCCTGTTGAAAGGGCGTCTGTCAAGCCCAAAAGAGTAAGATTGGTCAAACCTGAAGTGGAACCTGAAACGCCAAAGATAGACTTGTCAGAAGAGGTAGACCATGTGCCTTCAACACTGTTTCCGTAAACGGAAAGACGTGCACCCTTAGTTACCTGCTTAACATTTTTTACAGTCATTGCAAGCTCAACCTCTGCAATGTCAGAAGGATTAATTCCTGTGGGCAACGTGAAGGCTATAAGGCCATGCCTTGCACTACCGAAGTTTGTACCGTTAACACTTGCCTGAGTGGTAACAGTGCCATCCGTGTCGGTAAAGCTTTGGGCACCTGCCCAGCCTGTTGCACCTGTTGATACAAGAATATTGTCTCCGTCATTTGCCTTCCATTCACTTCCGGAGGAATTGAAATATGCTGTGCGCACTGCATTAATTGTTGTATCCTCTGCAAAACCAACAACAGGACAGATACCTAAAACCATGCAAAGTGCCGTAAGCATCGCTAAAACTCTTTTCATTATTTTAGCTCCCTTCATTTTAAATATTTATAATAAAAAATTATATTTTAATTTACAAACAAAAAACCTTATGCTATAATAGGTTAAATGTTTTCGAGGAGGTTTTTATGAACAAAGATTATTTATCCGAAAATCTTCCTTTGTTTAGAATATACACCTTTGATTCAATTCAGTCAACAAATACTTTTGCAAAATCTTTAAAAGATAATTTCGCCTTAATTACCGCAGACTTTCAATCAATGGGCAGAGGAAGGCTTGGCAGAACCTTTGTTTCTCCATCCTCAAGCGGAATTTATATGTCAATCGTTTTTCCGGTGGAAAACATGTACGCAAATGTCCCTTTTATAACAACTGCAGCCGCAGTAAGCGTTCATAGGGCAATAAGCTCGCTCACACAGATAGACTGCTCAATAAAATGGGTCAACGACATTTATAAGGGCAATAAAAAAGTAGCCGGTATTCTATGTGAAAGCATTGACGAGAAAAGGTGCGTTACAGGTATAGGGCTAAACCTTTTTCCATCCCAACTGCCGGAGGTGGCAACAAGCCTTTTTGACCATATAGTACCAATAAAAAAAGAGGATTTCGTAACCGAAATAACCAAAAACCTGATGGAAATAATAAATGCTCTTCCCGATACACAATTTATTGAATATTACAAAAAACATTCGATGGTTATCGGAAGGGACATTTTATGTATCCAAGGCGAGCATTCCTTCCCTGCAAAGGCAATAGACATAACCTCTTCGGGTGCACTAATTGTACAAGCCGAAGACGGCATCCACACCCTTTCAACGGGAGAAATATCAATCCGATTTACGAATTAATGTCAAAATCGAGCGGGTCAAACATGGTTGTGTCAAACCGTCTTTGGCGTTTTACCCTTGGTGCCAATGGGTCAAAAATGTATTTTTTGCAAACATCCGATGGCTTTACTTTGCCTTTCTTAAGGCAATTGTAGTGCTCATCTTCCATTTTACCCCTGAAAACACAGCTGGTGCAGGAGGCATTTTCACTAAGCTTTTTCAACTGTATCAGTCCTTTAATATAATTGAAATCATTATACAACATTATTCTACATTTCACAAGTATTTTATTCAAGGAGGTCATTTATATGACAGAGCTTATAAATAACGGCGTGTATCTGAAAAATGGCAGAGAAATTGTTCCTTTCTGCGATTTGTTTCCCTCACCTGCCGAGGCAAAGGAAAACACCATGGCTTATCAGATAATGCGTGCACATTCCGTGTCGGACAATCCCGACAAAATGCAGATTAAATTTGATGCACTTATTTCCCACGACATTACCTACGTGGGTATTATACAAACAGCCCGTGGCAGTGGTCTTAAGGAATTTCCCGTGCCTTATGCACTCACAAACTGTCACAACTCTCTTTGTGCCGTAGGCGGTACAATCAACGAGGACGACCACGTATTCGGCTTGTCTGCCGCAAAGAAGTACGGCGGTATTTACGTGCCTGCAAACCAGGCTGTTATTCATCAATACGCAAGAGAAATGATGGCAACAGGCGGGGGTATGATGCTTGGAAGTGACTCACACACTCGCTATGGTGCATTGGGTACAATGGCAATCGGCGAAGGTGGTCCCGAGCTTGTAAAACAGCTTCTTAATAACACCTACGATGTTCCCTCTCCCGATGTTGTGTTAGTGTATCTTACAGGTACACCCAAAAAGGGCGTTGGCCCTCACGACGTAGCACTTGAGCTTGTACGTGCAACCTTTAAAAACGGCTTTGTTAAAAACAGCGTTTTAGAATTCTGCGGTGACGGCATTGAAAACCTTCCCATGGATTTTAGAATCGGCATTGACGTTATGACAACCGAAACAACCTGTCTTTCCTCAATCTGGGAAACTGACGAAAAGGTTCAGGCATTTTACGAAAACCACGGCAGAAAGGACAGCTACAAAAAGTTAGCACCCGGTGCTGTGGCATATTACGACAGAGCAGTTGTGATTGACCTTAGCAAAATCGAATGTATGATTGCTCTTCCCTTCCATCCCTCCGAGGCTTATTCCATTAAGGAATTTGGTCAGAATGCAGGAGATATTTTAAGAGCAGTTGAACTTCGTGCCGAAGAGCAGTTCGGCAAAAAGGCTCAGCTTCATTTAACCGAAAAATTAGTGAACGGCAAGTTTATGGTTGACCAGGGTGTTATTGCAGGCTGCTCAGGCGGTATGTTTGACAACATAATGGAAGCTGCCGCAATTTTAGACGGCGGAGATATTGGCAACAGCTATTTCTCACTTTCCGTTTATCCCTCTTCTGTGCCCATTAACCTTGCACTTATTAAAAACGGTGCACAGGCAAAGCTTCTTGAAGCAGGCGCACTCTTTAAGCCTTGCTTCTGCGGTCCTTGCTTTGGTGCAGGCGATGTGCCCAGTAACAATGGCTTCTCCATCCGC
Source organism: Clostridia bacterium (assembly GCA_045546275.1). Taxonomy (GTDB): domain Bacteria; phylum Bacillota; class Clostridia; order UMGS1883; family UMGS1883; genus RGIG1927. The sequence continues at coordinate 41,312 of JAZQCM010000029.1, read as the reverse complement.
CACACAACACGTAACTTCCCCAACCGTGAAGGCAGTAAGCCCGGTGAAGGGCAGCTTTCCGGCGTAGCGCTTATGGACGCAAGAAGTATTGCCGCAACAGCTAAAATGGGCGGTGTTCTCACGGCGGCAAGTGACATTGAATATAACTACACTCCCTCCGAATATGTATTTGACAAGGGCGTGTATGAAAAGAGAGTATACCAGGGCTACAAAAAGGCTGACAGCGAAGCTGAGTTAAAGCTTGGTCCCAACATTACCGACTGGCCCAAAATGAACCCTTTAGCAGACAACTTGCTTGTTAAACTGGCTGCAGTTCTTCACGATGAGGTAACAACAACCGACGAGCTTATTCCCTCGGGCGAAACCTCAAGCTACAGAAGTAACCCCTTGAGACTTGCTGAATTTGCTCTTTCAAGACGTGAACCTGAATATGTAAATCGTTCAAAAGCAGTTTCCGTTACAGAAAAAGAAAGACTTAACGGCAATAATCCCGAAGAGATTGTGAACGTACTTTCCCGCGTGACAGAAAACGCTGAAAATGCAGTTAAAAACACTCAGTTCGGCAGTGCAATCTACGCCCAAAAGCCCGGCGACGGAAGTGCACGTGAGCAGGCTGCAAGCTGTCAGAAGGTGCTTGGCGGTTTTGCAAACATTTGTAAGGAATTTGCCACAAAGCGCTACAGAAGCAACTGCATTAACTGGGGTATTCTTCCCTTTACAATTGACGAAAACACAACCTTTGAATACGAAGTAGGCGATTATGTATTCGTGCCCGATATAAAAGAAAAAATCTTAAAGGGCGACGAAGTATTCCCTGCAAAGGTAATCACAAAGGATTCTGTGAAGGATATTACCCTTTATGTTAAGGGTCTTACAGAGGATGAAAAGGACATTATTTTAAAAGGCTGCTTAATGAACTATTACGCTTCTAAAATGAACTAAGAAAGGAAAATTTCCATGGACAAGATTAAAATGCTTAATCCCATCGTTGAAATGGACGGGGACGAAATGACCAGAATACTCTGGAAAATGATAAAGGAAGAGCTTTTGGAGCCTTTTGTTGAATTAAACTGCGAATATTACGACTTGGGTCTTCCCCATCGTGACGAAACAGGCGACAAGGTTACCTTCGAAGCAGGCGAAGCTATCAAAAAGCACCACGTTGGTGTTAAGTGTGCCACAATCACACCCAACGCACAGCGTGTTGAAGAATACAAGCTTCACGAAATGTGGAAGAGCCCCAACGGCACAATCCGTGCAATTTTGGACGGTACAGTTTTCCGTGCACCTATCTTAGTAAAAAATGTTTCCCCTGCGGTTAAAAACTGGAAGGCTCCCATTACAATTGCGAGACACGCCTACGGCGATGTTTATAAGGGCACAGAATACCGTGTACCTTCCGAGGGCAAAGCAGAGCTTGTTTTCACAACCAATGAAGGCGAAATTTTCCGCGAAACAATTTACGACTTTGAATGTGCAGGCGTGCTCCAGGGCTTATACAATAAGGATTCTTCAATTATTTCCTTTGCAAAGAGTTGCTTTGAATATGCACTCTCCACAAAGCAGGATTTGTGGTTTAGTACAAAGGACACAATCAGCAAAAAATATGACCAGACCTTTAAGTTAATTTTCCAGGATATTTTCGAAAAGGAATATAAGGAAAAGTTTGATAATGCAGGCATTGAATATTTCTACACACTTATTGACGATGCTGTTGCACGTGTTATCCGTAGTGAGGGCGGCTTTATATGGGCATGTAAAAACTACGATGGCGACGTTATGAGCGACATGGTTTCCACAGCCTTTGGCTCACTTGCAATGATGACAAGTGTACTTGTTTCTCCCGACGGAAACTTTGAATACGAGGCGGCACACGGCACAGTAACACGCCACTACTACCGCTACTTAAAGGGCGAAGAAACTTCTACAAACCCCATTGCAACAATTTTTGCGTGGACAGGCGCTCTCCGTAAACGCGGTGAGCTTGACAATACTTCCGAGCTTGTAGCATTTGCCGATAAGCTTGAGAAAGCTTGCATCGACACAATCGAGAGTGGCATCGTTACTAAGGACTTAGCCCTCCTTGCAGAAGGCGAAACAACCTCTGTTAACTCCGCCGATTTCTTAAAGGCAATAAGAACAAATCTTGAAAAATCTCTTTAATACAAGGTCTATTAATCTAAAATATTAAAAAGGACGAATTTGTTATATCTAAGATATTTCAAATTCGTCCTTTTATATTAATTTATATTAAAACTGTATATTACCCCTCCGGTATTGTCATTTTTTACCGCAGTTATAATTCTTCCATCATCTAAAATCGATAATGCTCCTATATAGTTTTCCGAAGGCACCCTGATAGTGTTAATATATTGAACATTTGTTGGTTCAGATGCATCAAATACTGCAAGATACGGTCCACCTGTATTTGTTATAATATAGTTATCATACTTTATGAGTTTTGTGGGCATCTCATCCCCATTTTCCCATTCATCTTTTGTAATCTTGTCTGACTGCTTAATATCGGCAATATAATAGTTAATACTGTCAGTATTATTCATATTCCATTCTTTCATATTACTGATATCAACTACCATTACACCTCTTAAATCCTTTTCTGAGTCCCAAAATGATTTCTTCGAGGCATAAGTCGCGTATAAATATGGATATTCGACTTTCACATCGTAAACATGACCTCTGCTTTTTAATTCCTCAAACCACCAAAACTTCATTTCACCCGCCACCGTCACATTATTTGTATCTGTAACATCGTAAATGAAAATTCCACTTCCATATCCACCAAATACAACATAACATCGGTTATCAACTTCAAAAAAGTCTATACTTTGGTATTCCAACGATTCACGGTGTGAATATACAAGCTTGGGATTTTCAGCATCTTCTGCAGTATATAAATTCCACCCCTTCATTTGAAGTGCAACAACACATAAATTTTTATGACACTTCACTCTGCTTGCTTTCCAATCCAGAACCATTGTATTAACTATACTTAAATCATCCTTTTTACATATGATAAATTCACCGGGATTCCTTCCGTCTCTCGCAGAGTCAAGCCCCGCTGTAGTATCTCGCCACACAGTATAAAGATAATCACCGAATACTTCAATTCCGTTACACCCAAGCTTTTTGGTAACCCACTTTTCCTTTACGATTCTCTCTGCCCCTTTTGTCACATCAATTTTAGACAGATATCCACCATAACCACCTGTATATAAATAATCATTCTCATAATGAATATAATTATTTGCTTTTCCGTTATCAAATTCGGAAATATTATCTGCAACAATTTCCCAAGAGTTATTCATTCCCTGAAAAACAATCATTACAATGTCTCCACGTGTCACAGGTTCTCCGGGAACTCCTTTAAGACTATTTGTAATTCCTTTTTCTTCTGCAAACTCAATATAAGGCTTTGCCCAATTTAATGCATCAGCAGCTATAAACCTGTCCATTCCTAATGCACAAACAATCATTTTAATCGCTTCTTCATACAAAACATTATCTGTCGGGCGGAAATTTCCAGAGCCATCTCCATTAACAACTTTTCTGTTTGCTAATAAGTTTATGTATCCACTTGCCCAATAATCTTTTGGCACATCAATAAAAATAGAATTTTCACTTTTCTTCTCAGCATACTCTTCAATATTAAGCAATCTGCAAACAATGACCGCCATTTCTGCTCTTGTAACAAATTTTTCAGCACCAAAAGTGTTATCCTCATAACCTGTAATTATCTTTCTGTCAGCCAAATCTTTTACCGCTTCAGCATAGTATTCCGAACCGCTAATATCAGAAAATTTTGTATCTTCCACCGCTGTTGAAATTATTGATATTTCAAACGCCAGTAACATTACAGATAAAATCGCACTTATAAATTTCTTCATAAAATAACCTCCTGTGCAAACACAATTTACTCTCCATTGAAAATATCCCGAAATGGGATATTTTTATTATACCGATTCGGGATAATAAAGTCAAGAGGTGATTTTATGCGACTTAGAGAAATCAGAAAAAACAAAGGTATATCCCAGCTTAAATTAGCACTTGACTTAAATACAAGCCAAAACACTATTTCCCGTTATGAAACAGGAGAAAGAGAAGCAGGCTATAAAGAGCTTATTGCCATTGCTGATTATTTCAATGTATCAATTGACTATCTTCTTGAGCGAACTGAAAATCCCGAAATTAACAAATAGTATTGCTTTTTATATTTTGATTTGATAGAATTATACCGATTATTTGATTGGGGGAACTATTATGAAAAAAATATATCTTGCAGGCGGCTGCTTTTGGGGACTGCAAAAATACATGGACCAGTTTGAAGGAGTTTTGGAAACTACTGTTGGCTACGCTAACGGCAAAACCGAAAACCCCACATATGAGGACGTTAAAAGCCAGGTAAGCGACCACAGCGAAACAGTTATGGTGAAATACGACGAAAATGTTATTTCATTAAAAACTATTCTGGAAAAGTACTATGTTGTAATTGACCCTACTTCGTTAAACAAGCAGGGCGAGGACGAAGGCAGAAGCTACCGCACAGGCATTTACTACACTGACGAGAGCGAGCTTGAGATTATTAATGAAGTAACCAAAGCGGTTCAGGAAAAATACGCAAAAAAAATTGTGGTTGAAATTGAACCAATTAAAAACTACTACCTTGCAGAGGAGTATCACCAGAAGTATCTTGAAAAGAACCCCGGCGGCTATTGCCACATTGGCGGTTGCTTTTTCAATAATTAAAAGGAGGAAAAACAATGACAAGACAAACATTAAAGCAAATGGCAAAGGAACAGATTAAGGGCAAAATAGGTATTTTATTTGTTATTAATCTTATTGCAGGCATTTTAGGAAGCGTGCTTAATTTTTCCTTTAAAGCGCAGGTACCTGCCGAAAACTTCAACGGCACAGTAACTACTTCCTTTAGCACTAACATTGGTGCTTTTTTAATAGTTCCTGCGTTTACAATTTCTCTTATACTTATTTACTTAAACCTTGCAAAGGGTGTGTCCCCCAAGGTTGAAAATGTATTTGCAGGCTTTAAAATGTGGTGGATTTCCGTTAAGACAAATTTCCTCACCTCACTTTTCACCACTCTTTGGGCACTTCTTTTCATTGTTCCGGGCATTGTAAAGAGCATTTCTTACTCAATGGCAATGTACATTGTTGCTGAAAACCCCCAGATAAGTGCATTGGAAGCAATTAACCGCTCCAAGGAAATGATGCATGGTCACAAGGCAGAAGCCTTTGTACTTGGTCTTTCCTTCTTCGGATGGATTTTATTTGGTGTTGTAACCTTAGGTATTGGCTTAATCTGGGTTATCCCCTATATTGACGCTACATATGCAAATTACTACAACTACATTAAAGAATGCAACGGTATTGTTACCGAAACAATTGAAGTTTTGCCGGAGGAATAAGCCTCATGAAAACAAACTATGACATAAAAAAAGTGGCGAAAGAGCAAATTGCACCACACATGAAAACACTTGTTATTATTTATTTAATATATTTTCTTATAGTGTTTATTAATCGCTATCTGAAAATAACTTACCAGGAATACCCCTCCAGTATATTCGGCTTTGAATACACAGCAAAAAAATCCATAAGTTTTGGCTCATACTTATTGTTGCCTGCATTTTCCCTCAGTATAAACGTTATTTTTCTTAACCTAACAAGGAAAATTGCACCCCAAACAAAGGATTTGTTTATAGGCTTCAAGGACTGGTGGAGCACAGTTAAGCTCAATTTTATATCCACTTTATTTATATCACTGTGGTTTTTTGTTTTCATCATTCCTGCATTTGTTAAGTCCTATTCCTATTCTATGGCACCGTATATTCTTGCCGAAAACAAGGGGATGCGTGCCCGTGATGCAATCGGCTACTCCCGTGCATTGATGACAGGGCACAAAATGGAGCTTTTCATGCTTGATTTGTCCCTTATCGGCTACTCCCTTTTGAATATTGTTACCTTAGGCGTTGCATCCATCTGGGTAGGGCCATACCTTGCCGCTGTCCGTGCAAACTTCTACTGCAAGTTAAAAGGCAGCAAGCACAAGATTAAAAGTATTCCAATTTACGACAATTAAAAATAACAGCCTTAATCACTAATAGATTAAGGCTGTTATTTTTTGTTATCCGTTCTTCCTGTAAGATAGTCGATTGAAACATCATACAAATCGGCAATTCTTACAAGTATTTCAATTTTTGGTTCACGGGTCATAAGCTCATAATTCTGATATGTCTTTTCGGTAATATCACAATATATTGCCACTTGCCCCTGTGTGTATCCTTTTTCCTTTCGGCACATTTTAAGCCGATTAGCTAACACTTCTCTCATTTCATCACCTACAATTGTTCTTGACAAAGTAAGTATATCGTATTAAGATACTTGATATACCAACAGTTGTTGGTGTTTGTGAAGAGGTGATTATGTTGGCAGAATTTTGCCTTGAATGTTTAAACAAAATCAGCAGAACTAACTATACGGAAAAGGATTTTATTATATCAAAAGACCTTGATTTTTGCGAAGAGTGCTGTGAATACAAACATGTTGTCGTTGTCAGCAAAAAAAGTTCTATCCATCGCAGACTTAAGAATTCCTTTCCAAACACCCGTTTAAAATAACAAAACCTCCGAAAGATTACTTTCGGAGGTTTATTTTAATTCAATGCAAAATACAAAAGAACTATAATACCAAGTACAATTCTGTACCAGCCAAACACTTTAAAGTCGTGCTTTTTGATGTAGCCCATTAAGAACTTGATTGCCACAATTGAAACCACAAATGCAACCAGCATGCCGAAAATTAAAACTGCAAGCTCAACCGCACTGAACGCCAAGCCGAACTTTAAAAGCTTTAATGCACTTGCGCCGAACATTACGGGAATTGCAAGGAAAAACGTAAATTCAGCAGCCAGTTCTCTGCTTGTGCCGATTAAAATACCGCCAATAATTGTTGAGCCTGAGCGGCTTGTGCCGGGAATTAAGCTCAAAACCTGGAATACGCCGATTAAAAGCGCATCCTTAAAGGATATTTCTTCAAGGGTTGTAATACGGGGTGTTCTTTTTTTGTTGTAATTTTCAATGAAAATAAACACAACACCGTAAAAAATAAGCGCCAGGGCAACAACTGTGCCATTATGTAAGTTTTCGTCCATCCAGTCATCCAGGGGAAGACCAATGAGCATTGCAGGAAGGCACGCCACCACAATTTTAAACCATAAAAGCATTTTGTCCGCATAGTAAAACTTTGCTATGCCCTTTTTGCTTTTATCGTAGCAAAGGGGCCACAGCTTTTTAAAATAAAGCACCACAACAGCAAGTATTGCACCAAGCTGAATTACAACATTGAACATTTCCATAAATTCGGCGCTTTGTTTAAGCTCTACAAATTCATCCACTAAAATAAGATGCCCGGTACTGCTTATGGGAAGCCATTCGGTAATACCTTCAATAACACCTAACAAAAAAACCTTAAGCCATTCAAAAAGGTTCATACTATCCCTCTTTCTTAATTGATATTGAAATTATACCACAATTTCACTGTAATAACAAGTGCTTATTACCTTTTGTAATTCAGCTGTCGGTATTCTTTTGGCGAGCAGTGCATTTTTTTACCGAAAATTTTTGTAAAATAACTAAAGGAGTTAAAGCCACAACTTTGGGAAATTTCTCCAATGGACAAATCTGTGTTTTTAAGCAGTTCACAGCCCTTATCAATCCTGACACTTATAAGATATTCAAAAGGCGTCATGTGCACCACCTTTTTAAACTCACGGCAAAGGTAGCTCCTACTTATGTTAATTGCATTTGCCATGTCGGAAAGTGTTATTTCGTATTCCGCATTGCGACGGATATATTCCATTACGGTTTTAATTTCTTCAATATTTGTGTTTTTTAAATCATCGCTTTTTTTCGCACCCTCCAAAAGAAGATTCCACGCCTCATAAAGATACGCCTTTATCAACAATTCACTTTTTTCGTTATGAATTTTGTTTAAAACCGTAACAACACTTTTGTCAAGAAGCCTTTTCACACTTACCTCGTTTTTTAAAACAGGCGCCACGTATTTTTCCACAACTTTATCAAGCTCAAGATTTCCAAAAGCCTCGGGCGCAAACACCACTGCAAAAAAACCAGCTTTTTCACTGTTCGTTTTAACCCCAATGTGCAACTCCTCGGAATTTATGAAAATACCTTCGCCTTTATTTATTTCAAACTTTTCATTTTCTATGTATATTGTTCCTCTGCCCTCAGTCATAACCAAAAACTCAAATTCCCGGTGAATGTGAGGGTAAAGGGCAAAGCCGTCGGCACAGATTGTGTCATGAATGCCCACAGGAAAAGCCTTTGTGCCGTGCTGCATGTTTTCATATTGCTTCATGTTATCACCTTATGTCAATTTTGTTATAATTTTAGTCAATACAGTTATAGTTTTTCAAGCTTATTGTATGATAAAATTATAATAAACTAAACTACACTTGTCAACAGGAGGTTTATTATGAGTATATTAAAGCACACAGAAAAAAGCATTGTTTTTCAAATGCGTGACGAACTTGTGGTGGTTGAGCCTTATGGCAAGGATTGCATAAGAGTGAGAGCAACCCGAAACAACACTGTAAGTGACGAAAGCTGGACACTTCTTCCCCAAAAGGAAAGTGACTTTACCATTTCGCAAATCAACAACGACGGCATAAGCCTTACAAACGGCAATTTAAAGGCAGAGCTCTGGCGTGTGTGGGGCGGCTACAGAATACACTTTTTCAAAAACGGCAAAAGAATACTTTCCACCCGTGAAGAGGGCGACCCTGTAAGAAAGTACAGCCATGTTGAAGGCGACAACTATCAGATAAGAGCACTTTTTGACTCAAATGAAAACGAACACATATACGGTCTTGGGCAGGAGCAAACCCCCTACTTTGACAAAAAGGGTTGCTCCAGTGAGCTTATCCACTACAACACAAAGTCCTCCATGCCTGTTATTTATTCCTCTTTAGGCTACGGATTTTTCTGGAACAATCCCTCCCCGGGTCGATGCGAATTTACAAATAACCACACCCTTTGGCAGTCAGACAGTGCATATCAGGCAGATTATCTTGTTTTTGCAGGCGACACACCAAAGGCTACAATGAATATTTACTGCAACTTAACAGGCTTTTCACCAAAAATGCCCGATTGGGCGGCAGGCTTCTGGCAGTGCAAACTGCGCTACGAAAGTCAGGACGACCTTTTGGAGGTTGCAAGAAAATATCATGAGCTCAACATTCCCGTTGATGCTATTGTTATTGACTATTTCCACTGGACCGAGCAGGGCGACTGGGACTTTGAGCCTTCACTCTGGCCTGACCCCAAGGCAATGTGCGACGAGCTGTATTCAATGAATATCCGCCCCATTGTTTCAATATGGCCCACAATTAATCCCCATTCGAAAAACTTTAAGGCAATGAACGACGAAAACATGCTTGTAAGAACTGAAAACGGCCAACGAGGCACCTTTGAGTTTTACGGCTTGCAGGACTTTATTGACCCCACAAACCCCAGAACACGTGAATATGTGTGGGAGCAAATTAAAAAGAGCTATTATTCCTACGGCATAAAAACCTACTGGCTTGACGAAGCAGAGCCTGAGGTTCATCCCCAGCAGTTCAAAAACCTTAAGTTTTACATAGGCAACGGTGCACAAACTGCACTTACCTATCCTTATTATTATCAAAAGCTTTTCTACGATGCACTTAAAAACGAAGGCGAGGAAGACGTTGCAACATTAACACGCGCAAGCTACCCCGGCAGCCAGAAGTTTGGTGCAATTGTGTGGAACGGCGACATTCCCTCCACCTTCCATGCACTTTTTGAAAGTATTGTATCGGGTCTTTCAATGTCAATGTGCGGGATTGTGTGGTGGAACAGTGACATTGGCGGTTTCCATCAGGGCGACATTGAGTCGGATTATTTCCGTGAGCTTATTGTTCGTTGGTTCCAGTTTGGTCTTTTCTGCCCTGTTATGCGACTTCACGGAGCAAGAAAAAAGCCCAACGGCTATATTCCCCGTCATCCCGGAGTTAAAGAAGTAAGTGGTGGCGACAACGAAATCTGGTCCTTTGGTGAAAAGAACTTCCCCATTCTTCGCGACCTTGTTTTACTCCGTAACCGCTTAAAGCCCTACATTCTTCACCACATGGACATTGCCTCAGAATGTGGTACACCCATGATGCGTCCCTTGTTCTTTGACTATTATGAAGACGAAAAGTGCTACAGCATTGACGACGAATACCTTTTCGGCTCGGATATTGTTTTTGCTCCCATTTACAAAGAGGGCGCAACCGAAAGAAAGGTTTATCTGCCTGAAGGCACATGGGTAAGAACAAGCGACAAAAAAGAATACGAGGGTGGCAAGGAATATACCTGCCACGCTGAAATTGATGAATTTATTGCCTTTTGCAAAAAGGGCAGCGATGTTTTAGAGGTATTTTAAATGAAAAAGCTGTTATCTTATTTTTTAATACTTTCGCTAATTCTTCCCTGCATACCTGTCTTTGCCGTTGATAACACTCCCACTCTTAATGTGGACATGACAAAAACAGACCATGACATTCTCCACGGCAGTGCAGGCTTTTTGTACGGAATAAGTAACGAAGGCGTTCCCGATGTTAATACCCTTACCCCCTTAAAGCCCAAGGTCCTTGCAACAAAGGGCGCATTGGGCACAGAGCACCCTTATGGAGACGCTCTGGATGTTGCAGATGAGTTTTTCCAGGCAGGTGGCGAGCAGATTCAAATGTACAACTCCAACTACTACGGGGTGTTTGGGGTTACTGCAAACGCTTACGACTACGGCAATGTTTTAAAAACAATCATTGCACCTCACGTTGCACAATGGAAAGATTCAATGCGTGAAAAATATCCCGACATTGACTCACGAATGGTATACATTCCCATTAACGAAGGCACCCCTGTAAATGGTGTCGCAGGCTTTAACGAGGCATGGAAAATTTACTACGATGCCATTAAAGCATCAGACCCCAACAGCGTAATTGCAGGTCCCAACGATGCAGTGTATCGCGGACACAACAACATGTATAACTACCTTGAATACTGCAAAAACAATAACTGTCTGCCCGATGTTATAACATGGCATGAACTGCAGGTGGGCTGTCTTGACACAATGGATGACCATTTTGCAGATTACAGAAGTATTTGCCGTGCTTTAGGTATTGAAGAAAAGCAGATTGTAATAAATGAATATGCCGACTACTCCGACTGCGGTGTGCCCGGTAGACTTGTTAACTGGATTGCACGCCTTGAAGACAACCAGGTTTACGGCTGTTTGCCCTTTTGGCATCAGGCAAATAACTTAAACGACCTTACCGCCAACGCCAACGACGGCAACGGTGCATGGTGGGTTTATAAATGGTACGGCGACATGAGTGGCAAAACCTTGGCTGTAACAAGCAAAAACACAAGCTTTGACCGCTTTTACGGTCTTTCTTCAATTGACGAGGCAAAGCAGTCAGCCACAGTTTTAGCAGGTGGCAACGACGGCAACGGAATTATTAACCTTAATAATATTGACAAAACAAATGTTTTTAAAAACGACAAATATGTGAATATAAAGGTTGAGGCAAGCTATTTTACAGGCTATCATGGCGCTTCCGATGCACCAAAAGCAATTCTTGAGGGCGTATTCCCCGTTATAGACGGCACAGTTTCTGTTAATCTTAGTAACATGCTTTTTTCAACAGCGTACCGTGTTACTATAACAAAAACCGATAAAACAACACCCTACATTGCAAAAAGCGGGTACCACACCTTGTATGAAGCAGAAAAGGCTCAGCACTACGGCGCACTTATTACCGAGCAGGAGTCCTCCCCCATTGAAAAACCACGTTATTTCTGTTCAGGAAGAGTACGTATGGGCGGCTTTGACCAGGAAGGCGACGGCTTGTGCTACAACATTGACATTCCCTATGACGGACTTTACAAATTAAGCTTTATTTACGGCAACGGCGAAGGGTCAACAAGAAACAACACCGCAACTCATGCGCCTAAAAACATCACCCAAAAGCTTTTTATTGATTCAGAGGAAGACACACTTTATTTGCCCAACACCCTCTTTTATTCAATGGAAGGCATGGCAGATAAATACGTTAGCTTAACACGTGGCAAGCACAAAGTTAAGGTTATGTATTCCTCCGAAAAGGGTGCATTCCACGACGCTTTGTACGTTTCCCACGTGGCAGGCTTTAATGAAGATGTGCCAACGTATAACGAAATTTTTGAAGCTGAAGAAGCCGATTTTAATAAGGAAAGTAAGGCTCTTACCAAAAATGAAATTGCAGGCTATTCCGAAAGCGGCTATGTTACAGAGCTTTCTTTGGTACCTGTTGAAGAAAAGGGCGGTGTCCGCCATGTTGTAAGGGTTCCCGAGTCAAAGCTTTACAATGTGAACTTCCGCTACATTGCAGAAAATGACGGTGCTATCCGACTTTTCCTTGACAACACAAACCTGACCTTTACAAATTATCTTACAAATGTTGAAATTGAAGCTACAGACCAATGGCGAAATGCCCACACAACAATTTTCCTCAGAAAAGGACTTAATATTATTGACTATGACTTAACTGTAAATGGCGCAGTTGACTTCATGACAGTTTCGGACGCAATGGTTGACCTTTCAAAAACTTACGAGGCGGAAGATGCCGAGGGCACCTTTGAAACGAAAGTAATTGACTCTATTACCTTTGTAACTCCTCTTTCAGGTGATGAAAAGGCACACGAAACAGTTGGAAAATACCTTGAGCTTACAGTTGATGCTCCTTTTACAGGGCTTTACAAAATGCAGGTGTTCCAGTCAAACGACGAGCTTTGCGGCACACATTCCTACAATATTAAAATTATTGACCGCTACGCCTCCTTTATGGTGAATGGCGACAAGGAAAATGCAAAGCGTTACTTCTTCCCCAATTCCTTCTCGGAGGCAACCTTCCTTGAAAGAACAATCCCTGTAAATCTCACAAAGGGTGAAAACAAAATCCGTATTTATAACGATGACTCATGGCATGTTCTTTGGGGTGGAAGCAAAAGTGAGCCGGGAACAAACCGTCTTTTAAACTACACACCTAATTTTGACAAGTTTATTATAACTCCTGCAGTGGCGATGGCACCACTTGACGACACAAAATACACTGTAAAGGTTTCCTCGTCTGAAAACGGGTATGTTTATACCGACAAAACCACAGCTCACATTGGCGAAGAGGTGAATGTTTACCTTGTTCCCGAGGGCGGAATTTCCTCCCTTACAATAAACGGCAAGGATTATTTGCAAACCCTTAAAACAGATGACTACAATATTTACCGCACAAGCTTTACAATTCAGGAAAACACCAAAATTTTTGCCACCTTTACAAAAGCAACTGAAGGGGACATTGAAGTTGATAACACAACTGACTATGTCACAATCGACGGCGAATCTTATTTAATAAAGGGCGAAAACCTTTACCAAAACCCCTCCTTCTCCGATAACTCGGGAAGTGATATGGAGCAATGGTTTGTTGGCAGTAACACAAATGGTCACCCCACCGATTCGACCTATCAGAAGCCTGTTATAAAAGCTGACGGAACGTATGAAAACCTCATTCCCATAACCAATTCAGGTTACCTTACTACAGGTGCAGTTGAAAAGGATGGCGTTGACACCTTCTACTACGGTTACAACGGAAGCGACACCTATCTTGTTGAGCACATGGCGTCCAACTGGCAAAGCTGTGCATGGAACGGAAACAAGTCGCTTTTATCCTTTGTGCCAATTAAGGAAAATACAAATTATTATTTCTCCTTTGACGGCTTTACCGTAAGCGGAAAAGCTTCTGTCCGCTTTGGTGCAATAGATATGGACGAGGGCGAAAACTTCTATATTCCCTCATCTTATTCAACAGGCGACACACTGAATTTCACTTCGGACAAAGCCTTTACCTGCACCAATGGCGACATGCAAAATGTGGGTGGCAACTGGAATACCTACTCTCTTGCCTTTAATTCAGGCGAAGGTGCCGACTACTTTTTATTCAACGCCTACTGGCTCCAGATGGCGGAGTATCTTTGCATTGGAAACTTTAAGCTTTATGAGCTTGGCGATTCTGAACTAACGCAAGTTGAAGTGCCTTCTCTCCCTGCAAAGGTTGTGACACGAGGCGATAAGCTAACTCTTGCAGAAAGTGTAATTTCAAACGGGGTGAGCATTGGCATTAATTGGCTTGACAGTGAAATTGTTGACACAGCAGTTTCGGGAACGTATGTTGTTACAGGTGAATTAATTGTGCCCGAGGGCTACTGCACCGACATAAATTACATTAAGCAAAGGGTTATTGTAACCGATAATGCCTGTGAAATAACTTTTTGGTCGGTTAAAGACAATAAAACAGTTTTAAACATTCAATGCTTTAAAACCCTTGATGCAACTTTAATTGTTGCGTCTTACGATGGCGAAGAATTAAAAAAGGTTGAAACCTTTCCCATTTCCCTTACAAAGGACGAAATGTTAACTCCCACTATTCCCTACAAAGCAAACTCAAAGGCTTTTATATGGAGTGAAAACTCCATAACACCCCTTTGCAATGCAAAAACAATAAACTAAGAAAAAGGTCTTATAAGGAAAATCCTTATAAGACCTTTTTTCAGTCTGTAAGAATAAAGCTTTTTGTGTGTATTAAATGATCGGCATAGCCTGTTGAAATTTCGAACTTTCCGTTTTCGGCAACGAACTTATTTTCAATATTCCAGAATTTCAGTTTATCCAAAGTTATTTCAAAGGTTATTTCCTTTCTTTCAAAAGGCGCAAAGGAAAGCTTTTTAAAGTCAATAAGCTGTGCAACGGGACGTGCAACTGTTGCAACTAAGTCATGTATGTAAAGCATAACAACTTCTTCGCCTTCTGTACTACTGTTATTTAAAACAGTAACCGTTGCGGTGATTTTCCCGTCTCTTGTCATGTTTTTTTCCGACAAGGTTAAGCTTTCATACACAAAATCCGAATAGCTCAAGCCATGCCCGAAGGAATAAAGAGGCAAATTACCGCAATCAATATAGTTTGAATTGTAGGGTATGTGCTCGTTTTCCTTCTCCACAGGCTTTGGTCTTGCTGTGGATTTGTGGTTGTAATAAATGGGACACTGACCTGTAGCTTTGGGAAAGGTCATTGAAACCTTGCCCGAAGGGTTAGCTCTTCCAAATAATAAATTTGCCACAGCACTTCCCCCTTCAGTTCCGGGGAACCACATGTGAAGGATTGCCCTTGCCGATTTTTCAACATTTGTCAGAACAAGGGGACGACCGCTGAAGGTTACAACTGCGGTGTTACCGTTTGCACTGCAAACAGTCTTTACCAATTTCTCCTGCATGCCGGGCAGGGTTAAATCCACCCTGCAGTTGCCTTCGCCTGAATAGTTCTGCTTTTCGCCAACGCAAAGAATTACCGTATCTGCCCATGTGGCAGCAGCTATTGCCTCTTCAAGCTCAATTTCAGTATCACCACAGTTGTTTGAACAGCCCTTTACATAGCGTATGGTTGCATTTTTCAGTAGCTTTTCAACCCCTTCCTTCACGGTAACACTTTCTTCATTTCGTCCGTTACAGCTCCAGAAGCCTATTATGCCCTTTTCGTCACCTAACGGGCCTATAATTGCAATTTTTTTTGTGTCCATACTAAAGGGCAGAACGCCCTCGTTTTTCAAAAGTACCGCACATTTTTCCGCAGCCTTTCGCACAATATGCCTGCTTTCTTCTGTTGGCTCGGGGTCTTTTTCGCCAATACCCTTGTAGGGGTTTTCAAAAAGTCCCAATTCGTCCTTAAGTTTTAAAACCCTCAAAACAGCCTCATCGAGCTGTTTTTCCGAAAATACGCCTTCATTAATAAGCTCTTCAAGGTGGTTAAAGTAAGCAGAGGAGCACATTTCAATGTCGCAATTGCATTCAAAGGCAAGGCGTGCCGCTTGTTTTTTATTTTCACAAACACCATGATAAATAAGCTCGTTTACTGCTGCGTAGTCGCTTATAACAACGCCCTCAAAGCCCCATTCATCCTTTAAAATTTTCTGCATGAGCCATTTGTTTGCAACTGATGGCACACCGTTTAAAGTGTTAAAGGAGGGCATGAGCATTTTTACCCCTGCATCAATACACGCCTTATACGCAGGCAGATAATATTCTCTTAATACGTTTTCACTAAGCTCAACCGTGTTGTAGTCACGACCTGCCTCTGCACCGCCGTATGCTGCAAAATGCTTTACACAGCAGGCAAGGTTGCCTTCCTTTTTCAAGTCATCACCCTGAAAAGCCCTAACCTGCACACTACCCATAATTGAATTAAGGTATGCGTCCTCACTTGCAGTTTCCATCACTCTGCCCCAGCGGGCATCTCGGGAGTAGTCCACCATGGGGGTAAAGGTCACATGCACACCGCCCTGTGAAGCCTCTTTTGCTGCCAATCGTGTACATTCTTCCACTAATTTTGTGTCAAACGAACCGCCCAACGCCAAGGGAATGGGGAAAATTGTACGAAAGCCGTGGATAACGTCCATCATAAAAACCATGGGTATTTTATTTTCCGATGCATCCAGATTCTTTCTTTGAATTTCACGAACCTCTGCGCCCTTTGAGAAATTTAAAACACTGCCTAAGTTCATAAGCTCATCCTCGCCAATGCCCAAATGCACCATTTCACCTGTAACAGCGCTACCGGTATTTATGAAAATATTGGCATTGTATTGCATAAGCTGACCGATTTTTTCACGCATGGTCATTTTTTCAAGAACCTTTTTAATGTCCGCCATTATAACCCCTCCCCTTTACTTTTTACAAACAATTGTACATTCCCCTTGCTTAATGCCATCGGCTGTTGCAATGCACTTAATTTCACCCTCTTCAAGGTATCTGCTCTTTACAATAAATATGCATCTTCCGCCCTCAAGCTTTATTTTTTCTTCGCCGATAAAGTCGCCTGCACCTGTCACAGACAAGGTTACCTCGTGTTCCGCTTGGGGAAGTCTTGTGCCGTTTTTGTCAACAAGGGTCACTGTAACCTGAGTCATGTCGGTGCCATCGGGAGTTAAGGTTTCATAATCAGGGGTAAGAATAAGTTTTTTGGCTTCTTCGGGTGTTCTTTGGGTGTAGCGCACCTTTTCTTCGCCATTTATGTAACCAACTGCTGTTACCTCGCCTATTTTGTACTCAAGGTTTTCAAACACAAAGAATGGGTGGGGTAAATTTGTGTATTGGCGTACAGGCTCATTTGAAACCTTTTCACCATTTACAAAAAGCTCAACCTTTTCGCAGTTACTCATAACAGTAATTGAGAAACTATCGCTCTCAGTCGCTTCGTTATTTGCTTCATTGCCCTGTGCAACATCGCAGGAAACCTCTTTTACAATCAAAGGCTTTTTGTCATCGTCCCAATAGTTTGCAATGTAAATATTTGCACCATGCTTTTCGGGGTCCTTTTGTGATATGTACAAATTTGCCGCCATTTTGGGCAAACGGAAAATGTCATACATTCCGCTGTAGAACACGTTTTCTGTTTTTGTGTAGTTTACCTCGTTGTCGTAGTCAAACATGCTCCATGCAAAGCCGCCTGCACAGTTATCGTTGCCGTAATAGTAATTAACCTTGTCGGCAAAATCCTTTGTGTAGGCAAGTGCCTGTTCGTCACTCGCCCCCGGGAAACCATAGCCGTTCATCCAGCAATCCCACGAATGCTCGGTTACAATAAAAGGCTTATGGATAGGATTTTCGGGATAAATATAGTGTGCGGTATAAATATCTTCAAGGAAATTACTGCCCTCGTAGCTGTCCTGTCGCCTTGTGCCGTGCGTGGGACGGGTGGGGTCAAGCTTTCGTGACAGGGCATTTGTTTCTTTATAAAGCTCGTCACAATCATTTGATTCGTTAACTCGTACACCCCAGGAGAAAATTGACGGATGATTAAAATCACGCTCTATCATTTCACGGATATTTTCCTTGTAAATATCCTGCCACATATTGTCACCAATATGCTGCCAGCCCGGTGCTTCTTCAAAAACAATCAAGCCTATTTCGTCACAGCGGTCCAAAAATGCAGGTGCCTGTGGGTAGTGTGAGCATCGCACAGCATTAAAGCCTGTTTCCTTTATCATGTCTGCATCTCTCTTCTGGAGCTTGTCGGGAACGGCTCTGCCTATCCAGGGCCATTGCTCATGGCGGTTTATACCCATAATTTTAAGAACCTCACCGTTAAGCATCATGCCGGAATTTACAAATTCAAACTTTCGTATACCAAAGCGTGTTGTGTATTCGTCGCCTGTTTCAAGCTTTACCGAAAGGGTGTAAAGATAGGGGTTGTCAATACTCCAAAGCTGAGGATTTGTAACCACCATTTCATCCTTGCCTGTTGCAACCTTCTTCCCCTCTGCATCAAAAATTTCAACCTTATATAAAGCATCCTCACTCAATACCACATCGGCTTTTACCAAAGCTTTCTCTTCGGTTACATCGGGTGTTGTTACAAACACGTTCTTTACATAGGTAAATGGGGTAAAGGTCATTGTTACATTTCGCACAATGCCTCCAAAAAGGCAATAGTCCACATTACCGCCCTCAGGGGGTATGTCGCTTCGTTTTGTGGAGTCAACCCTTACTGCAATAACATTGTCACCCTTTTTCAAAAAATCGGTAACATCCACACTAAAGCTTGTGTAGGCACCCTTGTGCACCCCTGCCGCTTTTGAGTTAACAAAAACCTCAGCTACAGTTGCAACACCCTGAAAATCAACACTCACTCTTTCGTAATCAGAAAGTACAAAATGCTTTCTGTACCAGCTTACAAATCTATAGGCTTCAATCTGCTTTACAAAATCGCCGTTTTCGCCTTTATGCTTTTTTATAATTGTGTTTGCATGCGGCACACACACCTTTTCAAAATTACTGTCATCAAAATCAGTCTTCTCTGCATCTTGTAAATCACAAGGCATGTACAACCACTCAGCATTAAAATTAACTACTTCTCTTTTTTTCATTATAATCACAACCTTTTTATATGCAGCTTTTATAGCTTCAATATAAATTAAATCTCACATTGTGTCAATACTTCAAACTGCATTTAAACAAAAAATACCCACAGCAAGGTGGGTATTTTTTGTTGGTGCGGATGACAGGGGTTGAACCTGCACGTCAAAGACACCAGAACCTAAATCTGGCACGTCTGCCAATTCCGCCACATCCGCATATAAATCAGGAACAAATTCCCCAAAAGGGAAATTTGTTCCATAATTTGCATTCTGCATTACAAGTAAACTGCTTACTTGTCAAGGTAATCCTTAAACACTACCTCCAACAGTTCATCACGTTCAAAGCGTGTTATCATACCTCTTGCGCCTTTGTGGCTTGTGATATATGTCGGGTCGCCTGACATGATATAACCAACCAGCTGGCTTATGGGGTTATAACCCTTTTCAACCAATGCTTCATGAACAGTTTGCAAAATCTCACGGATTTCGTCTGCTTTATCATGTCCAAAATCAATTTTTGTTGTAAAACTTGTCATATTAATCATCCTTTCCGACATATTTACTTTCTGAGGAAATCGTCCACGATATCCTCTTTTTTCATAGCTGCATTACGCTTTTCAGCTTCCTGTTGTTTGTGAAGTCGTCTTGCTTCACGAAGTTCTTGTCTGCGTTTGTTGTAGTTATACTGTCTTATTATAACCAGAACAACAAAGAAAAGTACAAAGGGCAAATACAAAAACGGAGATGTTAGAATATCGCCCACAACACTCAGCACATTTTTAATGGGGTCAAAGGCATAGTCCTTGTCCGCTACCAGATTAACCGTTCCGATGGATACTCCATCAATAAAATACTCTGCAGTTCCGATTACATCGCCCTTTTTAACAGGTGCCTTTATGTTTTCGTTAATTGTGTCGGTATGCTCAACAACGCCAAGATTTGCGTCAACCATTAAAAGCTGCGACAAATTCTCTCCCGATTCCAAAAGTATCTGTCTTGCGTTTTTAGCACTCTTTATTGGTGTTTGCGCCACGATTGTGCCCTGTGATACCACGTTTACGCTTTTGTAGTTAGTAAATCCGTATTCAAAAAGATTTTTGCTGTCGGCAAAATCTCTCTGGACCATTTCCACCACGTCTGCCCCTAAAACTACGCTGATAAGGTTGACACCATTTTTTGATGCCGAGGAAACAAGGCATCTTTTTGCCTGGTTTGTAAAGCCAGTTTTAATGCCTGTGGCATATTCGTAATAATATACCGAGGTTTTTTTCTTTGACACAAGATGGTTTGTGTTCAAAAGTCTTCTCTCTTCAGTATATTTTTCGGTGGGTGGAATTATGTATACATCCGTTTTTACAATTTCACGGAAAATTTCGTTTTTCATTGCTTCACGGGCGAGAATTACCATGTCGGATGCTGTTGTGTAGTGCAAATCGTCGTGTGCACCTGTGGCATTTACATAGTTGGTATTTGCCATACCCAATTCCATTGCCCTTTTGTTCATGAGCTTTACAAATTCGTCCACACTGCCCGAAATTCTTTCACCTAAAACATTTGCCGCATCGCCTGCCGACGACACCATCAATCCGTACAGGAGCTGTCTTACACTAAGCTGCTCTTCGTTTTTAAGACCAATGTTTGTGTGCCCGGGAGGGTTAAGGCTGATTGCTGAATTTGTTGCGGTTAAAACCTCATCAAGCTCAAGATTTTCCAATGCAAGAAGTGCAACCATAATCTTAGTTGTACTTGCAGGATACATTTTTTGATTTTCGTTCTTTGCAAACAAAACCTTTCCTGTGTCGGCATCCACCAGCACAGCAGATTCTGCAAGAACTTCAGGCGGCACACTTTCTGCAACTGCTGTAACAGTGCAGCTTAATAATAAAACCAATGCCGTCAGATATACTAATACTAAATTGCGCTTCATTGAAAAAAACCTTTCATGTTAATTTACATATGTCATGGGATCTGTTGTTTTTCCGTTTATTCTTACTTCAAAGTGCAAATGGTTACCTGTTGAAACGCCCGTTGAACCAATTTTCGCAATAGTCTGACCCTTTGTAACCTTGTCGCCCTTCTTAACAAGAAGAGAGCTGCAATGTCCGTAAAGGGTGGTAATGCCGCTACCATGGTTAAGAACAACGTACTTACCATAGCCTGAACCATAGGTTGATGTGGTTACTGTTCCGTCCTCTGCCGCAACAATTGCAAGTCCATAACCTGCACCAATGTCAATACCTGCATGGAACTTTTTGGTTTTATACACAGGGTGTATTCTGTATCCGTACTTGGAAGTAATTCTGTGGCTTCCGGGAACGGGCCATTGGAAACGTCCGTTGCCTTTGTACACAGATTTTCCGTTCTTAGCTTCCTTCTCAGCCAACGCCTGAAGCTCCTTCTGGACCTTCTTTTCATCTGCCTCGGCCTTTTCGTAAGCCTTTTTGTAAGCTTCTTCATCCTTCATGAGCTGCGAGAGAAGAATTTCCTTGGCTTCAAGCCTGTAGCCAAGCTCTTCTTTTAATGCTGCAAGCTCATTTCTCTTTGATTCGTTAAGAGCTTTTTCGTCCTCTATTGCTTTTTTTGCTTCAGCAATAGCATTTCTTGATGCTATCATATCCGCAAGCATTTTTTTGTCGTATTCAACAATTTCCTTAATAAGCTCAATTCTTGAAAGGAAATCGCCAAAGCTGGACGCACCTAACAGTACTTCGATATATGATGTTGTTCTGTTTTCGTACATAATTCTTGCACGTGTTTTGAACTCTTCATCATATTCCATGCAATTTTGCTCTGCAATCTGAAGCTCCTGCTCTTTTATGACAAGGTCAGCTTCTGACTGCAAAATTGCTTGCTCTGCCGCTTCAATTGCGTTTTCGGCACGGTTTATCTCCGCGTCAATATTTAAAACTTCTTTTTCAACATTTGCCTTGTTAGCCTTTACATTGTCAAGCTGCTTTTTTGCGTTTGCAGTGTTTTGCTTGGCCTCGTTTACTTCCTTCTGAAGCTCAGCCTTTGTTGCAGCCTGGGCAACAGTTGTAAGGAAAGGATAAATTGCACCAAAAAGAATTGCAAGAGCAACAATTATTGCACATATCGAACTTACTATACGTCTTCTTCGATTTCTTCTGCTTTCATTGTTATTCATAAATTACCAACCTCTCAACATCATACCTTAAGGTGCTTTACAAGTGCAATAGCACTTCCGATGGCACCCATAATGATGCCGAAGATAAGTGTTGTTGCAAACATAAAGGGCAAAATTACCCAGAAAGGTATAAGATTGAAAATATCCAAAAATTCCTTAATGGAATTAAGAATTGCATTGTAGCCGAAACCGATTAATACCATTGATATTAATCCGCCCACAACACCTGTAAGCACACCTTCAAGAACAAAGGGCCTTCTTACAAAGCCTGCTGTTGCACCAACATATTTCATAATATGTATTTCGTCACGTCTTGCAGTTACCGAAAGCTTAATTGTGTTTGAAATAATGAATATTGCCACAATAACCAATATAAGCATTGCTATAAGACTGCCGATTTTTATAACATCAGTAACATCAATAACACGCTGTAAAATGTCCTGACGGTTTGTAACCTTTGCAATATTGGGAAGCATGGAAATCTGGGTTGCAAGAGTTTTCGCCTGCTCAATGTCAGTCATGTTTACCTTAATGCTGCTTCTTAAGAAGGATTCACCCTCCAAGCCTTCAAGCGCAACCGCATCCTCGCCTAAGTAGTCCATATATTCAAGCATGGAATCCGCCTTTGACATAAACACACATTCACTTACGTTTTCCATTGCACTTATTGCCTGATACGCCTGTTGCTCCTGCGCCTCGGTGGCATTAATGTCGATATATGCCTGCAACTGACACTGATTTCTGATTTGTTCACCAATATAGTTTACGTTTGCCGATAAAAGCATGAAAACACCAAAAAGGAGCAAACAGCTTGTAACTGTAATGATTGCAGTTACGGTCATTTCGCCGTTTCGTTTCATACCCTTAAGGGCATTTTTCAAAAAGTAAAACTGTCTTCTAATCCCCAAGAGTATACACTCCCTTCTTGTCATCACGTATGAGCATACCACGGTCAAGCTCAATAACACGCTTGTTCATATCATTAACAATCTTTTCAGAGTGGGTTACCATTAAAATGGTTGTGCCCTGATTGTTGATTTCTTCAAAAAGCTCCATAATGGATGCCGCAGTAACGTTGTCAAGGTTACCAGTAGGCTCGTCCGCAATAATGAGCGAAGGCTTGTTTACAAGAGCACGTGCAATACCAACTCGCTGCTGTTCACCACCGGAAAGAGAGGATGGATATTCTCTTGTTTTCTGGCTCAAGCCCACCAAACGGAGAATGTTAGGCACCTCGGTTCTTATTTCCTTTTTGGATGCACCCACAATTTCCATTGCAAGGGCAACGTTTTCATAAACAGTTTTGTCTCTTAACAGTCTGAAATCCTGGAACACAACGCCAATCTTTCTTCTGTGGTAAGGAATTTTTCTGTTTTTAAGTCCGTTTACCTTAACACCGTCAAGGTAAACATCACCCGAAAAGGGCTTGATTTCTGCTGTTAAAAGCTTGATTGCAGAGCTTTTACCTGCGCCGGTTTTACCAACAAGGAACACAAACTCGCCCTTATCTATATGAAAAGAAACCTTATCAAGACCCGTCACGTTATTTTTATATATGACTGTAACATTATCAAAATCTATCATAACACTTGTCCTTCCTGAATTTTAAAAACGGTTCTGCGAATTGTTAAGATACTTTTTAACCATCATTGCAACCTTGAACACGATTGCATGATCCAAAATACGAAGATCCAGTCCTGTTATTTTCTGCACCTTGTCCAATCTGTAAACAAGAGTGTTTCTGTGCACATAAAGCTGACGTGAGGTTTCCGACACGTTAAGGTTGTTTTCAAAGAATTTTTGTATTGTAAGAAGAGTTTCACGGTCCAAAGAATCAATTGAACCTGACTTGAATACTTCCGACAAGAACAATTCACAAAGAGTTGTGGGAAGCTGATAAATAAGTCTGCCAATGCCTAAGCTTTCGTAATTGCTTATGCACTTTTCTTCATCAAATGCTCTGCCCACTTCAATGGCAATCTGAGCTTCACGGTAGCTCTTTGACAAATCCTTAACACCTGTGATAACAGTACCAATACCTACAGTTACGGCAATCATAACCTCGCTCTGGATTGTGTCAACAATTGTCTTTGCAATTTTTTCAAGTTGAGCAGGCGACTGGTCCTTTTCAACAGTTTTTACAAGCACAATATTTTCGCTGTCAATGGTAACAACAAAATCATTTTCCGTGTCGGGGAACAAGCCCTCCAGAACCTCGCGGATGTTTAACTCATTCAACGAAAGGTCATCATTTGCAATGTTGTAAACAACTCTTTCTGCATCAATTGCAAGATTTAATTCCCTTGCCTTTGCATATATATCACCGGGGAGAATGTTATCTAAAATTACGTTTTTAATAAAGTTTGCACGGTTATACTTTTCGTCGTACAAAACCTTAACATTGCCAACAGCAACGCCCAATGCCTTACAGCACTTAAGTGCCTCCTCGTCTTCACCTGCGGCAAATGTTATGTACTCGCACTGACCTGCGCCCCAGGACACAAATGTGCATTCTGCAAAATGCAGAACAGTACCTGTTTCCGCACACTTTTCCAAAATAACTTCTACTTTAGAATCCACATCTTTGGGGCTGTTAGGTGAAATAATGAACCCTGTTTCATCGATAACACCAAGCTTTCTTTCGAAAACGTCCTTGAACTGATTTACCAATGTTCTTATATAATTATTAGGCATGCTTTTCACTCCGTCCTTTTAGTTTGAACTTTCGCCACATATTCTATGATATTGTATCATTTTTTTTTTACATTTTCAACACTATTCATGAAAAATTAATATATTTTCTGTGTATTCTTTGACACTTTTTACAAGTTGTTCATAAAATATATTGAAGTAATTTTCAACTATTTGTATCGGAGGCGAAAACAGTGCTTGCAACTGTAGCATCGGTAAACAGCGCCAGCAGACTTAAGCAACATCTTTTTTCAAAATATAACGTCACCGTAAGAATAATACAAACGCCCTCTCTCCTCACAAAGGAAGGCTGCGGCTATTCTTTAAGGTTTGACCCCAAATTTAAAAACCGGGTGGCTCTTTCAGCCAAGGAGCTTAATATAAACATCCGTTCATTTTTTCGCGAAGAAAAAACAGAAAACGGCACAAAATATATAAAGGAGTGAATTGATGATTTATCTCGACAACGCCGCCACAAGCTTTCCCAAGCCTCAGACGGTTTACGATACTGTTTACCGTTTTTTAACAAATGTGGGCGCAAGTCCCGGGCGTGGCGGCTATCAAAAAGCAATGGAAGCTTCCGAAATTGTTTTTAATTGCAGACTTAACCTTGCAAAGCTTTTTTCAATCCCCTCACCCGAAAGAATTATCTTTACAAAAAACGCAACCGAAGCCATAAACACCGCAATTTTCGGCATTGTAGGAGTAACGGATGAGGTTATCATATCCTCCATGGAGCACAACAGCGTAAGACGAGCCGCTTTTCGGGTAACAGGCAACGGGAAAAGGCTTAAAATAGCTCAAGCCGACAGCTTTGGCACAGTTTCTCCAAAAAGCATTGAAAAGCTCATAACAAAAAACACAAAGCTCATATGCGTTATTCATTCCTCCAATGTTTCAGGCACCATAAACGACATTTATGAAATAAGCCGTATTGCAAAAAAACATTCCGTATTGGCTTTGTTTGACCTTTCACAAAGTGCAGGCATTATCCCTATTGACGCATCAAAGCTTGACATGGTTGCCTTTTCTGGGCACAAGGGTCTTTTTGGTCCCATGGGTACAGGATGTTTGTATGTCCGCGAGGGCATTAATTTAAAGCCGTCTTTGTACGGAGGAACAGGCAGCTTTTCCGAAAGTGCGCAAATGCCCGATTTTTACCCTGACCGCCTTGAGGCAGGCACAATGAATGCCGCTGCAATTGCGGGGCTTTCGGAGGGGATAAAATTTGTTATGCAAGAAGGAGTTTTTGAAAAAGAAAAGGAAATAACTAACTATCTTTACGACTCTCTTTCCACCGTGCCCGGTATTTTAATCCCCGGAAAAAGAGAGCGCACAAGTGCAGTGAGCGTGGTTTTGCCTTTATTTGACAGCGTTGAACTTGCACAGAGCCTTGATACTGTTTATTCTGTTGCAGTAAGAGCAGGGCTTCACTGCGCACCCATGGCACACAGAACCCTCGATACCTTCCACACAGGTACCGTTCGTTTTTCTCCCGGATTTTTCACAACACACAACGAGGTGGATTTTGCCGTAAAATCATTGAAAAAAATCATATCAAATTAGAAAAAAGCTCTTTATTTTACCACGATTTCATTGTATAATATAACTAAGTATATTGTAATGAAATCGAGGTGTCTTGAGTGAATTCGTTTTTTGGTAATATTATTGAATTTTTCTCGCTCCTTCGCCCTGCCGATTTTATTGACGTAGCAATAGTTGCCTATGTGTTTTACATATTGAGCGACCTTATCCGCGAAGCAAGAGTGTGGCAGATTTTAAAGGGCGTTATTCTGTTTATTTCAGCAACCTGGATAAGCGGAATGCTTCAGCTTCATGCAATTAATTTCATTTTAAGAAACACCATGCAGGTTGGTATTTTGGCGTTAGTTATTCTTTTCCAGCCTGAGCTGAGGCGTATGCTTGAAAAAATAGGCAGAACCAATTTTGAGTCTATTTTCCGTGACAACCATGCCGACATGGTTAAAACCGCATCTGAAATTACAAAGGCGGCGTGTGCCCTTTCCCGTGCAAGGCTGGGTGCCCTTATCGTTATCGAAGGCAACTCAGGTCTTGGCGACATTTTTGGTACAGGCACACCAATTAACGCAACCGTGTCCTCCGACCTTCTTATTACATTATTTTTCGACAAAACTCCCCTTCATGACGGTGCCGTTATCATACGTGACAACACCATTCTTTATGCATCCTGCGTACTGCCCTTAACCCGTGACGAATCCTTGAGCCGTGAATTAGGCACAAGACACCGTGCAGCAATTGGTCTTTCCGAAACCTGCGATGCGACGGTGGTTGTGGTTTCTGAGGAGACAGGCATTATAAGCATTGCAAAGGACGGCAAGCTCACCCGTGACTACACTGAGCCGTCACTTCTGGAGGCTCTTACAAAAACCTTTGAGCCTAAAACACCTCACATTGAAAACAACAGCAAACTACTCAAATGGAAGGAGCTTTTAAATGTTAGAAAAAAGTAAAGGCTTTGATAAAAAAGTAATATCCCTTCTTATTTGTGTTATCCTTGCAATATGTCTGTGGTGCTACGTTTCGTTTGTTGAAAACCCCGACATGTCACGCTGGGTAAACGACATTCCCGTATCGGTGACAGGCGAAGCAAAGCTCAACGAAAAAGGACTTGGCATATACAAGGTCCAGGACGAAAATATGAGTCTTAAAATCAAGGCAAAAAGAAATCAGTTTCTTGACCTTTTTGATTCTTCAATAAGTGCGGTAGCTGATGTTTCTTCCATTACAGAGCCCGGCAAATACCAGATTCAGGCAAAGGAAATTCTTCCCCCATCAATAGCCTATGCATCGATTTCCGACAGACGTAACGACATAGTTACAGTTACTGTGGAAGAGTACGTAACAAGAGTTTTCACATTGGACACTAATATAATAACTCACCCTCAGAACGGTTTTTTTGTTCACTCTGCGTATATCGATTCGGAAGAAAGTGGCTTGAATATTTCCGTTTCAGGCTGTGCCTCTGTTGTTGACACCATAGCCTACATTTCCACCAGTGAAATTGATTTGGGCAGTGCAACAGAGGATGTTATATACCCGGTGTCCTTTGTGGCATATGATTTTAACGACAAAATAATAACCGATATTGACTTTAACACACAGAAAAGCAGTATTAATTTTACCATTTTTAAATCCTCCGTTATCCCCGTAACCATTGAGCTTGCAGGCGATAACCCCAATCTTTCGGCAGAATGCGCTGATTCCAATTTGTCCATTATGGGACCTCCCAAAAGCGTAGAAACGGTTACCGGCATCAGCGTGCGTATTAACGAATACAACTATTCCCCCGGCGAAACTGCTCTTATTGCACTTAATCTGCCCGAAGGCGTAAGTCTTACAAACAAAACCTCAAATGAGGTTGAAATAAGGTTTTCAGCGGTCGTTACCACTGAATAAACAAAATTCTGAAAGGCGGCTATTAAATGACAAGCGAACTTTTAAAAAACAATCCCTTAAAAACCCGTGAAGATGTTAAAAAAGCTGTCAGGGATATTTGCGAGCCCTTAAAGGCGCATTTTTCACCTAAAAAAGCATATCTCAATTTAGGTGCAACAAGTGCTGCATATTCCGACGAAACAGCTATGATAGAAGCTTTTTCCCGTCCTTTGTGGGCATTAGCTCCCCTTTTCACCGACGGTGAGGATGACGATTGGGCGGCAATTTACCGCGAGGGCTTTATTGCAGGCACCGACCCCGAGAGCGATGAGTACTGGGGCGAAGCAAATCACCACGACCAGAAGCTGGTTGAAATGGCTGCAATGGGCCTTGCGCTGATTTTAGCACCCGAAAAAATTTGGGACCCTTTAACAGAAAAGCAGAAGGATAACCTTTATAACTGGCTTGATGGTGTAAACACAAAGAAGGCATGGGAATGCAACTGGGTGCTTTTTGCAGTTATGGTTAATCTCGGCTTTAAAGCAGTTGGCAGAGAATATAACGAGGATGTTGTAAATCAGGCATTTGACAAAACCGAGTCCTTTTACCTTGGCGATGGCTGGTATCAGGATGGTGTAAATGCTCACACTGATTACTACATACCCTTTGCTATTTATTTTTATTCACTTATATATGCAAAGCACATGGAAAAGGAAGATGCTGAATTCTGTAACGAATTAAAGCTTCGTGCAAAGCGCTTTGCAGAAGACTTTATTTATTGGTTCGCCCCCGACGGCAGCGCTATTCCTCATGGCAGAAGCATGACCTACCGCTTTGCACAGTGCGCATTCTGGTCAGCATATGCTTATGCAGAAGTTGACGGCTTTGACATGGGCGTTGTAAAGGGCATTATCCTCCGCCATTTAAGAAGTTGGTTCAAAAGACCCATTTTTGACAAGGCAGGTCTTCTCACCATTGGCCACGGCTACCCCTCACTTATTATGACCGAAGGCTACAACGCCCCCGGTTCACCTTATTGGGCATTAAAGAGCTTTTTAATCCTTGCCCTTCCCGAAAGTCACAGCTTCTGGACAAGCGAGGAAAAGCCTCTTCCCCAGCTTGACAAGGTTCACCCGATGCCCCTTTGTCACATGATTGCTGTCCGTGACAATAACCACGCTGTGCTTTTCAATGCAGGCTATCCCTACACAAACACTCACACCCACTGCGGTGCAAAGTATGAAAAGTTTGCATACTCCAACCTTCATGGTTTCTCTGCTCCCAAGTCTGAATGGGGTCTTGGACAGGGAGCATTCGACTCTGCCCTTGCAATAAGCGAAAGAGATAATTGCTATCGCATTAAGCGCAAGTGTGCAGATTATGAAATTTTTGACGAATACCTTTACACAAAGTGGCTTCCCTGGAATGATGTTGAGGTTGAAAGCTATGTGATTGCGTCTCTCCCCTGGAGTGTTCGTATTCACAAGATTAAAACAAACCGTGACATTGACCTTAGCGACGGCGGTTTTTCCTTCAACCGTTCATTGCCCACCGATTGGCAAAGAGATGGAAAGGCTGCCTACGGCGTACAGGAAGGCATGGTTACAGGCGTTTGTGCTCTTACCGAAAACGGCAGATGCGACATTGTAGGCACAGAGTCCAATACAAACCTTCTTTTCTCCCGTGCGGCAATTCCCACAGTTCATTACAAGTGCGACAAGGGCGAGCACACCATTGCAATGGGCGTTTATTCATCTGATAAAAAGGCTGAGTTTACTCCCACACTTACCGAAACTGAAACAGAATTTATTGTTACAATCGGCGACAAAACTTACAATATAAAGAAATAATTTAAAACAGCAGTCCGCTTAATGCGAACTGCTGTTTTTTATCTTTTATAGTACATTACACCCGGCTCTATGCCCTTTTTTGAAAAGGACAAAAGCTCTGACACAGTAACCAACTGATAGCCGTCTTCAACAAGCTTTGGTATTACCTTTTCCATTGCATCAACTGTTGTTTCATGCAAATCATGGCAAAGAACAATGTCACCATCGGACACGTTATTCACAATGTAATCATAAATAACCTCTGCATCCTTGTACTTCCAGTCAAGAGTATCAACTGACCAGGTTACAAAATAAACACCAAGCTTTTTGCCGATTTCAAGAAGATTTTCATCATATGCACCGTAGGGTGGGCGTACAATAAGTGAATCTTTTCCCGTAGTGGAATAAAGCTTTGCACGGGTTAACATAATCTGGTCTATTACATCCATTTCTTCAAGAGTTGTGAGCCTTTCATGGCTCCAGGAGTGATTTGCAATTTCATGCCCCTCGTCACTTATCCTTTGAAGAATTTTCATCCTGCGGTCAATCAAATTACCTATTACAAAAAAAGTACCCTTTCCGCCGTACTGATTAAAAACATCCAGCAGTCTTTCCGTGTGAGGGCTTGGTCCATCATCAAAGGTAAGAGCAAGCATTGGCTTTTCGGGGTCTATGTAACGAACATATTCACTGCTTGAGCTTGTGGGCATTTCTTCATAGTATATGTCGTATATATCCTCTTTTGTTAACTCCGTAGGCTTTTCGGTTGGAACTTCAGTCGGTTCACATTCGGTAACCTCCTCATGCACATGGTTGTCCTCGCTTGCATATTCCATTACCCTTGTTTCATATTCTTCAATGTTTTCAACATATTCCATTAAAAGCTCGTTGGGCTGCTCATTAAATGTCAGTCTTGCTCCACAGCCCGACAAAAGCAACAAAGTAAACATTAATATACATATTATTCTTTTCATCGTTTTTTCCTCCGCACTTAATCCGTTTCTTTGATTTTATCACCTAAAACGACACGTTTCAACAAAAAGTTCATTCACCCATGCTATATGAACAATTTTACAGACTTTATGCACAATTTTGTTGACTACGCCCAACACCATTGACATGTCGGATTAATTTGCTAAAATCAAATTGAAATCAAAAAGAAGGAGGCACATATTATGAAAAAACTTTTATCAATCGCTCTTGTTTTAGTTACTTTGTTATCAGGCTGCGGAGGTCCGGCAGCAAGCGACGAACCTTGTACCAATTGTGGCAAAAAACCTGCTTACATTTATGAGATGAACGGTTTGGATTCAATTTTCTGCAAAGATTGTTATGAAGTCGAACAGAAGCTTGATGCACAATACAAAGCCGATTTACAAAACGAGGCTCATGGATTTTAAAACAGCCTTCTGCATTTTGCAGAAGGCTGTTTTAGTTTTACAATGTATCAGGATGTTCGCATCTTTCTATATTCTGTGGGAGATACGCCCTTTTGCTTTTTAAATATTCGGCTGAAGTACAGCTGGTTTTCATACCCTACTATGGAAGAAATTTCATTAACAGAATAGCTTGTTGTTTCCAAAAGCATCTGCGCATTTTCAATTCTTAAATTAAGAATATACTGCATAGGGCTTACACCTGTCATCTGTTTAAAACTCCTCATAAACCAGCTTACGCTCATGTGCCGCGATTGAGCAAACTCGCTTATGTTAATTTCCTCACTGTAGTGTTCAAAGAAATATTTTCGTGCATGACTTACCTCTGCTTGTGCAAAGGTGTTAATCTGAGGTTTTCTTTCAAGGCGAGTTCTTTGTATAACCATAAAAAGCTGACGTAAATTCATCTCAATCATTTCCTCGTAATAGACAGGAAGCGTACGCAGCTCATGAATCATACTGTTAAAAAGCGTTTTATATTCTTCGCTGGAGCCCGAATAAAAATAGTTGTCCTTATAGGGAATATCAAAATGCCTCATAATTCCTTTTACATTACTTCCGGTAAAGTGAACCCAGTAAGCCTCCGTTTTGTCTTCACCGAAATATTCATACTTTTGTTCTTCTCTTGGAACATATATGACCATATGTCCTGCCGGAACAACCGTATCCTTGCCATCAAAATAGAAATGGGCTTTCCCCGACGCTATGTATACAAGCTGGTAATCAATTCTGCCCTTCGGTCTGAGGGTTGGTACACGTTTTTTCTTTTTAACATGATATGTCCCCGCACTTATAACAATCAACTCTTTGGACTTATCGTTCACGGGAAGTCTGGATTTGTTTAAATAACCCTCATTTATGTACATAACTTATCCTCCCTTATACCATAAAATATATAGTCTTTTTCAGAAAACAATTATATATTGTCCATCCACACGCTGATTTTCCTCTTTTATTGTATCATTTTGTGCATATTTAATGCAAGAGTGTTTATAGACTTTTTGACTTTTTTTGTCTTATAATAAAGGTGACAAAAGGAAATCAAGCATCCGGAGGCCTGTTTCCTTATGCGAACGTAACAATTTAACAAATAAGGAGAATGAAAAATGACCACTAATAAAAAATACTTGAAATGGTATCACAAAATAGGCTACGGTTCAGGCGACGTTGCAGGAAACTGTGTATATGCAATGCTTACCGCATTCATGATGATATATCTGACCGACACGGTTGGACTTAGCATGGGTATTGTCAGCACCTTAATTGCAGTTTCAAAGATTTTTGACGGCATATCAGACTTTTTCTTCGGAAGAATGATAGATAAGACACACACAAAGATGGGTAAAGCTCGTCCTTGGATGCTTTGGCCATACATAGGCTGTTCGGTTTCACTTATTGCCTGCTTTGCAATACCTATGAGCTGGGGCGAAACCGCACAGTATATTTTCTTCTTTATTTCTTACACACTTCTCAATGCAGTATTCTTCACCGCTAACAATATTGCTTATGCATCACTTACTGCACTGATTACCAAAAACACAAGTGAAAGAGTTCAGCTCGGTTCCTTCCGCTTTATATTCGCCTTTGCAACAAAAATATTTATTGAAGCTATCACAATTTATGCTGTAAACTGGCTTGGAGGCGGTGCTTTTGGTTGGAGAACCATTGCAATCATCTACGCTGTTATCGGTTTAATTACCAACACAATTTCCGTTTTTTCAGTTAAAGAACTTCCCGAAGCAGACGAGGGCATGGAAGAAGAACGCGAAGAAGAGCATAAGCTCAACTTCTTTACATCCTTTAAGTTACTTTTAAAAAATAAATACTATGTTATCATTTGTGTCACCTATATTTTAACCCAGCTCTACGCCTCCGTTATCGGTATCGGCACATATTATGCAAAATACATTCTTGGCAACGAAGGTCTCTTCAGTGACCTTTCTCTTGCCATAAACATTACAATGGTTGTAGCATTAATTGCATTGCCTATGGTTATTCAGAAAATGGGCGGTATGTATAAGCTGAATATATTTGGTTACATTGTTGCTGCTATTGGCAGATTAGGAGTTATGGTCGCAGGATATATGGGCAATATCCCCTTGATGCTCGCATTCACCGCTTTGTCCACATTAGGCATTGCACCTCTTCAGGGTGACGTAAACGCTCTCATCGCCTCTTGCTCCGAATACACAACTCTCACAACCGGCCATCGTCTCGACGGTATGATGTACTCTTGTTCCTCTCTTGGAATTAAGCTTGGCGGCGCATTCGGCACTGCTATTTGCGGTTGGCTTCTTGACGCTGCAGGCTATATTGAAAATGCTGTCACACAGACACCTGCAACAATAAGCATGCTTCAGTTCTTGTACCTTTGGGCACCTGCCATTATCTGCGTTTTAGTTACTCTCCTCCTTTCTCAGCTCAAGGTTGAAAAAGCAAACAAGGAGCTCATGAAGAATAAACATATTACCGAACTTGACACCGTTTACGGCAATATTTGAGGAGGCTCATCATGAGAGAATATGAAAAGTTTGACAGAATAGGAACAACGCCTCATAGGAGCTATTACATTCCGTTTGCAAAAGAAGATATCGTCGGAACAAAATATGGGATTTTAGACCGCACCTCCAGTTCACGTTTTACATCTTTAGATGGCGTATGGCAAATAAAACAGCTTTCGCACGTTGAAGATTTCAATGTTAATGAAAAGCTCGAAGATTCCATCCCTGTTCCTGCATGTGTTCAGATGCACGGTTATGACCATATACAGTATCTTAACATAAGATATCCCTTCCCTGTTATGCTACCGCATCTACCTTACGAAAATCCCTGTTGGCATTATCGCCGCACCTTTAACATAAAAAAGCAAAGCGGCGAACGATATTACATCAACTTCGAAGGTGTTGACAGTGCATTTTACATATATATCAACGGTCAGTTTAAGGGTTATTCTCAAATATCTCACGCAACAAGCGAATTTGACATAACAGATATTGCTGTTAACGGTGAAAACACAATTGACGTTCTCGTTTTAAAATGGTGTATTTCAACCTATCTTGAATGTCAGGACAAATTCCGTTTTTCGGGTATATTCAGGAATGTATATATGCTTACCCGCCCGGAAAAGCATATTACTGATTATAAAATTGAAACAACGATTTCCGGCGACAAAGGCATTTTCACACTTATTAACGAAAGCCCTGTTGATATTACTGTTACTTTAGAAGGAAAGGAGGCAACAGCTCCAGTTAACGGTAAGGCTGAAATCACAATACCAAATGTAAAGCTTTGGGCTGCAGAAAATCCTTTCCTTTACACTGCAGAACTTTGTGCCAATGGCGAAAAAATCATTGAAAGCGTTGGTTTCAGAGAGGTGTCTATTGATGGCAAAGTGTTCAAGATCAACGGCAAGCCGGTAAAACTTAAAGGTGTTAATCGTCACGATTTTCATTGCGAAACGGCAGCTACGGTGAGTCTTGAAGATCTGGCAAAGGATATTCATTTGATGAAAGAGTTAAATGTTAACGCCGTAAGAACATCCCACTATCCCAACAGCCCCGAATTTTATATGCTCTGCGATACTTTTGGTATATATGTTATGGACGAAGCTGACCTGGAAATGCACGGAGCATGTAGTCGTGATGGCAGATATGACCTTGACCTTTGGGCGGAATATGCTGAAAACGAATTTTTTACTCCCGGTATTACAGACAGACATATTGCTCTTGTCGAACGTGACAAAAATCGCCCCAGTGTAATTATCTGGTCTCTTGGCAACGAATCTTCTTTTGGCAAGGCATTTTTTGATGGGGCACGTTACATAAAAGATAGAGATAATACTCGTCCCGTTCATTACGAAGGATTGCAGAATGCAGACCCCAAGTACTATTACAGCGAACTGGTTGATATGGTCAGCATGATGTATCCCAGCTTTGAAAAAATTTATTCTGATGTTCTTAACAACGAAAAGGAGACCCGCCCCTTTGTTCTTTGCGAATACACCCATGCCATGGGCAACAGCTGTGGCGATATAGCTGAATATTGGGATATTATTTATAATAATGAACAGATGATGGGCGCTTTTGTTTGGGAATGGGCAGATCACGGAATTAAAACCGATAAAGGATTTCTTTATGGCGGTGACTTTAAAGAACCGGAACATGACGGTAATTTTTGTGCCGACGGGCTTCTTACACCCGACAGAAAAATCAAATCAAATGCTCTTGAAATGAAAGCTGTTTATGGAGGAAGAACTCATTCTGAAGTTTGTGATGTGGAAATTCCCGCAAGCACATATAAGTTTTCATCAGCAATTGCTATTGAAGTAAATGAGCACACGGGAGAAATAACTTCTATTAAGGCAGACGGAAATGAAGTTCTACGCACCCCTATTCACTTTAATATAACAAGATATACAGATAATGACCGCGAACTTGTTCCTCATTGGATAGACCGTTGTCATCTCGAATCCTGTACTCCCCATATATTCACTTGTGAAAAAACTGAGAATACATATAAATTCAAGGGGGTTCTTGCCGCAAATTGCCTTATTCCCGCAGCCGAATTTGAATTATTCTACACAGTTTTAGGCAATCAGCTCACCGCAACCATTGAATATACTCTTGCTGACTACGTGGAAAGCTTTCCCCGTTTTGGCATCGAATTTGGCGTTGATAAGGCGCACAGTAATTTCTCTTATGTTGGATTTGGTCCCTCGGAGAGTTATGTGGATAAACATGTTGCTTGCGATTATGGCTATTACGTAAGCTCTGCACAGGAAAACTATGACCATAAATATATCCGCCCCCAAGAATCAGGCAGTCACTACGCATGTAAATATTTAGCTGTTAAGGATTTATTTAAAGTAACATCCGAAAAGCCCTTCTCATGCTCGGTAAATCCGTTTACAACTTCACAATTAAGAGAAACCATGCACTCTTTTGAATTAAAAGATAACAACTTTGTCAATGTTTGTATAGATCTTGCAATGCGTGGTGTAGGCTCCAAATCTTGTGGTCCTGATTTATCCAAGGATTACGAAATACCTAAAAAATATAAAAACACATTCAAATTTACTTTTTAACGAAAGGATTGTTCATTATGTATATCGGTATTGATTTAGGCGGTACAAACATCGCCGTAGGCTTAGTTGATAAAAATGGTAACATTGTTGCCCATGCGTCCACCCCTACTCTTCGCGAACGTCATTGGACTGAAATTGTCAAGGATATGGCAATACTTACTAACAAAGTTACTTCTTCTGCCGGCAAAAACCTTGCCGATATCAAAGTTATCGGAATTGGCATTCCGGGCAATATTGACAATGATAACGGTGTTGTGGTCAGAGCTGCTAATCTCAACATGGAAAATGCTCCCATAGCGAGTGAGTTCAGGAAGTATATAGACATTCCGATAAACTTAGAAAACGATGCAAATGCAGCTGCCTATGGAGAATATTTTGTTCAGGATCCGCGCAAAGATAATTTTCTTATGGTAACCCTCGGCACGGGCGTTGGTGGTGGGATTGTAATAAAAGGCAAAATTTTTCGTGGTTTTAATGGTGCCGGTGGCGAAATCGGCCACCATGTAATTCATATGAATGGCGAAAAATGCGCTTGCGGAAGAAAAGGTTGTTACGAAGCCTATGCATCTGTAACCGCGCTTATTAATCAGACTAAGAAGAAGATGGCTGAATGTCCCGACTCAAGAATGCACAAATGGGTCGATATTCATGGCAATGTAACCGGTTTTACTGCATTTGATTGTGCCGCCAAGGACGATAAAGCTGCAATCGAAGTTCGCGACAACTATATTACAAATGTTGCTGAAGGTATTGTGAATCTTATAAATATATTTCAGCCAGAAACAGTTGTTATTGGTGGAGGCATAAGCTGTGAAGGCGACACTATCCTTAAACCAATTCGTGACTTTGTTGAAAAATATGAATTCAATAAAACAGAGCCCAGAACAAAAATTGAAGTAGCAAGGCTTTTTAATGACGCCGGTATTGTTGGCGCCGCAATGGCAGCAAAAAAACAAAAGTTCTTATAATTGATTCCCTCCTGTAAAGAATGGCAATGGTAAAAAAACTGTTGCTATTCTTTTATTTTGTAGACATTTTTCCATATTCATGCTATAATTAATTAAATTATTTTTTTGGAGGCTTACAACATGGCGTGGTTCGACGAAGCAGTATTTTATCACATTTATCCCTTGGGAATGACAGGTGCAGAAAAACAAAACAGCTATAAAGAACCTGTTAAAAGGTTACGCACGCTCTTTCCATGGATTGACCACATAAAAGAATGC
This sequence comes from Clostridia bacterium, assembly GCA_045546275.1. Lineage (GTDB taxonomy): Bacteria > Bacillota > Clostridia > UMGS1883 > UMGS1883 > RGIG1927. The sequence continues at coordinate 3,428 of JAZQCM010000029.1, read as the reverse complement.
GGTTTTACCGCAATTTATATCGGTCCACTTTTTGAATCCGTAGGTCACGGCTACGAAACAACTGATTACAAAAAACTTGACAGTCGTCTTGGTGAAAATTCTGATTTGACAGAATTTGTATCTCTTTGCCACAAAAAGGGCATTAAGGTCATTTTAGACGGTGTTTTTAACCACACGGGACGTGACTTTTTTGCATTCCGTGACATTCAGAAAAACCGTGAAAACTCCCCTTATAGGGACTGGTATTGCAATGTGAATTTTTGGGGCAACAACGAATATAACGACGGTTTTTCCTACGACAACTGGGGTGGTTACAACCTGCTTGCAAAATTAAACCAACACAATCAGGCTGTGCGCGACTACATTTGTGATGTTATCCGTTTTTGGGTAAAGGAATTTGATATTGACGGCATAAGACTGGATGCGGCAGATGTGTTGGATTTAAACTACATGCAAGCACTCAGAAAGGTTGCCAACGAAGTAAAGGAAGACTTCTGGCTTATGGGCGAGGTTATCCATGGCGACTACAGTCGCTGGGCAAACGAGGGCACACTCCACTCCGTTACAAACTACCAACTCCACAAGGCTTTGTATTCGGGGCACAACGACAAAAACTATTTTGAAATTGCCCACACGGTAAAACGCCTTAATGACATGTTTGGCAACAAGCTGAATTTGTACAACTTTGTTGACAATCACGACGTTGAGCGTATATACACAAAGCTTACAAATAAAAACAACTTTACTCCCGTACACATTCTTTTGTACACCCTCCCCGGTATTCCATCGGTTTATTATGGTTCGGAATTTGCTTTAGAGGGCAAAAAAGAACGTTATTCCGACGATTCGCTCCGTCCTTATCTTCCCTATGAAGAATATTCTGAAAAAGCAAAAACCTCCGACAGCGTTAAGCTTATTGCCCGTTTAGGAAAAATCCGCAAAGAAAGCATGCCACTTTCCTACGGTGACTATAAGGAAGTTAAGCTTACCTGTGAGCAGTACGTGTTCAGCCGTAATTACAACGGCGAAAGCGTGTTTGTTGCAGTTAATAATTCCACTAATGATGTTACCGTTTCTTTCAACGCACCCCAGGGTGAATACATTGGCGCAATTTTCGGCACAAAGGCAGTTTGCAACGGCAGTTTAAGCATAACAATAAAAGCAAATTCAGGCGAAATTTTTGTGCCCGTAAAAAGTAGTGTAAAAGCGTCAGAGCCTATAAAACCCGTAAAGCTTGAAAAAGCTCCCGAAGCTGTGAAAACTTTTGAAGTGAAGGAACCCTTAGCAGAACCTGTAAAAGAGGTCTACGTAAAGGCTGCAAAAAAAGAACCTGTTAAAGTTCCCCAAAACAAGTCATACGAGGATATGACAATTGAAGAGCTCCAACAGGCAATCTTAAACAAAATGGCAAAAAACGGCCCCGTAACAGACTACATGAAAAAAACAGTTTATGACAACAACCACCAAGGCTCCCTCATAAACTGGGTAAAAAGCTTTAACTGATTTTTTACACAAAAAGCCCTCCGCAAATGCGGAGGGCTTTATTATTTAGTTTCGCTTTTCGTGTTCTAAAATTACATTTCAGCGATAGCTGCCTGTGCTGCTGCAAGACGAGCAATCGGAACACGGAAGGGAGAACAAGATACATAGGAAAGACCGATCTTGTGGCAGAATTCAACAGAAGAGGGGTCGCCACCATGTTCACCACAGATACCGAGGTGCATTTCGGGTCTAACCTTCTTACCGCCTGCAACAGCCATTTCCATAAGCTTACCAACACCTGTCTGGTCGAGCTTAGCGAAGGGATCGTTTTCGAAGATCTTCTTGTCGTAGTAAGCGTCGAGGAACTTACCAGCGTCATCACGGGAGAAGCCGTATGTCATCTGTGTAAGGTCGTTTGTACCGAAGCAGAAGAATTCAGCTTCCTTAGCAATGTCTTCACTTGTAAGACATGCACGAGGAATTTCAATCATTGTACCTACTTCGTATTCGATTTCAACGCCAGCTTCTGCGATAACTGCGTCAGCTGTAGCTACAACTACGTCCTTAACGAACTTAAGTTCCTTAATATCGCCTGTAAGAGGAATCATGATTTCGGGAAGAACCTTCCAGTCAGCATGCTTCTTCTGAACGTTGATAGCAGCCTTGATAACAGCCTTTGTCTGCATCTTAGCAATTTCAGGATATGTTACAGCAAGACGGCAACCACGGTGACCCATCATGGGGTTGAATTCGTGGAGAGAAGCGATGATGTTCTTAATGTCTTCAACGCTCTTATTCTGAGCCTTTGCAAGAGCTTCAATGTCAGCTTCTTCAGTGGGAACGAATTCATGGAGCGGGGGATCCAAGAAACGGATTGTTACGGGGCAACCTTCAAGTGCTTCGTAAAGTGCTTCAAAGTCAGCCTGCTGCATGGGTTCGATTTTTTCAAGAGCTGCTTCTCTTTCTTCAACTGTATCGGAGCAGATCATTTCACGGAATGCTGCAATTCTGTCAGCTTCGAAGAACATGTGCTCTGTACGGCAAAGGCCGATACCTTCTGCACCAAGTTCTCTTGCCTTCTTAGCATCCTGGGGTGTATCTGCATTTGTTCTTACCTTAAGAACTCTGTACTTGTCAGCCCAAGCCATAATTCTACCGAATTCGCCTGCGATAGAAGCGTCAACTGTGGGGATAAGACCGTCGTAGATGTTACCTGTTGTACCATCGATGGAGATTTCATCGCCTTCGTTGAATACCTTGCCTGCAAGAGTAAACTTCTTGTTTTCTTCATCCATCTTGATGTCGCCGCAACCGGATACACAGCATGTACCCATACCACGAGCTACAACTGCTGCGTGAGAAGTCATACCACCACGAACTGTGAGGATACCCTGAGCAGCCTTCATACCTGTGATATCTTCGGGAGATGTTTCAAGACGAACAAGAACAACCTTTTCACCCTTTTCGTTCCATGCAACTGCGTCGTCAGCTGTGAATACAACCTTACCGCAAGCAGCACCGGGAGAAGCGCCAAGACCCTTACCCATGGGTGTAGCGGCCTTGAGAGCCTTCTGGTCGAACTGGGGGTGAAGGAGTGTGTCGAGGTTTCTGGGGTCGATCATAGCAACAGCTTCCTGTTCTGTTCTCATACCTTCATCAACGAGGTCACACGCAATCTTAAGAGCAGCCTGAGCTGTTCTCTTACCATTTCTTGTCTGGAGCATATAGAGCTTACGGTTTTCAACTGTAAATTCCATATCCTGCATATCTCTGTAGTGATTTTCAAGAATGGAGCAAACTTCCTGGAACTGTGCGAATGCTTCGGGGAACTTTTCAGCCATTTCAGCAATGGGCATAGGTGTACGAACACCTGCAACAACGTCTTCGCCCTGTGCGTTAACGAGGAATTCACCCATAAGCTTCTTTTCGCCTGTAGCGGGGTCACG
>JAZQCM010000028.1:0-28323 GCA_045546275.1 Clostridia bacterium | reverse complement strand
CTCACTGCTTCGCAGTTCGCTTTCCGACCGCGGCACAACCCTGCACCCTCGCTTCATCGTCCGCAGGACGCGCTCGGGTTCGGTTCCCCCTCCCTACGGGTCGGGTGTTCGAATTGGTTTTGAAAACGAAAAACACAACATCAAGTTAATGACGCTGTGTTTTTACTGGCGTGCTTGGAGGGATTCGAACCCCCGACCCTTTGGTTCGTAGCCAAATACTCTATCCAACTGAGCTACAAGCACAAATATTAAATTTTTATTGCGTTCGAATCCCGGGATTCTACCCGTTTGCGGTGCCCGGAGACTCACTGCTTCGCAGTTCGCTTTCCGACCGCGGCACAACCCTGCACCCTCGCTTCATCGTCCGCAGGACGCGCTCGGGTTCGGTTCCCCCTCCCTACGGGTCGGGTGTTCGAATTGGTTCGAAAAACGAAAGACACATCACCGAACTAACAGTGTTGTGTCTTTACTGGCGTGCTTGGAGGGATTCGAACCCCCGACCCTTTGGTTCGTAGCCAAATACTCTATCCAACTGAGCTACAAGCACAAATATTGAATTCCAACATTTTTCAAACGCAAGGGTTATATTAACACACTTTTTTTGAAAATGCAACCCCTTTTTTGAAAAAAATAAAACTTTTTTAAAACCATTTTTGCAATTAATGTTGACAAAAACTTTATGGAGAGTGTATTTTAAAATCAGGAGGGATGCAGAATGAAGAAAAAACTTTCTATTATATTGGTTTTATGTATGCTTTCAGCTACAGGTATTATTGCGCTCGCAAAGGCAATAACAATAAACACAAACGGTGTAACGCGTACAATATACCCATATCCGGTAATTGTGAATGAGCGCACATTCTGCACGGCAGATGCTTTTTATTCGCAAAATTGCGAAGTTATCAAAATACCCTACTATAAGGTGGTTATTCTTCAAAAGGGTGACATAAAAATTTTCATGCAGGCAAACAATAAGGAATACTTTGTGTATGACAAGAATATTGACGGCGATGTTGAAGGCTTTATGCAGACTAAAGAAGGCGAAACATTGACGTTTGCAGAAGCACCTTTTATAAATGAAGGAATTTTTTATGTGCCTGTAAGAGAGGTTTGTGAAAAGCTCGGCTACAGGGTGGAATGGGAAAATAATCTTCGTGAGGTATTGCTCACATGCGATGCAGAATGGCAGGATACTGAAAATGCCGACAAAGATTTTACATGGGATGTTAAAAGATATTTTGAAAAGCTGGAGCTGATAGAAAAAAACATTATAAGTGATGAACGATATGAGGAAGGAAACTTCTCGCTTCTTTATGAATATGGCATTTTAAATGAAAGTGAGGAAGAGTATATAACATACAGGGAAGCTCTTAGTGCATTTGCCAAGCTTTTACGGGCTGAGGGCGACGGCGATATAAAGTATTGGTATGAAATTGATAAATTTGAACCTCTGGATGAGAAAATAACCGAAGAGGACAAAGAACTTTTGCTCAGCATCATGGACTGGCGAGGTGTGATAAGGCAGGACGAAATCCTTGAAATTGATATGGATGCAAGCATTATTGAGGGGGATGCGCTTAAATTTGCAATCCGCTCCGTGGGCAGCACCTACGGTTGTACAGATTACCCTGAAGAAATGGACTATACAACCGATGAAGAGGTATATCCCAGTGCAGTAAAGAAAGGCTTTATAGAGAACGCCGATACTAAAAACAGTGAAGAGCCTATGGAAAGAAATGCTTTTTATGAGCTTTTGAATAAAGCACTTTTTGTTGAACATACGACAGGGGGCTACAGTGGAGCCATAGGTACAAGATACATTGACTATTTTGACAGTGATAAAAAATCTGAAAAAACTCCTGAAAAGGAATGGGTAACAAAAAGTGAGGAAATTGAGGTTTTGGTAAAAAACGACAACCTTAATTTTACCTGGAAGAAGCCCGAGTTTATTCCGAATGATTACTTTACATCCGTAGATGCTATAACAGAAAACGGTGAAGAACGTGGATATAGAACCTCAGGTAGAGCTAATGAAGAAATATCCGACACTCAGATAATTGAAATTCTTGTACGAAATAAAGAAGAGAAAATCGAAAAGCTGAAAGTAACATATTCTGATAGTGATTGGACCCTTCGTGAAAGTGTAGAATACTATTTTTACATTGACTTTTCAACTGTTACTGTTGTACATGAAGGAACTCCGCCCACTCCGGGAGTATACTATCGTAATAAAAGACAATGGCCTATGAAAAAGCTTTCCCTTAAAGAAGGAGAAGAATTTGAAAAGGGAAAGTTCTACGTTATTGTAGGAAAGGACCACACCTACCGAAAGGAAGAATATAACTATACAAGCTACAGTGCTTTCAAAGCAGTAAAAACAGAAAACACCGTTACAGATTTTGGAACCACCGGCACAATCGGCACCAGTTATTTTGATGAGGTAAGGCTTATAGAAGCGGAAATTATAGACAATAGAGTAACAATATCGTCAATAAGTGAACATATGTTTAGTGTTGAAGAATTATAACCTAAAATCGGCTGAATATCAGCCGATTTTTCTTTACATAAAAAAAGTTGTGTGATACAATATATTTTGTATGTTTATGTACATTTGGAGGTATGTAAAATGAAATATGATGTAATTATTATCGGTGCAGGTCCCGGGGGGATTTTTTCTGCATATGAACTTAATAAGCTTAATCCAAATTTAAAAATTGCCCTCATTGAACAAGGGGAGGAGTTATCCAAAAGAAAGTGCCCCGTTGACGGCAAAAAAATAAAAAGTTGCATCAACTGCAAGCATTGCTCTATCATGACAGGCTTTGGCGGTGCAGGTGCGTTTTCTGACGGCAAATACAACATCACAAACCGTTTTGGCGGTACACTTTACGAATACATCGGCAAGGACACTGCAATTGAACTGATGGAATATGTTGACACTCTCAACCTTAAATACGGCGGCGAGGGAACAAAGCTTTATTCCACGGCAAACAGCGACATTAAAAAGCTTTGCATGCAGAACGGTCTGCTCCTTCTGGATGCGTCGGTGCGTCACTTGGGAACCGACATTAACTACATTGTTCTTGAAAACCTTTACAACCATCTTAAAGATAAGGTGGACATGTTTTTTAATGCTCATGTGGAAAAGGTTGCAAAAAATGAAAAGGGTGAATATGTTGCCCATGTTGGTCAGGTAGAATATGTTGGTGACAAGTGCATTATTTCTGCAGGACGAAGCGGAAGTAAATGGATGGAATCTGTTTGCAACTCCCTTGAAATTCCCACAAAGAGCAATCGTGTTGACATTGGAGTAAGAGTGGAACTACCCTACGAAATTTTTGCCCACCTTACAGACGAGCTTTATGAAAGTAAAATCCTTTGCAGAACCGAAAAGTATGAGGATCTGGTGAGAACCTTCTGCATGAATCCAAAGGGTGCTGTTGTAACCGAAAACACAAACGGCATTATTACAGTGAACGGCCACAGCTACGAGGACCCTGAAAAGCAAACAGGCAACACGAATTTTGCTCTTCTGGTGTCAAAGCATTTTTCCGAGCCCTTTAAGGATTCCAACGGCTACGGTGAAAGCATTGCAAGACTTTCCAACATGCTGGGCGGCGGTGTTATTGTACAGCGCTTTGGTGACTTAATCCGTGGTCAAAGAAGTAACGTGTCGCGAATTAACGAAGGCTTTGTAACCCCCACATTAACTGCAACACCCGGTGATTTAAGCCTTGTTATTCCAAAACGAATTCTTGACGGCATTATTGAAATGATTTATGCCCTTGACAAAATTGCTCCCGGTACAGCCAACGAAGACACTCTTTTGTATGGTGTTGAGGTTAAGTTCTACAACATGGAGGTTGAAATTGATGAAAACCTTGAAACAATCCATGAGGGACTTTTTGTAATCGGTGACTGCAGCGGAATTACACATTCACTTTCCCATGCTTCCGCATCGGGTATACATGTTGCAAGATATATTGCTAAGGAGAAATAAAATGAAGGTTGTTATACTTGCGGGCGGTTACGGAACACGCATTTCCGAAGAAAGCATTTACCGCCCAAAGCCAATGGTTGAAATTGGAGGTATGCCAATTCTCTGGCACATTATGAAAACCTATTCAGCTTACGGCTTTAACGATTTTATTATTTGTGCAGGCTACAAACAGCACGTTATAAAGGAATGGTTTGCGGACTATTTCCTGCACACAAGCGATGTTACATTTGACTTTACAGAGGATAACAAAATTGAAGTTCACAACCGTAAGGCAGAGCCCTGGAAGGTAACTGTTATTGACACAGGCCTTGACACCATGACAGGTGGCAGGGTTAAACGAATTAAAAAATATGTGGGCGATGAGCCTTTTATGCTTACCTATGGTGACGGTGTGTGCGACATTGATATTGCGAAATTAGTGTCTTTTCACCAAAAGCACGGAAAAATTGCCACAATATCGGCAGTTACCATGGAGCAAAGGTTTGGCATTTTAGGCATTGACAACGAAAGCTCAATATATTCCTTCCGTGAAAAAACCGCCTATGATGCGGCACGAATTAACGGTGGTTACATGGTTTTAAACCCCGAGGTTTTTAACTACATCGAGGATGACACAACAGTTTTTGAAGAGGATACCTTGCCAGCCTTGTCCGAAATCGGTCAGCTGAAGGCGTATATACACAACGGCTTCTGGAAGCCTATGGATTCCAAAAAAGAAAAGGACAGCCTGGAAGCAATGTGGAAAAAGGGCAATGCGCCCTGGAAGGTATGGGAATAACGGGGTGCGGATATGAACAGACAATTAAGAAGCTCGTTGCTTCTTCTTATTACAGCAATTATCTGGGGTGTGGCGTTTGTTGCCCAGGATGTGGGCATGGAATACTGGAGCCCCTTCACATTCAACGGCTTAAGAAGCCTTATCGGCGGTGCGGTGCTGTTGCCCTTTATATTTTTAAGGGATAAACAAAGAGGGGACAAGGCTTGCAAGTGGAGTAACAAAACACTTCTTACAGGCGGTATTCTTTGTGGTTTGGCACTTTGTATTGCCACAAACTTTCAGCAGTTTGGTATTGAAATGAGCAGCGAAAGTGCAGGCAAAGCAGGCTTTATCACAGCCTTTTACATAGTTTTAGTACCCATCTTAGGCATATTCATAGGTAAAAAGTGCCCTGTCTTTGCATGGATTGCGGCAGTTTTGGCAGCGGTGGGTCTTTATGTGCTGTGCATTCCCAAGGGAGTAGGCTTTAAAATTGAATTTGCAGATTTCTTGGTGTTTATATGTGCCTTGGTTTTTGCTGTGCAGATACTTTTAGTGGACTACTACTCACCTAAAGTGGACGGAGTTAAGCTTGCCTGTATTGAATTTGTAACAACAGGCGTTATAAGCACAGCTTTATCCCTTTTCACAAGTAGCTTCTCCATTGCAACAGGCTTAAGCGCCTGGATAGCACTTTTGTATGCAGGCGTTTTGTCCTCAGGTGTTGCCTACACCTTGCAAATTGTTGCACAAAAGGATTTAAACCCAACCGTTGCATCAATTATCATGAGCTTGGAGGCTTGTGTAAGCGTTATTGCCGCATGGGTAATTTTAGGCGATGCAATGAATTCAAGGCAAATTTTGGGCTGTGTGATTATGTTTGGCGCAATTATTTTAGCGCAGCTTCCCACACCTGAAAGAAAGGAAGTTAAATAATGAAAATTAACATTACAAATAAAAAGGGTGTAGATGTTAACCCTCATATGATAGGTCTCTTTTTTGAAGACATTAACTACGGTGCTGACGGTGGCTTGTATGCAGAGCTTCTGGAAAACCGCTCCTTTGACTTTTTCCCCACAATGGAGTTTGACGACATTTCTCCCTTGACTGCATGGAGCAAGGTGGGAGAGTGCGAATTTACAAGCGCAACTGAAACCCCCATGAACAATGTTAATGTTCAGTACGCTCATATCAAGGGCAAAAAGGGCGCAGGTATCTGCAACCGTGCTTATGAGGGCATTTTCATGGAAAAAGGCAAAAAGTACGATTTTTCCATTTATGTAAAGGGCACTGCAAAGCTTAATTGCGAAATTAAAACCGACAGTGCAAGCTGTGCAAAGGTTACCTTTGAAACAAAGGGGGATTGGGAAAAATATTCCTTTGAGCTTGAAAGCAGCGAGACCGTTTACAATGCAAAGCTTTATCTTCTTTTTGAAGAAGATGGGGAATGTGATATTGACATGGTATCGCTTTTCCCCCGTGACACCTTCATGGGAAGAAAGAACGGCTTAAGAAAAGACATGGCGCAGGCGTTGAAAAACATAAAGCCCGGCTTTATGCGCTTCCCCGGAGGCTGTATTGTTGAAGGTACTGTTCTTGAAAACCGTTACCGCTGGAAGGATACAATAGGCAGAATTGAAGAAAGAAAAATCAACTGGAACCGTTGGCAGGACGGCAATGTTGGCGTAACTGCTCACGATTATTTTCAGTCCTATGGCTTAGGTTTTTATGAATATTTCCTTCTTTGTGAGGATTTGGGCTGTCAGCCTCTTCCTGTGCTCAACTGTGGCATGGCGTGCCAGTACAAAACAGGCGAATGTGCACCCATGGACGAAATTGATGAATATATTCAGGACGCATTGGACCTTATTGAATTTGCCAACGGCTCGCCCGACACTCCCTGGGGTAAAAAGCGTGCAGAGATGGGTCACAGCGAACCCTTTAATTTAGTGTATTTAGGCATTGGTAACGAGCAGTGGGAGGAAAACTATTTTGAACGCTACGAAGCGTTCCAGAAGGCTATTGCACCCCGTTACCCCGAAATAAAGCTTATTACTTCTTCAGGTCCTTCTGCTTCGGGCAAGGAATTTGACAAGGCTTATGAATGGCTCAAAGGCAAAAAAGAAGATTTTGCCTACGCTGTTGACGAGCATTACTACGTTAAGAGCCAATGGATGTTTGACAACGCTGACAGATACGACAACTACCCTCGTGACGGGGTGAAGGTTTTTGCAGGTGAATACGCATGCCATATCGGCGACAAACAGCCCAAACCCAACAGCCTGGAAGCGGCACTCAGCGAAGCGGCTATGATGACAGGCTTTGAAAGGAATGCGGATGTTGTTACACTTGCAAGCTATGCGCCCCTTTTTGCAAGGGTGAACTACACTCAGTGGCATCCCGACATGATTTTTGTGAACAACCACAGTGTTTGCCTCACTCCCTCGTATCATGTGCAGGCGCTTTTCGGACAAAATCTGCCCGACTACACACTTTTGTTTGAACGTGAGGAGGACAAGGATGTGTACATAAGTGCAGGCTACAAAAAAGAAACAAAGGAATATATTTTAAAGGTTGTAAACCGCACAGGCAAAAAGGACGTTATTCTCACACTTCCCGAAAGTGTGGCTGAAATTGAGGAAATCACACTTACCTCTGAAAATATTACTGATGTGAACACCATGGACGACAAAAACCGTGTTTGCCCCAAAAACCTTGTAAGAGGCGTAAACAGCAGTGAAATTTCTCTCACTGTACCGCCTTGTTCGTTTAATGTTTACAAAATGAAATAAACCTATTGACAAAACCGAAAATATGTTCTATAATGAGAACAGATGTTCGTATGAAAGAGGGAATATAAATGTCAATTGAAAAGAAGGAAGCTCTGGCAATTGCCATGAGTCAGATAGAAAAGCAGTTTGGTAAGGGTAGTGTTATGAAGCTGGGCAGCAATGCTCATCTTAATGTGGATGCAATCCCCACAGGAAGCTTAGCGCTTGATATTGCACTTGGCATCGGTGGTGTGCCCAAGGGCAGGATTATTGAAATTTACGGACCTGAATCAAGCGGTAAAACAACAATTGCTCTTCACATTGTTGCTGAAGCACAAAAGCGTGGCGGTGAAGCGGCGTTTATCGATGCGGAGCATGCCCTTGACCCTACATATGCGAAAAATATCGGCGTTGATGTGGATTCGTTGATTGTTGCACAGCCCGACACAGGTGAACAGGCACTTGAAATTGCCGAAGCACTTGTTCGAAGCGGCGCATTGGATGTAATTGTTGTGGACTCTGTTGCAGCGCTTGTTCCCAAGGCAGAAATTGACGGCGAAATGGGCGACAGCCATGTTGGCTTACAGGCAAGGCTTATGAGCCAGGCAATGAGAAAATTGGCAGGCGTTCTTGCAAAAACAAACACAGTATGTATTTTCATTAACCAGCTTCGTGAAAAGGTTGGTGTAATGTATGGTAACAACGAAACAACCAGTGGTGGCAGAGCGCTTAAGTTCTACGCATCTGTACGAATGGATGTAAGAAGAATTGAAACTCTTAAAAACGGCACTGAATTTGTAGGTAGCCGTACAAGGGTTAAGGTGGTTAAAAACAAGGTTGCGCCTCCCTTCAAAGAAGCTGAATTTGACATGATGTACGGTAAGGGCATCAGTAAAGAGGGCAGCTTGGTTGACATGGGCGTTATGCTTGGAATTGTGCAAAAGAGCGGTGCATGGTTTGCCTACGGCGATATGCGTATTGGTCAGGGCAGAGAAAATGCAAAGCAGTTTATGCTTGAACACCCCGAAATTGCCGAAGAGATTGAAATCAAAATCCGCGAAAAGCTCAAGGAAAAGGAAGCTGCCTCCGACGATATTACAGAATAATTTTAAGGACGCCTCAGGGCGTCCTTTTTGTTTGACTTTTTATGGGAGAAATAGTATAATTAATTATATATGTAGAAAAAATGAAGGGAGATATAGTATGCTCTTTAAAATATTCAAAAATGATTGGGTAAAAAAGACCCTCGTAATTTTACTTGTTGAATTTATTCTGGTTGCAATTTTAGCAGGCGTGGTTATTTATCGCTGGTGGAACTACTCAAAAAATATTGCCGACGAAGGCTTCACATTGGACCCTGTTTTTGGTGATAACATGGTTTTTCAGCAAAATGAAAAAATCAGAATATGGGGCGAAAGCGACCACGAGGGCGAAACAATTTATGTCAGGTTTGACTCTTCCTACGGCGAATGTGTTATAAAAGACGGCAAGTGGGAAATTGAACTTGCCGAAAGACCCTATCGAAAAGACCCCCTGGTCATGGAAATATACGGTGCAGGAGCATATAAGGTGCTGGAAAACATTAAGGTTGGCGACCTTTGGTGGGTTATAGGTCAGTCCAATGTTGAGTTTACCGTAACCGCTGACCCCGGTGGCGATGAGTTTTTAAATTCAATTGCAGGTGATGAACAGATTACCATATGTAAAATGGAAATGAAAACTACTACCAATAACGCTGTGCGCTGGAAAAACATAAGCCGTTACAATGCAAGTAGCTTCTCTGCGCTGGGCGCTTATTTTGCCGACGAGCTTAACACCGCGTTAAACGGCGAAGTACCAATCGGCATAGTATCCTTTGGTTTTTCGGGTCGCGAGCTGTCACGCTTTTTGCCTGAGGGCGAAGAATTCGGCAGAAGCTATGACGGTCCTATTTACGATAATGTTATTGAAAAAATGATGAAATTCCCCATCAAGGGCTTACTCTGGTACCAGGGCGAGGCAGACAGTAACGACTATTCACGTTACAGCACACGTTTTGCGGCATTTATTGAACATATAAGAAAAGAAAAAAGGATGCTCAACACAATGCCCGTGTATGTGGTGGAATTGCCGCCCTGCTTCAACGATGCAAACGACCCCGACCGTCAGTTTATTGACTTTGGTATTGTCCGTGGCGAAATTTGCTCTGTGGCAACAATGGTTGACGATGTGTACATATGTCCCACCTCGGATTTGTGGAGCGACAGAGGCTACTCAAACAATCTTCACCCCACAAACAAAAAGGCAATAGCAAAAAGACTTTCTCTCATGGCACTTTCCAATCAGTACGGCTACGGCTATCATGAGCTGTATTTTCCGCCAACACTTAAAAATGTTGAAAAAATAACAGATTGCGAAATGCTGCTTCACTTTGACTTTGTTGCAGGAGAATTAAGATGCCCCGATGCAAGTGAAATCTTACTCATTGACGACAAATGGAATCTTATTGAGGGTGCAATAATTAGCTCCGAAGGTAATAAAATAAGAATAAAAAGCGAAAAACCGATTTGCATAATCCGATATAACTGTCAGGTGGAAAATGTTTTCGGCGAAAATGTGCACATAACCGACGACGCTCTTCCGGCTCACGCATTTGCAATCAAAATCAGAGAGCCTGAAAGCACAATTGATAAATCCGATTTTATAAGCATGCTCATATATACCCTTGCAGGTTTTGTTATAATTCTTGGTGCAGTGATTGTATTTATGAAAAAAAGGCACAAAAAAGGTGACAAGTAATGTATGTATTTTGTTTTGACGGGCCCGAAAGCCCATTTCAGGAAATTTTAAAAAATGCTGTTCTTGCATTGCGAAATGAAGATATTCGTTTCTATACCGATGCAAGCATTGCCAACATAATCAAAATCGCTCCCGAAGAAGACAAGGCGGTGTTTTTTATCGACACAAGAATACGAACAAAAAAACAAAACGGTTTTTCTTTGGCAGCATCGCTGAGGGAAAGGTTTCCCAAATGCCACATTGTGTTCACATCCTCTCATCCCGAGGACATGGCATTGTGCTTAAAAAACCTTCTGCGCCCGTCGGGGTTTATATTAAAGCCGGCTTCAAGCTTTGATGTTATTTCAATCATAAGCGAAATCAGCGAATACATAAGAAAGCAGTCCCGTGCAAAAATGCTTTATATATCCACCCACGAATTTAAAAGAAACATAAATATCGACAGTGTTGTTTACTTTGCAACAAGCTCCAAAAAGATTTTTTGCAAAACAGCTCTTGGCGAGGAAATCGAATTTTATGACACAATCTCAAATTTGCAAAAACGCTTCCCCGAAACGCTTTTAAGGTGTCATCACGGCTTCCTTGTGAACAAAATTTACATTAAAAGTGTTAACAAAGGTGCCATAGAACTTGACTGCTTAAGAGAAAGTTTGCCTATTTCGCAAAAATATAAGCAGGAAGTAATGGAATTTATAGAAAAGAATGGATAAAACTGATAGAAATGCAGAAAAAATAGTCGAAAATTCCAGATTTTCTAAAATTATCCGAAAAATGCTTAAGTTATCATGAATTGTTGAAAAAAATTAATAAACCACTTATAATGATTTTGTGCGAACAACCGGTATAAAAAATTAATGAAAGGAAATGATTCTAATGTTAGCAAATCTCAAAAAAGGTCTTACAGTTGCATTAGCAGCTACACTTTGCTTCGCAACAGTAAGCGCATCCGCAGCTACATGGAAGAAGGTTGACTACAACACATCCGACTTCACAGCTACAAGCGGTGTATTAACAGTTCCTGTTGTTTATCAGGAATACGATGTAAACGGCTACCCCACAGGTAGAATGGTTGAAGGCGATGCAGCTGTTAAGGAAGGCTTAGACGGCTGGGCAAACATCACAGTTGGCAGCACATGGGTATCTGATGTATATCCCAATGCTCAGTATGCAAAGGTTTACGCTGATGGCGTATACACAGGTAAGGTTCTTCCTACTGGTTTAGCCGGTGAAGATGCAGGTGTTGAATACAGAACAGTAGATTTCATGTGGGAAGTTGCTGCTCCCTACAGAATTTACGCTGAAACACAGGCAAAGCTTTTCAAAGATGGTACAGTTCAGTGGTTCTTTGATGATGACAAGAACTACCCCGTTGTTTACTCCGGCAAGAACGCTGCAGTAGTTAACGAAAGAGCTTACTATGGTTTCGCTAACTACCATGTAGTTGGTGACAACAAGGTAGACTTCCTTCCCAACCACATCATTGAAGGTGGTTACTATGAACCTTCTGTATTCTCTGCTATCCAGGGTATCGATGCTGAATACCTCATGGCAAAGTCTGTTACAGTTGACAAGAAGGATTACTGCGATTGCATCGTTAGAGGCGTTGACGCTGACGGCAGACGTTACGTTGAAGGCTACATCCAGGGTGCATGGCAGAAGTGGTATGGCGATGACCTCGACAACCTTGATTGGTTGAAGACTCTTTGCACATGCGAACACGCTGCTGATTGCACATGCGACGCTTGCACATACAAGAAGTCCATCTGGCCTGCTGCTTACAACCCCTACCGTTATGAAGTAGCTTATGATGCAGAAATCAAGATCCCCAGAACTTTCGAACATGTACTTGTTGGTCCTTCTTTCGATGCTGACGGTAAGCAGACAGCTGGCGGTTTAAAGATCAACGCTACAGAATACAAGTCTTGGGTTGCTCCTAACAAGTATGACTATGCTCCTGCTCATTTCGGTATTAAGAACCTTATTTCTACAGAAAACGCAAGAGTTTCTAACCTTGTAAACAGCGTATCTGAAGATTACGTTTACTGTGACATCACATGGACAGCTGGTGGTTTCGAAGCTACAGAACCTCACGCTCTTCTTGAATACCTCACAGTTGATGGCGTAGTTATGGATGGTTCCTTAATCAAGACAGCTAAGGTATATGCTAATGATGGTGTTTACTACGAAGAAATCTTCAAGCCCTGCATCTTCAGATACACAGGTGCAAAGGCTAACGTAACACACAGAACAGTTGTTGATTCTATCGAAAACGATGAACTCATCGTTAGAACAGAAGCTTATGTTAACGATACATGGGTTGAATGTGCTCGTTCCTACACAGGTCAGACAGTTAACCATGAAACAAGATACATCACAACAACTGATGGTATGAAGTCTGCAGTTGACGTATACGTATTCAGCTATGAAGGCGTTCGTTACGAAATGTACAAGGCTTATGACTTTGTAAAGGTTGGCTTCAACTATGCTTGGGTTGAAACATGGCACGTTAACGATTGGGATGTAACAAGAGACGGTATCCGTTACGAAGCTACAGACCTCGAAACATACGTTCCCGAAGCATAATTAAATTTAAAATAGTTCAATAATACTTCCGACAATAGGTCGGGACCGGTATAAAGCAACTAACAACCCGTTACTCGTTTGAGTAACGGGTTGTTAGTTTATGGGATTTTTCACAAAATAAAATACAGTGCATGGCTTAAGCTATGCACTGTATTTTTGTATTTGCTATTTTATTGTTCAAGCATTTCCTTTGCTGCTTCTCTTGCGGTAGCTGTTATTAAATCTCCGCTTATGAGCCTTGACAGCTCTTCCACTCTTCCGTCAAAATCAAGTGTTGTAACAACTGCACGGAATGCATCAGAGGTGGTGTCTTTGGTTACGGTAATGTGATTGTGTGCCTTTGCAGCCATTTGGGGAAGATGGCTCACACATATAACTTGTTTGTTTTCAGCTAAACTTTTCAATTTTTCAGCAATTCGTGATGCGGCTCTTCCCGAAACGCCTGTGTCAATTTCATCGAAAAGAAGCACCCCAATATCCTCACAGTCGGAAAGCGCTGACTTTAAAGCAAGCATAATTCTGCTCATTTCACCACCCGATGCAATGCGGGCAAGTGGCTTCAAAGCTTCCGACGGGTTTGTTGAAATAAGAAATTCAACACTGTAAAGCCCCGATGGGGTGGGCTCATGCTCTTTGTAAAGTATGTCAAAGTGCACCTTGGGCATGTCCAAAAACGCAAGCTCATTTTCAATTGCTGTCTTTAATTCGTTGCCTGCTTTTTCTCTTGAAGCATGAAGCTTTTTTCCTGCTTCGTACATTTTTTCTTCAAAAACCTGCACATCCTTTTCAAGCTTCAAAAGGTTATCGTCGTAAAAAACAATTTCCTCAAGCTCTTTTTCCCAAAGAGCAAGCTTTTCCAGACAGTCGGAAATTTCGGGCCCGTATTTTTTCTTCAAACGGGTGATTTTATCAAGACGGTCTTCAATTTCGTCAAGCTCCATGGGCGAAAAAATCATTTTTGAAGAAATCGAACTGATTTCCGAGGCAATGTCTTCAGCGTTGTAATACAAATCGGTCATTCTTTCGCTGATAGCCTGTAAGCTCTTGTCCATGTTTGAAGCTGTTTCTAAATTGTGCATTGCCGAGTACAACAAGTCCTTGCCACCACCTTGTGATGAAAGGGCGTTTGCTGCGCTGTCTAATGCCGAAGCAATCAAAGAAAAATTTTTAAGGGTATCACGACGATTTGAAAGTGTGTCGTCCTCACCAATCACAGGCTCAACTGCACGAATTTCATTAATGCGGAACTGGAGCATGTCCTTTTGCATTTCTCTTTCACTTTCGCTTGTTTTCATGTGGTTAAGCTTTTCCAGTGCGCAAACATAATTGTCGTATGCGGATTTATATTCTTCTGACAAGCTTTGATTTTTTGCAAAAGCATCAAGAACCGACAAGTGATAAGCTGGCTTTAAAAGTGAAATGTTGTCATTCTGTCCGTGAATATTAACAAGCCTTTCACCAACTGCTTTTAAAACCGACAGGGGAACTGTCTGCGAATTTATTTTACATATATTCTTTCCGTCGTGAGAGAGCTTTCTGTACAAAAACAGGCTGCCGTCGTCCTCGGGAGTAATATCAAATTCTTCGAAATTCGGACAATCTGAAAAGGTTGCCGAAACTGTAGCGGACTGGGAGGCGTTACGGATAAGCTCACGTGAGGTACGCATGCCTAAAACCATGGACAATGCGTCAATCAAAATTGATTTACCCGCACCTGTTTCGCCGGTTAATATGTTGAACCCTTTGTCAAATTCAACCTCTGCCTGTTCAATCACGGCTACGTTTTGTATTGATAAATTTATAAGCATAACAAAAACTCCGTTTAAAATTTTTATTCTGTCAGTGCTCTTAATTTGTACACCAATCTTCTTGCGCTTTCTTCGCTTCTGACAACCATCATAACTGTGTCGTCACCTGCAATTGAACCTACAACCTCGGGAAGCTCCATGGAGTCAATGGCTGCACCTGCTGCCTGTGCCATACCGGGGAGAGTTTTAATAACAATATTGTTAACGGCATATTCAATGCTTGTTACGCACTTTGAAAAAATAATGATAAATCTTGAATCCAGATCGGAAAAGGATGGGTCGGAGCTTTTTGTGTACACGCTCTTGCCGTCACCTGTCTGCTTTTTCACAAGGCGAAGCTCCTTAATGTCTCTTGAAACAGTTGCCTGTGTAACCTCAAAGCCCAAGCTCTTTAATTCTTCCGTAAGAGAAAACTGAGTTTCAATATTCTTTTCGTTTATAAGTCGGAGGATAGCGTTTTGTCTTTGTATTCTCATTTCTTTATCCTTTCTGTCAGCTGTTCAATGTCAGCTTTTCTTTAACTAAGTGAAAGAAGTTTTGTTCTTTTAATGTAAGAAGTGTTGCCTTGTGAGGTGATTTTTCGATGGTTATAATATCGTGGGGTAAAAGCTCAAAATCGTTTTGCCCGTCAGCGGAAAGCATTGCTTCGGGATGCTCGGGGGCAACGGAAATTTCAATCACACCGTCACAGGGGAGCACCATTGGTCTGTGCCCTAAAAGGTGGGGACATATGGGTGAGAGAATAATTGCATCCAAATCGGGCAAAACCACAGGGCCACCGCAGGAGAGTGAATATGCGGTGCTTCCTGTTGGGGTTGATATAATAACTCCATCAGAGCGGTAATCTGCGGCAGGGAGGGAGTTGTATCTCACTGCCAGGTTAACCAGCTTTCCGCCCATACGGCGAATTATAACATCGTTCAAGGCTGTTGCTGAAAACACAGTACTGTTATTTCGCAAAACTTTAACCGAAAGCATGGTGCGCACTGAAGGCACAAGCTCATTTTTCAAAAGTGCTGTTGCTGCTTTTTTTGCATCCTTTGCGGTTACCGTGGACAAAAACCCCAAGTGACCCGTGTTAATGCTTAAAACAGGAATATGGTAAGGAGCGGCACGTCTTGCAGCGGTAAGGGTGGTTCCGTCGCCGCCTAAAACCACCGCAACGTCAACCATTTTAAAAAGCTCCTCGTCATCATAGTACACTTTGGCAGGAATAATGTCCTTAAGCTCCTTTGCAATGAAAAGCTCACAGCAGCTTCCTACAGCATCCAAAAATGCTTTTG
Organism: Clostridia bacterium; assembly: GCA_045546275.1. Lineage (GTDB taxonomy): Bacteria > Bacillota > Clostridia > UMGS1883 > UMGS1883 > RGIG1927. The sequence continues at coordinate 12,343 of JAZQCM010000028.1, read as the reverse complement.
CTGCCTCGGTAGGATTTGATTTTATAATATTGGAAAGTACAGCAATTTTCATTTTCAAGCCTCCTGAAACTACTCTGTGAATAATTATACAATGAACCGAAGAAAAATGCAATAATTATTTAATAAAAATACACAGATTGAAAAAAACATATAAAAATCAGCCTGTTATTCAATTATGCATGAATAATAATTTATATTATAGAATTAAAAAAGAATATATTGGAAAAACCCTTGACACGAAAAAAAACTTGTGTTAAAATACTATACTGCACCATAGGATGGAAAGTGTTGCTTTTTTTACCTTTTGGTGGCATAAATTCAGGCGAATAAGAGCTTTTTACACACCGAAAAGGGTACATTCTATACCTCTTTCGGATGGATGAAGCATCGTTTAGTGCTTTTAGGGGCTATGCCCTATACCAAGTGTAAATCTTTTAAAAAATTTATTTTAAGAGGTGATTGGTTTGCATCCTATAAAATTAGGGAAAAACGAAAGAATGAGCTTTTCCAAGATTCAGGAAGTATTGGAAATGCCCAATCTTATCGACTTGCAGAGAAACTCTTACGATTGGTTCGTAAAGGAGGGCCTCAAGGAGGTTTTCCGTGATGTATCTCCCATTACTGACTATTCCGGCAACCTCAGATTGGAATTCGGTGATTACCGTCTTGACGAAAACACAAAGTACACAATTGAGGAATGTAAGGAAAGAGATACTAACTACGCAGCTCCTTTAAGAGTAAACGCAAGACTTATTAACAATGAAACAGGCGAAATTAAGGAACAGGAAATCTTTATGGGTGATTTCCCCCTTATGACAGAACAGGGCACATTCATTATCAATGGTGCCGAAAGAGTTATCGTTACTCAGCTTGTACGTTCTCCCGGTATATACTATGAACAGAAGTTTGATAAGAGCGGTAAGAAGCTTATCAATTCTACTGTTATCCCCAACCGTGGTGCATGGCTTGAGTACGAAACAGATTCTAACGATATTTTCCATGTAAGAATTGACAGAACAAGAAAGTTACCTGTAACTGTTCTTATCAAGGCACTTGGTCTTGAGTCCGATGCTGAGATTTTTGAGCTTTTCGGCGACGACATCCGTCTTCGTACAACTCTTGACAAGTATCCCACAAAGAATAAGGAAGAAGGTCTTCTTGAAATTTACCGCAAGCTCCGTCCCGGTGAGCCTCCCACAGTTGAAAGTGCTACAACACTTATCACTAACCTTTTCTTCGATGCAAGAAGATATGACCTTGCAAAGGTTGGCAGATATAAGTACAACATGAAGCTTGCTTTGGCAAGAAGAATTGCAAATCATGTTGCAGCAGCTGATATTGTTGACCCTGAAAGCGGTGAACTTTTCGTTAAGGAAGGCGAAAAGATTTCTGTGAGCCAGGCTAATGATATCCAGAACGCAGGTATTAACCGCGTTGTATTGAAGATTGAAGACAGAGATGTTGTAGTTTTCGGTAACAACACAGTTGACCTTAAGTTCCACCTTCCCTTCGATGCTTCTGACATTACAAAGGAAAAGGTAGTTAAGAGCGTTCTTGATGAAATTCTTCAGGAATTTGACAGTGAAGAGGATATTAAGAAGGCAATGACAAGAAGAATTGATGAGCTTGTTCCCAAGCACATCACAGTTGACGATATCCTTTCTTCCATTAACTATGCATCAAATCTTGCTGACGGTATCGGTCAGGCTGACGATATTGACCACTTGGGCAACCGTCGTCTCCGCTCTGTTGGTGAGCTTTTACAAAACCAGTTCAGAATTGGTTTAGCAAGAATGGACCGTGGTGTTAAGGAAAGAATGAGCACTCAGGAATTGGACATTGTAACTCCTCAGTCTCTTGTAAACATCCGTCCCATTGTTGCAGCTATTAAGGAATTCTTCGGTTCCTCTCAGCTTTCTCAGTTCATGGACCAGACTAACCCCTTGGGCGAATTGACTCACAAGAGAAGACTTTCAGCCTTAGGTCCCGGTGGTCTTTCCCGTGAAAGAGCAGGCTTCCAGGTTCGAGACGTACACTATACTCACTATGGCAGAATGTGTCCCATCGAATCTCCTGAAGGTCCGAACATCGGTCTTATTTCATCTCTTTCTTCTTTTGCAAGAATTAATGAATACGGCTTTATCGAATCTCCTTACCGTAAGGTTATCAAGGGCGAAGGTATTGTAACCGATGAAATCGAATACATGACAGCTGATGTGGAAGATAACTACATCGTTGCTCAGGCTAACGAACCCCTTGACGAAAACGGCAAGTTCGTAAAGAACAAGGTTTCTGCTCGTCATAAGGAAGAAATTCTTGAAATTGCAGCAAAGGAAATCGACTACATGGACGTTAGCCCCAAGCAGGTTGTGTCCGTTGCTACAGCTATGATTCCCTTCCTTGAAAACGATGACGCGAACCGTGCGCTCATGGGTTCAAACATGCAGCGTCAGGCAGTTCCGCTCCTTAAGCCTCAGTCTCCCATTATCGGTACAGGTATGGAATACAAGGCAGCTAAGGACTCCGGCGTTGTTGTACTTGCTAAGCAGAGCGGTATTATTGAAAAGGTTTCTGCTGATGAAATCGTAATCCGTGATGACTTGGGCGAAAGACATAAATATAATTTATTAAAGTTCAAGCGCTCCAACCAGAGCACTTGTATTAACCAGCGTCCCATTGTAGATGCAGGTGAGAGAGTTGAAAAGGGCGACATTATTGCTGACGGTCCTTCCACAGACAACGGCGAAATTGCTCTTGGACGTAACGTTCTTATTGGCTTCATGACATGGGAAGGTTACAACTATGAAGATGCTGTTCTTCTTAACGAACACCTTGTTCGTGATGACTGGTACACATCTATTCACGTGGAAGAATACGAGTCCGAATCAAGAGATACTAAGCTCGGACCCGAAGAAATCACACGTGATATTCCCAACGTTGGTGAAGATGCACTCCGTGACCTTGACGCAAGAGGTATTATCCGTATTGGTGCGGAAGTTCACCCCGGCGATATATTGGTAGGTAAGGTTACACCTAAGGGTGAAACTGAACTTACAAGCGAAGAAAGACTTCTCAGAGCTATTTTCGGCGAAAAGGCAAGAGAAGTAAGAGATACATCTCTCCGTGTTCCTCACGGTGAAACAGGTATCATTGTTGATGTTAAGGTGTTTACACGTGAAAACGGCGACGAGCTTCCTCCCGGTGTAAACGAAGTTGTTCGTTGCTACATTATCCAGAAGAGAAAGATCTCTGTTGGTGACAAGATGGCTGGTCGTCACGGTAACAAGGGTGTCGTTTCCAGAATTCTTCCCGCAGAAGACATGCCCTTCCTTCCCGACGGTACACCCCTTGATATCGTTCTTAACCCCCTCGGCGTTCCTTCACGTATGAATATCGGTCAGGTGCTGGAAGTTCACCTTGGTATGGCAGCTAAGAAGCTTGGCTTCAAGGTTGCAACAAGCGTATTCGATGGTGCAAACGAAACCGATATCCAGGATCTTTTGGAACAGGCAGGTCTTCGTAAAGACGGTAAGACCACTCTTTACGACGGACGTACAGGTGAAGCCTTTGATAACCCTGTAACAGTTGGTTACATGTATTTCTTAAAGCTCCACCACTTGGTAGACGATAAGATTCACGCACGTAGTACAGGTCCCTATTCACTGGTTACACAGCAGCCTCTGGGTGGTAAAGCTCAGTTCGGTGGCCAGAGATTCGGTGAAATGGAAGTTTGGGCACTTGAAGCTTACGGTGCGGCATATACACTTCAGGAAATCCTTACAATCAAGTCCGATGACGTTACAGGTCGTGTAAAGACTTACGAGGCTATTGTTAAGGGCGAAAACGTTCCCAAGCCCGGTATTCCCGAATCCTTCAAGGTTTTGGTTAAGGAACTTCAGTCCCTTGCACTTGACGTTGATGTTCTTGACGAAGAAGGTAACATTATTGACCTTAAGGCAATCGGCGACGATGACGACGATATGCCCAATGAAGAATACCGCGATGAAAACATGCGCGCAGTTGATGATGGCTTTGATAACACAAGCGGCTATCGTAGCATGGAAGAGGATGAGCTCTTAAATGACATTTTAGGAGCAACAACTCCCACAGAACCCGATGACTACGCACATGAAGAAATCGATGCAGACTTCGACATTGAACCTACGGACGAAGAGCTCATGGCAATTGAAGGCGAGGACTTCGACCTTTTCGGCGATGATAAGGAATAATTTGTTCCTAAGTAGTGCTGACACTTGAAGAAAGGAACTCAGAAATGAGTATTGGTGAGTAATATGGAATTCAATACATTTGAATCTATACGCATAGGGCTTGCTTCTCCCGATAAAATCAGAAATGAGTGGTCATACGGTGAAGTAAAGAAGCCTGAAACTATAAACTACAGAACTCTTAAGCCTGAACCCTTGGGACTTTTCTGCGAAAAGATTTTCGGACCTCAGAAGGACTGGGAATGTCATTGCGGTAAATATAAGAGAATCAGACATAAGGGTGTTGTCTGCGACCGTTGTGGTGTTGAAGTAACACGTGCAAAGGTTCGTAGAGAGAGAATGGGTCACATTGAACTTGCGGCTCCCGTTTCTCACATCTGGTATGTTAAGGGTATTCCCTCAAGAATTGGTCTTATCCTTGACGTTTCACCCGGCGTTCTTGAAAAGGTATTATATTTTGCTCAGTACATTGTACTTGAAGTAGACTCAAATATTACAGAGCTTAAGAAAAAGCAGCCTCTTACCGAAAAGGAATACAGTGCTTACTGTGAAAAGTACGGCAATCATTTCCGTGCAGGTATGGGCGCAGAAGCTATTAAAGAGCTTCTTTGTGAAATTGACCTTGACGAGCTCAGCAAAGAGCTTCGCGAAGAAATGGGCGCTTCTCAGGGTCAGAAAAAGGCAAAGGTTGCAAAGAGACTTGAAATTGTTGAAGCTTTCAGAAAGAGTAACAACCGTCCCGAATGGATGATTATGGATGTTGTTCCGGTAATTCCTCCGGAAATCAGACCCATGGTTCAGCTTGACGGTGGTCGTTTTGCAACAAGTGACCTTAACGATTTGTACAGAAGAGTTATCAACCGTAATAATCGTCTTAAAAAGCTTCTCGAGCTTGGTGCTCCCGGAATTATCGTGAGAAACGAAAAGAGAATGCTTCAGGAAGCGGTTGACGCTCTTATTGATAACGGCAGACGCGGCAGACCTGTAACAGGTCCCGGTAACCGTGCACTTAAGAGTCTTTCCGACATGCTTAAGGGTAAGCAGGGTAGATTCCGTCAGAACCTTCTTGGTAAGCGTGTTGACTACTCCGGCCGTTCCGTTATCGTAGTTGGTCCCGACTTAAAGATTTATCAGTGTGGTCTTCCTAAGGAAATGGCAATTGAGCTATTCAAGCCCTTTGTTATGAAACGCCTTGTGGAAAACGGCACAGCACACAATATTAAGAGTGCTAAGAGAATGGTAGAAAGAGCACGTCTCGAGGTTTGGGACGTACTTGAAGATGTAATCAAGGAGCATCCCGTAATGCTCAACCGTGCACCTACACTTCACCGTCTTGGTATTCAGGCGTTCGAGCCTGTATTGGTTGAAGGTAGAGCAATCAGACTTCATCCTCTTGTATGTACAGCCTTCAATGCCGACTTCGACGGTGACCAGATGGCTGTTCACGTACCTCTTTCTCCCGAAGCACAGGCAGAAGCAAGATTTTTGATGCTTTCTGCAAACAACCTCTTGAAGCCTCAGGATGGTGGCCCTGTTACTGTTCCCACACAGGATATGGTTCTTGGTAGCTACTATCTCACACTTATCAAGCATGACGAACCCGGTGAAGGCAAAATGTTCAGCTCCATTACCGAAGCTATGCTTGCATATGACGCAAAAGAAGTTGGTCTCCACTCCTTAATCAAGGTTAAGGTAGGTAACGAAGATATGAAGGAATTGAAGTTTACTTCCATTGGTGGTGAAAGCATTATCGAATGTACTATCGGTCAGCTTATCTTCAACTCCAATGTTCCTCAGGACATTAACCTCTTCGTTGACAGAACAAATGGAGACAATAAGTTCACTCTTGAAGTAACAAAAACTGTTACAAAGGGCGTTCTTTCTAAAATTGTTGACAAGTGTATCAAGGTGCACGGCACAACAAAAACTGCAGAAGTACTTGACGCACTCAAGAGCACAGGCTATAAGTTCTCCACACGTGGTGCTATCACAATTTCCGTATCCGATATGGAAATCCCCGGCAGTAAGAAGGAATACCTTGCCGAAGCCGAAGAAAAGGTTGATGAAATCACAAAGCTTTACCGTCGTGGTCTTATTACAGACGAAGAACGTTATCAGAACGTTATCAAAACATGGCAGAATGCAAACGATAAGGTTACAAAGGCTCTTATTGACAACCTTGGTGAATTCAACCCCATTTACATGATGGCTACTTCCGGTGCGAGAGGTAGTATCAACCAGATTCGTCAGCTTGCAGGTATGCGTGGTCTTATGGCTAACACAAGTGGTAGAACAGTGGAAATTCCCATCCGTTCTTCCTTCCGTGAAGGCTTAAATATCCTGGAATATTTCATTTCTACTCACGGTGCAAGAAAGGGTCTTGCGGATACAGCGCTCCGTACAGCCGACTCAGGTTACCTCACAAGAAGACTTGTTGACGTTGCTCAGGAAGTTATCATCCGTGAAATCGACTGTGGTGTTGATAAGGGTATTGTAGTAAGTGCAATTTACGAAGGCAAGGAAGAAATTGAATCCTTGTCCGAAAGACTTATCGGCAGAGTTGCAATCGGTGACATTACTCATCCCGAAACAGGCGAAGTTATTGTTAAGGGTGGAGTAATGATGGATACTGACCTTGCAAAGCAGGTTGAAAAGGCAGGCGTTAAGGAAGTTCTTATCCGTTCTGTACTTGCTTGTCGTGCACGCGTTGGCGTTTGTGCTACATGTTACGGTGCTAACCTTGCACGTGGTGGCGAAAACGTAAATATCGGTGAAGCTGTTGGTATCATTGCAGCTCAGTCTATCGGTGAACCCGGTACACAGCTTACAATGAGAACATTCCATACAGGTGGTGTAGCCGGTGACGATATTACACAGGGTCTTCCCAGAGTTGAAGAACTTTTCGAAGCAAGAAAGCCCAAGGGCGTTGCAATTGTAACAGATATTGCAGGTGAAGTTCAGATTAACCGCAGTAAGGGTAAGACAGAAGTTGTTGTTACAAACAACGAAACTAAGGAAGCTCAGACAATCTTCATTCCCTTCGGTGCAACACTTAAGGTAAATGATGGTGATGTTCTTGAGGCTGGTGAACCTCTTACAACAGGTAGTATCAACCCCCATGACATTCTTAGAATTAAGGGCGTTGAAGCTGTTCAGCAGTACCTTGTTAAGGAAGTGCAGAAGGTTTACCGTTCTCAGGGTGTTGATATTGCGGATAAGCATATCGAAGTTATCATCCGTCAGATGATCAGAAAGGTTAAGATTGAAAACGAGGGCGATTCCGATTATCTTGTTGGCGATACAGTGGACCGCCTCAAGTTCCCCGAAATTGTTAAGGAATTTGAGGAAAAGGGTCTTACTCCTCCCGAAGGCAAGGAATTATTCCTTGGTATCACAAAGGCAGCTCTTGCAACAGACTCCTTCTTGTCTGCTGCATCCTTCCAGGAAACAACAAAGGTTCTTACAGATGCGGCTATCCGCGGTAAGAGTGACCCCTTGGTTGGTCTTAAGGAAAACGTTATCATCGGTAAGCTCATTCCTGCAGGTACAGGTGTTCCCATGTATCGTGATACTGAAATTGAAAGTACAGATATCATGGAATATCCTTCCGTTGTAGGCGGCGAAGATGTTACAGTTTCTGATTTTGTTGTTGAATCCGAAGAAATAGCTTTGGAAACAACTGAAGAATAATCAAAAAGTCTGCAGATTTTTTCTGCAGACTTTTTTGTGCTATTTTTAAGGAAAAAATATTTAAAAGTGCTTGACAAGCGAGGATTTCTTTGATATATTATTAAGGCGATTGTGGAAATTGCTGTCTTTAGCATGCAATCCACGGTCATAAAAATTTATTCGGAGGTGAAATTATGCCAACATTTAACCAGCTCGTCAGAAAGGGTAGACAGACAGCAGTTGTTAAGAGTACGGCACCCGCGCTTCAGCACGGCCTCAATTCTCTTAAGAAGAAGACTACTGATCAGAGCGCTCCCCAGAAGAGAGGCGTTTGCACAAGTGTTAAGACTCAGACTCCCAAGAAGCCTAACTCAGCTCTTCGTAAGATTGCCAGAGTAAGACTTTCTAACGGTATCGAAGTAACAAGTTACATTCCCGGTATCGGCCACAACCTTCAGGAACATAGCGTTGTTCTTATCCGTGGTGGTAGAGTTAAGGACCTTCCCGGTGTACGTTATCACATTATCCGTGGTACATTGGATACAGCAGGTGTAGCAAATCGTATGCAGTCCAGAAGTAAGTACGGTGCAAAGAAGGCCAAGGCTAAGAAGTAATTAGCCACAATTTCTGTGCGATATGGGTTTAATTATATGAAGTTTAAAAGCTATGCTTTCCAATATATAGATAAACACCCCTGTTGCACTGACGGCGGAAATTATTCCGCAGAGTACCTATGAATTCATTCAAAATTTTATGAAGGAGGGAAGAATAGTGCCAAGAAGAGGTTTTATTCCCAAAAGAGATGTTTTACCCGATCCCTTATATAACGATAAGGTAGTTACAAGACTTATTAACAACATCATGCTCGACGGTAAGAAGGGTGTTGCCCAGAAGATCGTTTATGGTGCATTCGAAATTATCGCTGAAAAGACAGGCAAGGATGCTCTCGAAGTTTTCCGTGAAGCTATGGATAACATCATGCCCGTTTTGGAAGTAAAGGCTAGAAGAGTCGGTGGTGCAACTTACCAGGTTCCTATGGAAGTTAGACCCGAAAGAAGACAGACTCTTGGTCTCAGATGGTTAACAACTTATTCCAGAAACCGCAGCGAAAGAACTATGTGTGAACGCCTTGCAGGCGAAATCCTCGATGCTACTAACAACGTTGGTGGCGCAGTTAAGAAGAAGGACGAAACACATAAGATGGCTGAAGCTAACAGAGCTTTTGCACATTACCGCTGGTAATTTGAGAGGAGTTAGTTTATGGCTAGAGAATTTTCACTTGAAAATACAAGAAATATCGGTATCATGGCTCACATTGATGCCGGTAAGACAACTACAACAGAACGTATTTTGTACTACACAGGTGTAAACTACAAGATTGGTGATACACATGAAGGTACAGCTACAATGGACTGGATGGCTCAGGAGCAGGAAAGAGGTATCACAATTACTTCTGCTGCTACAACAGCTGCTTGGAAGGGCAAGAGAATCAACATTATCGATACACCCGGTCACGTTGACTTCACAGTTGAAGTTGAACGTTCTCTCCGTGTACTTGACGGTAGTGTTACAGTTTTCTGTGCTAAGGGCGGTGTTGAACCTCAGAGTGAAACTGTTTGGAGACAGGCAGATGAATACAAGGTTCCCCGTATGGCTTACGTAAACAAGATGGACATCATGGGTGCCGACTTCTACAACGTTGTCGACATGATGAAGGAAAGACTTTTATGTAATGCTGTTCCGATTCAGCTTCCCATCGGTGCTGAAGACACATTCAAGGGTCTTGTTGACCTTCTTGAAATGAAGGCTTATATCTACAACAATGACTTAGGTACAGATATTTCTGTTGAAGATGTTCCTGCTGACATGCAGGACAAGGCAGAAGAATACCGTGAAGCTCTCCTTGAAGCAGTTGCTGAACTTGATGAAGAGCTCATGGAAAAGTACTTCGAAGGCGAAGAGCTTACAATTGATGAAATTAAGCGTGCAATCCGTAAGGGCACAATTAATAACCAGATCGTTCCCGTTTGCTGCGGTACATCCTACCGTAACAAGGGCGTTCAGAAGCTCCTTGACGCTGTAGTTGACTACATGCCTTCTCCCCTCGATATCCCTGCAATCAAGGGTATCGACCCCGATACAGAAGAACCCACAGAAAGACATGCAAGTGATGACGAACCCTTCTCAGCTCTTGCGTTCAAGATTATGACTGACCCCTTCGTTGGTAAGCTTGCATTCTTCAGAGTTTACTCCGGTACACTCAATGCAGGTAGTAACGTTTACAACTCCAACAAGGACAATCAGGAAAGAATTGGTCGTATCCTTCAGATGCATGCTAATGACCGTAAGGATATTGATATCGTTTACTCCGGTGATATCGCCGCTGCTGTTGGCCTTAAGAACACAACAACAGGTGATACACTTTGCGATAAGAACCATCCTGTTATTTTGGAACAGATGGTCTTCCCCGAACCCGTTATTCGTGTAGCTATTGAACCCAAGACAAAGGCTGCTCAGGAAAAGATGGGTATCGCTCTTGCAAAGCTTGCTGAAGAAGATCCCACATTCAAGACTTATACAGACGAAGAAACAGGACAGACTATCATCGCTGGTATGGGTGAATTGCACCTTGAAATCATCGTTGACCGTCTCTTCCGTGAATTCAAAGTAGAAGCTAATGTTGGTAAGCCTCAGGTTGCTTACAAGGAAACAATCCGTAAGACTGTTAAGATTGAGCATAAATATGCTCGTCAGAGTGGTGGTAAGGGTCAGTACGGTCACGTACACCTTGAACTTGAACCCCTTGAACCCGGTGCAGGTTATGAATTCGTTAACAAGATTGTCGGCGGTGCTGTTCCCAAGGAATATATCCCCGCTGTTGATGCCGGTGTACAGGGCGCTATGCTCAATGGTGTACTCGCAGGCTACAACGTTGTTGACGTTAGAGTAACTCTTTACGATGGTTCTTACCATGAAGTTGACTCTTCTGAAATGGCGTTCAAGATTGCCGGTTCTATGGCATTCAAGGAAGGTTGCAGAAAGGCTGAACCCGTTCTTAAGGAACCCATCATGCAGGTTGACGTTGTTGTTCCTGAAGAATACATGGGCGACGTTATGGGTGACTTGAACTCTCGTCGTGGTCAGATCCAGGGTATGGAAGCTCGCCGTGGTGCGCAGGCTATCAGTGCTCTTGTTCCCCTCAGCGAAATGTTCGGTTACGCAACAGACCTTCGTAGTAAGACACAGGGTCGTGGTAACTACACAATGAGCCCTGCTCACTACGCAGAAGTTCCCAAGAGCATCATGGATGCAATCATTACTGAAAGAAGTAAAAAAGACTGATTTTAATTAAACATATTGGGATAAAAAACTATTGATTTTTATCCCAATATGTAATACAATAAGCTTATAATTAAAAAACTCAAATTATAAAGGAGGCAATTACAATGGCAAAGGCTAAATACGAAAATACTAAGCCCCATGTAAACATTGGTACAATTGGTCACGTTGACCACGGTAAGACTTCTCTTACAGCTGCAATCACAAAGGTTCTCGGTATGAAGGGCCAGGCTGACTTCACAGCTTACGATCAGATCGATAAGGCTCCCGAAGAAAGAGAAAGAGGTATTACTATCTCTACAGCTCACGTTGAGTACGAAACAGACAACCGTCACTACGCTCACGTTGACTGCCCCGGACACGCTGACTATGTTAAGAACATGATCACAGGTGCTGCTCAGATGGACGGTGCTATCCTCGTAGTATCCGCTGCTGACGGTCCCATGCCCCAGACAAGAGAACACATCCTTCTCTCCCGTCAGGTAGGCGTTCCCTACATCGTAGTATTCATGAACAAGAAGGACCAGGTTGACGACGACGAACTTCTCGAACTCGTTGAAATGGAAATCCGTGACCTTCTTAACGAATACGAATTCCCCGGTGATGATATTCCGATTGTTGCAGGTTCTGCACTTCAGGCTCTTGAATGCGAATCTAACGATCCTTCTGATCCTGCTTACGCTCCTATCCTTGAGCTCATGGCTAACGTTGACGAATACATCCCCACACCCGAAAGAAGCACAGACAAGCCCTTCCTTATGCCTGTCGAAGACGTTTTCACAATCACAGGTCGTGGTACAGTTGCTACAGGTAGAGTTGAACGTGGTACTCTTAAGGTTGGTGACGAAGTTGAAATCGTTGGTCTTGCTGATGAAGCAAGAAAGGTTGTTGTTACAGGTATCGAAATGTTCCGTAAGCAGCTTGATGAAGCTGTTGCAGGTTTCAACATCGGTGCACTCCTTCGTGGTGTAAACCGTGACGAAATCGAACGTGGTCAGGTACTTGCTAAGGCTGGTTCCATCAACCCCCACACAAAGTTCAAGGGCGAAATCTACGTTCTTACAAAGGACGAAGGTGGTCGTCATACACCTTTCTTCACAAACTACCGT
>JAZQCM010000027.1:0-40396 GCA_045546275.1 Clostridia bacterium | reverse complement strand
CCGTTGTCTCTGGTTCAAGACTGGTAGAAACGGTGGGCGCATCTACTGTCTTTTATTCAAACGGGATTTTTCAAAATCGCCCGAAAAGTGCGTAAAAATGCGGTCAAAACAGATTGCATCTATTTTGACCGCGAATTCTGGAGGCGCCACCCAGATTCGAACTGGGGGTAAAGGCTTTGCAGGCCCGTGCCTTACCACTTGGCCATGGCGCCATATTAAATTAGATAAAATATGCAAAAGGTTTGCACCTTTTGCATATTTTCTGGAGCGGAAGACGAGATTCGAACTCGCGACGTTCACCTTGGCAAGGTGACGCTCTACCACTGAGCCACTCCCGCAAATGGTGCCTCCGATCGGAATCGAACCAATGACACGGGGATTTTCAGTCCCCTGCTCTACCGACTGAGCTACAGAGGCAAAAATGGCGACCCGGAAGGGGCTCGAACCCTCGACCTCCAGCGTGACAGGCTGGCGCTCTAACCAACTGAGCTACCGGGCCAAATGGTGGGAGTTAGAGGACTCGAACCTCTGACCCTCTGCTTGTAAGGCAGATGCTCTCCCAGCTGAGCTAAACTCCCATACACCATTTTGGCTGTGCTGTTTTTCAGCAACAATAGTATTATAGCAACGCAAATTCATTTTGTCAACACTTTTTTTCATTTTTTTGAAAAAAGTTTTCACTTTCGGACAAACCCCTTAAATAAGGGATTTGTCCGTTGTGCTTTAATTATCTTGTTGCCTTTTTTTCAAATTCTTCAAGCTCTTCTTTACTAAAAAGATGCTTTTTGTCGCAAAACTGACAGCAAACCTCAGCTTCGCCTTCCTCGTCAATAATTTTGCGGATTTCTTCTTTTCCAACGCTGATTATTGCTCGTGCCATTCTTTCCTTTGAGCAGTCACAATAATATTTTGGCTCCATGGAGTCAAAATATTCAATTTCATAACCCTTTAAAAGCATTTCAATAATATCCTGTGGAGTTTTGCCCTCTTCAATAAGTCTGGGCACCTCCCCGATTTCGCCGATTGCCTTTTCAATGCGGTCAATATCCTCGTCCATAGCACCGGGCAAAAGCTGAATAATAAAGCCGCCTGCGCTCTTAACCGACAAATCGGTATCCACAATAACCCCCAGCGCAACAGCAGAGGGAAGCTGTTCACTTTTTGCATAGTAATAGGTTAAATCCTCGGCAATTTCCCCTGTAACCAGGTCAACCTGACCAACATAAGGCTCCTTTAAGCCAAAGTCACGTATTACCGACAAATAGCCATTTCTTCCCACAGCACCTCCAACGTCCAAGTGACCGTTTTTCTTAAGGGGGAGCTCCACAAAGGGGTCTGAGGCATAGCCCTTCACGTTGGCTTTGTTGTCGCTCACCGCAATCACTCTGCCAATGGGTCCGTCGCCCTTAAACTGCAGGGTAAGGGTGTCCTCCTCGCCCTTTAAGGTGCTGCCAATCATTGCCGCCGCAGTAAGCGCTCTGCCCACAGCCGCACATGCAGTAGGCGAAAAATTGTGCATTTTTCGTGCCTCTTCGCAAAGATTTGTGGTGCTTGAGGCTATCACACGAATACTGCCACAGCTTGTTATAGCATTAACAATATAATCCTTCATTTTTTAATCCTTTCCCGCTGGTAGCACCAGCACGAGACAGCGGGTGAAAAGACCTCGCAGAGGTCCTTTTGCAAATCGTATCCCGGTTTGCAAAAGCAGCCCTGTCCCTGTTCCTTTAAAAATTGTTGCAATTACTTAATCAAATTATATTGGTGTAGAAATCATCTTTACTAAAAACTTAATTTCATTCTCAATATCGTCAAGGTGAACTGTTTCCTGAGGAGAATGAATATATCTGCAGGGAATGCTTGTTGTGGCAGCGGGCACACCTGTGCCGGTAAGCATAATTGCACCTGTGTCAGTACCGCCAAAGGAAGCCGCTTCAAGCTGATAGGGTATACCTATATCATTTGCGCACTTAATCATAAAATCTCTTGCCTTGGGGCTTATAATGTAGGACGCATCACGGATTTTCACGGAAGGGCCCTTGCCTAAGGTAAGGTCAATCACACTGCTTTCGGGTGTGTCGCCAACGCTTGAAACGTCAACTGCAATTGCCATGTCGGGCTGAACCACTTGAGAGGCAACCTTTGCACCACGAAGGCCCAATTCCTCCTGGGTTGTAAACACAGCGTAAAAATCATTGGGGCATTCTTTAACCTTTTTAACCGCCTCAACCAAAGCGTAGCAGGCAACTCTGTCGTCCATGGTTTTGCCTGTTACCTTTTTGCCCATCACACTAAAGCAGCTGTCAAACACAGCCATGTCGCCAATTTTAACTTTTTCTGTCGCTTCCTCGTAGCTTTCAGCGCCAATATCAATGTACATTTTGTCCAAATTCCAGTCACGCATGGCGGTTTTCCCCTCGCCTGAAATAACGCCAACTGTGCCGTTTTCAAACCTTACTGCACGGTGAATGCAGTTGTAAGGATACACCCCACCCACATTTGCAAATCTTAAAAAGCCGTTTTTGTCAATGTGAGTAACCATAACGCCGATTTCGTCCATGTGAGCTGCCATCATAAGCTTTTTGCCGTTGCCCTTTTTGTGGCAGATAAGGTTGCCCATGTTATCAACTGTAATTTCGTCAACAAAGGGCGCAACACATTCCTTCAAAACCTCTCTTACCTCATCCTCTCTTCCGGAAGGGCCAAAAGCATCTATAATTCTCTTCAATAATTCCATCATTAACTTCCTCTCAAAACCAAAATTTATGTGGAGCATTACACGGGACATACCTCACCCACAGGTAGGTTGCATGTTCACGTATTCTCAGCATATGCAGGAGGTGTGTCCCTGTTCCTTTAAAAACTGTTGCAATTACTTAATCAAAGTAGGCTGATAGCCTTCAGCATAGCCTTCCCCAAATCAATCTGCGCCTTAAAATCGTTTTTGTTCATAACGGAAACTGCCGAATGTATATATCTGCAGGGTGTGGAAATAACAACTGTTTTAACCCCACAGCCTGTTTTCTGAATACTTCCTGCATCGGTACCGCCCATGGTTGTTCTTTTAACCTGATAGGGTATGTTATTTTCCTCTGCAACCTTTTTTGCCATTTCAAACATTTCACGGTCACTTACCGCAGCATTGTCCATTGCAGTAAGAGCACAGCCGTCACCCAAATGTGTAACTGTTTTGTCCTCGGGAGTGCCGTAAACGTCGGAGCAGGTTGTGCCCTCAAACACAAGTGCAAACTGAGGCTTCACCCTTTCTGTTGCAATAATACTGCCTCTGCAGCCTACCTCCTCCTGGGTGGTAAAGGCAGCATACAAATCAAGGTCTGTGTCCATTTTTAAAAGCTCCAAAAGTGCCACACAGCCAACCTTGTCGTCTAAGCCCTTGCACTTTAAAAGGTTGTCGCCATACTCCACCGCTTCGCTTTCAAAGGTGCCGTAGTCGCCCACCTTAACCTTTTTTTCGGCGCTCTGCTTGTCCTTTGCGCCAATGTCAATAATAATGTCGGAAACATTCAGCATATTATCTCTTTCGCCGCCCGACTGCAAATGAATAGCCTTAACCCCTGTTATGCCGGGCACTCTGTCTTTACCGATTGTAACCTTTTTACCAACAAGCACAGTTGTTAAAATACCGCCTACTGTTTTGAACTTAATTGATCCGTTGTCGGTAATTTTTGACACAATAAAGCCAACCTCGTCCATGTGTGCCGACAAAAGCACCCTTTTGCCCTTGCCGGGCTTGTGCACAATCACGTTACCCATGCTGTCCACAACATGCTCCAAATCCTTTACCCTTTCAAGGATAAATTCACGCATTTCGTCCTCACAGCCTGAGGGAGAATTTGTTTTTAACATTTCCATCAATAGCATAACTGGTCCCCTCCCTTGTACAAAAGTGCTGTGTAGGCACAAAGATGTGCAATAGCTTCAATGTCGCTCACATCAATCACCTCGTAGGTTGAATGCATGTAGCGAAGCGGGAAGGAAAGAAGGCTCACCGGCACACCACAGCCTGCCACCTGCACCGCCCAGGCATTTGTGCCTGTGTTGCCGTTTTCAACATCGGCAGTCACATTAATACCATACTCACCTGCCGCATCAAAAATAAGCTTATTTAACTTAGGGTGCAAATTGGGGCCCACGGAAACTATAACACCGCTTCCCAAATCAAACCCCTCGGAGGAATTTGCGCTTGTGCCAAAGCCTGCATCAATACAAATTGCACAATCGCACTTTGCACTTTCGTAAATAACCTTTGCGCCACGCATGCCTAATTCTTCCTGAACGGTTATTGCACAAACAATGTCGCATTCTATTTTTAAAATTTTCACATATTCCAAGGTTTTTATAATTGCCGCAACACCTGCCCTGTCGTCAAAGCATCTGCCTGCAACAAAACTGTCAAGCTCGGTAAAGGTGGTGTTAAAGCTGATTAAATCACCAACCTTAACCTTTTTTTCAGCTTCCTCTTTACTAAGACCAATGTCAACGCTCATGTCCTCCATTTTAACAGCCTTACTTCTGTCACTTGTTAAGTGCGGAGGCTTTGCGCCAATAATACCAAATAAATCACCATTTTTTGTGTGCACCGTTACCTCACTGCCGGGGAGCACCTTTTGGTCAAAGCCGCCCACAGGCACAAAAAGTAAGCTTCCTTCATCGCTTATTTTCGACACCATAAGACCAATTTCGTCCATGTGTGCCTCAAGCATAAGCTTAGGAGCGTTTTCCCTTCCGCACTTGTAGGTGCCGATAATATTACCTAAATTGTCGCAAAAAATATCCTCACAGCCGTTTTCTTCAAGGAGTTTTTTTACAACCTCACCAACATTTTCTTCACTGCCTGCAATACTCACAGGGTCAGTCAAGCTTTTTAAAAGCTCTTTTGTTTCCATAACTTCACCACCATAATATACTCACATAATATACTTATTTTATTATAACCCCAATTTCACCCAATTGCAACACAAAAAAAGGATTCTGCACTCGCAGAATCCTCCATGTTTTTCACTAAAACTTTTCCTTATTATCCATAGCATATTTATATAAAAGTCCGCCTAAATCATCAGGGTACTCATAAAATTCGCTGTCACAGTCGCTTAAGATTTCGCCTATTTCATCAGATTCCATTTCTTCCATAAACTCCTGACGCTCTGTCCAATCTTCAGGAAGCTTACCACCGTAGGCATCCAGCGCCTTTTTGCAAATATCAGCCATGCTATCAGCACCTATTGTGCGGAAAGCACTTTCACTATTATTTGCAAAGTTACCCGAAGAATTAAAGAAATATCCATCAAATCCTTCTGAGTTTATTGCCTCCTCAAGAGCACATACTATGTAGAAAACCTTTTCAGCTTCACTAAGTTTATCAATTTCATCTCCATAACAAGATTTTTCACAAAGCTGACCATAAAGTTCTATTACAAACTCTGTTTCATTTTCAATACTCCATACATCAACCATAGTTTCATCCTCAACTTTCTGATTATCCGTTGTTCCATTTTGAGAACCGCATCCTGAAATAAGCATTACTGCAGTCACTACAGCAACAAAAAATCTTTGCATCACACCGCACCACTCCTTTGGATTAAGTGTATCACACCTGCAAAAGCTTTTCAACAACAATTACAAAACTAATCTTCTCCACCCAAGCTGCGTTTTTTAAGTTTTGACCCCTGACTGGCAGAAATTGCGAGTATCATATCCCTTAGCTCGCGAGCAATTTCAGCACGATTATCACGCTGAGTGCGTGCATTGGAGTGCGGTGACACCAAAGGGGGCAAAACTAAAAAAACAAAACCCACTAACCCCACATAGAACGCTTTTTTTCATTCTCCGCCCCTGCGAGGCCGTTTGGGGTCCGGGGAATCGGAACCCCGGTGCTTTTGGTCCTTTTGGCATCAAAAGGAGATAGCCTTCGCACTCTGCGACAATGTATAAAAATAGTTTTCATTCATCGGCAATAGCCCTTTTAGAACCATAATGCTTTGGCGTGGTATTTGTTTACACAACAAAAAAGAGCCTGAAACCTCAGGCTCTTTCAAAATCAGTCTTCAATTGCACTTTTATCAAAAAGTGTAACCTCAAGGTCCACACTTTCGTATTGTCTGCCGTTTACCCTCTTCACGGTAAGCTTCACGGTTTCGCCCTTTTCGTAGTAAGAAAGTCTTGCCTGCAAGTCGCTCATACCGCTTATTGAAACGTCGTCAACAGCCACAATAATGTCGCCCTCTTCAATGGGAGTTTTTTCCTTGTCAACGCTTATTTCCTTAACAAACACACCCACAGGCATGCCGTAAATCTGCGAAACGTCGTAGGTTACGTCGGTACCTAAAATACCCAGATAACCCCTCTTTTCCTCATCAACAACATCTCTTGTTTTAAGGCTCATAAGGTTATTTATAAGCTCCTCAACATCACTGATGGGAATTGCATAGCCCATGCCTTCAACACCGCTTGCCGCAACCTTTGCGGAGTTAATGCCAATAAGCTCGCCCTTCATGTTCAAAAGAGCACCACCGCTGTTGCCTGAGTTAATAGCCGCATCGGTCTGGATGTATTGGTTAACAATTGTGCCGTTGCCGGAAACGCTCTGAAGCTCAACCTCGCGGTCCAAAGCACTTACAATACCGTGTGTCACGCTCTGTCCGTGGCCAAGTGAGTTACCAATTGCAACAACACCACTGCCGAGCTTAATGTCGTCGGAATTGCCGATTGTGGCAATTTTAATTTTGCCCATTGCATCCTCGGAAATGTCGGTAAGCTTAACTGCAATCACCGCAATGTCCTTTTGTGCATCGTAGCCTTTAATAAGGGCAGGGTTAATATATGCCTCGTCGTCCTCTTTTGCCATTTTTTCATCGTGGGAGAAAACAACCGTCAATTCCTTGCTGTCAGCCACAACGTGATAGTTTGTAACAATTAAAAGCTCGCTGTCGTTTTTGCCGATAATAATACCACTACCCGAGGATTCACTTTCCATCTGGTAATTACCAAAGAAGGTCATAACCTCGCTAACGCCCTTGTTGGTAATTGCAACAACGCTGGGTAAGCACGCTTCGGTAATGCTTTCAATGCTCATAACACCATCATCACCTGCAAATTCCGAATAGCTCAGAAGTGCCGCTTCGGCTCTTTTGTCGGAATTAAGAGCATCCTGTGTTGTGCCGATTTTGTCGGCAACATTTTCAGCAAGCTCATCGGTCAGCTCCAAAGAAAAGTTGAACACGCCACCTGCAACAAAGGCGCAAACTGCCACCGCAACAACCTTTTTGAAAAAGCCACTCTTTTTCTTCTCTTTAACAGGCTTCACCTTTTCCTCAAAGGCAAAATCGTTGGTAAACTGAGGCTCCTCTTCCTTTACTTCTTCTATAGCTTCAATAACTTCTTCAATTACGTTGTCCTTGTTTTCGTTTTCGTTGAACATTAAAATCACCCTTTCAGCTTTTTACAACAAAATCATAATACATAATTGTTAACAAATTAACAACTCTCTATTTCCGCTTTTTTAATTTTATTAAAAGAATTTGTCAATAACACTAACCAATCCGTCACTATCGTTACTTGGTGCAACAAAGTCTGCCGCTTCAAGGCAGGCTGCACAGCCGTTTGCCATACAAACCCCCACCCCTGCATACTTTATCATGCTTAAATCGTTAAAGCCGTCACCGCAGGCAATAATGTTTTCTTTTTTAATGTTTAAAATATTTCGTAAAACCTCAAGGGATGCCGCCTTGTCAACTCCCTTGGGCATAATTTCCACAAAAAATGGTTCACTGCGGTAAATGCTTAATTCATCCTTGTATTTTTCGGCAAGCTCACCGCATAATCTTTCAGCCTCTTCGTCCTTTTTTGTAAGAAGGCACTTATTCACGGGGAAATTAACATACTCGGTAAAGTTTTCCACCCATCTTAACCCAATGTTGTTAATCCTTGCCTCAAGCTCCATGTATTCATCAACTCTTGTGCCTGTAATGGCATCGTTATCCTCGTAGGTCATCATGCCCATGTCATTTTTTTGTGCAAATTCAAAAATTTCGGGTATGTATTTACCGTCCAGAATTTTCTGATGCACCACGCTGTTGTCGCTAAGCTTTGTAATTTTTGCACCGTTGTAGCTTAAAACATAGCCGTCGTAGTTTTTAAGCTCAAGTGTTTCGCACACTTTTTTTGTTCCGGGTGTGGGTCTGCCCGAAGCAATAACAACAGCATGCCCCATTTCCAAAACCTTTGTAATTGCTTTTTTGGTGGCAGGAGTAATTTCCTTTTGGGAATTGGTAAGCGTGCCGTCAATATCTAAAACAAGCATTTTCTTTTCCATAAAGCTCATCCTTTTTTCTTGATTATTAAAACTAATTATACCACCAATTTTTAAATAATCAAGGTGTTATTTCATTCTGCTTCTGTGCTTTCATTCGCCTCTCTGCAACCAGTCTTTCGATTTCGTCAAAATCGTAGTTGCTTTTATTATTAATATTAATATTATTATTTTTATTACTGTTTTTATTTTTATTATTATTCTTATTATTACCCGCATTTGTTAGCATTTGCTCAATTTGCTTTCTTTTCTCCACCCCAATTTTCGCGGCCTTACGGCGTTTTTCGCAAATTTTATCATACTTGTCAAAGTTAACTTTTATCTCCTGTTTCATCATTTTATAAAGGATTTTTTCATCCTTTGAAAAGCTTTCCACCGCACCTTCATCACCATCAATAAAAAAGCTGCCTATTGCCCGCAAAACCTTCCCGAACTGCTCGTTTGTCAAGTCCTCGGAAAGCTCAAAATACTTTTCATACAAAATAATTTTTCTGGTGTTCATAAAATCCCCCTTTTTTGTAAGAATACCAAAAAACCCAGTGGATTTTCAAACCAAAACAAAAAAGGCACTGCTTTCGCAATGCCTTTAATTTTTTAAATTACTTTAAAAAGTTAGGAACTTCGATTGTTTCTTCGTTCTTCATTAAGTTGCCGAAGAAATCGTCCATGGGGTTAGCCTCGTCCTTCTTAACTGCGTTTGCACCATCGCCGTCAAGACCTGTAGCAATAACAGTAATTCTGATTTCGTCTTCCAAGGATTCGTCAATAGAAGCACCGAAGATAACTGTTGCATCTTCGCTTACTCTGTCTTCGATAAGCTGAGCTGCAGCATTTGTTTCGAGAAGGTTAAGGTTAGCGCCACCTGTAATGTTGATAAGTACGCCTGTAGCACCGTCGATTGTTGTTTCAAGTAAAGCACTTTCAACAGCAGCCTTAGCAGCAACCTCTGCTCTGTCTTCGCCCTTAGCGGAGCCAATGCCCATGTGTGCATAGCCTGCACCCTTCATAACTGTTGTAACGTCGGCAAAGTCAACGTTGATAAGACCTGTGTCAGTAATAAGGTCGGAAATACCCTGAACACCCTGACGGAGAACCTCGTCCGCTGTTTTGAAAGCGTCCATAAGGCTTGTCTTGGAGTTAGAAATGTCCAAAAGACGGTCGTTAGGAATAACGATTAATGTGTCAACATTCTTACGAAGCTCTTCAATACCCTGAAGTGCCTGAGTCATTCTCTTCTTACCTTCGAAAGCGAAAGGCTTTGTAACAATACCAACAGTAAGAATGCCAAGCTCCTTAGCAATACCTGCAACAATGGGAGCTGCACCTGTACCTGTACCGCCGCCCATACCTGCAGCAACAAACACCATGTCAGCGTCCTTAATAGCCTGTTCTACTTCGTTTCTTGTTTCTTCAGCTGCCTTTTTACCGATTTCAGCCTTACCGCCTGCACCCTTGCCGCCTGTAAGCTTGTCGCCAAGCTGAATTTTCTGTGAAGCCTGTGAACGAAGGAGCGCCTGCTTGTCTGTGTTTACACAAACAAATTCAACACCCTTAATACCTGCTTCAATCATTCTGTTAACAGCGTTGTTACCGCCGCCGCCAACGCCTACTACCTTTAACTTCTGTGCAAGATCCATTGCATCTGCATATTCCATTCTCATAAGGAAAGCCCCCTTAATTCATAAAAATACATATTTATTTCATTATATTTTCTTTATTATAGCACATTGTTTTCGCATATTCAAGCAAATATTTTATTTTTTTTGGTTTTTCTACTCAATAGATGCTCTGTATGCAATATTGTCTGTGTTCTGCATGTTAATAAGTCCCTCGGGGTTTTCGCCCAAAGAATCAATAATTTCCACCAAATATGCAAACTTATACTCAACATCGCTCATGTCCCCAAGCTTAATTTTAAGGTTGTCCTTGTAGCGGAAAGCAATGTCGTTATTGTTTGAAACATCAAGATGTGTGATAGAGTCAATAAGCTTGTTTTTTTCAAAAAGGCTCATAAGCTCAAGTGCCGTTTTGTAGTTTTTCTTCTGGCTCACCCTCACCTCTTTGCCTGTGGTGTTTTCTTCAACGGTAAGCCCGTAAATAACCATAATATTGCCTTCTTTTGACGCTTTGTCAATAAAACAAAGCGTCTTTCCCTGAAGGTTTATTCCCACCAAATTTTCACCATGATTAATATACGCCTTAACCTTACCCTCAGTAAGCTTAATTTCAATTTTGCCGGGGAGCTTTCGTTTAACCCTTGCGTTTTCCACATATTGCACACTTTTAAGCTTGCTTTCGGCATTTTTTGTGTTCACCAAAAACACATTTTTGCCCCTCTCAACCCCCGATGCACCAATCACGGTTTCTGTGCTCACCCTACTGTTTCCCGTAACGGTAATTTCGCTCACGTTAAACAAAGGGGTTAAAAACATTATTGCAAAGCTTGTTACAATAAGCAAAAAGGATATTAGGCATCCCGGTCTTATTGTGCGTTTCTTTTTAGCTTTTCTGCGCTTTTTTTCTTCCATCCTTACTCCACCCTTATATCAGCTCCAAGCCTTTTAAGGCTTTTGTCTATATTTTCATAGCCACGTACAATGTGGCCCTCGTCCTCCACAATGCTTTCGCCCTGTGCACTAAGTGCTGCCACCAAAAGTGCCGCACCGCCCCTTAAATCCGGTGCATACACATGAGCGCCCTTCAAAATTCTGTCCCCGCGGATAATGGCGCTTCTGCCCTCGGTCACAATGTCTGCGCCCATAAGATTAAGCTCCGAAACAGTTTTGAACCTGTTTTCAAAAATGTTTTCCACAATCACGCTGGTGCCCTCCGCCTTTGTAAGATGGGGAAGGAACACGCTTTGTGCGTCTGTGGGAAAGCCGGGGTAGGGCATTGTTTTAATAACCGATGCGCCCTTAATTTTTCTTGGCGCACGAATGTAGCCCCGGTCGCCGAAAAACTCAATCCTTGCCCCTTCCTCCCGAAGCTCATTTGTTATAGCCGTAAGATGGCTTGCTTTAATATTTTCAATTTCAATTTCGCCACCGGTTGCCATTGCCGCACACATAAAGGTTGTGGCCACAATCCTGTCGGGTATAATTCTGTAGCTTATACCCTTTAAGGAGGCAACCCCCTCTATATGTATGGTGCCCGAGCCTTCGCCCTCAATTTTTGCGCCCATTAAGTTCAAAAAGTTAACCAAGTCCACAATTTCAGGCTCTCTGGCAGCGTTTGTAATCACACTTTCGCCCTTAATTTTAACCGCCGCAAGTATGGTGTTTTCCGTTGCTCCCACACTGGGGAAGGCTAAATGCACCTGCGCCGGATGGGCGTTTGAGGCATCGGTTTCAATAAAACCGCCCTCTTCTTTAATTTTAATACCAAGCTGTTTTAGAGCTTTTAAGTGCAAATCAATAGGTCTTTCTCCCAAAAGGCATCCGCCGGGCATTGTCACCCTTGCCTTGCCCATTTTCATGGTTACCGCCCCTAAAAACACAATGGAGCTGCGTAGCCTCCGCATTAAATTTTCGGGAATTTCGCACATAAAAGCATTTGAGGAGTCGATTTTAACCCTATCCTCAATAAACTCTACCTCACAGCCAAGGCTTTTTAATATTTCCAGCGTTATGTCCACATCGCTTAAATGCGGGCAATCGTAAATTTCACATTTATCCGAGGCAAGAAGACTTGCCGCAAGAATTGGGAGCACGCTGTTTTTTGCCCCCTGTATCCTCACAAGTCCCTCAAGTGGTTTATCTCCTCTGACAATGTATTTCAAGCTATACACCTCCTGCAAAGTTCAATACATACTATGCAGAAGGTGAATTTTTGTCATTGGGTAAGCTTTTTAACAAGCTGATAAATTTTTTCGCAAGCGTTTTTCTGTCCCATTTTTTCGGAATTTTCACGCATGAGCTTAAGCGCCTCTTTGTCAGAAAGCATGGTTGTAATATTTTCTTTTAAGCTCTTTGCCGACAAATCCTTTTCCAAAAGTATTTTTGCAGCGCCCATGTCTTCAAGGTATCTTGCATTTTGCTCCTGATGGTTATGAGCAACATAAGGGCTTGGAATTAAAAGCGACGCCTTGCCAAGTGCATTAAGCTCACTTATTGTAATTGCACCTGCTCTGCAAACCGCTAAGTCCGCATTGCCCAAAACTGCGTTCATGTTGTAAATATAGGGCAAAAGCTTAACGTTGGGCATTTTTTCAAAGTCAACACCCTTTTCTTCAAGCCTTTTTACAATGCCCTCATAATGCTTTTCGCCTGTTGCGGCAATAAGGTTAAAATTGTCAAAGCCTTCTTCAATCATGCCTATTAACGCATCGTTCATTCTTTCAGCGCCCAAAGAGCCGCCAAAGAAAAGCACCAAAGGCTTGTCGTCAAAGCCGTATTCATTCAAAACCGCACTTTTTTCGGTTTTTTCAAAAAGGTTTGGTCTTAAGGGGTTGCCTGTAAGAGCGCAGGCATTTGCTTCCACAAGCTTTTCCGTTTCGGGAAAGCTTATTGCGGTAATGTCTGCCTTTTTGGCAAGCATTTTAATTGCAAGACCCGGATACACATTCTGCTCGTGCAAAATTACGGGGATTTTTCTTTTTTTTGCCGCATAAACCGCAGGTGTGCAGGCATAGCCGCCTGTTGCAATAACAACATCGGGCTTAAATTGGTCAACAATTTTCCTTGCCTCAATCTTACTTGTGACAAACTGCGCCAAAACCTTTAAGTTTTCAAGGGTTATTTTTCGTCTTAACCCCATAACCTTAACAAATTCAATTTGAAAGCCTTCACGGGGCACAAGGGTTTTTTCCAAGCCTCGCTCCGTGCCGATAAAAAGGAATTCGCTCTCAGGCTCTTTTTCCTGAATATATTTTGCAACAGCAATTGCAGGGTTAATATGCCCTGCAGTTCCGCCACCTGTTAAAAGTACTCTCATTTAAACCCCACCTTTGGAATTTTTCATATTTTCCCTTGATATGCTTAAAAGCACCCCAAAGCCGCCCAGAACCGCCACAACCGACGAGCCACCCGAGCTGAATAAAGGAAGCTGCATGCCTGTTGAGGGAATAAGGTGCAGCACAACGCACATGTTTATCAAAACCTGGAAGCCGATAAGCACCGTAATACCAAAGGCAAGGTGAGTACCGAAAGCGTCCTTGCATTCAAGGGCAATGCTTATGCCTCTCCAGATGAGTATGCAGAACAAAATAATAATTATAAGTGCACCAATAAAGCCCAATTCCTCGCAAACAATGGCAAATATGTAGTCGTTTTCCGCTTCGGGAAGGTAGGAATATTTCTGACGGCTGTTACCAAGACCCAAGCCGAAAAGACCGCCGCTTCCCACAGCGTAAAGTGACTGTGTGGACTGCCAGTCAGCACCCTGAAGGTCAGTACCACGCACAAAAAAGCTCATAATTCTGCCCATTCGAAAGCCTGTTGTTGCAATTACAAGACCCATTGCACCAACACCTGCTATGCCAACGGGGATAAGCTTTTTCCAGTCAACACCTGCCGCCACAATCATAGCCACACCAACAAGAAGGTGAATGATTGCACCCGAGGCATGGCGCTGAAGAATAAGACATTCTGCCACCACAATGCCCACACCGCCAATGGTAATGCCAAACTCACGCCATGTGTTAAGCTCGGCCTTGCCCATTGAGGAAAAACGCATTGCCAGCCACAAAATCATAATATACTTTGAAAACTCCGACGGCTGAATACTACCAAAGGAGCCTAAGCTGATTTGTCTTACCGCACCGTGAGATGCAATACCAATCACACCAACAAGAAACATTACAATAAGAATAATAATGTAAAAAAGTGTGGAAAATGGCTTTAAAATCCTGTAGTTAATTCTTGAAAGCAAGAACATAACAATGAGACCCACACCCGACAATGCCGCCTGCTTTATAATTGGCACATAAACGTCACCTGTCATCATGTTTGCCGCACTTGAGGTTGAAAAAACCATTGTAAGCCCCATTGTGAGCAAAACAAGCACAGTAAACAAAAGGGTAAAGTCAACATCAATCTTGCCCTTTATCTTTTTTGTATTAAGCTTTAAAACGTTGTTTTCAGCTTTTCCTGCCATTTAAAATTATCCTTTCACAATTAATCCCACATAACAGATAACACACAAAACCAAAGTAATCAATGTGAACACACCAACAATCTTTGTTTCCTTCCAGCCACACATTTCAAAGTGGTGATGAAGCGGTGCCATCTTGAAAAATCTCTTCTTTGTTTTCTTAAAATAAGTAACCTGAATCATAACGCTTACAGCTTCCATAAGGAAGATGAAGCCTGCAATAATAATGGAAAACTCCATTCCCAAAATAACCGATGCCCCTGTGAGGATACCGCCCAAGAAAAGCGAGCCTGTGTCCCCCATGAAAACCTTTGCAGGGAAAAAGTTGTAAATTAAAAAGCCTAAAAGTGCACCCACCACAGAAGCCATTACAACGCTTACTGCACCGTTTCCGATTTTTGTTGCCGAAGCCATAAAGAAAAGCGCACAAACTGCACTTACACTACTTGCCAAGCCGTCAATGCCGTCGGTAAGGTTTACACTGTTTGTGGTTGCCAAAAACACAAATGCCACAAAGGGTATTATCCATAAGCCAATTTCAAATTCGCCCGAAACAAAGGGTATTCTCACACCCCAATCGGAGCCTAAAAATGCTACAATTCCAAGAGCTAACGCCATAACAGTCTGACAAGCAAACTTTGCCGAGGCGGAAAAGCCCTTGTTTCTCTTTTTTACAACCTTAATATAGTCGTCAATAAATCCAACCACACCAAACAAAACGCCCGACAAAAGAACGTAAATTGCCTCACCGCTTCTTGTAACCAGAAGCGATGCTGCAGCTATTGCAAAAATGAACGCCAAGCCGCCCATGGTGGGAGTGCCCTGTTTTTTTGCATGCCATGTGGGGCCGTCCTCTAAAATCATTTGTCCGAACTTTAATCTTCTTAAAAAGGGAATAAGCAGTGGTGTTACCACAGCCGATATAACAAATGCCGCCACAAGTGAAATAACCCAACTCATTTCGTCACATCCTTAAATCATTTGTTTGATAAAAACTCTTTCACAATTTCTCTTTCATCAAAGTGGATTGTACCATCCTTAAAAATCTGGTAGGTTTCGTGCCCCTTACCTGCAAGGATAATAACATCCCCTTCTTCTGCAATGCTAAGAGCATAGCCAATGGCATCCTTACGGCTTACAATCACATAATGACTGTCCTTTTTCATGCCTTCTAAAATGTCGTCAATTATTTTCTCGGGCTCCTCTGTACGGGGATTGTCGCTTGTTACCACACAAAAATCGCTCAACTGCTCCGCAATTTTGCCCATTTTAGGTCTTTTTGTTCTGTCACGGTCACCGCCACAGCCAAAAAGGGTAATAACGCGGCCCTTTGCAAAGCCACGTACCGCTTTTATAACATTTTCCAAGCCGTCGGGGGTGTGTGCGTAGTCAATCACAACTGTGTAGGGTGTAAGGGTTGGAACAACCTCCAATCTTCCCTTAACGCCCTTTGCAAGAACTAACCCACGCTCCGCATCGGACAAGCTAAAGCCCATGGAAAGCACACCTGCAGTAGCAGCTAACGCATTATAAACAGAAAATCTTCCGGGTATGCCTAATCTTATTTTCGACATTTCGCCATTGAAATTCGTGTCAAAAATAATTCCTCTCTCGCTCATTTTAATGTCTGTTGCTAAAAGGCACGACGGATTATCAATAGAGTAGGTTACAACATCCTCTCTATCTGCACACATAATATTTTTGTAGTCATCGTCGGCATTTACAGCCGCATGCTTACTCATGGTAAAAAGCTTTGCCTTAGCCTTGGCATAGTTATCCATTGTTTCGTGGAAATCAAGATGGTCCTGGGTAAGGTTTGTGAAAACTGCTGTTTCAAACTCAATACCGTAAACACGGTCCAATTCCAACGAATGGCTTGAAACCTCCATAACAACGTATTCTGCGCCGTTTTGTTCCATTTTCATGAAAAGCTCATGCAAATCTCTCGATTCGGGGGTTGTTCTTTCGGAGTCAATTGCATCATTGCCTATAAGTATCTGATTTGTGCCGATAAGACCGCACTTACAGCCCTTCATTTCAAGTATCTGCTTAATAAGATAGCTCACGGTTGTTTTGCCGTTTGTGCCTGTAATGCCCACAATTTTAAGCCTTTGGGCACTTTTATTAAAAAAGTTAGAGGAAGCTATTGCCAAAAACTTTCTGGAATCGGGCACACGGATGTAGTTATCTGCATTGCACTCATCCTCGCCCACAACAACGCTTGCACCCATTTTGACAGCCTGCGCTATAAATTTGTGCCCGTCGCTTTTAAAGCCTTTAACCGCCACAAAGAGTGACCCCTTTGAAACACGGCGCGAGTCGTACACAATATCGCTTATTTCAATCTGCCCTTGCTGTTCATTAAATGAGGCAGCGGTATTTTCAAGCACTTTTTCAAGGCGCATTGCCATCAAATCCTTTCTTTAATTGCCAATTTCACTATTTTCCACAATGTTGTCGGCAAAGTGTACTGTTACCACGCTTCCCACAACAACCACCGTTCCGGGAGCTGTGCCCTGGCTTACCGCAACCATTTCATCGGTTACCTTCTGGTTTGCACCGCCGCCTGTCACAACAAGCCCCAAGCCTAACTCTTTAACCTTTTTCTCAACATCCGCCTTTTTCATGTACATAAAGTCAGGCATTTCCACCTTAACATCCTCGGTAGAGTCGGTGTATAAAACAATGGGACTTCCCTTCATTCGCTTGTCGTTTGCCTTGGGAAGCTGATTTGTTACAATCTGTCCGTTTCCGTTCACGGTTACCTCTAGGCCTGCCTCCTTGCAAAGAGTTTTGCCTTCCCAGATTGTTTTGCCAATAACATTAGGCACCTGGGTAAGCTCAGCCTTACTGTCAGTGCTCTGAGGCTCGTAGCCTAAGTATTTGAGTGATTCTGCCAAAATTTTTGCAACTGCAGGTGCCGCAACGGCGCTACCGCCTGTCTGACCTGCACCGGGTTCGTCAAGAAGCATTAAGCACACAATCTGAGGGTCGTCAGCAGGTGCAAAGCCAATGAAGGATGCAACGTACTTGCCCTGTTTTCTGGGCTGCTTTTCACTTGTACCTGTTTTACCGCCTATTCTGTAGCCTTCAACGTAGGCTGTTTTACCTGTACCTGTGGCAACAACGCCCTCCAACGCGGCACGCATTACCTTACTTGTGCTTTCGCTTATAACCTCTCTTACAATTTCGCTTTCCACATTTTCAATCACATTGCCTTCGCTGTCGGTGTAGGCTTTAATAAGCTGAGGCTTCATAAGAGTACCGCCGTTTACAACTGCCGAAAAGGCTGTAATCATCTGAAGCGGTGTAATTGAAAAGCCCTGACCAAAGCTACTTGTTGCAAGCTCTGTTTCGTTAAAGTTACCCTGAGAGAAGAAAATACCCTTAGATTCACCGGGGAGCAAAAAGCCTGTTTCGTCCATAAAGCCAAAGGCCTCGTAATAATCACGGAACCTCTTAAAGCCTAACTTTGCGCCCATTTCCATAAAGGCAGGGTTGCAGGAATTTTCCAACGCCTGGTAGAAGTTTTCGTCGCCGTGACCTGCAGTTTTGTGGCAACGGATGGTATGTACGCTTACTCTTTTTGAGCCTGTGCAGTTAAAGGTTTCGGTGTTGGGGTTAACTGCGCCCGATTCAACTGCCGCAGCTGCAACAACCGACTTAAAGGTACTGCCCGGTTCATAGGTGTCGCACACAGCCTTGTTTCTCCAAAGCTTAATAAGATATTCATAGTCTGTGGACAAGTTTTCCGTTTCCTCGGTTTCGCCCATTACAAGCGCCTTAAGGTCGCTATCCACAAATCTTGGGTTGTTCAAATCAAAATTAGGCTCAACCGCCATAGCTAAAATTTCACCTGTGTTGGGGTTCATCATAATAGCCGCCGCACCCTTTTGCACCTTGTGCATGGTGTAAACCTCTTCAAGGTACTTTTCAACGTAGTGCTGCAAAACCTCATCTATTGTGAGCACAACGCCCTTGCCGTCCTCGGGCGCTATATAGTTTTCGTATTCATAGGGTGTATCGTTATTATAAACGTCTTTTACCACCTGTATTCTGCCTGCAGTACCCGAAAGGGTGCTGTTAAGGGTTTTTTCCAAGCCTTCAAGACCGTTGCCGTCGTCACCCGTAAAGCCAATAATGTGGGATGCAAAGCTTGAATAGGGGTAATATCTCTTTGTTGACTCGGTGAAAAACACACCCGGCAATTCCAATGCACGGAGCTTATTTACAACAGACTGGTCAACCTTTTTCTTAACACGTCTGCTGGCGTAGTCAAGGTTTATCTCCTCTCTCAGCCATGCTTCGTCAATGTCCAAAAGAGTTGTGAGGTTTGAAACAATTTTTTCAACAACATCCTCCTCGTCAAAGCTTTTTCCGTTAAGCTTTGCTTCGGCAGCTCTTTTTTCCTGTGCTTCCTTGCTGCTCTTAATCGCACGAGGGTTAATCATAACATCCTCACAGGCAGCAGACTGGGCAAGTACTTTCATGTTTCTGTCAAAAATACTGCCTCTTTTTGCTTCCACCTTTCTGTCCTGCGTTTGCTGTTCTGCGGCTTTTTCCTTGTACTCTTCGCCGCGAATAAGCTGATAATACACCAAAGCGCCTACAACAATGCACATAAGTGCCATGTAGGCTGCAAACATTCTCACTATTCTGTTTCTCGCTTTTACCGATACCCTCGCCATGTTTCCTCCCGATATATTAAAAATTAAAATTGAGTGCCTCCAAGGCAGGCAAGTTTCTTGCGCCCGGGAAGGCACTCAAAAGCACTTCCTATGTAAATAAATATATTTACTCTCAATATAAATATTCCAACAGAGTTTTTGTTCTGCCAATGAATGCAGCAAAGGTGCTGTTCATGGTAGACTCTTCAACCAAAACCTCTCCGCCGTCGTTTTTAACAACGTCAATTTCAATAATTTTGTCAGGCTTTTTCATACCAAGCCTTGTTACCGCAATTTCCTCAATCATGTTCAAGTCCATCTGACCTGTAAGTTGCATTTCCTTTTCGGTAACAACAGCGCTTATATTTTTAAGGGTGCCTTCTCTTCCCGAAATCTGGCCGCAAAGCTGGTCAATTTTCGCTTCCCTTATCATAACAATTGCAAGTAAAGCCGCTATTACAACAAGGGCCTTAAGAGCACTTCTTTTCATTTCTTCAATTTTTTCTTCCATTATTGCTCTTTTTCTTGAGCTTTTATTAACCTTAACCTTGTCGGCATTAAAGACGGGTGTCTCATCTAAATTTTTAGCTTCTGAACCGTAATTGTACATTGGCCCGGGCACCAACCTTTCACAAAATCAAATAATTTTCTCACACACTCTGAGCTTTGCGCTCCTGCTTCTGGGATTTGCCAAAACCTCTTCTTCTGTGGGAAGAATTGGCTTTCTGGTGATTACTTTCACCTGGTTTTTGTTTCCGCACACACAAACGGGAAAGCTTTTTGGGCATGTGCATGCATTTGCAAGATAGTTAAATGTTTCTTTTACAATTCTGTCTTCTAAAGAATGGAAGGTAATAATCGCCATTCTTCCGCCGCATTCCAGCTTGTCCACGCCGTCACGGATTGCTTTTTCCAAAATTCTAAGCTCGCCGTTAACCTCAATTCTTATTGCCTGAAATGTTCTTTTTGCAGGATGCGGTCCGTCTATTCTTGCATTTTTAGGTATTGCCGCCTTTATAATGTCAACCAACTCATAAGTAGTTTCAATTTCCTTTTGTTTTCTTGCCTCAACAATAAACTTTGCAATTCTAACTGCCCATTTTTCTTCTCCGTACCTGGTAATCACATCGCAAAGCTCTTTTTCTGAGTAAGTATTCACAACTTTTTTGGCGTCAAGGTCGTTGCGCCTGTCCATTCTCATATCAAGTGGCGCATCGTGCATGTAGGAAAAGCCTCTTTCAGCCTCGTCAAGCTGATAAGAAGAAACTCCCAAATCTGCAATTATTCCGTTAAGCTTACAAACCTTTAAGTTGTCAAGCTCTTCCTTTATATTTTTAAAAGATGAATGTATGGGGTTAAACCTGTCCCCCGCATATTCAAAACGTTTTTTGCACACATTTATTGCATCAATATCCTGGTCAAAGCCGTACAAAATACCGCCTCTTTCCAGAATAAGACTGCTGTGACCGCCACCGCCCATTGTCATGTCGGCATATTTTCCGCCCTCTTTAACATTCACGGCGTCAACGGTTTCATTAAGTAAAACAGTAACGTGGGAAAATTCCATCAGATAACTTCCTCCCGTTTATTTTACAGCGACAAGCCCTTTTCCTGTAAAGCTTCAGCTGCATCCTCAAGTGAAAGCGAATCTTCACCATACATATATTCGTTCCACAAGTCGCTGTTCCAGATTTCAGCGTGGTTACCGTTACCAACAACCACAACTTCCTTTTCAAGCTTTGCAACCTCTCTTAATCTCGGGGGAATAACAAATCTTCCCTGCTTGTCCGCATCACAAGGATGTGCACCTGTGATAATAATTCTCTGGAGCTGTCTTGCCTCACGCATGTTTCCGGGCAACGCCTGGATAGATGCACCCAATTTTTCAAATTCCTCTGCGGAATAAATTGCAAGACATCCTTCAAAGCCTCTTGTTACATAAAAGGAGTCACCGATTTCTTCACGAAGCTTACTGGGTAAAATAATTCTGCCCTTAGCATCAAGATTATGACTATATTCACCTGATAACATAAGCTTCGCCTCCTTTTCGCAAATTTCAACAGTTTGATTGTGGAAAACTTTTAACTTTCAACTACTTTTCCACAAAGTTTTCCACAGCTTCCACCACTTTGTGGCACCTACACACCACTTTGTGGCACTTCATGCTCATTTTACTATATAAAACCGAAAATTTCAATACCTTTTTTATAAAAATTTTCGTTTATTTTGAGGAAATTTCAGGGTTTTTGACCCCTCGACTATATATTGTGTCGCATTGAAAAATACGCACAATATATGCTTTTATTCTTTTAAATTTTTATGTGTTTACTTTTTTTCACAATATGCTATAATAGTATAAAAGGCATTTTTTCAGAGTCTGGAGGAGTATTATGAAAACCTATTCTGCCTTAAGGGAGGCTCATCCCACTTTTTTCTACAAAAATTACGAAATTGAGCAAAAAGGAAAGGAAATACAGGTTACATACCACTTTGAAATCGACAAACTTTCCACATTTTCCCCAAGCTGGGTGTTCCCTGCAAAAGAGGATTTTGACATTAACGACCCAAACTTTTGTGCAATGGTTTTTAACCTGGGTCTTGCGGAGCTTGTGAGCTATTGGAAAATCACCTGCTCACCCACTGTTGTAATTGAATGTGGTGCTCTGTCACCTTTGCAGACTTCTTGGTGGAAAAAGCTCTATTTCCATGGTTTGGGCGAATTTTTCTATCTTAACAAAATAAACGCCGATGAAAGCTTTATGAAAATCAAGTCACAAGGCACTTTAGCTACACCTTCTTTATCCCAAAGGTTTTTAAAGGGTAATCTTGTGCCTGTTGGCGGTGGCAAGGACTCCTCCGTTTCCTTGGAGCTTTTGAAGGAGTTTAAAGAAGATAATTATCCCTACATCATTAACCCCCGCGGTGCAACAATTGACAGCGTAAAGGTAGGCGGATACTTGGGCAAAGAGCTTTGTGCAAAAAGAACCTTAGATTCCGAAATGTTAAGGCTCAACAAAGAGGGCTACCTTAACGGCCACACACCTTTTTCCGCCATTGTAGCATTTTCCGCCACAATCACTGCCTATGTAAATAACCTTAAGTACGTGGTTTTGTCAAACGAGTCTTCTGCAAACGAATCCACCGTTGCAAATTCAACCGTTAACCACCAGTACTCCAAAAGCTTTGAATTTGAGCGTGATTTTAATGAGTACGAAAAAGAGTTTATCAAAAGCGGTGTTTACTACTTTAGTCTTCTCCGCCCTCTTTCCGAGTATCAGATTGCGTCCTACTTTGCAAAATTAACCCCCTACCACAGCGTTTTCAAAAGCTGTAACAAGGGTAGCCACACAAACATATGGTGCGCCGATTGCAGTAAGTGTCTTTTTGTGTACCTTATTTTGTCGCCCTTTATGAGCTTTGAAAAGCTTAACGAAATTTTTGGGCGTGACATGGGCAACGCTGAAAACCTTATTCCCATTTTGGACCAGCTCACAGGCAACGAAACCGACGAAAAGCCCTTTGAATGTGTGGGCAGTCGTGACGAGGTGAACTTTGCAATCTGTGAGGCAATAAAAAAAGCGGAAGATCTCCCAAAGCTTTTCACCTACTACAAATCCACATCACTTTACAAAAAATATTCATCAATGAAAAATCCCTACCCCAAATATTATGACAAGGTCAACCTTCTTCCCAAGGGCTATTTGGACATTGTCGAAAGGGAGCTGAATTTATGCTGATTAATTACATTTCAAAGCTTATTGAAAATAAATCAGTCTGTATTTTAGGCTTTGGCCGTGAAGGCAAAAGCACCCTGGAGCTTTTTAAAAAGGCAGGCGGTTATAAATCAATAACCATATGCGATTTAAACCCCATTGACCCCATTGACGGGGTGAAAATTGTAACCGGCAAGGATTATCAGAAAAACCTTGATTCTTACCACATTATCATGAAAAGTCCCGGCATTGTTTTAGAAGAAAACGCCCTCACCGACTTTTCACGCCTTTACTCACAAAGCGAAATTTTCCTGTCCGTTTACCGTGACAGGGTAATAGGCATAACCGGCACAAAGGGCAAAAGCACCACCACAACCTTAATCCACCACATTTTAAATTCATGCGGTAAAAGTGCGGTGCTTTTAGGTAACATTGGCATCCCCTCCTTTGAAGGGGTAATTAAACCAAACGACATTATTGTGTTTGAATTTTCAAGCCACCAGCTTGAATACACCTCCGTTTCCCCCCACATTGCCCTTTTTTTAAACATTTACCCCGAGCATCTTGACCACTACGGCACCTTTGAAAAATACTACGATGCAAAGCGAAACATTTACCGCTATCAGACAGAAGAGGATTATCTTATTGCAGGTGATAATGTGGATTTTTCCACAAAAGCTTCCTCACTTGTTTTCGGCAAGGAGGGCGACATTGTAATAAAGCCTCATTCCTTCATTTTTGAAAATGAGGAAATTTCACTTGACGACTCATGCCCTCTTTTAGGCGAGCACAACGTTAATAACATTGCTGCCGCCTTTGCGGTGTGCAAAAAGTTTGGCATTTCAACCAATGATTTTTTAAATGCATTAAAAACCTTTAAAACACTTCCCCACCGACTTGAAAAAGTAGGCGAAAAGGACTCTGTGGTATTTTACGACGACTCAATTTCCACCATCCCCCAAACCACCATCCAGGCAGTTAACAGCATTCCCAACGTTGGCACCCTTTTAATTGGCGGTATGGACCGTGGCATTGACTATTCCCCTCTTTACGAATTTTTAAAGGAGACAGATGTGCCCAACATAATTTTCATGTACGACACAGGAAAGCGCATCCTTTCGGAATTTGGCAATGCACCTCATGTTTCAGAATTTCATTTGGTGGAAAATTTGAAAGACGCAGTTACCCTTGCAAAAAAAATAACGCCTAAGGGAACAGCATGTGTGCTGTCACCTGCGGCGGCAAGCTACGGCTTTTTCAAAAACTTTGAAGAACGTGGCGACAAATTCCGTGAATACGCACTAAACTAAAAAAAGGTGTTGCTTTTGCAACACCTTTTATTTTATAAGCCTTTTCCCAAAATCACCCTTTGACAAATGCCTCACGTTTTTTATAACCTTAATATTCAATTCCTCGGCTCTTTGCATAAAGCTCGCATCCGGCTCAAACCGTGACAAAACCAAAAGCTTTTTTGCATACTTCCCGCCAAAACGCTCTGCAACAATGCTTAACTTGTAAAGCTCGTCCGAGTCCACCATGCCGTTTTTGCAGGATATAAAATACCCTGTAAGCCCTTTTGTCAAAAGCACGTCAATTTCGTTTTCAACCTCACGCTTACCCTTCCAGTCAATTACAACGCCGCTTTGTCCGTCGTCAAAAAAGTTAGTTCCTTTTGCTGCAATGTATGTAAACATTTCAAGTGCAGTGCCTTGCTTTGAAAGAAGGTATTTCACCAAAGGGGATTTGTAGCGGACGGAATTTCCCTCTCTTTGCACCAAGCCTTCCTTTTTAAGCTTTGTCCACACAAGTGCCAGAAGGTTTTTCTTGTCGGCATTGTAGTTTTTAAAAGCACCCACTGCGCTGTTCCATGCGCCAACGTCACTTTTGCAAACGTTCCATGCCTTTTCAATAATTTCTTCGCTTTTACCGTCCCTCTTCCACTCATAAGTTTCGGGAACGGAAGCGTCCTTTCCTACTTTTCCGCCGTAAAGAAAAATTAATTCCTCCACAGTAAGGGAAACATCGTGCACATGGTAGTCAAAGCTATTATTAATAGGGGTAACGGTTTTTTCCTTGGGGTTCACGCTGTGCATGGGCAGCGAATACTCTCTTGCAACCTCGCCCATTGCCACCAGCACAACATCGTTTCCCCCCGATATGTCAAAATGACAGTCGGGATATTTTTTTATACACTCTTCAATTTTTTCTTTAGCCTTTGCCACATTGGAAATGTCAATGCTTTCGGTAACCATTTTTGTGTTGTAGCCACGCTTTTCAACAATTTTTTCCAAAGCTCTTACAAAAGCAAAGTTTATATCCCCCGGAAACAAAAACACAGTTGTTTCGCTTTTTAGCAAAAGAGTGCCTGCGGCATTGTCCATTATTTCTTCATCGAAAAATTCAATCAGTGTCATTTTTACCATTCCTTAAATAGGCGAATAATTGTTAATAATCTCCACTGCGTAGCTGTCCTTAATTAAAAGGGCAAGCTCCTCATTGCCCACAGCAAACACGCTCAAAATGTTCACAACAATGAAAAGCGCCACAACCCCCACAAAAAATCCGCACACAAACCCCAAAAATGAGTTCACCTGCTTAATAAGGGGCAGCTTTGTAACCAGATTCAAAGCGCCTGACAAAAGCATAAGAACAAGCCTTGTGACAATAAGTACTAAAATAAAGGTTATTATGTTAATTATGGTGCTTGTAATGGATTGTGCCATCTGGCTGCGTATTTCTTCACCTGTGCCCGAAAGGGTCAAAAGGGAATTGTTCGTTACAATTTTGGGCATTGCGCTTAAAACGTCGCTAACCTCTTCCATGCCCTCTTTTTCCATTACTTCATAAACAATTTCAAAAACATTTTCGTCCAAGGGTGTTGTGTGCAAAAATTCCGACAAATAAGGATACACATTCAATGCCACCACAATGGATACCATCACACTCACAACGCTTAAAAGCGCCTGTGCTCCGCCTTTTTTCATCATAACAAAGGCAAAAAGAGCAATAAAAACAATTGAAAAAATATCAAAATACATATATCCACCTTATTTCATAATGGTTGTGTTACCGCCTGAGAAAATAACCGCAGTTTCGCCGTCGGGGAAAACCGATGCACACTTAACGGGCGCTGTTGCCTCAAAGGTTTTCTTAATTTTGCCGTTAGTTCTTAAAATGCTTGTGTTTTCACCAACTGCAACTGCGCAGTAGCCCTTATTGGCACATATATATTCAATACTGCTTTCAAAATTGCACTTTCCCTTCAAATTTGCCTTTTTGTCGTAAATTTCCACTGTGGAAACACCACTTTCGCCCTCGTTAATACCGGCAAATGCAAGGTACAAATTGTCGTTATTGTCAAAATCAGCACCTGTTAAAACCTTTGAATTGTATTCAATTTTGGCATACTTTTTGCCGTCGGCACGGTAAAAATCAACTCTTTCGTTGCCCACGCACACAAAGCTTCCGTCCTTGTTGCAATGAACCTTAACATACAAGTTCCCAATTTCGGCAAAGCTGTTTTGTGCATCGGCACGGTTAAATTCAGCCATCACAACATTACTTCCCAAAGTGCCTGCTGTAAGGTTTGATTCAAGAAGAATTAATCTACGGTTGTTTTCGCTGATTTCCATGTCAATAAAATCGTTCTTTGCAATGCTGTAGCGGTAAATGGGGTTTCCGTTTTTGCGGTAAATGGTAATAACCGCATCGTAGCCAATGCCCTCGGTTGCAATTGCAAAAAATCCGTGTGAGTTTGTTGCCACGGAAAGAATTTCTCTTTCGGTTTCAATGGTTGTTACTGCAATTGACTTTTCGTAAAGCTTTGCAATGTTTCCGCCAAAGTCCGCAACTATGCAGTAGTTGCCCTTAGAATGCGCCAAGGGGTCCGACAATAAAAACTCACCCTCGCTCTTTTCACGGGCGTTTTTGTCAATAACGGTAAACCTGCCGCCCGACACAATGCCCATGTAGTCGCCCACAGGCACGGGGTGTCCCTTTAGCGCCTGACCGAAGTTGTCGCTTGAGGAGCTGTTCACCCCAAGCACAATCCTTTCTCCCTGAAGCTTTTCCGTGTTATATTCATACACCTGAAAAACTGCAATTACCACAAAGAAAATAAGTAGCGCCAAAAGCAGTATTGTTGTTAAAATTTCAAAAACTTTCTTTCGCATATTCATCCTCCGAATTAGTAAACAACCTCTTCCAACATAAGTCCCTCAGGCGGTGCGGTAACTCCGCCTAACCTGCGGTCCTTTTTTTCAAGGATTTCTTTAACCTCTTTTGCACCAAGCTTTCCGTTGCCCACGTAAACCAGGGTGCCCACAATAATCCTTACCATGTTGTACAAAAATCCGTTAGCTGTGGCAGTAATGGTAATAACATCACCATCCTTTTCCACACTTACTCTTTTTAAATTCCTCACCGTTGTTTTAGCACTGCTGCCCGACGCCATGAAAGCGGTAAAATCCTTTTCGCCCTCCATGTATAAAGCAGCTTCCTTCATTTTGTCAATGTCAAGCTTTATTGGGTAGTGCCACACAAACCTTGACAAAAAGGGGTCGTTGTGCTCACAATTTAAAATCCTGTAGCGATAGGTTTTTTCCACTGTGTTGTACCTTGCGTTAAAATCCTCAGGCACAATGGAGCACTCCACCGCCCTTATGTCAATAGGTAAGTACCTGTTTAAAACCAAGGGTATTTTATTCACGGGGATGCTTGTTGTCATACTAAAGCTTGACACATGCATTTTTGCATGCACCCCTGCATCCGTTCTGGAACAGCCCGTAACAGTAACCTTTTCGCCGGAAAGCTTTGACAAAGTATCACTTAAAACTTCCTGCACGGTTATGCCGTTTGGCTGAATTTGCCAGCCGTGATAATTTGTTCCGTCGTATTTTATTGTAAGCTTATATTTCATATCAAACACCAACCACACGGCAAATAATAAGAATAACAGTAATTAAAAAAATGCACAAAAATGCAAGCTTGTCGCCTTTTTTGTAGGAAAACGCCCTAAAGCTCGTTCTGTTGGCACTTCCGTTATAGCAGCGTGCCTCCATGGCAATTGCCAAGTCGTCCGCACGGCGGAAGGCGCTTATAAAAAGGGGCACCATAAGTGGCACCATTGCCTTTGCCTTTTTCACAATCGACCCTTCGTCAATGTCGTTGCCTCGTGCCTTTTGTGCCTTCACAATTTTTTCAGCCTCACTTGTTAAGGTTGGGATAAACCTTAATGCAATGCTCATCATCATGGCAATTTCATGGGCAGGAAACTTTATTTTTTCCAAAGGCTTCAAAAGCTTTTCAATGCCACCTGTCAATTCCATGGGTGAGGTTGTAAGGGTAAGCAGGCTACTCATAACAATCAACAGCACAATCCTTACAAGCATGCTTATTGCAAGAAAAACCGACTCTTCGGTAATTTTAAAAACCCACCATTTAAAAAGCACATTTTCGCCGCCGCCAAAGAAAAGGTTAATTACCCCTGTGAACAAAACCAACAGCCACACAGGCTTTAACCCTCGCACAATGTAGGAAAAGGGCACACGGCTCAAAAGCACCACAAAAAAGGTTACAAGTGCCATTAAAAGGTATTCAAAGGGTGTTTTCACCGCAAAAATAAGCACCATAAACACAACCAGTGCAATAATTTTGCACC
Source organism: Clostridia bacterium (assembly GCA_045546275.1). Lineage (GTDB taxonomy): Bacteria > Bacillota > Clostridia > UMGS1883 > UMGS1883 > RGIG1927. The sequence continues at coordinate 11,938 of JAZQCM010000027.1, read as the reverse complement.
TTGGGTCAAGAGAATGAACAAAAGAAGAAATATTATAGTATTTTCCGATTGTAATATCTCTTAACAAAGTCCTCTCTCCTTTATCAGTTTATATATTTCCTCTGCCGCTTCGTCAACGGTCAGAATGTTATCAGGCATATCATACCCCAGCTTTTTAATTTCGCCCACAAGCCTTGACACCTGGGGAATGTCAAGCCCCACCTTTTCAAGAGCCTCACGGTTTTTGAAAACCTCACGTGTAGTGCCCTTTAAAAACACCTCGCCCTTGTTCATCACAAGCACATTGTCGCAAACCAAGCTAACGTCCTCCATGCTGTGGCTCACAAGAACAATGCTTTTAACGTAATTGCCCTTTATTTTCAAAAGCATGTCCAAAAGTCTGTCACGGCCGTAGGGGTCAAGTCCTGCAGTAGGCTCGTCTAAAATTAACGTGTCGGGGCGCATTGCAAGGATTGATGCAATTGCCACCCTTCTTTTTTCACCGCCCGACAATTCAAAGGGGCTTTTCTCCTCATAGCTTTCATCAAGGTCAACCATTTTCATAGCTTCTCTTGCTCTTTTTAAGCATTCTTCCTTATCAAAGCCTAAGTTTTCGGGACCAAAGCAAATGTCCTTAATAACGCTTTCCTCAAAAAGCTGATGCTCAGGGTACTGAAAAACCATGCCTACCTTGCCCTTTAAGCCTTTAACCACGTTTTTCATTTTGCCAATGTCCTCACCGTCAATAAGAACACTGCCCTCAGTTGCCTTAATAAGTCCGCTCATTAACTCCGTCAGGGTGGATTTACCCGAGCCTGTGTGGCCAATAATGCCCCAGAAGGTATTGTCTTCAATTGTAAGAGTTACATTTTTCACAGCGTCGGTAACCGTGGGTGAATTTTCATCATAGGTGTACCACACATTTTTCAATTCAATCAATTTTTCTCTGCCTTCCTTATAAAACGGTCAATTGCCTCTGCACACTCACTGCTTCGTAAAATACCCTCGCCTAAGTCAATGCCTTTTTTCTTAAGCTTATGAACCAAAAGTGCAACCTGTGGCACATCAAGACCCAACTCAGTCACCTTTTCCACCGAGGAAAAAATTTCTTTCGGGGTATTGTCAAGCACAATACTGCCGTCGTCCATCACAATCACCCTGTCAGCCTTTGCAGCCTCCTCCATGTAGTGAGTAATTAAAACAACCGTCATGCTGCGCTTTTTGTTCAGCTGCTTAATTGTTGCCATAACCTCTTTTCTGCCTTTGGGGTCAAGCATTGCGGTTGGCTCGTCCAAAATAATGCACTCAGGCTCCATTGCAAGAACCGATGCAATTGCAAGGCGCTGCTTTTGTCCACCACTTAAAAGGTGAGGCTCACTTTCGTAAAAATCCTCCATGCCAACTGCCGAAAGAGCGCTTTTCACCCGTTTTATCATTTCTTCACGGGGTACACCCAAATTCTCAAGTCCAAAGGCAACCTCCTCGCAAACCTTTGTTGCCACAATCTGGTTGTCGGGGTTCTGAAAAACCATCCCTGCCTTGCGCCTTACGTTAAAAAGGTTTTTTTCGTCATTGGTGTCAATTCCCGCCACATACACCTTTCCCGAAAGAGGCAGAAGTATTGCATTAAACTGCTTTGCAAGGCTGGATTTTCCCGACCCGTTACGTCCTAAAATGGCAGTAAAGGAGCCTTTTTCAATATTAAGATTTATATTTTTAAGTATTGCCTTGCATCCCTTTTCTTCGTCGTAGGCAAAGCACAGGTTTTCGGTTTTAATCATAAAAATCCTCTTTTTATTCCGCTTCCCATCTTGCTGTAGCACCACAGGGCAGATAAATGCCACTGCTTGAAACAGGCAAGCCTATTTCGTCGGCTGTTACCTTACCTTTAGGAAGTGTAAGCTCAAGTATGTTTTTCATAACAGCAGGCTGAAGGCCTGTTGTGTAGGAATTAATCAAAAAGAAAACAGGCTCATCCGACAAAAGAAGTGCGCATCTTTCCACAAAGTCCCACAAGCATTCCTCCAGCTTCCACACCTCGCCTGAGGGGCCTCTGCCGTAGGAGGGAGGGTCCATAATAATAGCGTCGTACTTTTTGCCTCGTCTTATTTCTCTTTCAACAAACTTCATGCAGTCGTCAACAATGTAGCGGATGTAGTTGTTTGTTAAATTACAGCTTTCCGCATTTTCCTTTGCCCATGCCACCATGCCCTTTGATGCATCCACATGGCAAACATTTGCCCCTGCACTGCTGCACGCCATTGTTGCACCGCCTGTGTAGCCAAAAAGGTTCAAAACATTTGCACCGGGGCGCTTTTTCAACTTTTCCATCATATAGTCCCAGTTAACTGCCTGCTCAGGGAAAAGCCCTGTGTGCTTAAAGCCCATTGTCTTTATATTAAAGGTTAAATGCTTGTAATTAATTGTCCACCTGTCGGGAATTTTTTTATTCACATTCCAGCTACCGCCACCTGAGGATGAACGGTTGTAAACAGCATGCGCTCTGTACCATGCGCCTTCATCGCACTTCTTTTTCCATATAACCTGAGGGTCGGGACGTGACAAAACCACTTCCCCCCACCTTTCAAGCTTCATGCCGTCACAGGTGTCTATACATTCATAATCCTTCCAGTCTTCACTAAACCACATAACACGTCCTCCTTGACACATTATATCCATTCTATATTATCACACAAACAAGTATTTCGTCAACAACTAAGGTATTTACAAATGCAATTTACTGTTGTATAATTACCTTGCAAATTTCCTTTTGGGGGAATATTTATGACCGAAACTTCAAATACCGAAAAAATATTGAATGTTATTATGAATCTGGGCAAGGAAATGCTCATGTGCGGTGCGGAGGTTAACCGTGTTGAGGACACAATCAGCCGTCTTTGCACAGCCTACAATTTAACAAATGCGGAAATTTTTTCAATCACCAGCCTTGTTTTGGTAACTGTGCAGGATTCCGGCGGCAAAAGCTACGCTCAGTCACGCCGTGTTACAGGCTATGTTTTTAATTTTTACCGTTTGGAGGAATTGAATGCACTTTCCCGTACTGTGTGTCAAACAACTCCCTCAGCGGAAGACTTTCAGGTTATGCTGGATGAAATAATTAAAAACAGCCATTTTTCCCGCACTTTAAGGCTAATTGGCTTTGTTCTCACATCAGGCGGTTTTTGCCTTATGTTCCGAGGCTCTTTTCTCGACGCTTTTTTTGCGGCACTTATTTCCGTTATCATATTTATGGTTGAAAGGGTTTTCACCTATTTTTCAATCAACGGCATGTTCTACAACTTTATTTCCTCCCTTTTTGCAGGTGTTTTAGCTTACCACATTTCCAATTTTAACATTGGCGCACAAATGGACAAAATCATGATTGGCAACATAATGCTCCTTATTCCGGGGCTCATGCTAACCAACGCCATAAAGGACATGATGAACGGCGACACCATGGCAGGCTTCCTTCGTTTTTGTGAGGCGCTTTTAACAGCTCTTGCAATTGCGCTGGGCTTCTGGTTTGCAATGATTTCCACGGGGGTGTTGTCATGGTAGAAAATATTATAATTGTTCTTGCGGCAGTAATGGGTACCGTTGGCTTTGCTCTCATGCTCCGTTTAAGGCTTGACCGCCTGCCAATTATTGCACTATCAACAGCATGCTGCTATTCAATTTACCTTATTGCCTGCCATTTTTCCATTGCGGATTTTCTGGCAAATTTCATTGCTTCGCTTTTTGCGGCATTTGTGTCGGAATTTTTAGCAAAGAAAATCAAAGCACCAGTTACGGTGTTTCTCATTCCCACAATTTTGCCTCTTGTTCCGGGTTCAAGCCTTTACTACACAATCGAGGCATTTTTCCAGGGTGAATTACGAAAGGCGCTTTCCTTCTTTTCCGCCACAGGCAGAACAATCGGCGCAATCCTTTTAGGCATTGTGTTTGTGAACACCATTATGAAATGCATACGTAACTACAAAGAAATAAAATAACAAAAAACAACGTGTTTTCACACGTTGTTTTTTTATACCCCGACACTAATTAAACTCTTAAGAAACCATTTCCAGTCTTAATTTATCTGCAATCATTGCAATAAATTCGCTGTTGGTGGGCTTGCCCTTTGCATTGTTCACGGTGTAGCCAAAAAGGTTATACAATTCATCCTCGTTGCCTCTCACGCAGGCAACCTCAATTGCATGGCGGATTGCTCTTTCAACCCTTGAAGGCGAGGTGTTGTGCTTTTCGGCAACAAGAGGATAAAGCTGCTTTGTAACAGCATTAATCAGTTCAGTATCGTTAATACTCATAATAATCGCATCTCTTAAATACTGATAGCCTTTAATATTTGCAGGCACACCCACAGCATGGATTGTGTTTGTAACCGAAATTTCCAAAATCCTTTCCGAGGGACGTGATTTGTCGTAGGCAATTCCGTCCCGCCTTTTAACAGGTATTTTCTTGCACAAAAGGCTTATTCTTTCGTACAAAAGCTCCATGTCAAAGGGCTTTATCATAAAATAGTCTGCACCTAATTCAAGGCAGGCTGTAAAAATGGAATCGTTAATGCTCTCTGCCATCATAATTATAACAGGGCGTTTTTCGCTTTTGTTTTCCATCAGCTTTTTAAGTACGCCTATTCCGTCCAGGTTTGGCATAATAACATCCAAAAGCACCACATCCGCACCTGTTTCGTTAACTCTTTCAAAAACCTCCTTGCCGTCACACAAAGCGGCAACCACCGTCATGTCCTTTTTCTGGGCAAGATACCCCGAAATGCTGTTTCGCACCTCCTTGTTGTCGTCGGCAATAACCACTTTAATCATATTCTCCATATAAACTCCTCCTGTAAATAATCGTTTTTTCGTTCTTCGGGTATATATTACCATTTATTTCCAGTTTTATCAAGTGTTTATTTGAAAATAATTGGAAATATTTTCCAATTATTTTCGTCACAATCCCCCAAATAACGCGAAAAAGCTCGCACAAGGCGAGCTTTTTTAACTTAAATTTCCATATTACGCAAATAAGCTTGTAACAAAATTTACAACAGGGTCGAACAAGCCGAGAGCATCAAGCAAGAGCACTGTCATAACAACAGGAGCCACATACTTAACAACAATTGTGAAAAGAGCTTTTTTGTTGAACTTATGTCCCGAGGATTCAACCTCTTCAATAACCCACTTGGGTTTTGCAATCCAGCCAATAAGAATACAGGTTAAAACTGTAATAAAGGGCATTAAAACGCTGTTACTTACATAGTCAAAAATGTCAAGAATCTGACCTACGGTACCGTTGGGAAGTGTGAGCTCAAAATAGAACACATTGTAGCCCATGCAAACCACAATTGCACAAATTGCAGCCACAACGCTTACAAAAAGGCTCATCTGCTTACGGGTTTTCTTAAAGTATTCCATACAGCTTGCAACAACTGTTTCCATAATGGAAACAGAGCTTGTTAATGCCGCAAAGGCAACCATAATAAAGAAAATAATACCAACAATATTACCTGCAACACCCATCTGGTTGAAAACCTTGGGAAGAGCAATAAACATAAGTCCGGGGCCTGCTGTCATGCCCTCCATACCGGAGAATGCAAACACCGCAGGGATAACCATAAAGCCTGCAAGGCAAGCAATCATTGTGTCAAAAAGCTGAATTTGAGTAACAGACTTGGAAAGATTTACATCCTTCTTAACATAAGAACCGTAGGTAATCATAATACCCATTGCAACAGAAAGTGAATAAAACATCTGTGTTGCAGCGTCCAGCACAACGTCAATAAACTTACTTAATGTAAGGCCTTCAACATTTGGAACAAGGTACACCATTGCACCCTGAAGACCTGTTCTTGTAACACCTTCAACATCAGTGTGAGAAAGAGTAAGTGCAAAAACCGCAATACCTATAATCATAAGAAGAAGTATGGGCATTACAATTTTGGAAAACTTTTCAATACCCTTTTCAACACCTGCATACACAACTGTTGCTGTAAGTGCAAGGTAAATAAGCATAAACACAATAGGTGCCACAGGGCTTGTTATAAACGAAGTAAAATATCCGTCCTGAGCAACCTCTGCACCGTTAAAGGTTAAAAACTCAACAATATACTTTAAAATCCAGCCACCGATAACAACATAGTACATAAGGATAATGGAGGGCACTAAAAAGGTTAAATGACCTACCCATTTCCACTTTTTATTAATTGCGCCATATGCGTTACCTGCATTCATACCTGTTCTTCTGCCAATTGCAATGTCAGTCAAAAGAAGTGCAAAGCCGAAAAGCAAAACAAGTGCAATATAAACAAGAAGGAACAAACCGCCACCATGCTTTGCCGCAAGGTAAGGGAATCTCCAGATATTACCAAGACCCACCGCACTGCCTGCCGCCGCAAGAACAAAACCGATAGACCCTGTGAAACTACTTTTTTTCTGTTCCATTTTCTCTCTCCTTAATTAAATTTTTTAATCCTTAGCCATTATACCACAAAAATAATAAAATGCAACAAAAAACTCCCTTTTATTGACATCTTTTCAATTCTTTACTATAATTTAAGTATATTTACAAGAAAGAGCATCACCTATGAAAAACAATAAAAACTCATTTTCTTTAATAATGTCACTGGCTCTTCCCACAATGCTTGAACAGCTCATGCAAACCTTAGTGCAGTATATTGACACAGCCATGGTTGGCTCTTTGGGCACCTACGCCACCGCCGCTGTTGGAAGCACGGTAACCGTCAACTGGCTTGTGGGCAGTACCATTTCAGCCTTGGGCATTGGCTTTTTGTCACACATTGCAAGGGCACTTGGCGCAAAGGAGGAAGATAAAGCCAAAAAAATTTCAGCGCAGGCTACCTTGTGCTGTTTAATTGTTGGTATTTTTTTCACACTTTTAACAGCCTCCATTTCCCCTTTTTTGCCCCTTTGGCTACAGGTGGATAAAGAAATTCTTTCCCTCACCTCCACCTACTTTTTAATTTTGTACCTGCCTATGCTTTTCCGCTCGGCAACAATCATTTTCGGCACACTTCTGCGTGCCTCGGGCGACAGCAAAACCCCAATGTATGCAGGCATAATCATGAACATTGTAAACGTTACATTAAACTTCTTTTTCATATTCGGAAAAAGAAGCGTGCACCTTTTTGGTGCGTCTTTCATTATCCCCGGCTTTGGCTTAGGGGTAATAGGTGCGGCAATTGCCTCGGCAATAGCATTTACTGTGGGCGGCATTTATATAACAATTGCTTTTTTCAACCACAAAACCATTTCCCCCAAGGGGCAAAGCTTTAAATTCAACATGGAAATTTTGTCCCCATGTTTAAAAATTGCATTTCCCAACATGCTTCAGCGCTTCACCACAAGCTTAGGCTATGTAATTTTTGCATCAATGATTAATTCCTTAGGGCAAATTTCCACTGCGGCGCACACCGTTGCCAACACCGTGGAATCGCTTTTCTACATTCCTGCCTACGGCATGCAAACTGCTGCGGCAACCCTTTCGGGCAACGCCTGGGGCGAGGGCAACAAAAAGAAAATGCAATCCTACACCACTCTCATTGTAAAAATTGAGCTGTGCCTCATGGTTTTTTCAGGTGCAATGCTTTTCATTTTTGCACCTGGGTTAACCTCTCTTTTTTCAAAGGACAGTCAGGTTATTTCCCTTTGCGTTATCATTTTACGAATGGTTGCACTTTCCGAGCCTATTTACGGCGTTTCAATTATTATTGAGGGCATCTTGCAGGGAGTTGGCGAAACAGTTGTGCCACTTAAAATCAACCTTTTCGGCATGTGGATTATCCGAAACGTGGGCACCTTTATTTGTGTAAATATTTTTAACTTAAGCCTTGTTTCCGCCTGGGGTTGTATGATTGCCCACAACCTTTTCCTTTTTGTAATGTTTGGCATTTATTACAAAAAAGGCAAATGGAATCCCTTGCAAAGCTAAGCCATCCGTGCTATATTAATTAAAGAAATTACTTACATCGAGGTGTTTTTCGTGCAGAAAAAAGAAAGATTTCAGTTCCACGTAGGTATGCGCAGTATTAAAACCGCAATTGCGGCAACAGTCTGCGCCCTTGTGTATTTTTTAATTGGTCGCAACCCCACCTTTGCCTGCATTGGTGCAATTTTCGGCACAGGCAGCGACATGGAAAATTCCTGGCTTAACGGCGGCAACCGTTTTTACGGCACCGTTATCGGCGGCATTTTAGGCATGGCGCTTTTCAGAGTGTACATAATTTTCCGCCCCGAAGGCTTTTTCCCCAACATCCATTTTGACCCTGTAATGCTTTTAATTCTCTTTTTTGGGGTTATTCTTCTAATTCTTTTCTGCCAGGTTTTCAAGTGGCCCGGCGGCATCCAGCCCGGCGGCGTGGTGCTGTGCATTATTTTGTTCAACACACCTGTTGCAACCTATGTGTCCTACTCCTTAAACCGCATTATTGACACAGGCATTGGTGTAATCGTAGCACTACTCATTAACCTTTTCTTCCCCCGTGAAAAAGTGGTAAAAGTAATGCAAAAATTTAATATTAAAACAAACTAACAAAAAGCTCTCAAGATTAACTTGAGAGCTTTTTTATTAGTTTAATTTTACCTCAAGGGCTTCAAACAACGGGTTTATGTTTTCTTTCTTTTCCCAAATCATAACCTTTACAGTGTCTGCTGTATTGGTTTCAAAACCATCAAACACCATCATGTTTCTTCCCACTTTAATGTTTTGTGTTGCAGTTTTTGCACAAACCAGCTCGTCACCACTGTAGGCCGCAACGCAAATGTAAGCATTTGTATATTCTTCCTCGCTTGCAATTGTTACTGTTTTGTCCGCATTATCATAGCGCACAAAATTTCCTGAATATACAATTTCTACAGTTTCTTCTTCCATTCCCACATTTACATAGCTTACAACCTGTCCGTTAACCTTTACATAAAGCGGGTCGTCGCTACAGTCAAAAACAAAAGTCTTGCACACAGGGATTTCCTCATTGTAGAGCTCGGCATCATATTTAACCTCGCCCGAAACCTTCTCTCCCTTTCGGTTTTCTATTAAAAGGTTATTAACAGTTTCGGCGACAATCGGCTTGTCGAACACCAGCGTAAGCTTTTCTCCGTTCCAAAGTGCACTTTCAATCTTCGGCGCATTGTATGAAACCATGCACATGTTCACCTCTGTTTGTGGCGGAGGCACCGGGAGCCATTCAGACTTCACGGTTTCATAGCCATCCTTTTCAAACACAACCTGCCACAAGCCTTCGGGAACGTCCCATGCGTACTGTCCGTTAGCATCAGTTGTCAAGGGGTTAACCTGGTCGTATTGAGATGCATCCCATTTGGCAGCCTGTAACTGGTCCCCAACTCCGTTTTCGTCAATATATTCGGGTGCAATCCAATATGCCGTTGCGCTTACTCCTGCAAGACGATTGGAAGGTATTGCTTCGTACACATATCCGCTGGGGTCAACAATAAAGTTGCCAAAGAAGCTGAACTCGCATTCTAAAATATTTGCCATTCTGTAATCCCAGAAAAAGCTCGACACTAAACCTAATGCGCCAACCATGGCTCCGAACACCATTCCTGGAGGGCCACCAGCCGCACCCGCCAGCGTTGCCATTGCAAACGTGGTTATTCCAAAAACGCCTCTGTCGGTTTTAAGTTCATCTGCTTTGTCCAGTGCAACTTGCTTTTCTTCCGGGGTCATGCTGCTGGTTTTGATTCTTTCTCTTAACGTATTGTCGTCGCTTTCAATTTCATACATGTCCATAATCAAGCCTGCAACTCTTGTTCCTTTGTAGACAGCGTCAACCATACTTGCGCCCTCATAGGTGTTTGCGCTTTTCTTCAAAACCTTAACAGTATATTTCCACAGCTTTTTCGTGCCTATACTGTGAACCTTCATACTGAGCTCCTCTGTCATATCTCTGTTAATGTTTAAAACATACCTTCTGCCGTTATCTTCAACATAATATGAATAATACTCATCGTCGTTTATAAGCAAATCTTCCATGGGAATATTGCTGTAATCCATATCCTCCGTTGTAACGTCGAATGTCATCTTGTCGCCGTACACCTCTCTGAGCTCTTCCGAAACTTCAATTTCAGCCTTATAAGATGTGTCTGTATTCTCCAGCACATTAGTTGTACAATCCAACATTCCGTCAGGAATACGTGCGATAATTCTTTCAGCATCAAAGGCTTCCTCTATTGGCACAACCCCTCTTTTCTTTGTGTATTCAACCGCTATTTCTCCGGGAACATATTGCGGGTTTTCAGGGTCAAAATTGCCCTTTGCCACAAAAGCCTTTTTGCCCTCATCCCAGGTTGCATCCATGTATTTCTTCTGACCATTACGTGTGCTTACAATATAAACCCTATTAACCTTTTCCGGATTTGTAAACTTAGCATTAAATTCAAAGCCGTACGCAGGGTTAAAAACTATTATCGGCTTTGCGCCATCTGACGGAAATAGTTTGTATTCATAAAAATCCGTATGGTCGCCATAACTCATAGTTAAGCTTTCAAGCATGGGCGTACTGTCTTCATACATAATAGTCGAATCAACGCTTAATTCACTGCCGTTTTTTTCAGCGGTAGCAGTTATTGTGTATTTACCATAGTTTTCAGGGTTGGGAATAACCACCTCTGTGCTGTATCTGCCGTTTTTCCTGGCAACTGCAGTGCCAAGCAATGTTTCGCCCAAAAACAGCTCAACCTCGCCTTCAGGTGGTGCTACGCCTTCAACCCTTACCACGTCTGTGCTTGTTCTGTCGGCAGTTTTTAACGACAATGTAGGCACAGAACAGTTTACCACGCCTATCATTTCCGACTTGTTCACGCTATTTTCTTTAAAATCCATCTTAGCGTATGTAATCATCTTTGCGTATTCATAGGGCTTTACACAAAATGCTACCTTGCCTTCATTTTCTTCAACAGGTATTGTCAACAAATTGTTGTTAACTTCAAAATTCGTCGAAATTTCTCCGTTAACCTTTACTGTGCCGGACATAATGTCCGTACCGTCAGGTATTCTCATTACTATCTTTTTATTTGTAATTTCAACATCCTCTTTCACCTTATATTTCAGCTCAAAAGGAATATATCCTGTAATTGAATTCTTTGTATTATAATAATCAGTATCCCCAAACACAAAATGCTCATAGGAGGCTATTTCATCAGTAATAACATATTTTGTGCCCCCCTCAACAATTGTTGTCATTGCCAATGCCCCTTCGTGGCAGTACAATGTCAGGTTATTGCAATCAAGAAAAGCATTCTTACCAATAACTGTTACAGAATCGGGAATGTACACATTTTCTAAATTCGGACTCCATTGAAATACATAAGAACCAATCTCTTTCACTCCATCGGGGATTGTTATGCTTTTCACATTGCTTAACCCCTCAAACATTGCGTTGGGTATTTTTTCCCTACCCGGCTCTATTTCTATTTCTGTAAGGTATTTTACCCCTGCAAAGGGTCCTCCATGAGCAGCGTTTATATTTGTTACCGTTTTGGGAACTGTTATGCTCTTTATACTTGTTCCTACGAATATATGGCGACCCAGATACACCAAGGTGTTGGGCAAAACAATTTCCTCAAGGCTTGTGCAACCACTAAATGCGTAGTTGTCTAAATACTGCAGTGTATTCGGCAGTTTAACTTCCGTAAGGCTTGTACAACCCTCAAATACATTTGTGTCTATTCGTGTTACCCCATCAGGTATGGCTATGCTCTTCAGACTAACACAATCAAGAAAAACATTCTTACCAATAACTGTTACAGAATCGGGAATGTACACATTTTCTAAATTCGGACTCCACTGAAATGCATAAGAACCAATCTCTTTCACTCCATCGGGGATTGTTATGCTTTTCACATTGCTTAACCCCTCAAACATTGCATTGGGTATTTTTTCCCTACCAGGCTCTATTTCTATTTCTGTAAGGTATTTTGCCCCTGCA
>JAZQCM010000026.1:0-1747 GCA_045546275.1 Clostridia bacterium | reverse complement strand
AGAAATTCCGCGAGCAAGGGCAAAACCTACACTCTGCCCTGCAATCAGCCAACCAACAATAGTAATTATAGCAATTATGATTACAGCAGGTACAAAAAGGCCTGAAACCTTGTCAGCAATTTTTGCGATTGGTGCTTTTGTTGCGGCGGCGTCACTTACCATTTTAATAATCTGTGAAAGAGTTGTATCTTCACCGACACGCAAAGCTTCACATTTAATAAATCCCGACTGATTTATTGTACCGCCCGAAACTCTGTCCCCCACGTTTTTATCAACGGGAATACTCTCACCAGTTAAGGCTGACTCGTCAACTGCGGTATGTCCATCAATTATTACACCGTCAACTGAAATCTGTTCCCCTGGGCGAACTACGAATATATCGCCTTTTTTAACTTGTTCAATCGGTACTTCCGTTTCAATGCCGTCAATAAGAATTATTGCATTTTTCGGTGCTAATTTCATTAAAGACTTAAGTGCATCAGTTGTCTTGCCTTTTGAACGGGCCTCAAGCATTTTGCCAACTGTTATGAGCGTTAAAATCATTGCAGCGGATTCAAAATAGAACTCGTGAAGATAATGGTGAGCCATTTCTACATTCGCGGTCATTTTAAAAAGCACATAAGTACTGTATATAAATGATGCACCCGAGCCGAGAGCTACGAGAGTGTCCATATTCGGTGATTTATGAATAAGTCCTTTAAATCCGTTTATAAAGAATTTTTGGTTGATTACCATAACAATAATTGTTAATAATAATTCTAAAAGTGCTGTTGCAAGTGGGTTTGTTGCAAGAATTTCAGGCAACCACCAACCCCACATTACATGCCCCATTGAAATATACATTAAAACTATTAAAAATCCTAATGATGCCACAAGTCGTCTTTTAAGTTTTGGTGTTTCAGTGTCTTTTAATGCATCGTCATCTTTTGATTTTGACGGTGTATTTTTTTGGTCTTTAAGACTTGCACCGTAGCCGGCATCTGTAACGGCTTTAATTATAACATTTGTGTCCGCAGAACCCTCAACACCCATTGAATTGGTGAGCAAACTGACAGAACAAGATGTTACCCCATCAACACCATTAACCGCTTTTTCAACACGGGCAACACAAGCAGCACAACTCATACCAGTTATATTAAATTGTGTCATTTACCCACCTACTTTCATAATGTATTGCGGAAAAAGAATCTATTTTTTGTGATTTTGTGATGCCGTTAATGTGTTTTTCAATAACATTGTAATCGTCATTGGACCTACGCCACCGGGGACGGGTGTAATGAACGAGCACTTATCTTTAACCGCTTCAAAATCAACGTCACCACAAAGTTTGCCCTCTGCATTTCTGTTCATACCAACATCAATTACAACTGCACCATCTTTAACCATATCAGGTGTTACGAAATATGCAATACCTACTGCGGCTACGAGAATATCAGCACGACGAGTTACTTCAGCAAGGTCTTTTGTTCTTGAATGACAGATTGTAACTGTACCATTTTGACCTAATAAAAGCATTGCCATAGGCTTGCCAACAATATTACTTCTGCCGATTACAACACACTCTTTACCCTCAACAGAAATGTTGTAATATTTAAGCATTTCCATGATTCCTGCAGGTGTGCAAGGCAAAAACGAATGGTCACCAATCATAATATGACCTGTATTTACAGGGTGAAATGCGTCAACGTCCTTGTGTGGCACAATTGCATTAAGTACTTTTTTCTCGTCAATCTGTTTTGGTAATGGT
>JAZQCM010000025.1:0-106131 GCA_045546275.1 Clostridia bacterium | reverse complement strand
AGATGTTTACTCATAGGTCTGCTCCTTTCCGGTCAGACAGCTAAGAGTATTATCACATAAATACATAAATTTGTAAAACTAAATGCACGATTGTAAAAGTAAAAGTCAGTAATTTCTGGCGTTTAATTTTACAATTAAGGTCAATCACAATATTTGGAATGCACCATTTTTTGTACACCTACTGTGGTATTATTTAAACATAAAAATATTACCAAAAAGGAGAAATATTATGAAAACAGTATGGATATTAAATGTAAGAACCTCTTTACCGGGCGTTTACGAATCCGGTAGAAGTTATAAGCTTATCAGAGAAGCCTATGAAAATTTTGATACAGCTAAAAAAAGAGTGAGAGAAATAATTAAAGAATTCGCATTTACCGATAACGCAATGTTTGATGGAAAAGGATATTTGAAGTATTTTACCCGTTATATAGAAGACAGCGAAGATATAATGAAGGATATATTAAAAGATGAAGATTTTGATAGAGAATTTGAGGAGAATAATTTTGATTCAAATAATCTTACTATAGGGTTTCTAAAGGTGCTTCACAAAAAATTGTACTGTATTTTTTCAGGTGAAGATACAACATTACCTTTCTCTGAAAGAACATATAATGATAATGCGTATTTACAGGCTAAGGTTTTAAATGATTGCATACAGATGGAAGGTTACTATGATGGGCCTTGTAACGGAATTAACCCATATATAAAAACAAATATGTTCGATATGACAGAAGAAAAGGATTATATGCTATATATTGATGACTTTTTTACTGAGTATTATTCTGACCATCCGGATTGGAATTTTTGGAGTAGTGCTGAACTTTACATTGATTTAAATAAAATACAATTAAAATAGTTTAATGACTAAAATTGTATTTATAATGGGATTAATATAGCACCAAATAAGCTGCATCTAAACCTTATGTGTCGCAATGTCGAATTTTGTTGGAAGGAAGTTGTATATATGAATTTTGATATTGCACTAATAGACATTTTAAAAATATTGGCAATAGCTGTGTTGTGTATAGCTGTTTTTATACCAAAGAAAAAAGGGTATGAATATAATTCTCTTGACAAAAAAGGTGTTATTTTTAACATTGTGTTGTCATGCATTTATGTGCCATTGTCAATTGCAGGAGTTTTTACGATATTCTTTTGGGATGCTCCCACAACTAATTATTCCGAACTGAAAATTTTGCTGCTGAATACAGTTACATATATGGGATTTTCAATTCCGCTTTTATCAATTGCGAGTATCTTTACATCAGTAGTAGCAAGGAAAAAAGGAAAGAGCAAATTCAGCTTTATTATTCAGTTTTTGCCTATCATCGTTTTTATAGTAATGATAATTTTAATGTTTTTTATGGATAAAGTATAAAAGGTTTTACACCTCTTACACAAAGGAGGAAAACAATGTTAAAAAAAGCGATAATTTTTTTACTTCACATACCGCTAACCGCACTTGTGTTGTTTGAATACTTTGCATTTATGTGGTTCTGGAGTGGGGATGGAAGCTTTGCTTTTTTCGGATGCGGAATAAGCTTTATAATTTATCTCACGCTGCACATTTTTGCATGGCATAAAGCTTCGGACAAGTTCAGAAAGCTTGTATTATACAGTGCTGTTATACTAACACCAATTTTAAGTGTGGTAACTGTTTATTTGGTGCTTGCTCCACTATTCGGAGTGCAAATACAGATTGCATAAAAAATAAAAACACAAACGGAGATGATACAATGAAGGTTATTGATATTATAAAAGGACAAAAGCCCAGCTTGTCATTTGAGGTGTTTCCGCCAAAAACCACCGACAAGTTTGAATCGGTAAAGGAAGCAACCGAGGCGATTGCAAGCTTAAAGCCGTCATTTATGAGCGTTACATACGGTGCAGGCGGTGGCACAAGTGAATTTACCTGCGACATTGCAGAGGATGTGTTGAAAATGGGGGTTACACCTATTGCACACTTAACCTGTATTTCTTCAACAAAGGAGCATGTTCACAATGTGCTTGAAAAGCTTAAGGCAAAGGGCATTGAAAACATTCTCGCTCTCCGTGGCGACATACCCCAAGGTATGGAAATTACAAACCCTCAGTATCACTATGCAAGTGAGCTTGTAAAGGAAATTAAAGCCATGGGTGATTTTTGTGTGGGCGGTGCATGCTATCCCGAAGGGCATCCCGAAAGCAAAACAAGTGCCGACGACATTGAAAGCTTGAAAATCAAAGTGGATGCAGGGTGCGAATTTTTAACCACACAAATGTTTTTCGACAACAACATTTTGTACAATTTCATGTATCGCATGCTGAGAAAAGGCGTTGATGTGCCTGTTGTGGCAGGGATTATGCCTGTTACAAACCCGGTTCAGATTAAACGAATCTGCTCAATTTCCGGAAACAGCCTGCCCCAGAGATTTTTAAGGCTTGTTGACCGCTATGGTGACAATCCCCTTGCAATGAAGCAGGCAGGCATTGCATATGCAACAGAGCAAATCATTGACCTTTATGCCAACGGCGTGAATGCGGTGCACGTGTATTCCATGAATCACCCCGACGTTGCAGCGGCAATACAAAAAAACATATCGGAGATAATTGCATGATAGAAAAGGGTATTTATAAGCATTTTAAAGGAAATATGTACGAGGTGCTTGGTGTTGCAAAGCATTCCGAAACATTGGAGGAAATGGTTGTTTACAAAGCTCTTTACGGTGAGGGCGGAATATGGGTACGGCCTTTAACAATGTGGAATGAAGAAGTTGAGCACAACGGCGAAAAAGTGAAAAGGTTTACAAAGGTATGAAATACAAAAATGTAAAAGAAGGAATTTTTGTAAGTAGACCAAACAGGTTTATTGCAAAGGTTTTGATTGACGGAAAGGAAGAAACCGTGCACGTTAAAAACACAGGCAGATGCCGTGAGCTTTTAATTGAAGGTGTGCGGGTTTTCCTTGAAGAAAGCGACAACGAAAACCGAAAAACAAAATACGACCTTGTTGCAGTTTACAAGGGCAATGTTTTGTACAACATTGACTCCCAGGCACCCAACAAGGTTTTTTCGGAATACATCAATAAATTGTTTAATAACGTTACCTTTGTCAGGAGTGAGTGCAAATTTAAAAATTCACGCTTTGACTTTTACGTTGAATACGAAAACAAAAAAGCCTTCATTGAGGTGAAAGGGGTAACCCTTGAAAAGGACAATGTAATGCTTTTTCCCGATGCGCCAACCGAAAGGGGCGTGAAGCATTTAAATGAGCTTTGTGAGTGTGTGCGAAACGGCTACGAGGCATATGCCGTGTTTGTAATACAGGCGGATGCGGGGGAGTATTTCACTCCCAATAAAGCTACTCATGCGGAATTTGCAAAAGCTTTGAAAAATGCTCATGATAACGGAGTTAAAATAATTGCGCTCAATTGCATTGTGGAAAAAGACAGCTTAAAAATTAAAAATAATGTTGACATACGGCTGTAACAAAAGAGACTGCAGAATGCATGCGGTCTCTTTTTGTGTGCAAAACGGTATGTTTTCTTGTTGAAAAAATGCCAATAAAAAGGTATAATTTAAAGTGAATTAAACTTTTGGAGGCAAAAATGAAAAAACGGATTTCGGTTTTAATTATTTTAATAATGCTTTTTGAGAATATATGCACATGGGCACAGGATTGTACAACCACCCATTTTGCCGATTGCACACCCTTAATAAACACTCCTGTAGTTGACATAAATGGAATGGGATATGTTGTGTCTGATAACGAAAACCTTATTGACATAGAACTTTTTGACTATACCTGCTCTACATACCAAGGCTGGAGCAGCGGTGGAAAAGATTTGAGCGACAATTTTTCAATACAGGAGGGCTACAACGATTGTTCGGGTATTTTTGCCGCAACATTGGGTGCAAGCACTGCAGAGGGAAGTATTAACCCCTACATTCCTTTGCCTGAGCACACGGGCAAAGAAACCTTTGTTATAACCTTTGCTGTTAGTGGTGAAACAGAAGGTAAAATACAGTGGTCAAACGCATTTTTGTGTGATGAAAACAAAAATAACACAGGCTATGTGATGGGAAATTACGACGGCACAAATTACACCTACGGCATAATGGCTTCACCCTTATGGAGTGTTAATTCCTTTGCGTTCACACCTAAAGCTGAGGATGAATACATCCGCCTTTGCATAGGCTGGGCAAGTAATATTGGTATTGGCAACATAAGCATTGTGAAGGCTGAAAAGCTTGTGGTGGAAATTGGCGAAAGGTACATTGCAAACCAAACTGCATACAGTAACGAAAAACTTGTTTTGGGCGAAAGGAAAAACACCGCAGCTTTGCAGTATGGAGAGCAGTATGTGTCAGAAACTGTGCCTGAAGAAATTACCAAGGATGGAGAAAAATATGTTCTTGTTACTGACAAAAACGAAAAGTATGTCAGCTTTACTTTAGGCGAGGAAAACAAAAGCCTTGTTTTTGACTACAGGTACGTAAAAGAAAACGAAATGTTCGTTCACCCCGGTGTTTTGAATACAGCGGCAGACCTTGATTTCATTGCACAAAAGGTTTATTTGGGCGAAGAGCCTTATTTATCAGCATACAACACATTAACCAATAACAGCTACGCACAAATTGGCGGAAATCGGGCTACCGCAACCATTGTCCGTGGCGGTACAGGACAAAACTACGGTCAGCTTTATCAGGATGTTCATCGTGCATACCTTTGTGCCATCCGCTGGAAAATCAGCGGCGATAAGGCGTATGCAGATTGCGCAAGGGATATTTTAAATGCATGGAGCAAAACCCTTAAAACCATAACCGGTAATGCGGACAGATACCTTGCAGCAGGTCTTTACGGCTATGAAATGGTAGCTGCTGCGGAAATCATGCGTGACTACGAGGGCTTTGAGTTAGAGCGCATGCAGGACATGCTCATGAATGTGTTCTACAAGCCTTTGACAGAAAGGTTTTTGTATTCAAATGAATACGGTGGCGACCACAATGGTGCACACATTATGAACTACTGGGCAAACTGGGACTTGTGCAACATGGCGTTTGCAACCGCACTTGGAGTGTTCTGTGACCGTCGTGACATTTACCAAAGAGCACAGGAATACTACAAGAATGGTGCAGGTAACGGCTCAATTTTTAATGCTATACCTAAATTGTATGAGCAAACTGAAAGCGAGCTTAATGTGCCCATAGGTCAATGGCAGGAGGCAGGACGAGATTTCGGCCACACAGAAATGGGTGTTGGACTTATGGCGGTTGTGTGCGAAATTTCATGGAACCAGGGTGACGATTTGTATTCCTGGGCAAATAACCGCTTTATGTATGCTGCTGAATATGTTGCCCAGTATGAAATGGGCTACACCGTGCCTTTCACAACCTACAACTGGTATTCGGGGCAAAACGGAACATGGTCTTCGCAAGATGTTATTTCAGCAAAAGGTAGTCTGCGACCCATATGGGCAATGATTTACAATCACTATGCAAACCGCAAGGGGTACAATGTGCCGGGCATTAAGCTTGCGGCAGACTCTATCGCACCCGAAGGCGGTGCAGGTGGGCATGCATCGAGCTTTGACCAGTTCGGCTTTGGCACACTTTTGTACAATAGTGACAAGGGAAGCGGTAAAGAGGCTAAGGTTCCAAAAAGCAATATTAAAGAGGGTGTTTACCGTATTAAATGCCGTAAGTCGGGCAGTGCGCTTGCAGTTGACGAAAACGGCTACGTTAAGCAGTATGCAGTAAATGAAAATGACACCTCGCAGCTTTGGGAATTGGATGATATCGGTGGCGGAGTTTACGTTTTGACAAATGTTAAAACAGGCAAGGCCATGAGTGTTGAAAACGACTCCTACAGCACTGGCGCATTAATAACAACAAGTGATTACAAAGGCAGGTTTTCACAACAGTTTGCATTTTTGTGCATGGAGGACGATTGGGACAATTACTATAACGGCTATTACAAACTAACATCCGTGGCATCGGGTCTGGGCCTTGATGTTTTAAACGGACTGACAGATGATGGTACAGATGTTTTGCAGTATACATATAACAAAGGCTTGCATCAGCAATGGGAAATAGAAGCTGTGGATACAAGCTTTGTAAAGGTTAATGTGTCTGTTCCGAAAAGCGGGGATAAGGCGGTTATCTACATTGCAGTGTACGATAAGAATGATATTATAATTGACATTGTGAAAGACGCTGTTGATATTTCCGAAGCAGTACAAGATTTTTCCTACAAGATAAGTTGCAATACAGATGAGGGCGAATATGTCAGAACCTTTATCTGGAACGAGGGAATGACCCCAATTAAATAGTTTTAAACCGTGCGTTACCGCACGGTTTCTTTTATGACCAATTTTGTAAATTTCCTTGACAAAAATTTTCACTATTGTAATATTAAATTATAAGATGCAACTTTTTAACATTTTAAAAGGTATTATAAATAAAGGTAAATTTTAGAAAAAGGTGAAGAAAATGAAAAAGGTTATAAGTCTGGTTTTAGCAATAATGCTTTTAACGGGGATTTCTGCAGCTGCAGGAGGTTATGGTATTAACGAAAATGATGAACTGTACGATAAATCCACAAATGAAGTATTATATTCAAATGCTCGGTCGGTTTATTGGAATGGAAGCGAAATATTCCTTTTGACAAAGGACGGTGTTCTTTTAAAAAGCTCCGATGAAAGCATAAGCTTTGAGAAAATCTGTGACAATGTAACCATGCTTGTTGAAGATGGTTATTTAACAAATGACAAAAAACTTTATATGTGGGGCGCAAAGGCATTCATGGGCATTGGTGAAACCGAAGGCAGAACAAATGCTCCAATCGTAGTTATGGAAAATGTTGAAAAGGTGTGGAATGCTTCAAATCGCTATTTTGCCCGCAAAACAGACGGCTCTATGTGGGCATGGGGAGAAGAAGGCTCTATGACCGTTGTAAAGAGGAACGGATATTCGATGGAATCATACATAAGTAACCAATTGGGTATTGGCGAAAATGAAAAGCATGAAATAGAATACACTGCAACAAAAATGAATATTGATAATGTTTGTCAAATGAAGTTTTATCAGTGGGGAACCCTTGCAAAAACTGACAACAATGATTTATATGCCTGGGGCGACAAGTTTGACCAATCGGGATTTATTGTAAGCAATGTTCCCATAAAAATAGGTGAAAATGTTTATGACTTTAATTATAAAGTTATGCTTTTGAATAATGGTGATTTACAAACCCTTAGCGGCAATGTGCTTTTGAAAAACGTGTATCACTTTGAAACTGAATGGTCAGGCTATAATTCAAATATGGTGGCAACACACACAACATATGCTTATTGTCAGGATGGAAACCTTTATTGGATAAAAAATGGCAAGGCAGTACTTGAAAAAGAAAATGCCATGCCGGCGGGTGTGGAAGTAAAACCACTTGTGATAGGTGTTTATATAAACAAAGAAGCACTTAATACCGACACACTGCCTTACATAAAAAACGACCGCACATTAGTACCAATGAGGGCAATATTTGAAGCACTTGGTGCAACTGTTACTTGGGACGATACAACAAAAACAGCAACGGCTTTGAAAAAACGAGTTGAAATTATTAATGACAATGGCGTTGATAGAATCCACACAGTACAAGATGAAGTTAAAATCACCATCGGTGAAAATGCTTTGTACAAAAACGGTGAAAGGATAGAACTCGATTGTGCCGCGGAAATTACCAATGACAGAACAATGGTGCCTGTGAGAGCGATAAGCGAAGCATTCGGCTGTGCAGTAACCTGGAACGACGAAATGAAAACGGTTGAGATAACAAACTGAATAATTACAGATAAAGAAATATGTCAGAGTTTTTATTCAAAGTCAGGGGATGACCCAAATTAAATTGTTTAGAAACCGTGCGTTACCGCACGGTTTCTTTTATGACCAATTTTGCAAATTCCCTTGACAAAAATTTTCACTATTGTAATATTTAATTAGAAGATGCAACTTTTTAACATTTTGAAAGGTATTATAAATAGAGGTAAATTTTAGAAAAAGGTGAAGAAAATAAAAAAGGTTTTAGTTTTTGTATTCAGCATTCTTTTTGTGTTTGCGGTGGTAGAGGCACAGGCAGTCGCGATTCATGAGGGTGATTGCGGACAGAATATAATATGGGTGTATGACGAAGAAACCAAAACACTTACCCTCTCGGGTAGCGGTTATATGGATAACTATACAGGTGAGTTGGATTACACCATTGGTTATGCTCATCTAGACAAAAATTTCAACTGCACAAGAGCAATAATGTTTCCTCATTGGAAAAAGGGCGTTGTTGATCCGGGGACAGACAGAGAAGATCTAGATATAAGAAAGCTTGTTGTTGGAGAAGGCATTAAAAGCATTGGCTGTTCTGCCTTTGAAAATGAAGAAATAGAAAAAGTCATCCTTCCCGAAAGCTTGGAGATAATTGGCGACAGAGCTTTTCTGAACTGTAAAAACATAAAAGAAGTTAAGCTTCCCGAAAGTCTTGTTGGTGTCGGCAAACGTGCCTTTGAAGGTTGTGAAAGTTTAGTTGAGGTTAATTTGCCTGACAAGGACTTTATAATAGGTTCCGCAAAGGACGATTTTGATTCAAAGAGGGAAATTTACATTGGACATTATGCGTTTTTTGAAACACCTTATATAAAAGCCCAGACTGAAGAAAAATATATACCTCTTCAAAAAAACGATAAGGGAATAATACACCCCTGGTCAAAATTTGAAGATGATTATATCGGACCATGTGAAAGCATGTTGTGGTATAAGGAAGAAATATATAGCGAGGACAGCATTGTTGATGGCGTATGCGGAGCAAACCTTACCTGGCATTACGAGAATAACACTCTTACAATCTCGGGAACAGGTGAGATGGCAGATTGTTATTATTATCCCTTTGTTATGTGGAAGTGGAGATATGAGCATACCCCTGCAAGATGGAGTCAATGGCGAGAAAGCATGCAAAATTTGGTTATAGAAAATATTGTAATTGAAGAGGGAGTAACCTCAATTGGGAAGTGGGCTTTTTCCGGGATGAACGGCAGAAAGCTTGCGATATATATTCCCGATAGCGTAAAAGAAATCCCGCCTTATGCATTTAAACTGTGCAATAGAGTTTTTGTTGCAAGAATGCCCCGGCATTTAATTGAAAAGAAAGATGAAATTTTTGCAGATCATCCTGATATGATGATTGAAGATACTGACAGGTGGGTTATTACAACAAGCGATGATGAAGAATTTGAAAAAATAAAAAATGGCGTTGCAATAATGCTCGAAACCCCTTTATCAATAGCAAAGTATTCATTAGGAGCAGGGTATATCAAAAACGACCGCACTATGGTGCCCATGCGTGCAATTTTTGAAGCACTTGGAGCAGAAGTAAGCTGGGAAGATGCAACGAAAACTGCAATCGGCATTAAAGATGGTGTTGAAGTTAAAATAACAATCGGCGAAAACTTGCTTTACAAAAACGGCGAAGCGATAGAGCTTGATGCAGTAGCCGAAATTACAAACGATAGAACAATGGTGCCTGTAAGGGCAATCAGTGAAGCATTCGGTTGTACAGTAAATTGGAACGGAGAAATGAAAACGGTTGAGATAACAAATTGAATAATTACAACAATAAGGAGAGTAAAATTATGAAAAAATGTTTGTGTTTATTAATGGCATTGGTTTTAACAGCAGCTACTATGCCTGCATTGGCGCAGGAGGAGCAGGCTAAAACCTTTGAAAATTTTATTTATAAAATTAACGATGAAAAAACGGTAACAATAACAGGCCTTGTTGACAATACCGTAACAGAAATTGTAATACCCGAAAAGATAGAGGAAAGAGGGGTAACAGTTGGTGATTATGCGTTCCGTGACTGTGTAAACCTTGAAACTGCAAATGTGAAAGCAATTTCAAAGCTTCCCGAGGGCGTGTTTTTGAATTGCACCAGCTTAAAAAATGTATACCTTGCGGAAAACAACTTTGAAATTGGTGAATCTGCCTTTGAAAACTGCACAAGCTTGAAATGTGTTAATCTTGAAAACACCAAAACAATACATCCCAAGGCATTTCGAGGCTGTGTTTTGTTGGAGGAAGTATACTTTGTTCATGGTTATAACAATCAGTATATAGGAAATTCCGCCTTTGAAAACTGCGTAAGTTTAAAGTATATTGATTTGTACAAAGCAGTCAGTCTGGGTGAAGGTGCATTTTACAATTGCACAAGTCTTGAATTTGTTTATCTTAGCTATCTTCAAGAATTTCAGGGCGCACCTTTTGAAAAGTGCACCGCTCTTAAACATGCTTTTGTAACAGGCTTAAGAACTTTTCTGGAAGATGAAGAAAATAAAAGCAAGCTCTTTTACGGTGCAAATAGTGATTTAAACATCTTTTGGGGAGCGGAGCTCTACAAAAACCAAAAGGCAAACGCCTACACAATAAGTGAAGAAAACGGAATTAAAAAAATGAATGTAACCGGCTACATTCAGGGCACAAGCGACAAAGCCAATATGGATGATTATTTTAAATCCTATAATATTTACAAGGACGTTGATGTTGTAGTAATTGACGAAACCGTTCAAAGGGTAGGGGAAAAAGCATTTGCAAACATGCCTGCTCTTAAAGAGGTTATAATAAAAAGCCCTGTTGTTGTGCTTGGCTCAAATGCGTTTTACAACTGCGACAATCTTGAAAAAATCACGTTCCCCGAATACGGAAAAATTGATATGTGGGGCAGTGTTTTTGGAGATTGTGACAAGCTGAAAGATGTTGAGTTTAAACCCTCGGTTTTTGATCTGGGAGGAGACAGTTTTGCTGCCTGTGATAATCTGGAAAAAATCACTTTCCCCGAAAGTGGCATGCTGAAAATTCACCGTGATGATTTCGCTTCCTGCAATAAATTAACCGAAATCCGCCTTGCGGGAGGGATAAGTTCAATTGATGGCGAAGCATTTAAAAACTGCGAAAATATAACTAAAATTATTATCGGAAAGGATTTTGATGATTCAATTTTAGGACCCACATGGCGATACACGGCAGATTTTTTAGCGAACATATTTAACAATATCCCCTCTATTCAGACAATTGAGGTAGAGGAGGGTAACAGATTTTATAAAGTAGTGGATAATGTGCTTTATGATTATCCCATGAAAAACCTGTACCGCTATGTGCCAAATAAACCGGAAAAGGAATTTACTATTCCCGATGGAGTGGAATACATTCGTAACGGCGCGTTTAAAGGCGAGAAAAACCTTGATGTTGTGAATGTTGCCGGAAGTGTGAAGGAAATTGACACCTACAGCTTTGGTGGGGTAAGCCTTTACAAGCTTAACATACATGAAGGTGTTAAAAAAATCTACGGACATGCATTTTTAAACTCAAACATTGAAAATCTTGTTATTCCCGAAAGCATGGAAAGCTTATATTCTTATCCGTACCGACCCTCTCCAAAAACAAGCACCACGGCATATGTGTTGCATGGTGGGGTTAAAAACCTCCACTACCGCGGAAGCGAGGCAAGGCTTGACCTTTGGAACAATACCGATTACGTGGATGGTGTAAACGCTTTTTACAACTACACCGACAACGAACCTGAAGGCGAAAATGTGTATGAGTTCAAGGACTATACATACCTTCTTACAGGGGCAAAAAACATTAATGCAGAAACCGTTACTATCCCTTCGCACATTAACGGCTACCCTGTTACAATTTCAAATGGCGCATTTGGTAACATGCCAAACTTAAAAACCGTTAAGCTTGAAGAAGGTGTTCTCAAAATCCCTTGTGACACATTCAAAAATTCAACCAATCTTTCACACATTAACCTTGAAAATGTTGAATTTATCGGAAAGGACGCCTTTTTGGGAACAAGGCTTGAGAGCGTGAGCCTTTTAAACATTAAAGAATGGGAAAGCGGCTTTGAAAACATTGAAACCTTAAAGGAAGCCTATGTGAAATTCCCCTATGCAAAAACACAAACACCTCTTTTCAAAAACTTAACAAACCTTGAAAAGGTGTATTTGATAAACGTGAACGATTTTATTAACGAAGAGGAATTTTCAAATTGCGGAAAGGTCACAGTTTACACCGACCTTGCAAAGGCGAGAGAATATTTTGAATTAAAGGGCATTAAAACCCAAAAGGGAACAATTGAATGTGAGTATTCCAAAGAGGAAATATTAAAGGGCGAAAAGTTCAAGTTCTTAGGTGGTGTGTATCAGTACAAAAATGATACCTTGTACTATTTGTACCCTGTGAGAAACGATGAAGAAATTTACATACCGGCTATTATAAGCGGCTTTAAGGTTAAGCTTAAGGATAAAGTGCTTAATAAAAATCCTTATGTGAGGCGTGTTCATTTAAGTGAAGATATAAAAGAAATTTCAAACAATGCTTTTTCAGACTGTACTCTTCTGGAATATATTAATCTTGAAAACATTGAAAAGTTAGGTGAAGCTGCATTTACAAACTGTGACTCACTTACCGAAATTACCCTTTTGAATGTTAATTACTGGCACGGAGCAAGGTATTACGACGTTGACCTTGTAAGCATGAAAGCACCGTATTATATATACACTTTTTCCCGACAGCCCTTCACAAAATGTGACAACCTTACAAAAATGACCATAAAATGGCCAGAAAACTACCTTGGTAACGACACCTTTGCAGAACAGGATTCCTCCGGCGGATACATGCAGGAATTAATTCCCGGCACTGTGAAAGAGCTTCACATGTTAAATGCGCCAAAAACCATCAACCCCAATGAGTTTATCAGTTTGTGGGTAGTGGTAAATGGTAAAGATGGAGGCGTTGTTGACCATTACGGTAAAAAAGATGTGACAATTTACAGCACGAGTTCTTCGGTTGAAAGGTACGCAAAACAAATGGGCTTAAATTTTGTAAAAGCAAATTAACTCACCAAATAGGAAAGGAGTAGGTTATGAAAAAGGTTATAAGTTTATTAATCATATTAGTTTTACTTGTAAGTGCAGTTCCTGTATTGGTAAGCGCTGCACCAAAGCTGGAATACGGCTATGTGGACGATGTGTTATACATTCACGGCAAGGGTGATTTGCCCGATTTTGACAGCGATTGGGAGAATTTTTCACCTGTCAGGTCACACAGAGCAAAGAGGATAGTCTTCAGCGAAGGCATTGAAAGCATTGGTGCTTTTACTTTTCAGTTTTGTGAAGCAGAAAGTGTTTCGCTTCCTTCCACATTGAAAAAAATCGGTAAATGCGCCTTTTACGGCTGTGAAAACCTTAAGGAAATTAACCTGCCCGAAGGCTTGGAATACATTGACAACATGGCATTTATGGATTGCTACAGCCTGAAAAAGGTTGTTATACCAAATAGCGTTACAACACTTTTCGGTGCGGTTTTCTTAAATTGTAAAAACCTTGAGGAATTAAAAATTTCCGACAACGTGCAGTACATAAACAGCGGTCTTGTGCTTTATTGCGAAAACCTTAAAAAGCTTGAAATCGGCAAAAATGTTCGTGGCGAGGAATTGAATTTTAACGGTGTGAAAAATCTTGAAGAAATAATCGTTCACCCCGATAACCCCTCCTACAAAGCGGTTGACAATGTGCTTTTTGATAAAAGTATGACAACTTTAATGGTGCACCCAAAAAAAGACGGCGGTGAATATACTGTTCCCGACTCTGTTACAAAAGCTATGTTTGGTGCATTTTTAAGCTGTGAAAACATGGTCATTAACCTGCCTGCAGGCGTTGATGAATATTCCTTTATGGTGAATGACTCCGTAAGACTTACGAGCGAAGAAATTGAGCAGAAGTATAAAAAAGCAGACTACGAAGGCGATGAAATATTTTACACAGTAAGTAACATCAACACAAGAGTAACAATCCATCGTGTTAATGATTTAAACGGTGATGAAAAATTTGCAATACCTCCTTTTTTCAGCGAATATGAAGAAGGACATATTAAGGACGGAGTTTTCAGCTTTGATAAAATTACAACTGTTAATGCACAAAGTTTAACAAAGCTTCCCAACAACATGTTTGCAGGTAAAAAGGTTGAAAGCGTTATTCTTTCGGATAATTTAACCCAAATCAGCTCAAACGCATTTGGTTCTTGTAAAAATCTTCGCGAAATCAGACTGCCTGGCGGATTGAAAAAAATCTGTTCAGGTGCATTTACGGGCTGTACAAATTTAAAGTACATTAACCTTCCCGAAGGGTTGGAAACTATTGAAGGTGCAGCCTTTAGCTATTCGGGTCTTGAAAAAGTAACAATACCCTCCACAGTAACCTTCATAGGGCAAAAGGCTTTTTCAAACATTCCGTCGCTTAGCCGCATTGTGATTAAAGAAGGCAATTTAAAGGTTTTAGACGATGAAGGTTACCTCGCAAGTTACAAAACAGAAGCCTTTAATAACTTAAATGATAAGGTGGATGTGTACATTCCAAGCAATGTTGAATTTTTCACCGACAACCTTTTTAAAGGCTATTATTTAGGCTATAAGGGCGGCACTGTGTGGACCGAGTTTCCCGAAAACTTAACAATTTACGCACCCAAGGGGAGCTTTGCATCTACCTGGGCAGCCAAAAACGGCGTTAATTATGTTGAATGTGAAAAAATGCCCGAAGACAGCAATTTCCGTCTCCGAGAGAATGGTTATAACGAGTGGTTTAAGATGCGAAATATAATGGCAGCGTCGATTAACCAAAAAACAGAAACAGATTACGGAACTATAGTTGAATGGTCAACATTAAGCCAAAACGATGTATTCACATATATAACCTACGTGCGTTATGATGGTAAAACTGGTTCCATCACAGCACTTGCACCGATGAAAAATGAAACGGTGGTAATGAAATATAAAACATTGGAAATAAGCTCCGACGGAAAAATGTGTACTATCACATACCCCGAAATAAAAAATGCAGGCACCTTTGTTATAACTCTGGATTTGATTAACTGTAACATGGAAAGAAACATTATTCCATATGTAAACGGAGAAATCAAGGAGGAATCCACCGATATCGGGCAGGGAAGCGGTGAGTGCGGAGTCGAAACGGAGGAAAACCAAAAACTCAATTGGAATTATGAAAATGGTACGCTCACAATTTCAGGAACAGGGGATATGAAAGAATTTTTCATGGATATGGGAGGCAGGGTTGAAAAGCTTTATCCCCTTGTAAGACCTTGGTATGAGTTTAATGACAATATTAAAAAAATTGTTGTAACAAATGGCGTAAAATCAATATCCGGAATTGCTTTTGAAGAATGCAAAAACCTTAAAGAGGTTGTAATAGGAGATAATGTAACAATAGGAGAAAACGCTTTTCATTATCTTGAAAACATAGAGAAGGTTACCTTGGGTAAAAATTGCACAGTAAATAAAAACGCTTTTATGTTCTGTACAAGTTTAAAATCTCTCACAATACAGGATGGTTGTGTTATTGGTGAAGGCGCGTTTAAACATTGCTATTCTTTAACCCAACTAAATTGCAACAAAGCTAATATAAATGTGAGCAAAACCGCATTTGAGAGATGTCCTTATTACACTGATTTAACCAAGGATTTTAAATAAGTTAATTAAACTGACCAAAAAAAGTGCATACTATTGCACTTTTTTTGTTGCTTTTGTCCCGAAAAAATGTTAAAATATAAAATAACTAATAAGTTGCACCAAAAAAGGAGGAAAATATTAATGAAAATGCGCAGACTTATGTCAATTATGGTTGTAATTGCTATGGTTCTTTCCATGGTGCCCATGGTAGTTTCAGCCGAAGATGCCCTTACAGTGGCGTTTGACACAAAGGCTCTCACCATTTCCGGTGAAAAAGAGCTCAACGGCACAGGCTGGCTCGCAACAGAAAAAAATGCCCGTGTCCGCTGGAATCAGAACTGGACAATAGACGGAAAGTGGAACGGCTCGGGTAATGGTACCTATGGTCTTATGTTCTTTGCCTCGCAGGCACGTGAAACTGCCGACGGAACGGTGCAGGCAAACCTTGCTGACTCCGTTAAAACCTTAAAAAGCGAAAATATTGTAATTTCCTTTAATTTCGCTTGTCAGGAAAAGGAAAACCTTTATCAGAGATGGAATTTTAAGGACAACGACAGCAATGTTTTTGCAACATTCTATTTTGACAAAAACGAAAGAGTAAGCGTTGGCTTAAACGAAAAGGATATTGTAACAGGACAGGATAAGGCATACGAAGTACGCGGTCACGAAATGGTTATTACAGCCAAGAAGAACAACAGCGGAAAGTACACTGTTACATATACTCACAACGGTAAGGAAGTCGCAAGTGAAGAGGTTGACAATGTTAACGGCTTTAAGGGAATTGAAGCTAAAATACCCAAGTATAACGACCAGTGGGGTGCAGCTGCACTTTTGAACCTCAAAATAAGCTACCTTAAGAACAACACTGTTTCTGCACAGGAAATGGAGGATTATACTCTTGTTAACACACCTCCCACAATGAATGCAACAGGTGGCAGTGAAGACTATCTTATAGATTTGTTTGAACCCATCACAATTTCTCACCCTGCAGGTGAAGAATTCATTTACTATACTCTTGACGGAACAGACCCCACAACAGAAAGCAATAAGTATGAAGGTCCTTTCTACGGTGACGGTGTAATGCATGTTAAGGCAAGAGCAATCGCCTCCGACAAGATTAAGAGCGAAATGGTTGAAGCATGGGTTTACAACCGTCCCTGGGCAGCTACAGCAGCTGAGTTCCGTATTGACGGTGAAAACACAGTAAACAACATTAAGGTTGCATGGCCCTTGTATCCCAATGCAACAAAGTACGAGGTTTATCGTGACGGTGTGCTTATCGGCACAACAATCGGTGACGCTGTTGACGAATACAACCTTCCCGTTAACAAGAACTTTATGTACACAGTAAAGGCTTATAAGGACGACGTTCAGATTGCAGAAGGTACAACAAATGTTGTTACAACCTTTGCAATTGACGTTGCAGAAACTACAGGCTACGACGATAACAGAAGACGTGGCTGGGTTCCCACTGACGAAAACGGCGACAATGCTGATGCACCCCCCAAGCCCTCCGGTAACCTTATTAACGGCAAGTACTACAAGTTCAAGAACGAAGGCGTTTCCCGTGAACTCTTCGAATCTTTAGGCTTTGACCCCAAAATCTGGGACAACAAGTGCACATGCGTAGCTTTCTACTATCAGGAAAGTGAAGATGGCTTTAACTGGCCCACAGAATGGACACCTATTTATCCTATATTTATCGACCTTCGTTTTGAAGGTAAGCAGACAGGCATGCATCCCGACGGCGAAACCTACATTTGGTCTGCACACGCAGAAGGTACACACGGCTACGATGTGGCTAAGCTCTTCTTTGCAGCATTCAAGCCCGGTAGAGATACCGCACCTGTTGAACCCTATGCTTACACAGTTTCAGGTAATGTAATAAAGAAACAGGACGATCCCTGGGAACAGTACGAAAACTATGGCGAAGAAGCAGGCAGCAACCAGCTTTCTTCCTTCTACATTGGCCGTCCCTTCGGCTATGACTCCCGTGACATGGTTAAGTTCACAGAAGGCGACACAATGTACACATTCTCTTCCACACGTATGAACCAGGATAAGCTTGTTATCAAGCTTGACGAAAACTGGACAAAGCCCGTTGAGGTAACAAACGTTATCCTTAAGGGTCAGAGAAGAGAAGCTCCCAGTGTATTTAAAATGGGCGGCAGATACTATATCTACACATCCATTGCAAACGGTTGGTTTGCATCTCAGGCAAAGTATTCATCCGCAACAGAAATTGACGGCATATGGTCACCCGGCAGACCCATTGCAAATGCAGGCACCTTCGGTTCTCAGGCGAATGGTGTTTGGGGCTACGGAAGCGAAGCCGGCAGATGGGTACAGCGTGGTCACGGCTATAACTGGGGTCAGTCAGGTGGCTGGAGAAAGAGTAACTATCAGATCTTCTTCCACATGGCAGTTAATGACGGTATAGCAACAGGTAACTGGTGCTATAAGATGGAATACCATCCCTATTGGGGTGCTATTGCAGTTCAGTCGGGTGAAACTGTTTCCCTTGGCAAGAAGGCAACCATCGACGGCAAGGAATGTCCTCGCCTTACAGACAATGTACAGCTTGAAAGAACAGGCGTTACAGAAGTGAGCCATGTTCCTTATGAAATTATTGTTGATTTGGAAGTTCCCACAGTTGTGAGCGAAGTTAACCTTACAAACGACATTTACAACGGTTCTAACTGCGCAAGCTACTTTAAGGTATACGGTAGTAACGACCAGTCCAACTGGGAATTCTTGGCAGATGCAACCAGCAAGGACGACGATGACCCTTCATTCCGTTCCTGTTGGGTAGAAACTGACAAGGCATTCCGTTACATTAAGGTTGATGTTCGTGAAGTTAACAACATTCAGGGTGGCAACCAGTCCGCACTCTGGGGCGGTAAGCCTTTGGAAGTTGCAATCTATGGTAAGCCCGAAGGTTGGACTCCAGAATATTACGACCTTGACGCTCAGACCGAAATTCTTGTTGGCTACGAACAGAACAACATTGACTTCACCCCCTACGGTCAGGAGCCTGTTATTGTAAACGACAGAACTCTCGTTCCTCTCCGTGCAATCTTCGAAGCTATGGGTGCAGAAGTGAACTGGGACGATGCAACAAAGACTGTTACAGCAACAAGAGAAGACACAACCATTTCTCTTGCAATCGGCTCCGACCAGCTTATGGTTAACGGCGAAGCTGTTACAATCGACGTTCCTGCTCAGATTATTAATGACAGAACAATGATTCCCGTTCGTGCAATCGCTGAAAGCTTTGGTTGCAACGTTAACTGGAACCAGAAGGCAAGAAGAGTAGCTATTACAGAAGGTTAATATAAAAAACAACCGCTCGTTAGCCGAGTGTTCTTTAGAACACTCGGCAAATGAGCGGTTGTTTTTACGTTGTTGATAATGAAAAAATAGTATGATATAATGAATTCAACGAATTAAATTATAAAGAAAGCATTGATAACATATGAAATACCAGGAAGAAATATATGAATATTTAAGAAAAATTCCAAAAGGTAAAGTTGTAACCTACGGACAGATTGGTGAATTTTTAGGGAATAAAAATCTTGCAAGGCATGTGGGGAATGTTCTTAACAAAAACTATGACGGCAATAAAAACCCCTGCTACAAGGTTGTTAACGAAAAAGGAAAGCTTTCCGAAAGCTATGCCTTTGGAGGAATTGAAGCTCAAAAAAGCAGGCTTTGTAATGACGGCATTGGGGTTACAAATTACAAGGTCAATTTAAAAAAGTACAAAATGCAGGAAAAATAAAGAAATTTGTGTTTTGTTAAAAAGAAATTTGTGATATAATGAAAGAAAAGCGAAAGGAGAATGGCTATGAAAAAATTGTACAAATCCAAAACAGATAAAAAGCTTTGCGGCGTATGCGGAGGCTTGGCAGATTATTTTAACATTGATGTAACCATTATCCGTCTTGTGTGGGCAATTGCAATTTTCTGCATGGGAACGGGTTTACTTGCATACATAATTGCGGCAATTGTTTTGCCCGAAGAGGAGTCAAATGAAAATAATTGATATATCTCAGGAGGTTTTAGGCTGCAAGGTTTATCCCGGTGACCCAAAGCCAAAAACGGATGAAATTAGTCGTATTGATAAAGGCGGATTGTACAACCTTTCCGCCTTTTCAATGTGTGCCCACAACGGCACTCACATTGATGCGCCCTTTCATTTTATAAACGAGGGGAAAAAGGTTGACGAAATTTCCCTTGATGCTTTTGTGGGCGTTTGCTTTGTGGCGGAGCACGAAGGCGATATTTTAATTGCCGATGCTTACAAAATAATGGAAAAGGCAACAAATGCCGATGCCAAGGAACGAGTTCTTATTAAAGGTAATGCCGTTGTTACAGAGGAGGCGGCAAGGGTGTTTGCCCTTTCGGGAATAAAGCTTTTAGGTAACGAAAGCCAGACCGTGGGCCCTGAAAGCGGACCCATGGAAGTACATAAAATACTTTTGGAAAAGGACATTGTGCTTTTAGAGGGCATTAATCTTGCCTCAGTTTATGAGGGGCAGTACTTTTTAAGTGCGGCACCATTGAACCTTAAGGGGTTTGACGGCTCTCCTTGCAGGGCATATCTCATAAAAGGGTAAAAGAATAACCAAAGGAGGTAGAAATACCTCCTTTTGAATTTTTTACTATTTAGAAAAAAATCTAAATAGACATTGACACGGACTCGGTTATGTGGTATTATCTATTTAGAGGAAATTCTAAATAGAAGGGAGAAAGTGGCATATATGGGATTAAATGAAACATTAAAAGCAATCAGCGACCCTGTCAGGCGCGACATACTATTAATGCTCAAAAGCGGAAAAAAATCCGCAGGTGAAATCGGGGAAAAATTCAACCTTACAGGTGCAACGGTTTCGTACCATCTGGCAAAGCTAAAAAGTGCAGATTTAATCAGCGAGGAAAAATACAAAAATTTTATTTACTATGAGCTTAATGCATCGGTTTTCGAAGAAGTATTAACCTGGATATATCAGTTAGGAGGTAAAAAAGAATGAAATTTATAAAATGGAAAAGTCTTGTAATAACAAGTGCAGTTTGCTTGCTGCCAATTCTTTTTGGGGTTATGCTGTGGAATTACCTTCCCGAAAGCATAGCAATACATTTTGATATTAATAACAATCCCGACAATTTTGCAAGTAAGGGGTTTGCAGTTTTTGGATTGCCTTTTATGATGATGCTTTTGCAGTGGGTCTGTTGTGTTATAAACGATGTAAATGCCCATAAGCATGGCGAAAGAAAAAAGTTCGAAAAAGCAACAAAGTGGATAATCCCCGTTATGTCAGTTGTGCTTCAGGCAGCAACCCTTGGTTATGCATTGGGCTTTAAAATTGACGTCAGGCGTTTTGCGGCGGTAATTGTGGGTGTGATATTTATTGTTATTGGCAATTACCTGCCAAAGTTTGACTATGTGAAAAACTACAACCTTGACACGGAAAAGGCACGAAAAATTAACCGCTTTATTGGCTTTGAAACTGTTGTTATGGGATTACTTTTCCTCTTAAGCACATTCTTTCCGCCGATTGCAACTCTTTGTTGCATTGTGCTTTTAATTCCCTATGCAATCATAAGCATTGTGTACGGCGTTAAAGTTTGCAAGAAATAAGATAGTTGAGTTTAGTTGTAGAAAGTGTTATTATGTAGGTAAGGTTTTTAATATTTACAAAGTGGGGGATTTACCATGATTGAATTTATATGCTACCCAAAGTGCACAACCTGTCAAAAAGCTAAAAAATGGCTTGATGACAATAAAATTGAATACATTCTCCGTGATATTAAAGAAAACAATCCCCAAAAAGAGGAGTTAACCGCCTGGCACAAAACAAGCGGACTTTTGTTAAAAAAATTCTTTAACACCTCGGGGCTTTTGTACAAGTCAATGGATTTGAAAAACAAGCTTCCCCAAATGAACGAGGAGGAGCAGTTAAAGCTACTTGCAACCGACGGAATGCTGGTAAAGCGTCCGATTGTAGTTGGCAACGGCTTTGTGCTTGTAGGTTTTAAAGAGAGTGAATGGAGTGAAAAATTATGAGAAAAAATTTTGGTGCAAAAGCAATTCTTTATCCAATGCCTGTGTTAATCATTGGCACATACGATGAAAAGGGAAATGCAAATGCAATGAATGCAGCATGGGGCGGAATAAGTGAAGCAAATGAAATTTCAATTTGTATTGACGACGGCCACAAAACAGCAAAGAATGTTGTAAAAAAAGGTGCTTTTACCGTTAGTGTTGCAGATTGTGAAAACCTTGTAGCCTGCGACTATGTGGGAATTGCTTCGGGCAATAATGAGCCTGACAAAATTAAAAACACAGGCTGGAAAGCAATAAAAAGCGAATTTGTGGATGCACCGCTTTTTGATGCTCTTCCCATGGCGCTTGAATGTAAAATGGTCAGCTACGATGAAAAAACCTGCCGACTTGTGGGCGAAATTGTAAACGTTTGTGCCGACGAAAGAATACTTGACGAAAACGGCAAAATTGACCTTGACAAATTCAGTCCCATTACCTACGACCCTGTTAACCACACCTATCGTAAAATAGGCGAGGTTGTGGGCAAGGCGTTCAGCGACGGAAAAAAGATAAAATAAAAAAGTAAAGCAACAGAGCGTTGCTTGCATAGCCGAAATTTTCAATGTAAAATGTTGGTGAGGTGATTTTTATGGAAACAAAAGATATAATATTTAAGCTGAGGACAGAGCATGGCTTGTCACAGGATGAGCTTGCCGAAAAGCTTTTTGTTACAAGACAAGCGGTTTCACGCTGGGAAAATGGCGAAACAATCCCAAACACTGAAACCTTAAAGCTTCTTTCAAAGCTTTTCGATGTTTCTATCAACACTCTTTTAGGTTCGCCTCGGCAGCTTATTTGCCAGTGCTGCGGCATGCCTCTTGAGGATGCTGTTATCAGCAAAGAAAAGGATGGCGCATTTAATGAGGAGTACTGCAAATGGTGCTACACTGAGGGCGAGTATACCTATCACGACATGGATGATCTTATTGAGTTTTGTGCAAGCCACATGGCAAATGAAAGCTTGCCTTCCGAGCAGGTTCGTAACTACATGAAAGAAATGCTTCCAACGCTTAACTACTGGAAAAAATATACCTCCATCGGAGGCGAAGAAAAATTCAATGAGTTAAAAAAACAAATCATTGATGAGTTTAACGCTTTGAATATTGAGGGCATGCCAAAGGTTAAAGCCTTAAACAAATTGGTTGGTAGCTTTGTTAATCTTGAATACCGCCTTCCCAATGGAAAATTGGTTAAATTTTTAGACGATAATGCAACATATCTGGGAAACCAGCTGGAGTGTGAATTTGGTGGAGACAGGTGCTTTGGCATTGTTGCAAACATGGAGTTTCTTCTTGTGTGTACCTACGAAAAGGATGGGGAAAATCCGGAGCTTGTTGTTTACAAAAAAAGATGAAATGAGCACTGAAGGGGCGAAAAAATGAAGCTTTTTATAAATGCATTTGCAAAGTTCCTGGCAGGTTTTTTAACACTTTCTTTGTTGATTTTTGTGCCTGCAGGTGGATTGGACTACACAAACGGCTGGCTTTTTCTGGCACTTTTGTTTTTGCCAATGCTTACATTCGGCATTTTCTTGTTAATTAAAAATCCGGAAGTGTTAGAAAAACGCCTTGAAACAAATGAAAAGGAAAGCGTGCAAAAGTGGGTAATTCTTTTGTCGGCAATTTTGTTTGTTGGTGGCTTCGTTTTTGCGGGGCTTGATTTTCAATTTAAGTGGTCAACTATGCACAACTGGTTGGTTTGCCTCTTTTCAGTAACCTTAATTTCAGGATACGTAATGTATATGAAAACAATACTTGATAACGAACACATTTCCCGTGTTGTGCGTGTGGAAGAGGGGCAAAGGGTTGTGGATACAGGCTTGTACAAATTTGTAAGACACCCTATGTATTTGTCAACAATTATAATTTTTTTGTCCATTCCCTTTGTGTTAAAATCCTGGGTTTCGTTAATCTGGTTTACATTTTACCCGTTTGTAATAGCTTTGCGAATTGTTAACGAAGAAAAGTTTTTGGAAGAAAATTTAAAAGGGTATAAAGAGTATAAGAACAAGGTAAAATACAGGCTTTTTCCGTTTGTCTGGTGAAAATAAAACAGTTGACTAATTTAAAGTTTTATGTTATGCTAACAACTTGTAAGGGGTTGTCTTATATGACTAATCGTTTTATGGAAGAAGCCCTCAAAGAGGCTTACAAGGCTCTTGAGTTGGGCGAAATTCCCATAGGTGCAGTTGTTGTTAAGGATAACGAAATAATTGCTCGTGGACACAATTTAAGACAAACATTGCGTGACTCAACACTTCATGCTGAGGTTGTGGCGATTAAAGAAGCCTGTAAGGTTGTGAGCGATTGGCGATTGGACGATTGTGACATATATGTAACCTTGGAGCCTTGCACCATGTGTGCAGGTGCTATCATAAACGCCAGAATGCGAAGAGTGTACTTTGGTGCATACGATGCTGAGTACGGCGGTGCAGGCGGCAAAATTGACCTTTTCGCGCCATGTTACTTTGGCAGTAAAACCCAGGTTTACGGCGGTATTATGGAAAAGGAATGTACTGATTTTTTAAACAACTTTTTTGCAGACATACGCAGAAAAAAGAAAGAACAAAAAATAAGTGAGTGAGAATAACTTAATAATAGTGAGTTAATCTTTTAATAAGATTTAACATATACGGAGAAGTATCGAAGCGGAATCGAGCCCGACCACATCCTGCGGATGAAAAAGGGAGGGCGCAGAGTTGTGCTGTGGTCAATTTTGTATGAGTGTAAGCGAATAAACAAAATTGGGTACCACAAACGGACATAACGGACAGTCCGTTATGAAAATAATTTAATAATAGTGAGTTAATTTTCTTTTGAAAGTTAATATATACGGAGAAGTATCGAAGCGGTCATAACGGACATGACTCGAAATCATGATGCCCCTTGAGGGACGTGGGTTCGAATCCCACCTTCTCCGCCAAAACAAGAAGAGGCAGTACCGAAGGTGCTGTCTCTTCTTGTTTGATAGTGAAAAAAGAGAACCCGAGTCCCGAAAGGTGGGACGTGGGAACCGAACCCGAGCGCGTCCTGCGGACGATGAAGCGAGGGTGTAGGGTTGTGCCGAGGTCGATTTTATATGAGCGATAGCGAAATAATAAAATCGGGCACCTCAAACGGCTCGCTTGCGAGGAATCCCACCTTCTCCGCCAAAGTAAAGAAAGAGTATTGCAGTATATAATGCTCTTTCTTTATTTTTTTACATATTCGCTTTTCACTCTTCCTTTAATTAAATTACACCTTGCAATCCATACTTTTTATGTTATAATGAATGTATGACATTTTAAAGGAGGAATTTACTATGGGTAAGGTTGAAGTTTCAAAGGTTTCGTACTCAAATTACGGCGAATGTTTAAGAATAACAAATGGTGAAAAGGAGCTTATTGCAACACTTGAAAGAGGTCCTTATATTATTCGCTACGCTTTTGTAGGCGAAGAAAACATGTTCTTTGAGGATAAGGAAAACAAATACACAAACGATGTTTCGAAATCTCCATTTAATGGGGACACATGGTGCGTTGTAGGCGGTCACAGATTGTGGCTCAGCCCTGAAAGACACCCGAGAACATATTACCCCGATGATTACAAGGTTGAATGCACAATTACTGATAACGGTGCAATTTTAGAAGCACCTGTGCAGGAATGGACATACATGCAGTACACCACTTGTATTGAAATGGACGAGGACGGCAACGTTGATATTAAGCATGTTGTTACAAACAAGGGTGCATGGGCAGTAAAGGTTGCTCCCTGGACTGTTACTGTTTGTCAGACAGGCGGCTTGTGCGTTATTCCTCAGAATGTTACCGACACAGGCTTTTTCCCCAACAAGTGGGTTTGCTTCTGGCAGTACACA
Organism: Clostridia bacterium; assembly: GCA_045546275.1. Classification (GTDB taxonomy): domain Bacteria; phylum Bacillota; class Clostridia; order UMGS1883; family UMGS1883; genus RGIG1927. Next base: position 80,629 of record JAZQCM010000025.1, on the reverse strand, counting down.
CCTATGAACGACGAAAGATTTTACATTGGTGATAAGTATATTACCGTTGACCAGAGAAACATGGAAAAAGCTGCTAAGCTTGGTGTTATCAACGAGCATGGCTACATGGTTTACTTTGTAAACGGTTCTGCTTTTGTGAAAAAATTTGACTATGAAAAGGGTGCAAATTATCCCGACAACAACTGTAACTGTGAAAGCTACACTTGCGATGGCTACACAGAAATGGAATGCTTGTCTCCTCTTACCGAGATTGATGCAGACGAAACAGTTTTCCATGCTGAGAGCTGGAGCCTTGTAAAGGCTGAAAAGCCTGAAAGATGTGACGAAGCATCTATTGCAAAGGCTATGAGTGAAGTTCTGGCATGAGAGAGGTAAACTTGTATACCGACGGTGCATGCAGCGGAAACCCGGGGAAAGGTGGGTATGGTGCAATACTTACTTTTAATTCTCACGAAAAGGTAATGAGTGAGGGGTTTTTGCTTACCACAAATAACCGAATGGAGCTTTTGGCGGCAATTGTCGGTCTGGAGGCGTTGAAGGAGCCTTGTAAGGTTACCTTGTACAGTGACTCGAAGTATCTGGTGGATGCAATCGTTAACGGCTGGGTTTATTCCTGGAAGAAAAAAGGCTGGAAAAAAAGCGACGGAAAAAAAGCTTTGAACCCCGACTTGTGGGAAAGAATTCTTGAACAGCTTAAAATCCACGAGGTTGAGCTTGTTTGGGTAAAAGGTCATGCAGGGCATGAATATAATGAACGCTGTGACGCTCTGGCGGTTGAAGCCTACAATTCCGACAATTTAAGTCACGACACTATTTATGAGGCAACGGTATAATTTATGGCAAAGTTATTTGATTTTGAGCAAAAAGAAATACAAAAACAAAACCTTGTTAAAACTTTGATAAGCATAGGCCTTTTGTTTTCAATTTTGTTTGCCTGTTATGTAACTTTCGGCAAAAAGGAACAAGCAGTTGAAGAGGCAATTGAAACACCTTTAGGTGTGCACGTGAAGGGTGCTGTTAAAGAAAGCGGATTTTATAAAGTGCCTTTCGGAACAAGGGTTATGGATTTGGAAGGTTACGTGGGAGGCTTTTGTGAAAACGCCGACCTTGACTCGGTTAACCTTGCAGGCTATGTTTACGACGGGGAAGAGGTTTATATTCCCTATAAAGGCAGTGAGGAAAGCGGAGCAATAAATTTAAATACTGCAACCGAAGATGAGTTAAAGCTGATTTCGGGCATTGGTGAAAAAACCGCAGAATCCGTTTTGCACTACCGTGAAACGCACAACGGCTTTACAAGCGTGCTTGAGCTTAAAGAAATACTTAACGAAAAAACATACAAATCAGTTTGTGAAAAGTTTTGTGTGGAATAAAAAAGAACCCGAAGATTACTTCTTCGGGTTCTTTTTCGGGCAAAATTCATTTGCAGGGCAATTTTCGCAGTAAGCTTTTCTGGCAGTACATACATCTCTTCCAAAAAGAACCAATCTGTGGCAAAAATCCGACTGCATGTCAATTGGTATGAGCGGAGCTGTTTCAAATTCGACCTGAACAGGGTCAGTTTTTGTGGTAAGCCCCATTCTGAAAAGTATTCTTTTAGCGTGGGTGTCAATAACCATGCCGCCCTTGTTGTAAACATCTCCCAAAACAAGGTTTGCAGTTTTTCTGCCAACACCTGACAATTTCAATAAATCGTCCATGTTATCGGGCACGGTGGAGTTATACTCGTTAACAAGCTGATTTGCACAGTTTATAAGATTTTTTGCCTTGTTGTGATAAAAACCGCAGGTTTTAATAAGGTTTTCAACCTCAATTAAATCTGCATTTGCCATGCTTTTTGCATCGGGAAATTTTTCAAACAATGCAGGGGTAACAAGATTAACCCTTGCGTCGGTGCATTGTGCCGAAAGCTGAACAGCACAAAGGAGCTGAAACGGGTCTTTATATTCTAACGAGCATATGGCATCGGGGTATTGTTTTTCCAATATTTTAATAAATGCAAGTGCACGTTCTTTCTTTTTCATGAAAAATCACCTCTTTTACCACTATTTTACCATAAAAAGCTTGAAATTTAAAGAATAATTTAGTATAATGATTTTGATTTTTTTTCGCAAAGGAGTACAAACATGGAATTTAACAAAGTTAAAGTTGCAGACATTGAAGTTTATGAAGCAATGCAGCGTGAAATTAACAGACAGAAGAATAAGATTGAGCTTATTGCATCGGAAAATTTTGTTTCTGAAGCTGTTATGGAAGCAATGGGAAGTCCCCTCACAAATAAATATGCGGAAGGCTATCCCGGTAAGAGATACTATGGTGGTTGCGAATACGTTGACGAAGTAGAAACAATCGCTATTGAAAGAGCAAAAGCACTTTTCGGTGCAGAGCATGCAAATGTTCAGCCTCACAGTGGTGCACAGGCAAACATGGCAGTGTTTTTTGCAGTGCTTAAGCCCGGTGACACAGTGCTTTCGATGAGCCTTGCTCACGGCGGACACCTTTCTCATGGTAGTCCTGTTAACATGAGTGGTAAGTATTTCAACATTGTACCCTATGGCGTAACCGAAGAAAATCAGGTTATTGATTATGAAGAAATCCGCCGTCTTGCTCTTGAATGCAAGCCTAAGCTTATATTAGCAGGTGCAAGTGCATATTCAAGAGAAATCGACTTTAAGAAGTTCAGCGAAATTGCAAAGGAAGTGGGCGCATATTTCATGGTTGACATGGCTCACATTGCAGGCTTGGTTGCAGCAGGAGTTCATCCGTCTCCCGTACCTTATGCTGACTTTGTAACAACAACAACTCACAAAACCCTCCGTGGTCCCCGTGGCGGTTTGATTTTGTGCAAGGAGGAGCATGCAAAGGCTGTTAATAAGGCTGTGTTCCCCGGTATTCAGGGTGGTCCCTTAATGCATGTTATCGCTGCAAAGGCTGTTTGCTTTAAGGAAGCTGCATCTGATGAATTTAAGCTTTATCAGGCTCAGATTGCTAAAAATGCAAAGGCGCTTTCCGAAGCACTTTTGGAAAAAGGCTTCAATCTTGTTTCGGGCGGTACAGATAATCACCTCATGCTTGTTGACCTTCGTCCCTTCGCTATCACAGGTAAGGACTATGAAAACCGTTTGGATGAGGTTGGCATTACAGTAAACAAAAATGCAATTCCATTCGACCCCGAAAAGCCAGGCGTTACAAGTGGTATCAGAGTAGGTACTCCTGCAGTAACTTCTCGTGGCTTCAAGGAAGAGGACATGAAAGAAATTGCTGAATTAATGTATCTTACAGTTAAAGAGTTTGACACAAAGCAGGATGAAATCCGTGCAAGAGTTAAGGCGCTTTGTGACAAATATCCCTTGTATTAATTGAATTTGTAGGGGAGGGACTTTGCGCCCTCCCATTATCGTATAAAAAGGAAGATTTGTATGAGCAGTCCTTTGGCAGACAGAATTCGTCCCGAAAAACTTGATATGGTGGTAGGTCAGCATCATTTGCTGGACGAGGGAAAAGTGCTTTATAACATTTTGGAAACAGGCAACATTCCCAACATGATTTTTTATGGCCCCAGCGGTGTTGGCAAAACAACTGTTGCAAATATTGCCGCAAAAAAAGCCAATAAGCGCCTTTATAAGCTGAACGCCACAAATGCATCTGTTGCTGACATAAAGCAGGTTATCCAGGAAAGCGAAATGCTTTTTGGCACCGACGGCGTTTTGTTGTATCTGGACGAAATCCAGAACTTTAACAAAAAGCAACAGCAAAGCCTTCTTGAATGTATTGAAAACGGCAAGGTCACACTTATTGCATCCACAACTGAAAACCCGTATTTTTATGTGTACAATGCCATTTTGTCACGCTGCACGGTGTTTGAGTTTATGCCTGTTGACCCTTCTGATATTGAAATTGCAATCGACAGAGCACTTGGCGAAATAGGCGGTGTTGAAATTGATGAAAATGCAAAAAAACACCTTGCAAATACCTGCTCGGGTGACGTTCGAAAAGCACTTAACACATTAGAGGTTTCGGCACTTTCCGCAAAGGCTGACAAAAGCGGAAAAAGGGTTATAACCTTGGAAACTGTTGAAGAAACCACAAGCAAAAAAAGCTTTCGTCATGACCGTGACGGCGACGACCATTATGACGTTTTGTCGGCATTTCAGAAATCAGTTCGCGGTAGTGACCCCGATGCGGCACTTCATTACATGTCACGCCTTTTAACTGCAGGGGACTTGCAAAGTGTGTGCAGACGAATACTTGTTATGGCAAGCGAGGACATAGGCCTCGCATATCCCAATGCAATTGTTATCACAAAAGCCTGTGTTGATGCGGCGCTTCAGCTTGGACTTCCCGAAGCCAGAATACCGCTTGCCGAAGCTGTTATAATGCTTGCAACTGCGCCAAAATCCAACAGCGCAATTTGTGCAGTTGATGCGGCAATGAGTGACATTGCATCCTTCGACACAGGTGAAGTGCCCGTCCATTTAAAGGACAGCCACTATGGCGGTGCGGAAAAGCTTGGCCATGGACAAGGATATAAATATCCTCATTCTTACCCCAATCACTACATACCTCAGCAGTACCTGCCCGATAAAATTAAAAACAAAAAGTACTATGAGTATGGTGACAATAAATTGGAGCAGGCAACGGAGAGTTACTGGAAAAATATAAAAAAGTAATCAGAACCTCATCCACCGCAAGCGGTCCCCGAAGGCGACTGGAAAATATTAAAAACAATAAATAGCATAAAAAAATCCTCCAAGGGAAAGATTTTAATATATCTTTCTTTTGGAGGATTTTATGATTAATAAAGTACAACTATGTGGTGTTAATACATCAAAACTACCGGTGCTTTCAGCCAAGGAAAAGGAAGCACTTTTTGTAAGGATAAAAAACGGCGACAAACAGGCAAGGGAGGAATTTATCAACGGAAATTTAAGGCTTGTTTTAAGTATTACAGGGCGGTTTTCCTCCCGTGGGGAAAACCCCGACGACTTGTTTCAGGTGGGGTGCATAGGGCTCATAAAAGCACTTGACAATTTCGACACAGAGCAGGGGGTTCAGTTTTCAACCTATGCAGTGCCCATGATAATAGGCGAAATAAAACGCTACCTCCGTGATTACAATTCAATCCGTGTTTCACGCTCGCTTCGTGACACAGCCTACAGAGCACTTTCCATTAAAGAAAGGCTCACAAACCTTAACGGCAAAGAGCCTACCATTGAAGAAATTGCAAAAGAGCTGGAAAAACCAAAGGAAGAAATTGTTTTTGCATTGGATGCCATAAGTGAGCCAATAAGCCTTTTTGAGCCTGTGTATCACGACGGCGGCGATGCAGTTTTTGTGATGGACCAGCTCTCCGACGAAAAAAATGACGAAGAATGGATTGAGCACATTGTTTTAAAGGAAGCTATGGAGCATTTGAACGAAAAGGAAAAGCAAATACTTGACCTCAGGTTTTTTCGTGGCAGAACACAAACCGAGGTTGCCGAAGAAATCGGCATAAGCCAGGCACAGGTGTCGAGACTTGAAAAAAGTGCAATTAAGCACATGCGGAAGTATGTGTGAAATTATATGTTAATAACTGTTTTTCCTCGTTTTTCAGCATAGGTAACGAATTGATATGCGCCACCGAAATTACGTGTGATATGCGAGATAACATAATCAGAATGATTAATCATCCATTTGTTTCTGAAACATATTGCAAATCTTTTAGGTGTGTGTTCTATTCCTTCGGGATAAATCGTTGGATGATTCATTTGTTCTTTAGGTATATATGGTAATAAAAGAATACTTTTCCTTAAGCTTTAATATGCATTGTAAAGCCATTTTGTCAAAATTGCCATGATTTCCCACATAGAAATGGGTAACACTTTTTTCTTTTATAAACAAGTCTATTTTGCATTCGAGTTTTTCTTTGAGTAAAATCGATGAGTCATGGTGTCCGAAAAATGTGCAAGTCATAATTACACCTCCAAAAAATATTGCGTCAAAAATGCGTCATTTGTACTTTTAATTATAATGTGACGATATAATTATGTCAATAATTATTCTTGGAGGCGTCAAAATGAAGGATATATTGGCGAGATACACATTGAGAATAAACCCAACTTTGTTGCAGAAGCTTGGCTATATTGCAGAATATGAGGGCAGAACGAAGAATAAAGAGCTTGAGCAAATGATAAAAAAGAGAATTGCCGATTTTGAAAAAGAACATGGTGAAATAGTAAAAACCGCTGAATAATTCAGCGGTTTTTTGGTTATATCCCTGTTAAATCAAACTCGGGGATAAAGCTTTCCTTTGCAGTGTTGCCTTTTTGAATAAAGGCGTTTTTTACCCCTAAGCTTACAGCGTAGTCTGTTAATGATTTGTATTCATAATCGGTAACTGTGCGGTTTAAGTTTTCGTATTTATGCTTTTTTATGGGGGTGTACTGATTCATAAGGCTTATGTAAATGTTATCGCCATAGGTTTCGTAAAGGTATTTTACAATCATTTTTGTTTCAATTAAATGGTCGGGAAGAAGCAGCACCCTCACAATCACACCTTTTTTCATGAGACCATTTTCAACTATAGGCGTTGGTGCAATTTTAACCATTTCGGAAAGTGAAGCTTTTGCACAATCAACATAGTTTTCAGCGGCAGAGTATTTTACTGCCGTTTCTTTTTTTATGTACTTAAAATCCGTTAAGAAAACATCCACCGTGTTTTTAAGAAGCTTAATTGTGTCCCTCTTTTCATAGCCGGAGGTGTTGTAAACAACAGGTATACAAAGTCCCTGTTCACGTGCTTCTTTTATCCCCTCAATAATATGAGGCACAAAGTGAGTGGGGGTTACAAGGTTAATGTTGTGTGCTCCCATTTTTTGAAGGTTTAAGCATATATTTACAAAGTCGGACCCCAAAACACATTTACCGCCCCGGTTGTGGGCAATTGAATAGTTCTGGCAATAAATGCATTTTAAATTGCATCCGCGGAAAAACACCGTGCCCGAGCCGTTTTCGCCCGAAATGCAAGGCTCTTCCCACTTGTGAAGAGATGCACGGGTGAGATTAAGTGTTGCACCTTCACCGCAAAAGCCCGATTTTTCAAACCTGTTCACCTTGCATTCACGAGGGCAAAGGGTGCAAGCGTTATATAAATCCATCATTTTTCTGTCACCCACCTATAGTCCTTAGGGCCTTTGCCTGAAGTTACGCAAATTATTGTGCCGTTTTTGTCTGTGCGGAAAATGGTTATGTCGTCATTTTCAAGCTTTTCCATGGTTTCCCAATGGGGATGGCCGTAGTCGTTATTTTCACCACAGGAAATAACTGCGTACATTGGGTCAACACGCTTTAAAAAGCTTTGTGTGGTTGAAGTTGATGAGCCGTGATGGGAAACCTTTAAAACATGGGCAGACACATTCTTTTCAATGTCGTATTCGCTCTCCGCTTCCGCATCGGCAGGGAAAAGGAAGGAGGAATCTTTGTACACAAGGCGGATAACAATGCTTTGGTTGTTTAAATCCTCGTAATTAAAGCAGGGTGCAACGGCTTCAATTAAAAGCTCATCATCGGAAAAAATAACTGTTTCATCGGTGGTGATTATTGGTTTTATGTTTTTCTTTTTCAACGCTCTTTGCACCCCTCGGTAGCTTCCCGAGTCAGCATATGCGTCGGGCATATAAACCTTTTTCACGTCATATGTATTGATTAAAGTGTCAAGTGAACCTATGTGGTCCTCGTGGGGATGTGAGCCCACAAGGTAGTCAATTGTTGTAATATTAAGTGAATTGAGATAGTTTTTTATAAAATAATCATCGTCATTGTTGCCTGCATCAATTACCATGGTTTGCCCGTTGGGTAAAAGAATAAGACTGCAGTCCGCCTGACCCACGTCAAGATAGTGAACACTTAAAACTCCTTCTTCGTGTGGCTTTGGCGAAAATTTTTCAGGTGCAGTTTTTATGTACGCTAAAAATGCTGAAACTATTATAATAACAACAATAACAAAAGAAAATGAATGATTTTTTTTCAAGAGTATCACCTCAAGGTTATTATACTTTAAATTTACATAAATGTCAAAAAGTAAAAATGATAATATTTATCATTTTGTTGTTGAAATCGGCTTAACACTATGCTATAATAAAATCGTAGAATTAGGGAGGAAACAAAAAATGAAAACAGTTGTGGTATACAAAACAAAATACGGCTCAACAATGACCTATGCCCAATGGATAAAAGACGAGCTTGATTGCGACATTAAAAACGCTAAAGAAACAAAAATAGAAGACCTTTTGGAATATGACACAATTATTTATGGTGGTGGCTTGTACGCTGAGGTTATAAACGGCGTGAGCTTAATTGCAAAAAATATAGACAAATTAAAAGGCAAAAAGCTTGTGGTTTACACAACAGGACTCACTCCTTCTGACTGCAGGGAGTATTACGACAAAATGGTTGTGGAAAAGAACTTTACAAAAGAAACTGCCGAAAAAATTAAAATTTTTAATTATCCGGGAAAAATGGTTTTGGAGGAATTGTCGTTGGTACATAGGACTGCTCTTAAAACCTTGAAAAAGATTATGCAGGGGAAGGAAAACCCCACAGAAATGGAAAAAATGCTTATTGACCTTTGCGATGCAGACGGCGATTTTTCCGATAAAGAAGCAATAAAAGACCTGGTTGAATACGTTAAAGGATAAAAGGAGGCGATTTTATGGCAATGGTGAAAAACAGTAAGCAGAGAGATGCGGTGATTAAAATTCTTCAATCAACTGACACTCATCCCACCGCTGAGTGGGTGTATGAAGAAATGCGAAAGGAATTTCCTCATGTGTCGCTGGCAACAGTTTACCGCAATTTAAGATGCATGATTGATGCGGGAATGGCAAGAGAAATTTATACCGATAACTCCTCCAGGTTTGATGCAAACATGCACGAGCATTACCATTTTTTGTGTTCTGAGTGCAACGGCTTATTTGACATTTTTCCCGAGGACGAAAGTGCTGTGGTGAAAAAACTTGAAAAAACAGGCTATAAGGTTGACAAATGCGATATATCCCTCTTTGGTGTGTGCTCAAAGTGTGGAGGTAAGGCATGAGATTTTTAGTTACTGCCTTTGACCCCTTTGGCGGTGAGGACACAAATTCCTCGGAAATTGTGTTAAATCTCTTGCCTCAGCGAGTGGAAGATGTTATAATAGATAAGAAAGTGGTTCCTACAGTTTACAAGGAGTGTGCCCGTATTGCATTTGACTATGCTGTTGAAAACGGTGATGATTGTATTATCATGTTAGGTCAGGCAGGGGGGCGGAAGGAAATATCCGTTGAAAACGTGGGAATAAACTATGCTTTGGCACAAATGCCCGACAATAACGGCAATGTACTTTTGGGCGAAAAGCTTTTTGAAGATGGGAAAGCGGCGTATTTTTCAACGCTTCCTGTTAAAAGCATTGTGCAAAGCATAAATGCTATTGGGTATCCCTGTGGTGAAAGTGCATTTGCAGGCGCTTTTGTGTGCAACAGCATGCTCTACACTGTTTTAAGACGTGCGGAAATGGAAAAAAAGAACATTAAGGCAGTTTTTATCCATTTGCCTTATTGCATGGATAAGGGTAGCTCAAACTTTTTTATTGAAAAAGAAAAACTTGGTTTGTGTGTAACTGAGGCTATAAAGTGTATACGCAAATTTATTGTTGAAAGGAATAATTAATATGTGCGGAATAGTTGGTTATATCGGAGAAAAACAGGTTGCGCCTATTTTATTGGAAGGTCTTTCAAAGCTTGAATATCGTGGCTACGACAGCGCAGGTATTGCGGTTTGTAACGGTGACGAAATCACAATTTCAAAGGCTGTCGGCAAGCTTGAAAATCTTTATCAGAAAACTGAAAACGGAACAAACATTCAGGGCACAAGAGGTATTGGTCACACACGTTGGGCAACACACGGCAAACCCACCGAGGACAATGCACATCCTCATTTGAGCGAAAGGTTTGTTCTTGTACATAACGGTATTGTTGAAAACGAAGAATTTTTAAGAAGCAAATATCTTAAGGATGTAAACTTCAAGAGTGAAACCGATACTGAAATTATTGCGTGGCTTTTGGATAAGTTCACTAAGTCCGGCGAAGACACACCCATGGCAATACGCCATCTTATAAGTGAAATCCAGGGCTCTTACGCTCTTGCAATTATTGACCGCGAAACACCCGATGTGCTTTATGCGGTTAAGAACAAGTCTCCTCTTCTTATTGGCAAGGGCGAAGGCTTCAACATGATTGGCAGTGACTCTATGGCTATGATTGCCAACACAAATATGTTCTTTGAAATTCACGACAAGGAATATGTTATTGTAACAAAGGAATCTGTTGAAATTTACACTCAGTACGGCAGACACATTGAACGTGAACCCTTCCGTGCAGAGCTTGACTTGTCCGACACAGAAAAGGGCACATATGCTCACTTTATGATTAAGGAAATTGAAGAACAGCCTGCGGTTATCCGTCGCCTTATTAAGGAATACACAAATCGTGAGGGCGAAATTGCAGTTGACGATGCAATCCTTAAGGATATGCGCAATTGCGACAAGGTTTACATTATCGCATGCGGAACAAGCTATCATGCAGGGCTTGTGGGCAAACAGCTTATTGAAAAAATGGCAGGCAAGCCTACCGATTCCTACATTGCAAGTGAATTTGTTCACAACACACCTATCTTAAGTGAAAAGCCTTTCTTTATTTTCATTTCTCAAAGTGGTGAAACAGCCGATTCAAGAGCTGTAATGGTAAAAATTAAGGCAATGGGTCACAAGGCGTTGACCATCACCAACGTAAAGGGTTCAACTCTTTCCCGTGAAGCAAATCACACTCTTTTGCTTCATGCCGGCCCCGAAATTGCGGTTGCATCCACAAAGGCATACACCGCTCAGATTGCAGTTTTAGCAATTTTAGCTTATTGCACATCCGAAAACTATGACATGGACCTTAAGTATGAACTTGCAAAGGTTGCTAACGTTATTGAAACAATATGTTCCGAAAGTGAAACCTATAAATACCTTGCTGAAAAGTATCTTAAAACAGCACGTAACGCATTCTACATTGGTCGTGGCGTTGACTACTATGTGTGCCTTGAGGCAGCGTTAAAGCTTAAGGAAATTTCCTACATTCAGGCAGAAGGCTTTGCCGCAGGCGAATTAAAGCACGGCACGATTGCTCTTATTGAAAAGGGCACACCTGTTATAGCGGTTATCACACAGGAAAACATTAACCTTAACACAAGAAGCAATATTAAAGAAGTAAAGGCGAGAGGTGCAAAAACTCTTACCATTTCTTCTCAGTCGCTTTCATCTCATGACGATAAGATTGTTATCCGTGACGTTCATGAGCTTCTCACACCTATTGTTTCAGTTGTGCCCACACAGTATATTGCATACTATGCGGCGCTCTGCAAGGGAAGAGACATTGACAAACCCAGAAACCTGGCAAAGAGCGTAACAGTAGAATAATTTTAAAGCCTCCTGATACCAAGTCAGGAGGCTTTTCAAATATTCGCATAAAATTCCCGATAATAAGAAACAATTATACAATAAGGGAATAGAATATAACGAGGTGTTATGTTTGATATATTTTTTGACTTTTTCGGCAGGAACGTTCTTAGGTGTGGTAATTATGGGGTTATTTGCAGGGACAAAAAAATGAAAAAATTTTAACTAAAATAGCTTGACAAAGGCACCACTATTTGCTATAATGACAAAGGTCCTTGAAAAAAGGGTGATTTGCGGGTGTAGTTCATCGGTAGAATTCCAGCCTTCCAAGCTGGTTAGGTGGGTTCGACTCCCATCACCCGCTCCAATATACGTGCCTGTAGCTCAGCTGGATAGAGCAACTGCCTTCTAAGCAGTAGGTCCTGGGTTCGAGTCCCCGCAGGCACGCCATTTTTTTATTTGGTGGGTATAGCTCAGTTGGTTAGAGCGCCAGATTGTGGCTCTGGAGGCCATCGGTTCGAATCCGATTATCCACCCCAATTTTATAAAAGGTTACCGGTTTCACCTTAATTCCGCAAAACTGGGTCTGGAGCGCGATAGCCACGCTCTTTTATTTTGGACCGTAGCCAAGCGGTAAGGCACCGGACTTTGACTCCGGCATCTCGTGGGTTCAAATCCCGCCGGTCCAGCCAAATTTGGGACACTAGCTCAGTCGGTAGAGCACTTGACTTTTAATCAAGTTGTCGGGGGTTCGATTCCCCCGTGTCTCACCAGAACAAGCATTCTCATTTTAAGAATGCTTGTTTTAATTTGTATACAACTCATTATTACACGAAAGAAGGCATATGTGAATGAAAGCTGTAATTAATATTATCCCGGGTTTTTTAGCGGCGGTTGTTCTTGCGTGTATTGCAAGGTATATTGAATCAATTCTGCCCATTCATTTAATTGGTGCATCGGTGATTGCACTTTTACTGGGCATGCTTATTAACCATTTCTGGCACCCGTTGGTGTTAAAAAGCGGGTTAAAGTTTACCAGTAAGAAAATACTTCGTGTGGCAATTATTCTTCTTGGTGCATCCCTTAATGTGAATGTTATTTTAAATGTTGGCAAAATGTCAATTATGGTTATGGTGTTCACACTTTTAACCTGCTTTGGCGGCGGATATATTATTGGTAAGCTTTTAGGTCTTGATTGGAAACTGTCAAACCTTATTTCCGCAGGCACAGGTATTTGTGGTGGCAGTGCAATAGCAGCCATTGCTCCTGTAATTGATGCCGATGACACCGATATTGCCTATGCTATGAGTGCAACCTTTATTTTTGACATGGCAATGATTGTTCTTTTCCCTATTATGGGTCAGGCGCTTGGTCTTAGTGACATGGCGTACGGCTTGTGGGCAGGCACTGCAGTAAACGACACTTCAAGTGTTGTGGCGGCAGGCTATGCTTTCAGCGAGGGAGCAGGGGACTTTGCAACCATGGTTAAATTAACAAGAACCCTTGCAATTATCCCCACGGTATTGGTGTTTGCCTTTGTAAACCTCAGGTTAAAAAGAAAAGAAAACAAATCTGCTGTGGGCAAAAGGGTTAATTTTTTAAAGCTTTTCCCTTGGTTTATTGCAGGCTTTGTGTTACTTAGCATTGTTAACAGCGTTGGCTTTATCCCCGCGGAAGTGTCTGTTTTGGCAAAGAATGTAAGTAAGTTTTTAATGGTTACTGCACTTAGTGCAATCGGTTTGTCCACAAGCTTTAAGGACATGAAAAAAGCAGGCGTAAACCCCATGCTTCACGGCTTTATAATTTCTGCATTGGTAGTTGTTGTGGCGTTGGCGGTTGAATATTTTATGGGAATAGTTTAAAAAGAAGGTGTTGCTTTTGCAGCACCTTTTTCTCTTGCTTTTATAAATAACAGATAGTATAATGAAAAAAAGGAGGAATGAAAAATGAGTTATATTGCAAATTGTGACCGATATAAAAATGCAGAATATAAAAGATGCGGCAAAAGCGGTTTAATGCTTCCGAAGGTGAGCTTTGGTTTGTGGCACAACTTTGGCGACAACAGCGATTTTGAAAACATGAAAAAGCTGTGCTTTACAGCCTTTGATAATGGCATTACGCATTTTGACCTTGCTAACAACTACGGGCCTGCCTACGGTGCTGCAGAAGAAAACTTTGGCAGAATTTTAAAAGAAGAAATGGGCGCATACCGTGACGAAATGCTTATTTCCACAAAAGCAGGGTACGACATGTGGGAAGGCCCTTACGGAAATTTTGGCAGTAAAAAGTATTTAGTGGCATCGTTGGACCAAAGCCTCAAAAGAATGGGTCTTGAATATGTGGACATTTTTTACCACCATCGTCCCGATTATGACACACCTCTTTGGGAAACAATGCACGCACTTGATACTATTGTGAAAAGTGGTAAAGCACTTTATGTTGGTCTTTCAAATTACAACGGCGAAAGAATGAAGGAAGCCTGTGAAATACTGAGCGAAATGAACTGTCCCTTTGTTATAAATCAGAACAGATATTCCATTATGGACAGAACAGTTGAAAACAACGGCTTACTTGATGCGGCGGAAGAAAAGGGCAAGGGCGTAATTTGCTTCAGCCCTCTTGCACAGGGACTTTTAACCGACCGATACATTAACGGTATTCCCCAGGATTCCAGAGTTAAAACCGACGGAAGGTTTTTGAACGAAGGAAGAATAACCCCCGAAATTATTGAAAAAATTAAAAAGCTCAACACTGTTGCACAGGAAAGAGGACAATCTTTGGCACAGATGGCACTTAGCTGGGTTTTAAAAGATGACAGAGTTACAAGTGTTTTAATAGGTGCTTCGAAAACTGAGCAGATACTTGACAATTTAAAAGCATCGCAGAACACTTCTTTCACGAAAGAAGAGCTTGATATTATTGATGAAATTGCAAAATAACAAAGAAAAGAGAGCTTTTGGCTCTCTTTTTCTTTTGGCACACAGGGTAAAAATAAATCGCCATCCATACAAAAGTGCAATAAAAAAATACATATGTGTATTGAAAAGAAAAGCACCATTTGGTATTATATAATTAGAGTATTATGAAAAGGAGAAGATACAATGAAAAAGTTTTTATCAGTCGTTTTGAGTTTATGTATGCTTTTGACTGTTTGTCCTGTTTTTGCGGCAGAATATGCTGTTGAAGATGATACAGTTTTTTACATAAGCTTTGACGAAGAGTTGCCCGAAGGTGCAACAGGCTACAATTTATCAGTTTTAAACGAAGGTGTTTATGGTAACTGTGCATGGTTCAACGGTTCCACAAGCTACATTCACCTTCCCGATAACATCACACAGGGTGTTACCGATTTCACAATGGCTGCATGGATTAAACCCACAACCTCTGCAGCAGCATGGAGAAGAATTTTTGACTTTGGCGCAGGCACTGCAAGCTACATTTTCTTAGGCATGCCTTATTCCGCAACAAATGTTCGTGGCGCCGCAAAGTACAACGACGGCAGTGAAATTAATTTTACTGCAGAAAATGCAATTGAAAAGAACAAGTGGAGCCATGTTGCGTTTGTAAAGAGTGGCAACACAGCTACAATTTATGTGAATGGTGTTGCAACCGCTACAAACACAAACTTCACAATCACTCCCGATTCACTTGGCAACACAACAACAAACTACATCGGCCGCAGCCAGTTTAGTGGCGACAAATATCTTAATGCTTATCTTGACGAAGCGTTTTTCAGTAAAAGAGCAATGACAGCCGATGAAATTAAAGAGCTCGGCACTTTCCCTGAAGTTACTATGGATGCTGAAAAGGTGCTCAATGCAATTGACATTCCCGTTAAGGATTCTGTTAAGGAAAACATTACTCTTCAGACCGAAGCCATGGGTTACAGTGTAACATGGGGAAGTAGCGATGAAGATGTTGTATATCCTTACGACATCCCCAATGGTGACTATACAATTCCTGCAGGCCGTGTTACAAGACAGGCTGAGGACACAATAGTTACTCTTACTGCAACAGTTGATTTTAACGGCGAACTCCTTACAAAGGAAATTGACGTTAACGTTATTGCAAAGCCTGAAGCTGTTGGCGAAACTGAAGCATATCTTTATGTTTATTTCCGCGGTAATGTAAACGGAGAGCCTGAACGTCTTGCAATTCATGTTGCAGGCAGTGAAGATGGTTACGAATGGTTTGACCTTAACGGTAACTGGCCTATTCTTGAAAGTACAATGGGCACACAGTGTCTTCGTGACCCTTACCTTATCCGTAGTAAGGACGGCGACAGATTCTATTTAATCGCAACTGACTTAAACACTCAGGATGGTCAGGGCTGGGGTCCCTGGAGCTTAGAGGGTAGTAAGTACCTTATGATCTGGGAATCCGATGACCTTATTAACTGGTCTGAACAGAGAATGGTTAAGTTTGCAAACGACGATATGGGTTGTGCATGGGCGCCCGAAGCAATCTGGGACCCCGACACAGAAGAATATCTTGTTTATGCGTCTGCAAAGGACCTTACAATGGGTTCCTCCGCAATCGATACAGTTTACGTTGTAAGAACACGTGATTTCAGAACATTCAGCGAGCCTGAATATTTTGTGCGTCCCTTTGAAGACAACGGGGTAACAACATACGGCGAAGGCACAAAGCGTATTGCGGCAATTGACTCCAATATTATTCAGGCGAACGACGGCAAGTTCTATCATTTCTACAAAAAGTGGAACAGCCAGGTTCAGATGCTTGTAAGTGACCATGCGTCAGGTCCTTATACAGAAGTTCCCGGCTTTAAAACAATCGGCGGTGAAGGTCCCGGTAGCTTTTTGGTAAAGGGTACAACCGATACATACGCACTTTTAATTGACAACTACTCCGTATACGTTCCTTACCTCACAACTGATATTGCTTCAGGTAAGTTCGAGGCAGGCAGTGGCACAGTTATAATGCCCACAGGTAGTAAGCATGGTGGCTTTTTACCCATAAATGCAGAAGAATATGCAAGAGTCATGGAAGCATGGAGTGCTCCCGAGGCTGACGAAGCAGGAACTGAAGCAAAATATGCATTTGACTTTGAAGAAGATGTAACAGCATATCTTAAGGGCAATGCAAAGGTTGAATACAACGAAGAAAGAGAAAGCAATGTTTTAGTTCTTGACGGCACAAATTCCTACTTTGAATTCCCCGAAGGCGTGTTTGATAAGCAGAATGAATTCACACTTTCCTTTGATGTTTTAAACGACAATTCTCCCGAATCCAACATGACCTTCAGCTTGGGTACAGGCGACAGACAGTATGCTTTCTTTAAGCTGAACGACACAACAATGCGTAGCGCAATCACCATTTCGGGTTATTCCTACGAAGAAAAGATTGTTTCAAACAATCTTGGCACACTTACCGACACATGGATGCACATTGACCTTGTTGTAAAGCCTGATTCCATTACAATTTACAAGGACGGCGTTCAGGTTGCAACAAATACTGTTACAAGAACCATTTATCACCTTGCAGAAGAAGGCTTATCGGCTTACCTTGGCAAGAGTCAGTTTGCAGCAGACCCCTATTTTAAGGGTATGTTTGACAATGTTAAGCTTTACCATCGTGCGCTTACTCTTGGTGAAATCGCAGAAGGTACAGGCAGCACTGACGAGGACATGGCAAGACTTGACGCTGAGTCCGTAAACTTTGGTTATGATGTAAACTACGTTACGGGCAACATCACACTTCCTGAGATGGGTGTTTACGGAAGCGAAATTACATGGGAAATTTTGAGTGGCGACGACACTCTTTCCCTTGATGGTACAGTAAATGTTCCTGTTGACGGTGTTAAACCTGTTACACTTAAGGGCACATTTGTATACGGCACAACAGAATACGTTAAGGAATATACTCTTCTTGTAAAACCCGTTACAAGCTATCTTGAGTCAACACTTGAAAGCACATGGACAACATACGCTATTCCTGTTGCTGAAAAAACAGTAACATATAAGTACAATGTGACACCTAAGGCAGCAAGTATAGATGCAGGTGTTTCCTTTGGTGACAAGGATGTTACTCCTCGTGGCTATGGTGATATGCCTATTTATGTGAGAGTTACACGAGACGGTTACTTTGATGCCTACAACGGCTCAGGCTACCAGAAAACAAATACAGTATACTACGAAGCAGAAAAGACATATCCTGTAACGATTGTTGCTGATGTTTTAACAAAAACATATTCAGTATTTGTTGAAGTTGATGGCGTGCAGCATACTGTTGCAGACAACTTCCGCTTCCGTGCAAGTGCAACCTGCGATGACCTGGGTAAGATTATGGTTTATGCAGGTAGCGGTGTTTCAACTACAGGTCAGCTTAAGGTTACAGACCTTGAGGTTATCCTTCCTGCAGCTATCAGATTTGAAAATGTTACTCTTTCTGACGGCAAGGTAACAGGTAATGTAATAAGCGAAGAAGAGCTTGGTGAAAGCATTGTTATTGTTGCTTCTTACAACACCGATGGTTCTCTTAACAGTGCAAAGGCAGTTAAGATTGTGGATACTGCATTTGAAGCAGATGCGACAACCGATAACGTTAAGGTAATGCTTTGGAATAAGGTTTCGGGTATGATTCCTTATGTTGAAGCAGTTACAATTGAGTAATTAAAAACGTTAAAAAGGCACGTGAAAACGTGCCTTTTTAATTGCAATGAAGCATATTGTGTGATATGATAAAGGTAGATTTTTCAAAGGAGTGAAAATAATGAAAAAAGCTTTGGCAGGACTTCTTTGTTTTTGCATGAGTTTTGGCACTGTACCTACTTTGGCAAAGGAGACGGACGAAATGATCAGTATTAATTTTGATAGTGAACTTAGCTATGAAAGCCATAAGTTAACTTACTTTAACGAAGGGATAAAGGGCAAATCCGTTTGGTTCAACGGTGGTACAAGCTATGTTAAAATGCCCGATAATATAAATAAAGGCGTTTCTGACTACACTTTTTCCACCTGGCTTAAAATGACAGGTCTTGAAAAGGGCTGGCAAAGAATTTTTGACTTTGGCACAGGCACTGATAATTATGTGTATTTCGGTATACCTCACGACACAAAAAATTTGAGAGTTGCCTATAAAATAAACGGCAGTGATGAATGGAACTTTGATGCAGTAGGCGTTACAAAGCTTAATGATTGGATGCACGTTGCACTGGTGCAGGAGGGCAAGCTGATTAAGGTTTATGTTGATGGTGAAGTGGTTGCCAAGAAAGAGTGTGAATATACTCTCAATGACCTTGGAGAAACACGTAGCAACTACATTGGTAAATCCCAGTTTACAGCAGACCCCAGGCTCAATGCCTATGTCGATGAAATGAGCTTTGTAAATAAAGCTTTGAGCCATGAAGAAATTAAAAAAATGGCAAAAAAGCCTTCTGTTTCACACTCTCAGGAGGACTACAAAAAAGCTCTTGAAATAGAAAACGGCAACAGTATTAAAGGCAATGTTACATTGCCCAATGAAGTTTTTGGCAAAAAAGTTGAATGGAAATCAAGTAATGAGGCTGTTTTGTCCACAAAGGACATACCTAACGGCGATTACACAATACCCAAGGGTAAGGTCACACGTGGGGAAGAAGACGTTAAGGTTACTTTAACCGCCACTGTAGATTTAGGCATGATTAAGCCAAGCTTTACCCAGGAGGTAACGGTTATTAAAAAGCCTTTACCGGTTGGCGAAACAGTTGGCTATTTGTATGTTTATTTCCGTGGCTTTGTAAACGGCAGTGACGAGCATTTGTCCATACATATTGCAGGAAGCCGTGACGGCTACAACTGGTTTGACTTAAACGAAAACAAGCCAATTCTTGAAAGCCAAATGGGTACATATGAGCTTCGTGACCCATACCTTTTACGAAGCGTTGAGGGCGACAGATTTTATTTAATCGCAACCGACTTAAACACCAAGGATGGTCAGGGCTGGGGCCCATGGAGTATGGCAGGCAGTAAATACTTAATGGTTTGGGAAAGTGACGACTTAATCAATTGGTCCGAGCAGAGAATGGTTAAGTTTGCAAATGACTTTATCGGCTGTGCGTGGGCACCTGAGGCAATCTGGGACCCCGACACAGAGGAATAT
The DNA here is from genome assembly GCA_045546275.1 of Clostridia bacterium. Taxonomy (GTDB): domain Bacteria; phylum Bacillota; class Clostridia; order UMGS1883; family UMGS1883; genus RGIG1927. The sequence continues at coordinate 61,071 of JAZQCM010000025.1, read as the reverse complement.
TTAGTGTATGCATCGGGTAAGGATTTAACAATGGATAACCCCGGTGACACGGTGTACGTTGTAAGAACCCGTGACTTCCGCACATTTACAGAGCCTGAATATTTTGTGCGTCCCTTTAACGACAAGGGCGAAAGAATATGGGCAATTGACTCAAATATTATCCATGCAAACGACGGCAAGTTCTACCATTTTTACAAGCAGACAGGTCATATTGAAATGATGGTAAGTGACCATGCGTCAGGCCCTTATGAATATATAAATGAATTTCCTCGTCCTAATGGTGAAGGCCCCGGAAGCTTTTTAGTTAAGGGCACAGACGATACCTACGCATTAATGGTTGATGATTACTCAGTTTACGTGCCTTACTTAACCACCGATATTGCATCGGGTAAATTCACTAAGGCAACCGATACAATCACAATGCCAACAGGCAGTAAACACGGCGGCTTTTTGCCGCTTAACGAGGAAGAATACAACCGTGTTATGGACAAGTGGTACTACATTTCCCGTGAAGAAGCGTTAGAGAGAATAATGATAAAGCTTGGCTATGGCACAAGCGAGACACGGACATTTTCCGACTGCGATAACGGCTATGTGAATAAAGCGTTTGAGATGGGTATTACAAAGGGTAACGAAAACGGACTTTTTGAACCCGAAAGACCTGTGCTCATGGAAGAGCTTATGATTATTACAACGCGCATATTAGGCACAGAAATTTCAGGCGAAGAAATTTGGGAATATTCGGGCAAAGTTACCTACGATTTATTCAAACAGCTTTTGGCATGCTTTGGTAAAACCGAGGACGAAATGAAGAAAAACATTAACGCAGAAGTAATGCGCAGTGAGGCAACTTTTGACAAGGAAAGACAAAAAGAGGTTAAGGAAAAGGCAATCACATACGGTGATGTTACCATGAAGTACACAATGAGCATTATGGGCGAAGAACCCCTTAGTGGCTACCCTGTGTACATTGCTCTTCACGGTGGCGGTGGCAGCGATACACCGGATTTAAATAACTCCCAGTGGAATGCAATGCAGACCTATTATCGTGGTAGTGTGGAAAGTGGTATTTACATTGCACCCCGTGGCGTGAGAGATACCTGGGACACTCACTTTAACCCCGAAAGCTATGAATGCTACAAGAGGTTACTTCAAAATCTTGCTATTTTCTACAACATTAACCCCGACAGGGTTTACTTAGTAGGCTACAGTGCAGGCGGCGATGGCGTGTATCAGATTAGTGCAAGAATGGCAGACTATTTCGCCTCTGCAAATATGAGTGCAGGTCATCCCAACGGTGTTGATTTAACTAACCTTAAAAACACACCTCTTTACCTTCAGTGCGGCGAATTGGATACAGCTTATGACCGTAACAAGGTAACTGAGGAATACGGCAAAAACGAAAATGTAAAGGGAGTATTCATCCACAAAAATAAGCCTCATAACTTTATTGACAACGGCACAGAATTGCAGCTTTTGACAGACGGCACCTTCCGTGATACAAATGCAATAAGATTGGTAAATAACCACGTGAGAAATCCCTACCCTGAAAACATTGAATGGAATTTGAGCCTTAAAAAGAGCGATAGGTTCTACTATGTGGAGTCAACTGCCAACGAGGGAACAGTTACCGTTAAACGTGAAGGCAACAAATTCACCGTTACAGGTAACGTTGATGCAATTTACGTGAACGATTCCTTTGTAGATGTTGAAAAGCCCATTGTTGTGGTGTATAATGGAGAAGAGATGGAATTTGAATACAAATTCGATTTACAAACAGTGGAAAAAACCTACAAGGAACGATTTGATAAAAGCTTAACATTCACAATGAAAATTAATTTAAAGGAGAATTAAAATGAAACCTTGGATCAAACACAGTGCAGACCCCTTTGCAACAAAAATTAACGGCAAATATTACTTTATTGCAACAGCACCCGATTATGACTGTCTTATGCTTCGTGAAAGCGACACTCTTTTGGGTTTGGCAGAAGCTACACCTAAAAAAATCTGGACAAAACACGAAAATGAAGAAATGTCAGGTTACATATGGGCGCCTGAGCTTCACTACATTGACGGAGCATACTACATTTACTTTGCAGCTTCTCGTGTTGACGACGTGTGGCACATCCGTCCCTTTGTGTTAAAGTGCGAGGGCGACCCCATGAACGGAAAATGGGAAGAATTAGGCATGCTTCATCCTGTAACAGGTGACGGCTTCAGCTTTAAGTCCTTTAGCTTAGACATGACAGTTTTTGAAAACAAGGGCAAGTGGTACACAGTATGGGCAGAAAAAATCGGCAAATGGAAGGGCACAAGTAACCTTTGCATTGCAGAATTAAAGAGCCCTTATCAGCTTGGCACAAAACAGGTTATTTTGTCCACCCCCACATACGACTGGGAAAGAGTTGATGAATGGGTTGAGGAAGGTCCTGCAGTTTTAAAGCACAACGGCAAAATCCACCTTACATATTCTGCATCCGCAACAGGTGCATGCTACTGCATGGGCATGCTCACAATTGACGAAAACGACGAAATTTTAGACCCCAATAAGTGGGACAAGGAACGCTACCCTGTTTTAAAAACCGACGAAAGTCTTGAAGTTTACGGCCCCGGTCACAACAGCTTTGTTAAGGACGAAGAGGGCAACGACATTTGTGTGTTCCACGCACGTGATTTTGAAAAAATTGTGGGTAACCCCTTGGATGACATCAACCGTCATGCACATTTGTTGAAGGTAGTGTATGATGAAAACGGAAAACCTATTTTTGATTTAAAGAATTGTTTAGCCTGATTACAATATAAAAACAGAGGGTGAAAAAATGAAAAAAAGTTTACTATTAGCAGTGTTAGTTATGCTCATATGGGGCATAAGTGCCCATGCTGCGCCTGAGGCACCTGTGTTCAGTCTGAACGGTGGTGTGTACGAGGATACTATTGAAGTGTCCCTTACCGGTGAGGGCGACATTTACTACACATTAAATGGTGACGTGCCTACAACATCTTCCGCTAAATACACAGAGCCTTTTGTGATTGAGCCAAGTTCCACAACACCTCCAAAGGGCACTACCATCCGTGCAGCAGTAATTAAAGACGGTGAAACAAGCTATGTATCATCCAACACATATTTTGTTGGTGAAAACATGTGGGACTATGTGGGTAACTACCCCTTTGTAAACATTATTGCCACACAGTACGACCTTTGGGACAACAGTAATGGTATTTACCAGAACTGGAACTATGAGCACAAGGTACCGGGCGTGTTCCATTACATAACCCAAGAAGGTCAAACTGAGATTAACCGAACAGTTGAAATGAAGGTTTCAGGTCACGGTTCACGTTCTAACCCCAAAAAGTCACTCAGAATATACTTTAAAAAGACCGACCCCACACAGAGCAAATTACTTGAATACGACCTTATCCCCGGTGACGGTGTGGAAAAGTATTCAAAGGTAACATTCCGTATTTCTGACTACAACAGAACAAACCTTCGTGACCCCTTAGCTCAGAAAATTGCAAGCAATATGCGTGTGGACATTGCTCACAGCGTGCCCATGGTATTGTTCTTAAATGGCGAATACTGGGGTCTTTACGAATGCCGTGAGCAGTACGACAAGGACTACTTAGAAGAGCACTACGGTATTGACGGCGACAATTTTGTTTTCCTTGACCGTGGCTGGACTGAACCTATTGACTACACCGAATACAACGGCAAAACCTACATTGATAAGCTTGAATATTCCGAAGGCCCTGAGGATGGTAACGAGGACGGAGTTTTGGGCGAAACCTATTACCGCACTCAGTGGGCGTATGTAAAGAGCCTGGTTCTTGACAGCGACATTACAAATGATTCTGTTTATGAAGAATTTTGCTCTGTGGTTGACGTGGACAATCTTATTGACTACATGATTATTTACATTTATTCAGGCAATGACGACTGGCCCGGAAACAACATGAAGTTCTGGAGAGTAACAGAAGAGGCTATTGACCCCAATGTTTACGGGGCAGACGGTAAGTGGAGATTTATGGTGCACGACTTTGACATTTCCTACGAAAACACAAACCATAACACGCTTTATCTTTCAACAATGCAAAAGGATGCCGACACAGCATCCCGTCACCCCAAATTTGCAACTGACTTATTTGAATACCTCTTCAAAAACGAAAAGTTCAGAACCGAATTCTCGCAAAGAAGCATGGTTTATCTCCGCACATTTATGCGTGGCACAAGCATTTCCGCAATGCTTGACGAAATGATGGCAGAAAGAGAAGCCGGAAAAACTGCCGACATTGCAAGATGGAATCTTGGTAATTTAGACAACTGGAAAAACAATGTAAATGCTCTTAAAAATTACGCAGGCGGAAGACCAACACCTTTACGAAATCAGTACATGGATGTTTTCAACACCTACTATAATGCAGGTATTACAGGAACTTGTCTTTTCAACATTTCAGGTGGTGAAGCCATGATAAACGGCGGTAAGGTACAGGAAGGCGACGAGCTTAAAATGTTTACAGGCATCCCAGTGAGAATTGAAGCTGAAAACAGCTACATTGTAGCAGTTGGCGACAATGTAGCACGTGCAAATTTTGGCGAAATGACCTTTACTCCCAACGGTGACTACACAATCACCATTAAAAAAGTGGATGCAGCTATCGTGAAAGCAGAAGTTAAGGGCGAAAAGCTTTCAGCTTTGGTTGAGCTTGAAAAAACTCTTCACCCCGATGCAAAGCTGTATGTTGCAGGCTATAACGACGAAAATGCGGTAGTTTTTGCCAAGGAATTGGATGTTGATAACCCCGCATTAATGGTACATGGTGCGAAATACTACAAGCTTTTCTTGTGGGAAAACTTCAAGCCCCTTTGTAACAGCTACATGGTTATTCCCGAAGATACCGACAACAAATTGCCTGATTTTAATGATGATGACTTTGACAAAGAAGCTGAAACAATGATGAATTAATTCAAAAACCGAGGATTTTCCTCGGTTTTTGTGCTTGTAACTATAAGTTGACTTTTGCCCGTTAAAGTGGTAGAATTAATGTGCGACATAAATCAAATATTTTTTGACCACACTAAGTATGCTTTTTATTTTGGTAAAAATGCATGCTCTTTTTCGCATACTTGTGTGTGGAGTTTTTGATTTGTGTCGCAGCAAACGAAGGGTATGTATTTTTCGTGCGTAGCTTCGGCTGCGCACTTTTTGATATGTGCATATCTTCTCGTATTAAAACTTTTACGGGGTGGAAAAATGAACAAAACAATAAATATTGCAATATGTGACGATGAACAGCTTTATGTTGATAAAATTAAAAGCTATGTAACCGATTCTTCGCAAAAATACGGAATTAAAAGTAATATTTTCACAGTAAATTCCGGTGAAATGCTTTTGTCTGTTTGCGAAGAAAAGGGTGTTGATGCAGTGTTTTTAGACATTGCCCTTCCGGGCATTAACGGGTTTGAAACTGCAGACAGGCTTTTTAAAATAAAAAAGGACATTATACTCATTTTTGTGTCAAGTCAGGAGGCTATGGTTTATTCAGCCTACGAGTACAAGCCTTTCTGGTTTGTTCCGAAATCACAGATTGACATGCTTGAAAAAGTGGTTGGCAAGCTTTTTAAAAGTGTTATCCAGTCAAGAAGCATTCAGACAATAATAAAACTGCAGGCTGAAGAAAAAAAGATGATTGAAATTAACCTTGACTTAGTTTTATACATCAAGGCACAAGAGCATTATGTGAATGTGTGCACAAAGGATAATTCAACCATCCAAAGCTACCGCAACAAGCTCGACAATATTGAAAATCAGTTGAAAAACCACGGCTTTATAAGGGTGCACAACCGTTATCTTGTAAATTGCAGAATGATAAGTGTTATTGAGAAAAACTGCTGTGTGCTTTTAAACGGGGAAGAAATCCCCGTGAGCCGTGCCAGAATGGCTGACGCAAAAATCGGTTTTCAACGATATTTAAGAGGTGTGTTATGATAGAACAGGCTATAGAAATGTCCGCATCATTTTTACAACAGTTTATATGGGTGTGGTTTTTAAGGTGCTATTTTGGCAGTAAGCGAAGTAGGTTTATTGACCATCTGAGCTTTTTGCTAACTGTAACTGCAGGCTTTCTCACAATCAGCTTCATAAACGCCATTGCAATTTACGACGGCTTTATGTCGGGTGTGATAATTGTAATCTATTCTGTGTATGCAGGTTTTTTCCTGAAGGGCAAATTAATTGAGCACATTTTTATCAATACATATGCCATTGCATTCATTTTTGCAATTTCCAGTGTGCTCATATTTATTGCGTCCTATTTATCGGGCATAAATACCGAGGGCATGATTGCAAATTTAAGTCTTTGGCGAATGATAATGATTTGTGTATGCAGAGTTTTTGAGTTTTTAGCCTTTAAATTTATTTTAAAAATCAATGCCGAATTCCGCCTGAGTAAAAAGGAATGGATTTTGTTTTCAATAGTGCCCTTCGGCACATGGATATGTGTGGTGTTCATGACAAACGCCACAATTAAAGCGCCCGGGGTACTTAGCGAAATGTTTTATATTGCCCTTATTATGGTTTTATTGAACGTTGTAATCTTTTTCTTTTTGTACAAAATGAAACAGGATGCAAAAATGAAGCTTGAGTATGAAATGCTCACCATGCAGCAGGACAATGTGCGAAGCATGGAGGCAAACATGAAAGCCTTGTTTGAGAGCACATATTCTGTAAAGCATGACATGGAAAAGCACCTTTTGGCAATTAATGCAATGCTGGATAATCATACCGATGCAAAAAACTACATCCAAAACGTTGTGGAAGGCTTAAATGATTACCAGAAGGTCATTTTTACCGACAACGATGTTTTTAACGCAATTGTAAACACAAAGCTTGCACTTTGCAAAAAGCACAAAATTTTTCCTAAGGTTAACGTGTCAAACAATGCTCTAAGCTTTATAAAGCAAACAGAAATTGCGGTTTTGTTCGGAAATCTTTTGGACAACGCAATCGAAGCAGCGGAAAAAAGCGAAGAAAAAATAATAATTCTCAATGTGCAGTTAAAGCGTGAATACGTTTCAATATATATCGAAAACAGCTTTAACAAAGATTTTTCAAGTGTTAATCTTAAAACCACAAAAACTGAGAAAACCCATCACGGCATAGGGGTCAAAAACATTAAAAAGATTGTTGAAGACAACGACGGAATGATTGACTATTTCGTTAACGAGGAGGGTATGTTCTGCTGCGACATTCTCATGAAAAAAGCTGAAAATTGCAAAACTTGACAAAAACAAAACCAAACTTGACAAATAAATACCTCGTTCTATTCAAAAGGCTATACTTTAAATAAGTATAGCTTTTTTCTTTTTGTCCCTGTTTTTTGGTGTTGGTCACCTGCTACGAATTAAAAAACAAAGGATAAAAATATATAATTTATATGAATATGATAAAAAGGGGTATTTTAATGAAACTGAATTTACAAGGGCAATGTTTCAAAGTGAAAATGATGTACTGTGTAAAAAAGCCTCTGTGGAATTTGTGGGACGCTGAGGTTAATATAATAAAAGACGAAATTATTTACATTGAAAACCACAACCGCAACACTCTCATTTGTACAGAGGATGGCGAGTATCTTGTAACGGCGCCCTTTGGGACTGTGAAAAAACTACTGGAAAATGAAAAAATGTTTAAGTACAGCCATTGCAGCTACCTTGTAAACCTTAAAAAGGTAAAAAGTGTAATGGGCAATGTAGTTAAGGCTTCGTCAAAGGAAAAGAAATACGAGCTTCCATTAACTAAAAGGCGACAAAAGGAATTTTTCGAGGCCCTTGATAAATTCAATGCATAGCTATCATTCACGTTGCAGAGGAGCTATTCGCCCCTTTTTCTTGAATGGGAAAATGATAAATGATACAATTAAAATCAAATTAACAAGGTTTCAATAGGGAGATAAAGTTATGAAAAAGCTAATGGGCATAGTTTTAATAATTGTTATGATAGCTTTATTGTTGGTAAGTTTGCCTGCGTCAGCTGCAAATCCGGGCGGAACAACAGACGAAGTTAACTGGACTTTAAGCGAAAGCGTTTTAAAAAGTTACGGCACAGGGTCTATGGAATACTATGTTTCAATATCTTCTGCACCTTGGTACAAGTATTCAGAGGAGATAACCACAATGTTTAATTACGGAAGATATAATGTATCATTGTTTAATGCGGAAAATGCCTTTGATTATTTAATGCCCTCTATAGACAGTGTTATAGTGGATGGTGAAAATATAAATATAACTCTTTCAGACTATGAGGCAGGGGGAGTAGTTGTAGTAAGCTTAATGTGGGACAATCGTGTGAAAAAGGTTGTGACCACGCCTTCACAGGAAATAATCACTTGCCCTGCAGATGCCGTGTATAACAAAATTAATGTTATATGGCTTGAAAGCATTGAAAGCTTAAAGCCGTTGTGCTCTTCGTTTGAATGCGAATTTCCCCCAAATAGTGTTGCGGCAACATATAATGAATACAAAAACATATATCATGGTTTCTTTAACAGCTTGCTGGCAGAAAACGTAACTGATGAGTTGGTGGTGGAATGGGTTGATTACACCTGTGACCTTGCAACAGAATATATTGAAGCGGACGGAAAGGAACTTACAAAGGAAAGCTTTGAAGAGGTCTTGCCTCAGGCAATGTTAGGTTCACTTATTCAAAAACGAAAGTTTATCAGAATTCGTAATCAGTTGATAGATTTCTATCCCGATGCAATCTATGAATTGTGGGAAAACGATGTTATTCATGAAGATTTGGAACCTTGGGCAGAGGTTGTGCGGGCGTTAGTATTCAAAAACTGATTTTTACCAATGGGGACAGGTTCAAGTGGTGAAAAATTTACCATTTGAACCTGTCCTTGTTGTAAATTGGAAGAGAGGTTGACAACAAGTGTTTAAAGTTATAAAATTTACATGGAGGGGATAGCATGCAAAACGAAAGATATCTCACGCCAAATGAGCAAAAGTCTGCAATGGAAAGAGACAAGCGTGACTACATGCGCCAATGCATTGACGAGGAGAAAAACCGTTCGGAAAACTACTTCTTGGGTTTTTGGGGTGCATTGTCGGGTGCGCTTTTGGGTGCGGTTTTTTACGGCTTTATCCGAAGTAACGGCTTTGTAAGCTTTTGGATGGGCTTTGTTATGGCGGTAATAGCATCAAAATGTTACGATGCCACCAACGTGAAAAGAAACATGTACAAGCTTTTGTGCGTTGTTATTTCCTGTGTTATTGCAGTGCCTTGCGGTGAAATAATAGGCGATATAATTGCAATTTTAGGCGATGAAAGAACAGCGCCTTTTATTGGAAAGGTGTATGATTATTACAGAGAAAATAAATTGCAATATTTTATCGATTGTGCCGTGCCGCTGTTTTTGGGCTATGTTTTCACGGCAATCGGAGGCTTTTTCGTGTTTAAGAAAATTAACGATAATAACAACCGCCTGGTGGAAATGGAAGAAGCCTTAGCAGAGTATGAAGAAATGACAGATGAGGTGGAATTGTGAAAAACATAAAATGTCTTAGATGCAACCATGAAATGGAATACATAATGACCGAAGACATACAGTTGGGCAAAGAAAGTTTTTTGTTTGGCAATTGGCCCAATCTTTTGGCAGGTGGCTTGGAGGTTTCAATATATTCCTGCCCAAAGTGCGGAAAGCTTGAATTTTTCAAAGCTGCAGATGATGAAGAAAAACTGCCTCAGGTAAAGTGTAAAAAATGCGGAAAGGAATACGACTTTGATTATCCCAAATGCCCGTATTGTGGTTGAAAAATATTATTTACCAATGGGGACAGGTTCAAGTGGTGAAAAATTTACCATCTGAACCTGTCCCCATTGGTAAATGGATGAAAATATTTTATATTGACCGGGTAGTTTAAAAAGTGTAAAATTAATGTATGCTGATTTAAAGGGTGAGAAAATGAAGTTTATACACATTTCGGATTTGCATATAGGAAAAAGGCTCAATGAGTATTCTCTCATTGAGGACCAGAAATATATTTTAAATGAAATTATTAAAATTGTAAAAGGAAATAAACCTGATTGTGTTTTTATTGCAGGGGATATTTACGACAAAACCATGCCCAGTGCCGAAGCGGTGAAGCTCCTTGACGAGTTTTTGGGCAATTTGTCAGATGCAAATTCAAAAATTTTCATAATAAGCGGTAACCATGATTCTGCAGAGCGAATTGCGTATGGGGCACAGGCTTTTAAAAAGCAGGGGATATACATGTCGCCTGTTTTTGAGGGCAGTATTTCAAAAACAGAAATAACCGACGCATACGGAAAGGTGAACGTATACCTTTTGCCCTTTATAAAGCCTGCTCACGTTAAAAGATTTTATGAAAACGTTGAAAGCTACACCGATGCTGTGACAATGGTTTTAAAAGAGTGTGCAATTGACAAAGCTGAACGAAATGTTCTTCTTGCACACCAGTTTGTAACAGGTGCTGAACGAAGCGAAAGTGAAGAAGTGCCCATAGGCGGACTTGACAATGTTGAAGCCTTTGCTTTTGATGGCTTTGACTATGTGGCGTTGGGGCATTTGCACAAGTGCCAGAAGGTTTCAGAAAGCATTTACTATTCGGGAACACCACTTAAGTTTTCCGCATCGGAATGCGGGGACGAAAAGTGCGTGCTTTTGGGCGAAATAAAAGAAAAAGGTGATTTAACTGTTACAAAAATACCCCTTGTGCCTTACCGTGATTATGTTGATATAAAAGGAACAATTGATTGTGTTTTAAAAAAGGCTAACAATAGTTTTACACGAATTACTTTAACCGACGAAGAAACCGTTGTGGATGCTTACGGCAAGTTAAAGGGTGCCTTTCCTTTTATGACCGAGCTTTTGTTTGAAAGAAACAGAAAGAGCGAGATGGTGGCAAAAGAGTTTTCCATTGAAAAAAGTGCTCATGAACAGTTTGAGGATTTTTACAAAACCATAAACGGGAAAGCTATGACCGAGGAGCAGAGAAAGGTTATAAAAACCCTACTTGAAGAGATTGAGGAGGAGAGAGCATGAAGCCTTTATATTTAAAAATGCAGGCATTCGGCCCCTTTAAAGGGTGTTGTGAAATTGATTTCTCTCTTTTAAACAGCGGACTGTTTTTAATAACAGGTGACACAGGAAGTGGCAAAACAACAATTTTTGATGCCATAAGCTTTGCGCTTTTTGGTGCCGTTTCGGGAGGCAAGGAAAGAAAAACCACAAAAACTCTCCGAAGTGATTTTGCCCAAAGCGACACAAAAACCTTTGTTTATTACAAGTTCATGTATCGTGATGAAATATACGAAATAGAAAGAGTGCCCGAATATGTCCGTGACAAAAAGCACGGAACGGGACAAACAAAAGAAATTGCCGATGCAACTCTTACCATGCCCGATGGCTTTGTTTACACAGGTGTTGACACAGTAACAGAAAAGGTTGTTGAAATTTTGGGTGTGGACAAGGAGCGTTTTTCGCAAATTGCCATGATTGCACAGGGAGAGTTCAGGAAAATACTCACCGAAAAAAGCAAGGACCGTTCTGAGCTTTTCAGAAAGATTTTCGACACATCACTTTATGAAACCTTCCAAAGAAAGCTTTCGGAAAAATTCAGCAAAACAGATTCCGAAAGAAATGCTGTGCAGGAAAAAATAATGTCACTTATGAACGAGGCTATGGTGGAGGAGGTTTTTTCCAATGCGTACGATGCGGAAAAAATGCTGGAAGCTTTAAACCTTCTTCATTCAAACGACGAAAAAAAGCTTGCCGAAGCTGAAAAGGCAATTGAAGAAAGCGACTTGAAGCTGAAGGAGATTCACTCAAAAATTGAAAGTACAAACCAGGTGAACAATCTTCTTACAAGGGTTGAAAAGCTAAAGAGTGAGGTAGAAGCTCTCAGCGAAATGAAAAAAGCTATAAATAGCGAAATTGAAAAATACAACAACGGCTTAAAGGCAAATGCCGTTAATGTTCATTTTGAAAAATACGCCCTTGGTATTAAACGCTATGAACAGATAAATTCGGAAATTGACCAGAATACTCAAAAGCTGAAAGCAGAGGAAGAAAAGAAAGCAGTGTGCCTTAAAGAATACAATGCGGCAAGCGAAAAAAACAAAGAAACCGAAGAATTAAAAAAGGAGCAGCTGGAAGCATCAAAGCTTTTGGAAAGCGTTGAAGAATACACAAAAAAGCAAAAGCTTAAAAAAGATAAGGAAAATGAATACAAAACAAAAAGGGACGAATATACCGGTATTTTAGAGGAATATAATAATTTAAAGATAGCCTATTTTGACAACCTTGCAGGTGTTTTGGGAAAAGAACTCCAGGAGGGTAAGCCGTGCCCTGTATGCGGCTCGGTAAACCACCCTTTGGTTGCAACCTTTTCGGGCAAAGAGGTGAAAAAAGAGGATATTGATAAAGCCGAAAAGCAATGCAACAATGTCCAGGAGGAATTGAACAAAAAGGCTGAGGAAATGAATAAGCTGACAGGCGAATGTGATGTGCTTGAAAAAAGCATAACCGAAAGAGGCTACGACCTTTTAAATGTTCAGAAAACCAAAAGCGAATTGTCCCTTAAAATTGGAAGCTTAAAAACAAAAATTTGCGAAAATGAAGCCTTGTTTGAAAAAGCCCGGACGGATTTGGAAAAAGTAACCGTAGCAGTTTCCCAGCTTTCGGGCAAGTGCGAAGCGCTTGAAAAGTCAAAGAAGGACACCGAGGAAGAAAACGTGCTTTTAAAAGACAAATACGAAAACGCACTTAAAGAAAACGGTTTTGAAAATAAGGACGATTTTATTCAAAAGCTTTTAACCGAAGCGGAGCTCAAACGTATTTACGAAAAGGTTGAAGCTTTCCAGAAGGAATTTAACGAAAAGCGAGCCGTTCTTAAAGAAAACGAAAAAAATGCCCAAGGTAAAAAATACGTTGACACATCGCTTCTTTTGCAGCAGGAAAGCACCCAAACACAAATTAAGCAGGAAATTACTTCTGTGCGTGATGGTATTAACCTGAGAATTTTCAAAAATGCTTCTGTTGCAAAGGGTCTTGAGGAATATGTTGAAAAGCGTAACGAAATCGACGAAAAATATATTATCCTCAAGGAATTGTCCGACACGGCAAGCGGCAAGGTTTCGGGCAATAAAATCACCTTTGAAGCCTATGTTCAGCAATATTATTTTAACATTATTGTACAAAAGGCAAATCAAAGGCTTGAAAAAATGACCGGCGGAAGGTTTTACCTTGAAAACAAAGCCACAGGCGGCACAAAAAGCCAGGGTGGGCTTGACCTTTTGGTAAAGGATAATAACACAGGTAAAATCCGTGATGTATCAACCCTTTCTGGTGGTGAGGGCTTCATGGCATCGCTCTCGTTGGCTTTGGGACTTAGCGACATGATACAGGAGCACAACGGCGGAATACGCCTTGATGCACTTTTCATTGACGAAGGCTTCGGTACGCTTGACGAAAACCATCTTACAAGAGCAATGGAGGCGTTGAGCCTTCTTTCGGACAACGACCGAATGGTTGGAATAATCTCTCACGTAAGCGAGCTTAAAGAAAGAATTGACAAAAAAATAGTTGTAAAAAAGCTTGCTGATGGCAGTAGTAACGCTTTTGTTGAAATATAATTTTGGTGAAAGGAACAGTTATGGAATACAAAAAAGCATCATTACAGGAAATTGAAGAAATCTACAACACTTACATGAAAAAAGACTTTCCCCCTGCGGAATTAAAGCCACTTAGTGCAATTAAATATTCTGTTGAAAATGGCTGGTACACCGTTTACATAGGCTACGACGAAAAGGGCACAAAAGGCTATGCATGCATTGCCGACTGCGGTAATGGCTTTGGATTTCTGGACTATTTTGCAATTGTCAAGGAGTATAGGGGCACAGGTGTTGGAACAGAGTTTTTTAAAAATTTAGGTGAGTTTACCAATTTTCAGGTTATAATACTTGAAACCGAAAGCGTTGAAAGCGCAAAAAATGAGGAAGAGGACTTTATAAGAAAACGCCGCATTGCATTCTACAAACGCTCAGGCTGTATTGACAGCGGGTGCATGTACAATGTTTTTGGCGTTGAGTACAACGTTTTCATAAACAAAAACCTTGAATTGACAAATGATTTTCTGGCAAAGCTATTATCAGCCTATGAGTACGCCTATGCAGCTATTTTGCGCAGAGACGACAAGGATTATATTTTCCGTGTAAAATAATGGTTGAATTTAGTGGTTAACGGTGGTATAATATTTAAGATAAAATACCGAGGAGGAATTTATTGTGGAAAGAACTTATATTAAAGACGCAATCGCAAATCCCGGCAAAGTAAAAATTCAGGGCTTTGTTGACATCATAAGAGATACAAAGTACGTTGTATTTATTATCCTTAAGGATATTACAGGTACAATTCAGGTTACAATCGAAAAGGAAGGCAACGACGAGCTTCTTAAAAAGGTTGAAGGCTTAACAGCTGACAGTGTTATCACAGTTGTAGGTAACGCTGTTGCAAGTGAATATGTAAAGCTTAACGGCGTTGAAGTTATCCCCGAGGATGTTGTTGTGGAATCTTTGGCTGATGCACTTCCCATTAACCGTAAGGAAATCCCCGCAACAAAGAAAAAGGCAGCTGTTGAACGTAGCAGCATTGACCAGCGAATTGACTATAGATGGATTGACCTTAGAACAGAAGAAAACCAGCTTATGTTCAAGGTGCAGACTGTTATGGTAAACGCAATGAGACAGTTCTTAATCGAAAAGAACTTCATTGAAATACATTCTCCCAAGCTTATCGGTACAGCAAGTGAGTCAGGTTCAGACGTGTTCGAGGTTAAGTACTTTGACCGTTTTGCATATTTAGCACAGAGCCCTCAGTTCTACAAGCAGATGGCTATGGCATCCGGCTTTGAAAGAATTTTCGAAGTAGGACCTGTTTTCCGTGCTGAAAAAAGCTTTACAAGCAAGCACACAACAGAATTTACAGGCTTTGACCTTGAATTTTCCTACATCGAATCCTTCCGTGATGTTATGAAAATGGAAGAAGAGCTTCTTGCGTACATGCTCAAGGAAGTTAAAGAAAAGTACGGCGAAGAAATTAAAGAGCTTTTCGGCATTGACGTTATCGTTCCCACAACACCTTTCCCTGTTGTAAAGCTTGCCGATTTGTATGACGAATTGGAAAAGGAATTTGGCTACACAGTACCCGAAGAAGAAAAGAACGATTTGACAACTGAAGCTGAAAGATTAAGCTATGATTGGGTAATGAAAAAGTACGGCCACGAATTCTTGTTTGTAACAGACTTCGGTCCCGAAAAGAGAGCATTCTACCACATGCGTGACGAAAACGGTATTCCCCAGGGTTATGACCTTATCTGGAGAGGCGTTGAAATCACAACAGGTGCACAGCGTGAACACCGCTATGACCTTCTCGCAGCTCAGGCAGCTGAAAAGGGCTTAAAGGCGGACGTTGAATTCTACCTTGAATTCTTCAAGTACGGTTGTCCTCCTCATGGTGGCTTCGGTATTGGTGTTGACCGTTTAACAATGCTTATGTTAGGCTTACACATTAAGGATGCTATGTTCATCTTCCGTGGTCCTAACAGACTTAACCCCTAAAATTAATAGTCAATACAAAACCCCCACTACGCAGGTGGGGGTTTGTTGACTAAAAAACGGATGATATAGAGTTAAGCTTGAACCGAAAGAGGGATACATTGTGGATATAATACAAACCTTTTACGACAATTTGGCAGAAGAATATGATAAGCTTTTTTCCAACTGGCAGGAAACAACAAAGGAGCAGGCATTAATTTTAGATAAACTAATTAAAGAAAACGGATTTGACAGTAAATGCAAAATTCTTGATTGTGCCTGCGGCATTGGAACACAGGCAATAGGGCTTGCCGCTTCAGGCTATGATGTAACAGCCTCTGACATAAGTGAAGGCGAAATAAAAGAAGCAAAAAAGCGTGCAGCTGAAAATCATGTGAAAATTAATTTTAAAAATGCAGATTTTCGGAATTTGTCAAAGGAATTTTCCGAAAAGTTTGATGTTGTAATTGCAATGGACAATGCACTGCCTCACATGCTCACAAAAAGCGATTTAAAAAAGGCGGTTGAAAGTATTTCAAAACAGCTAAAAGATAAGGGAATGTTTATTGCAAGCATAAGAGACTACGACACACTTATTAAAGAAAAACCGCAGTATTCTCCGCCGTATATACATAAAACCGAAAAAGGGCAAAGAGTGTGTTTTCAGACCTGGCACTGGAATGAAGATAACTACAAATTTACACAATACATAATTGACGATGGAAAAACTCTTGCAACAAGTAAGTTTGAATGTGAGTACCGAGCTGTAACAAGAGAAGAATTAACAGATTTACTTCTTTCAGCCGGTTTTAACACTGTGGTGTGGGAATTTTACGAAGAAACAGGGTTTTATCAGCCTGTTGTAGTTGCAAACAAGTAATGAAAGGGAGGATATATCCTCCTCTTTCTTTTAAAAAGGGCATTTGTTGACATTAATAGGTTTGAATGGTATAATAAGCTCATTAAAATGTGGAGGGAAATATTATGTTTAAAAAGTTTTTAGCCATGGCGATGATCTGTGCCTGTGTTTTGTCGGTAGGGGTAATTGCAAGTGCAGATGAAATTACATGGAGCTTTAATGCAAAAAAAGTACTCACAATTTCAGGCAGCGGCAAAATGACCGAAGCTGAATGGAATGACGAAATCGATGTGTCGGAAGTTAAAAAGATTGTTATTGAAGAGGGTATCACAAGTATATGTGACAACGCCTTCTGTGTTTTTCCCGAAGAAGGGGACATTGAGCCTTACGTAAGTTTGCAGAATGTTGAAATTCCTGAAAGCGTAACAGAAATCGGCGAAAGAGCTTTTGGCATGGCACAAAATCTTAAGACAGTTACCTTGCCGTCAAATCTTAAAAAGCTGGGAATGGTAGCATTTTTAGGCACAGGTATAACTGATATAACAATTCCTGCTACTCTTACCGAGTGGGACATAACAGCATTTGCAAATTGTAAAAGCCTTACAAATGTTACCATAAGTGACGGCCTTACAAAAATTCCCGACAACACTTTTTACGGATGTGAAGCTCTTACAATGGTTGAAATTCCCGACAGTGTGGTTTCTGTAGGCGAAAGTGCTTTTGAAGCTTGTACAAATCTTGAAACCGTTGTAATTCCCTATGGCGTTGTTTCAATTAAAAGAAATGCCTTTTTGGATTGTGAAAAGCTTTTAAGCTTTGCAATCCCTTCAAGTGTTAAACACCTTGAAGAATTTTCCTTGGCAAACGCTTTCACAAAGGTAGTTTCTTACCAGGGAACAAAGAACGATTGGGCAAAAATTAAAAATTCCGAATATGCATTATATGAAGGCACAGAGCTTGTGTTCTTTAACGAAGCACTTGATTTCAAAATGGAAATAAGTGGCGAGCAGGTATCTTTTTCATGGAACGAAATCCCGGGCGTTTTGTCCTATGGACTTGCTGTTTTCCAAAACAATGAATACGTAACAGGCACCGAAATAAACGACACTTACGGCGATATGTCATTTACATGCCTTCTTGAAGATGGAAAATACACTGCAAGGTTAATGCTTTTAACAGCAGATTTTTCGGGTACAAGCGAATCTATTGATTTTTATGTAGGTGAAGGTGCACTTTCAAAATCCTATGCGCTTACAACTCTTAAAGGTGAACTGATTGACGGTAGCTTCTATGCCGAAGCAGAGCTTGTTGAACGCTTTGACCGTAGTGAAATGGATTTGTACATAATTGCAGTTTACAAGGACGGAGTAATGCTTGACGCAGTTTATATGTCGGGCGATTTAACACCCGGAGCACCTTTCAAATTCGGCGGTATGCTCCAAGGCGTTGAAGGGGCAGAGCTTAAAGCCTTTGTGTGGGACAGTATTGAAGGAATGAAAACTTTGAGCAATGTGGTAACAAAATAAACTCAAAAGGCAGGAAAATTCCTGCCTTTTTCCTTTAAATACTGTTTCTTTTGGTTGACTTTGGTAAAGCTTTGGTATATAATAATTAAATGAAATTTGATAATGGGGGAGTTAGGCGTGAATAAAGTATATATTCCCGAAGGCTACAAGCCTAAGCTTGACCAATACGAAACTCAGAGAGCTATATCTTACATTAAGAGTACGTTCCAGAAAGAGTTCAGTAATGAATTGAATTTAAAAAGAGTGTCCGCACCACTTTTTGTAACAGAGGCAAGCGGACTTAATGATAACCTCAGCGGTGTTGAACGTCCTGTTGGATTTGATGTGCCTGCAGTAGGGCAGAATGCGCAGATTGTACATTCACTTGCAAAGTGGAAACGCCTTGCACTTAAAAAGTACAATTTCAACGTGGGTAACGGCTTGTATACCGACATGAACGCAATCCGTCGTGATGAAGAATTGGATAATCTTCATTCAATCTATGTTGACCAGTGGGACTGGGAAAAAATTATTACTCCCGAAACAAGAAATGTTGAATATTTAAAGCTGGTTGTTGAGGGTATTGTAAGAGCAATTTGCAACACCAACAATCGCTTAAAGGTTAATTTTCCGCAATTAAACGCAAATCTTTCTCCTCTTGTTAAGTTTATCACAACACAGGAACTTGAGGATATGTATCCCAATAAAACCGCCAAGGAAAGAGAAAACGCCATAACAAAGGAATACAGAACAGTGTTCATTATGGGCATTGGCGGTGTGCTCAAAAGCGGTGAAAAGCACGACGGCAGAGCACCTGACTACGACGACTGGACTTTAAACGGCGACATTTTCTTCTGGAATGACACACTTGATTGCGCAGTTGAAATATCTTCTATGGGTATCCGTGTTGATAAGGAAGCTTTGGACAAACAGCTTACCATTGCAAATTGCAATGACCGAAGAGAGCTTATGTTCCACAAAATGCTATTAAATGACGAATTGCCCCTTACAATCGGCGGCGGTATCGGACAGAGTCGACTTTGTATGCTTATGATGGGCTCAGCTCACATTGGCGAGGTGCAGTCAAGCATCTGGGACGACGAAACAGTACGTGTTTGCGAAGAAAATGGTGTAACATTGCTGTAAATTAACACCTCATCCGTCGCCTTTGGCGACACCTTCTCCTCAAGGCGAAGGCTAATATGAAAGGAATGGTATTATGAAAACATTAGTAAAAGATATATTTAAAAATCCCGAAATGTATGCGGATAAGGAAATTAAGGTTTCCGGTTGGGTGAGAACACTTCGTTCTTCCAACGTGTTTGGCTTTATTGAACTTAACGACGGTTCCTTTTTCAAAAGCATCCAGGTTGTTTTTGAAAGCGAATTTCTCAGTAACTACAAGGAAATTGCTTCCCAGAATGTTGGCGCTGCATTGAACGTTACAGGCACACTTGTTCTTACACCCGAAGCAAAGCAACCCTTTGAAATCAAGGCAAAGTCTATCGACATTGAAGGCACCTCCACTCCTGATTATCCCTTGCAGAAAAAGCGTCACACAAAGGAATATTTAAGAACAATAGCTCACCTTCGCCCCAGAACAAATTTGTTTTCTGCGGCTTTCAGAGTAAGAAGTGTGGCAGCGTATGCAATCCACAAGTTCTTTAATGAACGTGGCTTTGTATATACTCACACACCCATCATCACAGCAAGCGACTGTGAAGGTGCAGGTGAAATGTTCAGAGTAACAACAATGGACATGGAAAACGTGCCCATGGCAGACGGCAAGGTTGACTATTCACAGGATTTCTTCGGCAAGAGCGCAAACCTCACAGTTTCAGGTCAGCTTTCTGCTGAAACCTTTGCAATGGCTTTCAGAAACGTGTACACCTTCGGTCCCACATTCCGTGCCGAAAACTCCAACACAACCCGCCATGCTGCAGAATTCTGGATGATTGAACCCGAAATTGCATTTGCAGATTTGAACGACGACATGGCACTTGCTGAGGATATGCTTAAGTACATGATTAACTATGTTCTTGAAAACGCAAGCGAGGAAATTGAATTCTTCAATCAGTTTGTGGACACAGGCTTAAAGGAAAGACTTCAGTTTGTAGCTAATTCCGACTTTGGCAAGGTGACCTACACAGAAGCTATTGAAATTCTTAAGAAGAACAACGACAATTTTGAATACAAAGTTGAATGGGGTAGTGATTTGCAGACAGAGCACGAAAGATATCTCACAGAAGAAGTTTTCAAGCGCCCTGTATTCGTAACAGATTATCCCAAGGAAATCAAGGCATTCTACATGAGATTAAACGACGACGGCAAGACTGTTGCAGCTATGGACTGCTTGGTGCCCGGTATTGGTGAAATCATTGGTGGTAGCCAGAGAGAAGAAAGATACGACGTTTTAGTTTCAAGAATGAAAGAAATGGGTCTTAACGAGGAAGATTACTGGTGGTACTTAGACCTTCGTAAGTACGGCGGCACAAAGCACGCAGGCTACGGCTTGGGCTTTGAAAGAGCTGTAATGTACCTTACAGGTATTGACAACATCCGTGACGTGCTTCCTTACGCAAGAACAGTAGGTAACGCAGACTTTTAATAAAAAAGGCTTGAGTAAATCTCAAGCCTTTTCTGTTTTAAAAACCAATAGGGAGGTCGAATTCATTTCGACCTCCCGAAAATGGCATTTGTAGGGGCATAGCCCTTGTACGAGCAAAAGCAGTTTGTTCCAAAACTATTCACTATTAACTATTACTTATTAACTGAAAAATGGACGGAGAATTCTCCGTCCATTTTTATTATTCGTCCCAGTTGTGGTACACGTTCTGAACGTCATCGTTGTCGTCAAGCATTTCGATGAGCTTGTTCATTTTCTTTAAATCTTCTTCGTCAGTAAGTTCAACCATTGTCTGGGGAACCATTCTTACTTCAGCAGTTACAAAGTTAAAGTCCTTGCCGTCAGCAAGAGCTTCGTAAACAGCAGAAAAAGAATCGGGATCTGTTAAAATTTCAAAGAAGCCGTCTTCTGCAGTAAAGTCATCAGCACCTGCATCAAGAGCACTCATCATAAGTTCATCTTCATCAATATCGCCGTCGTCTTCAATAACAATAACGCCCTTTTTGTCGAACATGAAGCTTACGCAGCCGTTCTGTCCAAGGTTTCCGCCGTACTTGTCAAAGTAGTGACGAAGGTCTGCTGCAGTACGGTTACGGTTGTTGGTAAGTGTTTCAACAATAACTGCAACACCACGGGGGCCGTAGCCTTCGTATGTGATTTCTTCATAGTCAGCGCCGCCTGCTTCACCACTTGCCTTTGCAATACAACGGGTAATGTTGTCGTTAGGCATGTTGTTTGCTCTTGCTTTAACAATTGCATCCTTAAGCTTGCTGTTAGAATCGGGGTCGGGACCGCCTGCACGAACTGCAACTGCAATCTCTCTTCCTATTTTAGTAAACACGTTAGCTCTCTGAGCATCCGCCTTACCTTTTTTGTTTTTAATGTTTGCCCATTTGGAATGTCCTGACATTTATTTTTCCACCTTTCTACGTAACAAAGGGCTGTGCATTGACAGCCCTTTAATTATTCCTTATTCCTGTCCGCCTTCGATTGCCTTCTGAGAGGAAGCAGCATCCTGACGAAGCTCAACACGCATTGCACGGATTGTTTCCTGGCTCTTTGTAAGAGAAGATTCGCTGTCTGCAAGAATTTTGTCAATGTACTGTCTTGCACCAAGACGAAGCTCACGGGAATTCTTCTGAGCAGAAGCAATAATGCTGTTTGCCTGTTCGTAAGCACGCTTTGTGATAACGTTTTCTTCTACCAACTGAGCAGCCTGTTCTTCAGCCTGCTTAATAATGGAAGCAGCTTCTTCCTGAGCTTCAGCAAGAATTCTCTTTCTGTCGTCCTTAATCCATCTTGCCTGCTTCAAATCTTCGGGGAGACGAAGACGCATATCTTCAATTGTTGCAAGAAGGTCTTCCTTGTCAATAATTGCACGGTTTATAATGGGAATATTCTTTGCAGACTCCACCTTGTCTTCCAAGACATCAAGTATTTCAAGTATTTCCATAATAAAATCCTCCTAAATATATATTTGATAATTGAAATCTATAAATAATTTGACACAAGCCAAGCTTGTACAATTTATCAGCTTTGTTTTAATTGTAAAAGGGTTATCATAACCCTGCCGTATTTTCTTTCGCGGAAAATTTCAAACCCGTCGGGGATATTGAAATGGGAAATGGTGTTGTCCCATTCAACCGAAATAACACCATCGGGAGAAAGAAGCTTTTTATCACAAATTAAATTCAGTGCTTTTTCGTAAAAATCGCCTGCATAGGGAGGGTCAAGAAAAATTATATCGTACACATTTTTGTCTTTGTTCAAAAATGCTTCAAAGCTTACTGTGTGAAACGAACTTTCGTTTAAAAAAGAAGCTTTTTTAACATTTTCCTTTACAACGTTCATTGCAGAGGGGTTCATGTCAACAAATGCTGCACAATCCGCACCACGGCTTAACGCCTCAATCCCCAAACCGCCACTGCCTGCAAAAAGGTCAAGCACCTTTGCGCCGTAGGTGAAAGGGGTGAGCATTGAAAAGAGCGCTTCTTTAACCCTGTCCAGTGTGGGACGGGTGTCCTCGCCTTCAAGGCTGAGTAGCTTCAAGCCTCTGGCACTGCCCGATATAACTCTCAAAAAAATCTCTCCTTGGGGGAACAATCTTTTTCAAAAGACAGAAAAAGACCATTTTCTACTATAAAATATTTTACATTATATAGCTAAAAAGTCAAGTGGTTTTTTGAAAAAAATCATATAAGTCTTCTTGCGCCCAGGTAGTGAATTGTGTAATAGTTGTCGTAAAGCGACGAAACTGTTACAGAACGTGCACTTCCGCTGGAAGCATGGATAAATTTGCCGTCGTTTATGTAAATGCCAACATGTGCAACACCTGAACGACTTCTTGAATTAAAGAACACCAAGTCGCCTGTGGTAAGATTTGTTTTTTCTATGGGTGTGCCGTAGTTGTACTGACTTGCCGAATGATGGGGGAGCTTAATGCCGTGCAGATTCATTATGTACATGGTAAAGCCACTGCAGTCAAAGCTTGAAGGACCGTCAGCACCGTAAACATAGGGGGTACCCATAAATTTGTATGCAGATTGGATAATAGCCTCGCCAAGATTTGATGCGTTGCTCGGTGCAATTACATCAGCCTCCACAGGTGTGAGGGAAATGTAGTCGGCACTTGCATAGCCGATGGTGTTGTCGGCAAGCTTAATTTTGTACCAGAACCCGTCATACGCCAAAAGCTCAACCTTTGTGCCTCGGGGAAGGCGGCTTAATACATTTGTTGCAGTGCCTGTAGATTCACGCACGTTTAAGCTTGATGCATCAACATAACCGTAAATGGTTGTGTCAACATTGGGCGAATTGTCTGCCACAACATCCTCCTGCAAAGATGCTTCGGAAGGTGGAGTGGAGGTGGATACATATTCCGCCGAAACGTAGCCATACTGGGACTCGGAAATTCGTATTTTGTACCAGTTGCCCTCTGTATTTAACAATTCAATTACAGTGCCGCCCGAAAGCTTTGCAAGAGCTTCTGATTCGGTGCTTGCCTTGGAACGCACCATAAGAGAGGACGCAGTAATTGTGCCGTAATATACGGGGCCGGGAATTATGTATTCGCTTTTGGCAAAGCCTGTAGTGCCGTCAGAAAGCTGAACCTTGTACCATTCGCCGTCAAAATCAAGCAGATTAACAATCTGACCCTGATTAACGGTGTCTATAACAGACGAGGTAATTGAAGTGGAAGAGCGGATATTCAACGTGTCAGCGGAAACTGTGCCCGTTTGAGCATGTGCAGTGAAAGGGAGAACAACAGAAAAACAAGAAACAAGTATGCTTGTAAGTATTTTTTTGCAATTCACGCTTTTTACCTCCTTTTAAACATAATATCAATTATATATTACAACAAAAACAGCTCTAAGTCAATCACTTAGAGCCAAATGTTAAATAAAAATTAACAAGTTGTTAAAAATGTTAAATTTTAAAAATACCCATTTTATTGAGATATTTTGCAAATGGAAGACCTAAAACATATATCACAATTGCCTCGCTGATAAATATTGACACAATGCTTGACAGAATAATTGTAATAATGGATTGAGAGGTCATATCGGTGTAAAGAAAGGGAACATAGGTGCCAACAATAAGTGCATTGAGCACAACAGGCGGTAAAAGCGAAAGAATGTAGCTTTTGGTTTTTAAAAATACATGCCTTGTGAGAAGTGCGGCACAAAAGGTTGTGAGTGAGCCTAAAACCATGTCCAAAAGCACAGCAGTCCCTCCGCCTAAAAGGTTTGAAAGAAAACAACCTATAAAAAGCCCCAAGGCTGCCTCGGGCATGAAAATCGGCAGAACACATAATGCCTCGGAAATACGGAACTGAATTATGCCGTAGCTTATTGGCCTAAAAAAAAGACACAACACAGTGTAGAGAGCTGCAATAAGTGCTGCTCTGGATAAAAATTTTGCATTGAATTTCATGAAAAATCCCCCTATAAATGGGAAAAGGGCGGAGAATTCCCCGTCCAACAAAGCCCATAGTTTTGTTTTGTGACAGGATGGTTTCGAACTGTCATATCAATCTTTTGGCATTATAAAGCATTGAGTGTGATTTGTCAAGAGAAATAAAAACTTTGACATATTACATCAAAAGTGGTAGAATTGTATCAGTACACAGAAAGAAGGAATTTTAGTGAAATTAGTATCTTTTGCTGTTCCGTGCTACAATTCGGCAGAGTACATGGACAGATGTATAGAATCACTTTTAAAAGGCGGAGAAGAGGTTGAAATTCTTATTGTCAACGACGGAAGCCGTGACGACACTGCCCGCATTGCCGACGAATATCAGGCAAAGTATCCATCGGTTATAAAGGCAATTCATCAGGAAAATAAGGGCCACGGTGGTGCAGTAAACACAGGTTTACAGCACGCAACGGGTATTTACTACAAGGTGGTTGACTCCGATGACTGGGTTGATGAAGCATCATTAATCCTTTACCTTCACAAAATCCGAAATCTTGTGAATAGTGGCACTACCCCCGACATGGTTGCAACAAATTATGTTTATGAGCACGTTGAAGATGACTCCAGCAAAATTATGAGATATACCAGCGTTTTTCCCGTTGAAGAGGTTTGCTCCTGGGAGGAAACAAAAGGTCTTAAAACAAGCCAGTATCTTATGATGCATGCTGTTACATACCGCCGTGAAATGCTTTTGGAATGCAAGCTTCAATTGCCTGAGCACACATTTTATGTAGATAATATTTACGTGTATTATCCCTTGCCCTTTGTAAAAAGCATTTACTACATCAATACCGATTTATACCGTTATTTCATTGGCAGAAGTGACCAGAGTGTAAACGAAAAGGTTATGGCGTCCCGTGTTGACCAGCAGGTGCGAGTTACCTATTTCATGCTCGACTGCCACAATCTTGAAGAAATAAAAGAAAAAAGCCATGTTCTGTATAAAAATATGTTCTCGTCACTGTCCATGATGATGGTAATTTCCACAATATTCTTATATATTGCAGGCGGCAGGGAAAATATTGAGAAAAAGGAAAAGCTTTGGGAGCATATAAAACAGAAAGACAAGCATCTTTACGCAACCCTTAAGTATCGTTCTTTAAACCTTATTTCGGCGTTTCCCGGCTACCAGGGTCGAAAGTTGACTGTTTCTTTGTACCGTGTGGCTCAAAAGATTTATAAATTTAACTAAAGTCACCAAAAAACGACAGGAAATCTAATGATTTTCTGTCGTTTTTGTTCAAAAGTGACTTGACGAAAATGAAGAAATATTGTATGATAAGAGGAGTTTAATAAGGACTTTAATGAGGTCTTATATAAAGGAGGAATAGCCAATGGCTAGAAAAATGAAAACTATGGACGGTAACACCGCTGCGGCATGGGCGAGCTACGCCTTTACCGACGTTGCGGCAATTTACCCCATCACACCTTCGTCCAACATGGCTGAAGTTACAGACAAGTGGGCAACAGAAGGTAAAAAGAACTTGTTCGGCAATACTGTAAAGATTGCTGAAATGCAGTCCGAAGCAGGTGCTGCAGGTGCGGTTCACGGCTCTCTTACAGCAGGTGCCCTTACAACCACCTACACAGCATCTCAGGGTCTTCTTCTTATGATTCCCAATATGTACAAGATTGCAGGTGAGCTTTTGCCCAGCGTTATTAACGTTTCCGCTCGTGCGCTTGCAAGCCATGCACTTTCTATTTTTGGCGACCATCAGGATATTTATGCATGCCGTCAGACAGGCTACGCAATGCTTGCTTCCACTAACCCTCAGGAAGCTATGGATTTAGGTGCAGTTGCTCATCTTACAACACTTGAAGCAAAGGTGCCCTTCCTTCACTTCTTCGACGGTTTCAGAACAAGTCATGAATACCAGAAGGTTGCTGTTTGGGATAATGAAGATTTAAGAGACATTACTCCATTTGACAAGATTGACGAATTCAGAACAAAGAGCCTTAACCCCCAGCATCCTGCTCAGCGTGGTACAGCTCAGAATAGTGACGTATTCTTCCAGGCAAGAGAAGCATCCAACAAGTTCTACGATGCAGTTCCCGAGCTTTGCCAGAAGTATATGGACAAGGTTAACGCAAAAATCGGCACTGACTACAAGCTCTTCAACTACTACGGTGCTCCTGATGCAGAAGTGGTACTTGTTGCTATGGGCAGTGTTTGTGATACAATTTCCGAAACAGTTGATTACCTTAATGCAAACGGCATGAAGGTTGGTGTTATCAAGGTAAGATTGTACCGCCCCTTCAGTGCAAAGCATTTTGCAGCGGCAGTTCCTGCAAGCTGTAAGCGCCTTGTAGTTCTTGACAGAACTAAGGAAGCAGGTAGCGTAGGCGAACCCTTGTATCTTGATGTTTGTGCATCCTGTATGGCAGAAGGCGTAAAGGTAGACCTTTACGGCGGCAGGTACGGTTTGGCAAGTAAGGACACAACTCCTGCTCAGATTATTGCTGCGTTCAAGAACACAGAAAAGAAGAGATTTACAATCGGTATCAACGATGATGTAACATACACATCTCTCGATATTGCAGAAAACCCCGACACAACACCTGAAGGCATTACAAGCTGTAAGTTCTGGGGTCTTGGCGCTGACGGTACTGTTGGTGCTAACAAGAACTCTGTTAAGATTATCGGTGACCATACTGACATGAACGTTCAGGCTTACTTTGACTACGACTCCAAGAAGTCAGGCGGTTTAACAGTTTCTCACCTTCGTTTTGGTAATGCTAAGATTACTTCCACATACCTTATCAACAAGGCTGACTTTGTTGCTTGTCACAAGGCTTCCTACATCAGAAAGTATGACATGGTAACAGACGTTAAGCCTAATGGTGTGTTCCTTCTTAACTGCCCCTGGCTCACAGTAGAAGAGCTTGACAAGAACATCCCCGGTCAGGTTAAGAGATATATTGCAGAAAACAACGTTCAGTTCTATGTTATTGACGGTATTGCAATCGGTAAGGAAATTGGTCTTGGCAACAGAATCAACACTGTTCTTCAGTCTGCATTCTTTAAGCTGGCTGACATTATTCCTGCTGACGATGCAATTAAATACATGAAGGATGCTGCTACTGCTTCTTACTCCAAGAAGGGTGACGCTATCGTTAAGATGAACCATGACGCTATCGATGCAGGCGCACAGAAGGTTGTTAAGGTTGAAGTTCCCGAATATTGGAAGAATGCTGAAGACGAAGTTCTTACAAAGAAGGTTGACGGCACAGGTCGTCTTATTGACTACGTTAACGAAATCCTTCTTCCCATCAGCGAATTTGCAGGCGGTAAGCTTCCCGTAAGTGCTTTCACTAAGTACGTAAACGGTGAAATTCCTTCAGGTTCTGCAGCTTACGAAAAGCGTGGTATTGCAATCGACGTTCCCACATGGGATAAGGACAAGTGTATCCAGTGTAACATGTGTTCTTATGTATGTCCTCATGCAGTTATCCGTCCTGTAGCTCTTACAGATGACGAGGTTAACAAGGCTCCCGAAGGCCTTAAGTATGTTGGCATGAAGCAGTTCGACGGAATGAACTATGCTATTGCAGTTTCCGTTATGGACTGTACAGGCTGTGGTGCATGTGCTTCCGTTTGTCTTGGCAAGTGCCTTGAAATGAAGCCTCTTGATACTCAGCTTTCTCAGCAGGCATATTTTGATTATGCAGTTACACTTCCCGAAAAGGCGGAAGTTATTGATAAGTTTAAGGCTACAACAGTTAAGGGTAGCCAGTTCAAGCAGCCCTACCTTGAATTTAGCGGTGCTTGTGCAGGTTGTGGTGAAACACCCTATGCTAAGCTTGTTACTCAGATTGCAGGCGACAGAATGTACATTGCTAACGCAACAGGCTGTTCTTCTATCTGGGGTGGTAGTGCTCCTGCAACACCTTACACAGTAAACAAGGCAGGCGAAGGTCCCGCTTGGGCAAACAGCCTCTTTGAAGATAACGCTGAATATGGTTACGGTATGTTCTTAGCACAGAGCACACTTCGCAATCAGCTTATCGAAAAGGTTGAAGCAGTAAAGGAAACAGCAGACGATGCTGCAAAGGCAGTTATCGACAAGTTCCTTGTTACAAAGTACGACGGTAGTGCTAACAAGGTTGCAGCAGCAGAGCTTGTGGAAGTTCTTACAAAGATGAACACTCCTGAAGCTGCCGAAATCCTCAAGAAGAAGGAATACCTCAACAAGAAGAGCGTATACATCTTCGGTGGTGACGGTTGGGCTTACGATATTGGCTTTGGTGGTTTGGACCATGTTATCGCTTCTCACCAGGATGTAAACATTGTTGTATTCGATACCGAAGTTTACTCCAACACAGGCGGTCAGGCATCCAAGGCAACACCCACAGGTGCTATTGCTCAGTTTGCCGCTGCAGGTAAGGAAGTTAAGAAGAAGGACCTTGCTGCAATTGCTATGAGCTATGGCTATGTATACACAGCACAGGTTGCTATGGGTGCTAACCCTGCTCAGTGTATCAAGGCGTTTGTTGAAGCTGAAAGCTACGACGGACCTTCTATCGTAATCGCATACGCTCCTTGTATCAACCATGGTATCAAGGGCGGTATGACAGCTGCTCAGGCAGAAGAAAAGAGAGCTGTTGAAGCAGGTTACTGGCATCTCTTCCGTTACGATCCCAGATTGGAAGCTGAAGGCAAGAACCCCTTCCAGTTAGACAGCAAGGAACCCAAGGCAAGCTACGAAGAATTCATTATGAACGAAGTAAGATATTCTTCACTTGCTCGTTCCAATCCCGAAAGAGCAAAAGAACTCTTCCAGTTTGCTGAAAAGACAGCTAAGGAAAAGTATGCAAAGCTTGTAAAGCTTGCTTCTGCTGAATAATTAAAAAGCACTTAACGGACGGCGAAAGCCGTCCGTTTTTCCATATTACATTTCGGTATGTTTTTGGTGAAAAGGATATATTGAAAAATGGCGGTAATATGGTAAAATAAAGTTGAGGTGAAAATGATGAAGAAGTTTATATCAGTATTTTTAATAGTTTTGATGATTTCGCCAACCCTGCCTGTTATGGCGGAAGATAACGGCGGAATTTATATTGATTTTGAAAAAAGTGTTTCATATCCTGTAGAAGGTGAATTGAAATACGAAAAGGGTGTTGTGGGCAACGCTGCAGTTTTTAATGGTGAAAGCTACATTACCCTGCCTGAAAACATAACAAAAAACGTGGAGGACTTCACCTTAAGCTGTTGGGTGAGGTTTGATGCAATTACTCCCAATGTGTGGCAGAGAGTTTTTGACTTTGGGAATAGTGACGGAAGCAGTCTTTTTTTAGGCACCTGGCAATGGCAGGGCAGTAACAACATGCGTGCAGGTGTGTTGGGCAGTCAGTTAACAAGCTTTGGGGTTTATCAGTTAAACGAATGGGTGCATTATGCCATAGTGCAATCAGGCGACGACTTAACACTTTATATTAACGGTCGTAATGTGGCAACTGCCACAAAGGAAACAAGGCTTAAGGATGCCTATTGCATTCAAAACTACATTGGTAACTACAACAAAAACACCGAGCCTACAGAGCTTTTTAAGGGTGCCGTTGATGAATTTATGTTTGTGCCCTATGCCATGGATGCAATCAAAATAAATGAAATGGCATTTGTCGGCTTGAATGACGAAAAAAAAATTGAAAGCTTAAAGGCAAGAGTGTATCTTACAAAAAACGGTGATGCCTTTGATTATTTTGTTTTTGACGACGGAAATTCCTCGGTTACATGGAAATCCTCAAAACCCGAAATTTTAACGGTTGAAGGCATTAAAACAAAAGAAAAAAAGCTTTGTGACGTTACCCTTACAGCTCAGATAACCTCCGGAGAAAAAACAGAAGAGATTAATTTTGACTACGTTGTGGGCGAATTTGACGGAAAGCTTGATTTCAGAGCAACCACTCTTGAAAAAATTGAAATTGACAGAATAAGAAAAGAAAGCATTGAAATTGACACCGGGAAAACCTATTACATAAAATCTCAAGGAAAGTTCATAACCGAAGAAAACGGCAAGCTGATTATGAGTGAAAATGGCGGTGACAACGCTCTCTGGCGTTTTTACAAGGCGCCTAAAACAAACAACACCTATGCCATAATTAACTTAAAAAGCGGCAAATGCTTTGATGTTGAAAACTTTGGCGTGGAAAAGGGCAGTAAAGTTCTTTTGTATAAGGGCGGAAAAAACATGAACCAGCTTTGGTACGTAACAAAGAACGGCGAAATAATCGGCTATCAATCCCAGTGGTTTTTAAAGGATGATTTCACCCTTGGCGGACTTGAAAACCGCACAAAATGGGAAATTGAAGAAACCGAAAATACTCTTTTGAAAATAGGTGAGCCTTATTCTGAAAAGAACAACATATTAACGCCTCACGATGCATACTATGCCTTAAAATGTAAGACAGGCTACCTTGCGGCAAATGAAAAGGGCATATACATGGAAAAAAATCCGTCATCTGAAAATGCTCAATGGCTCGTTACGTTAATTAATGACGGCTATTACACAATCATTAATCGTGTAACAGGCAAAAACCTTAACATTGCAGGCAACAGCACCAAAAACGGTGCAAGTGTAATTTTGTGGCAGGGTGCGGCAGGCAATAACGAACAGTTCAGATTTGAAAACCTTTTCGGAAACCTTCTCATAACAGGGAAGGACAATAAATATTGCCTTCGCTATGACGGTAGCCTTACAATGAGTAACATTAATTCTTATTGGACTCTTACAAAAATGGACGAAGCACCCGAAAAGATTATAGAGGAAAACAGCTTAATTACCGACTACATTCCCTCAATTTACGAAGAAGTAAGCGAAGAAGGCTTTTTGCATCCGGGTATTTACATTACAAAAGCGGATATTGAAAGAGTGCAAAAAATGGTGCGAGAGGGCGTGGAGCCCTGGAAAACAAGCTTTGAAAAGCTGTCAAAGGACGGTTTTTCAAGTAAAACCGTGAGAATATACGCCTATGACTCAAACGGTGATACTAAAGCTTTAAAGAGCGAAGCAAGGCTTAAAAACATGCGCATGGACTCAAGAAGTGTGGTAAATCAGGCACTTATGTATGTTATAACAGGGGACGAAACTTACAGGCAGAACGCCATGACAATTTTAAGAATGTGGTCAGAATTGCGTGACGTTTACACAACCTTAGGGTCAGACAGAATTGACCACGGTGAAATTGCCTTTAAAATGGCGTTTGCTGCAGAGCTGATGAAATACACAAGCTGTGAAAATGAATTGCTTGTATGGAACAACACTGACGAAGAAATGTTTACGGGTATGCTTGAAACAACACTGCCTAAGTACAACTCCTGGTGGTACTGGATGAACCAGCACGGCATTTGTAACATGGGAACAATGGCTAATGCTATTTTCCGCAACGATATGGAACTTTACAAAAAAGCAGTTGAAAGAACAACCGTAAACAAGCAGGGTGGAGGAAGCATTGACTACACCAAAGGAAGCGGTGGCTCCATTACCCAGATTTTCCGAATAGTGGACTTTGATGCTTTAAACGGCGATAAGATTGAGCCAACACTTGTACATTCTGAAATGGGTCGTGACCAGGGTCATGCCTACGGATGCCTGGCAGCGTTGAGTATTTGTGCAAAAATGCTTGATACGCAGAAAACAAAGGTTGACCCCATTACAGGTGAATACTCCGAAAAGGAAAACAGTGTAACTGTGTTTGATTTTGCCGACGAAAGGCTTTTGCAGGCGGCAAATTACATTGGAAAATATAATCTTGGCTACTGCGTACTGCATCCAACAATTGATATTGGAGGCTACTATACCGATATTAACGATACAAACCGTGGCAATATTTACATCGCCTTTGGTGTTTTGTACAACTACTACAAATACCAATTGGGTGTTGATATGAATGAGGAAAAATATCGTTATCTTAAAGAGGCTCATGAGTATCACTATCCCGAAGGCGGTATAAACGATTTTTATGTTGGCTACTCGGATTTACTTTTCACTCCCGAAGATGCAAAGGTTGAAACCAATACAAGAGAAGGCGAGTCTGGCACAATTTGGCAGGCTGAAAACTACACCGCCGTAAACTACGGAAGTGTTGAAAAGCTTGGTGAATATGTAAAATGTGACAACGCAAGCTTTGCGCTTACAAACGGCAACTATCCGCCGGGAGGAAAAACAAAAATTGTTTTAAAGGTTAAAACCGAGAACGAGGTAAAAGTTACAATTCAGAACGAGCACACCGTTAATGCACCTGTGGTAATGGGAATTGTTCCCAACACTAACGGTCAGTGGCAGGAAATTGCCTTTGACATTTTACCTGAGGGTGTTTTACGCCAGAGAATATTCTTCATTACCCTTGAAGGCAATTGCGAAATTGATTACATGAAATTTGTGTAAAAAGAAAATATACCATTGAAAAAAATTCGCTTGTTGGGTATAATAAGAATATGAAAGGTGGGGTTAGTATGAAAAAAATAATTTCGGTTGTTTTATGTTTTTTAGTTGTAGTGTCTATGTCCGCATGCTTTAAGGACACGCCTGCTATCGAAATGCCGGCTGAGGACGAAACCGAGGTAATCGGCGAAATTGTAGATTTGTACTTCCCCGATGAAAATGTTTTTGCATTAACTGTTGAAGAAAGAGTAATTGAGTATGTGCAAAATTTTGAAAAAGCCGTTGTTGAAGAGGTTATAAAAGGGCCCGTTGACAAAAAACTCAACAAAGCAATTTACGGCGATGTAAAGGTTTTGAATGTAAAAACCGAAAACGGCTTGTGTACGGTAGATTTGTCGAAGGAATTTGCCTCCTTTAATGCAGGCGGCTCAACACAGGAATTAATGGCAATTTACTCAATTGTAAATTCTCTTTGTGCTCTTACAACCGTGGACAAGGTTAAAATTAACCTTGAAGGGTTAACCGACTGGGACTTTGGCGGTCACTTTTACATGGGCGACGTTTTAGAATTTGATGAAAATATTGTAGGATAATTACAAAAATGCAACCAATTGCAAAATTGGTTGCATTTTTTTGTTGACAATAAAAACACGATATGGTATATTAACTGTAGTAGTACAAATAGTACAGTTGAAAGGGGTGATATTGTGATTAATTTAGACTATCGAAGCGGAAAAAGTATTCATGAGCAAATTTGCGACGGAATAAAAGGGCTTATGGTGAACGGTATTTTAAAAGAAAACGACCAATTGCCAAGTGTCAGAGAGCTTTCGCTTCAGTTGACTATTAATCCCAACACCGTGCAAAAAGCCTACAAACAGCTTGAAAACGAGGGGGTTATTTACTCAGTCAAGGGCAAAGGCAACTTCGTGGCAAAAATTCAGGCGGACGAAAGGAAGATAAATGAGCTTTTGAATACTGCCGAAAAGCAAATTTCGGAAATGAAGTTTATGGGTGTTGAAAAAAGCAAATTACTCGAAATGATTGACAAAATATACGAAAAGGAGCAAGAAAATGATTAAGGTAGAAAATGTTACCAAATATTTTGATACATTCAAAGTGCTTGATGGTGTAAACCTTAACGTGCCAAAGGGTGCAATTTATGGTCTTGTTGGCAGTAACGGTGCAGGCAAAACCACTATCATAAATCACATAACCGGTGTTTTAAAACAGGATGAGGGCAGTATTACAATAAACGGCGAAAACGTGTATGAAAATTCTCATGCAAAGCTTAAGGTTTTGTCAATTGCTGATGAATGGTTTTATTATGCCACCTTCACAATTAAGCAAATGGCAGCCTTTTACAAGGATATGTATCCATCCTTTGATGTTGAAAGATATGAAAAATTAAAGGCGGTTTTCAATATTGAAGAAAAAAGGCAGATACGAAAGCTTTCCAAGGGCATGAAAAAGCAGGTTGCGTTCTGGCTTGCACTTTCTTGTAACCCCGATGTGCTTATTTTAGATGAACCTTTGGACGGACTTGACCCTGTTATGCGTAAGCAGGTTTTGAGCCTTGTTATAGGCGACGTTTCCGACAGAGAAATGACAGTTTTGGTTTCAAGCCACAACTTAAGAGAATTAGAAGACATTTGCGACCATGTGGGCATTATCCACAAGGGACAAATGGTTTTAGAAAAGCCTTTGGACGACTTGAAGGGCGAAGTACATAAATATCAGATTGTTTTCGGAAACAATGTTCCTGATGACATTACACAATGGGAAAACGTGTTGCATGTGTCAAACACAGGCAGTGTTTACAGTGTTATCATGCGGGGTGATGAAATTGCCTGCACAAACTTAATCCGTCGTTTTGAGCCTCATGTGTGCGAAAGAGTGAGCTTAACCTTGGAAGAAGTATTCATCTACGAGTTGGGAGGTTTGGGTTATGACTACAAAAACATTCTTTGATAAAGGCATTTACAAAAATACTCTCCGCCGTTTTACTATCGGCAGTGTTTTGTATTTCATAATGCTGTTTTTAGTTACAAACATGCTACTTCTTTTGGCGTATGAGCCTCATTCCTTCTGGGGATATGGAAGAAACGCAAGCCTTATTCTGGAAGAAGAATTTATTTATTTCCCCATGGCAATAGCAATGGTTGTGCCAACAGTTGTTGCGCTTTTGTGCTACAGGTTTGTGCACTCCAAAAAAACCTCCGTTTTTACACATTCGTTGCCTGTTACAAAGCTTACAAACTACCTGTCAACCCTTTTAGGTGCATTTACTTTAATGGCGGCGCCTGTTGTGGCAAACGGTGCAATCCTTTCGGTTTTATCGTTAACAATGTATAAGGGCGATTTTTCCTTTGGCGATACTTTGGTTTGGATATTATTCAACCTTTTGGTGCTTTTTGTAATGTTTTCTGTTGCAACCTTTGCGGCAATGTTTACAGGCAACAGCTTTGCTCTTGTGGCGTTTAACGGCATAATTCTTGCTGTGGTGCCTCTTGTGGCAAGTATTACCGAAACAATTCTTGTTGAGTTTTTGTTTGGCTATTCCTATGAACGCTCACTTTTGCACTTTGCAGAGGAGGTTAACCCGGTAATGTTCTTAGGTGAGGTAGCCAACGCTATAAGCAATGTTCATGGAACTGTTTCAATTGTGAAGATTGTGCTTTTCTCCTTAGCGGCTGTTTTGTTGTATGTTTTAAGCTATTTCTTTTACAAATACAGACACATGGAACGAAACGAAGACGTTGCAGGCTTTAAAGCCTTTAATCCCATTTTAAAGTATGCGGTGACATTTATCGGCACACTTACGGTGTTTTCAATTTTCAGCCAGTTTATTAGCGAAAAACCGGTGTTCTTCACCTTTATGATAGTGCTTTTCAGCCTTATTTTCTACTTCGGCAGCGAAATGATACTTAAAAAGACCGTTAAGGTGTGGCACAGCTACAAGGGTTATCTGGTCTTTGGCGGAGTGTTCACTCTGTTCATACTTTTTATCAGTTTAACCAGTGTGTTCGGCTATGAAACCTATGTGCCTGAAACTGACCGGATACAGGAAGCGGCAATATATAACTACTATTATCAATCAGAAAAGCCCTTTACCGAAATTAAAGAGCTCAACGAATACATAACAGAAGTTCACAGCGAATTTGTTGACAAGAAAAACACTTCAATACTTAACCATGAGCCTTATCACGACACACGAATACATATTGCATACAAGCTCAAAAACGGAAAAATGGTAACAAGGCGTTACGGTGTTGATTATGAGACGAACCGCAAAATAATGAACGCGGTTTATAAGTACAAGGAGTATAAGCGCGCCTGTGAAGAGGTTTTCAATGACAATATTAAGGAAATCAATTCAATAAGCATTGATAAGTACCAGATTGAAGGCACAAGGGAAGAATTAAAAGAGCTTTTAGAGTGTATTAAACAGGATGTTGATGCTTTAAGCTATGACGAAATCCACACAGGCAGGGTATACAGCTGCTATATGCACTATACTACAAAAGATGAAAGCCAAGTGGTAACAAGCTACAAAAATTCCTACACAAGCTATGTTGACAACACCGACTGGATGGATTTTTACATTACAAAGCATTTTAAAAACACAATCAATTGGCTTGAAGAAAACGGCTATGGGCATGTGATGAGTTAATAATAGCCCTCCTTTTAAGGAGGGCTACAGACTGTCGACAAACCTGAAATTTTGCACAGTCGCGAAGGGTTCGGGGAAGAAGGTTCCCCGAATAAAATCGGAGGGGCTATCGCATTGGCCCTCCGAAAGTGCTGATTTTAGGGGGCTCGCAAGCCCCTTGTACGAGAAATCGGCACTTTGTTCCCTATAAAAATATTGACAAAAAATATTGTCCTCGGCAATTTTTTTTGTCGCGTGTCGACTTTTTCGACACGCTTAGCCCTCCTTTTAAGGAGGGCTGAATTAAGCTTAACGGGAGAATTTATAAATGAAAACAAAGCTTAAGTTTTTAGTAATCGGAGTTTTACTGTGCTTAATAACTATAAATGTTGTTTCTGTTATCAGATGTGAAATGCTTACACATAAACACTATGCCGAGTTTTCTGGTGCTTACAAAGAAAATACTATGCTTGGCGAAATTGATTTTTTCAAAGTGTTGGAGTATGAGCCATTCAGCTATGCCAGGGTTTATTACGTTTCCGAAGGAAAAAGCGGTGGTAATATTCTGATATTCAAATATGACAACGGCAGTTGGAAAGAAATTTCATGGAATACAATATGGTCAAAAACAGGTAGTGCTGATAATGTAGTTTATCCATATTGGTGGCACGGGATAAGTTTTGCCTTTACATGTGATTGAAAGGGTGTTTTTGATGAAGTACATATTAACAGCCTTGGGTGCAACGCTTTTGCATTTGGGAATGTGTGTTATTGAGTGCATTATCTGGAAATGGAATATTATTGACACTATGGCAGGCTGGGACGGCTACAGCGTAGGCGAAAAAA
Source organism: Clostridia bacterium (assembly GCA_045546275.1). Classification (GTDB taxonomy): domain Bacteria; phylum Bacillota; class Clostridia; order UMGS1883; family UMGS1883; genus RGIG1927. Next base: position 23,616 of record JAZQCM010000025.1, on the reverse strand, counting down.
GCTTTTTTGTTGCACTTTTTGTTTTAATTGTAGTTTTAGTAACAATCCTGATAAAAAGAGAAAAAACGTTAATAAATATTCTTGTTTTCTGGTCAACAAGCGTGATACTAACCGAAATAATTAAAGTGCGAATTGTTTTTGCTGAATTAACCGACAATATTACATTCATTTATGGCACAAACTGGCTTGGAAGTGACATGTGGGCGCTTTGTTTTGCAGCGTGCTTAACGGGAACAGTTGCGGGAATTTTATGGAGAATCATAAAAGGAGTAAACACATGAAAAAAGCTGTGAGCATATTGATTTTGCTTGTTTGTCTGACTGTAATAGCAGACTGTAATTTTTTGGGAAGTGTGAAAGAACCTGGTTTGATTCAATTGTTACCTGAATATAAAAATGTTCAATTTTACAGAGGAAAGGGTTTTCAGGATTATACACAGTTTGGCAAGTATTACTACGATGAAACTGTAATAAAATTTATTAATAAAGAACAAGCAATGCTTTATGTTAAGGACAAAGCGGATGTTTCGAAAATTATTAACTATTTTCAAAACTTTAAGAAATGGATTGAAAATGAAGATTTTAAAGACAAATATGATTTCAATATGGAAAATGTGACAGTTGGTGATTACTTCTATATCACCAATAATTATCCGAATGAAGATTTTGACTATAATCCCGAGAAGTATCCGACGTATAATGTTTATTGGTTTGATACAGAAACGTTGACTATGTATTTTATACATAATAATATCTGAGAAGAAAGCAAGGTAGTGGTGAAAGCATGAAAAATTTAAAACTAATTTCAAAAATTATGTTAGGAATTATAATACTGATTTTCGTTGCAATAGCTACACTTTATCTTGTTGGTGCTGTTGCAAACACTTTTTCGGCAAAGGCGGTTGTTGAAGAAATTAAAGAAATACCTCTGCCTGAAGAAACTGAAATGATAGATGATATGTTTGTTGCAGGCAAGCTTGTGGGAAACGGTAACGGCATGCAGTATTTTGGCGCAATCTGGATAAAAAGCGATTTGCCTCTTTGGGAGTTAGAGGACTATTATTCCGAATTTGATTTAATTGTGAAAGAGCAACCATCGAAAGAGATAAATGTGATAGAACATGGAAATTATGGCTTTGACAAAGGCAAGCCCGAAGGATTGTGTTACATTGTATACTCATGGGGTGAAGGCGACGGCTTTTTTGAATACTTTGACTTGAGAGGACATTGATATATGAAAGAGACTGTAAAAAGAACAGGCGTTGTTCTGTGCACAGTACTTGTTGCATTTTTTGCATTGCGCGCTCTTTTTTATGTGGATGTGTCAGGAGCGTATGCTGCAAAGCTTGTATATAAAGACGAAGATGTTGACATATCCTGCAATATCAGTTGGGATGATCAGGTTGTGTTGCAACACATGCTTTGTGGTATTAAGTTTAAGGATTCGCCCTCCTGCGGTTTTGACACCGATGTATCCATAACCTTTACAGTTGGCAATGACCAAAGAGAAATTACCCTTTGCCCGGCTTGTGACGGTTGCCCCATTTTCCGGGTAGGGGATGGCGATTACTACATAAAAATAAGTGATGATGAACGGCGAATGTTTGACAGTATTGTAGAAAAATACGGAATGGTTTTTCCATGTATCTGAGGTGAAGCATGAAACAGAATTTTTTTAACAAAGCAATATTCAAAGCAAACCTTAAACGCTTTTGGACAGGAAGTGTGCTGTATTTGGTTTTGCTGCTGCTATTGAGCTGTTTTTGGGATGTGTACCCCGGAATGGAAGATTTCCAGAGCGACTTTTTCCCTTACAGAGATTATTTTATTGACCAGTTTTTTATGACAAACATTTTGTCAATGTTTGTAGCTGTGGTTGTAAGTAGCCTTTTGTTTCGCTTTGTGCATTCAAAAAAGCAGTCTGTGTTTTTACATTCCAGCCCTGTAAGCAGGTTAGCCGCCTACATAACCAGCTTACTCAGTGCAGTTACATTAATGGCTGTTCCTGTTATAATAACCGGCTTTGTAATAAGCGTTGCAACAGATAAGTTTTTGTGGGGAATGATGTGGATTGGCTACACGCTTTTTGCGCTTTTCTCCTATTTTGCAGTGGCTTGTTTTTGTGCAATGCTTACAGGAGCAAGCTACATAACCTTTGTTTTGTATTTTGCACTTGTGAATGGCATAGGGTTTGTACAAAGCTTTGTAAATTCAATAATGCAGCTTTTTGCGGCAGGGTATCGGGGCTCGGGCGACTGGGTGGTTTTTAAAATTTTAAACATACGGGAAAATCTTAGTAATATTATTTACCCCGGAATTAACGGCTTTTCCTGGAGTGGGACTGAGTCCACAATAATACTTTTAATCCATTGGGCTACACTGTTTCTTTTAAGCTATCTTCTGTATAAAAAGCGTTCCATGGAAAAATGCGAGGATGCTGCCGCTTATAAATGGTTCTATTATGTGTTAAAATACATCGCGGTCAGCGTAAGCGTTATGCTTGTGTTTTTAGCCTATGAGGAATTGTCCATACAGTGGCTTGTGTGGAGCTTAGTAATAAGCTGTATTGTGTATTTTGGCGTGGAAATGGTGCTTCGTAAGGAGATAAAGGTGTGGGGCGCTTACAAAGGCTATGTAGCATTTTTAATTTGCTACGGATTGTTTTTGCTGTTTATGGCAAAAAGCACAATTTTCGGTTACGAAACATATCAGCCGAAAATTAATAAAATCGACACCATGACAGTAATGACTAATTTTGGCAGCGGTGGGAGCTTTACGGATTATGAATGCATTGAAAAAATGTACAACCATCATGCACGGGTTATTGAAAGCACACGAAAAGGAGCCTTACATGAGGAGCAACTGGTTGTTGGCTATGAAACCGATGGGAAATGGGTGTACCGTGAGTATTTTATACCTAAAAAAATGCGTGACGAAATAATGAACTCAATGTACGAAAGTGAAACCTTTAAAATCCAGACAAACGAAGTGTTTGATATTTCCGATAAAAAGGTAATTTCCTTTACAATTAGTGAATATCGTGGCGGGAAAATAGCAGACCATGTGAAAAAAAGAGGAGAAGAGCTGCTTGAATGTGTGAAAAATGACATTTTAAGTGGCAATTTTACCGATTTACATGGACAAAAGGGCTATGTAATTGACTTTTACTGCTATGAATCCTATGAAAAAACACAGTATTATTCGGTTACTATTAATTCAAACTGGACACAAACCATAAGCTGGTTAAAAGAAAATGGCTACGGCTATTCATGGAAAAAATGACGGCAGAACATTCTGCCGTCATTTTTAAATAATCTGCATTTTATTCATTTCGTAAAATTTGCCCTTTTTGTCAATAAGCTCCTGGAAATTGCCCTGCTCGACGCATTTGCCGTTTTCAATAACTGCAATACAGTCGGCGTTGCGGATTGTTGAAAGGCGGTGTGCCACAATAAAGGTTGTGCGGTCTTTACAAAGGGTGTCGATGGCGCTTTGTATTTTCTTTTCGCTTATTGTGTCAAGTGCACTTGTAGCTTCGTCAAGTATTATAATTTCGGGATTGCGGATAAGTGCACGTGCAATTGAAATTCGCTGTTTTTGTCCGCCCGAAAGGTTTGAGCCGTGCTCGTTTATGTGAGTGTTTAACCCCTCTGGTAACGAGGAAACAAGCTCAGTTAAATTTGCCGCCTCAATCACGCTCCGCAGCTCTTCTTCCGACACATGCTCCAATCCGTAGGTGATATTATCACGGAGCGTGCCTGTGAATAAAATTGTGCTCTGGGGCACAACTGCAAGGTGATTGCGAAGTGAATTAAGGTTAATTTTTGTAATGTCTTCGCCGTCAACGGTTATCTTGCCTTTGCTTGGTGTGTTAAAGCCCATTACAAGGTTAAGTATTGTTGTTTTGCCCGCACCGCTTTCACCAACCAGTGCAACGGTTTCGCCCTTTTTAACCGTTAAAGAGAAGTCCTCCAGCACTGAATTTAAAGAATCGTGATATGCAAAGGAAACCTTGTCAAAAATAATTTCGCCATGAATTTCTTCAACAGATTTTTTGGAGTTATTGTCCTCAACATCGTGAGCTGTAAGCACGTCACCAACGCTTTTTACCGATTCGAGGCCCTTGCTCATAGAGGGGAGAAGCCCCACAAGGTTTGAAACCTGATGAACAATTTTGGAGTAATAGCTCTGGTACAATACAACCTCGCCAACACTTATCTGACCTTTGTATGCCATGTAACCTGTGAAGGCAAGGCATGCAAGCTGGAAAACCTGGAAGGTCATCCATGTCATGGAGGCGAAAAGCTCCTGAATAACGTCAAGCTTTAAGCCACGCTTTGAAACCTTTTGCATTTGCCTGCCCATGCGGTCAATTTCGTAATCCTGAAGTCCGTGTGCTCGTGTAACGGGGATTAATTCAACCATTTCCATTACCATGGCACTGGTTTCTTCAACCTCTTTTCTAAATTCAGTGTTACGAAGACTGATTTTTTTGCGGAAAAGTGTTACAAGCACCACCGCAAAGGGAATGGTCAGCGCAAAGAATAAAAGAACGGTTACGTTCTGAAAGCCTGTGATTGCAATTGCAACTGCCAAGTCCATGATTATTTGCAACAGGCTTATGAAAAACTGGGTTGAAAGTGTTTCAATTGCTTCAACGTCACGCATTATTTTTGACTGAAGCCTGCCTGATTGCATTTCCTTGTGATAGGTAATGGAAAGCTGTTGCATTTTCCTTACAAGTGCGCACCTTAGTTTTGCTTCCACCTGACGGATGGTTTTGCGGTAGGATTTAAAATAAACAAAATTTGTGGGAACGTTCTGCACAATGCAAATAAACATCACTGCTGTATTTACAATAAGCTCATTTAATGTATGCTCATTGGGATTTGTGGCAATATTTATAATGTTGGCAGTAACAATGGGCAGTATCCACTCGGGTGAACGTTTTATTATAAAAAAGAACAGGGAAAAGGAAAGTCGGCTGTAAAAGCCTTTGTACAAAGAAAGCAGAGTTTTAAGGCTATGGTTTTTATTTTTTTGAAAGCTTTTAATCAGATTTTCTTCAGCCTGAGCAGTTTTTTGCATAAATAAGCCTCCTTTTTTCATCTATAAAAAATGTACCACAAGTTAAAAACTAAGTCAATCAGTTTAATAAAAACCTGTAAATTTGCCAAAAAAATATTAAAAAAAGCCTAAAATTCATAAAAAATGTGAAAAATTCTAAAAAACCTATTGAAATTGCCAAAAGGTTTGTGCTATAATGACCCTGCAGTTACGTAGAAATGCGTGTTGGAGCGCATTTTTTGAAAACGTCACAATTTTATGGAGGTGAAAATATAATGAACAAGACAGAATTAGTAAATGCTATTGCTGCAAAGACAGGTCTTTCCAAGAAGGATTCTGACGCTGCTCTCGCTGCTACTGTTGAAGCTATCACAGAAGCTCTCAAGGCTGGCGATAAGGTTGCTCTCATCGGTTTCGGTACTTTCGAAGTTAGAGAAAGAGCTGCTCGTACAGGTAAGAACCCTGCTACAGGCGAAACAATTCAGATCGCTGCTTGCAAGGCTCCCGCTTTCAAGGCTGGTGCGGCTCTTAAGAACGCAGTGAAGTAATTTTTTGCTCATAGAATAAAAAAGCTGTTCACAGAACAGCTTTTTTTTCGTTTATATGGTTCACATTTGAACAGGCGAATGCCTGAAATCTTCCCCTGAGGGAAGAGCGGTTATTATGTTGTAAATGTTTGTTGCTCTTTCCTCGGCAAGGAAAATACTGTCGTCTTTAATTTCTGTTGCTTTCTGAACAACAGGTAAGGTGGCAGTTTTTTTCATGTTTGCAATAATTTCGCTGCCTCGCTTGTTTTGCGCAAGTATGCGGATGTAGGTGGGGTCAACCAAGGGCGAAATTGTGTTTTTCAATACCAAATTCCAAAGTATTCTCCTAATGCGGCTTTCGGTGTAGTTTTTTGTTTTAACATAAGAAATAATTTCCGAAACTTCTGTGAATTTTGATGCCGAAATAAACCGTGAGGCAATTTCAGTCGAGCAATCGGGAATTTTTGTTAAATCCTCCATGGTTGCGGCTTTTAATGCATACACCAGTATGTCGGAATAATATTTTTCAAAAACAGGAGCAGGATAGGGGAATGAGGGCATAAAATTTTGTGTAAAGCTACCGTTTTCAACAAGCTTACGTATGTGAGATGCAGAAGCGATTGAATTTGATGCGATGGGCGAATCATGAGATGCACCGTAGCGCTTGATGGTTTCGGGAGTAATGGCGGAATTTGTTTTTAAAAGCGCCTTAATGTATTCAATGCCCAGAATGTTATTAGGGCTTGACACAAGGCTTTCATCAAAGCCGAGTGAAACAAAAACCTCGCTCATTGCCTTAGGGTAGGAAAGCCCCTTTGAAAGCTTTTCACGAAGAAGCTTTTTAAAATCCTCAGTTTCATTAAGTGAAAGCTTTGCAACTTCATAAAGCGGCTCAATTTCGCCAATTTCAGAGCCAAAGAAAAGGGTGTCGATACAGTTTAATGCATTAAGTATTTTAACACTGCCTGTTGCAAAATGCTCGGCGGATGCTAAAGAATAAATAACCGGCAATTCAATTACCAAGTCAGCTCCGTTTGCAATAGTTGCCTTTGCACGTGCAAATTTGTTGTAAATCGCAGGTGCGCCACGCTGGACAAAGTTACCGCTCATAATCACCAACAAACCGTCGTAATCATGCTTGAAGGAATTTAAAAGATAGCTGTGTCCGTTGTGAAAGGGGTTAAATTCAGCAATAGTGGCACAAATTTTCATAAAATCACTCGCTTTTTTGTAAAAATTAGTTGAAAGTTTGCTTTTTAGGTAGTATAATAATTACATATGATTATAAATAAACGGAGGTTATTATTATGAGTCAGTTTTTAGACAGTATGATTGCGAAAGCAAAAGCAAACAAGAAGACAATTGTTCTTCCCGAAGGTTTTGACAAGAGAATTGTCAAGGCTGCAGCTGATGCATCTCAGCAGGATATTGCTGATATTATTATTTTAGGACAAAAGGACGAAATTTGCAAGATAGCAGATGCTGAAAATTGCGATATTTCTAAAGTTAAGGTTGTTAACCCCTTGGAGGATGAAAAGTTCCAGACTTATGCAAACGCTCTGTTTGAAATGCGTAAGGCAAAGGGCATGACAGAAGAACAGGCAGTTGAACTTATGAAGAACCCTCTTTACTACGGTGTTATGATGGTTCACATGAGCGATGCTGACGGTATGGTAGCAGGTGCTTGTAACTCCACAAGTAATGTTATCCGTCCCGCACTCCAGATTTTAAAAACTGCACCCGGCACAAAATTAGTAAGTGCTTTCTTCATGATGTGTGTTCCCAACTGTCCCTACGGTGAAGGCGGTAACCTTATTTTCGCAGACAGCGGTCTTAACGAAAACCCCGATGCAGATCAGGTAAGTGAAATTGCTATTTCCTCCGCTAAAACATTTAAGGCATTAATCGGTGCTGAACCCAAGGTTGCTATGCTCAGCTATTCTACATATGGCTCTGCTAAGAGCGAGCTTGTTGAAAAAATGCAGCTTGCTACAAAGCTTGTTAAGGAAAAGGCTCCCGATTTGCAGGTTGACGGCGAACTTCAGCTCGATGCTGCTATTGTTCCCTCCGTTGCAGAATTGAAGTGTCCCGAAAGTAAGGTTGCAGGCAAGGCAAACGTTCTTGTTTTCCCCGACCTTAACGCAGGTAACATTGGCTACAAGCTTGTTCAGAGATTTGCAAACGCTGAAGCTTACGGTCCCGTTCTTCAGGGTATCAGAAAGCCTGTTAACGACCTTTCCCGTGGCTGCAGTGCTGAAGATGTTGTTGGTGTTATTGCCATTACATCCGTTCAGGCTCAGGCTCTTGACTGATTTTAATATTTTTGAAAGGACAGATTACAATGAAGATTTTAGTTATAAATGCAGGTAGCTCTTCACTTAAGTATCAGCTTATTGATATGGATAACAAGATTGTTATGGCAAAGGGTCTTTGCGACAGAATCGGTATTGACGGAAGTAAGCTTGAATACAAGCCTGCTAACGGCGATAAGATTTCAACACTTGTTGAAATGAAGAACCATTCCGACGCAATCAAGCTCGTTCTGGATGCTCTTGTAGCTCCCGAAACAGGCGTTATTAAGTCCATGAGTGAAATCGGTGCTGTTGGTCACAGAGTTGTTCACGGCGGTGAAAACTTCTCCGAAAGCGTTGTTATCACACCCGAAGTTAAGGCTTCCATCGAAGCTTGCTGTGAGCTTGCTCCCTTGCACAACCCTGCAAACATCATTGGTATCGAAGCTTGCGAAAAGGCAATGCCCGGAGTACCCAATGTTGCAGTGTTTGACACAGCTTTCCATCAGACCATGCCCGCTACAGCATATATGTATGCACTTCCTTACGAATATTATGAAACATACAAAATCCGTCGTTACGGCTTCCATGGTACAAGCCACAAGTATGTTTCCGGCAAGGCTGCTGCACTTGCAGGTAAAAAGTTTGAAGATATGAAGATTATCACATGCCACCTTGGTAACGGTAGTAGTGTTGCTGCTATCAAGAACGGTAAGGTTGTTGACACATCCATGGGCTTCACACCTCTTGCAGGTCTTCCCATGGGCACAAGATGTGGTGACATTGACCCCGCAATTGTTACTTACCTTATTGACAAGCTTGGTGTTTCCGCAAAAGAGCTTGACACAATCATGAACAAGAAGAGTGGTATGCTTGGCGTAAGCTGTCATTCCAACGACTACCGTGACCTTGAAAAGGCAAGTAAAGAAGGTAACGAAAAGTGCACACTTGCATTTGACATGTTCCTTTACTCCTTAAAGAAGATTGTTGGTAGCTACGTTGCTGCAATGAACGGTGTTGACGCTATCGTATTCACAGGCGGTGTTGGTGAAAACAACGGCTGGGTGCGTAACCAGGTAATGAGTAACTTCACTTACATGGGCGTTAAGATGGATGCAGAAAGCAACGCACTTCCCGCAAGCGAAAGAATTGTTTCCACAGCTGATTCTTCCGTACAGGTAATGGTTATTCCCACCGACGAAGAAATGATGATTGCTATGGACACAGCAAACCTTGTAAAGTAATTAAAGCTTATCAATTAAACGGATGGCAAAAGCCATCCGTTTTTTTTACATTATAGGAAATTTCGTCATTTCCTATAATGTAAAAAATAAATTTTATATTATTGCCGTGCGAGAATTTCCTCGTATACTTCGGAAAACGCATATGGCATTACAAATGCTGAGCTATCCGAAGCGTAAGCGAGGCGAATAGCTCGTATGCGAAAACTGTCCGTAATTGACGAGCCATCGGCGAAGTCAGAACGGATACAGTTGACCGCGTGTTTTCTCCTCTGTCAGCCTTAGCTGCAACTATTGCAAGGAGTGTCGGAGACACTTTGTTCTGGACAAATTTAGAAAATAGTGCTATAGTATAAAATAGGATTTTGTTTTCGGAGGCGATAGCATGAAAAAGAAAATTTTAAGCTTTGTAATCATAATTTGTACAATACTGTGTATTTTTTCAGCATTGTCAATTACTGCAAGTGCAGCATCAAGTGGTTCATGTGGTAAAAACCTTACATGGACACTTGCCGGAACCACATTGACAATTTCAGGTGAAGGTTCGATGACTAATTATACAGACGGCAGTGGAAATAAAACACCACCGTGGCAGGAGTATAAAAGTAAAATAACGGAATTAATAATTGGTGAGGGTGTAACAACTATAGGAAGTTGTGCCTTTTACTATTGTGACAGTTTAACAAGTGTGACAATACCTGAAAATGTAACCAGTATAGGTTCTTGGGCGTTTAACCAATGTCATATGTTATCAAAAATATACTGGAATGCAAAAAACGTTACATCTATTGGAACATATGCTTTCCTAAGTGTCGGTGAAAAAGCACCTGAGGCAGAAGTGATCTTTGGTAGTGGTGTACGTATACCGAGTAGATGTATTGAAGGAGCGAGTATCAAAAATGTTGTTCTTTCAGATGATGTAGCTTATATTAGTCCAAAGGCGTTTGTAGGTACGGAATATTATACGGAATATTATAATGATATAAGCAATTGGGTTGATGGTGTGCTTTACATAAATAATCATTTAATAATAACAGATGAATCAAAGGAAAGTTTTAAATCTTATGAAATTCGTAACGGGACAAAAACTATTGCAGGTGATGCGTTCAAAGGTTGCAGCAACTTAATAAGCATAACTATTCCTGACGGTGTAACGAGTATATGTGATGGAGCATTCAATGGCTGTAGCAGTTTAACAAGCGTAAGCATCCCAGACAGCGTGAAGAACATCGGGGAATATGCGTTCTACGATTGCAGCAGTTTAACAAGCGTAACCATCCCAGACAGCGTGACGAATATAGGTGGTTATGCGTTCGAAGGTAGCAACAGTTTTGAAAATGTAGTTATAGGAGATGGAGTAACATCTTTAATCGGATTTAGTTTCAGAGGAAATACAAATTTGAAAAAGGTAGTTATCGGTGATGGTGTGACGAGTATAGGATGGTATGCGTTCGAAGGCTGCAGCAGTTTAACAAGCGTACACATCGGTGACAGCGTGACGAGCATAGGGTATTATGTATTCTCTGGTTGTGGTAGTTTAACAAGCGTAAGCATCGGTGACGCCGTGAAAAGTATAGATAATTATGCGTTCAAAGGCTGCAGTAGTTTAACAAGTGTAACCATTCCAGACAGCGTGACGAATATAGCTGGTTATGCGTTCGAAGGCTGTAACGGTTTAGAAAATGTAGTTATAGGGGATGGCGTAACATCTTTAAATGGATTTAGTTTTAGCGGAAATACAAATTTGAAAAAGGTAGTTATCGGTGACAGAGTGACGAGCATAGGGTATAAGGCGTTCAGTGGCTGTAGCAGTTTAACAAGCATAAATATCCCAGACAGCGTGACGAGTATAGGGGGTGATGCATTCTACTATTGCAGCAACTTAAAAGAAGTTTACATAAGTGATTTAACAGCTTGGTGTAATATTGATTTTGAACAAGGTGACTCTAATCCAATATATGATGGAGCGGATTTGTATCTCAATAATGAGCTTTTGACAGTTCTTGAAATCCCCGATGGAGTAGTTGAAATTAAGAACTATGCATTCTACGGCTGTAGCAATTTAACAAGCGTAAGCATTGGTGACAGCGTGACTAGCATAGGGGACTATGCGTTCAGAGATTGTAGCAGTTTAACGAGCATAAGCATCCCTGACAGCGTGACGAACATAGGTCGTTATGCATTCAATGGCTGTAGTAGTTTAACAAGCGTAAGTATACCAGACAGCGTGACGAGTATAGGATCTTCTGCGTTCGGAGGCTGCAGCAGTTTGGAAAATATAGTTATAGGAAATGGCGTAACATCTTTAGCTGGATTTTATTTTAAAAACTATACAAATTTGAAAAAGGTAGTTATCGGTGATGGTGTGACGAGTATAGGGGATGAAGCGTTCGAGTATTGCAGAAATTTAACAAGCGTAAGCATCGGTGATGGTGTGACGAGCATAGGTAGTACTGCGTTCTATGGCTGTAGTAGTTTAACAAGCGTAAACATCCCTGACAGTGTGATAAGCATAGGGTCTTCTGCGTTCGCAGGTTGCAGCAATTTAACAAGTGTAAGCATTGGTGACAGTGTGACGAGCATAGGGTCTTCTGCGTTCGAAAATTGCAGTAATTTAACAAGCGTAAGCATCGGTGATGGTGTGACGAGTATAGGGGATGAAGCGTTCGAGTATTGCAGAAGTTTAACAAGCGTAAGTATCCCAGACAGCGTGACGAGCATAGGTGGTTCTGCGTTCTATGGCTGTAGTAGTTTAACGAGCGTAAGCGTCGGTGACAGTGTGACGAGCATAGGTGGTTGTGCGTTCTCTTACTGTAGAAGCTTAACAAGTGTAAGCATACCTGTCAGTGTGATGAGTATAGGTGATTCTGCGTTCTCTGACTGTTACAGTCTAACGGATGTATATTATTACGGAACAGAAGATGATAGAAAAGAAATAGATATCGGTTCAGGCAATGGTAGATTAACAAATGCCACTTGGCATTATATTGATGAAATTGAGCCTACTTCAATTTCCCTTTTCGGGGGAAACGAAGTTGCTGTAGATAAAACTATAAGGCTTACGAAAACCGTTTTGCCTACAAACGCAACAAACAAATCCGTTACATGGTCAACAAGCAATTCTTCCGTTGCAACTGTTTCCGGTGGTGTTGTGAAAGGTATTGGTAAAGGCGTTGCTACAATAACCGCAACAACATGCAACGGGTTAACGGCGAGCAGAATGGTGACAGTTACAGAAGAAGGACTTACCATAACTGTTTACGGGGTTAAAAAGGGATTAAGCTATGAAACATATCTTTTGTCCGGTGCCAAGGTAATAATTGAAGACGGTAATACTAACCATCAAAGAACAAGCAATCAAAACGGTGAAGCAAGCTTTACAAAGAGCGATATTGAAAGTAAAATAGTAAAGGTCAGTGCAAGCTGTGAAGATTATGTTGATTATGAAGGTGGAATAATATTCCCCGATTCCACCGACAGCTACAGTGTGTACCTTAAAGAAAAGGATGATGATATACACTTTACTAATGCAAGCATTGCAATTAACGGAAAGGTAAAAGACCTTTTAAATGCGAGCAGCAAAGTGTACGTGCCATATTTTACAAAAAGTGCAATTAACAATAAAAAAGCATATCAATTAATTATTGATGTGGATTGGGGAATATTGGACGAAGGCGAAATTAAGCTTAAGGGCACAAAAAACGGCAAGGAAATTACCATAGCGGAGGGCAGTAACTTAATAGCCTTTGCATCGGAATTTGAAATTGGCGAGGGCTACAAATTAACTGCCAAAACAAAGGACAAAGACGGAAAAGAGGTAACAAAGACCATATCTTTACCGCTTGAAGTGAAGGTTTCTGATTTGTCGCTTGGTGTTCCCTCAACGGAAGTAGTTAAAATGGACAGCGGATTATATTTCCTGTCCGATTTAAAAATGGGCTTAAGCTTTGGCGAATTAGTTGGAGCTGATGCGGAAATCACCCTTAATAAAGACACAGCCACAGTTAAGCTTGGTGCAAGCAAAAACGAAAGTGTGCCTGCAGGTATTTTTGACGGGGTGGGTCCCAACGTAAAGGTGGGTGGAACAGTAACCATTCCCATTACAGAAAATGGCGAATATGGCGGTGGCTTGTATGTGTCAACAGGTGGCAAGGCTAAAATTTTTGACTATACCCACAACTTGATTATTAATGGCGTTCCACTTTACATAAACACCGAATTTTCCGGTGGCTTAAATGGCAAGTTGTCATTGAGTGGTAAGAATAATGCCGTTACCTACACCGGTAAGCTTGAAGGTGCGGCAACGGGTGAAATTTCAGGTGGTCTTGGTGGAGAATTTACTGATAACTTAGCCATGAAAGCAGGTGTCGGTGGTGGCGTGGAATTAAAGCTACCTGCCGAATACAAAGCATCTACAGCAGGCGAAACACACATTACCTTTGACCCGTCCTTAACAGGCTACTTTTTCCTTGAAGCGGAGATAAAAGCTTTTCTCCTCGAATTTGAAGAGCAGTTAAAGACAGGCGAAATCAAGTGGAGCAAGGACGGTTTGGAATTTGGTTCAATGCTTTTTGAATTAAATGATGCCGAATGGAAGCCGGCAGGTCGTGACTACCTCAAAAACGGCGGTGGCTTTACAGGCGACAGCATAGCACTTATGGAATTAAGTGAAGGCAGAGCAATTGATGTTATATATGAAAATATCATCAGCGTTGCCGATGCTTATATTACAAACATTTCAGGTAAGCCGGTTCTCATTTTAACAGTTGACGATAAAGAAAGAGATGATGCGAACTGTCTTTCAATAGCTTACTCCGCTTACGACAACGGAAGCTGGAGCGAGCCTGTTGTAATTGAAAACGACGGCACATTGGACACGGGGGTTTCCGCAAGCGGAAAGTTTGTTGCATGGGAAGATAACAACAGCCAGGTTTCCACCATGGAACAAATGCTTAAAACAAGTGACATTTCCGTTGGCGTGTGGAATGGTGAAAGCTATGAGGTGACAAGCCTTACAAATGACAATGTGTACGACTTTGGTGTAAAGGTTAAAGAATTTGGCAACAAGGCAATTGTGGCATGGCTCAGCAACACTCAAAATGACTTTACAGGAACTAAAGGTGTTACAAGCGTTAATTATGCATTGTACGACAACGGTTGGAGCGAGGTTAATGCCATTGATAATGTTGGCAAAGTTACCAACGTAAATGTTTTGTTTGACGAGTCGGGTTACAGTGTTGTGTACAAAAACGGAACAACACTTTGCACTGTAAAAAATGGCTCAACTGAAGAAACAATCAAAAACATTGGTCGTTACGGCATTGAAAGCACGGAAGGAAAAACAGTTGTTGCATATTTTGATGAAGAAAAAGCTCTTCATATAACAGAAAACGGTGTTGAAAAGCTTAGCTTTGAAACCGATTATGTGTCGGGAGAAAATCCTGTTGTTGAAAACTGCAACGGAAAGGTGTATGTGTTCTGGGCAGAAAATGATGGAATTTACTATGCATCAAACAGTGAAGGTGAATGGTGCGGTAGAAGATGTGTTGTAGAAACTGATAAAACCATAGAGTCACTTTCTTGCACAATGGTTGACGAACAAAACTACACATTAAGCTATTTTGAAACAGACGGAAAAACACAAAACCTTGTTGTGTTCAATGCAACGGAAGGTGCAGATTTAACTGTAGCTGATGCTGTGTATGACGAAGAAGCCTATGCAAATGATGATAATTTTGATTACACTGTTTCAATTTTCAATAATGGTGAAATCGCGGCAAAGGGCGGCGAGGTTAAAATTTACGAAAACGGAGAGTGTGTATACGTAACTGTTTTTGACAACGAAATCGCTCCGGGTGAAACCTTTGAATTTTCCGGCACATTCTGCCCTGAAAACGGCAGAATAAAGCACGAATATGTCATTGAGGCTACAACTGCAGGTGACTATAACAGCAAGAATAATACATTTACTGTTTCTGTAGGTTATTCTGATGTTGAAGTTTACGATGCATATTTTGTGAAGAATTATGATTCGAGCGAAAAACTGGAAGTGTGCGTGAAAAATGCAGGCACAGTTACAATGGAAAATGTTGAGGTTAATGTGTATAGCGACTTGGAAGAACCTATATACACAGAAACAGTTGAAAGCCTTGCAGGTGGTGCGGTTTATCTTTTAGAGCTTGAAGAAGCTCAAAAGAAAAATGTTGACTACCGAGTTGAAATTGTTGCAGAAAATGACGAAAATGTATACAACAATACCTATTTGATTGAATACAACAGGGAAATAAAAGCTCTTGAGAGTATGTTCGATTTTGAGACAAAGACTTTAACATATGAAATTGTTAAAGGGGATGAAGAAGGAGCAACAGTTTTAATTGCTGTTTACAATCAAGACGGTGCACAAAAGAGTGTGGTAACACAAACTATTACTTATTCAGATTATGAAGGAGAAATAATAACTGTTGAAAAACCTCTTTCAGATGTGACCGGAACAGACAGCATAAAAGTATTTTTATGGAACTCGGTAGGAGAAATGAAACCTGCCGCAACAGCAAATGAAATAGGCTAAAATGAAAACCGCACAGTATTCTGTGCGGTTTTTGTATGTAGGGAATAGTGAAGAAGTAATAGGGAAAAAATAAAAAAGCATTCATCGAATGATGAATGCTTTTTTGGCGACCCGGAAGGGGCTCGAACCCTCGACCTCCAGCGTGACAGGCTGGCGCTCTAACCAACTGAGCTACCGGGCCAAAAAAAATGGTGGGAGTTAGAGGACTCGAACCTCTGACCCTCTGCTTGTAAGGCAGATGCTCTCCCAGCTGAGCTAAACTCCCATTTTGTTGCCTCAGTGACAACATCATTAGTATAGCAAAAAGGGAATGGTTTGTCAACACTTTTTTTAAAATAATTTTAAAATTATTTTTCATGTGTAATAATATTCCTTTTAAACCTTTATAAGCACTATTGAAATGTTTTTTCTCCTGTGATATAATAGATAGACTAAAGGAACAGGTGGTGATAATATGGATAAATTCATACTTCATTCAGAATACAAGCCCTCAGGTGACCAGCCACAGGCAATTGAAAAATTAGCCGAAGGTGTAATGCGAGGGGACAAAGGGCAGATACTTTTGGGCGTAACAGGCTCAGGTAAAACCTTTACCATTGCAAATGTTATTGAAAAGGTTAACAAGCCAACCCTTGTGCTTGCTCACAACAAAACCCTTGCGGCTCAGCTTTGCAGCGAATTTAAGGAGTTTTTTCCCGAAAATGCAGTTGAATACTTTGTTTCATATTATGACTACTATCAGCCCGAAGCGTACATTTACGCCAGCGACACCTATATTGAAAAGGATGCACAGCTTAACGAAGAAATTGATAAGCTTCGTCACAGTGCAACAACTGCCCTTTTTGAAAGGCGTGATGTAATAGTTGTAGCATCGGTAAGCTGTATTTACGGCTTGGGTGACCCTGAGGATTATTCCACCATGATTATTTCTCTTCGTCCCGGCATGGAAAAGGATATGGGCGAGGTTATTAACCGCCTTGTGGAAATGCAGTACGAAAGAAACGACATTAACTTTGTACGTGGCAAATTCCGTGTGCATGGCGATGTTTTGGAGGTTTTTCCCTCAAACAGTGGCGAAAACGCTGTGAGAATTGAATTTTTCGGTGATGAGATTGACCGTATAAGCGAAATTGACACCTTAACAGGCGAGGTTATAGGCACCCGTGACCACATTGGTATTTATCCTGCGTCGCACTATGTTACAACAAAGGAAAAACGTGAGGCGGCAATTGCGTCAATCCGTGAGGAGCTTGACGAAAGACTTGAATATTTCCGAAGTGAACAGCGTCTTTTGGAGGCACAGCGAATTGGCGAAAGAACAGAATATGACATTGAAATGATGCGCGAAATCGGCTATTGCTCAGGCATTGAAAACTATTCAAGGCACATTAGTGGCCGTAAGCCGGGCAGTGCGCCTTACACTCTTATTGACTATTTCCCTGACGACTTTCTTTTGGTTGTGGACGAAAGCCATGTTACAATCCCTCAGGTAAGGGCAATGTACGCAGGGGACAGAAGCCGAAAGGAAAGTCTTGTTGAATACGGGTTCCGTCTTCCCAGTGCATTTGACAACCGCCCCTTGACCTTTAAAGAATTTGAAGAAAGAATTAACCAGGCAATATATGTAAGTGCAACACCTGCCTTGTACGAAAAGGAAAAGAGCGTTAATATTGCAGAACAGCTTATCCGCCCCACAGGGCTTATTGACCCACAAATAACTGTTAAGCCCGTTGAAGGTCAGGTTGATGATTTGTTAGGGGAAATTTACAAACGAACAGAGCGCAACGAAAGAGTTCTGGTTACAACCCTTACAAAAAAGATGGCTGAGGATTTGACAGACCACTTTGCATCCATGGGCGTGAGGGTAAAATACATGCATTCCGATGTGGAAACCATGGAAAGAATGGAAATTATCCGTGATTTACGATTAGGCGTTTTTGATGTTTTAGTGGGTATTAATCTTTTAAGAGAAGGCTTGGACTTGCCCGAGGTTTCACTTGTGGCAATTCTTGATGCGGACAAGGAAGGCTTTTTACGAAGCGAAACCAGTCTTATACAGACTGTGGGAAGAGCCGCACGAAACGACAAGGGCGAGGTTATTATGTATGCCGACACAATAACCGACTCCATGAGAAAAGCCATTGACGAAACCGAAAGAAGAAGAAAAATTCAGGACGAATATAACAAAAAGCACAACATAACACCAAAAACCATTGTGAAGGCAATTGCCGAAACCATTGCTGCAGTCCACGAGGAAAAGGATACTGATAAAGCTCCCGAAAATAAAGAAATTATTGAAAAGCTCACAAAAGCAATGCTTCAGGCATCGGAGGAATTAAGGTTTGAGGATGCTGCAAGAATTCGTGACAGAATACTGAAGCTTAAACGAGAAAAGAAGGTGTAAAAAATGATAAGTGATTTTATTGAAGTAAAAGGTGCAAGGGCAAACAACTTAAAAAATGTCAATGTTAAAATACCGAGAAACACTCTTACTGTATTCACGGGCGTGTCGGGCTCAGGTAAAACAAGCCTTGCATTCGACACAATTTTTGCCGAAGGTCAGAGACGATACGTTGAGTCACTTTCATCCTATGCACGCCAGTTTTTGGGTCAGATGGAAAAGCCCGACGTTGATGAAATAACAGGTCTTTCGCCTGCAATTTGTATTGACCAGAAAACCACAAGCAAAAACCCTCGTTCAACAGTTGGTACAGTAACCGAAATTTCCGACTATTTGCGACTACTCTATGCACGCTGTGGTGTGCCTCATTGTCATAAATGCGGAAAGAAAATCGAAAAGCAAACCATTGACCAGATTGTTGACCGAGTTATGAGCTTGCCCGAAAGAAGCCGTATTCAGGTTTTGGCTCCCGTTATAAGGGCAAAAAAGGGTGAGCATGTTAAAATTTTTGAAAATGCAAAGAAAAGCGGCTACGTAAGAGTAAGGGTAGACGGCATTTTGTACGAGCTCAGCGAGGAAATAAAGCTTGATAAGCAAAAAAGACACAATATTGAAATAGTCATTGACCGACTCATAATAAAAGAGGAAATTGTGTCACGACTTACTCAGTCGTTAGAGCTGGCGCTTCATCTTGCAGGAGGACTTGTAATTGTTTTAACAGAAGAAGATGAAATTCTATTTTCACAAAACTATGCCTGCCCCGATTGCGGTGTGAGTATAGACGAATTTTCACCAAGAACATTCTCCTTTAACAGTCCCTTTGGTGCATGCCCTGTTTGCTCAGGTCTTGGTGTTTTGAAAAAGATTGACCCAAAGCTTGTTCTTGTTTCAAGCGAGCTTTCAATTTTGGAGGGTGCATTTGCAGTAAGTGGCTGGAGAGCTGCCGACAAGGATACCTCTGTTGCCAATGCTGTATACAAAGCACTTTCTAAAAAGTATGATTTTAAACTTAATACACCTGTTAAAAACTTGCCCCGTGAGGTTATTCAGATAATCCTTTACGGAACAGGTAAGGACACCATTGAGGTTGAATATGTAAGCGAAAGCGGAAATGTAAGGCACAGAAACATTCAGTTTGAAGGCTTGGTTAACAACCTGCAGCGTCGTTATGATGAAACAAATTCCGATTGGGTAAAGATGGATATTGAAGGCTTAATGCGTGAAATTCCCTGCGACGCATGTGAGGGTAAAAGGCTTAAAAAAGAAACCTTAGCTGTGACAGTTGGCGGACTTAACATTCATGAGCTTTGTGACATGGCGGTAAGCGATGAAATTGAGTTTGTGAAAAAGCTTCCCGACCAGTTTACCCACATGCAGAAAACTATTTCCGAACAAATAATAAAAGAAATTGTTTTGAGACTGCAGTTTTTGAAAAATGTTGGCTTGGAATACTTAACCTTAACACGCTCATCAGGCACTCTTTCGGGTGGCGAAGCGCAAAGAATACGCCTTGCAACACAAATAGGCTCAGGACTTGTTGGCGTTATGTACATTCTTGACGAGCCCAGTATTGGCCTTCACCAGCGAGATAACGGAAAACTTTTGGAGTCGCTTAAAGGTCTGAGAGATTTAGGTAACACCCTTATTGTGGTTGAGCACGACGAGGACACAATGCGTGCCGCAGACCACATTGTGGACGTGGGACCGAGAGCGGGTATTCACGGTGGTGAAATTATTGCAGAAGGAACCTGTGATGACATTATTAAATGCGAAAATTCACTTACAGGTGCTTACCTTTCAGGCAAGAAAAAAATCCCTGTGCCCTTAAAAAGAAGAGAGGGTAACGGCAATGTTTTAAAGGTTTTGGGTGCTGCTGAAAATAACCTTAAAAATATTGACGTGTCGATACCTCTTGGTAAGTTTGTGTGCGTAACAGGTGTTTCAGGCTCGGGCAAGAGCAGCTTGGTAAACTCTGTTTTGTACAACCGCCTTGCGTATGAATTGAACCGTGCCCATACTGTGGCAGGTAAGCACAAAGGCATTGAAGGCTTGGAATTTCTTGATAAGGTAATCAACATTGACCAGTCGCCAATAGGCAGAACCCCCAGAAGTAACCCCGCAACTTACACAGGTCTTTTCAGCGACATACGTGAGCTTTTTGCATCAACTCCCGATGCAAAAATGCGAGGCTATCAGGCAGGAAGATTTTCCTTCAATGTGCGTGGCGGCAGATGCGAAGCCTGCTCAGGTGATGGTATTTTGAAAATTGAAATGCACTTTTTGCCCGACGTTTATGTGCCCTGCGAGGTATGTAAGGGCAAAAGATACAACCGTGAAACCTTGGAGGTAAAGTTCAAGGGCAAGAGCATTGCCGATGTTCTTGAAATGACTGTTGATGAGGGTGTTGAATTTTTTGAAAGCATTCCCAAAATCAAAAGACGACTTGATGTTTTAAAGGACGTTGGCTTAGGTTATATTAAAATTGGTCAGCCGTCAACAACCTTGTCGGGTGGCGAAGCACAAAGAGTAAAACTTGCAACAGAGCTTGCAAAAAGGCCCACAGGCAAAACAATATATATACTTGACGAACCTACAACAGGACTTCACACAGCCGATGTTCACCGTCTTATCACAATGCTTAACAAGCTTGTTGACAACGGAAACACAATTGTTGTTATTGAGCACAACCTTGATGTTATCAAGAGCGCAGACCATATTATAGATATGGGTCCCGAGGGCGGAAATGCCGGCGGAACAATTGTTGTGACAGGCACTCCCGAAAAAGTAGCAATGTGTGAAAAATCTTACACAGGTCAGTTCTTGAAGGATGTATTAAACCGAAAGTAATAACAAAGCCTCCCGCGCATATAATTATGTATGGGAGGTTTTTGTATGGAAGAAATAATGCACAATTTAACAATGGAAAACCGTGAAAGAATGACAATTACTGCAGTTGATGAGGTGGTAAGCTTTAACGACACCGAGATAACAGTAAAGCTTAAAAGCGAAACCTTGCATGTCAAGGGAAATAACCTTAAAGTGGAAAACGTGTCGAAGGAAAAGGGAGAGGCGGAAATTACGGCAAATAAAATTACAAGTATTACATACACCAAAAGCACAGGTAAAAAGGAAGGACTCTTAGGAAGGATGTTTAAATAATGACAGTATCCGATTCGGCACAGGGGAGAGTTTTTCTTATAAGTCTTATTGTGGGTGTTTTGTGTGTTGTACTCTTTGATGTTTTTTACGTAATAAGGCATAGAACAAAAAACAATAAATTTGTTGTAAATGCACTTGATTTTTTGTACCTGATAATTGCGTTTTTACTGGTTTTTGTTACAGGGGTAAAGGTTAATTTTGGGGCAGTGAGGTATTATCAGGTTATCGGAATAGTAATAGGTGTGGTTATTTATCACAAGCTGTTCTCAAAAATTGAGAGGTTTTTATTGGAAAAAGTATTGGATTTTTTAATTGTTCTCATATGCTTTGTTGCAAAGCTTATTTATAAACCCATAATGCTTGTTATGAGGCTTTTGGCAACTTTTGCAAAGCTTTTTGAGGATAAAACAATTAAAACCATGACCACCTTTAAAAAAATACGGAAAAAACGAGCTTTAAAGAGAGAAAAAAACAAAAAAACTGTAAAAAAAAGACTGAAAATGATGTAAAAACTCTTTACAAATTTAAAAAAATACGTTATAGTATTTTTGTTACGAAAGTGGGGTATTTCATTGAATAAGAAAGTACGTTGGATTTTTTGGGGAATTGTGATTGCCTGTGCGGTAACAACTGTTGTTTCACAGCAAATTACAATCAACAAAAAGAAGGCTGAGGTTGATAGACTTGATGCTTCCATCGAGGCTATGAACGAAAGAAAAGCCGAACTTGAAACTCAGGAAAATACGTACATGTCCGATGAATTTATTGAGGATGTTGCGAGAGAGCGATTAGGTTATGTTCGATCGGACGAAGTCGTATTCAGAGAAACAGAGTGATAAAACTGTAAAGTTGAAGGGAGATAAGGACATTCATGTCGTTGGAAATTGGTGCTATTGTAGAAGGTAAAGTTTCGGGTATAACAGGGTTTGGTGCATTTGTTGATTTGCCTGAGGGGAAGTCAGGTCTTGTACATATTTCCGAAGTTGCCCGCAATTATGTAAAGGATATTAAGGAACACCTTACTGTTGGACAGGTTGTTAAAGTTAAAATCCTTACAGTTGAACCTAACGGAAAAATCAGTCTTTCAATAAAGAAGGCGGTTGAACCCAGGGCAAAGGCTCCTGCTTTTTCAGGCGTTCCTGCCGAGGTTGATTTTACCCGTCGTTCCGATGAACAGTTTATGGCTTTGTCTTTCGAAGAAAAAATGGCTAAGTTCAAGACAACAAGCGATGAAAGAATGCAGGATATAAAGCGTAATACCGACGCTAAGCGCGGTAGCTACAGAAGAGGAAATAATTAATAAAAGGGTGTTGCAATGCAACACCCTTTTCTAATGTAGTTTTTTATACTAATCTTGTTTTCTTTGCAATTGTTTCACCATTTACTTTGATATAGCTATGATGACCGTCATAACCTGCGCAAATGTCAAGGTTATCAATCCTTGCGCAAAGATTATGAGGAAACTCAACTATTTTTTTATACTCTCCGTACACATAGTTGTCAATAATAAATTCATTCACTCCCTTTGTACGACGATAGCAAATCTTATGCGAATTATAATCTGCTTCAAGTAACACTCTGTGCTTTACATCTTCAGCTAAGCGTAAGGGAGTTGAATTGGCAAGTGTGTTATCTTCGCTAATAGATGCATCGGGAAGCTTCTTAAGCTTGTAACCATTTATAATGCCCATAACAAGATAATACAATGCCCAAATATGAATAACAATGTCAAAGATATTTCCACCTTCGCCCATATCAATTGTTATATACACAAGATAAACAATGTCGAGAATAAAAAGAATAAGTGCCGGAATAAACCAACCAAAATGCTTTTTTGAGAAAAACCAACAAGCTAAATAAACAATCAGAAATACCGCTGCCACTATGTAAAGCGTATGAAGCTCAAGGAAATAGGCAAAAGCGGAAAACCAGTAAGGAATAGTAAATGAAAAAAGAAACATTGTGTTCATATCGGTAAAAAGTATTGCTATGTTTACAACCGTCAACACGATGAGAACCAGCAAATTTCCGCGGGATTGGGAATATTTATTCTGCAAATCATTTTTATTCATAAAACCACACCTTTCTTTCAAAATTATACAGGAAAATACAAAATCTTGCAAGAAAATCTGCAAAAATAAATTTAAAAATACTGAAATTTTGTGTTGACAAACATTCAAACTCCTGCTATAATAACTCTTGTCGTGAAAAGCGAATATATTTGCGAGAGTGGCGGAATCGGCAGACGCGCACGTTTAAGGTGCGTGTGGGAGACCATGCGGGTTCAAGTCCCGCCTCTCGCACCATAAATGAAAACACCTATGCAAATAGCATGGGTGTTTTCATTTATTATACAGAAAATA
>JAZQCM010000024.1:0-3671 GCA_045546275.1 Clostridia bacterium | reverse complement strand
AATGCTTGGCATAACATTGGGAATAATAACTCGGAAAAGAGTTTGAATACCATTAGCACCATCAATTCTTGCTGCTTCAAGCATGTCGCCGGGAACCGACTGTAATCCCGCAATATAAATAATCATCATATAACCAATTTGTTGCCAGCAAAGCAGTATTATCAGTCCCCAGAAACCCCAAGTAGATTCTTGAAGAATAGATGTATTAAATTGAGACAAAATACCGTCAAATATCATAGACCAAATATAGCCTAAAACTATACCACCTATAAGGTTTGGCATAAAAAATACTGTTCTAAAAAGATTAGAACCTTTAATTTCAAGAGTGAGCACATAAGCCACCAAGAAAGCAAGAACATTTATAATTGCCAAGCTAACAACAGCAAATATTGCAGTATAGCCAAACGAACGTATGAAGTTTTTATCTTGAAACACATTGATATAGTTTTCAAGTCCTACCCATTTCGCATCAGAAATAAGGCGGAATTTGCAAAACGAAAGATATATACCCTGCAAAAAAGGCCATACAAAGCCAATAGCAAAAGCTGAAACCATTGGAAGTAGAAAAAACCAACTCCAACTGGCCATAAGCTTTTGGATTGCATTTTGAGGACGACGCCTTTGTTTCATTTATAATTCTCCTTTTTAATGTTTTTCGAAGGAAAGGAAGGAAGCGAGACAGGCGAAATATTCGCCCGCCTCGCCTCACATGGTTAATAGCTAATTAATTGTTATTGCAATTATTTGTTAGCAGCTTTGTACTGGTGAGCCCAACCGTCTACGAAAGCGGTCTTAACCTTTTCCCAGTTAGCTTCGGTCTGATCAGCATTGTATGCATTAAGAGCAGATACTAAAGCTTTACGATATTCATCAACATTGGGTTGATAGTTCGTAGCCCAATCCATTACATAGCAGCCATCAGCTGAGTACTTGTTAGCAGCAGCAAGGAAGCCGTTGGTGGATTCAGCCGCAGATTTATAAGGCATTACGCCGAAGGTATCAACCAATTTGCGAGAAGCTTTTTCGTTGGTTACACACCATACCATAAAGTCCATCGTAGCCTTTTGGTCAGCTTCGCTTACCTTAGAGTTGATTGCCCAGCAGTTTTCAGTACCGCAGTTAAGACCTGCTTTTTCTTCGCCTTCAACACCTGCATAGTAAGGAATCATCGTAGCGTTCGGAACTGCTTCAGCAACTGCTGAATATTCCCAAGAACCGTTTACATAGAAAGCGGCTTTGCCGGTTTTGAATTGGTTCTGAGCATCGTGACCGCCGGTAGCTAATTCTTTAGCAGGGGTCATGCTGTTGTTGATGCAAAGGTCATAAAGGTTCTTGAAGTTTTCCATATATGTACCCTTGATTTCAGCGGGGCATTCCTTCCAACCGCCTGCATCGCGAGATTCATAATAGTATTCAAGGTTAGCCATGTGACCTGTGAAACGCCAAGAAGAAGAATCATCCATATCAGAAGCACTGAAAGCATCAAAGCCTAATTCGCCAGCGCGCTTGTGGATATCTTCTGCGACCTTCTTTAAGCCTTCAAAGTTCTTGATGTCATCCATCTTGTAACCGGCTTTTTCAATAAGGGTGGGGTTAACAATGATGCCATAGCATTCATAGCAGTAACCGATAGAAACAAGGTTGCCGTCTTCGTCATACATATTGTATGCATCTGTGTTGAGTTCTTTGGCAATTGCAGAATCTTTGAGATTTACAGCATAATCTTTCCATTCCTTAACTGCGTTCTGATTACCGATAACAAACAATGTAGGAGCTTCTTCCTTGTCCATTTCAGCAATCAAGGTTTGATTGTATGTACCTGAAGCTGCGGTGAGAACTTTAACTTTTACACCTGTTTCTTCTGTGTACATTTTTGCAACTTCTTGGAGAACCTCATCAGATTCCGGTTTGAAGTTAAGCCAGTAAACACGGCCTTTTTCGCTACCTGAACAACCAGCAAACAAGCCGACACAAAGGATAGCTACTAATAATAGGGATAGCGCTTTTTTCATTAGATTTTCCTCCTTCGAAAATTTCCGCACAAAGTGCGTTTTTTAAAATAATTTATTTCCACACCAAGTGGTGTAAAAATCAAGCTTTAGGTTTTGCAAGGGTGCCACCCTCACGCAAAGCTGTTTCAAGCTTCAGCTGACAGCTGCCGCACTCATCCTTAAGGACATTAAGCAAAACCTCTACCGCGCGTGTGCCCATCTGCTTACTGGGCTGCACAAGGGTTGTAAGTGTGGGGATAGTATATTTTGAAACCTGAATACCGTCTATCGCAATTAAAGAACAGTCGTCAGGCACATTTAGTCCCACGGTATGAAGCGCCTTTATCGCCGCAATTCCCATAGCATCCGCAATGGAAAAAATAGCAGTGAAATCCTTACCCTTTTTTAG
The DNA here is from genome assembly GCA_045546275.1 of Clostridia bacterium. GTDB lineage: Bacteria > Bacillota > Clostridia > UMGS1883 > UMGS1883 > RGIG1927. The sequence goes on along the minus strand of JAZQCM010000024.1, from coordinate 1,271 downwards.
AAAGCTTTCGGCAGCTTTAAAGGCGTCGTCTATATTAAAGCTTTTGGCCTCAATAATAAGGTCTTTATCGAATGCTATGCCGGCACTTTTAAGGGCATCACAATAACCCTTAAAACGAAGCTCACTTATCGAGTGGTCGTCGGTTGTACCAAGTAAAACAGCAATTTTTTTATGACCTAAATCGGTCAGTGTTTTTACTGCACGAAAGGCCTCGGCATAGTCGTCAATATAAACCGAAGAATATGCCGTTTTTTTAAGACTGCCAAAGGTGTTTGTATATGTACAGCAGACAAACGGAACACCCAATGTGGCAATTTGCTCGGGTGTGTAATCAAACCGCCCGCCAAGAAAGATAAGTCCCTTCAATCTTTTAGACCTTACGAACGATGCGCCTTCGGCAAGCTCATCTTCGTTTGAACCGATTTGATGCATCACCATCGAATAATCTGCCCGGCTCACCTCTTTTTCAATCGCATGTAAAACCGAATTTAAAAAAGGGTTTCCAACACCGCGCACCACAACGCCGATAGTATCGGTTTGCATTTTGCCCAAGTCCCTTGCGCTGCTGTTTGGGACATAGTGCAGCTCTTCAATAGCTTTTAACACCTTGGCGCGCACCTCTTCACGCACGTCGGGGTGATTATTCAAAACACGGGAAATGGTGGTTATTGAAACACCACTGTATTTTGCAACGTCTTTAATGGTCATTGTGTTGTTCCTTTTTGTTCAAAAAAACGGTGAAAAACGTGTAAAAAAGGAGAACTGAAAACGTTTTCAGTTTTCCGACAAGTATATTTAACCACATTTTTCATCAAATGTCAATAACTTTTATCGTTTTCGGCAGAAATAACATGAAATTGTGTGTTACTTTTGTGCAACACTTACAATTTTAAGGTATTCAAAATTTTTGCAACTATGAACACTTTTACAAATTATTGTATAGAATTTTTAAAAAACAAGATTATAAAACGCTTTTGACCGGCAAAATGTAAAATAAAAAAGTCCAAACCCGACCTTTTGGCCGAATTTGGACTTTTGGTCCGAGTGACAGGGTGCGGGTGTCCGGCGGACACCTCTGTGCAAAGCACAGAAGCACCGACCGAGGCGACAGCCGAGACCTTGAACCTGCGGCTACCTCTTGCGGTGCCCGAAAGTTGTTTTCTGCTTGGAGTGCCAAGTCGTTGGGGCCCCCGAAAAGCGAAGCTTTTTGGGGAGAGGAGGAACAGCGGAGTATATGAGCTTTTCGCGTTCGCGCGAAAACGAATGTCACG
>JAZQCM010000023.1:0-1681 GCA_045546275.1 Clostridia bacterium | reverse complement strand
CACCCGAAGAAGTGCTTGACAATCCTAAGAATGATAAAACAAAGCACTTCCTCAGCAAACTCAGCGAAAATTAAAAGGGATTGATGAATATGACTAAATCCAACGATTTCAAAGAATTATATAACGCCATACTCTCTCTTGAAAATGAGGAGGAGTGCAGACTGTTTTTTGAGGATATCTGCACAATGAAAGAGCTTGAAACAATGACACAACGCCTTCAGGTTGCAAAAATGCTTCTGGACGGAAAAACCTTTAACGAAATTGTTCAGGCAACAGGTGCTTCCACAACCACCATTTCAAGAGTTAACCGCTGTCTTAACTATGGTGACGGCGGATACAAGAATATTATAGAAAAATGCAAATAACAATACAACCGATGTGACAAATTCACATCGGTTGTATTTGTATGCTTATAAAAACTTGTTCACCACTATAAAACTCATAAAGTCTTTCGGGAAATTCACAGAGGATTTCCTTTTTTTCTTTGGTGAGTTTCTTAAGCCTTGCTTCAAGCTTTGAAGCCTCACTTCTCCCTGCTTCTGTCTGCCACGCGGTGGCAATCGAAATAGCCTCTTTCGCGTGGGTATATTTTGCACCTTTTGGGTTTTCTTTATTTGTGTGTTCCCGAAACCTACGGTATAAATCGGTTGTTATTCCGCAATAGAGGGAATTATCACTGCACCGCATTAAATAAACATAATACATATTCATTCACCGCAGTTATTTTATCACAATCAATGTTTTTTTGTCAAATACGGGGATTGCTAAGGGCTCTCCCTTAGCATAAAATTCGTTAAAACCGAGGGCGTGCACCTCGGTTTTAACTCCTTACAAGGGCTGGCACGGTGAGTGCCGCGCGAGCGAAAGCCCTTCACTCGAAACGAAATATTTTCGTCAGAAACTTTTCGTTTCGAAAGGATGACCTTGTCATCCGCCTCAATTGCAAAATACGTGCTCACCTATGGTGCAGATGATTTCTCTTGTACGAATCCACTGATTAGTGGCAGTTCTCGGATTATAATAATAAATTGCCCCACCTGTCGGGTCCCATCCATTAAGTGCATCACGTGCAGCACGGCGGCTGCTTGCATACATCGAGGCATTAATCTGTCCGTCATCAACGGCGGTAAATGCCCCTTTCTGATATACTACCCCCGAAATACTGTTTGGAAAAGAAGGGTGGTCTACACGGTTAAGAACAACAGCCCCTACCGCAACTTGTCCCTCGTAAGGCTCCCCTCTTGCCTCACCGTTAATTACTCTTGCAAGAAGCTCAATGTTTGCCTCGTTAGGGGATGAAGTCTGTCCTGAAGATGAAGTTGAAGATGAAATCCCCATTGCGTTAAGGGTTTTTGTCCCTGCAATACCGTCAACAGTAAGTCCGTTCTTTTTCTGAAAACTGCGGACTGCACTCTCCGTCTGCCATCCGTAAACGCCGTCTACACTTCCTGAGTAATAGCCCCAGTTTTTAAGCTTTGTCTGAATTTTTTTGACCTCTTCTCCTCTGGAGCCGGGCTTTGATACTGCAAAAGTATTTACGCACACAGTTAACAGAAGAAGCAAAGTCGCAACAACTGTAAAAGTTCGTTTTTTGAGCATATTGAACCTCCTTTTGTGTTTATATTCTTTACATAAAAGGAAAATTCTATACATTTTATCCATTAAAATCAAAAAATGGTGG
>JAZQCM010000022.1:0-3957 GCA_045546275.1 Clostridia bacterium | reverse complement strand
ATTGCAGTCGTTCCAGGTGATGGAATTGGCCGTGAAGTAATGAAGGCAACAATTGACGTTTTGGATTCACTTGACATTGACTTTGAATACGTTTACGGTGAGGCCGGTGACGAGTGCCTTGAAAAGAACGGTACCGCACTTCCTGGCGAAACATTGGACATCATCAGGAACGCTGATGCGTGCCTCTTTGGTGCTGCGGGCGAGACTGCAGCGGATGTTATCGTCAAGATTCGCCAAGAGATGAAAATGTTCGCTAATTTAAGGCCTGTCAAGGCTTATCCTCATACAAATTCACTGTCCGATGACATTGACTTCATGATTGTGCGCGAAAATACAGAAGGAATGTACATTGCCGATGAGGAGAAATACACTGACGAAGGGGCAATTGCAAGACGTATTATAACAAGAGAAGCTGAAAGGCGCATTATCGATTATGCATTCAAATACGCTGTTGAAAACAATAAAGGAAAAGTTACAGCAGTTCATAAGGCTAATGTATTGAAAAAAACAGATGGATTGTTTAAGGAAATTTTCTATGAAGTTGCAAAGGACTATCCGGACATTGCAACCGAGGACTTTTATGTTGATGCAACAGCAATGTATCTAATCACACAGCCTGAAAGCTTTGAAGTGATCGTTACAACCAACCTTTTCGGAGACATACTGTCCGATGAGGGGGCAGGCCTTGTCGGAGGACTTGGACTTATCCCATCAGCAAACATCGGTTTGGATGGAGCATTGTTTGAACCTGTTCACGGTTCAGCGCCAGACATTGCAGGGCAAGGAATTGCAAATCCGATAGCTATGATGCTTTCAGCAGTGATGATGCTCAGATACCTGGGCGAAAACGATGCGGCAGACAAGTTTGACGCCGCCATACTTAAATTATTGAATGACGCTAATACTTTAACTGGCGATTTGGGTGGCAGTGCCACAACAATGGAAGTTGCCGGGGAAGTTATAAAAAACTTAAATGGAGAATAGACTATGAATTTCAAGAAAATGACTAGAATGCAATTAGCTGCACTCTTTATCATATTCATTATGGTAGTGAGTGGGGTAGCAGGATTTTTACTCATGATATTTAGTAGCGGAGCAGGAGCTTAAATAAACAAAAAAGAGGATTGATATTATGGCAAAATATGAAATAGCAGCAGTAGTAGCTGAATTTAACTATGACATTACACAAATGATGTTGGAACTTGCAAAAGCGGAAGCAAAAAACAGAGGCTGTGAAATCACAAAAGTGGTTGCAGTACCAGGCGTATTCGATATGCCACTTGTAATAAAAAAATTATTGCAAAAGGACGAGTATGATGCAATCATTACCCTTGGAGCAGTTATTGAAGGTGCAACCGACCACGACCAAATCGTGGCTCAACACGCTTCCCGTAAAATTGCAGACCTAGCACTTGAATACGACACTCCAGTTGCACTCGGTATCACCGGTCCTGGAATGACAAGAATGGATGCTCACAGACGTGTTAAAAACGCAAAAAGCGCTGTTGAAGCAGCTATTAAAATGTGCGACAGATTAAAAGAAATCTAGATGATTATATGGAAATTCTAAAACCTAACGAATTGAGAGAAAAATTTTCCGACCCATGGATTGCGCCATATGAAAAGGTCTTGACCATGGTTGATGGCGACAAGGTGGAGATTGTTGAATACCACCCTTGCATTTCAGGGTCCCATTGGCTATTGAATCAGTACAGGAACAATTCAGAACTTATTGATTCCGCTTATCGTGACGGAAACAAGCATGTCTACAAATGCCATGTCGGCTGCAAGCCACTTGACCTTAAAGCCAGTTTCAATGCGGCAGGAATCGATGAGATTGTCGTTGACGGCGATGAGGTTAAGGTAACCCATGCAGGTCTGGCTGGTGCAGGCGTTGGAGCCGGAATGTGCAGAGGAATGGGTGAAGGCGTTAAGTACATTGAACTTCTTGAAGTTGGCGGAGGATCTAAGGTTGGAAAGGCAACTGTTGTGACTCCTAAGCTTGAAAAGGTTGTGATTGGTGTTGACGATACCGACACCAAGGATGCCGGAGCCACCTGGACAATGGCACACAATTTAGGTGTAGAGCTTGCAGGGGAAGGATTTGAATATCTTGACCACATTATCGTTCAGCTTTATCCGCACAACCCTCACAAGACCCAGAACTGTGTTTCAATCGCCCTTACATTTGCTGTTGAAAGTGACAAAAAACAGGAACTGATTGACAGGGTCATTGAAATTCTTAAAAGGGACACATTATCCGACAAGACAGCAATAGCTATTCTGGAAGGTTTAGACATTCCTGAAAAGTTAAGAGAATATTCCATTGCAACCAAATCTGGAATGATGGATGTTGAAACCGCTGAAAAAACAGCTGAAGAATTAAACATTCCATTGATAGCCGTTACAGGCGAACAGGGTAAAGTCGGTGCGCTTGCTGCACTCGGTCTTTATGATGATGTTGAAGAAGCCGTCAAGGCTTATGACAAAAAATAACCTTATTTAAGGTTATCTCTTTTTTTCTTTTTTTAAAGATTGCAAAAATAGAATAATTAGATGAGTAAGAACCCATCTATTTTTTAACTTTTACAGTTGTTTTAACACTTGCCTTGCCGTAGGAAACTTTTACAGCATATTTCTTGCCTTTTTTAAGCTTTTTAATGACTGATTTTTTAACTGTAACCTTTGCAATACCCTTCTTGTTGGTTTTTGCCTTGAGGGTCTTGCCTTTAATTTTGAATTTAATCAGTTTCTTTTTGGCAGCCTTTCCGTTGATTTTAAGAGTAGCTTTAAGCTTAAACTTCTTGGCAGACTTCTTGACGGTTGCCTTATAAGCTTTAAGAACCTGTTTTACCTTAACTGTACCTTTAACAGTATCTTTAAGATAAGTTGCCTTGACAGTGTATGATTTTTTGGTGAGCTTTTTGATCACTTTCTTCTTGATGGTGACTTTTGCCACACCTTTCTTGTTTGTTTTTGCCTTGTAGGTTTTACCCTTGAATGTGAACTTGATTGTTTTACCTTTAACAGCCTTTCCGTTGATTTTAAGAGTTGCCTTTAGGATTAGCTTCTTATCAGTGTTTTTAACGCTCACTTTTGAAACTGTTACAACATGTTTTACGGTTACAGTGTTTTTGTAGCTCACACCATTATGACTGCTTGTTACAGTGTATTTTCCCGGCTTTTCAGAAATCTTAATTTTTGCGATTCCGTTGTTATCGGTTTTAACAGTGATTGTTTTGCCGTTGATTGTGAACTTGACGATTTCACCTGCACCAACAGCCCTTCCGTCAGAGGTAACAACCTTAACTGTGAAGAAAGATCCTCCATTATAATCAACTGCAATGTTCTTGTTATTGATTATTTTGGTATCATCTGCAACAGTATAGACCTTAAGACAGACTGTCTTATTTAAACCTGCAAAGTCAACCCAAGTGTTACCGTCTGCACTTGCAAGGGAGATTCCATTCATGTAATGCACCCTAGACCATGCCTGATACGGAACTGAATTGCTTTTAAAGACCACCTTAAACACATCACCGGTCTTTACCGGAATGTATTTGTTTAAAACAATTGTCCTGAATCCAGGATACTCGCTTACACCAGTCTGTGTGTGAACGATCTTGTTGTTTACAAGAATATCAAATGAGTATTCGATACCGGACTCGTTGAAGTAGGTTCCAACTGCCCCAATCAATTCGTCATATTTTGAGGTGAACTTATTTGAATAATAGGTATAATTTCCGTCAAAACCTGCCAGTCCGGTCAGATCGGTCTGGTAATTGACATGATAGTCGTTTGTGTTTTCAAAGATAAACGCCACACCGGCCCTCTGCGGTGCGATTGCATAATAGTCAGTGTCGGGGAAATTTAATGTTGTAGTCTTTAAAAATCCATCCATGGAATCCTTTGTAAACCATACAAAGTGTGGATCTGAGCCTTCATCGCTTTTATAAT
>JAZQCM010000021.1:0-1840 GCA_045546275.1 Clostridia bacterium | reverse complement strand
GAGCTTGCTCCAATAATGCTGAGCCGTAGCCCAAATTATGCAAAAAGGAATTGCTAACTCTTTGACATTTAAGATATTTTCTGTAAAATACGCGCGATGAGAATGTGTGTGTGTGTGTGTGTTTACACGATTTTCGCACATAACCAAATTATCCACGACATAATTTGCAGAAATCTGACGATTTCCGCAGCATCCTAAATGTCTGTATGTCATTGAATAATTGTTCATTCTTTTCTGTTAAAGCATATTTCTCTACGCAAAAGTAATTAAATTTTCGCACAAACGGCATTTTTGAAAGCATTTTTTAGCATTTGCGAGACTGTTTTCGTCGTGGATGATTTTACGTGACAGCCGTGTAGATAAATCGCACCACAGACTCAACTATTATCTGCGTTCGTTTAAATTGGAGATATTTGAAAAAGGAAAATTTATTCCGCTTTTGATGTATGGCTCAGCTTGGTGGGATGCCGATTGCGAGTATTATCGTTTTTGTGGCGATAGTGAACTCTCGCCAGATATGGCAAGTGAGCTGTTGAAAGATTCTCCGCATTATTTTATCATAGGAGTAAAATTTGAATAAACGATATGAAAAAACTAATTTTAATCTTGAACGTCGCATTTGCCACAGTATGTGGCTTTGCACTGGAGAAAATTTTGGACAATATATATCAAGAGCCCTCGATGCGTTTGAAAACCTTACAAAAGCGTTGTGATATTACATATTGAGTTCAGAGCCCCTGCAACATTGCGTTGTAGGGGTTTCTTGTATTTATTGCCTGCCTCTTCTGGACAAAGCTGCGTTTAGGTGAGTGCAGAGGAAAAGTATTCTTTTACTATGCCGAGCCCAAGCAGGTTCGCCGAAGGCAACAACAGCCGATGTGCAATGTGCCACTGCTTGCATTTAAGGCATTGATGATTAAAATGCACTGCAATGCTTTCGGTTACGGCTTTTTTCGGTGCGAAGGTTGCAACACACGGATATTCACAAGGACAGGCAGAGTGATAAGGAATAATTGAAAATTCTTTGTCGCTCTTTTTTTGTCGCTTTACCAAACAATTTCTTGTAGCCCGTCGGGTAAATTTTTCCTATAATCCTTGTGAGGTTATATCCTTACCGTGTTGCCCTTGTATGCACATAAAAAATCTCGATAGCGAAAGCGCAGTGCATAAACATTAATCATCAATTAAAAGCATACAGTTATGACACATTCAGTTCACACATCGGCTTACAAGTTATTGCCTTTTGAAGAGGGTGGCAATAGAAGAAAAAATCTCTCCAGCTCTTGCGATTGCATAAGCACATTTCAAGTTGAGGTTGAAGATTTTGATAATGAAATTTTTGTTTTGTCGGTTGAGGCACACGACAAAGAAGAGGCAAGCACCATTGCAGAGCGTATTTGTGCAGAGTCCGAAATTACAGTTTACAATATGTTGGTTTATTCATTTTAATATTTACGATTATGAAAGAGGTTACAACATTTTCGGCATCATTCGCAGCAGTTAGTCACACGAAGCACGGAGAAGTCGTGCCGTGTGGGGTGCGAAAAGCGAATGTTGCCAAAGCAATTAAGTCAAAGAGGGTTATCACAGCCGAAAAGAAGGGCAGAGTTTGGAAAGTCTATGTAAAAAATCCTAACAAGACAGAGAGTGCAGTTTGCCACACAAAAGAGCCATTGAAAGCATTGCGATATGCTTTTCACCTAAAGGCAAAATTCGGTTTGAACATCGGTGCAAATTTCGTTGATAGGTTAATACACGAACATAACACACTTAAAAATGTAGCAGTATGAAAGATTTTAGCAAATTCACAGATGAAGAGTTAAACAGAATGTTCCACGCA
>JAZQCM010000020.1:0-6011 GCA_045546275.1 Clostridia bacterium | reverse complement strand
CCAGTCATCAATAAACATATTGAGGCTCGGCTTTACAGCAACATCGGCAATGAATTTATATGTTTCACCGTATTTGAAACAACCGTTTTCATCAAAAGTGCCTTCCCATTTTACGCTTGTGACATAGGTACTTGCACTGTTTGGTGTTTTAGCTCCGTAGTCGGGCTTTTCGCCCACAACCGGTTCACGCAGGTTCTCAATGGAAATCATCTCTACGGGTGTTGCTTTTCCGTAGGTTGATGAGCCTTTAACTTGCTCGGTTCGTACAACAAACTGTATCACAGCCGCTTTGGAGTCTTTTGAGGAATCTTCTGTCTGAATTATTACCGGATCGCCGTTTACCGTGAATGTGTTATTGGAATTTTTTGCGTTGAAAACGCCTGCCGAGTCATCTGCCTTCAATACGATATAGGCAACATAGTCCTTGTGATCTGCAAAAAAGCCGTCTTCGTCGAATTCGCCATCCCATTGAATTTTCGCCACTGTAACACCCGATGCACCGGTAACTGTTCCGGTCTGTGTAGGTGCTTTACCAATTTCAGGAGGTGTAATGGTAATATGTGCCTCTTTGATTACATTCGCCGAGGTTACGGGATTTTCTACAGTTGTATCGGATTGTTGCGTTACAGTTTCGGGCACTTCAGAAAACTGCGGAATTTCTTCCTCGGTCTTGAAAGTATAGTAAACAACCGCTTGTGTGGTGTCTGCCGAAATATCTTTAAGCTTTGCAATGTTGCCGTTTACCTTTACAGTGTCCTTAACATACTTGATATACTTGGTGTCCTTGTGTTCATCCTTGAGCTTCACGGTAACATAAACAGTATACTCCGTGCCGCTTTTAAAGCAACCGTTTGCATCTAATTCGCCTTTCCATTCCACATTAACAACCTTTGTGCTGGCAGTTTTAGGAACGGATGCATTGTAGTCAGGTTTGTTTCCCGCTTTTGGTTCTTCTACCGTAACATTGAAAATGTTTACAGGCGATTTAGCAGATGCCGATACGCAAAAGACGTTTACAAGCATACTCAAACACAAAAGAATACTTAAAAATTTTTTCATTTTCTCTCCTGCTTTCCCTGTTTAAATTTATCTTACAAACGGATAAGTAACGGGAGCTAAATTATTTTCCCATATGTAAATTCTCATATCATCACTTGCTACATCCGATGTATTAAATGTAACCCCATTTGCTGATGAAGGTTCATACATAATTTTTGAAATTCCGTTTGCATTTTCTGCTTTTAAGTAAATATTAGCAGGTGTAGCACCTTCTTCAGCTGTAATTGTTACTGATTTTCCATTATCAGCCCAATCAACGCTGTAACCTTCAACAGTTCTTGCACAATGCAAGGTAATGGGAACTGTATAAATCTTATAAGCACGAGAGCCGATAAACATCGTAACTGCGCAACGAACTTTTTTGTTGTTGTCTAATGTTGAAATTTTAAAGTTCATCGTTTTTGTAGCCTGTCCGTCAAGGTCAACCCAGTCATTACCGTCAGACATCTGCCACTGATAGAAGGTGTCATAGCCTTCGTTGCCGCTGATATTTAATTTTGCGGAGAGGTTTTTGCCGTCTCTGTAAATCACATCTTTTTCGATGCCTTCAACTGAAAGTACCACTGAAAAGCCTTCGGGCATGGTTGTAACAGAAATTGTTTCGGATGCAATACTCTTTTTGCCACTTGTGTTGTAAGATTCTATCACGTAATATGATGTACTTGGTGTTGTGCCTGATGGCTTGAGATTTGATATATCGTAAGAGCATTTTCCGTCAACGGGAACTATGTTGTTTGCAATCGTTACGGGGTTGTTTCCGTATTCATCAACTCTTGAAATTTTGTAAAAGTCAGCTGCTCTTTCGCCGTTTTCCCAGGTGAGTGTTGCAGATGTATCTGTCAGATTTTCAACAGAAATATTCTGTGCAACAGACGGGGGAGCTGCAGCGGTAATCTTTGTAAGATAACCCACAACGGGTACCTTTTTGCCGTTGAGCGTGGTTGTGTATGAAACAAGCTTCCAGCTGTAAGCATAATCTGCAGGTGTGTTTGCAGGTAACGCTACAACAGTACCTGAATATTCATTGCCCTTTGTGCTGGTTGTTGTGTGGCTTCCGTTATACTCTGCCGATACGGTGAAACCGACCTTTGCACCGCCGACAATTGCAAGCGATGTATTTTCTACTGCCGTACCCCAGGTCAATGTATCGGAGTCTGACTCTTCTACAGAAATACTCTGCGACTGACTGCTGCCGGGAGCAGAAGCGTTACTGTTTGTCAAATATCCGTCAGATGAGTTGCCCGATGACATTTTCGACTGAAGAACAGTACCTGTTGCATTGAGCGCACCTGTTGAGTGAGCGTATGTATTCGGGTCACCTGCGCGGTATGTTTCGCTGAACACATTGCCGTAGATTTTTTCAAGTCCGGGTGTGGCGTCTGCTATTGCATCGTAGGTTTTTGCATCTATTGTTGTTACCATAGGCTGCTGGGGTATGCAGTAGTGATAGGGTAAAATAGCACCTTCTACAGTACCGCCCCATGTACCTGTGCCGCCTTTTCCGAATGATGCTATAGCATCTTCAATAAAGCTGATTTCTTCTGCTACCTTATAGAGCACTTCCTGCTGCTTCATATAGTTATTTTCGGTTACATAAGAGCTGTATCTGTAATAATAATACTTGCAACCCATTACATAAGTACCCTTTGACTGTGTATCGCCCGTTTCAACATACTTGCTGAGATTAGCAGCAAGCTCATCTCTGAAAGCACAGAGTGTGTTGTAATCTTCTTCTGTTGGCAATTTGTATTCAGGAACATACATTGTGCAGTTGTAACGCACATAAGGAACAGCGAAAATTACCGCGGTATCTGTAGTACCTGCTGTTGCAAAGCCTGAAGAATAGTCGTAGGTTTTTTCTTTGGCGTCTTCACCGCCGATGGTTCCTGTGAGGCTGAATTCATACTCTGCACCTACGGCAGGGAAAATACCAAGGAATGAGCCCTTATATTCAAAGCCTGCCACAACACCTGCTGTCAGCGAACCGCCGTGAGTCCATTCCTCACTGCTGCCTTCTGACTTTGTAAAGCTCGTTTCGGAGTTGCCTATATATGTATCGTCATTGAGCTCTTCATAAAGCGGCGGTGCCTGCATAATTGAAAGAACCTCTACATCACTGTAATAAACATCAGTGTTGTTTTCTTCGTAGGTCAGGTAGCCTGTTTTGCCGCCGCCGTCTAAAAGAACCAAAGAAGCCAATTGCTGAGAAGAAACAGTAGAAAATGCATAATGGTAAGTATTGGCAAGTACTTCCCTTCCACCCAAAGATTGTAAAGACGTTCTGTTATAGAAAAAATCTACTTCGCAGGAGAATATATCTTCGCCGCTTTTCTTCATATAAAACGGGAATACTACAGCCTCTCTCCCGAACACATCGTTTGCCAGGTTTCCTGCTACGGCTTTACCAATCCACACAACGCTGGTCTTTCCTATACTATCGGGGTAGCTGATGTTGCTGTTTTTCAAAAATGCGAGGGTGCCTGATTCTGAATTATATTCAAAGAACTGACCGCCTACGAATATTGTTTCGGGATATCCTGTGCCATTTCGCTTGAATGAAGCTAATGATACGGTAATCGGGCCTGAATCGGTATCGTCTTCATTAAACCAATAGGTCTGACCGTCGCCCGTGCGCTGTACTGTCCAGTTATATTCTGAATTTGAGTTGTACATTTCGCGGTTTTTAAGGTTTTCGTATGTGGTGTAGCCCACAATGTGGCAAAGGGCGCTCTCACCGTCAACCTCTACAAAGCTGTTTGAGGTAGCGGTAGATGTTGAAGTGATTGAGTAGTTTGAGGCTCTTGTGTAGTTACCTGCTATGATGATTTCTTTTATTCCGTCACCGTTAACATCGCCCGTTGTGATGTTTGCATTACGGAGTATAAAGCGGTTCTGTGTATTAGCATCACTTGAGCCGCCTGTAAGACCTGTTGTCACCATTGTTCTGTGCTTTATACTCTGGGTGAGGTTTCCATCTTGCGTGCCCTCATATACTTCAAGAACAGAGGCAAATGAAGTATTGGGCTTTATAAGATTGGCTACAGAGTCTGTTCTTGTGCCATCTCTGCCTTTGAACCAGGTAGAAAAGTTTACTGCTGCTGCAAGGTCCGAAATGCCGTCGCCGCTTAAGTCGTCACCGCAAAGGGCAACATACGGAAGCCAATCATGATATGTGACTAAAAATGTAAAAATCGCGTTACTCACTTTCTTAGGGGTATGTTGCCAGTCTGTGGTTTCACCGGCTGTGAGGTCAATGCTTTGCTTTTTTGTAACTGTGTTGCTGTTTTTGTCAAATTCAAATATACTCACAAAAATCGTTGTTCTGACATCAACAGCGCCATTGTTTGGTGTGTAAACAGCAATTTCATCAACGCCGTCGCCGTCAAAGTCGCCTGATGTTACAGATAAGAGACCTTCAACCTCCCACATTTCTATTACATCAGCTGTCGCTACATATCCACCTGTATCATATCCTGTTAAGAGGGCGTTGCCTTTGGCATCGTATATGCTTAATAATATTTTGCCGCCTGATTGTCCACCCTTAAGGTAAACTTTTGCAATATGGTCGTCAACGCCTGTACTTGTGGCTGCAAAGCCTGTTGAAACAAAGAAGGGCACTGATTCTTTGTTTGAAAAAGCGTCCGATACTTCCAGCGAGAGGTTAAACTGTGGATAAAAGTTGAGTCCACTTACAACGGCGTGTTTCAACCTTGCATCTGTTTTTGAGTGCTTACTGCCGTTATCGATGTATAAATCATACTTCGGCTCTAACGGGTGAGAGCCCGGTTTTAATGCAGTGGTGTCGTAAGAGTCGGGGTCAAGAGAAAAACCGAATTTTTCCAAAACCTCCGGACTTGCGCCCTCTGTGCTCTCTGTGGTTTCTGTTGCGCTTGCGCTGATTGGTATAAGTGAAGTAATCAGCATCATACACAAAAGAATACTTAAAAGTTTTTTCATTTTTGTGTTCCTTCTTTCTTTTTTAGTTATTTTTATCTGAAACCGTATCCGGTATTATAACCGTCTTAATGGTTTAAAAATGGGATAACAATGAATAAATGTGTAATACATTTATTTTAGTCTTTTTGCATATTCCATTGCCTTTTCTTTTCGCTTTTTTCTAAGCTCTGCTTCAAGGCACTTAGGACATCTTGTAAGCGACTTTGCACGGCTTCTCACCTGAGTTTGCCACGAATGACCTTTTTTACATTTCCACCATACAGGTACTGCACTTCCGGAAGCAACATTTTCGGGAGTGAACGGCAGATTTTTTTCAACATCCCATTCTTCTAACAAATACTCCTTTCCTTCTTTAATGCAATAGTCTTTAAGCTTCAAGTTTATCACCTTCCGTTTCTGAAATTGTTTGTGAAACAAATAGCACTTTTTACACTAAATACGGTGATTAGCAACTATTTTTTTCTACATCTTGAAAAATTATATATACTATGCTATAATGATTGTACACCGCCCATCGATGTGCGATGCAAGTGTTTTTTGAAAAATTTCTCAAATTCTTTCAGAAATATTTATTTTATACAAAAAACGAGGGTTATTTAATGGATAATAACAATTTATTTTCCATCGGCGAGATAGCAAAAGCCATTGGAATCACAAGAAAAATTATATTGAACTATGAAACAAAAGGCCTTATTACTCCGGACAAAAAAGACGGCACTACGGGTAACAGATATTACACTATTGACACATTCACACAAATCCGCACAATCCGTGTATTTCAGGACTTAGGGTTGTCGCTTGACGAAATAAGAACATATTTCAGCGATACAACGGATTTACAGCCGATGATAAACAGGCTTGAAAAAATGAAGGATGAACTTATTCTGACCATAGAAAAACTCAAAGAGAGAACGCAGAAAAAAGGTGATGTTATACGGGAAATCACTATTGAACCGCAGACGATATACTGCCGTATGTATAACTCAGCCTCTATT
>JAZQCM010000019.1:0-80541 GCA_045546275.1 Clostridia bacterium | reverse complement strand
GCGAATAGACTGCTTGGCGTCCAGAATGGCCTGGGCAAACAGCGCGGCGTCCTCCTGGGACAGGGACAGCACATGAAAGGCCAGCCGCTGGGCAGACTTTCTGCCGATACCCGGCAGACGGGCGAACTGCTCCACCAGTTTTTCAAGAGGGGCGGGAAAGTATTCCATGGGATTGATACTCCTTATAACTGCTTTATCTGAGGGGAAAGCATTTGCCGTAGGCAAATGCAATTAAATCCGCCTAAAACGGCGGAATAAATCTGCTACGCAGATGAAATCGCCTTAAGGTGATTTCATCTGAACGAAGCGAAGATTTCATTCAATGGATTGGATTTCACCATGAGCGAAGCGAAAGATTTCAATTGAATATAGCCTTAAATTGTGATCGAATTATCGTAAGAAGTGGGGTGTTTTTGTGAAAGAAAATAAATTGGCAGATTTATCAATGGATTTTGCTGTTAAAATATTGAAACTGTGCGATGACATAAAGGGACACTATGCTATTGTTAATCAGCTTGAGAGAAGTGCGACAAGTATAGGTGCAAATATACGAGAAGCAAACTACGCTCACAGTAAGCCCGATTTTATCGCAAAGCTTCAGATTTCGTTAAAGGAATGCTACGAGACCGAGTATTGGCTTGAGCTTATGCAAAAGGCTGAAATCATATCGGATGTAGATGCAATTGTGCATGATTGTGGCGTTATCCGCAAAATGCTCATCGCCTCCATTGACACTGCCAAGAATAATCAATAATAACAGCATCGTCAATCTGGCGGTTCTTTTGTATTTTGCCAAAAATAGAAGTGTCTGCCGAAATTTAAAAGATTAACACATAGCAAGTAATTGTTGCTTTTGAGGGAGTAAACGTTGTTTTTGAAGGTGTAATCGTTTTTTTGCCCCCCTCGATTGGTTGAAATTTCTTTTCAATGATGGTAAAGTTTAGTTGATATACAAATTGCATATTTTATTTATCCGTAGGGGAAATTACCTTGGCAAAAGGTGTTTTTCTCTATTTTCGCACCTTACGGATGAAATAGCAATTAAGTAACAACAAGTGAGGGACACTTTTTAAATAAGGA
Organism: Clostridia bacterium; assembly: GCA_045546275.1. GTDB lineage: Bacteria > Bacillota > Clostridia > UMGS1883 > UMGS1883 > RGIG1927. The sequence continues at coordinate 79,461 of JAZQCM010000019.1, read as the reverse complement.
AACACGGAAATATTGTAAGTGTAGTACATTTTAATGGCTTCAAGTGAACTGGATTTATGTCTTATATTTTTTCAACATATTACTGGTTTTTTAAAGTTAATGGGATATATGATTTTTAATATATTCTCTGGGGGAAATTTTTATATGTTTGGTGAAAAATTTTGAGCAGTAGGATAAATCATTGAATTGCATAGAATCAGATATTATTGAAAGAGGGATTCCGGACAAAAGGTCGTGTTTCATTCTGTCTATGAGAAGCTCTGTTATATACGATTTTATTGTCTGATTTGTATCTGCTTTAAATTGCTGCCCTAAGTATGTTTGTGAAAAGCCAACAGCTTTAGCAACTTCTCTTACTGTTAATTTTGCAGAAAGATTACTGTCAATATATTTATAGAGATTTAAATACTTTTTATATATGTGTATATCTTTTTCAATGTCGTTAATATAAGCAGAAATATTACTAAGAGCAATGGATTCGATGAATTGTCTGAAAAATAAAGCTGATTCTATGGTAGAGTCATAGAACATTTTTTCGATTTTTTGAAATTCTTCTTGGGATGGTATGATTTCGACTATTTTGTCAAGTCTTGACAAAATATCACGTGTGGGCAAAATGTTTATTTTAAAATGTATAAAGAATTTTTCCAAAAAGCTGTCGCAGCGGTAGTTATAGGTTGAATTGGCGGGGATGAGATATATCCTGCCGGGGAAAAGGTCAACTCTTTCCTTGTCATTGTACATATAGCCATGACCGCTTTTGACAAAATAAAGTCTGTTATAATCATTTGAATGGTTATCAAAATGCCATGAATTGTCAAGTGTGCAGTAGAAAACATGTGAAATTTTTAAGTTAATAAGATTTGCGACATCGTTAAGATGTTGAAAATTATAGTCGGTTGGCAAATTAATCAGCTCCCTCTGTTTAAATTTAACATAAAACCATAACCTTTTCAACATAAAAGAGAAAAAGTACAACTTTTGAAGGGAAAACTGCATTGTGAAAGAACATGCTGAAGGATATACTTTAATTATAAATTAGTATGATAGGGAGATGGTAAAATGAAAAGAAATGTATTGTGCTTTTGTCTTGTTTTATGTTGTTTGTTAAACATATTGCCGATAAATATTAATGCCGATAGCGGTATACGTGCTGAAGACAATGAAATTGTTGGTGAATACTACATAGTTGACGGTAAAAGTGCAGAAAGTGCAGTAAAAAAAGAAATCAGCGTTCCGGAAAATGCTGTAATAGAGTTTGATATGATGTTACCGTCATTAAAGGCAGATAAAATGACAAGAAATGCTATAGGAGCAGGTAATACCGGCGGCGTTGCACTTATGGATAATGGTACTGTTATTGGAGTGATAGGCTTCCGCGGTGACAGCAAAGGAAATGCGAGTAATATTATTTCCATGGGCGGACAAAGCGGAGACTACCTTAATGCATTAGGCGGAGGTAACGCTTCGGCTCCGTTTGATAAATGGATGCACTATACTTTAATTACAGATACCGCAAATAAAAAAGGAAATATTTACATGACAGACCCTGAAAGCGGCAAGGTATATTTCCATGAGGGTAGATTTGACAGATACATTGCACCCTTTGAAAACATAACACATATAGGAGTTGTTTCAAACGCCGGATATTCAATAGCTGTAGCAAATGTCCGGGTATCGGCACTTGAAGTTTCAGAGGTTAAAATAACAAAAAAAGAAGAAACGGATAACATATACATACCCTACGAAGGTGAAAGCTCTGTTCTTGAATTTGAGGCAAACGCTTTTACGGACCTTTATTATAATAAAAATGGCGAAAGACTATCCTCTGAAAAAGTTTTGCTTAAGGATAAAGATATTTCGTTTTCAGTAAAAGATATTGAAGGAAAAGAAACTGACTGCAGTAAAATAAAGGTTTCAGAAACAGGGGGTGTTGAAGTTTTTTCATCGGCAGATGAGGGCATATATACTATCAGTGCAGAGTGTAGCGGAAAGATAAGTGAAGGTAGAACCTTCAATGTAAAAAGAGTCGGTGCTGCACATTCGATTCAGATTTTTGGTCAGGAGGAAGTGACTTTCACAGACGCGCATTCCTATAGGGCTATAGCATTAAGCAAGGAGGGTGAGGTACTTCCTCAAAAGAAAGTAAAATGGACTGTAGAGGAAGGAAACGGATTTATTGATGAAAACGGCACGCTCACTTTAAGTAATGCTACCGGTAAGATTCTTTTGACTGCTGTAGCAGAAGAAGACGGAGTTATGACAAAAGGTGAATTGATGGTATATGTTAGGAGTGAAGAAGCATTGGTTAACCTTGAAGGGGTTGTTCTGAAAGACACAGAAAGTGGCTTCTATGAATCTAATGCAATTTGGGGCATTTTGACTAATTCCTCAGAAAACATCGACAATGCTACTGTAAATATAAGACTTTTTGATAAAAGGAATGTACTTATAGGACAGGAAGAAAGGGTAGTTGATATTGTAAATGCGGCCACAAGTATAGATTTTAAAGAGCCTGTTGCACTTGGTAAGGCAACCTCTGTCAAGGTAAAGATTTTTAACAGCGATGGACAGCTTATATCAAAATCACAAGAAAACATAACCGAAACGGGTTACAAAAATGCACCGCTTTTTGCAGACTGGGTTTATGGCGAAAAATCTCAGATGGCACGCCACATTCCCTCGGGTGTTGATCCTTTGGTAGTGAATACAGATGTGAACGATGTGAAATATACATACACTGATAACTATGAAAAAGGGGTTATTAACAAATATGTTACCACAAATAATCTTCTGTGGTATAAGAAAGGTGCATTTAATAAGGGTTCATCCATATATCACCGTGACGGTAAGGATTGGGAGGAGATGGCTCTTCCGATAGGAAATGGTTATATGGGAGCAATGATTTTCGGCATGCCGAAAAAGGACCATATTCAGTTTAACGAGGAAACCTTCTGGGCATTAGGCTATAGAGGAACACAGGAAGCAAAAAACCCATCCTTTGACAACTGGCAGATGGGTGAGGGTAAAAATGGTTATATGAATACAGGTAATGTGTTCATTGATTTTGATATGGAGCAGGGTGATACGGTCAGTAATTATTACAGAGATCTGAACCTTGACGAAAGCGTGGCACATGTTCACTATGTGCATAATGGTGTCACATATAACCGCGAGTACATGGCAAGCTACCCTCACGAAACTATTGCGGTAAAATACACTGCAGATAAGGCAGGAGCACTTAATTTTAATGTAAGTCTGGTTTCGGCACACCCGGGAAATGTAAAGGTAAAGGATGGACGTATAACAATTACCGGCAGGCTTAAGGATTCCGAACAGTGGTATGGAGCGGTGTCTCACGGACAGTCTGATCTGGAGTATTGCAGTATAGTTGAGGTTGTATTGCCCAAAGATGGTGAAATAACAGATTTCTGTGACAAGGTTGAAGTTAAGGGCGCTACTGAAGCGATAGTTTACATCACTGCAGCAACCGATTATGACGAAAATCAGTTTGGATTTAAGGCTGATGGCAGTGTTGATATGACCCAGACACCTTATAAACATACCGAAGGACTTAATTATGCAATCAAAAAGGCAGAAGGTCGACTAAAAAAGGCAACAGGCGTAGCTTTTGAAGAATTTAAAACAGAACATATTAAAGACTACAAGAGTCAGTTTGATACTGTAAAATTCAGCTTGAATGATGAAATTTGTAAAATACCTACAGATGAGCTCAGAGCAGCTTTCGGAGGTGCTGTGTGGACAGAAAGAGACGAAAACGGAATTACAAGAGTTGCATATAATGAAGATAATTATAAAAACCTTGACACACACCTTGAAAGCTTGCACTTTAATTACGCAAGGTACCTCATGATTTCATCTTCAAGAAAAAACACCATGCCGGCAAATCTTCAGGGTAAGTGGTGTCAGAGTGTTGCCGAAATATGGGGCTCTTGCTACTGTATAAACATAAACATGGAAATGAATTACTGGTTTGTGGGTGGTGCAAATCTTACTGACAGTGGCTTAGCTCTTGTAAAGTGGTTCAATTCGCAAATACCCGCAGGCAGGGTTACTGCAAGAAATATGTATTCGGTTACGCCTATGTCATATAAAATGCAAAACGGAAAGATGCTTTTTGAAGAGTCTGACAAAGATGAGGACGATGTTTTCTTTATGCACACAAAGCAGAGCATAATGGGAACGACAGATATGACAGGGGGTATGAAAATACAGTCTGCAGGCAATCTTGCGTGGCTTATGTATAACCTTTGGGATTTGTATCTTACAAGCGGTGACACAGACTTACTGGAACATGAAATTTATCCTATTATGAGAAAGACAGCCAATTTTTATACTCAATATCTTTATAAAAATATGAGAAGAGAAACAAAAGATATAAATAAATATCCCGACGGATATTACTATACTACATGGGCTGGTCGTTCTCCCGAGCATGGCCCCACACATGAAGGAATGAAGTATGACTTACAACTTGTGCATGGTATGTACGATTATGTTATAGAAGCAAGTGAAGTATTGAGTGTTGATAACGAAAAGCGTGAGGCGTGGGAAGAAATCCGTGACCATCTGGAATTGCCTGTCGAATTGGGTGAAGATGGTCAGATAAAGGAATGGGCTGAGGAGGCAAAATATAATATGGATTCTGAGGGAAATTATCTGGGAGACGGAAGACACAGACATATATCAAATCTTGTAGGATTATATCCGGGAAATCTCATTGCCAACGAAAATAAAGAATTGATTGAAGGCGCAAAAATTGTGCTCAACAATCGTGGTGACGATGCAACGGGATGGTCCTGCTCAAATAAGTTCCTTCTCTGGGCAAGGGTAAAGGAGGGCGATAAAGCATTGGAGCTTTTCCGTTATCAGCTTGCAAAGAAGACCTATTCAAATCTCTTTGACACTCATGCACCTTTTCAGATTGACGGAAACTTTGGCTCTGCGGCAGGTGTTTTAGAGCTTCTGATGCAAACCCATACAGGTGCTATTGAAATCCTTCCTGCACTTCCTTCTGTGTGGAAAAAGGGCAGAATAGAGGGTATTAAAGCTAAAAACGGTACAACGGTTTCAGTTGAATGGGAAAAAGGAAAAGGAGTGGAGTTTTCCGTAACGAGTGTTAACAATGAAGATATCTGCCTGTCCTTTGGAGAAGAAACAAAAATCTTTAAGATGAATGGAAGGTATGTAACATTCAAAAATGGCAAATATTCAATAAAGAATGTGAAAAAGGGAAAAACATATACCTTTATATCGGATACTTTTGATTGAACAGTATATTATTTTGTATATATCAATGCCTTTAATGTAAAAGCACAGGTAGAATGAAGGAGAGTGTTTTATGAAGATTAATGTAGCATTAATAGGACTTGGCTTTGGTGCAACCTTTGTAAATATTTATAAAGAACATCCGAATGTCAATAAAGTATTCATTTACGATGCAGATAAAAAAACAACTGAATATGTAAAAGGAAAAAGCGGAATTGAAGATGTGCTGGACAGCTTTGAAGAAGCATTAGAAAGAGACGATATAGATGCAATTCATCTGGTAACACCGATTCCTATGCATGAAGAGCAGACGGTAAGAGTGCTTATGGCAGGAAAGCATTGTGCTTGCACGGTTCCCATGGCAACAAGCCTTGAAGGAATACAGCGAATAACAGATGCTGTCAAAAAAAGCGGAAAAAAGTATATGATGATGGAAACAACTTTATATACCGACAGATTTTTACATATTAAAAAAATGATAGAAGACGGTGAAATCGGGAAAATACAGTTTTTAAGAGGAAGTCATTATCAGGATATGTCTAATTGGCCTTCATACTGGATGGGGCTTCCGCCAATGCATTATTCAACTCATGCCATTGCCCCTTTGGTAGCACTTTCAAAGTCCAGAATAACAAAGGTACACGCCTTTGGTAGCGGAACAATGGACGAAGAGCTGCAAAAGCAATATAATAATCCGTATCCTGTAGAGACAGCTATTTTTGCATTTGAAAATTCCCTGAAGGCTGAGGCGACACGGTCGCTCTTTGAAACTGCCAGAGAGTATCAGGAAGGGCTTTTTGTTTATGGTAGCAAAAAGAGCTTTGAATGGTCTTTCAATGATTGCGGGAAGCCTTATATAACAACCTTAGGCGAACTGTCAAAGTGGGGCAGAGGAAGAGATACCATTGCAGAAGAAATAAGTATCCCTGATTACAGCCATCTCTTACCTGAGGAAATACGTCACTTCACCGGAAAAGGTGATTTTGACCCTTTGAATCCGCAAAAGGCAGCGGATATGGGTGAAGGTGGTCATCATGGCTCTCATCCGTTTTTGGTTAATGAATTTGTAAAAAGCATTGTAGAGAACAGAAAACCGTATGTTGATGAAATAATGGCGGCAAACATTTGTGCTGCAGGAGTATGTGCTCACATTTCAGCAATGAATGATGGTAAAGAAGTTGTGATACCATCTTTTGACAAGTAAAGTATATTGAGTTTGACTTTTCCGGTGTTTTACAAGCTCTGACAAAAGGATTTAACATACAAACTCAAAAAAGATTTACAGTGAATATGTATTGTGATAAAATCGCCTTATAAAGAAAAACCTTTTTAAGGCGATTTTTTCAACGAGAGGAGATAAACAAATGATTGAAAAGCTTAGAAAACTTAATCCTGATATGCCCATTTACAGCATACATGACAGTGAATTTAAAAAATATGGCAGGGTATTGGATTTTGACACAAGTGAAATAGTAAAATGCGGCGAAGGTATAGAAATGCCTAAAGAGGGCGTAAGGTACGAAATGAGCATACCTCAGTTTGAAAAACTCAACTGCGCACCAAAGCTCCGGGATATTATTTTTGGAAAGTGTCCGGCGCAAATTGGTTTGTGCTGGGGTAAAAACAGCATGCTCAACGCCTTTGAATTTCATCGCTCTTCGGAGATTAATATTGCCGTAACACCTATAGTTGTTATGCTGGGGTTACAGTACGAAATTGAAGATAATTGTTATGACACAAAAAATGTAAAAGCCTTTTACCTTGAAAAGGGTGACATTATCGAAATGTATGCAACAACCCTTCATTACTGTGCCTGTCAGGTATCGGATGCGGGCTTTTCCTGCGTGATAGGCTTGCCGGAGGGAACAAATGATGAAATAGCATTGCCTGATGAGGATAAGCTTTTATTTATGGCTAATAAGTGGCTTATTTGCCATGAGGGTTGTGAGGAGCTTATTGAAAAAGGTGCCTTTGGCGGAATGTACGGAATTAATTATGAAATTAAATATAAAGAATAAGAGGGGAATAAAATGAAAAAGTTTCTTTTTACAATTTTTGCACTATTGCTTATGGCTCTGCCCTGCAGTGCAGAGGTGGGCACAAAGCCAGTGGCAATAAAATGCGAGGATGGTGTGTACCTATCCTGGATGATGGAAGAAGATGGCAAGGAATATGTAATTTATCGTGATGGGGTAGAAATAGCTACCACTACCATGACAAATTATGTTGACAAGGGCGCAACAGGTGATGGTAAATATATGATTGATGCAACTGCTGTTGAAGTATGGGACAAGCAGTATGTTGAAATTCCCTTAAATGTGCCCGAACCCTATAAGGTAGAAACACCAAAAATGGAAAGCATTACTCTTACCAGCGAAAAGGGCGACATTACCTTTGGTAAAGAGTGGTATATTTACACCTATGATTCAGGCTATACTGTTTTTATGAACAGTGATGCTAAAAGTATTGACGTTTTAAACCATGGTGTTGAGGTGGGAACAGGCTTTTGCGTTTATAATTACTCCAACACACCAAACCAGCGCTTTGCTATTGAAGAGGAAAACGGCAAGGTTTATTTAAAGGGCGAGCAGAGCCAGCTTTATATTGAGGTTTTTAACAATGGCGAGCTTCGACTTGCACAAAAGGCGAATGCAACAGCTTTTTCATTAAAGAAAACAAATAAAGCTATACCCCAAAACGTGACAAAGGCTGTGGAAAATACACTTGTATTTGCAACCTATGGCCCAGGCGACGCATCCATAGGCGACCTTGACGGCGATGGTGAGTGGGAAGTTGTTTTAAAGTGGGATCCCTCAAACACAAAGGATTCTTCCCATGGTGGACAAAGCGGCAGAGTATTCATTGACGCTTATGAATTGGACGGCACACACATTTGGCGTATTGACTTAGGTGTAAACATCCGTGCAGGTGCTCACGATACACAGTTTTTAGTATACGATTTTGACCAGGATGGCAAGGCGGAGGTTTCTTTCCGCATTTCCGACGGTACAATTGACGGAACCGGTAATGTGATTGGCGATGGAGAAAAGAACTGGCTTGACGGAGGCGGACGAAACCTTGAAGGACCATTGTGGGTTGCAGTTTTTGAAGGCGCAACAGGCAAACTACTTGCAAAGTGCGACTTTGACCCACAGAATGTAGGCAGACAGACAACAGAAAGCTTTGGTGACGGCTACGGTAACAGAAGTGAAAGATATAATGCCTGTGTTGCATACGTTGATGGTCAAACTCCGCACATGATTTTCCAGCGTGGCTATTATGCCCGTACTGTTGTAGCGGCGTATAAGTATCAAAATGGCGAAATCACAAAGGTGTGGAGATTTGACACAAAGGATGAAGGCTTAGGAAAATACGGAAGTAACGGTAACCACAATATTTCCGTTGCCGATGCAGATAATGACGGAAAGGACGAGATTTTCTTAGGTTCATTAACTCTTGATGATGACGGAAGCGTGCTTTGGTGTGGCTTTGAAGGTCATGGCGATGCCATGCACTTAGGTGACTTTGACCCCGATAACGAAGGCCTTGAGTTTTTCTCTGTTCACGAATCGGGACAATTCGGCTACACAATTCACGATGCGGCAACAGGTGAAAAAATATTTGACATACCCGGAGCCAAGGACACCGGCAGAGGTATGATTTTAAACGCAGGCCCCTTTGGCGGTAGCTATATTGTAAACGTGGGCAGCGGTGCAAGACGAATTAATTCCTTAGGTGAAAATGTAACTGCAGGTGACTACGGAAACAGCTTCCGTGTTTACTGGGATGGAGATTTGTACGAGGAAATTTTAGGCGGTACGGCAATTATTGGTTATGCTCCTGACGGAGGCCGCATTAATATTATGGACACATGGGGCGAGGGCTGCAGACCTATTAACGGCTCAAAATCAACACCATGCTTAACTTGTGATATATTCGGTGACTGGAGAGAGGAAATTATCTGGAAAACTGAGGATAATAAGGCGCTTCGTATTTACACAACAACTATTCCCACCGAGTTTTCACTTCCTTGCCTTATGACAGACCACGTTTATCGCATGGGTGTTGCTTGGCAGAACAGTAGCTACAACCAGCCGCCTCATTTAGGCTATTACCCCGAAAGCGGTTTAAGACTTTGGATTGACAGGGAAGATGCTGACATTAACGGAATGAAGCTTAATGTAGATGCTGCTCCTTACATTTCAAACGGCAGAACAATGGTGCCCTTACGCTTTATTGCAGAACTTTTTGACTTTAACGTTGAGTATGATAACGGATTGGTTAAAATTTCAAAGAACGGCTCGGTTTTTGAAACACGCATCGGCACACGCGTATATACAATGAACGGACAAGAAAAAGAAATTGACACTGAAAGTTGCATTGTAAACGACAGAACAATGGTGCCCGTAAGAGTTATTGCCGAGGCCTTCGGCATGCAGGTAGGCTGGAACGGCGATGATAAAGTAGTTACAATCAAAAGAGGTAAGGCAAAGGAAGACTTTGTGAATGTATTTATCCTTGGTGATGAAAAGGGCACTACAGGAATGCTTGACTATTTCTTTGATCAATCGGTAGGTATCGTTCAGGTAAATTCTGTAGATGAGCTGTTAAGCATGGCTGAAGAAGGCGATTATGCTGTTATAATGAGCGATGCTGACGTAACAAAACTTGAGAATAAGGGCATAACTGTTATTGAAACAAAAAATATTGAAATCAAAGCCTCAGACAACTACGAAAAATTTAAAACGGCTGAAAAAATTGCAGAGCGTATGTGTTATTTGCCTGATTGTGCATCAAGAAAAGGAAATGGTTACGTGCAGACAAAATTCTTTAATGGTGAAAAAGCCTTTGATGTAAGCATATGGGGAGAGAGTAATTTGTATCGTGTTACAATCGAGGGCAACGCAACTGTCGGTGTAAACGGCGAAAATTACCTTACATGGGAAATGGACGATAAAGTAGTAACCTTTATTGAAGGGAACAAGAATGAGCTTTTGGTTAATTCTCAGGGAACGGCAAAAGTAACGGTTGAACCCTGCGACAGCATGGAAAAGGTAGAGTTTAAAGCACCTGAAGATATGCAAAAGGTAAACGAAGTAGCCGGTGTGGTAAGGTATGAAAACGACAAAAAGGTAACCCTTTACAACAAAACAGATATGTTCAAAAAGGTTAAAATAGGAAACACCGTTGTAAATGTGGCACCCTGTAGTGCAGTAAGCTATGAAAAGAAGGTGTGGGAATGAGAAAAATAGGTTTATTTATAACAATACTGGCTTTGGTATTAGGTAACTTTTCCGCATTGGCACAGGAAGGTCTTGTGGCAGTTGACGCTCTTTCTTTATCTGTTGATTATGACCAAAGCACAGACAGCCTTTTTATAAACGGCATTGATACCGAAGCTGTGAAAGGAAACAGCACCACTCTTTACATTAATGGCTTTAACTGTGGTAGTCAGGATGTAATAAAGCGTGACGGAAAGTTTTATATTACCGAAAAAATCCTTAAAGAAAAGCTTAATATGGCTCTTTCCGAAAACGGCACCTTGGAAATTGTTGAAAAAGCAATTGAAAAGGTTGAGATTACCCCCGATAAAACCTATGGAATTATAAACTGTCAGTCGGGAAAAGCCCTTACAAATGATGCTAATAACCTTTTTACGAGTGAATACACAAATGCCGAAAACCAAAGGTTTAAAATACTTGACAGTGGCACAGAGGGTTTTTACCACATAAGAACAGTGAAAACCAACCGCAATCTTGACGTTTACAACCATTGGACAGACCCGGGTGTACAGATTATTGTATGGGATGTAGGTAATGGAGATAACCAAAAATTTGCTATCGAATTTACAGAAGGAGGCTGCTACATAACAGCCCGCGGAAGACAGCTTCCCATTGACGAATACGGTGAAGGAATTGTACAGAATGCAATTCATGGTGGTGACAGCCAGAAGTGGAAGTTGGTTGAAATAAATTGAATAACAGGCGTTGGCAATTTAAAATGGTGATAAGTTTATATAGAAAAATGCAAAAACTTGGTTTACAGTAATTTTGCATTGTGGTAAAATCGTCTTATAGGGAAAAATGCCTTATAAGGCGATTTTTCTTATGTGAAAGAGGTGTGATGTGGTTGAAAAAGTTACTATTTGTTTTTATTATAATTTTAGGTTTAACTATTATGGTGCATGCAGAAGGAGTTAACCCTCCTGTTGCAATAAAGTGTGAAGATGGCGTGTTTTTATCCTGGCAATTGGATGACAGTGAAGAATACACCATTTATCGCAATGGCAAGGAAATCGGCAAAACAAACATTACAAATTATATGGACAAGGGTGCAGACGGAACGGCTGAGTATAAAATTAACAGCATGCCGGTTAAGGTGTGGGACGATCAATTCTTGGAGATACCTTTAAATATTCCAAAACCTTACACATATACATACCCTGACATTAAACATGTTACAATTAAATCCGGCGAAAATGTAATGGATATAGGCGAAATATGGACCATTGTGCCTATTAAGGATGGACTATATGCTTTTCTTGCACCTGACGGCAATGCCATTGATATTTATAAGTTTGGCACTGCTGTAGGCACAAAGGTACAAACATATGGTTACCACGGAGGCGACAATCAGAAATTTTATATCGAGGAGGCAGAGGACGGCTATCTTATAAAGGGGTTACAAAGTAACCTTTATTTCTATGTTGACGAAAATGGAGCGGTAACCCTTGCTGAAAAGGAAAACGCAACAGTGTTTGAGATAGGCTTATGCACAGAGGAGATAACCCAGGAAGCACTTAATAGTGTGAATGTTGTTGTACCAATACCACCTGATTATTACCCGGGGGACGCTTCTGTAGGCGATTTAGACGGCGACGGTGAGTGGGAAATTGTTTTAAAATGGGACCCTTCAAACTGCAAGGATTCATCTCACGATGGTGCGAGCGGAAGAGTTTTTATTGATGCATATGAATTAGACGGCACACACATGTGGCGTATTGATTTGGGTGTAAACATTCGTGCAGGTGCGCACGATACACAGTTTTTAGTATATGATTTGGACCAGGACGGTAAGGCAGAAGTATCATTCCGCATTTCAGACGGAGCAATGGATGGCTGTGGAAATGTTATCGGAGACGGGAATAAGGACTGGCGAAACGGAGCAGGTAAAAACTTATCCGGACCTCTTTGGGTTGCCGTTTTTGAGGGGGAAACAGGGGAAATACTGGCAAAGTGCGACTTTGACCCTCAGAATGAAGGCATAGATACCATAAAGAGCTTTGGTGACGATTATGGCAACCGAAGTGAGAGATACAATGCATGTGTTGCATATCTTGACGGAGTAACGCCACATATGGTTTTCCAACGTGGCTATTATGCAAGAACTGTTGTAGCAGCTTATAAATATCAGAACGGTAAAATTTCAAAGGTGTGGAGATTTGATACGAATGATGCAGGCTTGGGACAGTACGGAAGTAACGGTAATCACAATATTTCCGTAGGCGATGGAGATGGTGACGGTTGTGACGAGATATACTTAGGTTCACTAACACTTGACCATGACGGAAGCGTGCTTTGGTGCGGCTTTGAAGGACACGGCGATGCTATGCATTTAGGCGACTTTGACCCTGATAATGAAGGACTTGAGTTTTTCAGTGTTCATGAAGCGGGTGAATTCGGCTATACAATCCACGATGCAGCTACAGGGGAAAAAATATTTGACATACCCGGCGCAAAGGATACAGGACGCGGAATGATAGCAAATGTTGGCCCCTTTGACGGCAACTACATTGTAAACGTGGGAAGCGGTGCAAGGCGTATAAACTCCTGGGGCGAAACGACCGAAGCTCCTGATTACGGCAATAACTTCCGCATTTTCTGGGATGGAGATTTGTATGAGGAAATAATGAGTGGTACTCATGTGGTGGGGTATAATCCTGATGGTAGTATGGCAGACTATTTTGATGCTTGGCCCGACGGCTTCAGTTCAATAAACGGAACTAAGGCAAATCCCTGCTTGTCGGCAGATATTTTAGGCGACTGGCGAGAGGAGATTATATGCAAAAAGAACGACGGCTCAGCGCTTAGAATTTATACAACAACAATACCCACAGAATTTGCACTACCGCCTTTAATGAGCGACCATGTGTACCGTATGGGCATTGTGTGGCAGAACAGTAGCTACAATCAGCCACCACATTTGGGGTATTATTCATCAGGCTATGGTAAAATGAAAATCAATTCGCAGATTGCCAATGTAAACGGTCAGACAATTGAGCTTGATGTGGTGCCCATAAAAGGAAAAGAAAACATTTATGTTCCCCTTGATTTTCTCTGTGAGGTTGCAGGGGGAAGAGTGGTAACTGAGGGTGATGATACAAAGGTTATATTTAAAGGTAAAACAAAAATCCTTGAATGGGGACAGAATGCCTTTAAGTTAAAAAATACTGTTTTAATACCTATGAATGAAATGGATGAACTGTTGGAGATAAATGTAAGCTATAACGAAGACACCGGGGAAATTACTGTTTTAAGAAATGCACTTGATTTTATAAGGTATGAAACCCTACAGCTTAATGAGAGTGCTTCGTTAAAGGACGATTGCTGGGTAAACATAGGTGAAAATACTGTTGAAGTAAGCTCAACGAAAGAGGTTTTTCTGGTAATTGCAGCTTTTGAGGATGATACTTTGATTGAGGTCAAATCCTTTTTGCATATAGGCAGACTTGAATACGAAAAACCCAAGATTGGTGAAGTGAAGGTTTTTGTGTGGGATAATACTGAACCTGTGGTGGAGTACACCTTAAATGGGCAATTGGTGCAAAGATTAAAAATACAATCCTTTACAGCATCAAGTGAACCTGAGGCGGATAACAAAGCCGTTAATTCCTTCGATGAAAATGGACAAACAGTATGGGCAACCTTTGGTGAACAGAATATTGTGTATGATTTTGGCAAGGTTTATTACGTAGATGAAATGCTAATATCCTTTTTCAAATACGAGGATAAGAGAGTCATTCCTTACGAGGTACATATTTCTGAAGATAATGAATCTTGGGTGAAGGTGAGTGAAGATAACAGTCCTGTCATGAGCAATGAATTTGTGAATATCGACATTGAGGAAAACGCTCGTTATGTAAAGGTAATTGTTAAAGGAAATAATGTTAACGGATGGAGCCGTATTTCAGAGGTTGAATTTTACGGTTCAGAAAGGTGAAGCGATGAGTATTCCGAGAAGTGAGTACCCACGTCCGCAATTAGTGAGAGAAGGCTGGATTAACCTTAACGGGCAGTGGGATTTTGAAATTGACAACGAAAAACTGGGTATTAAAAATGAATATTTTTTAAGAAATGAATTGAATAGTAAAATAACTGTGCCATTTTGCCCCGAGAGCAAGCTTTCGGGTATAGGGCATACTGATTTTATGGACTCGGTATGGTATTTAAAAAAAGTTAATTTACCAAAAACTGAAAAAAGGACAATAATTCATTTCGGTGCGGTGGACTATCATGCAATCTTGTTTGTAAATGGCAGGAGGGTAGGAGAGCATAAAGGTGGTTATACACCCTTTTCCTTTGACATAACAGGTTTTGTAAAGATGGGCGAAAATGTTATTACCCTTTGCGTGTATGACGATGTAAGAAGTCATAATCAGCCTGCAGGTAAGCAAAGCGCAAAAAAAGAGTCTTATGACTGCTACTATACACGAACAACAGGTATATGGCAGACTGTGTGGCTTGAGTTTGTAAATGAAAGCTATATAAAACACATAAAGGCTACCAGTGATATAAATACACCGGCAGTAAACTTAGAGCTGAGCCTTGAAAAGGGTTGCGCATGTGAAATTGAAGCTGTTGCCCTTTGGGAAGGAAAGGTTGTAGGAGAAAGGCTAATAGCTGCTTGTTCCAATACGGTCTGCTTTTCAATACCGCTTAAAGAAAAGCATTTGTGGACTGTTGGCGAGGGTAATCTTTATGATTTAAAGCTTACTGTTAAAAGAAACGGTGAAATTACAGATGAGGTAACAAGCTATTTTGGATTGCGAGAGGTAGGATTAGACGGCTATAAGTTCACTCTTAACGGAAAAACCGTTTTCGGAAGATGGGTACTTGACCAGGGTTTTTACCCTGAGGGAATATATACAGCACCCACTGACGAGGATTTGAAAAATGATATTATATATTCTATGGAGCTTGGCTTTAACGGAGCAAGACTTCACGAAAAAATCTTTGAGCCAAGGTTTTTATACTGGGCAGATAAATTAGGCTATATGGTGTGGGAGGAGCACGCAAACTGGGGCTTTGACATAACACGCTATGAGCAGCTTGAGCATTTTCTGCCTGAATGGATTGAAGCTATTGAACGCGACTGGTCGCATCCTTGTATTATTGGCTATGCTCCTTTTAACGAGCTTTGGAATTTTGAAGGCAGACAACAGTGTGATGAGGCTGTTGAAATTGTTTACAATGTTACAAAAGCTATTGATAAAACACGACCTGTAATAGATACAAGCGGTCATTATCATGTGAAAACCGATATTTTTGATGTGCATGATTATGAGCAGAATCCGGAAATTTTTAAAACATTTTTTGATGAAATAGACAAAGGCTTTGTAAAGGACCATCTATACAGAAATGAAAACAGCCGTACACGGCAAACCTATAAGGGTGAAGCAGTATTTGTGAGCGAATACGGCGGAATACTCTGGGCACAGGGAGACGATGGCTGGGGATACGGCAACGGACCTAAAACAAAAGATGAATTTATTGAAAGATACAAAGGTTTAACAGAAGCACTATTAGACAATAAATACATAATGGGTTTTTGTTACACTCAGCTTTATGATGTTGAGCAGGAACAGAACGGGCTTATGACTTATGACCGTAAATTCAAATTTGATAGTGAAGTTATTAAACGTATAAACTCAAAAAAAGCTGCAATAGAGGAGGAATAGGCATGAAAATAACATTTATGGGTGCAGGAAGCACTGTTTTTGCACGAAATGTAATAGGCGATTGCATGTGTGTTGAATCACTTCGTGACAGTGTGTTTGCACTTTACGATATTGACCCCGAAAGGCTTGAAGAAAGCCGTGTTATTTTAGAGGCAATGCGTAAAACCATGGGCAATTTTGGCAAAATTGAATGCTACTGTGGAGTTGAGAATAGAAAAAATGCACTTCGTGGTGCAAGCTTTGTTGTTAACGCTATTCAGGTTGGTGGCTATGACCCCTCGACAATAATCGACTTTGAAATACCCAAAAAATACGGTCTGCAGCAAACCATTGCCGACACATTGGGAATTGGCGGGATTATGAGAGCACTCAGAACCATTCCCGTTATGGAAGACTTTGCTTGTGATATGGCTGAGGTTTGTCCTGATGCATTGTTTTTAAACTATACAAATCCCATGGCAATGCTCACCGGTTACATGCTCAGGTATACTCCTATCAAAACAGTTGGACTTTGCCACAGCGTGCAGGTGTGCTCAGAAAACCTTTTAAAGAGCCTCGATATGCGAGATAAATTAGAAGGCAGAAAAGAAATTATTGCAGGCATTAACCACATGGCATGGCTTTTGGAAATTAAGGATAAAAATGACGTGGATTTGTATCCCGAA
This sequence comes from Clostridia bacterium, assembly GCA_045546275.1. Taxonomy (GTDB): domain Bacteria; phylum Bacillota; class Clostridia; order UMGS1883; family UMGS1883; genus RGIG1927. Next base: position 62,550 of record JAZQCM010000019.1, on the reverse strand, counting down.
ATAAAAAGCAGAATTGACGGATACATTGCCCGGGACGATGTGTACGACAAGGTAAGAATGGAATATATTAAAAACTTTGGCTACTATTGCACAGAATCCAGTGAGCATAATGCCGAGTACAATATGTTTTACATAAAGAGCAAGTATCCCGAGCTTATTAAAAAGTACAACATACCGCTTGACGAATATCCTCGTCGCTGTGTAAACCAGATTGAAGGCTGGAAAAAGGAATATAAGAACCTTTTGGAAAATGGTGTTAAAGAACATAAAAGAAGCAGCGAATATGCTTCGCACATAATGGAAAGCATTGTTGAAAATAAACCCTACCAGATTGGCGGCAACGTGCTTAACACAAATCACCTTATTACAAATCTTCCCAAGGAAGCATGCGTTGAGGTGCCTTGTCTTGTGAATGGCATGGGTATTAATCCCTGTTATGTAGGAGCACTTCCCGTGCAGTGCGCAGCTATGAATATGACAAATATTAATGTTCAGCTTCTTACAATTGAAGCGGCAAGAACAAAGAAGAAAGAGCATATTTACCAAGCGGCAATGCTTGACCCGCATACCGGTAGTGAGCTGGATGTTGATACAATCAAAAAAATGGTTGATGAATTGATTGAAGCTCATGGTGATTATTTACCGAAATACAGATAATAAGAGGTTTGAACTATGACGAAGGTATGGGATGTTTTTGAACTGGAATTCAAAGGCTGTAGTGCTGGAAATCCTTTTACTGATTATACTATTGCAGCTGAATTTGAAAACAAAAATGAAAAAAAGAGAGTTTCGGGGTTTTATGATGGCGAAGGCATATATAAAGTGCGATTTATGCCTTCCTTTGAAGGCGAGTATAAGTATAAGGTGTGGGGAAGCTTTTCAAACGCCATATATACGGGAACTTTTAAGGCAGAGCCTGCAGATAGTCACGGCCCTGTAAAAGTTAACGGGGTGCATTTTGAATATGCAGACAAAACACCTTATTACTCCATTGGAACAACCTGCTACGGATGGGCAAATCAGCAGCAAGAAACGCGCATGGAAACGGTTGAAAGCCTTAAAAACTCGGCGTTTAACAAAATAAGATTTTGCATTTTCCCAAAGCATTATGACTATAACTACAGAAATCCTGTGTGTTTTCCGTACAAGGGTACTCCTGTAGATAGTTCCGAAATCAATAAATTCAATTTTTATAAGTTCAACGAGAAAAGCGAAGGCAATAGTTGGGACTTTTCCGTCTTTAATGTTGAGTATTTTAGAATACTTGATAAAAGCATTGAAGATATGATGAATTTAGGCATTGAAGCAGACCTTATTCTGTTTCACCCATATGACAGATGGGGCTTTTCTGCTATGCCTAAGTGGGCAAACGAATTATACCTTAAATATGTTGTTGCAAGGTTTTCAGCATACAGAAATGTGTGGTGGAGCCTTGCAAACGAGTATGATTTGTGCCGGCATAAAACAGAAGAGGACTGGGAAAGCTATGCCGGAATAATTCAAAAAAACGATGTATACGGACATTTGATAAGCAATCACAATTGTGTAAAGCTGTATGATTTTTCAAAGCCTTGGGTTACACATTGTTCAATACAAAGGCAAGGCGGTAATTTAGAGCTCGACAACATAGGCAAGTGGCTGAAAATGTACCAAAAGCCTGTGGTAATAGACGAAATGTGCTACGAGGGAAATATTGAACACTACTGGGGCAATATTTCCGGTGAAGAAATGCTCAGGAGAATGTGGAAAACGGCAGTTTCGGGTGCATATGGCGGGCATAGTGAGTGCTTCTTAGGTGATAATATATGGTGGTCCCACGGAGGAGTACTTCATGGCGAAAGCCACAAGAGGTTAGGCTTTTTACATAGAATTATGCAAGAATGTGGCAATCTTCATAGCACAGGTTATATGACAGCCTCCAATGAAGATAAGAGCATAAATCTGCAGTATTTTGGCGAACACAGACCATCTTACAAGGTTTTTAATTTCGGTGAAGTGGAATACGAAATCGAGATTATTGATACCTGGAATATGGAAATCGACAGGAAGGGCGTTTTTTCGGGCACTTTTAAGCTTGAGCTTCCCGGAAGAGAATACTGTGCTGTCAGGTGGAAGGAGGCCCAATAATATTAACAAGAAATTTTCTATTTTTGTAATCAGTCAGCAATTCTATGAATGTAATGACTGAGTTTTCCTCCATAGCCTCCCTGTTATAGGGGCAGGGAGGTTCCAATAAAAAACAAAGGAATGATGAAAATGTTAAAAAGATTTATGACTATTATGCTTACTGTTTCAATGCTTGTAAGCTGTATGTCAGGCTGGATTGTACCTGCGGCTGCAGAAGAAGTTATTGAGGGTGAAGTGTGGAGCTTTGCATCCTTGGATGGTACAAACACTATAGAAATCAGCCTAGAGGACGGTGCGGCATTTTACACTGTTGCAAGAGATGGTCAGGCGGTAATTAATCAATCAAAGCTCGGCATAATTGCCGAAGGCGTTGATTTGTCCGAAGGTTTGACCTTTAAAAGTGTAGCAGAAAAAACAATTGATGAAACTTTTTCTGTAACCTCAAGCAAGTTTTCAAGTATTGAAAATAAAGCAAACGAAGCTACAGTAACATTTACAAAGGATGCTTACGATATTTCTGTTATCGTGCGTGTATACGACGATTCAGTTGCATTCAGATATGTTGTGGACGGAGGCGAAGAAAACACATCTTTAACTCTTACTAAAGAAAACACAACAATCAATTTTCCCGAGGATGCTGTAGGAAACTACTTTAACTATGGCGGTTGGGGCTTTGACAATGAACAGTTTTACACAGAAGCTAACCTGACAAATGTAGCAGGTAACATATGTGTGCCTATTCTTTACGAAACAAACGGAATTAATGTTCTTATTTCCGAAGCAGACCTTAACGCAAGCGGTACATATACAGGTGCATGCTTGTGGGCGCTGCAGGTAATAGCGAATTTACAATGGAATTCCCTTATGATGAGACCATTGATGTAAGCCTGCCGTTTACTTCTCCCTGGAGATATGCAGTTGTAGGTTCCTTGGAGAATATTTACGAAAATACAACAGCACTTAAATTAAGCGAAAAAGCTGACGAAGAAACCTATAAATATTCCGAATGGGTTGAACCGGGTGTTGTTTCCTGGACATGGCTTGCCGAAGGTGCAACAAGAGCAGGACAGCAGGACATTGAAGCTGTAAAGAGATATATTGATATGGCAGCAGAGTTAGGCTGGAAGTACTTCTTATGGGATGACGGTTGGCAAACAAATCCTGCGAATAATTCCATAAGCGACGATGTAGCGGAAGTAATTGAATACGCAGAAGAAAAGGGCATAGGCATTTTAGTTTGGGTAAATGAAGATTATATTGATACCGACGAGGAAAGAGAAGCTCGTTTTAAAAACTGGAGCGAATTGGGAATTAAGGGTATCAAGGCAGACTTCTTCGACGGTGAAAGTGCAGCTGAAATAAAGGAATACCACGACATTTACGAGGATTTGGCAAAGTACAGATTGCTTGGTATTATGCATGGCTGTAACAAGCCCACAGGCGAAATGAGAACATATCCTCATATTCTTTCTCATGAGTCTGTACGTGGTGATGAATGGCTTTTTGTTTCCTACGCTAATACAACTGCACACATAACAAAGGCTTTATATATCAGAGGTGCGGTAGGTCCCATGGACTATACTCCTATCCTGACCCTTGCAAAGAATAATGGTCAGCCTCTTGGCGGCAATAATGCAACAGTTGCAAACCAGCTTGCATTGACAGCACTTATCGACACCGGTCTTCCTTGCCTTGCCGATAATGATGCGAACTATAAAAATTCTCCTGCATGGTACTTCTTGAATAATCTTCCCGCAAAATGGGACGAAACAAGATTTGTTTCCGGTGGCGTAGGCGAAAGTGCTGTAGTAGCAAGAAGAAATGGTGACACCTGGTATTTACTTGGTATAACAGACAGTGCAGCAGAAACAGTTGAATTTAACTTAGGCGATTATCTTTCCGGCGGTGAATACACAATGGAAGAATTCAACGACGGTGACGGAAGATTTGACTTAACAAGAAATATAACAACTGTTACAGAAAATGATACTGTTGTGCTTAACATGGTAGAGCACGGCGGCTTTGCAGTAAAGCTTTACCCCAAGGAAGAAAGCCAATTAACAGCCATTACTGCACAGAACAATAACGTAACTATTAATGAGGGTGAAAAAATAAAGCTTGAATATACTGTTGAGCCTGAAAATGAAGCTTACTATCTTACATGGGAAAGCGACAACGAAGCTGCTGCAACAGTTAATGACAGAGGTATTGTAACTGCTGTAGCTGCAGGTGAAGCAGAAATCACAGCTAAGAGTGCAATTGATGAAAATTCTACTGCAATCACAAAAGTTACTGTTTTACCCGGCATTGAATCAATGTATAAGTTTGAAGACGTTGATGTTACCATTACAGGCAGAACAACAGATGAATGGGAACAAAAGAGTCCTCCCGAAAATGCATTTGACGGAGATACCGGAACTTATTACGATGGTCAGGAAGGTGGCTGGGTACAATTCGAATTGGACAACCCCAGAACAATTTCTGCTTTCAAGTTCTGGCCCAGAGACTGGGAAAACGAGGAAAGAATGGTTGGAACATGGTTCCAGGTATCCGAAAATGGTGAAGACTATACTACCATCTATACTGTTCCTGCAGTGCCCGAAAACGGCGTGTATGATGTTGTTTATGTGAATGAGCTTGGTGAAGAGGCACAGAAGCTTCTTGAAGAAAATAAGTTCAAGTACTTCAGATTCTTCTCCGGTGACAGCACATATGCTAACATTTACGAAATAGAAGTTTACACAACAGATGTTAAAACAAACGCAACAATCAAATACCTTGATGAAGACAACAATGTACTCAAAGAAGAAGTTGTTGAAAATCTCTTTGTGGGTGACAGCTATACAACCAATCTTCCCGAATCTGTTGACAGCGATGGTATGGTATACGAAAAGAATTGCGAAAACAAAACTATCACATTAACAGATGGTGAAAATGTAATTGAAGTTAATTACAAGCAGGCTGAAATTGCTTCTGCTGAAGATGTTACACTTACAACACGTGAAGGCGTTCTTCCCATTCTTCCCGAAAAGGTTAATGTAACACTTGTGAATGGTACAGCAGCAGTTGCAGTTGTCAAATGGGCAGAAATGAACAGCGCAGACTTTACCGTAGCAAACAGCCCTGTAGAGGTTATGGGCAGTGTGTCTGATACTGTAAACGTAAAAGCTGTTGTTACAGTTACAGATAAGAACGACCTTCTTGTAGTAGATTACAGCTTTGAAGAAAACGGCGATAATAACGCACGTGAAAACGAATACGACGCAATAGTAGGCGACAGCTTAACATACGTTGACGGCGTTTTTGGTAAGGCTGTACAGTTCTCCGCTGAATTTGCAGGCGATAAGGGAAATGGCAGAGATAATCCCGAAAGAGGCATAGAGATTAATGGCGAAGTTTTCGAGGATGCAGCCTTCCGGGAAACAAAGTCTGCTACAATTTCCACATTTATAAGACTTGACGAATTTGCTCCTGATCGCTATGTGAAACTTTTTGACTTTGGTAACGGAAATAACAGCGATTTGTATTACAGTCTTGAAAACGGAGGCTGGGCAGGTAGGATTGAACTCGTAAGCAATGGTGGCAATGTTTACCCCGCTTACAACATTCCCGAAGTGGACAAATGGGTTCATATTGCAATTACAATTGATTATGTAAACGATAATCAGTGGGACGTAACAGTTTACAAGAATGGTGAAGTTGCAAACGTTGACGCCGGAGGCGGTAATCCCAGTCCTACAGGCACATTTACAAAGCCCTTCTATGAAATTGAAGGAAACTATTTCATCGGTATTTCCAACTGGACAGACCCGATTTTAAATGGTACTATTGATAACTTCCAGATCTATGCCGATGCTCTTAAACCCGAGGAAATCAGAGCAATGGCAACACCCGGAAGCATAACAGTTAACTACACATATAATGACACTGTTATCAAAACTGACAAATTGCCTATCTGGAAGGGCAATGACCGCACAATCCCCGAACAGTACTATTCAGCAAATGGCGACAATTATTTATATCACGCAGACAGATTAACCATTGAAGATTTCGTTCAGTCAGGTGAAGAATTTGAAATCGAAATGAGCAGATGCGAGAGCAAGTCTCAGTACGACAAGGGTGCTACCCTTGAAAAGGATGGCAAGCGCTACACCTTTGTAACAGGCGAAAACATGGTTCCCAACGGTAACTTTAGTTATAATCTGGCAGGCTGGTACAGAGGTAACACTGCCGGTGAAGGACCTAAAGCTAACAAGAAGTATTTCCGTGCAGATAAGGAAAATGGTGTTGTTATAGACTTACGTGCAGATAATGGAGATGGCACAGGTAGTGGCAGTGACCTTTACAGAGCATGGAAGGTTGAAAAGGGCAAAACCTATTTCTTCACAAGCCGGTTCCAGAACGATTGTGGCTGGGCACGCCTTTCAAAGGGCGACAATATTTCAGTTGCTGCAAATAGTGCTACTGTTATAAAAACAGGCTTCTATACAGGCGTTAACGAGGTGCTCTTTACTGCCGATACTGATTATGTATGGATTAACGTACCTTATTACCTTAATAGTTATGTTGGTAATTTCGGGCTTTACGAAATAGCTGAATGCTCTATTGTAACATTAGGCGAGGAAGAAACTGTTGTTATCAATAACGAAAAGTTCACACTTCCCGAAGACGCTATCATGTATTACGAAACTCAGGCAAGTGTCGGAACAGTTTACCTTCCTGAAACTGAAGTAACTATTACAGAGGATATGACCTTTACTGCATATTACGACACTGGTCTTACAATGGTTGATGGTGCTCAGGTAAGAATTGGCGAAGGTGTAAACGAAGAGGATAAGGTAGCTGAAGGCAGTGGTCTTCGTTTCATTACAACAGTTAATAACGCTGACACTATTGCAAGTATTTCCGGTGCAGAATTTGGTGTTGAAATAACTGCTGAGGGAAGTAGTGCAGAGCCCCTTGACATTCCTGCAACAAAATGGCAGGAAGAGGGGGTTGTTTACACAACTGCAATTACAAATCTTGCAGAAACTAATTTCAATCGTAAGTTTACTGCAGTTCCTTATGTTAAGGTTGGCGGATACAAATTCTATAAATCCACTCCCGTTACAAGAAGTATTTATCAGGTAGCTTCCGGCCTTCTTGCCAAGGAAAGCACAGATAACACCGAGTACGATGAAAGTGCTATCCAGTCTGAAATTCTTTACAAGGTGCTTAACGCCTATGTAAACCAGACGGGTATTCGTCTTACACTTACTGATGATGGTGACAAGACCTACAGTAATGCCGACATTTGGACTGTACGCACAGAGGGAACAGGCTCCTATACAGGCGATGCTTTCTTTAGCGTAAGAAGTGCTGAATGTGACGAAAACGGCAAATATACAGTTGTTCTTGAAACTATAGGCGAAAAGACAACAATTAACATGAACTACTGGAATGAGTATATCCGTATCAACAATAACAACAAGCAGATTAAAGTTGCAACATCTCTTACAGATAATGGCAATGGAACCTATACTCTCACATTCGATACAAACAACATTGGTGTAAACGCAAATTAAGTTGAAAAATGAGGCCGCGCATTGTGCACAGCCTCATTTTTTGTTGAGTTGACAATAGCATTATGTGTTGGATAGCTAAAATAAAGCAATTAAAAGTTACATTCAATTAAAAAAACAACATTTTCAAATGTACATTGTGCAATAAGTGTGATAAATTTAACAGAGGAGGCGATTAATTATGAGCAAAACAAAAGGTGGATTTACCCTTCCCGGCGAATCGGGATATGAAAAGCTTACAATGGAGCTTGCCGAAAAGTGGGGCGCAGATGTAATTCGTGACTCGGACGGCACAAAGCTTTCGGACGAGCTTATCAATTCTGGCTACGGTATTTATTCAACAATTTGTATAATCCGTGACCACAACGAATGGGCAAAGAAAAACGAAGATAAGCTTCAGCAGACCTTTTTAATGACACAGCCGCAAATTGCAACAGGAAGCACTCTTGAAATTGAACTGATGAAGGACTTTTTCTGTGAGCAGTTTAAAATAAATGAATGTGAAAACAGCAAAAAGTACTGGCAGGTTTTTGACCGCACAACAAACGAAGAGATAACCGATTGGGAATATTCAAACGGTGTTGTTACATTTAAAACAACTCCATGGCACAAGTACACTGTGAGCTTTCTTGCCTACAGAATATGGGAAGAAATTTCCATGTACAACCACACAACAAATAACTGGGACAAGGAGCATTTAATGCAGATTGACCCCATTTACCCCCAAACACGAGAATACATGAAACAATGGATGGAGGATTGGTGTGTTAACCACCCTGCAACTACAGTAGTGAGATTTACATCAATGTTCTATAATTTTGTATGGATTTGGGGAAGTAACGAAAGAAAGAGAAATCTTTTCACAGACTGGGCAAGTTATGACTTTACCGTGAGCGAAAGAGCACTTGACCTGTTTTATGAAAAGTACGGCTATAAAATGACTGCAGAAGACTTTGTCAATAAGGGCAAGCTTCATGCAACACATTGCACCTGCGATGACAAAAAGAAGGACTGGATGGAGTTTATTAATGATTTTAACATAAGCTTCGGAAAGGAATTAATTGATATTGTACATAAGTACAACAAAAAGGCCTACGTATTTTATGACGACAGCTGGGTAGGTGTGGAGCCCTGGGGCGAGAGATTTTCCGAGTTTGGCTTTGACGGACTTATTAAGTGCGTTTTCTCGGGCTTTGAAGTGCGCCTTTGCTCAGGCGTTAAGGGAGTTGAAACACACGAAATAAGGCTTCATCCTTATCTTTTCCCGGTGGGATTGGGTGGACTGCCAACATTCAGCGAGGGCGGTAATCCCACTCGTGATGCAAAGGTTTATTGGCGCAACGTAAGGCGTGGTCTTCTTCGTGCCAATATTGACCGAATTGGTCTTGGTGGTTACTTATCCCTTACACTTCCTTTCCCCGATTTTAACGATTACATGGAAAAGCTTTCTGATGAATTCAGAATGATTCGTGATTTCCACTTAAACGGAGGCCCTGTTAATTTAAAACCAAAGGTTGCAGTTCTTACCTTCTGGGGCAAGCTCCGCAGCTGGACCTGCTCAGGACACTTGCATGAGCATCCCGAGGTTGACTTGATTAACGTTATTGAAAGCTTGTCAGGCTTCCCCTTTGAGGTGGAATTTATCAGTTTTGACGACGTTAAAAACGGAAAGCTCGAAGGCTTCGATGTTTTAATCAATGCGGGTGAGAGAAATAGCGCATGGTCGGGTGGCGACAGATGGCAGGAAAGCGAAATTGTTGAAAAGATTACTGAATGGGCATACCGTGGAGGTGTTTTTATTGGTGTAAACGAACCTTCCTTTACCGAAGGCTATGACACCAAGTTACGCCTTGCACACATCCTTGGCATGGATATTGATGACGGTGAAAGAATTTGTCACGGCAGATGGGCGTATGAATGTGAAAATGGTGCAATAGATATTCCCTCCAACAAAAAAGCCTACATCACCGATGCCGACACAAAAGTGGTTTACGACAGCGAAAATTCGCCCCTTGTAACAGAGCATAAATTTGGTAATGGCTTGGGTGTTTATTTCACAGGCTACCGTCACACAACAGAAAATGCAAGCACTCTTCTTGATATTATCTTAAATGCTACAAATACTGAAAAAATGTACATTACCGACAATAAGTACACCGAATGTGCGTATTATCCCGGAAATAACACATTGGTGGTTATTAATAACTCCGAAGAAGAGCAGAAAGCTACGGTAAATACACCAAAGGGCGAAAAAACCGTAACACTTGACGGTTACGACATTGCGGTAATTACATTATAGTATTTGATTTAACGAAGCATATTTGTTATAATAACAAATATGGAGGGATGAATGTGAAAATACTTTTAAAAATATTAACGGTCATTTTATCAATAATCATAGTTCTTGCTTTGGCGTTTGGTGCATTTTTGTTTGTTTCCGCAGTTTATCGTTCAAATCCCGATAATGTTGAAGTTTACAATACAACCAATCCCTACATAACGGAAAATTGCGATGTTATTGCTCACAGAAGCGGGGCAGGGATTGTACCGGAACAAACAATGATGGCGTTTAAGTATTGCGTTGAGAATCTAAGTATTGATACATTTGAATTTGACTTGCATATAACTAAGGACAAAACCCTTGTTCTGTTACATGACAATACCCTTGACCGTGTATCGGATTCGGAAAAAGTGTTTGGAAAAGCGGGAGTTCTTGCCGAAGAAAAAACATACGAAGAATTACGAGAGCTTAATATGGGGGCAAAGTTTGTTGACGAGAACGGGGAAATGCCTTATGCAGATTCAAATGATGAAGATTTAAAAATCCAAAGCCTTGACAATGTTCTTGATTATCTCACTTCTTCAGGTGATTTTAACTATATTATCGAAGTTAAAAACGGCGGAGAAATAGGTAAAGAAAGTGTTGATATTTTGTATAAAACCCTGGTAGAGAGAAACTTACTCCACAAGGTTATTTTCGGAACCTTCCATAAGGAAATTACAGAATATGCGGATTTGAATTATCCCGACATGATGCGAAGCACTTCAATGGGTGAGGTTATAGATTTTTATATTGCAGCAATGACAAGTAGTGAAACCTACAAGCCTCCTTGCAAGGTGTTACAAATTCCCTTCTGCTCATGGGAGGATTCCTATGGAATAAATTTCGGTGTTACAAAGGTTATCAACTATGCTCATAAGCACGATATGGCAGTTCAATACTGGACAATAAACGAAAAAGAAGACATGGAATATCTTATAAGTATCGGTGCCGACGGAATTATGACAGACTATCCCGATAAGCTTAATGATGCAATGCAAAAATAAACAAAAAAATGCTCCTCGATTATTTTCGAGGAGCATTTTTCAGTTTTCCATGTGCTTTCCCAAAAAGCCTGCTGCCGACTGTGCCAGCTTGTCATGAACCTCACCCATGGTGCCGTTTTCATTTAAAAGAACAACGCTTCCTATGGTGTCGCCCTCTGAAATAATGGGATGAACAACCCCTGCCATGTATTTGTCCATTCCGTCAATTACAGGCATTTTGTCCGAAGGGCTTTTCATAATAAACGAACTTTTTTCCTCCATGAGCTTTTCAAGAGCATGGCTAACTCTTTTTTCGGCAAATTCTCTTTTAGGCACACCCGAAACTGCAATTACATTGTCCTTGTCGGTAATCACTGCTGCAGTGCCGCTTGTTTTGGAAAGAGTTTCTGCGTAGGTTGATGCAAAATCGCCAAGCTCGCCGATGGGGGAGTATTTTTTAAAAATAACTTCGCCGTCACGCTCGGTGAAAATTTCCAAAGGGTCGCCCTCGCGAATACGTAAAACTCTTCTTATTTCTTTAGGAATTACAACCCTTCCAAGGTCGTCTATTCTTCTCACAATTCCTGTTGCTTTCATATATAAATCTCCTTGTTTTAGTAATTGTGTTTTTATTATCTGTAAACAAGGAATTTTTATGTAAGGAAATAAAAGAAGGCTGTTGAAAAAAATGGAAAAATGTGTTACCCTAAAAACAGTGCGTATGTGAAAGGAAGAAAAAATGAAAAGGATAGTTTGTTTAATTTTATCAATTTGTATGCTCATAAGTGTTATTCCGTCGTTAGCTGTTTTTGCAGAGAGTGAAAATGTGGAGCTTGTAGCAGTCAAAGCCGATGAACAAGATTACAAAATAAGAAAATTTAAGGATATCAACAATGTTTTGGGTAATGATGTTGTAAGAGCTTTAGGGTATATCGGACTTTTCCGTGGTAACGAAAATGGCGAATTTAACGGAAACTCTGCCATAACCCGTGCAGAGGCTGCAACACTTATTTGCAGAATGTTAGGATATGATAACGATGCAGTTAAATACACAGGCAAGGTTGTATTTAATGATGTCCCCAAGGAGCATTGGGCAAGTGGATATATTTTTGTTGCATCAGCTTTGGGCATTATAAATGGTGTGGGCGATGGCAGTTTTGCACCCGATGAGCCATTGCTTCAGGAGCAGGCTGTTAAAATGATTGTGTGTGCTTTAGGCTACAACAATGCAGCTGTTGCAAAGAAACATAATGTGGTATATGAAAACGGAAACCTTCAATATCCTGATGCCTATCTTAAAGTAGCATATCAAATCGGCTTGTGCGGAATTGTTGAAGATAATGAGCCTGGTTTAAGGTTTAGTGTAGCGGATGTTTTATATAATGCGTTGAATATTAAAACTGTAACGGTTGAAGATAAAAATGACAGCAATGTTAAAATCACACAGGGTAAACGCGTTGTGCAAAGCATCTACGGCTTCAGTTCGGTAGAGTATTTGCAAAAGGCTATTGATAAGGAAGATGAAAAGGAAAAAGAAAATAAAATAAACACATTATATGAATTTTCTCTTGAAGATGTAAAGCATGATGCACAGGCAGATGTTTTGTTCGTTGACAATATTGTACTGGTATATTTTGACGAAAACTCCACCGAAGAGGAAAGGCAACAGGTTGTTGAATCTGTTAACGGAACTGTAGCAGGCAAGTTTGAAACAATTGACCAATATCAGATAAAAGTGGACAAAAGGAGTTTGCCGGAGTTGGAAAAACTTTGCAGCGACCTTAAAAAGAATGATATTGTAACAGCGGCATCATATGATATGGTGATTCCAACGAAAAACTGTGCTGTTCCTAACGATCCTTGGACATTCCCTTGTATATGGAACGAATCGGAACCTGATGGAGCAAACTGGTGGCTTGAGGCGATTGAGGCACCAAGCGCATGGGATTATAATGATAAATTTAAAAAAATCAAAATCGGAATTGTTGATAGCGGATTTGATTCAAATCACGAAGATATAACAAATGATGCTTTTGCAAACAAAGAGAATCAAAAAGCCAATAAAAAAGCAGATAAAGATAGTGTTAACCATGGTACACGTGTTGCAGGAATTATAGGTGCAAAGGCAAACAACAATAAGGGTGTAACCGGTATTGTTTGGAATTGTGATTTGATTTATTTCAATTGGAAAAAAATATCTGACCAGGATAATTATAATGTGTTTGGTGATGCGCACAAAGACTGGGTTAAAAATGCAACGACCGCCAATGCGGAGTATATCAGTCTGTCAAACCCAATTTATGGTCTTCTTGAAACCGTGAAAGCCGGTGCTAAGGTTGTTAATTTTTCTATTGGCTCTCATCAAAAAATTTTAAGTGAGGAAACACGAAAAGGTATAGCCATGCAAGTAAGCGTAGCCATGGCAGCATTACTTAACAAAAACTATGATTACGTTGTGGTTCAAGCTTCTGGCAATGAGGGGGTGGATGCTGAAAATAATGGCTATTATGCTTGTATAACCAAAGGAAATTGTTACAACGGATTAAGTAATGTTACAGTTGATGACATAGTTGACAGAATTATTATTGTCGGAGCTGCAAGCAAGCTGTCAAACGGTGAATTGATCCAATCAATCGTTTCCAATGGAGGAAACAGGGTTGATATCTGTGCTCCCGGTGTGGATATATATAGTACAGCGGCGGATAACAAGTACGGAAGCGATAGCGGAACCTCATTTGCGGCACCTGTAGTTTCTTCTGTTGCGGCATTGGTGTGGTCTGTTGACAATACACTTACAGGAGCAGAGGTTGCAAAAATTGTATGTGACCGTAAAAATACAAAACTAACTGTTAAAGATAATCCCAACTCAAAGGAGACTGCCGGAGAATTCCCCTTGGTTAACGCAAAGCTTGCCGTTGAAGCTGCATTGAAGTTTAAGGCGGAAAAACAAGTGGTAAATGATTATTTGAATAAGACCTTACGACCTTCTAATGATGGCGGGGTTATGAATTTGAAAGATGCTTTGATGATGTTTAGCAGTAATTCTCTGTATTTCAGCCTGGATAGTGTTACAAGAAGTAAGGTGGATGCTCTTCGCAAAAAAATGAAATACGGAAGCGGAATAACTGTATATGATTTTCACAATATAATAGGCGATCCTTTTAAATACATGTATTGAGATCCAAGGCACTTTTTACGCATAAGCTCTTGAAAAATACATAAGTTGGTATTATAATAAACAGAGTAACTATTTTTGAAGAAGGTATTTTTTATGAAATATCAAAGAGTGTATGCCGAGGTTGACTTAGGCGCAATAAGGCACAATCTTAACTTAATAAAAGAAAAAATCGGAAAAAAGCTTTTGGTTGTTATAAAAGCCAATGCCTACGGTCACGGTGCAGGCAGGGTTGCACAGGCAACTAAAGACATTGCCGACTATTTTGCTGTTGCCACAATCGAAGAGGCAATAAGCTTAAGAGAGGATAATATTAAAAATCCTATTCTTATTTTGGGCTATGTTTCACCTGAGTATTTTCCTGAGCTTGTAAAATATGATATTGAGCAAACAGTGTTTGACTATGAAAGTGCAGTGCTTCTTGCTGCAGCAGGAGGCAAAGCGCATATTGCCATTGACACAGGTATGGGACGAATTGGCTTTGTGCCTAATGAAGAAAGCTTAGAAACAATAAAGGCTATTTACAACCTTGAGGGCATTAAAATTGAAGGCATTTTTACCCACTTTGCAACAGCTGATGAAAAGGATAAAAGCTTTTCAAATGAACAGGCAAGAATTTTTAATGAGTTTTGCAATAAGCTTGAAAGTGAAGGCGTTCACATTCCTTTAAAGCATGCATCAAACAGTGCTGCAATAATTGACTTGCCACAGTATTCAATGGACATGGTGCGAAGCGGTATTATATCCTACGGGTTAAAGCCTTCCTACGACGTTGGTGACATGAAATTAATCCCAGCGTTAAAGCTTAAGAGCCATGTTGTGCATGTTAAAAATGTGCCCAAGGGTACTCCCATAAGCTACGGCAGAACCTATGTGACAGACAGCGAAAAAATTATTGCGACAATTCCCGTTGGCTATGCGGACGGTTACCCCAGAGCAATGTCAAACAAAGGCAGGGTTATGATAAACGGATGCTTTGCACCTATTGTGGGCAGGGTTTGTATGGACCAGTTTATGGTGGATGTAACAAATGTCCCCAATGTGAGAACAGGCGATAGTGTGAGCCTTATTGACGAATTTATCCCGGCAAATGAAATTGCCGATATTGAAGGCACAATTAATTATGAAATTGTGTGCAAAATAAGCGACAGAGTGCCGAGAATTTATATTAATGAATAAAAAAGAGGAAGCTTACCGCTTCCTCTTTTTGTGTTGAAAATTTTTTGCAAAAATGATATAATAAAGAAAAATTTGTTGTGAGAGGATAAAAATTCATGAAAATATCTGATAAAGACATAGAGTATATTGCAAATCTGGCAAAAATAGATTTACGAGAAGGTGACAAAGAGCGATTGCAGGAAGATTTTAATAATATTGCAATGCTTTTTGAACCTATTGAGGAAATAGAAATTACCAATGACAGAGAGTACGAATTTGGCGAACTGCGAAATGATGAAAGCATAAACGAAATCAATACAAACGGAGCTTTGTTTTCTGTTCCGAGAATTGTGGGGTAAAACATGACAGATTTCATGACTATAAAAAATG
Source organism: Clostridia bacterium (assembly GCA_045546275.1). Lineage (GTDB taxonomy): Bacteria > Bacillota > Clostridia > UMGS1883 > UMGS1883 > RGIG1927. The sequence continues at coordinate 46,833 of JAZQCM010000019.1, read as the reverse complement.
TTCAGAACATGCTGGACAGAAAAATATTTTCCTGTGAGGAGTTTACAAAAAGCATTTTTGAAAATATTGCAGCATTAGGCTGTGCAACAGGTGCTTACATTACCCTTTGTCGTGATGCGGCGCTGAAAAAAGCAAAACAGCTTGACATAGAAGGCAGGAAAACTCCGCTTTCGGGTATTCCCATAGGAATTAAGGACAATATCTGCACAAAAGGTGTAATGACAACTGCTGGCAGTAAAATGCTTAAGGGCTTTATTCCTTCCTACGATGCAACGGTTGTTGAAAAGCTGAAAGAAATGGATGCAATTATTGTTGGCAAAACAAACATGGACGAATTCGGCATGGGTTCAAAGGGCGAAAAAAGCGGATACAAGCTGATTGCAAACCCTGTTAATCTGGCGTATGTGCCCGGTGGTTCTTCGGGCGGTAGTGCAGCTGCGGTGAAAGCAGGACTTGCAATTGCGTCCTTAGGAAGCGACACAGGTGGAAGTATTCGTCAGCCTGCATCCTTTTGCGGCTTGTATGGGTTAAAGCCTACCTACTCCCGTGTTTCACGCTACGGTCTTATTGCATTTGCGTCAAGCCTTGACGTAATCGGTCCTATGTGCAAATCTACCGAGGACTGCGCCATTATGCTAAACGCAATTGCAGGCTATGATGAAAAGGATATGACCTCAAGCAGAAAAGCTGTGCCCGATTACACAAAATGCCTTACAAGAGATATTAAAGGGCTTAAAATAGGCGTTATAACAGAGCTTTTTGAAGGTGTTGAGGAAGATATAAAAAAGGAAACCGAAAATGCCATTGATGCATTTAAGAGAATGGGTGCGGAAGTTTGTGAGTGCTCTGTAAAAGCTCTTAAATATGCACTGGGTGCATATTACATTATTTCTTCTGCCGAGGCATCGAGTAACCTTTCCCGTTACGACGGTGTGAAATTTGGTCAAAGAGCAGAGGCTGAAAGCCTTGACGAGCTTTACAAAAACAGTCGTGCGGAATTTTTGGGCGAAGGGGTTAAAAGGCGCATTATGCTTGGCACCTATGTGCTTTCGGGGGACCGATACAGCATGTACTATTTAAAAGCAGTGGAAGCAGTTAAAATGCTTAAAAAAGAGTTTAACGAGCTTTTTGAAGCTTATGATGTGTTAATTGCACCTACAAGTCCTGTAAGAGTGCCTCAACGAGGTGAAGAATGGGAGGTAGGCGAAGAATATAAAATGGATAAATGCACTGTGGCAATAAGTCTTGCATCGCTTCCTGCAATTAGTGTTCCCTGCGGTTTTGACAAAAACGATTTGCCTGTTGGTATTCAGATAATAGGTAAATGCTTTGACGAGGAAACTGTTTTAAAAACCTCTTACGCCTTTGAAAAGCGGGGTGAAACAAGTGTTTGAAACTGATATTGGCTTGGAGATACATGCCGAGCTTAACACTAAAACAAAGGCATTTTGTGCCTGCAAGGTGGGTTTTGGCGGAAAGGAAAACACAAGGTGCTGCCCTGTGTGCATGGGCTTTCCCGGCACACTTTCTTGTCTTAACGGTGAAATGGTAAAAAAAGCCGTTAAAATGGGGTTGGCACTTAATTGCTCTATTAACCCTGTAATTAAAAATGCAAGGAAAAACTATTTTTACCCTGATTTGCCCAAAGGATACCAGATTTCGCAAGGTGACTTACCTGTTTGTAAGGATGGATACCACATTCTTAACGGCAGGAGAATAAGGATTAATCGTATCCATATTGAAGAGGATGCAGGAAAGCTGATTCATGAAGGTGACAAAACCCTGATTGATTACAATAGAGCAGGGGTGCCTTTGATTGAAATTGTAACTGAGCCTGATTTGAGAAGTGCGGCAGAGGCAAAGCAGTTTTTGGAAGAAATACGTGACATTTTAAAGCATTTAGACATATCCGACTGCAAAATGCAAGAGGGGTCGTTACGCTGTGATGTGAACGTGTCGGTGAGAAAAGAAGGGCAAAAAGAATATAATGAGCGGTGCGAAATTAAAAATGTAAACTCCTTTTCCTTTGTTGAAAACTGTATTGAATCGGAAAGAGAAAGGCAGCTTGGCATTCTTTCAAAGGGTGGAAAAGTAACTAAAGAAACAAGGCGTTGGGATGATGTTAAAAATGAAAGCATTGTTTTAAGAACAAAGGAAAACGATGAGGACTACCGCTATTTTCCCGAGCCTGATATACCCTTTATAAAATTGGAAGAAGAATTTATCAATTCGGTGAAAAATAGTATGCCTCTTTTGCCAAAAGAAAAGGTTGAAAACTATGTAAAGGAATATAACCTTTCTCAAATCGATGCAAAAAACATTGTGAAGAAAAAAAGCTTTATAACAATTTTCGAAGATGCTATAGCCTTCGGCGCAAATCCGAAAAACGTTGCAAACCGTCTTTTGGGTGATGTGTCAGCCTTTTTGAATGAAAATGGGGAAGAAGAAATCAAGCTTTCAGGCAAGGATGTTGCAAAGCTTTTAAAAAAGCTTGAGAACGGAGAAATTTCAAGCACCGCTGTACGCGAAATCCTTGAAATTATGCTGAAAGGAGAAACTGTAAAGGAAGAAAACTTTACACAAATTAACGATGAGAACATCTTAACAGAGATTGTAAACGAGGTTATTTCATGTAACGAAAAAAGCGTTTCGGATTACAAAAGAGGCAAAAAGAATGCAATTGGCCATCTTGTTGGTCAGTGCATGAAAAAAAGCGGCGGCAAAGCCAACCCCGAATTATTAAAGAAAATATTGGAGGAAAAGCTATGATAAAGGTTATGTTTGTGTGCCATGGCAACATTTGCAGAAGCACAATGGCTGAGTTTTTGTTCCGTGACATGGTTGAAAAAAGAGGCTTGGGAGATAAGTTTTACATAGCGTCCTCCGCAACAAGCCGTGAAGAAATAGGAAACGGAGTGCATTACGGCACAGCAAGGGTATTGGATGCATTTGACATTGACTATTCCAAAAAGCGTGCGGTGCAGCTTACAAGGGCGGATAGGGAAAAGTACGACTATTTTATTGGTATGGACAAATATAATATAAGGAACATGGAAAATATTTTAGGCGGCGGAAACATAAAAAAATTTCTTGACTATACCGCAAGTCCTCGTGATATTGCAGACCCCTGGTACACAGGGAATTTCAACGAAACATATGAGGATGTTATTGAAGGCTGCAAAGGGTTTTTAGCTTATCTTGAAAGGGAGGGAAAAATATGAACAAGGAAAACTTTGTAATTGACAGTGTTGACTATGCCATATTGGAGTGCTTAAGAAAAAACGCACGAATGACCGCATCGGAAATAGGTAAGACCATAAGCTTATCCGTTTCAGCGGTTATAGAACGAATTAAAAAGCTTGAAAAAAATGAGGTAATCCAGGGCTACACAGTTGCTTTGAACCAGGCAAAAATGGGTAACGGTCTTGTGGCGCTTATGGAGGTGAGCTTGGAGCATCCTAAGTATTACGATGATTTTGCGGCAATGATTAAGGAAAACAGCAGTATTCAGTTCTGCTACTACAGAACAGGCGAATTTGACTTTATGCTTAACATTTACACCGATTCGGCAGACAGTCTCGAAAAAATTCATCGTAGTATTATGAACATGACGGGCATTCAGGCTACAAAAACCCATTTTGTGCTTAAAGTTGTAAAAAACGATATGAGTGTAATACCAAAAATGCAGTGGTAATCATTTAAAACCCCATGAAATCAAGGATTAAGGAAAAACAGATAAAAAATATTAAGATTTTACTAAATTTTTGTTGATATTTTACAAAAATGATGTTATTATAATGTTATCAAATTTATGCCTTAAAGGCATGGGAGGAGAAAGATATGAACAAATTATTCAAGTCAGTAGTATCTCTTGTACTTGCACTTTCAATGGTTATGTCCGTTGTTGGTTCTTTTGCAATTACAGCAGGTGCTGCAGAAGACAAGGGTGCGATTATGCCTACATACGAAGACACAATTAAAGCACTCGAAGCAGCTAACGACTATTATCAGACAGTTGTTAAGCACAACCAGGTAGAATATGGTATTCCTAACTACTTCTGGGCTAAGGCTGCTTACCTTACAGGTAACATGGAAGCTTATTACGCTACAGGTATTGAAGCATACCGTAAGTATGCTACAGACTGGGCTAATTCTTGTGGTTGGACAAGTGCTCCCAGCACAAACAAGAATGAATGGAAATGGGGTTACGACCAGAGCTTTAACAGTAAGCACGTTCTCTTTGGTGACTTCCAGATCTGTTTCCAGTCCTACATCGATCTTTACAATATTGAAAAGAACGAATCCAAGGGCACAGTAGCAGACCAGAAGAAGGTTGCAAGAGCTATCGAAGTTATGAGCGAAGAAGTTTCCAGAAGCAACGACGACTTCTGGTGGTGGGCTGACTCCTTATACATGGTAATGCCCGTTATGACAAAGCTCTATCAGCTTACACAGGACGAAAAGTACCTTGACGGTCTCTATCGTTTCTGGAGATATGCTAAGGAACTTATGTACGATGGCCCCGGCGGTATCCCCACAAGCGCTGCAGGTTACACAACTTCCGCAAAGCTTGCAAACGGTGCTAAGTATTCCGATCCCAACAACTACACATACCTCTTCTTCCGTGATGCAGGTTATGTATATCCCTTAAAGCCTAACCCCGGCCATGAAAGTGAAAAGAACTTCTGGGCACGTGGTGACGGTTGGGTATTCGCAGGTTTGGCAAAGGTATTGCAGGATATGCCTGATGACTACGAACACTATGATGAATTCCTTAAGACATACCTCGAAATGGCTCCCGCTATTCGTGACTGCATGAGAACAGACGAAAACGGTTACGGCTTCTGGACACAGTCCATGCTTCAGGGCTATCCTACTTCCGCTTCTAACCCCAACGGTTATGAAACAAGTGGTACAGCATTCTTCACATATGCTTTTGCATGGGGTATCAATGCAGGTATCCTTCCCAAGGATGAATACCTTGAAACAGCAGTTCGTGCATGGAACTACCTTCAGAACGTAGCTCTTCAGCCCGATGGCATGGTTGGTTATGTTCAGTACATCGGTTCCAATGCTACAAAGGCTATGGGTCCCAGAGACAACCAGAACTTCGGTACAGGTGCATTCTTACTTGCAGCTGCTGAAATGAGCAGACTTGTAGGTCATACACAGAAGGGTGACAACTATCCTTACCTTCAGAAGAAGATGCAGACATACCTTGCACTTCGTGTGAACACACCTCACTACTATAAGGACGGTAAGATTGGTCACATTGATGAAAACGATCACAGCGTTGAAGTTTACCTCAAGGCTGATAACAACGGCAACTCCACAAGCATGATGCCCGCAAGATTGGTTGTTGAATCCTTCGGCGGCACAGTAGCTTGGGACGAAGCTGCAAGAACAGTTACAGCTAAACTTGGCGACAGAAATGTTGTATTTACAGTAGGCAGCAACATTATTAAGGTTAACGGCGTGGACACAACAGCTCCTGCTAATACAGAAATCGTAGGCGGCAGAACATTCGTTCCTCTCCGTGCTTTAGCTGAATCTCTTGGTAAGAAGGTTTATTGGAACCAGGGTGATGCTCCCGCTAACGGTCTTATCGTTATCGGTCACAAGGCTAACCCCTTCTATGCAGAAAGCGATGCAGGTCTTGTAGAAATGCTCAGAACAATGCTCGGCAAGCCCGAAACATATCCCACAAGACCCAAGCAGCCCGAAAAGGCATTCGTTCTTAAGGTTCCTACACTTTCTGACACAAACAGAATTCAGGCTGAAAAGATTGAAGCAAGCGAAGAACCCGAAGGCGATCATGGTCCTTACAATGCTTCCGATGGCAGAACAGACGAAAACAGCCGTTACGTTGGTAACAGCCAGGGTTGTAACATTACTTTCACATACAAGGATCCCGTTGACGTTGGTCAGGTAGCACTTGTATTCTGGAAGACAGCTCAGAGAACAACTAACTTCAAGCTTGAATACACAGCTGATGGCTCAAGCTGGAAGCAGGTATACAACGGCGCTACAACAATGGGCAAGGCTAAGGAAGTATTTGATATCAATACAAAGGTTAAGGCATTCAAGATTTACGGTTATGGTAACAGCGAAGGCTCTAACTGGTTCAGTCTTATTGAATTTGAAGTTTACAAGCCCGGTGTTAAGGCAGGCGATGCAGTAGCTACAACTATCACAGATTCTACAACACCTTCCTCCAACACAGCAACTAAGGCTACAGGCACAAAGGTTAACGTGAATGCATCTTCCGTTAATTTCTCTCAGCAGCCCGAAGCAAACAACCCCGGTAGAAACGCTTTCGACGGCAACACTTCTACAGTATGGGCTTCCCAGAACTCTGCAAACGCAGTTATTAATCTTGGCAAAAAGATTCCTGTTAGCGAAGTAGGCGTTCAGTTCATGCTTTACCAGGATGACAGAACAATTCCCTTCTCCGTAGCAGTTAGCGAAAACAACACAGCTTGGACAACAGTATTCACAGGTTCTTCCAAGGCAATGAGCGGCGACATGATTTATGTTCCCGTTGGTAAGGACGCTCAGTACGTTAAGGTTCAGGTTGAAGGTAACACAGTTTCCGGTTGGTCTTCTGTTGCAGAAATCGCTGTTTACACAGGCGATGCAAAGGCAGTAACAACTACTACAACTACTACAGCAACAGCTGAAGGTACAGTTGTAAATTCCGCTACAGGTACAAAGGTTGCTCTTACATCTTCCATGCTTAAGGCATCCGCTACACCCGAAGCTGAAAACCATGCAGGTAACCTTGTTGATGGCAACAAGCAGACAGTATGGGCTTCTCAGAATCAGAATAACGTAGTTATCGACCTTGGTTCCAAGAAAAAGCTTTCTTGCGTAGGTGTAGCTATGAAGATGTATGATGACCAGAGAACAATTCCTTACGATATCGAAGTTTCCGCTGACGGTTCTTCCTACTCCAAGGTTTGGAGCGGTAACAGCGAACCTCAGACAGATACAACAAAGTATGTATCCTTTAATGCTGAAGCAAGATATGTAAGAATTACAGCTTACGGTAACACAGTTTCCGGTTGGAACTCTGTTGCAGAAGTTGAAGTATACTCTAAGTAATATTTAAATTCAAAAAGCGAGTCGTTTTTCGGCTCGCTTTTTTTCTATTGCATTTTTGTTTTATTGTGGTAAAATGAAACATGATAAGTTTTTGGTACTGTAAAGGAGCATACAAATGAGACAACATGAAGTTTTTGACGGAATTAAAGACGGTGTGCCGATAGCTTTAGGGTATTTTTCGGTGTCGGTGGCTTTTGGTGTGTCGGCGGTTCAGGCAGGTGTACCATGGTGGGGGTCAACACTTATTTCACTTACTAATCTTACAAGCGCAGGTCAGAAGGCGGGCGTTGATGTAATGGCAGTAGGGGGCAGTATTTTACTTATAATTCTCACAACACTTATTATTAATTTAAGATATTTCCTCATGGGTATATCAATGTCGCAAAAGGTTGAAAGCAAAATGAGCCTATTTAAGAGAATGCTGGTGGCATTCGGCATAACCGATGAGATATATGCTGTGAGCATGGCAAGAAAAACTGACCTTTCCGGTAGCTACATGGCAGGAGTTATCATACCGCCAATTTTTGGCTGGACGGGTGGCACTTTGGTAGGCTCTGTGGCAACAAGCTTCATGCCCCAAATTTTAGCCGAAGCTATGGGTATAGCTCTTTATGGTATGTTTATTGCGGTAATTGTACCACCAAGCAAGGAAAATAAAAATGTATTTTCAGCAGTTCTTATTTCAATTGCGTTGAGTGTAGTTTTTGCTTTTGTACCATTTTTGCAAAAGCTTTCAACAGGCTGGGCGGTAATTTTAATAACAATAATTGTAAGCAGCATTATGGCAACTGTTTGCCCTGTAAAGGAGAATGAAAATGAGTAATGCATATATTTTTTATTCCATAGCGGCAATGGCGTTGACTACTTATTTTATAAGAATGCTGCCCATGGTAATATTCCGAAAGAAAATTGAAAACAGATGGATACAGTCGTTTTTGTATTATGTGCCATATGTTGTTTTGTCGGCAATGACTTTCCCTGCAATTTTCACATCAACAGGCTCACTTTTGGGTGCAACCTTAGGCTGTGTTGTTGCTATAATACTGGCATACTTTAATAAAGGTCTTTTAACCGTGGCAATAGGTGCGGCATCTGTTGCATTTATTATACAGTTTATAGGAGGATAAAAATGAAGGTATTAATCATAAGACACGCCGACCCCGATTATTCCATCGATTCTTTAACAAAGCAAGGCTGGATTGAAGCGGAATGCTTGTCCGAAAAGCTTGTAAACATGAAAATAGATGCCTTCTACACTTCCACCTTAGGAAGAGCTAAAGATACGGCATCCTGCACATTAAAAAAGCTCAATCGTGAGCCTGACGGTGTTTTTGAATGGTTAAAGGAGTTCCCACCAATAATCGAACGCCCGGATTGCGGAAAAAGCATTGCGTGGGACTGGCTTCCTGAGGACTGGACAAAGGAAAACCTTTTTTACGATAAAGACAAATGGGGAACCGTTAAAGCAATGAGTGACGGAAATGTGAAAGAGGAATATGACAGGGTTACGGGTGAATTTGACAAGCTTTTGGCAAAGCATGGTTACGTAAGAGAAGGGAACTACTACAAAGCCGAAAAAGCAAACGATGACACCATAGCAATCTTTTGTCATTTTGGCTCAGGCTGTGTGCTTTTGAGCCATTTGCTGGGAGTGTCTCCAATGGTGCTCTGGCACGGCTTTTGTGCCGCACCCTCTTCAGTAACCACTGTTACAACCGAAGAAAGGCGAGAAGGTAAAGCCTCTTTCAGAATGAACAGCTACGGCGATGTTTCACATCTTTACAAAAAGGGTTACGAGCCCTCATTTGCGGCAAGATTTTGCGAAATGTATACAAATGAACATGAACGACACGATTAAAAAAAGAGCCGAAAGGCTCTTTTTTTGTTACGCTATTAAACCATTTTCAAGCATTGAATAAAACCTGCCGTTTGCTACAATAATGTGGTCCAAAAGCTCCACATCAATAGCTTTCAGCATAGCACCCAAACGGTCGGTAAGGTTTTTGTCTGCCATTGAAGCCGAAAGTGTTCCGCTTGGATGATTATGTACAAAAACAGCTTTTGTTGCATTGTTTCGCAAAACACATTCTGCAACTTTTCTTGGGTTAATCATTGCTTTGTTAACTGTTCCTTCATCAATAATTTCAAAATTTATGAGCTTTTGTTGTGCATCAAGACAAATAACTCCAAAAACCTCGTTTGTGCGGTTGCCAACCTTGTTTATGGCATATTCGCCCATAGCGGTGGTGTTTGGAAGATATCTTGTGCCTGTAACTTTGCTTTGAATATAATAATTTAAAAAGGACGGAAGCATTTTTAAAAGTGCAACGGTGTTGTCGGTAAGACCAAACTTCACAAGGTCCTCACGGTTTGCATCTAAAACCGCGTGGAAACTGCCGAAATGTTCAATCAACTGATGAGCAAGCTGATTTGTATCCTTTCTTGGAATGGTGAAATACAACGCCATTTCCAAAGCCTCATGCGGTTCAAAGCTGTCAATACCTTCGTTATAAAACCTTTCCCGCATCCTTTGTCTGTGACCTTCTGCCATAACTTTTCCTCCGTTTTGTGTACTATAACTATTATAGCCTAAATGTAAAAATTCGTCAACCATCTAAAATATTGACTAAAGTTAACGAAAAATATATAATTAATATGCAACTTTTTTAATAATTGGAAAGTATTATATATAGATAGTTTTTTGAAAGATGTGATTAAATGAAAAAGGTTATGCTTTTAATCTTTTTATGTGTCATATTTATTGTATCGGCAGTTATATGGCACGGAAACAGTAACGTAGAGATTAATGAATATATCTGTAAAAACGAAAAAATACCCGAAAATTTCCAAGGGTTTAAAATTGCACAGGTTTCGGATTTGCACAACTCAAAAGTTGGCAATGTAAATGATAAGACAATTAAGCTTCTTAAAAAGAGTAATTGCAACATAATTGTTATGACAGGGGATATGCTTGATGCAAGAAACCCCGATGTTGAGTTAGTTGTAGATTTTTTCAGGGAAGCTAAAGAAATTGCCCCTTGTTATTATATATCGGGAAACCACGAAGCAAGAATCATAAATGACTACAATCTGCTTAAAGAAAAGCTTTTGGAAATCGGTATTGCAGTGCTGGAAGATGACGTGGTTGAAATTGAGAAGGACGGCCAAAAAATTAACCTTATAGGGCTTATGGATATAGGATTTTACTACACTACATCTTTGAACAATCAGCTTAAAGACATTTTGCCCAATAATGACAGCTTTAAAATTCTTTTGTCACACAGACCTGAATTAATTGATGAATATGAAAATGTTGACCTTGTGTTTTCGGGCCACGCTCATGGTGGGCAAATACGAATCCCTTTCATTGGCGGACTTTTTTCACCTGGGGAAGGTTTTTTGCCTGAGTTTGATAAAGGACTCTATAAAAAAGGCGATGTGACAATGATTGTAAGCGCAGGGATAGGCAACAGCCTTTTTCCCTTAAGAGTAAATAACAATCCTGAAATTGTGGTGTGTACACTCAAAGGAGGAAAATGATGAAAAAAGTTATATGTTTATTATTGGTTTTATTTGTTCTCAGCGGATGCGAAAACCACTCTGTGGGGATAATTGGCGGAAGCGACGGACCCACAGCCATTTTTGTAACCGAGGTTGATAACACAAGCGTGAAGGAAAGTATTCAGTTGATGAATATTGAAGGGAGCTTGTATTTTAACACGGGACTTTTAAGCGATTTAACTTATCGCTGTGGCACCTTGGATGGACATCTTATAAAAAAAGCGGACGAATTTGAAGTGCCGAAAAATAGTGGCGAAAGTAACTTTGAAGCAGATGGCTACCAGAACGCCACAAGCATATCAAAGGAAGTGCCAATGAACGGAAGTTGGATGGTGTTCAAAAAAATCGAAGGCGAAAATGCAGCAAAATATAAGTACGCATTTAAAATTAAAGGCAGGCATCCCAATGCTGTGAAAGACAGCGAATACATAGTTTTGTCAAATACTCTCGATGTTACATTTGAAAATATAACCAAGTACTTCTTTTCTTCCCAACTTAAAGACCACATGCTGGACATAAAGGTTATTTTTCCCGAAATCAGCGATAAATGGGGCATACTAATGTATGCGGACAATGCTACAAAAACATCCTTAACCTTAACAATTGAACAGTTTGGCGGATTCCCTACAGGCGGATTAAACACAGGAAGCTGGTACAAAATTGAAAAGAATGTTGACGGAAAATGGCAGGAATTAGGCTATTTGCCCGATGAAAATGTTTGCTGGACAAGTGAAGCAATTGTAATTAACAAAAACGAAAGGACAACCTTTGAGGTTGACTGGAAGTGGCTTTATGGTGAGCTTTCGGAAGGCTATTACCGAATAGGCAAAAAAATAATGGATTTAAGACAGCCCGGAGATTTTACCGAGGATATTTACTACGCTGAATTTAACGTGGAGGGATAAAAATGAAAAGAACGATATGCGTTGTTTTGGCAATTGTTTTGTCAATGAGCTGTATTTCGGCTTTTGCTGAGGTTAAATGCAGTACATGGGCACAAGAGGATGTTGAAAGAGCGCGGATTTATAAATGGATAAATGATGGAGATTTTACAAAAAATATCACTCGGAGAGAGTTTTGTACTGTTGCAAAAAAGGTACTTGATTTTGTAGGGCTTGAAGTGGATTTTGATCACTTTGATGAAAAAACCTTTAACGATACAGATAGCTACGAGATTTTGTATCTTTACAGCTTGGGAATTATAAAAGGAAAGAGCGATGATGAATTTAAGCCTGATGATTTAATAACAAGAGAAGAAGCTGCTGTTATTTTAACAAGAATGTGTTCTGTTTTAGAGCTTGACAAGGCTACAGTTAATGATTTTTCCTATGCTGACCATGCTGAAATTTCTTCCTGGGCGAAGGAGAGTGTGTATAAAATTTCAAATATCGGACTTATGAAAGGCACCGATACAGGCTTTGCACCAAAAGAAAAATTCACAATTGAGCAGAGCGTTGCAACCTTTGTAAGACTTTACGATTTAATGAATAAGAGCGATGAAAACAAAGAAAAATCCTTTGCAGATATAATGAACGAAGCTATGCCAAAGGACAAAAACTACATGTTTTCGCCCTTGTCGGTAAAAATGCTGTTTGCTTTGGCGGCAAATGGTGCAAATGCAGAAACTGAGGCTGAAATCCTTAACGCCTTCGGCATTGAAGATTTGGAAGAATACAACCTTTTCTGCAAGGAATTGATTGAAAAATACACCAAAAGTGAAGAGATAAAGATTAATCTTAAAAATTCAATATGGATTAATAAAAGTGTGACGGATTCCTTTTTAAATGGTGATTTTGAAGTAATCGCTGAGGATTACTATTTTTCCGAAGTAAACACAGTTCCGAAAAGTTCTGCAAAAGGCTATATTGACGACTGGGTTACAAAAGTAACCGAGGAAAAAATTACAAATGTTCATGGCATACCCAATAATTTCTACACAATGCTTATAAATGCCGTGTATTTTAATGGCGTTTGGCAAAATGAATTTGATGAAAAGTTAACCGCACCGGATGTGTTTACCGATGGCGTTTTTGAAGAAACTGAAATAGACTTTATGAATTGCATTGGTTGGTATAATTATTATAAAGACAAAAACTTACGTGTGGCAGAGCTTCCTTTCAGGTGCAAAGGCTTTGAAGTTAATGGCCAAATGACAAGGCTTGACATAAGCATGTTTTTGATTGATTCTGCTAATCAAGCTGACATAGAAGCTGTACTTAACATGATTGACGGTAAAATGAAAAACACATACATAGAGCTTTCAATGCCAAAGTTTGAATTTGAGTATTCAATGAAGCTGCAGGATTCACTTTCTTTAATAGGTCTTGACAGAGTTTTTGATTTTAATTTCAACAAAATACTTGAGGATGAAACACTTTATGTTGATGATGTGCAGCACCAAAGCTACATTAACGTTAACGAAAAAGGTGTGGAAGCCGCTGCAGTTACTGCAATGAGTATGGGAGGAGGTAGTCAAAGACCACCCGAGCCTGTTGAGGCGAAATTCAATAAACCTTTCTATTTTGCAGTTCGCGATAATAGTAGTGGCGAAATATTGTTCATGGGCAGATATGCATATGTAGAATAAACAAAAAAAGTTGACAGAATGCTGTCAACTTTTTTTTACTGAATTATTCCACCGCCAACAACTAAGTCGTTGTCATACAAAACAACGGACTGACCTTTTGTGATGGCTCGTTGTGGTGTGTCAAAAACAACCTTTATTGTGTCATTATCGAGCTGTGTAACTGTTGCAGGCTGTGCAACATGGCGATAGCGGACCTTTGCGTAAACACGCATAGGATGGTTAATTTCGGGAACGGAAATAAGGTTAATATTTTTTGCAATAAGTGTGTCGGTAAATAAATCCTCGTTACTGCCTAATATTACTTTGTTTTCTTCGGGGTCAACCTTAACCACATATAAAGGGGAGGAGTAGGCAATGCCAAGACCTTTTCTTTGTCCCACGGTATAGCGGATAATACCCTTATGCTTGCCCAATGTTTTCCCGTCAACGGTAACAAAATCTCCCTCGGGATAGGTTTTTCCCTGAGTGCGTTCAATAAAATCGTAATACATTTCGTTTTTAACAAAGCAAATATCCTGACTGTCGCCCTTGTCGGCATTTATAAAGCCTGCATTTTCAGCAAGGCGTCTTGTTTCGTCTTTGGTCATTTCGCCTAAAGGGAAAACAGCACGGCTGAGCTGGTCTTGTGTTAATGAATACAAAACATAGCTCTGGTCCTTGGTTTCATCAAGGGCCTTTTTTAATATATATCTTTTGGTTTTTTCGTTGTATTCTATCCTTGCGTAGTGACCTGTGGCAACCTTGTCGCAGCCTGACTTTACGCCTTCGTCAAAAAGTTTTTCAAACTTCATGTGGCGATTGCAGTCAATGCAAGGGTTAGGGGTCATGCCGTTTTCGTAGGAAAAAATGAATTTATCTATTACATTTTCCTTAAAGCCTTCGCTCATATTCACAACTGAAAATGGCATAGAAAGCTTGTCTGCCACATTTTGTGCATCCTCAATGTCCTTTTTTGTGCAGCAGGCAGGCTCACTATCGCCGTCAAATAGCTTCATAAGAATGCCTTGGCAGTCATAGCCTTTGTTTTTCATAATAAGTGCCACAACTGAGGAGTCAACTCCGCCACTCATAGCTATTAAAATTTTTGTCATCGCTTAACATCTCCTCGATTTGTAACAATACTGTAGCCTATTTTCGCAAATTTTTCCTTAAGCTCTTTTACATTCTGCGCCGCCTCTAAGCCTGTGGCAATTTTGTTTTCGTATATATCATAGTTTTTCCTGTTTTCTATTGGCGAAAGGTTGGGCATTACAACATTTGCACCTGCTTTCAGCCCCAGTTCACGACCTTGGGGGTGAATCGAGCCTAAGGCTGTTGTGGCAGGAAGAAGTGCATAGGGGAACATAATGCGAAGAATTGCAACCATCCTGAGGGTCAATTCAAGCGTGCCGCTTGGCTTGTCAGAAAATGGTGTTTCGCTGTGTGTCATATAAGGGCCTATGCCTATCATGTCGGGCTGAAGCTGTTGCAAAAATCTTAAATCGGAAACAAGGTTTTCCGTTGTCTGGAAAGGGGAGCCAACCATAAAACCGCTTCCCACCTGGTAGCCTATAGATTTGAGATTGTACAAGCATTCCTTTCTTGTTTCAAGGCTCATTTGTGAAGGATGGAGCTTGTTGTAGTGCTTACTGTCTGCCGTTTCATGGCGAAGAAGGTAGCGGTTTGCCCCTGCATCAAAATATGCTTTGTAGCTATCAAAAGGCTTTTCGCCTACAGAAAGAGTGATTGCACAATCGGGGTATTTTTTGCGAATTGAAGAAACTATATCGCACATTTTTTCATCAGTAAAAAAGGGGTCTTCACCGCCCTGCAGCACAAAGGTGCGAAAGCCTAAGGCGTAGCCTTCTTCACAACAGGATAAAATTTCCTCTTTTGTAAGGCGGTAACGGACTGCGTTTTTATTGCCTGCACGAATGCCGCAGTAATAGCAGTTATTTTTGCAATAGTTGGTAAACTCAATCAAACCACGGATGTACACGTCGGTTCCGTAATGCTCACGGCGTATTTTATCAGCCGTTTTAAACAGCTCTTCATCGTATTTGTTTGTATTTATTATTTCTATAAGCTCATTGTCTGTTAAATTATTCATAATTACACTCTCTTTATTGAAATACCCACATCCTGTGAATTGGGGTAGGTTGTTCGGTACTGGGAGGGAGTAATCCCCTCGTGTTTTTTAAAAACCTTAAAAAAGGCTTTGCTGTCGGAAAAACCGCATTGGTGGGAAATTTCTTCAATGGGTAAGTCAGAGCAAAGAAGTATTTGCTTTGCGCACATAATACGGCAGTGAGTAATATAGCTTTTTGCGCTGAGTCCTGTTTTTTCCTTCACCTTTGTTGAAATATAGTCGCTGCTGTAGCCAAATTCCTCCGCAATGGAAGAAACGGTTATATTTTCGGAAAAATGCTGTTCAATCCATTTACACACGTTTGTACCCAAATTCAAATGTGGAAACTGTTTGCCCAATATTTCATTTTTAACTCCGTGGAGTAAAAGTGCTGTTGCACAGTCTGCATCAAACGCCGAAAGGGGAGCAAAGTGGAAAAGCTGGTGAAACAGCTGGAGTATGTGAGTTGTGTTATCAAAGGAGGATATTAAGGGAAAGGAGGCTTCGCTTTCGTCATCGGTGAGATAGTGCACCCAATAAAACTCAACTTCATCAGGTGATGGCTTGTAGCCGTAATGGTGTCTGCCACTTTTTAAAAACACAACATCGCCTTCGGTAACGGTTAACATTTCATCCTCTTCGGCAATATACATTGTGCCCTTACGCATGAAAATAAGTTCGTTAAACCGCATACGTCTGCTCATGTGAACAAAGTTTTTCTCAAATTCAAATTTTCCGCATTCATCAAATGTAATCATATCGGATTTTGCCACCTTTACTACGGAAATAGGGGTTGAAACAAATTCAAAATAATTGTATTCTATAAGTAGTTTAGCATATAAATTTATATTAGTAAAGGAGAAAATACAGGAAATGAAAAAACGGATTTTGGCACTTTCTTTGGCAGGTGTGATTGGCTTTTCAAATGTTGCTTTTGCACAAGATTATGCAAGCTGTGCACTTAATTACGACAGTGACAGCGTTGATGCCACCTTCCACGTTGAAAGCGAAGATGATTTGATTGCATCGCTGCTTGTTATGGACGATGAAAATAATATTAAAAGTATTGAAACAAAGCTTTTTAGCGGAAAAGACGAAAAGGATTTTTCCCTTGGAGCAGATTTAGATTTTAAGGAAGGATTCAGCGTTAAGGCAATGCTGTGGAATAAACTTATGAAACCTTTAATGTATGATAAAACTATTATTTTTGAAAAAAATGACGGTGTTGGCTTTTTAGACATGGAGTCTGTAACACTTGAAGATGGCATGTTTAAAGAAAGCCAGGAACTTGGCTTGGACTATGTGCTTAAAATGGATGTTGACAGAATGCTTGCCCCCAGCTTTGAAATGGCAGGCTTGCCCACTCCTAACGGAGTTTCCCGTTACGGCGGTTGGGAAAAGAAGGGTGCAAGTAACTGGGGCTGGAGTGCCGACACCTTTACTTTAGCAGGTCACACCCTTGGCCACTGGATGAGTGCCGCAAGCGTTATGTATGCTGCAACAGGAGATGCCCAGGTTAAAGAAATGCTTGACTATGCAGTAGATAAGCTCAAGTATATTCAGGACACAAAAAAGAGTGGCTATATCGGCGGCTGCAGTGAAGAAACCTTTATTAAATGCTTCAATGGTGACACAAACTGGGCAAACAACTACTGGGTGCCCTGGTATGGTGTGCACAAAATTTATCAGGGCCTTATCGACGCATATGAATTTACAGGAAACAGTGAAGCATTGAATGTGTGCGTGAATTTTGCCGACTGGGCAATGGACGGACTTAATAAAATGACCGACAGCCAGGTACAGAGCATGCTCAATGTTGAATACGGCGGTATGAACGACGTTTTTGCAGAATTGTACGAAATTACAGGAAGAGAAGAATATCTTGTAACAGCAAGAAGATTTACTCACGATAATATTCTTAATCCTCTTATCAATGAACAGGATTCTCTCGCAGGCTTACATGCAAACACACAGATACCTAAAATTATTGGTGCTGCTGAAATTTTTGAACAGGACAGCGAAAAGTATCAGTCCTATGGTAAGGGCGCAAAATACTTCTGGGACAGAGTTGTAAATAACCGTTCTTATGTAATTGGCGGTAACAGTGTTTCGGAGCATTTTGAAGCAATAGGTCTTGAATCACTTCATCACAAAACTGCCGAAAGCTGTAACACCTACAACATGTTAAAGCTTACAGAGCATCTTTATAACTGGGAGCATAATAGTAAATATATGGACTATTACGAAAAGGCTCTCTACAACCACGTTTTGGGCTCACAAGACCCTGAAACAGGTAACAAAATGTACTTCGTGTCACTTCTTCAGGGTCATTACCGTATCTACGGCACACCCTACAATTCCTTCTGGTGTTGTACAGGTACAGGCATGGAAAACCCCGGCAGATATTCCAAATGTATTTACTACAAGGATGGCGACAAGCTGTACACAAACCTCTACATTCCTTCAACAGTTAAGTGGGAGGAAAAGGGCATTACACTTACTCAGAAAACAAACTATCCTTATGAAGACACCATCCGTTTTGAAGTAACCGACGGTGAAGCTGAGGCAAGTTTAATGTTCCGTGTTCCTGCATGGGCAAAGAAGGGCGCAACAGCTACCTATAACGGAACAACCTACACAAAGGACAATGCCGGTTATCTTGAAATTACAGGTAACTTCAAAAAAGGTGATGTAATCACTCTCACAATTCCCATGGAGCTTCAGCTTTACAATTCCAGAACAAACAACCAGGTTGCATTTACCTATGGTCCTGTTGTTCTGGCGGCACCCTTGGGAACAGAGAATTTCCCCAAAGATACTGTTGAAAAGGAAACCGGTCTTGATACCACCACAACTGACGTTCCTTACATTATTTATGATGGCGATGATATAACAGAGCTTGTAACTCTTATCAACCGCGAAAGCCTTACCTTCAAGCTTAACGGACAGTTTATGAGCGAGGGCGAGGATGTTACATTAAAGCCTTTCTACGAAATTCACCACCAGTTCCATAACGTGTATTGGAATATGAACATGGCAGGCGACTTATTCTTAAAGAGATTGAATAACGTTACCATTGACCAGGTACAGCCAGATGGTCAGCAGGATGAATTGGGTCATGACCTTAACACAAACTGTACGGGATTCAACAACGGTAGCTTTTCGTCAGGAGGAAAGAACTACATGTGGCGTGATGCCTGGGGCGTTAAGGATGCGTACTTCTCCTACATGCTTGGTGTTGACGGCGAAGAAAAGAACTATCTTTGTGTTGCTTATTGGGGTAGTGACGGGCCCTTTGGCAACGGTGGCAAAACCTATAATCGTGATTTCTCAATTTATGTTGACGACGTGAAAATTGCAACACAGATTGTAAATAATAACAAGCCTAACAGTGCATACTACTGCTACTACGAAATCCCCGAAGAGTTAACAAACGGCAAGGAAGCTGTAACAGTTAAGTTTATGGCAAACGGCGAGCTTTGCTGTGCAGGTGGCGTTATTGAAGCCAGAACAGTTAGCGAAATAATTGAACAGTAATTTAAAACCCTCAGATAATTTTTTATCTGAGGGTTTTAAATTAAAAAAATATGTGATATTATAATTACAGGAGGCGATATTATGGCAAAGTTAGAAATGACAATTACAGGTGATTTTTACGAAACCTTACAAAAAATTCAAACAGGAATATTAAACGGCAGTGTTTCTGCAAGCTTGGAAGACAGCAGCGATTTTTACATTGGTGATATCCGTTGCAGTGTCAGAGTTTTTGAACGCTATAGTTACATGGGTGGGAACCGTGTCAGCTTGAATGTAACACTGTTTGGAAGCGGTGATACTCTTCATCTTTCAGCCATAACCTCAGGTGGTAGTCAGGCAATGTTTTTCAAGGTGAATACATTAGGAGAGGAAGCTTTTTTGGACAAGCTTCGGGAAATTTTATAATACCTATTTTTGAGATAAATTGGAAAGAGGCGATAAAATGAAAAAAGATAACATTTACATAGATGCAGGGATTATTTTGTTTAAGCTGATTTTAACGGTTGGCGTTGTAATTGCAAGTGCATATTTTGGAATAATCGGAGCAATGTTAATTATTGCATCGGGCGTGCATCCGGCTTTCGGCTATATTGCAATATTCATTCTGCCAACACTCTTGCTCCCGTTAATATGGCTCAAAAAAAGAAAAAAGTTTTTAATTGTATGGCTTGTAATTGCAGGGGTTTATTTTATTGCCCTTGGCATTAATTACGGATTTGAAAAATATGATGAGAATATTACCGTTGACACAGCACCGAATATTAATGTGCATGAGTATCTGCCATTTAAAGAAGAATCAAAAATAGTAAAGAGTGACAGTAAAACTTTAAAATTTACAGATAACTTACCAAGAATTGACGGTGCTGCAGCATTGTTCCCGGTTTACTCGGCATTTGTGCACGCAACCTATCCAAACACCACAAGAATTTACGATGGGGTTTTTGAATATAACAACACCCCCGATGGCTACCGTAGCTTAGCCGAAAAAAGGACCGATATTTTCATTGGTGTTTATCCCTCTGAGGAGCAGAAGGCTTACGGAGAAGAATGTAACACAACCTTTGAGTACACTCCCATAGGTACTGAGGCGTTTGTATTTTTTGTGCATAAGGATAACCCCATTGAAAACTTGACAACAGAACAAATAAAAGGCATTTATTCAGGCAAAATTACCAACTGGAAAGAGCTTGGCGGCAAAAACGAAAAAATAGCTGCCTTCCAAAGAAATGAAGGCAGCGGAAGTCAAAGTATGCTCAAGCGATTTATGGGCAATACACCCATAATGGAAGCACCCACAGAAATGGTAAGCGGTTTAATGAGCGGTATTGTTGAAAGGGTGTCAAACTACAAGAGCAAAACTAATTCAATTGGTTTTTCTTTCAGATACTATATGGAAGGCATTATTAAAAACCCCGACATTAAGCTTCTTTCTGTTGACTCTGTTGCACCTACTGCCGAAAACATAAAAAACGGCAAATACCCCATTGTAACTGAAATTTATGCCGTAACTTACGAAGAACAGACAAATGAAAACGTTGATAAATTGCTTAACTGGATATTGTCCGAGGAAGGGCAGTACATTCTTGAAGAAACAGGCTATGTAGGAATAAGATAGGAGGAGATTATAAGTGAAAAGAATAATATCATTGTTTTTGTGCTTCTTGATTCTGTTAGCAACTTGCCTGACAGTTTTTGCAGAAAATGCAACAACGGTTCCTGCACCCAGCGATTGGGCGAATGAAAGTGTTGATTTGGCTCATGAGTGGGGAATAGCAGAAAAGTCACGCCAATACAGATATAAAGACCCTATAACTCGTGAAGAGTTTTGTGAGATGATTTACAACTTGATTTTAAGTGTCAAAAAGGAAGTTGATGCTGTTTATTCAAGCCAATATACCGATACGGACAACAGAAAAATGCTTGTGTTGAGCGGGTTGGGCATTATTAACGGAAAGAGCGAAACAGAGCTTAGTCCTAAAGATTATTTAACCCGAGAAGAAGCAGCAACTATAATAGTCAGGACGATTAATAAAACCATGCCAATGCCTGCAACGGAAATGTGGTTTGAATTTGATGATGCAAACGATATTTCTCCATGGGCAGTTGATAATGTGCAGACTATTTGTAATTTAGGCTTTATGAAAGGCGTTGGAGAAAATAAGTTTGAACCGCAAATGGCATTTACAACAGAACAGGCAATTGTTGTTCTTGTGAGAGTTTTTAAAAGCATGAACGTAGCTGAAATTGAAGCAGCGGAAAAAGAATTGGTTGAAGACTTTGCGGTTACAAAAACGATAACTCTTGATAATTTTTATATTGATGAAGCATTAAAACTGGTTTCAGCATCGGGAAAAATGGCGTCGAATAAAAATTACATAAGCATGTATACATCAAACGACGAAATGACCCAAAAAATATTGGCTATTGGAGAAATTGACTTTTCAAATCCCAAGGAAGTATATTATATATCCGTTGATAAAAAGCAAATAGTTGAAAATATTAAAAACTTAATGGGTGATGAAGTAGAAAATGTTGACTTTGAAGAATTTATTGAGTGGAACAAGCTTAATTTATCAACCTTGCCCAGTCTGATAAACTCATCTTACGGGGCGGAAAATCTTGCGGCTTTGACTGTTCTTACAAGAAGCCGTGGCTACATAATGCCTGAAAGCTTTAAAAACGACTTTGCACTTTTTTTGAAATATGATGGAGGTTACTCGGCAATGGTTTCGTTTTATGAATATGGAGATAGAGTAATCAGTGCAAATATGTCTTTTGTAAAAAATGGAGAAAAGGACAACGTGCTCCGTCGCATAAATGAGATAACTTCCGCATTGGGAGAGGGTAGCATAAACATTGCAATAGTTGAATAAAAAGATTTCAATATAAAATGGCTGTTTTTAAAACAGCCATTTTATATTGAAAAACACATAACGGTATGATAATATGATTACCATAAATATACAATTAGAGGGTGATTTTGTGAACATTGCAATTGTTGACGACAACAAAGCTGATGTTGCGGTTATAGAAGAACTATTAGGAAAATGTTTAAAAAACGAAAAATATTCTGTGTATGAATATTTCACCACAGAACAGTTTGTTAATGCTATGCACACCGAAAAATTTGACATTGTGCTTTTAGACATTATCCTTGATGAAAAGAATGGTATAGAGGTAGGCGAGCTACTAAATAAAGAGCAACCTGATGCCAATGTTATTTTTGTATCCCGGAACCCGGATTATTTTAAAGATGTGTACAAGGTTAACCATTCGTATTTTTTAACAAAGGAATTTGAAAAGGAAAGATTTTTTGACGCTGTCAATAAAGCCGTGGAATCATGCAAACGAAAAACACTTTTGATAGAAACAAAAACAGGGGTATATAAAATATCAATCAATGACATTCTGTACATGGAAAGTGTGTTGAAGCATACAAAAATATGTTTTATTAATTCCGAAATTAAAGAGTATAATGTTTCTTTAAAATCATTGGAAAAGCTTCTGCCTTCTGATTTTGTAAGGGTGCATCAGAGCTTTATTGTAAACATGAAATATATCGAAAGCTATGACAGCCAGATAGTAAAGGTTAGTGGAAATTACGAAATACCAATGAGTAGAACCTATACAAAAGAAGCCCGGGAAAAAATAACCTGCTATCTTGGAGGGATAATATGAACGTGATAGCTTTGGTGGGATTGACATTGGAAATGCTGATTTTGTACTATTATTTCAATACGAATTTAGAAAAAAGATATAGTGCAATTAAAACATTTCTTCTTTTCTGCGCCATTGACGGACTAAATGTCATAAAATGCATTCTTATATTTGATATGGTTGTAGTAAAGTCTGTAACTACAATGATTATACAGTTGTTAATTGTTGCAATTTTGTATAAAGACAAATGGTACAAAAAAATATTTGTTTATATGGTATATTTGTTTATAATTATCATGTCGGAAGTTATTTCAATGATGGTAGCAAAAATAGTTTACAATAATGAACTGATAAATGCGATGGAACTGAGTCTTGAAAACATACTGTGGTCTTTAACAATGTATCTTGTATCGTTTATTCTTTGCATTCTAAGTGCGCTCCTGATTAAGCGAAAAGAAATTGAATTAGAGAACAGAATCACACAATATGTGTTTTTATATTTAGGTGTGCAATTTTTTATAGCGGTTGTATTTGTAATGTTCTTTTGTGAATATAACAATCGGTCAATGTCAAATATCATTATGGCGTTTTCCATTGTTATGATAGCTTTCGCTGTCGCAATGCTGCTTTTTAATGCTGTCAAAACCATGAGTAAAAAGAGTGCCGAGGCGGAATTTATCAAAAAGGAATCGGAAATTAAGGACAGGCATTTTTTTGAAATTAAGGCACAGTACATGGAATACAGGAAACTGCGACACGATTTTTACAACCACATTAAAGTCCTTGACACAATGGATGACAAGGAAAAAATCAAGGAATACATAAACGAGGTAAAAGAACGCTTTGATAAAATGGAAAGGATAAGCTATTGCAATAATCCGTCGCTTGATGCACTTTTATCAATAAAAGCAAAAGAAGCGGAGGCAGAGGGAATTAAAACCTTGTTTGAAGTGTGTGACATGACAAAGGTGAATGTTTCAGACTTTGATATTTGCAGTGTGGTAGCAAATTTACTTGACAATGCAATTGAAGCGGCAAAGAAAACTTTGGAAAAGTACATTGACCTTGAAATAAATCTTAAAGCTGACAGAGTGATAGTTGTTGTGAAAAATTCAAGCAATGAGCCTGAAAGAAACCTTGCAACCACTAAAAAGGACAAGGAAAATCACGGTATAGGACTGCAAAGTGTGAGAGAAACCGCAGCAAAATATGATGGTGACTGCGTTTTCAAATTCAACAAAAATGAATTTGTAAGCATTGTTAATATGAAGGCATAGAAAAAGGCTGTTGCTTATGCAACAGCCTTTTGATGTTAAAAATGGCTCTGTAAATGTCGTTTCTGCTAAAGTGTTGAAACCTTAAGATAATTTTGATTAAATGGTTACAATGACACGAGCTGTAGGAGAGTAACCTTGAGTACTTTCGAAAAATGAATAAGCTCAATGTCAGTAACAAAACGCTTGCCGCATTCAATGCGTTGAACAGCATTTTTGTCAACATCAAGTCCTGAAAGCTGTAAACGTTCTGCAAGCTCGCGTTGTGAAATATTCATTTCTTTACGGTAACGTGCAATATTTCGTCCGCAAATGTTATTGTTTCCGTCGGGTGATTTGTTTATAAACATAGTGCTAACTCCTTGCATAAAATGCTTGTCAATACTAAAATTGTATGCTATAATTAATTAAAAAATGACATTCAGTGAATGTCAAAAATAATTTATAATAAAAAGGAGAGAAAAAATGAACAATCAAACAAATGTATTTATGGAACAGTTTAAAAAGAGGCTGTTTAAGGCACTTTTGGTGGGGTTAGTATTTATTCTTTTTATGGTGATTTCGCCGGTGCTGACGGGTGAGAGTGCATTTAGTCAGTTGCCCTGGTACATTGTGCCCGTGGTACTTCTGGTAACAGTGCTTTACGGAACAGGTTGGTATTTTGCATTTAACCTGATTAAAAGAACCTGGAGAAAATTTCTTCGTGTAAACCGTGATGCAACCATCTGGCAGGCATTGACAGGACAAGGTTTTATCATGGGCTTTGCATACAGCCTTTTGTGCTTTGCGTTAGGTTGCGTACTGGCACTTTTTGTTGGCAATGCTTTTATGATAGTTGACTTTATAAGAGCAAAAAACGGTCAGGCTCCTGTTTCTATGAAGTTTAAGTTTGACAGCGACATGGAATATGACGACTGGACAAAAACTTTGCGACAGGCTGTTGAATACAGCGATGCAGCAAACAGTGCATCTGCAGAACAGAAGCTTAGTAATGAACTGAATCTTCAGAATATTGAAAATGGTCTTTCCGGGACTGTTGTAACAAAGAAGAATGACGAGGATATAACAACGACTATTATTCAGTAAGGTGACAAAATGAAAAGAGAAAATGTTAAACTGATTGCGGTTTTAGTTTTGATTTTAACGCTGATTATATTTTCCACAGCAAACGAGTTTTTTAATAAACCTGTGTTTAATAACGAAGATACTATTGAAAACAGTGAACGCTTTGAAAAAGAAACAGTGGCAGAAGTAAGTGAAAATATTGAAATGGAAACAATATTACTTGCAGCTGAAGAAACTGAAAGCGAACCTGATGCTGCTTTTGAATTCACTGACGGAATTATGCTTTGTGATATTGATGGCGACGGAAGTCCCGAAAAGTTTGAATTGACCAAAGGGGACGTATGCACGGCAACGATGAACGGCACCAGTTTTGAACTTTGTGACATGTATATGGATGATGTTTATTATGGCAGCTTTTTCTCGGGTCACCCGAATTTTCTTGCGGTTGTACAACACAAAATCACTGGCAGACGAGCATTGGTGTGTTCTATATTGTCAGGCTATTATGACGATGTGTTCAATATTGTCACAATAGACAAAGACAAAGTAACTGTTACCGATTCTTCTGCATCAACATTTCCTGTGAACACAAACAGTTCCAGGGTGCGTGACATTGTTCTGAAAGACTATGTTTTCCTTGATGAAAAGATTTATATTTCTCTTGATAGCAATAATTATGCCGATGCAATTGAAGAATATAGAAATATCAATAAACCAATTACATATGGCAACAGTGAAGATGGTCGTGTGCCTTGTTATTTAAAAAAATTTGACCTTGATAACAGGGAACTGGAATATATTCCGCTTCCGGTTATAACCTATGATGAATATGTGAAAGCAAAGGAAGAAGGCTTTTATATCTTAGACGGAGTAAAATATGAATTAGGTTACCAAGCAAGTGATTGGGCGCCCGATGCATATCTGTTGTCGGAAGACGGGGAACAATATTGGTTCTATGAGCCATGGGAGGGTTATCCTGCTGCAATCATTGCATACAATAAACGAAATCCCATAAAGGTAAAAATGAGCGACGATTTTAAAGTAAGATACGGTGTTACAGGTTATGACGAAAACGGCATTGCGTCAGGCTTTGATGAATTTGGAAACATGATAGATTGCGGTGCAATTGAAAATCGTGCAGCATATACAGCAGAGGAATACTTTGAAAGCTTCTATTCCTTGAACTTTGCCGGAGATAAGTACATAACAATTGAAAATGGCGAAGCAGTATATTTTGACGACTGGTATCATGATTAATGAAAGGGGATTAACATGAAAAAGGGTTTAAGTTTAGTTTTAGTGCTGTGCATGGTGCTGGGGGTATTTGCATCTGTTCCTGCGGTTTTGGCTGAAGATGGTACTATATATACAATTGCTACATCAGTAAGAACAGACATGCCTGCATTTGAAATAATAGGTAATAAATCAGAAAGAGGTTTTGAAAATTTAAGGCGTGATGTGGTCGAAGATACTGTGTATGTTGAAGGCGAATGTATGCTGATAAGCTATTGTTCACAGGCATGGCTTTACCGTATGCCGGATGGAGCCACATTGGAAAGTCTTCGAAATGGTGATTCTGATGAGCTTCAGACATATCTTCTCTCCGGACACAGCATACTGCATAATAAGCAGGCACTTGAAACAGGTACATATATTTTAGCTGTTGTTGATGATGATAGAGAAATTAGATACTGCAGAATAGTTGTTGGTAATAAACCTGAATATATTAACCTTACATCAGAAAAAGCAGACAGTACAAAATATAAAAAAATCCAATTTAAAGATTTAACGGAAGATTCCGACAAAGTCGTTATTAACTCTTTAGGATATATCGGACTTTTTAACGGTAACGAAAAAGGCGAATTTAATGAGCGTTCCTGCATAACACGTGCGGAAGCAGCAACACTCATTTGCAGAATGTTAGGTTATGAGGATGCGGCAATTAAGTATACGGGTAGATCTCCGTTTAATGATGTACCTAATACACATTGGGCAAGTGGTTATATTTTTGTGGCATCACAGTTGGGCATTGTAAACGGCATGGGCGACGGAAACTTTGCTCCCGATGACTTACTAACCTACGAGCAAGCTTTAAAAATGCTTGTGTGTGCATTAGGCTATGATGATATAAATGTTGCAACAAGATATGGTGGAATTACAGAAAACGGAAAACTTAAATATCCCGAAGCTTATATAAACGTTGCAATTCAGATTGGTCTTACAAAGCACGTTACAAAGAATGAACCCGGATGGAGATATCTTGTAGCAGATGCTATGTACAAAGCTTTAAGCATTGAACCTGTAAAAGTTAAAGAAAATGGAAACATTGTAGAAATTACCTGCGAAGAGCCTGTTATTAAGAGTATTTATGGGTTTGAATCTGTGGAAGAACTGCTAAAGATGGTTGGTGGCGAGGAGACTGTTGAAGCACCTACAAAGCCATCAGATGGTGGTAAGGATGTGGCGAAAAAACCAACGAAGCCATCAGGCGATAATCTACAAACAAGAAATAATGCCATATATAAACTTGTACCCTTTATTGAGCCGGTTGAGGCATTTCAAATTTTGGGGAAATCTAAAAGTGAAAAATTAGATGTTACTGATAAAACTATATATGTTGACAATGATTGTATATTGAAATTGATAAATGAACATTCATGGATAGGAATATATCAGGTTGAAGATGGAACAACAATGCAGGAGTTCCTTGAGATGTTTTGGGATGAAGACAATTCTGAAGATGCAATTAAATTAACATATACCTTGGGGGGAAACTATGGTAAACCCGCCAAAACGGAAATCAATTTAAAGAGCGGCACATATATTGTTGAATTTGAGCTTGGTGGAAATTCTGTATGCACAAGGCTTGTAATTGAAGGCGATGAGGAAGCGATTGAGGAGCCTGGCGAAGAAGCCAGTGAAGAGGTAAACACAACTTATGATGCATTATACTTTTTAAGTAAGCCAATCATGCAAGATAATATGGCATATGATATGATAAATCGTACATATGCAGAATTAAAGGCAAAATACGGCAAGGTAAAAAGAGCGTTCTATTGGGATTCTACCTTTTATCAGTTTGATGAAAAAGGGCCTTGGATATCATTTGCCAATAATATATCTGCAGCAGATATGTTTTGTCCAAAAGATGGTAGTTTCATATATAGTAATGAAACAGGTTTTATAGAGCCTGAATTGCTGGCTGTTTGCACAAGAGTACACTGGGACCTGAACAGCATGATAACCTCGGATAAAGATGAGTATACATTAAATGAAATAGAATCAGCATTGAAATTGTCATTTCATGATGAGGGATATGATGATATGACAGGGGCAAAAACATATGGTGCAGAGCATCCATGGTGTGATGTTTTGATAGCAACATACAATGAAAGCACTATAGAGGGGAATGCCGAGATTATATTAACATCCAACTGGACATATAAGGATGGCATACGAGGAGGTATTCCAAGTGCAACTGATGGAAAAGACCTAAAAGAAGTTCGTGGGATGTATTATAACAATGATACTATTTATAAAGCAGATAAAAACATTTCCGGAGAGGTGGTTATTCCGGAGGGAATCCGAAGAATAGCGTCAGAAGCATTCAGAGAGTGTGAGAATATAACAAGTGTTAAGTTGCCTAAATCACTACAGTTGATAGGCAATGCCGCATTCAAAGACTGTATAAATCTTGAGCATGTGAATATTCCGTGCAATGTGCGACAAATAGGAGTGCTTGCGTTTGAAAACTGCGATAAATTAACAGCGGTTGTTATTCCTGCATCTATTAAAGAAGCATACAATGCCTTTAGTGATTGCGATAAGTTGGAAACAGCAATATGTTTATCATTAGGGGATAAGCCTTTAATGCATCAGATATTTAGTGGTTGTCCAATTGATAATCTGATTTTAGGCCCCGCAATTGATGTGTTGCCGATGAATGCTTTTCCGTGCAGTAGCGAAGATAGTTATCTTGAAAATTTATACATTTTTACTGAAGGATTAAAAGGTGTTAACGGAAGCATGTATGGTGCAGCAATATATGCCGCAAGAAATGTATATTATCGTGGTGATGAAGAGCTTCTTTTTGAAAATTTTAAAAAGCTTAAGATCCCACAGGGGGTTTCTTTTGATAAGGAAAATACAGAAGATGATTATGACGGATATAGATGTGAATATTTGAAACACTTAATAGAAGGTGCAGGCAATCACAATCTGTTGGTAAATTCGGTGCCTGTAATATGTGATGTGCCCATGCGCATAGTTGACAACAAACTTATGGTTCACCTTGAATCATTCTGCAGAGCATTTGATTATGAGATTATACAGAAATCAGATGACGGAAAAACCATCGTATATAAAACAATCTATACAACTGTAGGTATGGGTGAAGGTAATAGCAAGATATTAATTAACAACAAACAATATGACATAGGTGTGGCTCCAATAATGATTGATGGTGAGCTAATGTTCTCTGTGCAGGACTATATGCACTTTCTTGGTGGAGAAATTATAACAGATAACACAAAGAATGAAACAATAATTATATATAAAGAGCCAATAAGCCTTAGTTCTTTATGTGAGTCAACATATGTAAATGTTAGTGATATAGGATTAATTAAAAATATTGATGCTTATAGTGACGGAATATCGTTATCTAACTATGGTGAAGATATCACTGAGTATTACGTGGCGTTTGATTATTATAATTACCTTCATATTCCTGTGGAAATAGTTGTATATGATAAACATTATCGCGTTTGTGACACCTATGTTACTGATTCTGTATGGAAGTCAGAAGGATTTGTACCGGTGATTAAAGAATCAGCCAAAGGTGCGGAGTATATGTATGATGTGTTTCTTTCTGACAACGCTCAGGATGCAGATTATGTGTTGCCATTTGGAGCTCATGCAGAAAGAAGCTTTAGCGGTGAAAATAGAATTGTTGCACCAAAAGATGGATTTATTGAAGTGCAATATCCGCAGATTAATTCAACTGCATATATAGCAAGTCTTGTTACAATGGCATTACGCTCTATTGATTGTGCCACAAGTGCAGTTGAAAGCGACTTTACCAGTGATGATATAAAAATGATATTACATAATGTAGACTGGGAAAGCCTTGTGAAGGCACTTGCAAATGATGCAGACCGTTATTTTGTAAAGAAAATTAAGGATAGTGTGTTTAAAGAATTATCAAATCCTATAGAAAATGAAGCATTTATGAGTGCAGTTGAGGAGATTCTTACAAACATAAATGTGACGGAATTGTTGAAGTTGTGTTATGATAATTTAGACGATATAGCAAAAGCTTCATTAGAAGGAACATTTGAAAAACTGATAGGATATGTTGCAGAAAACGCAATTCCGGGAATAAGTACACTTATAAAGTATGTGAAATTTAAAACAGCAGCATCGCAAATTCAACTTATGGCAAAGCAATTGAACACAGCCATACATAACGAGCCAACTGTTTTAAAAATTAAATGTTGGTAATTAACTGCATAAACAAAAAAACCGCTGAAAAGCGGTTTTTTTGTACTTAAATTATTTAATTTCGCCCTGCGTTGTTTGCTGGCGTTTAATTTTTTTAGATGTTGTTTTGTCAAATTCAACTTCACGAACACGTTTGTGAGTGTGAGGTTGATTTCCTTAAGCAAATGTATAACCATAATGTAACTCCTATCGGTTTTTTTCAATTACTATAAAAAGCGGTGGACAGCCCTTGCGGTTATGAAAGGACTGAAGCATGACCGTGTATTTCTTTTGGTCAAGGTTTTCAAGAAAGGACAAAAGAGCGTCCTTTTCCTCAAAGCCTGTGTCGCCTCCGTAGTAAGAGCAAATTGAAACAAAGCCGTCAATGTCAATTATGTCAAGTGCGGCTTCGATTGCTTTTATGCTTGTGTTGGGATGCGAATATATGCTGTGGTCGCCACCGGGTAAAAAGCCAAGGTTAAAAACAACGCATTTTGCACTTTTAACGTAGTTTTTTAAGTTATGGTGGCTGTCAAGAATTAAGGTGACATTGTTTCGGTTGTTTTCCGAAAGAAGAAGTGATGTGGAATTAATTGCATCCTTTTGTATGTCAAAGGCGAAAACCTTTCCCATGTCGCCTGTAAGGGTGGAAAGAATAAGTGTGTCACGACCACGACCCATGGTGGCGTCAACACATATATCACCTTTTCTAATGTTATTTTTAAAATGCTCATGGGATAGCTTTAGTGCATTTTTATCATAATAAGTCATACAATCACCTCCAGAGCATTTTAGCACAAAACTGTAAATATTTCAATATGGTTACATAAGTTGAAATGTTTTACAATTGCTGTTATAATACAGATGGGTGATAAGTATGAAACAACATAAAGGTTTAATTACCGCAATTATTATAATTCTGATAATGTTTTTATTTGGTAAGTATGTTTTTAAAACAGATTACGAGCAAAAAAATGAGCTTGTTGAACCCACTGAAGACGTGACCTTCAGGGTGTTTGAAAATACTTACATGAGCGTTTTGCCCACCGAATAAAAATTTTTTAAAATTAATGCAACTTTTTGGGCTTTTAAAAAGTATTATTAGCGGAGGAGGTGTGATTAAGTGTTGGTATTGACAGATAAGAAGGCTGTTTGCGAAAAATATTTTGACAGTATTTACCGACTTGTGCTTTGTCGTGCAAAAACAAAGGATGCGGCAGATGATATTGTGCAGAATGTTTTTTACAAATACATAAAGACAGAAAAAGAGTTTGAAACGGAAGAACATGTAAAAGCATGGCTCATACGTGTTGCCATCAATGCTTCCAACAGCTATTTTACATCCAGTTGGCTTAAGAAAACTGAGCCATTGGATGAAAACATTGTTTTTGACAGCGAGGAAAAAAGCGATGTGTATTATGCTGTAAGAGAGCTTCCGCAAAAGTACCGCACGGTTATCCACCTGTTCTATTATGAAGACCTGCCAATTGCAAAAATTTCCGAATATCTCGGAATTAACGAGTCAACGGTGAAATCACAGTTGAAGCGTGGCAGGGAAATGCTTTCGGCAAAGCTCAAAGGAGAGTATGACTATGTTTAGAAATGTTTACAAAGAGGCGAACGACTGTATAAAGGGCGACAGGGAAATTTTGGACCGTGCTTTTTTACAGGCTGCGCAAATTGAAAAACGAAAGTCTCCCATTATGAGATTTTCTGTTGCAGGAACTGCTGTGGCAGCGGTTCTGATTTTAGGTGCTGTTTTCATGAATTCAGAGCTGTTTTTTGAAAAGGACTATAAAAGTGTTTCGATGGAAGCTGAAACAGAAGCTGTTAATAATGGCTATGAAAAAACAAGAAGTACTACTTTTGCAGGCAGGGTAGCAGCTATTGAAGATTACAGAGAGGAAGCCGATGGAAACATTGAGGTTGCCAATGTTGAAGCTGATGAAGTAAACGAAGTACTTCCTTTAAATGAAGAAGTGCCCGAAGAAAAAGCTGAAGATAACACACCAAAAACAGAAAAGACAGAAGAAATTGTGCCCGAAGTTAAAAAGGAAGAAGCTTTGGAGCAGAATGAAAATGTTGAAGCTGTGGTTGAGGTTGTTAAGACTGATGCACCTGTTGTTGAAAACAGCGATATTGCTATTGTAAGTGAAGAGCCTGAAGTTGAAATTGCAGATGTTGACAACAACGCTCTGGTTGAAGAAGAAAACATGCCCGAGGAAAGCATGCAGCTTATGATGTTTTCCGACATGCCTGAAGAAGCCGAGGTTGACGATGCTGTTACAAAAAATAAAGGCGGCGGTGGCGGTGCAAGCGGTGGCGGTTCAAGCTCTACCTGGTCCATGAGAGATGACACGGTTGCTTTTGAGGAAGAAGTTGCAGACGAGGAGGATTCAGCTGCTCTTACAGAAGCTGACATTGTAAGATTGGCTCAAGAAATATGCACCATTGAATATGTTGCTGTGACCCCTGTGTTTGATGAAGAAACTCAAAACTGGACAGTAACCTTTACTGCAGAGGATGGCTCTTATCAGAGTGTAACTCTTGACACAAACGGCATTCTGCAAAATTTAACAAGTAACTGATAAAAAACGTGATGCTTTTTAAAAGTGTCACGTTTTTTAAATTGACAAATTATTTCTATGATATAAAATAGTTTTAAGGAGTTGATTTAAAATGGAAATGACACTTAGATATTATGGTAAAAGTTTTGACACAGTAAAGCTTAGTCACATTTTTCAAATCCCGGGAGTGAAAGGCGTTATTACAACACTTTACGATACCACCCCCGGAGAAGTGTGGACAAGGGAAGCAATACAGGAATTAAAAAAAGAAGTTTCTGATGCAGGCGGACATATTTCCGGCATTGAAAGCGTTAATGTTCACGATGAAATTAAAGCAGGCGGAAAAAACAGGGATTTATATATTGATAATTATATTAAAACACTTGAAAATTTAGGTAAAGAGGATATTCATCTTGTGTGCTATA
This sequence comes from Clostridia bacterium, assembly GCA_045546275.1. Taxonomy (GTDB): domain Bacteria; phylum Bacillota; class Clostridia; order UMGS1883; family UMGS1883; genus RGIG1927. The sequence continues at coordinate 13,471 of JAZQCM010000019.1, read as the reverse complement.
ACTTTATGCCTGTATTTGACTGGACAAGAAGTGAGCTTGCAAGAAAACGTCCCGATGGGTCAACAGTTTTAGCCTACAATAAAAAGGCTGTTGAAAGCATAAAGCCCGAGGAAATGTTTGACTCAATTAAAAATAACTCCAACGGCACCGTTATGCCGGGCTGGGAGCCTGAAAGAATGGCAAAAATCAAAGAGCTTTTTGAAATTTACAAGGATATTGACGAAGAAAAGCTTTTTGAAAACCTTTGTTACTTTTTAAAACGAATTATGCCTGTTTGCAATAAGTACGACATTAAAATGGCAATACATCCCGATGACCCTGCATGGAGCGTGTTCGGTTTGCCAAGAATTATTACAAATCAGAAAAACATTGAAAGAATGCTCAAAGCAGTTGATGATGTACACAACGGCATTACCTTCTGCTCAGGCTCATACGGCACAAACCTTGAAAACAATCTTCCCCAAATGATACGTGCCTTTAAGGGCAGAATACATTTTGCCCATGTGAGAAACCTTAAGTTCAATTCTCCCGATGATTTTGAAGAGGCTTGTCATTTGTCGAGTGACGGAAGCTTTGACATGTACGAAATTATGAAAGCCTTGTACGAAACAGGCTTTACAGGTCCCATTCGTCCTGACCACGGCAGAATGATATGGGATGAGGTTGCAATGCCCGGATACGGCTTGTACGACAGAGCATTGGGTGCGAGCTATCTTCAGGGCTTGTGGGAAGCTATTGAGAAAGGACAAAAGTGATGAATGGTTATCTTAGTGCAAAATACGACCGGGCACAAATGATTGAAAAAACAAAAGAAGCACCCACGTGGGTGCATTTTGGCTACGGCAACATATTCCGTGCTTTTCAGGCAAGGGGAATGCAAAAGCTTTTGAATGAGGCGGTTACACAAAAAGGCATAATTGCAGTTGAAGGCTATGATGAAGAAATTGTGAAGCTTAGCCGAAAAAGTGAAGATAAAACTATTGTTGCAACCTTTTTAAGCGACGGCAGCATTGAAAAAGAGGTTGTGGAATCGGTTGCGGAAAGCCTTACCTTTAATGACTGGGACAGATTGTGCCAGGTTTTTGAGTCAGACAGCCTGCAGATGGGTACTTTTACAATTACCGAAAAAGGCTACACGGTTTCAGATAATCCGGACAGCTACATGGCAAAGGTTACAAGCCTTATGTACCACAGGTACAAAAAAGGTAAAAAGCCAATAGCAATGGTGAGCATGGACAACTGCTCAAAAAACGGTGACAAGCTTAAATATGCAATAGAATACTTTGCCCAAAAAACAGGGGATGAAGGCTTTGTGGAATATATCAATTCCGTTGCCTTCCCCTGGACAATGATTGATAAAATCACCCCCAGACCCTCTGAAGAGGTTAAAAAAATCCTCGAAAATGACGGATGGGAGAATATGGACATAACCGTAACAAAAAAGAATACCTATGTTGCACCCTTTGTAAACGGTGAGGAATGTGAGTATTTGGTTATTGAAGACAATTTCCCACAAGGTCGTCCTGAACTTGAAAAATGCAATGTTATATTCACAACCCGTGCTGAGGTTGAAAAATGCGAAAGGCTTAAGGTTACTGCGGCGTTAAATCCCTTACACACAGCACTGGCGGTTTTAGGCTGTGTTTTGGGCTACAAAAAAATATCCGACGAAATGGGGGATTGTGCTCTTTCAAAGCTTGTGTGGGGCATTGCAAAGGAAGGCATGGCGGTTGTAGAGGAGCCTGAGGCATTAAAAGGCGATGGGTTTTCACGTGACGTACTCCAAAAAAGGCTGCCTAACCCCAATCTTCCCGATACACCCCAAAGAATTGCAACAGACACATCACAAAAGGTTGCAATCCGCTTTGGTGAAACAATAAAGGCTTACGGCGATAAAGCAAACACACTTTATTTTATCCCATTTGCAATTGCAGGCTGGCTTAAGTACCTTGACGGAATACTTGACAATGGCGAAAAATTTGAATTAAGTCCCGACCCGTTACTTGATGAATTAATAGCTATAGATAAAGCCGAGCTTTTAAAAAGGACTGACATTTTCGGTGTGGATTTATATAGTGCAGGTTTAGCCGACAAAATACTTGCAATATATACAAAAATGAAAGAAAACACCGTAAGGAAAACCCTTGATGAATATGTGGAGGGAAATTAATGAAAAAGTTTCTTGACGATGATTTTTGCTTGAATAACGAAACGGGAAAAAAGCTTTACCATGCTTATGCAAAGGATTTACCAATCATAGATTATCATTGCCATCTTGACCCAAAGGACATTGCGGAGGATAGGGTGTTTTCGTCCCTTTCGGAGCTGTGGCTTTCGGGAGACCATTACAAATGGCGACTTTTGCGTGCAGATGGTGCAGAAGAGGCTTTTGTAACAGGCGAAGGTGACGACAGTGAAAAAATCCGAATTTTCGCAAAAGCGCTGGAAAAAGCTATTGGTAATCCTTTGTATCATTGGTGCCATATGGAACTGAAAAAATACTTTGACTACAACGGTGTGTTTAACTTTAAAAATGCGGACAATGTTATTGAGCATTGCAAAAAGTATTTTGAAAATGGCGAAATAAGTGCAAGAAAGCTTATTGAAAAATCCAATGTTACACATATTTGCACAACAGACGACCCTGTGAGCGATTTGAAATATCATGAAATTCTTTCAAAGGATGAAAGCTTTAAGGTGAAGGTTTTCCCCTCCTGGCGACCCGATAAAGCTTTAAACATTGAAAAGGACGGCTTTTTAAATTATGTTGAAGAATTATCAAACGCAGCAGGAGTAAGCATAAAAACCTTTGATGATTTAAAAACAGCCTTAAAAAAGCGCATGGAGTTTTTTGAAAAAATGGGTTGCAGAACTGCAGACCACGGACTTGAAAAAGCTTTCTATGAAAACTGTAGTGACTTGGAAGCAGATGAAATTTTCAAAAATGCACTTTCGGGCAAAAAAATTGAACAAAAGGCTGCCGAGAAATTCAAAAGCAAGCTTCTTTTGTTCATGGCTGAAAGCTATGTAAAGTACGATTGGGTTATGCAGCTTCATTACGGCTGCGACCGAAACGTGAACACAAAGCTTTTTAACCTTTTAGGTGCCGATACTGGCATTGACTGTACAAACCCCAGAGAGCCAAGTGGTGAATTGGCAAGGCTGATTAACTCATTTTGTGAAAACAACACTTTCCCCAAAACAGTTGTGTACAGCCTTGACCCAACTGAAAACGCAGCAATTGATACTATCATAGGCTGTTTTTCGGGGAAGAAAAAAGGTCACATACAGCACGGCGCAGCCTGGTGGTTCAACGACCATAAAAAGGGCATTGAAGAGCATCTTGACTGTTTAGCGGCAGGTGGCATTCTTGGCAACTTCATAGGCATGCTTACCGACTCCAGAAGCTTTGTTTCCTACACCCGCCATGACTATTTCCGACGGATTTTATGTAACAGGTTAGGCTTGTGGGTGGAAATGGGTGAGTACCCATTTGACGAAGAGGTTTTGGAAAGCATTGTGAAAAATGTATGCTACTACAATTCAAAAGAATATTTTAATTTATAAAAAAAGCACCGAAAGCGAGTCCTTCTAGACAGATGGAAAAATTTATGATATAATAAACCAATCGATCGGATTACATAAGATTTTGTATTATAAAATAAGGATGAAGTGAAATTATGAAAAAAATAAGTTTAATTCTATTTTACAGTATATTAGTAGTGTGTTTAGTTGCGTGTTCTAAAATGAATAAAACGCCAGATGAAAGAAAAATATTGGAAGATTACAACTCAAAAATAACGCAATGTTCATATGCAAATTTTAACACTGCAAAATTTGTAAGACAGCAATATAAAAAGAATGATAAACGATTTATTGCCGATGTGACTTTGACGGGTAAGGATGACTATGCAAATTATGAAGCTACTGTGACTGTAATTTATAACTACTATGACGATCAAGGGTGGATGCTTGATGAATGCGAAAACACTCTATGCACCTGTATTTGCATCAAAGGAAGAAATGCAGATCAAATAATAGAAGATTTAAACACAAATTATAAAATATATATCGACGATTGTACAGAAATAAGTTATATGTATCATAGTTTTGATGAAACAAATCGCATGGATATTGTTGGTGTTTCATGGAAAACTGAAAATGGATACTTGACATCTACATATGTAGGCACAATTCAATTTGCATATGAGCGAGGGGAATGGATTCTTAATAGTATAAATAAAACAGATAGCTCTTATTATTTGAATATAAAAAACACTATATGGAAACCTGAATTTTATCAATATGCAAATAATTCTCGCCCAAATAATATAGATTTAACAATTGAAAGTGTAGCTGATGATAGTACAGAAATTATATTTAGTGACTATCAAGGAAATAAATACGTTGCAAAAATATGTAGGGGCTGGGCTAATCCGGGGAAATGGGAAGCAGAAACATTTGAGAAAGGTTATAGCATTCAGTATTTGTTTGAAAATGGTACGCCATTCTATGGGTTGAGCATCGGTGGATATAAAGATTTAGACAAAAAAAATAGAACGTATATCAATATGCAATATGAAAACTATCCAAACAATTTTTTGGATCCATTTTATTATATTGTTAAATAGCTTTATGTATCGAGGATGAATATAACTCATCATTTTATCAATCGAGTCAAAGTTAGATCGAGGAACTTTAGTAAAAAAGAACTGGTAAATCAGGGGTAAATGTGAGAGTTCTGATAGTCCTTGACAAACCTAATATATTATAATATTTCAGTTAAGGGGATTTAAGCCAAAAAACGGACTTAAATCCCCTCTTTTAATAGTTTTGATTATCGATTTTGCCACGCAATAAACCCCTTTGTTTTTGAGGATGAATATAAACCCTTGTCAGTTTCCGTTTTTGGAAATCGCTAAAACAGGGTGTTTTTAATTCTATTGCGTGCCTTTTTACTCATGAATGAGCGAAGGTACAACACGCGATATATGCGATATGCTTAACTCTCTGCAACCCTTTGACAGACCGTCAACACCCATACTGTTTTATTGAGGGCTGCCGAAAGGTGCTTTTTTTATACGGGGAATCCCAAAAGTGAAGGGGGAATGGATTTGTCGGATGTATTAATAACAATTTTGTCAAATATAATACCTGAGTCGATTTTGTAAACAACAATGTTGTGCCAGCCTTTTTCTTTAACTGTTAATTCAAAGTCAATGTCTTCAATCATGTGCATTATGTTTTCTTTCCATCTTCCTGTAACATCACGGTTGCCAACGAGCACAAAAGGCTCCTCGTTGGCAATGCCTATTGCAGTATTACAGGTGCGGGGAGTGCCAAAGTCGTCACTGCCCTCGTTAAGTGATGGTATGCGGTAAAACTTACCTTTAAAGGTGCCTGTGGTTGAAAAATAAACCTTGTACAAAAGGCGGGCAGTGGTTTTGTAATCACTGCTTTTTTCACACGAAAAGGGGAGAGCGGTCATTGCATTGCCAAGTCGTCCTGCATCTTTTTCAACTACCCATTGACTGTTGTCATTGCCTTTTATGTTTTCAGAAAAGCTTTCCCCATCAATTACAATTATCCCGTCAAAGGTCAAGTCAGGCTCCGGCACAGGATTGTCAACAGTTGAAAGATATTTATCATCGTGAACAAGTAAAACGCCCTCGTTCATGTTAAAGTATGATGCAGGGTGGTCGTAATGAATAACCTTGGTCCATTTATGGTTGTTGCATTTCCAATAGTTTTCCTGCTCTGAAATTATCCTGTCACGTGCTTTTTGGGACAGTATTTTGCATTTTTCAGCCTCATAAAGCTTGCCGCATTTGGCGTAATGGTTGTTTTTCCAAAGGTAAACATATTCCTCGGCAACGTCACGGTAGGAAAGCACATGGTAAAAAATCTGCTCATAAAACGCATCACGGTCGTCTTTGGAAAGGGCGTTATAAATTTCGGTAAGGGTATTAACCATGCGGTTTGTTTTATCCACAAGCCATGTGCCCTCGTTAAAGTTAAATGGGAAAATCATTTCCCGGGAAAAGTAGGGGTTATTCACATCGGAAGGGTTTTCGTGACCGAAAAATTCCGCTTTTTTAATTCCCGAAAGATGATAAAACTCCGTTTCGGTTGCGGCTATTTTTTTTGCGGTTTCAAAATCCACATGATAATCGCGCATGGCGTGAGAAATAAGATATGCGTTAATATCTTCGCCTGCAGTTATATCCCAAGCCATTTTCAAAAACAGCTCAGTTGCAATATCGCCCGGTTTTATATCTCCAACATTTAAAATCCAATATGCCTTTGCATTACATTCATATGCTCGGCGCATCTGATGTGCCATGTAAAAAATCTGGGTGGAATTGAGCCAAAGATAGCTTTTTGGACTAAACCAGCTCCAGTAGGAGGAATGGTAATAAACACCGCAGCCACCCTTTCGTGCCGCTTCCTTTTTGGTGGGGGTTTGTCTTAAATTGCCGTAGTTATCCTCTGCCCACATAAGCATTACATCCTCAGGGATATGGTCCTTTAAGCCGTTGTTGTAAATATCGGCCATGCCCTTATAGGGGATGAAAACCTGTGCAACACTGTCTTCTGCGCCGTAAACCTCTTCAATGAGCTTCCGTTGTTCCTTCACAACATCAATCATCATGTCAACAATGCTGTTGTTATACTCCGATAAATCTTTTGTTTCGGCATCACCGTCATGAATGCCACGAAGACCCAATGCAAGGATAGACTCAAAATTCTTATTTGTCAAAAGCCTTTCCTTCCAGTAACCCAAAATAGCTTCTTTATTTTGTGTGTAGTCAAAGGAGCCGTTATCCTGCCAGGTGTATTCGTTGTAGTGCTTTTCTTTAAATTCATCCCATTCGGACACATTGCATCTTAGCATCATTTCGCAATGTGACGAAGCCATAACAACTCCGTAAAGTGCCGCTTCCTTTGCATTTATTGGAACAAGGTTTTCATCCTTTTCAAAGTTAAAAGCGGTTGTGCCCGGGTGCATTGCAGGCCAGAGAGTGTTTGCCTTTAAGCGGAGTATAAGCTCAAAAACACGGCGGTAAAGGTTCACGTCAGGAGTGAATTCTGCATTGAATTTTTCTCTTGCCCAGTCCATAAGCCTTTCTTCATCGTTTATAAATATTCCTCGGTATTTAACCGAAGGCTCCTTGGAAATGAATGGCTTTGTGTAATCTAAAATAACTTCTTCGCAAGTTTTTATACAAACGTCACTGAACCAATACCAGGGTGAAACACCTATTTCCTCGGAAATATGATAAATTCCGTAAATTGTGCCACGAAGGTCACTGCCTGCAATGTAAAGAATGCCGTCAATTTCTTTTATGACATAGCTTTCCCATTTGCCCTGAATTTCTTTTGTTTCGTTGAATAAGCCTTGGCATATGAGCTCCTTAAGCTTTTCAGATTGGTTTATTACGCCTGCAAAAATCACATTACCCTTGCAGGGGAGCACCTCTTTAAGCCTTTCTGCCTGTGAAAAAGGGCTGTCGATGAAAAGTGACGATATATATTTATAATCAATAAGGCCTGTAACACAGGCAATATCCTCTCTTAAGTCATTAACTGCACGGGTGATAGAGTTGAACATAAGAGAATTATCGTAAGCTTTGTCGGTTAAAACCATTGTGTTTTTTGAAACCTTAAACACTTTCATCACATCCTTTATTTTATTGTAACTCTTGTTTTGTACTATTTCAAGGGGATTTTGGGTTTTTCGTTGACACAAAAACGAAAAAGTGGTATACTTACTGAATTAAAACAATATCCGGAGTGATAGCAATGTATAAAATAGTAAAGAAAGAAATTTTAAACCCAAATGTTACAAAAATGGACATTGAAGCACCCTTTGTTGCTAAAAAGGCTCAGCCGGGCCAGTTCATTATTTTAAGAGTTGACGAAGAAGGCGAAAGAATACCCCTCACTGTTGCAGACTACGACCGTGAAAATGGAACTGTAACAATCATTTTCCAGGTGGTAGGTGCATCAACAGAAAAGCTTAACCATAAAAACGAAGGGGACTATATCGAAGATTTTGTTGGTCCTTTAGGTAAGGCAACCGACATTGAAAACAAGAAAAGAGTTTGTGTAGTTGGCGGTGGCGTTGGCTGTGCAATTGCATACCCTGTTGCAAAAGGACTTTTTGAAAACGGCTGCGAAGTACACACCGTTGCAGGCTTCAGAAGCAGTGACCTTGTTATTTTGGAAAATGACTTTGAAAAGGTTTCTGAAAAATTTGTCAAAATGAGTGACGACGGCACCTGGGGTGAAAAGGGCCTTGTTACCGATGCACTTAAAAAGCTTATTGAAGAGGGCAACGAATACGACGAGGTTATATGCATTGGACCTCTTGTTATGATGAAGTTTGTGAGTATGCTTACAAAGGAATACAACATTAAAACTGTTGTAAGCATGAACCCCATAATGGTAGACGGTACAGGTATGTGCGGCGGTTGCAGATTAACTGTAGGCGGCAAGGTAAAGTTTGCCTGTGTAGACGGGCCCGAGTTTGACGGTCATCAGGTTGACTTTGACGAAGCGTTGAAGAGAAGTGGTACATACAAAGCCTTTGAACAGGGCGAAAGAGAGAAAACCTGTAATCTCTTTAAAAAGGAGGTTCAATAAACATGCCTAACATGAGATTAACTAAAAACCCCATGCCTTCACAAAAGGCAGATGTAAGAAACAAAAACTTTGACGAGGTTGCATTAGGCTACACTGAAGAAATGGCAATTGATGAAGCACAGCGATGCCTCAATTGTAAAAACAAGCCTTGTGTGTCAGGCTGCCCTGTTAATATACACATTCCCGAATTTATTGCATGCGTTGCACAAGGCGACTTTGGAAAGGCTTATGAAATTATTTCTCAGTCAAGCTCACTTCCTGCAGTTTGCGGAAGAGTGTGCCCACAGGAGAGCCAGTGCGAAAGTAAATGCGTACGAGGCATAAAGGGCGAGGCTGTTGCAATCGGACGCTTGGAGCGTTTTGTTGCTGACTGGCACAATGCACAGGAAAATGTTGAAGTTAAAAAAGCACAAAGCAACGGCAAAAAGGTTGCAGTTATAGGTTCAGGTCCATCGGGATTAACCTGTGCAGGTGATCTTGCAAAAAAAGGCTACGAGGTAACAGTTTTCGAAGCACTCCATGTTGCAGGTGGCGTATTGGTGTATGGTATTCCCGAATTCCGCCTTCCCAAGAGTATTGTACAAAAGGAAATTGCCACCTTAAAAGCTCTTGGCGTTAAGGTTGAAACAAACATGGTAATAGGTAAAGTTCTTTCCATTGATGAGCTTATGGCAGAGTATGGCTTTGAGGCTGTGTTTATCGGAAGCGGTGCAGGACTTCCCAGGTTTATGAATATCCCCGGTGAAAACCTTAATGGTGTGTTCTCAGCCAATGAATTTTTAACAAGAATTAACCTTATGAAAGCTTATCGTGAAGACAGTAACACTCCCATTTACAAAGCTAAAAAGGTTTGCGTTGTTGGTGGCGGTAACGTTGCCATGGATGCAGCAAGATGTGCAAAAAGACTTGGCGCAGATGTAACCATTGTTTACAGAAGAACAGAAAAAGAGCTCCCTGCAAGACGTGAAGAGGTTGAGCACGCTATGGAGGAGGGCATTAACTTTAAAATGCTTACTAACCCTGTTGAAATACTCGGCGATGATACAGGTTGGGTTAAGGGCATGCTTTGTAACGAAATGGAATTGGGTGAGCCCGACGAAAAGGGAAGAAGAGCACCCGTTGTAAAAGAGGGCGCAATGTGCACCGTTGAGTGCGACTCGGTTATCATGAGCATCGGTACAAGCCCCAATCCTTTAATAAAGAGCACAACTGAAGGCTTGGAAATCAATTCCCGTGGCGGTATTATTGTAAACGAGGAAGGACTTACAAGCCGTGAAAATGTTTACGCAGGCGGTGACGCTGTTACAGGTGCTGCAACAGTAATACTTGCTATGGGTGCAGGTAAAACTGCTGCAAAGGCAATCGATGAAGCACTCAGTTAAATAATGAGAAAACGGTTTAACCTGTCCTTTTTTGGTAAAAACCTTTATTAAAAGGGAGCGGTTTACAATAACACGATTGATAAAAACACATAGATTTGTCAATAAACTAAATATTTCTTATAAAAAATGCATAAAAATACTTGATTTTTATGCATTTTTTTTGTAGAATATAATAAGCGAATATTATGAATAACTATGCATACAAACAGGAGGTAGAAAAATGGCAAAACAACCAGCAGTTCCTTTTAAGGGAACTAAGGAACAGGAAGCAAAGCTCAGAGAAGTGATTGCTGCACATAAGGATATGCAGGGTGCACTTATTCCGGTTTTGCACGAAGCTCAGGGAATTTACGGTTATCTTCCCATTGAGGTTCAGACTATTATTGCAGAAGGCTTAGGTATTCCGTTATCTGAGGTTTACGGTGTTGTAACTTTCTATGCACAGTTCTCTCTTAATCCTAAGGGTCAGTACGAAATCGGCGTATGCCTTGGTACTGCTTGCTATGTTAAGGGTAGTGGTGATATCCTTGAAAAGTTCAAGCAGCTTTTGGGTATTGATGTTGGCGGATGTACACCCGACGGTAAGTTTTCTCTTGTTGCAACCCGCTGTGTAGGCGCATGCGGTCTTGCACCTGTTGTTACTGTAAATGAAGATGTTTACGGACGTCTTACAGTTGATGACGTTCAGGGAATTCTTGACAAGTATATGTAATTTAGGAGGTGCAAGTAGTGAGAACATTAGATGAGCTTAAAGCTTTAAGAGATAAAATAAGACCTACTCTTGCTATGCGTCTTAATGAAGAAGGCGATGCAGGCGTAAAATATGATGTATTAGTATGTGGCGGTACAGGTTGTACTTCTTCCGGTAGTGAAACACTCCTTAAGGAATTTGATGTACAGCTTGAAAAGTACGGCATTAAGGACCAGGTTCAGATGGTTAAGACAGGCTGTTTTGGCCTTTGTGCGTTAGGTCCCATTGTTATTGTGTACCCCGAAGGTACTTTCTACAGCCGCGTACAGGTTGAAGATGTTGAAAAGATTGTTTCCAGTCACCTTGCAAAGGGCGAGGTTGTAAAGGAACTTGTATATCCCGAAACACTTGACGGCGATGTATTAAAGAGCCTTAACGAAACAAATTTCTATAAAAAGCAAAAGAGAATTGCTCTTCACAACGGCGGTGTTATCAGCCCCGAAAACATTGAAGAAGCAATCGGTATGGATGCTTACCAGGCACTTGGTAAGGTTCTTACAACAATGACACCCGATGATGTTATTAACGAAGTTAAAGCGTCAGGTCTCCGCGGTCGTGGCGGCGGTGGTTTCCCCACAGGTGTTAAGTGGAGCTTGGTTCCCAGAAATATTGAAGGTCAGAAGTACGTTTGCTGTAACGCCGACGAAGGTGACCCGGGCGCATTCATGGACAGAAGTATCCTTGAAAGTGACCCCCACACAGTTCTGGAAGCTATGGCAATTGCAGGTTATGCAATCGGTGCTGACCAGGGTTATATCTACATCCGTGCAGAATATCCCATCGCAGTTAAGAGATTGCAGATTGCTATCGACCAGGCTAATGAATATGGTCTTTTAGGTAAGGACATTTTCGGTACAGGCTTTAACTTCAATGTTGAGGTTCGTCTTGGCGCAGGTGCTTTCGTTTGCGGTGAAGAAACTGCTCTTATGACTTCTATTGAAGGTCACCGTGGTGAACCTCGTCCTCGTCCTCCGTTCCCTGCAGTTAAGGGTCTTTTCGGCAGACCTACAGTTTTAAATAACGTTGAAACATACGCAAACATTCCTAAGATTATACTTAACGGTGCTGAATGGTTCCAGGGTATGGGTACAGAAAAGAGTAAGGGTACTAAGGTATTCGCTCTTGGTGGTAAGATTAATAATACAGGTCTTGTTGAGGTTGAAATGGGTACAACCCTCCGTGAGATTGTAGAAGACATCGGCGGCGGCATCCCGAACGGCAAGAAGTTCAAGGCTGCACAGACAGGTGGACCTTCAGGCGGATGTATCCCTGCACACCTTATCGACACACCGATTGACTACGATTCACTCATCTCAATCGGCTCAATGATGGGCTCGGGCGGTCTTATCGTAATGGACGAGGATAACTGTATGGTTGACATCGCCAAGTTCTTCCTCGAGTTCACAGTTGATGAGTCATGCGGTAAGTGTACACCGTGCCGTATCGGTACAAAGAGACTTCTCGAGCTCCTTACCAAGATTACAGACGGCAAGGGCACAATGGAAGACATCGACAAGATGGAAGAACTCTGCTACAGTATCAAGGAGTCATCACTCTGCGGTCTGGGACAGACTGCTCCGAACCCTGTACTTTCAACACTCAGATATTTCCGTGACGAGTATGAAGCACACGTTCGTGACAAGGTATGTCCGGCAGGCGTATGTAAGGCTCTCGCTAAGTACGTAATCGATCCCGAACTCTGTAAGGGCTGTAGCCTCTGTGCTAGACAGTGTCCTGTTAATGCAATTTCAGGCGAAGTTCGTTCACCGTTCGTTATTGACCAGGATAAATGTATCAAGTGCGGCGCTTGTATGAGCAGCTGTAAGTTTGGTGCAATTTCAAAGAAGTAAGGGAGGATATGGAACAATGGTAAATTTGAAGATAAATGGCATTGATGTGTCTGTTCCTGAGGGCTACACCGTGCTCGAAGCAGCGCGTGAAGCTGGGATAGATATCCCTACCCTTTGCTACCTTAAGGACGTATCACACACAGGCTCATGCAGAATGTGTGTTGTAGAAATCAAGGGCGCAAAAGCACTTCAGGCTGCTTGTGTGTACCCTGTTGCTGAGGGAATTGAAGTATTGACACATTCACCCCGTGTTAAGAAGGCAAGAAAGTCAACTCTCGAGCTTATTCTTTCAAACCACGACAGAAAGTGTCTCACATGTGCAAGAAACCAGAACTGTGAGCTCCAGACGCTTTGTGACGAGCTCGGCGTGACTGAGATTGCATATGAGGGCGTAAGAAACGAATATGAGGTTGACGACCTTTCACCATCAATCGTTCGTGACAACAATAAGTGCGTGCTCTGCCGCCGCTGCGTGAGCGCATGTAAGGATGTGCAGACAGTTGCAGTTATCGATACAATGGAGCGTGGCTTTGCTACAAAGATTGGCTCTGCATTCGATAACAACCTTGTCGATACAGCCTGCGTAAACTGCGGACAGTGTATCGCAGCTTGTCCTGTTGGCGCACTTCGTGAAAAGGACAGCACAGACCTCGTTTGGGAAGCAATTGCTGATGAGGATAAGTATGTAGTAGTTCAGACTGCTCCTGCTGTAAGAGCAGCTCTTGGCGAAGAGTTCGGTTACCCCATCGGAACAGCTGTAACAGGCAAGATGGCAGCCGCTCTTAAGAGACTTGGTTTTAACGGCGTATTTGACACAGATACAGGTGCAGACCTTACTATTA
>JAZQCM010000018.1:0-5454 GCA_045546275.1 Clostridia bacterium | reverse complement strand
AGATGTTTACTCATAGGTCTGCTCCTTTCCGGTCAGACAGCTAAGAGTATTATCACATAAATACATAAATTTGTAAAACTAAATGCACGATTGTAAAAGTAAAAGTCAGTAATTTCTGGCGTTTAATTTTACAATTAAGGTACATATTAAATCAAAAGGTGTACAAAAAAATGTACAGTATGAATTGTAATATTGATTTGAAAAGATTAACATGATACAATTGTTTTAACAAAGGAGGCTACATTATGAAAATCAAAAATTCACCCTACAAAAATCTTTTTGGTGAGGGAAATCAAAAGGAAATTACAACAGATGACGGCAAGACCTATGTTGTTAAAAACTCACCCTATAAAAATCTTTTCGGCGAAGGAAATCAGCAGATAATTGAGGAAAAGAAGGACACCTCCTGGATTTGGGAATTGCCTTTTTGGGGAATAGTGTTTGCATTATTATTTTTGATAAGCTGTGTTTTTCTTCTGACCAGTATTGCAACCTTTGAGCTTTTGAAAATAGGAGCTTGTTTTCTTATAACCGCAGGCCTGGGTATATGCTTTATGCTGGCAACCTTTGGAAAAATATGCTCCTATTGGACGGTGTTTGTGGTATCGCTTCAGATAATAGGGTACATATTGCTTGGCATAGCTGCAATGATTTTAATCCCCGTTGGTTTAATATGGGTTTTTAATACGTTTTTTAATTTTCTCATGTAAGAAAAGTGCACATGAGCTTAATGTGTATAAATAAGTATAAAGAGGAGTATGAAAGTACTCCTCTTTTTGTGTAAAAAAATATTGACAGCAAATGGGCTTTGTGGTAACATTAGGTTGCGACCGAGAAAGATATTGAAGGAGGGTTAAAGAGTGATTAAAAGTATTATAGAAAGAAATGACAGAATTTCACCTTTAACAGAAAGTGAAAAGAAAATAATTGCGTCGGCTGTTAAGCTGTTTTTGGCAAACGGCTATTCCAACACAACATTAAAAATGATAAGCACCGATTGTGGACTACGCCAGGGCACTATTGCATATCATTATCATACAAAAGAGGATATGCTTTTCCATCTTATACAAGAGCTGATGGAATACCACTCCGATGTTATAGAAAACACCGAGGAAGAAACAAAGGATGAAATGTTTTCCTATGCAATGGAAATTGCTGTGCAGATTGCCCTTTGTGAAAACGACAGAAAGGCATGGGATATTTATTATTCAGCCTATAGTCATCCGCATACGTTTGGCTTTATAAAGGACTGGGCGGCAAAAAAGAACTACATGCTTTTTAAGGACAGATTGCCTCATTGGTCGGAAAGTGATTTTCGTAACATTGAAAACATAACAAGCGGCATGGAGCTTTCGGCATTAACCTCGCCCTGTGACCGCTACTACACCCTGAAGGACAAAATTAATTTAACAATTGACTCAATGCTTAAAATATATGAAATTCCCAAAGAGGAAAGGAAAAGAGTTTTAGAAAAGATTGAAAACTTTGATTGTGAGAAAATAGGTAATGAGCTTTTTGAAAAATTCGTTAGCAGGTTAAAAGTAGAGGAGGATTAAAATGAAAAAAATATTAGTGCTTGTTATAGCTTTTGCTATGGTTATTGGCATTATGCCTGCATTTTCTGTTATGGCAAGTGCATTAGATGCAGTAAGCTACATTGACTGCTATTGGGACAGTTCAAATAAAACACTCGTTACCCTGACAAAACAGGTGGAGGAGTATACTGTACTGACGGAAGAAAACATACTAACCCTTACAGATGGCTGGTATGTGTTAAAATCCACATTAAATGTGGATGAGCGTATTAGTGTAAATGGCAATGTGCATATTGTTTTGTCAGAGTATATGACCCTCAATGCCAATGGGGGCATAAATGTTCCCGAGGGAACAAAGCTTCACATTTACGCACAGTCAGCCATTGAAGATACAATGGGACAGCTTTTTGCCGGTTACATTGAAAAGTCTGCCGCAATAGGCGGTAACTACAAGGAAAATTTCGGCACTATTGTTATAAACGGTGGCAAAATAACAGCGAGAGGACATTATAATGCATCAGGCATTGGCGGAAGCTATATGAGTAACGGCGAAAGTATAACAATAAACGGTGGTATAATCGATGCCGAAAGCATGGGTTATGCAGGTGCTATCGGTGGCGGTATCGATGGTACAATTCAGGCGTTAACAATAAACGGCGGAAAAATAAGGGCCTTCTGTTACGTTAATGGTTCGGGTATCGGAACTTGTGATGGAAGGGCAGATGTAACAATAAATGGTGGCAAAATAGAAGCATTGTCAGAACGCGGCGCCGGTATCAGATCCGAAATTGTAAATATCAACGGCGGCGAAGTTTACGCCAGCACTACCAAAAGTGGTGGCGAGGGTATATTGGGTAAAGTAACTATTACAGGTGGCAATGTAACTGCCAAGGCTTCACTTAACTACGCAGATATTGAAGGTGAAGTAATTATTCTGGGCGGCACTGTTGAAGCTTGCATCCACGGTGATGTAACAATTAAGGACGGAACCGTTACAGCAACGGGCGTAACAAGCGCGGCTATCGGTGGCGACAACATAACCATTGAAGGGGGCACGGTAATTGCAACAAGTACATTGGACTGTGCGGCTATCGGCGGTAATGCCGACTATAATGGCGGCAATATAACAATTTCCGGCGGTAATGTTACCGCAAAATGCGAAGGCCGCGGTGCAGGTATTGGTGGCGGTTCTTATGGTAATGGCGGTAACATTGTTATCTCAGGCGGCACCGTAACAGCAACAAGCGCATACGGTGCAGGCATTGGCGGAGGTAAAGAAGGCGGCGCAGGCAACATATTGATAACAGGCGGTACAATATCTGCAACAAACGAGCTTTACAGTGCAGGTATCGGTAGCGGCGAGAAGGGCGTAGGCGGTACTATTGCAATTACAGGCGGAAGCATAACTGCAACAGGCGGTGAACGCGGTGCAGGTATTGGTAGCGGATACTATGCTAAAGACTGTAGTGTAACAATTTTAGGTGGAGAAATAGAAGCAACAGGCGGCAGCTATGCAGAGGATATAGGCTACGGACAAATGACAGAAAACTGTTCTGTGATGACTGTTGAAAATGGCGAGTTAAAGGTAACAGGCAATCACACTCTCAATTGTGATTACACTATTACATCTAATCAAACCTTGACGGTAGAAAAGGGCTTGTCCTTTACAGTTAGTGAGGGTGTAACCCTTACAAACAACGGCAAGGTAATCTGCGAAGGACCTTTGTATGTTAAGGGCAAATTTATCAATAACGGTGAAACAGACTGCAACTATCACACCTATCAGGTAGACTGCGACACCACCTGTGATATATGCCAGAGTGTGAGACTGCCGGAAAAGCATACCTATGCAGCAGCAACCTGTCAGGCGGTCCCCAAGTGTATATACTGTGGCTTTGAGGAAGGCGATACAGACCCCTCCAACCATGAAGGCAGTTTGTCAGATGATGGCTTTTACAGCTGCTGCGGAGCTTTTCAGTCCTGTTATAAAAATGCCAGCTATGGCGGTGCCTATGTTGTTCGTAATGCAGGTCAGCTTTTCTGGATGGCACAGCAGATAAATAACGATATTCATAATGTGGATGGTGATGGCGACAAGTCCTTTGTTAATGCACATATAATAATTGGACGGGATATTGACCTTGGTGGCAGACCCTGGACACCTATTGGTGCCCTTTACACAGTGGAGGATACTATAGGCAATGCTTACAAAGGCGTTTTTGATGGTAAAAACTATACAATTTCCAACATTTACATTGAAGCAAATACAGGTGATGTGGGCTTCTTTGGCGAGGTGCGAGGCGCAACAATTAAAAATATTGAGCTTGAAGGCGAAATTGTAATAAAGAAGGATAATATAGGCTATATAGGTACAATCGGTGCGGTATGCGGTGAAAACGACGGCTCGGCTGAATCTCTTATTTCGGGCGTTACTTCGCACATGGATATTTCTGTTGATGAAAATGTAAACCTTACAAGCTTAAAATACATAGGCGGCATAGCAGGCTACACAAACCAGAATCCCACCTTTGAAAACTGCGTGTGGGACGGCAAAATTGACCTGGGTGATGTATACACAGACAGTGTGGGCGGTATAGTAGGTTATACCTACGGAGCAAAAACCACAATAACTGATTGTGCTGCTTACGGAACAATAGAATGCAGGGATGAGATTCTGACAGGCGGTATAACAGGCTCTGTTCAAAAGGGAACGAGTGCCTATACAAACTGCGTTACAACCCATAATTCCCTTTTTGGCGCATTAAACGGTGATGGAACTGTTACAAACTGTTATTATGTTTCCAATGCTGAAACTATAGATGGCGGAAAAACAGAAGAGCAGTTTGCATCGGGCGAGGTTGCATACCTTCTTGGCGATGCATGGGGTCAGGAGTTAGGAGTTGAAGAATATCCCACTCTCGGTGGCGAAAAGGTTTATTCTGAAAATGGCATTTATTATAACGATGTTATCACTCTTGGCACAGACAACGGCGACGGAACATACTCCCTCCCTGAAGGAGTTGTTGGCTACTATATTGACAATGCTTTTGTTGACGCAGGCAAATACCCTGTAGCAAGCGGTGCGGTTATCACAACTGTATACTTCAACGTTAATATGGTAAACGGTGCTCAGGTGCGTTTTGGCGGTGGCTTGGATGAAAACGGCAAGATTAAATCAGGCAACGGATTAAGATTTATTGCGCAAGTTGACAGAAGTGAGTTTGATGCACAAACTTACGGCATGAAGTTAACTGCAGAGGGCAGCAACCTGGAAACTATTGTAAATGCCGAAAAGTGGCAGGATGACAACACATTCTCTGTTGCGTTAACCGACATGGCAGAGAGTAACTACATCCGTAAGTTTACAGCAACACCTTTTGTTACTGTGAAGTATGACAACGGTACAGAAAAAACTGTTTACGGAAAAGATAGTGTTACAAGAAGCATTTACCAGGTGGCAGCAGGCTTACTTAAGGACGAAACACAGTCAGCTTACGGTCTCAGTGACGTTTTGAATGCTTATGCTAACCAGACAGGCATCCGGCTTGTGGTAAAGGGTGGCGAACTTAAGGCTAACACAAACTACACACTAAGCGGTTCCTATAATCTTACAGAAGAAGAGCTTCACTTTGAAGTGAGCGATGCTTCCTATGATGCGGCAGGCAACAAGTACAGCGTTATCCTTACAGCATTGGGAAATGCAGAAATTATTACAGATAGCGACTTCTGGTATGATTATATCCGTATTAATAACAATAACTCACTTATTAAGGATAAAGTAACAGTTGAAAGAGTTGAAGGAAATTCCAAGGCGGTTAAGGTTACATTTGCGGCAGACGGCTTAATTGAAAGACCCTCTGATTCAAACGACAACACAACCCCTGACGATAGCGACGACAATTTTGACGGCGAAGCAGGA
>JAZQCM010000017.1:0-9902 GCA_045546275.1 Clostridia bacterium | reverse complement strand
GCCACTGTAAACAACATACTTTTCTGCAAAAGCTGCTTCTGTTTCGCCTTCAGCGGGGTCGTAGCTCTTTGTTGCTGTAGCAACTTCTGTGCCGTCAACTGTGTATGTAGCTGTAACGTCAACTGCTGTTGCAGAGAAGGAAACTGCACCGATTGTGAGGTTAGCAAAACCGATGTGGTTCCAAGCTGCAGACCAACGACCGTTAGAAGATGAAATACCGCCGAAGCCTTCGATTTCACCAGCTTTGGAAGCAACTGTGGAAACAACACTACCGCCTACATAGTATTCAACCTTATGTGTACCGTCGCCGTTGTTTGTTGCAACGATAGCCATTTTTGCACCTGTTGTGGGGCAGCCCATAACATATGTGTCATTTACTGTTGTGTAGTTTCTGTCAAGCTTTACAAAAGCGATTTCTGCGCCATCCTTATCAAAGAAGGAGAAGTCGAAGTAGAGGTCATTGGGATTGTCTCTCTTCATTGTCCATTCGATAACGATTGCATCTTCACCGTTACCGCCGTAACCGGGGGATGTGATTGTTGTAACGTTTGCAGTACCATTTACATAGTACTGAATTGTGTTACCTGTAGAATATGTCTTAACGTTTACATAACCGGATGTAATGTCTGAAGACCAACCGGAAAATGCTGTGCCGATAGCTGTATCGTTAAAGCTACCATCGGGGCAGGACCAAAGAACTTCGCCACCAAGAGCGTTAATAACATCTGTTGTGCCTGCTGCGCTTACGCTCATTGCGGGAACCATAGCAAGAACCATGATTGCTGCAACGAATAAGCTTAAAAATCTTTTAAGTTTCATTTTTTATTCCTCCAAATATTTTATATGTTTCGGTCATCCGACCGAACGAACATATGGGGTAATTATGCACTTACCCCGGATGCGGAACAGGGAGACTGCTTAGTCAGTCGACCTTAGGATTTCCATCCCAGACATACACAAACTGTGTTCCTAAATTAAAGTCTTTCAATATATGACCCCACTATAACAGACTATACTCCATTATTAGGGTATCATACATGATAATATTACACCCAATAGGATAAATTGTCAACAATAAATTTGCACTTTTTCCAACATTTTTTAATTATTTTAAGGGTTTTTCAAAGCTACAACATGTTGTGTTTTTTGTAAATTTTAACCACAAATTCACTTTGCTGAAACAAAAAAAGCACCCCGAGGGATGCTTTTAATTAATCTGCCAAATCACTTGCCAAGGTAAGGGATATTTTCAAGTTGCCGTTAAGGGTTCGGAGTTCGTCCATAAATTCTTTTTCGCTGATGTCCTTTTTTACCTTAACATCAAACACAAGCTCAAAAAGCGTGCCAAGGTCAATGTTCATAACCTTCAAAAGCTCGTATTTGTTACAATACTTATTGAGCACAGGCTCAAACACACCTTCGTAGTTCAAATCCTCGGGGATAACAATTTTGAGCTTTTTGGTTGTGTGGGCAGGAGCAAAAAGGTTGAGCTTTGTAAGCACAATAATAAACAAGCCTAAAAGAACAACGCCCAAAAGCGCCACAAGGTAAGCACCTGCACCAACTGCCAGGCCTGCTGCAGTTGCAAAAAGTACATATGCAATATCCTTCGGCTCACGAAGGCTCATTCTGAAACGGATAACCGCCAGTGCACCTGCAAAGGAAAATGCGCCTGCAATATTTCCGCCAACAACTAAAATTACAAGGGAAATAATTGTACACATCATTATGAGTGTTAAAACAAAGGACTGGGAATAACCAAAGCCTGTGTGGGTGTACTTGTACACACCGCCTATAATAAGACCTATAACAAAGCTTAATATAACAGCAAATGCAATCTCACCCAAAGAAACTCCCTCCTGAGAGCCTTTAGTAAGCATAGCCAAAAATTCATTCATCATTTTCATGTCCCTCCATTACTCTATTTAATACATACTGTGAAAACTCCGTTCCGTATTTGGAAAAACGCCGTTTTCTCACATTGTTCTCGCTCATAAGCCGTGCAAGCCACAAGGGCACAGCCTTGTCAACCTTGACCTCCATTAAAACGAAGTTTTCGTCCAGAATTCTTTCTCCGTGGCTGCCTTTTCTCAAGTCCAGGTCGTAGCGCCTTGCACGGATGTTTGTGTCAAAGGTAATCCGCAGGTCTCCGTCTTCACTTTGTGTTCCGAAAAACGCCTGACGGTCATAGCACAGAACAACCTTTGGAGAAAGGTTCATGTTCTTTGCAATAACATCAATTTCCTTTATAACCTGGCGTTTTACAATTTTACTGTCGGGCACCTCTTTGTGCTCCATTAAAAAGGGGTTTACGTCGTCTATGTACATAAGAGTACGCCTTTTATTCACAAGGCCATTCACTTTTTTCTTTATTTCTAAAAAGGCGGTGGGGTACTTGGGGTCGTAGCTGCGCAGTCTTATTTTAAATCGGTATTTATCTTCTCTTTTTAAGCCCGTAGACACTAAATCATCATGCTCTGTGTCGTAGTAAAGGTTCATGATTGTGTACAGATTTCCGCCAATGTTGTACTCATCCGGCTCCATTTTGTCACCAAAGCCTTCAACAACCTTGTTGTACTGCTCTTTGGTCAGCATGAACTTCATTTCATAGCGGCTGAACACGGTTTTTGCTACCCCATAGTATCACCTCCTGACTTTATCATACAATGGCTTTGTGTTCATTTTGTTAAAACTGTATTATTAATAATAAAATTAAGATATTCGTCAACAATATCAATGTCAGTATAGGTGTAGAGCATTCTCGCTCCAACAACGTCCTCCATTTCATTGAAAATAATTTTTCCGTTGTCAAAAATAAAGTCAAGCCCTGCATAGGAAATATTGAATTGGTCAATAACCTTCTGAACTTCGTTTTTTTCCCACAAAGAAAGTTCATATTCCATGGCTTTTCCACCAAGGCAGAAGTTACTTCTAAAATCCTTTTCCGAAACGCGGAGCATTGCCTTTACAATTTTATTTCCTATTACATACACTCTTAAATCCTTGCCCTTGTCGCTTACAACTCTTTGAGCAATTGTTTTTTCACAAACTCTTTTAGTATAGGAAATAAAATCCTCATAGTTTTCAACCAGTTCCACATTTCTTCCGCCTTTCCCCCCTGCGGGCTTTAAAACCATTGGATAAAAGGGCGGTGTAAAATCCTCTGTTACAAGATATGTTTCGGGAAGATTTATTCCTTTATCCTTAAGATAGCAGTAGGTATTCCATTTGTCGTTTGCCACACGGCTGATAAAAGATGGGTTATGAACCTTAACTCCCAGCTTTTCCAGCTTTTCGGAAAGATTTGGATTCATTGTTCTCACAATGGCGGCATGGGGCAACTTTGAAAAGTTAATCCCATCCTCCACAATCTGTAAAGACAGGTCAATGTTCTTTTCCTTGCATTTTTCAAAATAAAAATTTATGTACCGACGGTTTCGCTCCGCCTCGAATTTGTCATAAACAAGCCACAGCTTCATAATAATTTACCCTTTATATAACTAAAAATAGCGTCTGCCACATTAATGTTTGTGCAATCCAAAATGTTTTTAATGTGAGCATTTGAATTAACTTCGCAAAGAAGAGGACCATTTTCTCCGAAAAGAATGTCCACTCCGCCAAAATCCACGCCCAAAAGCCTGCAGGCTTCAACAGCCATTGCACACTCTTCCTTTGTGGGGGTGTATTTTTTCATTTTTCCGCCGTTTGTAATATTTGCACGGAAGTCCTTATCGTTATACCTTTCCATTGCGGCAACAACCTTATCCCCCACCACATTCAAGCGGATGTCTCTGCCACGGGAAGATGCAATATATTCCTGGAAAATCATCTGATTGGGGGAAATATTGTTTGCAATTTCAACTGCAGAATAAAAATCGTCAACCTTGTACACTCCAAAGCCAAAGGAGCTGCAGCTTTCCTTTATAATAAACGGATACCCCAGGCTTTCGCCCACGCTTTTTACAAAGCTTGTCATGTCAGCCTTTGAAAAAGCAAGGGGCGCAACCACAGTTTTAGGCATTTTGATTTTATTCTGGAGCAAAGCATGGGTCATGCCCTTGTTGTCGCAAGCGGCAATAGCAAAGGATGAATTAAAAACCCTCATGCCCATTTCCTCAAGCATTCTGCAAAGGGTAATGTCCTTATCCCAGAAAAGGACAAAATCCACCTTTTCCACATTTTCTTTGCCTCCTAAAATTATTTCGCGCAAAAGGGAGGCATTTGTTTTTACAATTAATTGAATATCATTTCTTTCTGCGCTGTCGCACAAAAGGCGGTTTAGTTCAAGAAACTTTTCGCCGTTAAGATAATGATTTGTCACAAGATAGGCTTTTAACATGCTATCACTTCTTCCTTTGTTTCATTATAATTGTTTTTTTCCTTATTTTCAACCTTTTTTGCATATTTCACAACCCTGGCAGGTTTGTGCGTTGCTACCGAAAAGCTTTTTAAGGGTTATTCCCATTGGCGATTTTTCGGGCAAATTATGAATAACAACAAATTCCGGCGCAATGGATATGATTGCGGAAATTGCCAAGTCCTCGCTTTTTGCACCGCATTGGGCCGCAGATAACATAAATTCTGCCTCGTATTTTTCAGTAATGTCGCTGCCACGCTTGTTAAAAAGCTTTACCTCATTCCCGTTAAACACCACATGAACAAGCTTCTCCCTGCTTTCCCTTTCATTTATCACCATTTTTAAAAGGCATATAAACTCCTCGTATTCCTGCTCATTGAAAAACCGCTCCGCACCGTAAAACACAAGCTTTTTTATGTCGGTGTAAATGTCACGCATGCGAAAATCCACAAAGCCCTTTGGAATAATCTGCCCGTTTTCTGAAAGAAAGTTTAAAACTTCTCTTTTTAAATTTTCACGATGCTTTTTGTAAACACCACGGCTTTCTCTTTCTTCTATTGTATACGCCTCAATAATTTTTATTTCATCTTCTTCCAAAAGAGGGTAGCTTTCTTTTATAAAATGCCGTATGAGGCTTTGTTCAAATTCGTCGGTTATTATATCGGTGACGGCATCCGCCATTTTTTCTCTTTCATCCTCGGTAACAGTAAACATGGTATTATATCGCATTATTAACCTCCGAAATAAATACTGTGCCGGGAGAAGATTTTTTATTCTTCAATTATGGGTATAAACGAACCAAAATCGTAAATGGGAAACTCTGACAAGCATTTCGCTTCTATTTCCCTCTTTTTTAAAAAGCTTTTAATTTTTTCACAGTCCGGATGAAGTGACAAATCACCGTTTACAAAAAGTGTGTGTTCATCCGCCATAAAGGCACTGCCTCCGAAAAAGCCATTGGAAAAACCGGGAAGAGAAATTGTGTTGTTGGTTATTTGTAAAACCTCAATTCCCTCGTTTTCCGCTTTTTTAACAAATGACATATCGGCGCTTATTGCGCTGAATTCTCCAACAGGGCAAACAGAGCACTTTGCATACCCTTGTTTTATATCAATTATTTCATACCCCAATTCCCTTGCCGTGTTAAGAAGCACCTTGTCGGTAGAGGCAATTCTGCAAAAAATCTTCTTTCCTGTTATCGCTACATTATATGCCGCATCAAAGGGGTAGTGCAAGTCTAAAAGGCTTTCGCCTTGAAGCAAGGTTATGCCGGAAAAAGAAAGCTCTTCCTTATAGTAATCATATGCTTCTTTTTCGCACACTGCAACGCCCTCACCAAGATAGCAAAAGGTTAAATCTGCGTGCTTTTTCAAAGACTTATGCACACGCTCACTTTCAAAGGGTGTAATCACCCTCACACCTTCAATTTTCACATCGCCTACCGCTAAAACCGCCCTTTTTTTCGGCAGATACGGGGTTTTGACAAAATCCATGGCAATTTTTAACTCCTTTACAAAACACCCTCAATATGATATAATACACATATATTTTTTTATTGAGGTTATGAAAATGCTTACATCTGAAATAAAGGCCCTGGGGCAAAGCTTTGCACCAACTGCAATCGAAGCAAGGCGTATGCTCCATCGCATTCCTGAAATCCAGTTTGAAGAATTTAAAACATCAGGCTACATTGCCTCCATGCTTGACACTCTTTCAATTCCCTATGAACGTGGCTTTGCAGGCGGTACAGGTATTGTGGCAACAATAAGCGGTGCTGAAAACGGCAAATGTGTTGGCATCCGTGCCGACATTGACGCTCTGCCCATAAAAGAGGAAACAAAGCTTGACTTTGCATCAGAGCACGAAGGTATGATGCATGCCTGCGGTCACGATGCACACATTGCCATTGCATTGTCCACTGCTTTTATTCTAAACGAACTTAAAGGTTCTTTCAAGGGAAATGTTAAAATTTTCTTTCAGCCTGCCGAAGAAGGTGACGGCGGTGCGGAAATTATGATTAAAGAAAAGGTTATGGAAAACCCCAATGTGGACATTTGCTTAGGCTGTCACGTTATGACTGACTATGAAACAGGCAAAATTGTTTACAAAAAAGGCCCTCTTATGTCCTCGCCTGATAATTTTGAGGTTACAATCTTCGGCACAGGCGGTCACGGGGCATATCCCGAAAAGTGCAACAACCCCTTGCCCGTTGTGAGCGAGGTTATATTAAAGCTCACGTCTCTTACCGATTCTTTAGTTCCCCGTGTTGTTTCAGTTTGCACCGTTGAGGGCGGCAGCTGCCCCAATGTTATTCCATCTTCTGTTAAAATCACAGGCACTGCACGCACCTTCACCAAAAAGAGCCGTGAAGAGGTTGTAAGGCTTATTGAGGAAAATGTTATGTCAGTTTGCGAAAAGTACAACGCCGAGTATGATTATAACTACATCCCCTTATACCCTGCCCTTATTAACGACGAAAAAGTAACCGAAGCTTTTAAAGCCTCTGCCGCAAAAATCGTTGGCGAAGAAAATGTTATTGAATCTCACACAGTTTCCATGGCAGGGGACGATTTTTCCTACTTTGCGGAATGTGTGCCTTCAACCTATGTGCACGTTGGTTGCAAAAACATTGAAAAAGGTGCAATTTATCCCATACATCACCCCTCGTTTACAGTTGACGAGGATTGTATAGAGATTGCGTCAACCTGCCTTGCTCAGGCGGTTGTTGATTTTCTTTCAGAATAAGGAATGATACTATGACTTACGATGAATTCAGAAGCGTGTTAAAAACAAAAGAAACCTCGCCTCTTTACTTTTTCACAGGCGAGGAGGATTTTCTTAAAAGCTTTTGTCTTACCGAAGCAAAAAACGCACTTATAGACCCCTCCTTTGAGGACTTCAACTACAAGTGCTATATTGAGCTCCCCACTTGTGAGGATGCGGATTCTTTCATAAATGCGCTCCCTCTTATGAGCGACAGAAAGCTTATTGTTTTCAACAACTGCAACCTTTTTTCAGCTTCTGTCCCCGAAAAGAGCAAATGGCAGCAAATGTTTGCCTCTCTTCCCGACTATGTTGTGTGCATAGTACGTGACAAGGAGTCGGAAAAGGGCAAAAAAGGCACAGCCTTGGAGCAGGCAGTTAAAGAAAATGCAGTTACTGTGGATTTTGAATACCTTTCTGAGCCAAGGCTTGTAAAGTGGCTTATGAAGGCTGCCGCATCAAAGGGCAAAAGCCTTACCGACCGTGAAAGCACGTACATTATTAAAAACCTTGGCAGGAGCATGACCCTTTTAAAAAGCGAAATTGAAAAAATCTGTGCCAAAGCAGAGGATTTTGTTATAACAAGACAGGATATTGACTCCGTTATCCGAAATGTTCTTGAGGAAAGTGTTTACACACTTATTGATGCGGTATTTGCGCAAAGGCGTGATATTGCTTTTACCACCCTTACAAATTTAAGGCTAACAGGCAACGAGCCTGTTGCAATATTGGAAAGGCTTGCAAGCCAGGCGCTTGACATTTACAAGGCAAAGGTTATGATGACACAGAAAATTCCCACAACGGAAATTAAGAAAACTGTGAGCCGTAACCCCTATGCGGCGGAAAAAATTATGGCAAAGGCATCAAAAACCACCATTGAAAACATTGAAAAGCTCATTAACCTTTTAACCGAAGGTGACCGAAGCATTAAAATGGGCCTTATGGACCCCTGGTGTACATTAGAATATATTATTGCAAATTAAAAAGACATCCCTTGGATGTCTTTTTTTCTACTTAAATGCAGGAGCGGTAAAATTACTGTCCTTAAAGCTGTTTTCACCCGAGGGCTCAGATAAGCTGAAATACATTTTTGCCGCCTTGGTAGTTCCAAAATCACGGTTGCTGCCACTATTCTGCACCTTGTTAAAGGCTTCCCGAAACATTGCGTTATGTGCCTCCTCACGATTTAACAAAAAGTCAATTGTTTCACGAACCCTTTTGTCTTCAATCTGGCGGTAAAGATATTCATAAACGCATTTCGCTCTCTGCTCTGATGCAATGTTAGAGAGTAGGTCAGCGCACAAGTCGCCGGTCACGGTAACATAATCCGCAGTCCAGGAATAACCTGATGCATTTACCAGCCCGGGATTCAGACCTGTCTGCACATGGGCTTGAATCTGTCCTACTGCTGCATTCTCCACATCTAAATCGTGACCATTAAGAAGATTAATAGTCTGGGAAATCATTTCCAGATGACTCAATTCTTCAGCGGCAATATCTAAAAACAAATCCTTTATTTCAGGATCCTTAACTCTGAAGCTTTGACACATATACTGCATTGCCGCCTTTAATTCTCCGTTACCTCCCCCAAGCTGCTCCTGAAGCATCGCTGCATAGGTTGGATTGGGCTTTTCCACACCTACGGGATGAAACAAAATTTTTTCATGCTTGAACATACAAAAAACCTACCTTTCAAAAGTAGGTTTTCACGAAGGTTATCATTTTATGTATAGATTCATTAAATCGCAGTCAATAAATTTCCCGTTATTTAAAATCATACCAAAATTTAAAAGTGCGCAGCAAAAGCTACGCACGAAAAATACACAACTCCGCTGACGCGATTCATTTTAATTGATACCATAGTATGCAAAATAGAGCATGAAATTTTACCATATGTTAAAATTTCATAAGTTCTTTTGTTAATGCAGCATAAAACTCTCTTCTATCAGCTAAAGACTTGAATCTTATTTCTATTCTGGAATTATCGGCAATATCAAAATATAATCCTACATCACCTGAACCGATACACACATCATAATTTTCGTCATCATCTTGATATAGCGAACGAAAATATCCGTAACCCGTAACAAACTTCAACAATCTGGAATCTACCATTTCACGAACTTTGTCAAACCATATAATTCTATGATTTGTCAGAAATACCTCCTTTTTTCTTATCAAATGTTTGATACCATCAATAACTTCAACTTCATCAAGTACATACTCTTCAAATTCAGTTTCATAATCATCTTCATTGCGGTCTAAGTCATCAATTTCGATATCCTCGTCAAATTCCTTCAATTCAAAAGTATCCTTATTGTTTTTGCCATAAAAGTCTTCTAAATCAGCAAGTACTGAACTCTTATCTACAACAATTCCGTTTAATTCCGAAAGCTCATCAACCATTTCATCCACATCAAAGTCTTCCAGCGCAAAATCATCCGCATCATTTACATCTTCTTCATTTCCTAACGCAACATGCGACACCAATACCTTTTCGCAAACAACATGTTCTCCCTCAACCAGCCAATCATTAATATTGAATTTTTTGTTTAACATATTATCGCTCCTTTTTAACATCATCATTTGACAATACTCTTCATGCAGAAAAGTATATCATAATACACATGAAATGTCAAATTTCAACAAAAAAAGAACTTAGCCTTTGCTAAGTTCTTTTTTGTTTGTTCCGGCAGCGACCAACTTTCCCGGGCAGCTTCCCGCCAAGTATCATAGGCACTACAGAGCTTAACTTCCGTGTTCGGGATGGGAACGGGTGTGA
>JAZQCM010000016.1:0-2700 GCA_045546275.1 Clostridia bacterium | reverse complement strand
TAGATGCACAGGGACTTCCAAAAAATGGGGGAGAGTGTGGAAAAAACGTCTTTGGTTTCCATATTCATAGTGGGGAAAGCTGCACCGGAAACGAAACTGACCCGTATGCAGATGCAAAAACCCATTACAATCCCTATAATTGTCCGCATCCTGAACACTCGGGCGATATGCCGCCGATTTTTGGAAATAACGGCAGTGCATTTATGGGGTTTGTAACCGACAGGTTTACAATAGAGGAAATAATAGGCAAAACTGTAATCATACATTCAAAAGAGGATGACTTCACTACACAGCCGAGCGGAAATTCAGGAGAAAAAATCGCCTGTGGTATAATTAAAAAATGATGGCAACGCCATCATTTTTTATATTACTTCAATTCCCATTGCTCTTATTTTTTTCAGTACATTCTCGTCAGGGAAAGAATCGGTGACTATGCAATCGGCAATTGATAAATCTGATATTTTTGCAAATGCATTATTACATATTTTGGAGCTGTCTGCCGCAATAATTCTGAGGTCACTTTGCTCAATCATTGCACGGTCAAGTATAACCTCTTTGTCGTAATATGTGGTAAAGCCGTGTTTTATATCAACACCGTCAACGGAGAGAATCAGCTTCTCCGCATGGTAATTTTTAAGCTGTGCAATAGCATCGCTACCGTAGGAGAACTGATACTTTGTATTTATGCTTCCGCCCACCAAAACAACATTGTAATTGGGGTTGCTTGATGCTTCAAGAGCAATTGCAATAGAATTTGTCACAATGTTAAGGTTGTAATCTACGGGGAATTTACGAAATGTAAGGAGTGTTGTAGTTCCCGAATTGAGCATAATGGTGTCATTAGGCTCAATCATTTCAGCAATTTTTTGAGCAATTTCCACCTTTGCAGTCTGATTTGTTTCAAGACGCTGAGTCATATTCATACTGTAATATGGCTTGTAGGAGCTTACCGCACCGCCATGGATACGGGAAAGAAGTCCTTTGGATTCCATATCGGCAAGGTAATTTCGCACAGTAACCTCCGATACATCAAGAAGCTCGGAAAGTTCTGTAACTTTTACAGAGCCGTTGGTTTTGAGCAGATCCATTATTTGTTGCTTTCTGTTATCAGCAGCCATTAAAATCACTCCAAAAATTTCTTCATCTTATATTGTAACACAAAAAAATACTTTTGTCAAAACTTTCAAATCCGTTGCTAAAGGCAAAAAAACACAAAATAAACGAAAGTTTTTGTTGACTTTTAGGGGGTATTATTATATCATTGTATGTAGAAAAATTATGGATAGGAGTGTGAACAAAATGTACAAAGGACTCAATATTAAACCTCCCTTTTTTGAGGTTGGCCCCAAGGCATTTTTATACGGCGAAAAGATGCTCGCCCTTGCAAAAGTAATTGATAAAACAGCTATGAAGTATGATCTTGACGTAATCGTAACTCCTCAGTATACTGACATCAAGCTTCTTGCAGACAATACCGAAAGAATTCTCGTATTTGCTCAGCATATGGACTACCTTACACCCGGTCGCGGTCTTGGTAGCGTTCTTCCAGAAGCTGTTAAGGCTGCAGGTGCGGTCGGCGTTATGCTTAACCACGCTGAAAAGCCCCTCACATTGGAAGAAATCGAAAAGACTATTGCCCGCGCTGACGAAGTTGGGCTTGGTACAATCGTTTGTGCAGACACTGTCGAGGATGTTAAGAAGATTGCAAAGATGGGTCCCAACCTTATTGTTGCAGAACCCACAGACCTTATCGGTACAGGGCAGACAAGCGACAGTAACTATGTTATCGAAACAATCAAGACTGTTAACGAAATCAACCCCGACATTATGGTGCTTCAGGGTGCAGGTATCTCCAACGGTCAGGACGTTTATAACACAATCAAGCTTGGCGCTCAGGCAACAGGTACAACAAGCGGTATTATGAAGTCTGACAGACCTTACGAAATGGTTGAGGAAATGTTGTTTAATTTAAGAAAGGCTTGGGACGAACTTCACTAAAAGGTCTTAGAAGCAGCGTGCTTTAGAACAATGTAAAGGAACTACATAACTATGAAAAAAGAAGCTTTGGAAATGGCAAAACAGGCTTACATAACAGAGAGTGAATGTATTGCCGAAATGGCTAATTATTTTGATGAAGAAGCATACGGCAAGGCTGTAGAGCTTCTCATGAATGCAGAAAGAATCGGCACAAGCGGATGCGGACACAGCGGCATTATCTGTCAGCATTTTTCACATCTTCTTTGCTGTATCGAACAGCCTTCAAGATTTATTTCCCCTGCGGAAGGTCCTCACGGAGCGACAGGATTTTTGCAGGAAGGCGATGTAATGGTATTTGCATCCCGTGGCGGTAAGACGAAGGAGCTTATGATTCTTGTTGATATCTGTAAGAAAAAGGGTGTTAAGATTATCACAATCACAGAAAATCTTGAATCTCCCCTTGCAGAGGCGGCAGACGTTGTACTCAAGCAGTATGTAAACCGTGAAACGGACAAGTACAACTGCCAGGGAACAACATCATCCACATCACTTGCAGTAATTTTCCACGTACTGCAGACAATGCTTATTGAAGAAACCGGCTTTAAAAACGAGCAGTTTGCTCTCGTTCATCCCGGTGGAGCAGTAGGCGAACGCTTAAACAAATAAATTAATTAAAAAATATAAAAATCAAATTTTTAGGAGGATTTTATCATGGAATTTAAA
>JAZQCM010000015.1:0-117104 GCA_045546275.1 Clostridia bacterium | reverse complement strand
CCTCTGCTTGCGGTAAGACAAACCTCGCAATGCTTATTCCTCCTGAGGCTTTCCCCGGCTACAAGGTATGGACAGTAGGCGATGACATTTCCTGGCTCAAGATTGGTCCCGATGGCGGTCTTTGGGCAGTTAACCCCGAAGCAGGTTTCTTCGGCGTAGCTCCCGGTACAAGCACAAAGTCTAACAAAAACGCCCTTCTTACAACAATGAGCAACACAATCTTTACTAACGTAGCTCTTTGCGACGATGGTACAGTTTGGTGGGAAGGTATGGATGGCGAAGCTCCCGCTCACGCTATTGACTGGATGGGCAACGAATGGACACCCGATATGGGAACAAAGGCAGCTCACCCCAACTCAAGATTCACAGCTCCCGCTGCACAGTGCCCCTGCATCTCTTCTGAATTTGAAGCAGCAGGCGGTGTTCCGATTTCTGCAATCGTATTCGGTGGTAGAAGAGAAAAGGCTGCTCCTCTTTGCTACGAAGCATTTGACTGGAATCATGGTACATTCATCGGTTCTACAATGGCTTCCGAAACAACAGCAGCTGCTGCAGGTGCTGTAGGCGTTGTACGTCGTGACCCCATGGCTATGAGACCCTTCATCGGTTACAACGTAGGTGACTACTTCCAGCACTGGATTAACATGGGCGCTAAGATTGAAAAGCTTCCCAAGATTTTCCACGTTAACTGGTTTAGAAAGGACGACGAAGGTCACTTCATGTGGCCCGGCTTTGGCGATAACCTTCGTGTTCTTTCCTGGATTATCGACCGTTGTGAAGGCAAGGTAGACGCTCGTGAAACAGAGCTCGGTTACCTTCCCTATGCTAAGGACATCAATATTGAAGGTCTTGACCTTGACCCCGCTGTTCTTGAAGAACTCCTTAGTGTTGACAAGGAAGTATGGCTCAACGAAGTTAAGCTCATTAAGGAATTCTACGCTCAGTTCGATACTGACGGAAGATTCCCCAAGGAACTTTACGACCAGCTTGCAGCTTTGGAAGCAAGACTTAATAAGTAATTTATTAAATACAAAAGACTCTGCAGAATTGCAGAGTCTTTTTTTACACATATTTACTACCTGTTCGTCTCACTTTTGCAACCGGTTATATCATGAAATAATAGTAAAATCAATACAAGAAATGCTAAAAATGATACAAACTATTAATTGTGGTGATTTTATGAAGCAACGCACTAATGCTAACGGTAAAAATCTTATAGGTGAACGTCTTAAGCTTTTAAGGCAAAAAGACGGTCTTTCGCAACGTGACCTTGCCAACAAACTTCAACTTATTGGCATTGATATGGACAAAAACGTAATAACACGCATTGAAACTGACAAAAGATATGTTACTGACTTTGAGCTTCAGGCACTAAAAGAAATCTTTAATGTGTCATACGATTATCTTATTGATGGCGTTGAATGATGAGTCTTATAAAAAAGTCCTGCAAATTACTAACAATTTGCAGGACTTTTTAATTGCTGATTATTTCATAAGCTCGTCACTGAGCCGTAAAATTTCGGGGGCAATTTTTTCTCTTTCCTTTGCAAGGGTTTTTGCGTAAGCAGGATACGCCATTGAAACCCCTGCTATTCCCAAAATACCGATAACTATACCGGGAATGAACCAAGCCCCTGCCCACACCATGCAGCAGCACATTCCCACACCCATAATAAGCGTGCTTATTATGCCCACTATTAACGCTTTTGCAGTAGCTTTTTGTGTTGCACTTTTATCAAGAAGTCTTAACTGCTCCATTTTATCGGTTTCTTTGGAAATATATTTATCACGTATTCTTTTTATTTCCTCCTGCTCCTTTGCGGAGTAGGTGTAATTGAAGGAATTATTCTCCATGTTAAATCTCCTTTGAGTTTTTCAACAAATTTGTTTACACCCTCCGTATTTTCACGGTAAAGGTTGTGCCAACACCTACTGCACTTTCCACACTGATTTCCCCCTGCATAATATCAATCACCTTTTTAACAAGTGCCAGTCCAAGACCATTACCTTGCAAGGAGCGGGATGTGTCGCCCTGATAAAACTTTTCAAAAATGTGTGCGCCAACTTCTGCACTCATGCCACAGCCTGTGTCCTTTACTTTAACGATTGCATGATGGTTTGTTGCCTCAAGGCTAACGCTTACCTTGCCGCCTTTTTCACTGAATTTAAAAGCATTAGAAAACAAATTGCTCCACACAAGGCAAAGCAACTCGCTGTCCGCTTTAACCTTTATGTTTTCGGCAATATCGGTTTCAATTTCAATTTGTGCTTTTTCCCATATGCTTTCATACTGCAAAAGGCACTCACAAAGCTGCTCTCCCAAATCAAATTCACTTATTTTCGGGAAAATTTGCTGATTTTCCAGGCGGTTAAGCTTTAAAATGTTTGTTACCATCTCCGACAAGCGGTTGGATGCATCGGCTACTCCCTTTGCATACTCCATTCGTTTTTCATCACTTATTTTCTCTGTTTGCAAAAGCGTGGCATAGTTTTTCATTACCGCAAGGGGTGTTTTCATTTCGTGTGAAACATTTGCAATAAAATCTGTTCGCAGGGTTTCAACACTTCCCAACTCCTGTGCCATTTTGTTAAAACACTCAACAATTTCATTAAAGCTGTCGTCGGTGCTTATTGTGCTTACAGGAGCAATACGCACCGAAAAATCACCGTCAACAATTTTTTTTGCCGCAACGGAAATGTGCTTTGTTATTTTCCCTGTGGTAAGCTTTCGACGGATTGCATCTATAACCGAAAAAATAAGGCTTAAGAGCACCACATTGCCAAAGGTCAGCTTTGCAGCCATGGTCAGGTTTTCTTGGGTAAAATCAATATTCAAGGATTTTGACATAACCGAAAGAAAAAGCAGCATACAGCAAGTGATAACAAACGCAACTATTACAAAGAAAAGAAAGTAATTGTTTATTGCTTTTAAAACCTTTTTCATTACTTTATCACCGCCTTGTAGCCAAGTCCGTGTACAGTTTTAATTTCAAACTCGTCACAATCGGCAAGCTTTGCCCTGAGCTTTGTCATGTAAACATCAACTGCTCTGGGAGCAGTTTCGGAATCAGCATCCCAGAATTCGTCCATAAGCTGTGTTCTGGTAAAAGTTTTTTTAGGGTATGAAAGCAGCTTGTACAAAATTGAAAATTCGCGGTTTGTAAGAGAAATTTCTTCACCTTTAAGATAAGCGGTATGCTCGTCTGCATCCATAGTAAACCTGCCTATTTCAAGCTTTTTGCTTTGTGCAATTTTTGCTCTGCGTAAAAGGGCGCCAATGCGCAAAAAAAGCTCGTCAAGGTCAATTGGCTTTACCATGTAATCGTCAACACCAATTCTGAAGCCTCGCTGCTTTGATAAAATGTCATCACGTGCCGTCATGAACAAAATGGGAATATTCTTATCGAGCTCACGGACAGTTTTTGCAAATTCAAAGCCGTCAATACCGGGCATCATTATGTCGGACACAATTAAATCAAACATATCTGTATACATAGCGTCATAGGCTTCATTGGCACCAGGGCAACCTGTGGCAATGTAACCGCTTTGGTTTAAAAAGGAGCAGACTGTTTTATTAAGTTCTTTATCGTCTTCTACAACTAATATCTTAAACATAAGTATAACCTCCCTTTGCATTATACACCATACCATTAAAATGTTAAAGTTTTGTTTAAGTTTTAGCTGTTTTGAAAAGAAAAAGAGGCACTCATGCCTCTTTTT
Source organism: Clostridia bacterium (assembly GCA_045546275.1). Classification (GTDB taxonomy): domain Bacteria; phylum Bacillota; class Clostridia; order UMGS1883; family UMGS1883; genus RGIG1927. The sequence goes on along the minus strand of JAZQCM010000015.1, from coordinate 113,384 downwards.
TAACCTTTTGCAATTTTGTCGCTGAGAGCAATAATTTCATTGGCATATTTTCTGCGACGGGAATTAAGTATGTTTTTATAAACAGGATAGTTGCAAATTGCCATAAGCATGCCCAAAACACCTATAACAATGCCATAAACCATGGTGTTTTCAAGCTTAAGCATGTTTCCAATGTCTGTCATAACCAAGCTCATGCCGCTTCCCATAATAATGGCTGCAAGGCTTCCGAAAACGTAAGCAAAAACATTTGCAGGTCTTTTTACCTTTTTGTCCAAGGCTTTCAATGCGTCAAGCTCGGTGTGTTCCTTTTCTGTATACTGTGTGCGGATTTTCTGAACCATAAAGTTCTGTTCTTCTCTGTTCATTTTATTACCCCTTTCTTAAATTAAACATTTTTATTAAGTCGCTCTTTTGCTTCTTCCACGGTTTCGCCATCTTTTGCAAAAAGCTTTTCAACGCACTTGTCTGTTACCTTATTAAAGCCTTCAACAACGCCGTTTTCAATTTTCTTGTAGCCTTCAACAACGCCTTCTTCAATTTTCTTATATCCTTCTACTACCTTTTCTGCAATTTTGTCATTAGCCTCAACAAATTTTGACATAATTAAATCTCCTTTTCAAATTTCTACTCATTACACTCATATAATAAGCTGTAGTTATTTGAAAAAGTTTTATAAAATGTTTAAGAAATATTAAAAAGCACTCCAACAGGAGTGCTTTTCGTTTTTATTTAATTAAAACTCAATATTCATTGCTCTCTTTGCAACAATAAGAGCTTCCTGTGTTGTTAAATTACCCTGAGGGTTAATCTTACCTTCGTCAGTACCCTTGATAAGACCTGCCATAACAGTCATTTTAACATAGTCTACTGCATATTCGGAAACGCTTGCACCATCAGCAAAGCTGTCAAGTGCGGGAAGGTATGCTTTAATTGCTTCAATGTTGAACTGAGGGAACATTTTTTCCGCAATTCTCATGAGCATAACGCACATCTGTTCACGAGTAAGAGAAGCTTCGGGACTGAATTCTGTTTCGCTTACGCCCTTAACAAGACCTAAGCCGTAGGCTGTAACAACAAAGGGGTTGTTGCAATCTGTAAAGGGGTTTTCAACGCTCATTTCGGGGATTTCCATGTTGGACATGGAAGCGTAGATGTAAAGAGCAACTACTGCAAATTCTTCACGGGTAATTTCCTTTTTGTAGTCAATGCCCTGACTCATTGCAGTTTCAAGAAAGCTTGCTGCATCGTAGCTCACTTCTTCCTTTGCCCATTCATCAGGCTCACTCTGGGCAAAAGCTACTGTGGCAAATGAAACACACATTACCAAAGCTAATGCCATTGCTAAAACTTTTTTCATAATTTTCATCCTTCCTTTAATTAATTATTCTGAGAAGAAAATCTCAGATATTCATTAATGAATCCATCAAGCTCGCCATCCATAGTGGCACCAATGTTACCTACTTCAAAGTTTGTACGATGGTCCTTTACCATGGTGTAGGGATGGAACACGTAGCTTCGTATCTGGCTACCCCATGCAATTTCCTTTTGTACACCCTTGATGTCTTCAATTTTTTCCTTGTGCTCTGCTTCGGCAATTTCAGCAAGCTTTGCCTTAAGCATTTTCATACACATATCTTTGTTCTGGAACTGGCTTCTTTCGTTCTGACAAGCAACCGTAACACCTGTGGGAATATGTGTAAGACGTACAGCAGAGGAGGTTTTGTTAACGTGCTGACCACCTGCACCACTGGCACGGAAAACATCCATTTTAATATCTTCGGGACGGATATTGATTTCGATTGTATCGTCAATATCGGGCATTACTTCAACCGATGCAAAGGAGGTGTGTCGTCTGCCTGCGCTGTCAAAGGGTGAAATACGTACCAATCTGTGGATACCCTTTTCACACTTAGCGTAGCCGTAAGCGTTGTCACCCTCGATTAATATTGTAGCACCCTTAATGCCTGCTTCGTCGCCGTCAAGATAGTCGATGGTTGAAACAGAAAAGCCACGCTTTTCCGCCCACATCTGATACATACGAAGGAGCATACTGCACCAGTCCTGTGCCTCGGTACCGCCTGCACCTGCATGAAGAGTGATAATTGCATCATTCTTGTCGTAGGGACCTGACAAAAGTGTTTCAAGCTTTGTGTTTTCAATGTTGCTCATCAACGCTTCAACACCTGTTTTAACCTCGTCAAGGAAGCTTAAATCGTCTTCTTCCTCAGCAAGCTCAATGATTGTTAAAAGGTCTTCTCTCTCACTTCCTATTTTTTCAAAGTGCTCAATTTTGCCTTTTAACTGCTTAAGCTGCTTTAAAACCTTCTGGCTTTTTTCCATATCGGAATAAAAGTCGGGGTTCATTGTTTCCTTTTCCATCTCTTCGGCCTGTTTTCTCACATTTTCAATGCCTAAGGACTTGCCCAATTCTTCAATTTCGTCCTCAAGGCCGTTGAGAGTTAATTTATACTGATCGTACTCTACCATTTTATTTCGTTCCTTTCGCATTGTATGTATTCAACAAAAATCCTGTTACGGATTTTCATTGAGTCCACAGCACTGCTTATACTTTTTACCGCTTCCGCAGGGACAGGGGTCGTTTCTTCCCACCTTAGGCTCGGTTCTTCTTACGGGCTGCTTTTTAACACTACCGTCACTGCCACCGTTTGCAACAGCCTTTCTAAGGTCGGGGCCCTTCATTAAGGAAGGCGCCTTTTCCCCATCATTTGAACGGGCATTTTTAACCTGCTCTGTCACCTGAACATTCATTGCAGGCACAACACCCATAACATATTTTACAGTATCTTCCTGCATTAAGTCAACCATTTCTTCAAACATATCAAAGCCAACCATCTTGTATTCGTCTACAACGTCGTGGTTGCCGTATGCACGAAGCCTGATTTCCTGCTTGAGCTGGTCCATTGCATCCACATGCTCAATCCAGTGGTTGTCAACAGACTTAAGCATAATCTTTCTTTCGATTTCGCGCATTCTTTCCTCTCCGAAAAGGTTTTCCTGCTCTTTGTATCTTGCCTTGGCATTTTCCAGGGCTTCCTTTTTTATTTTATCACGGGAAAGAGTGTTAATATCCTTGTCGGAAATCTTAATGAAATCCTTTTTGCGGAAAAGCTGTTCAAGGTAGCTTTCAAATTCCGCCATAAGCCAGTAGTCGGCATGCTCGGCATTAAGGAATTTTACAACTGCATTGTCGATAAGCTTTTCAATCATTTTTTCGATTGCAGGCTTAATGTTTTCGCCATCCAATACTTGTCTGCGCTGCTTGTAAATAATTTCACGCTGTGTGTTTACAACGTCGTCAAACTGCAACACGTTTTTACGCATGTCATAGTTTCTGCCTTCGATGTTTCTCTGAGCATTTTCAATTACGCCCGAAAGGATTTTTTCATCAATAACATCGTCCTCGTCAATTTTCATTGTGGAGAGCATTCTCTTCACTCTGTCGCCACCGAAAAGACGTAAAAGGTCATCATCAAAGCAAACGAAAAACTTTGCCTTACCGGGGTCACCCTGTCGTCCGCTTCGACCCTGAAGCTGGTTGTCAATTCGTCTTGATTCGTGGCGTTCAGTACCGATTACGTACAAACCGCCAGCATTAACAACCTCTAATCTTTCAGGTTCAATTTCATTTTTAAATTCTTCGTTGTATTTTGCAAAGGTGCTTCTTGCGTTAAGGATTTCTTCATCATCTGTTTCACCAAAGCCTGTAGCTTCAACAATCAATTCGTCAGAGAAGCCTTCCTTCTGCATTCTGCTCTTTGCCATATATTCGGCGTTACCGCCTAAAAGAATGTCAGTACCTCTACCTGCCATGTTTGTGGCAATGGTAACCGCACCCTTTTTACCTGCCTGCGCAATAATCTGTGCTTCCGCTTCGTGGTATTTCGCATTAAGAACTCTGTGAGTAACGCCCTCACGCTTTAACGCACGGGATAATTCCTCACTGCTTTCGATTGTTGCAGTACCAACAAGCACGGGTCTTCCCTGTGCATGCGCTGATTTGATTTCGTTTACAATTGCACGGATTTTTGCATTGTGTGTCATGTAAACTGCGTCGTTACTGTCTTCACGGATAACAGGAGAATTTGTGGGGATTGCCACAACGTCAAGTGCATATGTGCCCTTGAATTCTTCTTCTTCAGTAAGTGCTGTACCCGTCATACCCGAAAGCTTTTCGTACATTCTAAAGTAGTTCTGTACGGTAATTGTTGCAACTGTTTTGCTTTCGTTTTTAACCTTCAAGCCTTCCTTCATTTCAATTGCCTGGTGAAGACCGTTTGAATATCTTCTTCCCACTGCAATTCTGCCTGTAAAGCTGTCAACAATTAAAACTTCGTCATCCTTCACAACATAGTCATCATCACGCTTCATAACGCCGTGTGCTTTAAGGGCAATGTTAATATGATGCATAATACTCATGTTGTTGGGGTCAGCAAGGTTTTCAATATTAAAGAACTGCTCTGCCTTTTTGGTACCTTTCTCGGTAAGATTAGCACTCTTTGCCTTTTCGTCCACAATAAAATCACAGTCAAGGTTGTAGCTTTCACTCTTATTGTCAAAGGATTCAACCTTAAGCATTTTAAGTGTTCTTACAAACCTGTCGGCAACCATGTAAAGAGCATCTGCCTCAGAGTCGGGACAGCTGATGATATGAGGTGTTCTTGCTTCATCAATAAGAATTGAGTCAACCTCATCCACGATTGCATAATTGTGCTTGCGCTGTACAACCTGAGCTTTTTCGGTTCTCAAATTGTCCCACAAATAGTCAAATGCAAATTCGCTGTTTGTACCGTAGGTAATGTCGGCGGCGTAGCCCTTGTGCTTATCCTCCTGTGTGCCCTGAGGAACAATAAGACCTACTGTCAAGCCAAGGTAACGATAAACCTTACCCATCCACTCACTGTCACGCTTTGCAAGGTATTCGTTTGCTGTTACAATGTGAACACCATCGCCTGTAAGAGCGTTAAGATACGCAGGAAGTGTTGCAACCAGGGTTTTACCTTCACCTGTTTTCATTTCGGCAATTCTGCCCTGATGAAGAATTATACCACCGATAATCTGAACGGGGAAATGCTTCATCCCCAACACTCTCCAGCTTGCTTCTCTCACAGTTGCAAAAGCTTCGGGAAGAATGTCGTCCAAGGTTTCGCCATTATTAAGCCTCTGTTTAAATTCGTTTGTTTTACCCTTTAATTCGTCTTCGCTCAAAGCTGCATATTCAGCTTCTAAGGAAAGAACCTTTTGCTTTAAGGGTTCTATTTTTTTAACTTCTTTAGTTGAATAGTCTCCAAAAATCTTGGAAAAAAGACCCATTTATATCACCATTTTCTTTTATTTAAGAGCATATAAAAACTCATTATATTTTATTGTACCACAATCATATTATTGTGTCAAATTAATAAATAGTAAATTACAACTCTTTTGTTTCTTCCCCAAGCCACGCCTTTTCTTCTTCGGTAAGGAAAGCTGAAAGCTTTTCATAAACCTTTTTGTGGAAGGTATTGAGCCAATCAATTTCTGCCTTTGTCATAAGGCTCTTGTCAATAGCTCTCTTGTCAATAGGACAGTAGGAAAGCATTTCAAACTGATAAAACTCGCCGTCGGAATTGTTTACAAAGGGCGTAACTATAACGTCATTTTCAATTCTTATGCCGTACTTGCCCTCAACATAAACACCGGGCTCAACAGTTAAATTCATACCAACCTCCAAGGGGTATGCGTATCTCATACGGGGACCAAAGCCCTGAGGGCCTTCGTGAACGTTAAGCAAAAAGCCAACGCCATGACCTGTGCCGCACTTGTAGTCAATGCCCTCGTTCCACAAATACTGACGGGCTAAAATGTCAAGACAGCTGCCTGTGGCACCCTTTAAGAATTTTGCATTGCAAAGTGCAATATTGCCCTTTAAGGTTAATGTGTACGCCTTTTTCTCTTCGTCGGAAATTTCGCCCAGCACAAGTGTACGGGTAATGTCGGTTGTGCCGTCATAATACTGACCGCCTGAGTCAATTAAAAGCATTCCGCTTTTTTCAATAACTGCACTGTTTTCCTTGTCGGGAGAATAGTGCATCATGGCAGCGTTGCCCTTGTATGCCGCAATAGTGTCAAAGCTTGCACCAAGGTTACCCTCCATTTTGCCTCTTTCTTCCAATAAAATATTGCAAACATCGTTTTCGGTTAAGGTGCCGCTTTCCGAGGTGTAAATTTTGTAAAAGCTTTTAACAAGGGCAACACAATCCTTAACGTATGCATTTTTAAGGTTTTCGTTTTCAACAGAGTTTTTAACAGCCTTCATGTTTTCAATAAAGTCAGCTGTTTCCTTTACCTTACAGGATGCAGATTCGTAAAGCTTGTAGTTTGTGCTTCTTAAGTTAAACGCCAGAGTGTCTTCCTCACCCAATGCTGCAAGGTCGCTGTAAATTTCTTCGTATTCTTTAACTGTAACGCCGTTTTTGTCAAGGTATGCCTTAACGCTTTCGGTCATCTGCTTACCGTCGATGTAAAAAGTGGCATCATTCTTTGTTACAAGAGCGTAGCTAAGGGCAAAGGGACAGCAGTGCACATCGTTTGCACGCACGTTAAAAAGCCACATAACAGAATCCAAGGTGCCTGTGGCAAAGCATGTAACCATAGCTTCGTTCATTTTTTCACGAAGTCTATTTACCTTACTTTCAGCACTTTCACCTGTGTACTTTTCATCAAGGACAAAAAGCTCTGTGTAAGGAAGCGAGGGTCTTTCCTCCCAGATGTAGGAAAAATCGCGGTCTACAACCAGCTCAATACCCTTTTTTGTAAATTCCTTCTGCATGTTAGTTACAGCACTTTTACTGAAAAGCTTTCCGTCAATACCAACCTTGTCGCCTTCTTTGAGCTCATTGCAGAAAAACTGAACGTAGCTTATAACGCCGGGTTCATAGGCTTTGTAAAGCTCGCATTCACTGCCCGAAAGCTCAATTTCAGCCTGTATATAATACCTTCCGTCGGTCCAGAGTCCGCTTTTTTCGTGGGTTAATGCAAAAGTACCTGCACTGCCTGTAAAGCCTGAAATCCAATGACGGAAGCGGTAATGGTCTGCCAAATATTCTGATATGTGAGGGTCACCTGTGGGCACAATGTAGCCACAAAGTCCGTTTTTGTCCATTTCTTGTCTTAAAAGAGCAATTTTTTCATTTGTTGTCATACTAAAAACTCCTTCCTATTAGGCTTCTCCTTGAGGCGAAGCTGTCGCCGAAGGCGACTGATGAGGTGTAATAAAATCAATCCAATCTTAACTGGGGTACCGCATTAAGGGTTAAATCTCCCCTTACACCCTTAACAAAATTCAAATATCCTGCACAGGAAATCATGGCACCATTATCGGTACACAAATCAATAGGCGGACAGTAAAACTGCATGTTGTTTGCCTTTGCCGCATCCTCCATCATTTTACGAAGGAAGGTGTTTGCCGCCACACCGCCTGCAAGAGCAATTTTGTTACAGTTTACGCTCTTTGCCGCATCAATTGTGTTTTCCACAAGCACATCGCACACAGCTTTCTGGAAAGAAGCCGCAACGTCGGCCTTGTTAATTTCGTTGCCGTTTTGTTCTTCCTTGTGAACGTAGTTTATAACAGCGGTTTTCACACCGGAAAAGCTGAAATCAAAGCCACTTTTGGGTCTGGGGAACTTAATGGCATTCATGTCCCCTTCTTCGCTAAGCTTGTTAACCTTAGGACCACCGGGATAACCAAGACCAAGCACCCTTGCAACCTTGTCAAAGGCTTCACCTGCAGCATCGTCATGGGTTTGTCCCAAAATTTCAAAATCGTGATAATCCTTCATGTGAAGAATGTGGCTGTGTCCACCCGATGCCACCAGACACACAAAGGGAGGCTCCAGGTCCTTATGAGCAATGTAATTTGCCGCAATGTGACCCTGAATGTGGTTTACGGGCACAATGGGCTTTCCTAAGCCGTAGGCAAGTGCCTTTGCCGCACTTACACCAACCAAAAGTGCACCAACAAGCCCGGGTGAATAGGTCACCGCAACAGCGTCAAGCTCTTCCTTTGTAATATTTGCCTTTTTCAAAGCCTCGTCAATAACCCAAAGGATTTTGTCGATATGCTTTCTTGATGCAATTTCGGGCACAACGCCACCATAAAGAGTATGTATATCAATCTGCGAATAAACAATATTGCTCAGAACCTCTCTCCCGTCCTTTGTTACGGAAGCTGCTGTTTCATCGCAGGAGGTTTCTATTCCCAAAATATATGCCATTTGTCATTCATCTCCCAACTGTAAATCCATAAGTATTGCATCACTTACAGGGTTAGAGTAGTAATTCTTACGCCTGCCCACCTCTTTAAAGCCAAGCGACTTGTATAGGGAAACTGCAGGAGTGTTATTGCATCTTACCTCTAAAGATAAAAATGCTATGCCGTTATCCTTTGCTGTTTTGAAAATTTCTCTAAAAAGCTTTTTTGCATAGCCATGCCTTTTACATTCGGGCTTTGTAGCAACGCTTATAATCTGCCCTTCGTCAAAAACCTTTTCAAAGCTTACAAAAGAAACTGCATCAGATTCAAAAAGAGCGTAGCAATAATAGCTTTCTCTTTCCAGATCTTTTAACATGGTTTCCTTTTTCAAGGGGTCAGCAAAGGCTGCTTCTTCTATTTTATAAATGCAATCAATGTCTTCTTTCGTACATCTTCTTATCATTTCAATTTCTCAACAATCTTTTCAATATATTCATAAAGCTGCTTTGCACAAGCATCATAGGCTCTTTCGTCACCGCCGTAAGGGTCTGCTACATCTTCACCGTTTACATATTCGCCTATGGTGAAAACCTTGCCCTCGTGCTCTGGCATTGCCGACAAAACCATTTTTTTATGCCCCATGGTCATTGTAAGAACAATATCTGCAGTGTCAACATCTTCTTTTGTTAACTGAGTTGAAGCATGGTTTTTTATGTCAATGCCCATTTTTTCCATGGCTTTGATTGCATTATGGCTTGCACTGCCGCCTTCGGCATAAAGCCCACGTGAAAATGCACCCTTTGAAATAAAGTTAAAAATCCCCTCAGCCATCGGACTACGACAGGTGTTGCCCGTGCACACAAATAAAACCTTCATATAACCCTTCCCCCTGCCGATTTTAAAAGCCTGTTTCGAATTGCTGTGCCTATACCCTTATTTTCGGGAAGAAGAGCATAAACAGTTTTTATGTTATCCTCGTCGGCTTTTCTCAAAAGATAAAAGAGCCTTGCAGCATATTCCATGTCGGAGCTGCCTGCCGAATAAAAAACGCCGTTTTTCAAAAGGCTCTTGTGCTTGTCATAAGCAATTACGCCAATATCTTTCCCTTCGGGAACAACAAAGCTTTCCATGCTGTTAACTGCAAAAACCTCGGCATTAGGGCTGTAGTGAACGTATTTCATGCCGGGGCATTTTGGCGCATCGGCATACTCCCCGCCAAAAATACAATCACCGCAAACAAAAGCAATGTCCTCACGGGTAACCGCACCGGGGCGAAGAATAACAGGAATTTCGCCTGTTAAGTCAACAACAGTTGACTCAACGCCTATTTCACATTCACCGCCGTCAATTATCATGTCAACCCTGCCGTCCATGTCCATTTTGCAATGCTCAAAATTAGTAGGGCTGGGGCTGCCCGACAAATTTGCACTGGGTGCCGCAATAGGAACACCCGAGAGCTTTATCAGCATATTTGCAACAGGATGCGAGGGCATTCTTACCGACACAGTATCCATCCCCGCGGAAATAATTCCCGGAACGGTGTCTTTTCTTTTTAATATAATGGTCAAAGGTCCGCCCCAATATTCCTCCATAAGCTTTTTTGCATTTTCGGGAATGTCACGGGCAAGAGAATTTACCGAGTCAATATCTGCAATGTGGCTGATTAATGGATTATCACTCGGGCGCCCCTTTGCAAGATATATTTTTTTCACAGCCTCAGCGTTAAAGGTATTTGCGCCAAGTCCGTAAACAGTTTCGGTGGGAAAAACCACAAGACCGCCTTTTCTTATACAATCTGCAGCTTCCTTTAAAACATGCTCATCAGGAGCCTTTGCAGACGTTTTCAAATAAACAGTTTTCATCCTTATCTTTCCTCTTCAAAGAAAGAAGTACCGATTATTTAACCGATACTTCTTCATAGCATAATTTAATCTCTCACGTTACCATAGCCGTAGTAGGAATAGTTATACTTTTTGCTGTAGCCGCCGGGAAGAATTGATGTATCGGTTACATTGTTAAACACAAAACCGATAAGGTCTGCATTTGACTGACTTACATCATTTGCTACAGATATAACATCATCAACATTTGCACTGTTCTGTCTTACAACCAGAATGGCCGCATCCGTATATTCGGAAATAATTACCGCATCGGTAAAGAGCTGAGAAGGTGGTGTGTCCACAATAATGTAGTCATACATTTCTCTTAAAGCTTCAATTGTTTTCCTAAGACCTGATGTGGACAATATTTCAGAGGAATTGCCAACCGCTTTGCCACCGCAGATTGCATCAATCTTGGCGTTGGGAACATGAACAATTGCCTGGTCAACAGTTGCCTGACCTGTAATTACATCCAATGCAGATGTTTTAACTTCCTTAATGTCAAGAATTTTGCCCACTGCAGGCTTACGAAGGTCGCAATCCAGCATAATAACACGGTTGTTGTTCTGTGCCAAGGAAAGTGCAATGTTTGCCGCAACAGTTGTTTTACCTTCGTTTTCAAGTGCGCTTGTAACCAAAATCGCCTTGCAGTTATTCTTTTTGGAATATCTTTCAATCTTAGTTCTCATGGACTTGTAGGTTTCGTTGAAAACAAAGCCTGTCTTCTTATTTGTTACAAGCATTGGCTCGTGAACTGCTTTTCCGGCAGCAGTCTTCTTTTTGTTGTTCTTAAGCTCAACATGAGGCACAGAGCCCACATACTGAATGTCAATCTTGCTTGTTAAAGCATTGGGTGTCATAACAGGGTTTTTAATAAGCTGCAAAACAACAATCACTGCAGCAGCAAGGAATGCACCAATAAGCGCACCTAAAAGACCCATTTTAGGAATATCGCTGTTTGCATTAGGCTTAATTGCCTTAACAGGCGTTTCCAACAAGTCAAGACTTCCCGAACGAACTGTTTCCTTTGCCTTTTCAGGAAGGTATGTATGAATTGCATCTGCAATACGGAACGACTTTTCGGGGTCAGTTGATTTTACAGTAATTTTCATGATGCTACTGCCTTCAACAAGACCGGAAGAAATATATTCGCTTATATCATCTGTATACCCTGTTTCAGCCTGTATGCGCTGTACGAAGTCACGGCTTGTGATAATATACGAATAGTTTTCCGAAAGGTATTCCACAACCAGGAAGTTATCCAATCTAAGCTCACTATCCGATGCAGAAGTTGCTCTTGAGTTTATAACATAGCTGATTGTTGATGTGTAAACAGGAACATATGTCACAGCCGCAAAGATAACGCCCACAAGTGCACATATCAAAGCAGAAATCGCCAAGCTTTTCCACTTTTCAGCCACACATTTTATAAGCACAACTATTTCTATATTGGATTCGTTTTCTTCATGCATAGTCTTTTCGTAAGTCACCCTATCGCCTCCATAAAAAATTTTAAACCTTATCATAATAAGTATATCGTTTTTTGTCTTTAAAGTCAAGCATAACCCCATGGTTTACGCCCTTTTTTTACTACCACTAATTTCAACACAATATCTTGTATTTTAATCTTGACAAAAACACAATATTTGTGTATAATCCTATTGCTAAACACTACATAAAGGAGGAATAAAAATGAAAGTTATCAAGCGTGACGGCTCAACAGTGGACTTTGACAGAAGCAAAATAGCAATTGCCATCGCCAAGGCAAACTCAGCCGTTGACGAGCCATACAGAATTTCAGAAGAAAAAATAGAAGAAATCGTTTCAGATATTGAAAAAATACACCGCCAGAGAGTTTTGGTTGAAGACATACAGGATATGGTGGAATCCCGCCTTATGGAGGCAGGTAAATATCACCTTGCAAAAACCTACATTATTTACCGCTACAACCGCGCTCTTGTAAGAAAGGCAAACACAACCGATGAGTCTATTTTAACTCTCATCAAAAATTCCAACAAGGACCTTATGGAGGAAAACTCCAACAAAAACGCAATAATGGCGGCTACCCAGCGTGACCTTATTGCAGGCGAAGTAAGTAAGGACTTAACAAAGCGTATTCTTCTTCCCGAGCACATTTCCAAGGCTCATGAGGAAGGCGCAATTCACTTCCATGATGCGGACTATTTCCTTCAGCCCATTTTCAACTGCTGTCTTATTAACATCGGCGACATGCTCGACAACGGCACAGTTATGAACGGCAAGCTTATTGAAAGTCCCAAGAGCTTCCAGGTTGCCTGCACCATCATGACACAGATTATTGCTTCCGTTGCCTGTGGTCAGTACGGCGGCCAGAGCGTTGACGTGTCACATTTGGGTAAGTATCTTCGTAAGAGCCGTGACAAGTTCACAAAGCAGCTCAACGAACAGTTCGGTGAAACCTTGGATAGCGAAACAATTGAAAAAATCGTTGCTCAGAGACTTAACGACGAGTTAAAGAGCGGCGTTCAGACAATCCAGTATCAGATTAACACTCTTATGACCACAAACGGTCAGTCACCCTTTGTTACTCTTTTCTTAAACCTTAAGAAGGACGACGAATACATTGAAGAAAACGCAATGATTATTGAGGAAATCCTCCGTCAGCGTTATGAGGGTATTAAAAACGAGTGTGGCGTTTATGTAACACCTGCCTTCCCCAAGCTCATTTACGTTCTTGACGAACACAATGCGCTTTTGGGCGGCAAGTATGACTACATCACACGCCTTGCGGTAAAGTGCTCTGCAAAGCGCCTTTACCCCGACTACATTTCCGCAAAGAAAATGCGCGAAAACTACGAAAACAACGTGTTCTCCCCCATGGGTTGCCGTTCTTTCCTTTCTCCCTGGAAGGACGAAGACGGAAACTACAAGTTCGAGGGCAGATTCAATCAGGGTGTTGTTTCTCTTAACCTTCCCCAGATTGGCATTCTTGCCAAGGGCGACGAGGATAAGTTCTGGGAAATTCTCAGTGAAAGACTTAACCTTTGCTTTGAAGCACTTATGTGCCGTCATCAGGCATTGGAAGGCACAATTTCCGACACAAGTCCCGTTCACTGGCAGTACGGTGCAATTGCGAGACTGGAAAAGGGCGAAACAATTGACAAGTATCTTCACGACGGCTATTCCACAATTTCTCTTGGCTACATTGGTCTTTACGAGGTTACAAAGCTCATGAAGGGCGTGAGCCACACAGAAGATGCAGGCAAGGAATTTGCACTTAACCTTATGAAGAGACTCAGAAGCCAGTGCGAAGAGTGGAAAAAGGAAACAGGCCTGGGCTTTGGTCTTTACGGCACACCTGCGGAAAGCCTTTGCTACCGCTTTGCACGTATTGACAAGGAACGCTTCGGCACAATTGAAGATGTTACCGACAAGGGCTACTACACAAACTCCTACCACATTGATGTTCGTGAGGATATTGATGCATTTTCTAAGTTTGAATTTGAAAGCCAGTTCCAGAAAATTTCTTCCGGTGGTGCAATAAGCTATATTGAAATTCCCAACATGCGTCACAACCTTCCTGCATTGGAAACACTTGTTAAATTTATTTACGAAAACATTCAGTATGCCGAGTTCAACACAAAGAGTGACTACTGCCATGTTTGCGGTTACGACGGCGAAATTATGATTAACGATAACCTTGAATGGGAATGCCCCTCCTGCCACAACAAGGACCAGAAGAGAATGAATGTTACCCGCCGTACCTGCGGCTACTTAGGCGAAAACTTCTGGAACGTTGGCAAAACAAAGGAAATCAAGTCCCGTGTACTTCATCTGTAATAGAGGTGCTCATATGAATTATGCTACCATAAAAAAGCACGATATTGCTAACGGCTTAGGTGTACGTGTTTCCCTTTTTGTTTCGGGTTGCACCCATCATTGCAAGGGTTGCTTTAACCCCGAAACCTGGGATTTTAACTATGGCACACCCTTTACAAAAGATACAGAAAACGAAATTATTGATGCGCTTTCAAAGGATTATATCCAGGGCTTGTCCCTTTTGGGCGGCGAACCCTTTGAAATTGAAAACCAAAAGGTTTTAGCGCCTTTTCTTACAAAAATTAAAACATTATTCCCCCAAAAGGACATTTGGTGCTACTCAGGCTACAATTTTGAAGCCGACATGTTAACCGGCAAATTGGGCGATAGTAGTATTACCGACGAAATGCTCAAAAACATCGACATTTTAGTTGACGGCGAATTTGTTGAAAGCTTGAAGGACATTTCCCTCCGCTTTAAAGGCTCTTCCAACCAAAGGATTATTGATGTTCAAAAATCCTTAAAGGCTGATGCGCTCATTTTGTGGCAGGGCGATGCAAACATTGACCGCAAGGATGTTTCGGGCGAAAGTGTAAAATGCACCTCCTGCGGAGAATGAGAGGATTTTTTATGACAAACGTAAACATTAAAAAGCTTAACGAAAAAGCAACTATTCCCACCTACGGCTCCCCCTTTGCTGCAGGCTGTGACCTTTACGCCTGCCTTGAAGAAGCTGTTACAATAATCCCCCACGAAACAGTGCTTATTAAAACAGGCATTGCACTTGAAGTTCCCCAAGGCTATGCAGGCTTAATCTATGCACGAAGCGGTCTTGCATCAAAGAGAAATCTTGCTCCTGCCAACAAGGTTGGCGTTGTGGATGCTGACTACCGTGGCGAAGTGATGGTTGCTCTTCACAATCACGGCACCACTCCCCAAACGGTGGAGCATGGCGAAAGAATTGCACAAATGGTTATTGCACCGTTTTTAACTGCAAACTTTGTTGAGGTTGACACACTCTCCGAAACAGTTCGCGGTGAAGGCGGCTTTGGCAGTACAGGTACTAAGTAATTTTCTATCATCCGATACCACATAACACAAAAGAGGCACACAGGTGCCTCTTTTGCGTTTTATAAGGTTTACACGCGACCTCAAAGGCGGACTAACGTCCTTCAGCACTTTGAGGTCTGTTTTTTTTACAAAGAACAAAGTGACGATTTCTCGTGCAAGGGGCTTAATGCCCCCTAAAATCGCCACTTTCGGAGGGGCAATGCGATAGCCCCTCCTATTTTATGCGGAAAACCTTCTTTTCCGCACCTTTCGCTGTTGTGAATAAATTTAGGTTTTTCTACAATATAAAAAGTGACACTCTGGTGCCTTTTGCGTTTTATAAGGTTGACAAAAATTTGATTTCATTATAGAATATAACTAATAAATATATTAAAGAAAGGAATGTTTTCCCATGAAAATTGCTCTTATTAACGAAAACAGCCAGGCGGCTAAAAATGCTCTTATCGAAGCTACACTTAAAAAGGTTGTTGAACCCCTCGGTCACGAAGTTCATAACTACGGTATGTACTCCGCTGAAGATACAGCACAGCTTACATATGTACAGATTGGTATTCTTTCTGCAATCCTTCTCAACTCCGGTGCAGCTGATTTAGTTATTACAGGTTGCGGTACAGGCGAAGGCGCTATGCTTGCTTGTAACTCCTTCCCCGGCGTACTTTGCGGTCATGTTGTTGACCCCACAGACGCTTATCAGTTCACACAGGTTAACAATGGTAACGCTATTGCTCTTCCCTTTGCTAAGGGTTGGGGCTGGGGTTGCGAATTAAACCTTCAGTACGTATTTGAAAAGCTCTTCGTTGAAGAATGGGGCGGCGGCTATCCTAAGGAAAGAGCAGTTCCCGAACAGAGAAATAAGAAGATTCTTGACGAAGTTAAGAAGGTTACTCACCAGGATATGTTCTATATTTTAGAGAACATTGACCAGGACCTCTTAAAGGGTGCAATCAGCGGCGAAAAGTTCCAGGAATTATTCTTTGCTAACTGCAAGTGCGACAAGATGGCTGAAGTTATCAAGGCAAAATTAGCATAATTAAACAAACAAAAAACTCCGCAATGCGGAGTTTTTTTGTTTGTTTAATTAATTTGTTTATAATTCTTAATACAACCGGAGTCGTACACGAAATGGCACTTTTTAGTCCAAGTTAAGAAAATGATACCAAAAAATGTACGTCCCCAAATGGCCTGTCCCCAAATGGCCTCTCATCGTATAGTTGCATATGAGTTTTATGTATTTCCTCAAATTCTTCATCGCTAAAGCTTTGCTCAACTAAACTCAAAATCCAGTCTTGTTACCTCAACACATACATTTTTCCCGTCAAGAAAGCTATAGTCAAAAATATCCCATTTATTAATATCAAAATCAATAATAGACTTTAATCTGCAATTATCGACATCTAAAACTCCATATAATTTATATGATAATGATTTTCCTTCCTTGGTTACATTTGGAACTTTCTCATGTGTTGATTTCATATTGGTTATATCAAACAATGAAATCTTGACCGTAGCTTCTTTAGTTCCTTTCATCTCGAATGGAAAACAAAATCCAGTTATAGAATATTCATTAATTTTTATTATAACCTCATCATCTATTACTTGTTCTATCGTACATTTGTATTCCATATTTGTTTTCCCCTTTATTGTGTGCAATTATGGACGCCAGACTGTGTCAAAACACATATTTAAGTCCCTATGCACCTATTACCTTAATTATATAATCACAAAAAATCATGTCAAGTTTTTTTACAAAATTGGCAAAAAACAGTCAGGCGAAAAGTTTCACCTGACTGTTCTTTATTTGTTTAAAATCCATATTCCAATGTTTAAATACAGTGCAAAAATGCACCATGCAAGATAGGGGTACTGCAAATAAGAAGCTCTGATGTCAATTATTCTGAACTCTTTAATCATCCGCCATATGAGAAGAATTAAAAGCACCAACCATATGGAGGACAGAAGAAACAACCTTAAATTAAAGAATATTATGCTCCAGAGAAAGTTAACTGCAAGCTGGGTGTAAAAAACACCGGGGACGGTTTTGTTCTGATTGTAGATTACCCCTCCGCTCACGCCCATTAAAATGTACAGAATTGTCCACACAACAGGGAAAAGCCACATAGGAGGGCTCAATGGCGGAGATATGATGTCGTCGTAAATATTCATGTTTCCCCTTGTTAAAAATGCCGCCAAAGCACCAACACCCAAGCTTAAAGCTATGAAAAACACAAATGGCTTTATTTTTTGCCACATAACTATCACCTCTTTCTATTTATATGCAAAAACACTTGACTTTAGCCCAAAATGGCAGTATAATTACTAGGTACACGCAGTGAAGATGTGTAAGTAGGTTGCAAAGGGTCATACAAGAGAGTGACTGTCGTCGGCTGTGAGCAGTCTTGTGATTTTGCAGGTGAATTTCAGCATTGGAGCGTTCTGCGAAAGCTTTGATTAAGCAGAGTGTAGCGTCACGTAAAACGCATTGAGTGCAAGTTTTTTACTTGAATCAGGGTGGTACCGCGGGTTTTGCTCGTCCCTTTTGGGGATGAGCTTTTTTTGTTTATTAATTTATTTTTACATATATTCTACGAAAGGAATGTTAACATGAACGACAAGGTTACATTGTTAAAAGAAGAGCTTGTTAGTAAGCTTAATGCCGTTTCCGACGCACAGAGCGTTGACGCATTAAGAGTTGAATACTTAGGTAAAAACGGCTCTATCACAGGTTTGTTGAAGGGTATGAAGGACCTTTCAATTGAAGAAAAGAAGGATTTTGGCCAGAAGGTCAATGTGCTTAAGGAAGAGGCGGCAAAATTAATTTCCGACAAAATTGAAGAAATTAAGAATGCTGAAATTGAAAAGGAAATTAACTCAATGCCTGAGTTTGACATTTCCACTCCTGCAAACCTTGCTCGTGGTAGCTACCACCCCATCACACTTGTACAGCGCCAGTGCGAAAAGGTGTTTAAGTCCATGGGCTTTCACGTGGAAGACTACAGCGAGGTTGTAACAGACTATGAGTGCTTTGAAGCACTTAACATTCCCAAGCATCACCCCGCAAGAGACATGCAGGACACATATTACCTTGAAAACGGTCAGCTCCTTAAGAGCCACACCTCTGCGGCACAGAATGCTATTTACAAAAAGTACAAGGATGCTCTTATTAACGAAGGCAAGCCCATTAAGGCTATTTTCCCCGGCCGTTGCTTCAGAAACGAAGCAACTGACGCTTGCCACGAAAACACATTCTTCCAGATGGAAGGTGTAATGGTTGACAAGAACATTTCCATTTCAAACCTTATTTTCTTCATGAAAACAATGCTTTCCGAAGTTTTCCAGAAGGATATTAAGGTTCGTCTCCGT
The DNA here is from genome assembly GCA_045546275.1 of Clostridia bacterium. Lineage (GTDB taxonomy): Bacteria > Bacillota > Clostridia > UMGS1883 > UMGS1883 > RGIG1927. The sequence continues at coordinate 95,024 of JAZQCM010000015.1, read as the reverse complement.
CCCGGCTTCTTCCCCTTTGTGGAACCCGGCTTTGAGCTTGACATCAGCTGTCTTATCTGCGGCGGCGACGGTTGCCCCTCTTGTAAGCATTCGGGTTGGCTTGAGCTTTGCCCCTGTGGTATGATTCATCCCGAGGTATTAAAGGCAGGCGGTATTGACCCCGAGGAATACACAGGCTTTGCTTTTGGTTTAGGTCTCACAAGACTTGCTATGATGAAGTACGGCGTTAAGGACATCCGTGACTTGAACTCAGGTAGCCTTAAGGCGCTCAGCCAGTTCACTGACGACGAGTAAAGGAGGAAGAAAATTATGTTTTTATCTATGAATTGGATTTCCGACTTTGTAGACTTTACAGGTTTGGATAAATTAAAATTAATTTCTCAGTTCTCCCTTTCAACTGCCGAAGTTGAAAACGAGATTTTCTTTAAGGGTAGCGACATTGAAGGTATTGTTGTTGCCGAAATCAAAGAGGTTAACGACCATCCCGAATCCAAAAAGCTTCACCTTTTAAAGGTTGATGCAGGTAACGGCTCTCTTACCGACGTTGTTTGTGGTGCTCCCAATGTTCGTGTTGGTATGAAAACTGCATTTGCTCCCTTGGGCGCACGTATTGGCGAAATCACAATTGCACCTCGTGCTTTAGCTGGCTACACCTCTCATGGTATGTGCTGTTCCGAAAAGGAAATTGGAATAAGCGACAACAACGACGGCATTATGGACATTACCGAGGATGTTAAAAACGGCACACCCATTAAGGAATTGTACGAAATTGACGATATTATTTTTGAAGTTGACAACAAGAGCCTTACAAACCGTCCTGACCTTTGGGGTCATTACGGTATTGCACGTGAATTTGCTGCAATTGCCGGCAGAGAGTTAAAGCCACTTCCCTCTGTTGACCTTTCAAAGTACGACAATCTTCCCAAAATTGACATGAAGATTGAAGATGCACTTTGTCAGCGTTACTCCTGCTTGCAGGTTGAAAACATTACAAAGAACGTGAGCCCTGTTAACATGCGTATCCGTTTGTTCTACTGCGGTATGCGTTCAATTAACCTTCTTGCCGACTTAACAAACTACTTAATGCTTGAAATGGGTCAGCCCATGCACGCATTTGACTCAAGAAAGGTTGAAAAGCTCAGAATTAAGAGATTTGAGGCTCCCCATGTTTTCCGCACACTTGACGGCGTTGACCGCAATTGTGACGAAAACACACTTATGATTTGTAACGACAACACACCTGTTGCAATCGCAGGTATTATGGGTGGCTTGGACAGCGAAATTGTTGACGACACAACACGTCTCACACTTGAATCTGCAACCTTTGATGCAGTTAGTATCCGCAAGAGTACAGTTCGCCTTGCACACAGAACAGATGCTTCTCAGCGTTACGAAAAGTGTCTTGACCCTGAGCTTACTGTTCCTGCAATCGCACGCTTTGTAAAGCTTTTGACAGATATTGACGAAAACGTTCAGGTGGTTTCCTCTCTTACTGACGAAATTGCCTTCTCCTACCCCACACGTAGCCTTACTTTTGACAAAAAGTTTGTTGACCGCTACACAGGTATTGAAATTTCAAACGACACAATTGTTAAAACACTTCGTGCATTAGGCTTTAGTGTTGATTGTGATAATGACAACTTCAACGTAACAGTACCCAGCTGGAGAGCAACAAAGGACGTTACAATGAAGGCTGACATTATTGAAGAAATCACACGTATTTACGGCTATGACAACTTTGAGATTAACACAGCCGCAGTTCCTCTTTACCCGGTAAGAGCTGCCGAAGAAAAAACAATGGAAGAAAAAATTAAGGACATTTTGGTTAAGAGATTTTCTCTCCATGAGCTTCACAGTTATGTTTGGGCATACTACGACGAATACAAGGATTTGGGCATTGAAATTGAAGACAACATTAAGCTTGTTAATGCTACAAACCCCAACATTGAAACAATCCGTAAGTCCATTATTCCCACACAGCTTTGCCAGGTTAAGCAAAACACCTCCTATGCTCCTTCTTTCGGTGTGTTCGAGGTTGGCAGAGTTGTAAACGGCTTGAAAGAAGACGGCCTTTGCAAGGAAGAAAAGAAGCTTTGTATTACACTTTTTGACAAAACAAAGAGCGTTGAAGAGGTTTATCTTTACCTTCGTGACATTTTAGCTGTTATCACAGACGACCTTCGTCATGCAACTCTCACCTTTGAAGCAATTACCCCCACTCATTCCTACAAGCACCCCAGAAACCTTAATGCAATTTACTTAAACGGCGTTAAGATTGGTGAAATGGGCGTTGTTCACCCCGTAGTTTCAAAGAAGATTGACAAAAAAGCTGCTATTGTATTTGCTGAAATTGATGTTACACTTTTCTCCAACGAAAAGAACAATTCCATTAAGTACCTTGAACCCTCAAAGTACCCCGAAATGGAAATTGACGTTTCCTTTGTTTCCGAAAAGTATGCACCCATCGGCAAAGCTATTGAAGAAGCTAATTGTCCTCTTATTAAGTCCGTTAAGCTTCTTGACACATATTCCGACGAATCCGGCAAGTCAATCACAGTAAGAATACTCTTCTCTCATGGTGAAAGAACTCTTACAAAGGAAGAGGTAATGGAAGTTGTAGACTCTATTATTGCTTCACTTGATGCCAAGGGCATTCCCATGAAAAAGTAATTTACACACAAAAAACCGCTGATTTAAAATCAGCGGTTTTCTTTTATTCAGCTACTGTAAACTCTGCTATTAAAGGCTCTAAGCTGTTTTTCCAAACATAAATTGTCTGGCTGTCACCGTTTTTAAACCTTAAGGTTTCAAAGCCTTTGTTTTCAACCTTTTTCACCATGTAGCCTTCACCCTCACTTATTACCCACAAGGGTGCATCACAATCATTATACAGCCTTATAACAGCTTCACCTTCTTCGTAGTAAGGCGCTGCAACACGAACATCGTTAATTTTAAGCTCACCCTTTTTCACGAATAAGCCTTTTTCAAAATCGTAAGTGCTGTACAAGATCACGTTTTTATCAGCATAAAGACCGAATACTCCATATTCCTGCTTTACACATTCGGTTTTCTTTGTTTTGGGGTTATAGGAATAAATACCTGTATCGGTGTTAAAATACAACACCCCGTTTATTTCACAAAGACCTGTAAACACTTCTCCGGAAACGCCTGCGGTTGGTTTGGTATTCCATACATTGTCGCCACCGTCAAGGTCTTCGTATATTACATTGCCGTTTTCGTCAATAAGGTTATTGCCCTCGGCTCGGTACAAAATGCCACCAACTGTTACAAGGGCACACATTTCATCGTGCCAGGGTGCATTGTCGTATGTAGTTGAGGTTGCCTCATAGGGTGCAGTAAAGCCGTAGTGTTCCAACGCTTTTATGGCATTTTCACTTAACAGCATATATTCGTGGCACACCTCAGCAAACTGGTCAGGCACAGGGTCGTCCCAGGTGACATCGGCATGATACCACTGCCCATCAAGCTTGACCATGTTCCATATATGCCCCATTTCATCCGACTGCACCAACGTGCTATCAATGTCCAAAACATTCATCACATGCTGGAAAGCCTCCGCATAGGCTGCACAAACGCCTCTTTTATCAAGAAGAATCTGATAAGTCTGGTCGGTATCTTCCAAATCGTAAACGTAGTGCAGGTCCATATAGTCATGCACGGTCATCACCTTTTCGAAATCAGTCATGTCGGGGCTTATGTTAAAAAGAATTTCCTCGGTTGCCTTGTCAATTTCATTCCAGGTAGCCCTGACAGTGTCCATGCTGTCCACATTGTATTTGAGCTTGGTTAATTTTCCCATATAGCCTGCGCTGTTGGTTGTGCCACTAAAGCTTCGCACAACGTAGTAATACTGCGGATTTTCGAAGAAAATTGTTGAATAAAGTGCCACAATATCGTCTTTATGTATTTGCACATCGGGATAAAGCTGAACCTCAGTGTCCATATTTTTCCATGCTGCCATAAGCTTTTTTCCAAATTCTTTTTTTACATCTTCGTCAATCTCCATCAAGACTGCATCGTCTGAGGCGGCTTTGAAACAAGCATCATAAATATCAAAGGTAAAATCCTCTGCATATGCAGTAAAGGATGAAATTGCAATTAAAAAAGTAAATATCGAGCATAAAGCTTTTTTCATAAAAAACCACCTCTCTATTTCATTGTACCACAAAATAAAGAGGTGTCAATTAATAAACTGTTAATTTAACGAAAAAGGGCGCTCATATGAGCACCCTTTAATAATCTTATTCTTCGTCAGAATCAATATCAAACTCAAGCTGAATGGATTCATGGCAATTAGGACAAACAATACAGCCATCATCACCGTCAAGCAAGCTCAAATCAACGTAAACCATATCGCCGCACTTGGGGCATTCAAAGGAATATTCCTCTTCCCACTCTTCGTCAATATCATCTTCAAGCTCGTCCAAATCGTCAAGATCCTCGTCAAGCTCGTAGAAATCCTCTTCCAAATCTGCAAGAGCTTCATCCACATCATCAAGCTGAGCCTGCATTTCATCCTGCATAAGGATAGTTTCTTCAACCTCGTCTGTTATCTCACCCAAGGCTTCAACGATTGCTAAAATAACCTTACCCTCTTTAGAGTCGGCATTAATGTCAAGACCGTCGCAAAGACCTTTGAGATAAGCTACCTTTTCAGCTAAATATCCCATAACAAGTTCCTTCCTGAAAATCAGTTCTTAACTCTTTCCATGTATTCGCCTGTTCTTGTGTCAATTCTTACAACTTCACCCTGGTTGATGAAAAGAGGAACCTTAATCTGAGCACCTGTTTCAACAATTGCGGGCTTTGTAGCACCCTGTGCTGTGTTGCCGGCAAAACCGGGTTCTGTTTCTGTAATTTCAAGTTCTACGAAGAGCGGGGGTTCACAGCTGAATACCTTGCCCTTGTAGGAAAGAATCATAACGTTTTCGTTTTCCTTAACAAACTTCATTGCATCTTCAATATCTCCGATAGCAATCTGATCCTGTTCATAAGTTTCGGGATCCATGAAGTTATAGAAATCGTCGTCCTTATAAAGGTACTGCTTGCTCTTTCTGTCGATCTTAGCTTCCTGAACCTTATCTGTGGGGTTGAAAGTTCTTTCAACAACACCGCCGTTGATAACGTTTCTGAGCTTTGTACGAACGAAAGCTGCACCCTTACCGGGCTTTACGTGCAAGAATTCTACAACCTGGAAAACGCTGTTGTCATATTCAAAAGTTACGCCATTTCTGAAATCGCCTGCTGAAATCATGTTAACAAATCCTTTCTGTTCGGAGTTCATCCGAATATCCATATTTTTTATTATTATATAATAAATACACACAAATAGCAAGTATTTTTTCATTTTAATGGAAAAATACTGTCAATATACGGCTTTTTTGTTACCTGTAAGCTGCGACAGGCTGATTCCTGCCGAAAGATGCCTGTGTAAATCGATAAAGGTTACTCCCTTTTCAATTGCCATTGCGCTTACCCCGTGACAAAATTCCTCTTTTCTGAATTCTTTCAAAAAATCAAAAATTTTATCCGCTTCCTGTTTAAAATTGTTTGAGAAAACAATAAAATCGCCGTATTCAATCCTTGCAACAGGATTAAAAGTAATATTTGAAATAAGCCTGCCTGTACGCTTTATATTGTCCTCAGCTATGTACAAGGGCATATTGTCAGCACCTATGAGTCTTACTAAAATTGCACCATAGCCATCCTTTTCAGAAAGCCTTTGTGTTTCCTCTTTTGCAAAACTCTTGTCCCATAGTCCCGTTAAAGAATCACGGTGCATGTAATATGAAAGCATTACTTTACAACAATCTTCAAGAATGACTTTTTGCCCTTCTTAACAACAACCTTTTCGTCAACAAACAAATCGGCTGTGAGCATCATTGCAAAATCAGTTACCTTTTCGCCGTTTACGGAAAGACCGCCCTGCTGAACAAGTCGTCTGCCTTCGCCCTTGGAGGGAATAAAGCCTGCCTTAACCAAAACGTCCATTACGCTTTCTTCGCCTGTAACAGCGTCAATTTCAAAGGTGGGCATGTTTTCATCGGAGCCTTGTCCGCTGAAAACTGCTTCTGCTGCGCTCTTTGCCTTTTCAGCCTCAGCTTCGCCGTGAACAAGCTTTGTAACTTCATATGCAAGACGGCTCTTTACAGCATTTAATTCCTTACCCTCAAGCTTTTCAAACTCTCTGATTTCGTCCATGGGAACGAATGTGAGCATCTTCATAAATCTTACAACGTCAGCATCGTCCACATTTCTCCAGTACTGGTAGAAATCGTAAGGAGAATACTTTTCGGGGTCAAGCCATACAGCACCGGATGCAGTTTTACCCATCTTCTTACCTTCGCTGTTTGTAAGAAGAGTAAATGTCATACCATAAACCTGCTTCTGGTCCTTTCTTCTACAAAGGTCAATACCACCTAAAATGTTGCTCCACTGGTCGTCACCACCAAGCTCCATCTTACAGTCGTACGCTCTTGAAAGCATCAAGAAGTCATAGCTCTGCATGAGCATGTAGTTAAATTCAAGGAAAGAAAGACCCTTTTCCAATCTCTGCTTAAAGCATTCAGCAGTAAGCATTTTATTAACAGAGAAGCAAGTGCCTATATCACGAAGGAATTCAACGTAGTTAAGCTTTAAAAGCCAATCTGCGTTGTTTACCATAAGTGCCTTATCGTCCGAAAAATCAATAACTGAAGAAAGCTGCTTTTTGAAGCATTCGCAGTTATGGTTAATAATTTCGGGAGTCATCATCTGACGCATGTCAGTACGACCGGAGGGGTCACCAACCATGCCTGTACCGCCGCCAACCAACGCAATGGGTCTGTGTCCGTAGTTCTGCATATGGCGCATAACAACCATCTGCAGGAAATGACCTACATGAAGTGAATCAGCTGTGGGGTCAAAACCTATATAAAAAGTTACCTTTTCCTTTCCTAAGAGCTCTCTGATTTCTTCTTCGTGAGTTGTCTGTGCAATAAGTCCACGTTCACGAAGTTCATCAAATACGTTTGTGTACATATCATTCACGCCTTTCAAAGCATTTTCTAATATAGTATACACTATCCTACCCCCTTATTGCAACACTTTTTTCTTTATTATCTATTGATTTCATGCGTTTTTTGTTATAATATTATAATATGATTAATCCACAAGGACTGATTTTATGATTAAAAAGTTTTTCTCAAAGGAAGGCGCGGACATTTCCCTTTTGTGTGCGGTGCTTCTCTCCTCTGTTTTTGGAATTATTATGATAAAAAGTGCAACCGAAAGCCTTGGCAGCACACGCTATGTGCTTGTGCAGTCTGCAGCGCTTTTGGTTGGCTTATTTGCCGCACTTATTATTACCTTTATGGACTATTCAGTTTTAAAGCGGTTCAGATATTTTGCAATGGCTGTTGGTGTTTCTCTTTTGGTTTTGGTTCTCATCCTGGGCTTTGGCCGTGAAGACACAGGTACACAGGGTTGGATTAATATTGGTCCTGTTAATTTACAGCCTGCGGAAATTGCAAAGGTGTGCTTTTTGGTTTCATTTTCGGCACATGTGTCAAAAATCAAGGAGGACATTAATTCTGTTTCCAACATACTTTTGTTAATTTTACACCTTTTTGTCCCGGTGTTTTTAATCATGCTTCAGCCTGATATGGGTACCGCAATGGTTTTCATATTCATGTTCATTGTTATGATGTTTTTTGCAGGCATCAGCTACAAGTACATTTTTTCCGCATTGGGCGTGGGCACGGTTGGAGCTCTTATGGCATGGCTCTTCTTTCTTAAGGACTACCAGAAGGAAAGGTTTTTCTCCTTCTTAAATCCCGAGGCTGACCCCTTAGGTTCAGGCTACCACATTATTCAGTCAAAAATAGCGGTTGGCAGCGGCAAGCTTTTCGGGACAGGCTACTTAAAGGGCATACAAACTCAAATGGGATATTTGCCCGAAAAACAAACTGACTTTATTTTTTCTGTTATTTGTGAAGAATTAGGCTTTGTTGGCGCAGTTGCAGTTATTGGCTTGCTCTTTTTCATCATTTGCAGGATTTTTATCAATGCAAGACGAGCAAGGGACAATTTCGGCGAAATGCTCTCTGTTGGTGCAGGCGCAATGCTTTTGTTCCACATTGTTGAAAACATTGGCATGTGCATAAACCTTTTGCCCATTACAGGTATTCCCCTTCCCTTCTTCAGCTACGGCGGAAGTAACATGCTGACCAGCATGATTGCCATAGGCATTGTGCTTTCAGTTTCATTCCACAGACGTAACAACACTTTTATGTAAGCAAAAAACCAACTGTTATACAGTTGGTTTTTTTAATGCCAGATATATCACACAAAGCAAATTCGGCAGTGCCATAAGCGCACTTGCAATGTCGCCTATGTTCCACACAACGTCAAGTGCGCTGATTGCCCCGATAAAGGTGCACACAGCATACAAAAGCTTGTATTTTTCACCCCATTTTTCGCCAAATAGGTACTTTGTACAAATTAGTCCAAAATAGGACCATCCCACAATGGTTGTAAACGCAAAAAATACTATGGACAAATCCAGCATAATTCCGCCCATGCTTCCAAGTGTTTTATAAAAAGCCTGTGATGTGCTTTGGGCAGAGGCTGAAAGTATTGCAAATGCAGTTAATGAGCAGATAACTATAGTGTCGATAAATATGGCGGTCATTCCTATAACCCCTTGGTCGTGAGGGCTTTTTGCGTTTGATTTTCCCGAAAGTATTACCGTGCTTCCAATGCCTGCCTCACCCGACAAAACACCTCTGCCAATTCCTGTTGCCAGAGCACCGCCTGTGATTGCCTTTATTGAAAAGGCTTCGGAAAAAATTGATTTTATTACATTGCCCAAATTAGAAATGTTCAAAAAAATCACCATAAGCGCCGATACTATATAAAAAACACTCATAATGGGAACAAATTTATCGGTGAATTTTGTAATCCCCTTTAAACCGCCTTTAATTATCACAAAAGCCAACAGGCTCATTACAATCCCCGTTACATAGCTTTTCACTCCAAAACCCGTATAAAGGGCATTCGCGGCGGAATTTGCCTGTATCATGTTGCCAATACCAAATGCAGACAGAATGCAGAAAAAAGAAAACGGGATTGAAACAGTTTTTGGCATGTAGCACACAGGCTGATTATTGTTGCCTTTAAATTTCACACCGAAGGAGTTTTCCGTGTAGGAAACCCACATCCCGAAAATTGCGGCAACCCACATCCAGAAAACCGCACCTGCACCGCCAACACTTATTGCCAGACCTACCCCCATTATGTTTCCGGTTCCAATGGTTGAGGCAAGGGTTACAAAAAGGGTTTGCACAGGCGAAACCTCACCTGTGCTGTTTTTTTCTGTTTTTTCTTTTTTTCTTGTGAAAAAGGCTATAAAGCAAATTACCCCCGTTATTAAAAACAACGGTATAAACATATAGTTCCATAATAGATTTTTTATAACATCAAGCATATTTTTCACTCCATGCTTATAATATGGAGAAAGCACATAAAATATAACTATTGCGTTGACTTTGGCATGGTTTTTTGATATAATTTAGTGGAATATTTTTTCTTTTTTCGGAGGCATACATCATGAAGTTAGAACACAATTCCAGAAAATCCTTTTACCGTTTTCCCAAGGGTGCGGTTAAAACCGATTCTACTGTAAGATTGCGTTTGGCTGTTGCATCAATGTTTATTCCAGAGCGTGTTTCGCTTTTTGTTAACGCAACCGAATATCAGATGCATTATATTTTTTCACTTGCAGGCTCAAGAATGTACGAATGTACCATTCAGGCACCCGAGGATGGTGGTCTTTTGTGGTACTATTTCAGAGTTAATGCTGACGGTGATGAACAATGGTACTCAAATAACGACCAGTTCTTAGGTGGTCTTGGTCAGCAATACGATGAAAAGCCTGCTATTGCATACCAGATTACCGTGTATGATAAAGACTATAAAACCCCCGATTGGATTAAAAATGCAGTAGTTTATCAGATTTTTCCCGACCGCTTTTACCGCGGAGAGGACACTCCCATCCACGGAATCAAGCGTGAATGGGGCGATGAACCCTTCTACACTGCTGAGCAGTTTGGTGGCGAATATCTTTCAAACGACTTTTTCGGCGGAACACTTTCAGGCATTGAGGAAAAGCTGCCCTATCTTAAGGAATTAGGAGTTAGCGCCATATATCTTAACCCCATTTTCAAGGCGTTTTCAAACCACCGCTACGACACAGGCGACTACGAAAATATTGACGAAACCTTAGGCACAAACGAGGATTTTAAGCGTCTTGCAAAAAATGCTAAAAAAATGGGCATCCGTCTTATTCTCGACGGTGTTTTCAGCCACACAGGCGCAGACAGCCGCTACTTTAACAAGTACGGCCACTACGACTCTGTTGGTGCGTATCAGAGCGAAAAGTCACCTTACTATAACTGGTATCATTTCCACGGTGACCACGACCATTACGACTCCTGGTGGGGCTTTGACACACTGCCCAACACCGAGGAATTGAACGATGATTATGAAAAATACATTTTGAATAACCCCGACAGTATTATAAAACGTTGGATTGAAAACGGAGCTTCAGGCTGGCGATTGGACGTTGCTGATGAACTTCCCGATAAATTCATTATGGACCTTAGAAAAGCTGTTAAGGAAAAGGACAAAAACGCACTTGTTATCGGCGAAGTGTGGGAGGATGCTTCCAACAAAATCAGCTATGGTGAAAAAAGGCAGTTCCTTTTGGGCAAATCTCTTGACGGCGTTATGAACTATGTTTTCAGAAGTGCCGTTCTGGAATATCTTAAAAGTGAAAACTCTTCCCTTTTTACCCAGCGCATTATGTCAATGGTTGAAAATTATCCTGCCGAAGCTTTGTATGCTTCGTTAAATCTTATTTCCACTCACGATGTGCCCCGTGCATTAACTGTGCTTTCCGATGCGCCTGATGTGCACGGTCTTGACCGAAATGCACAAAAGGCGGTTGTTGTATCTCCCGAAAAGCGCAGGTTAGGCATTGAACGACTTAAACTTGCAACACTTTTGCAGTTTACTCTCCCCGGTGCACCTTGTGTTTATTATGGCGATGAAATTGGTATGTACGGCTATGCTGACCCCTTTAACCGTCGTTGCTTTGACTGGGATAAGGTAAATTGCGAGCTTAAGGACGTTACACAGATTTGTGCGTCCCTTCACTCAAAATATGAGGCACTCAGAACGGGTCTTGTTAATATGATTTATCATGTTAACTCCACTGTTTGCTACCTCAGATATGCAAACGCCTTCCACACAGATAAAACAAAGTATATGATACTTGTTTGCATGAATGCATCACAAACAATAACAGAAAAGCTTCATCTTGAAATGGGCAGGTTTAACTTTGAAAATGCAACTGATGCATTAACAGGCGAGGTTGTTCCCTACGAAAACCACTACCTGAACGTAACCGTTCCTCCCCTTTCCGCAAAGATTTATGTTCTGGAAAAGTCCGACACGGAATGTTGTTCAACTGAGTATATTTAAAAAGGAGTCTTCCTTATGAATACAGATATTTTCACAGCTCCCATAACATCTGTTTCTGAAGACGGCAGCGGTATAGCACATTTTGATGGCTATACCGTCTTTGTTAAGGGTGCCGTTCTGGGCGATGTTTGTAAAATTCAGATAACAAAACGCAACAAAACCTACGGCTTTGGCAAAATTGTTGGAATTGAAAAGCCTTCCAACAGCCGTGTGGAGCCTGTTTGTCCCTCATTTAAGGACTGCGGAGGTTGCAGTCTTTTGCACACTGATTACGAAACTCAGCTTAAAATTAAAAGGGAAACTGTTTTTAATGCCCTCACACGTATTGGCGGCTTTGAAAATATTTCCGTTCACGAAACAGTGCCCTCTGTTCCCCATTTTAACTACCGCAACAAAAGCCAGTATCCCGTTGGTGGCACAAAGGGCAATGTGAAAATAGGCTTTTATGCACCAAGAAGTCACAGCGTTGTAAACACAACCACCTGCGCCATTGAAAACCCGGATTCCCGACTTATTATCAATGCTTTTAAAGCCTGGATGGAAAAATACAATATTGAACCCTATAACGAAGAAACTCACAAGGGCACAATTCGCCACATTTATTCAAGATGCGGTGAAAGCATTATGATTGTGATTGTTTCAAGAACACGTGAAATTGACCATGTTGACAAGCTGAAGGCTTCTCTTTTAAGCCTTGACTTGTCAAAGCCTGTTGGTGGAATTGTGGTTAATATTAATTCACAAAGGACCAACACAATTTTAGGCAAGCACGACTATCTTCTTTACGGAGAAAAGTTTATATACGCTAAAATTGACGATATTTCCTACAAGGTAAATTACAAGTCTTTTTTCCAGGTTAACCCATTCACAACAAACCTTTTGTACAAAAAGGCGTTGGAGCTTTGCTCTCTTACCGGCAAAGAAACCGTGTTTGACCTTTACTGCGGTATAGGCACAATAAGCTTGTTCCTTGCAAAATGTGCAAAAAAGGTAATCGGTGTGGAAATTGTTCCCGAAGCAATTTCAGATGCACGTGAAAATGCAAAGCTGAACAACATCACAAATGCCGATTTTTACACAGGTGCTGCCGAGGATATTTGCCCTTCTCTTATACAAAGCGGCGAAAAAGCTCATGTTGTGGTGGTTGACCCACCACGAAAAGGCTGCGACGAAAAGCTTTTGGATGCTATTGGTAAAATGAAACCCGAAAAAATTGTGTATGTTTCCTGTAATGTGTCTACTCTTGCAAGGGACGCAAAGTACTTATGTGAAAAATATGGCTACAAAATGAAAGAGGCTTTCCCCTTTGACCAGTTCCCACATTCAATGCATGTAGAAGCAGTTACATCTTTTTCACTCGACTAACAAAAGGCTTCCTTAATGGAAGCCTTTTATTTCTTTAATGCAAAAAAAGACTCCGATTTCTCGGAGTCTTTTTTATTACATTAGACTAAGCTAATTAGTTCTTCCATACACCTACAGGAGTACCAAGGTTACCTGTTGTAATAGCTTCAAGAGCGTTTACACCGGCAAGAACAGAGATACCGGCAACTGTAAGTTCGCCTTCTGTAAGAGTTACGTTAGAAGCAGGAATTTCTACTTCGCCGTTTTCTACAGGAACTTCAACTGCCTGTACGCTGTAAGCCTTACCATCCTTAAGGTAAGAGATAACAACTACTACCTTGTCATATGTTGTATCAACGTCTACGAACTTACCTGTGATTGTAACACCAAGAGCAGATGTTGTAACTGTTACGTCAACTGCTTCGAAGGGAAGTTCTTCGTCTTCAGGTTCAGAAGGAACTGTGGGTTCTTCGGAAGGAACTGTGGGTTCTTCAGAGGGAACTGTGGGTTCTTCGGAAGGAACTGTGGGTTCTTCGGAAGGAACTGTGGGTTCTTCAGAAGGAACTGTGGGTTCTTCAGAAGGAACTGTGGGTTCTTCGGAAGGAACTGTGGGTTCTTCGGAAGGAACTGTGGGTTCTTCAGAAGGAACTGTGGGTTCTTCGGAAGGAACTGTGGGTTCTTCAGAAGGAACTGTGGGTTCTTCGGAAGGAACTGTGGGTTCTTCGGAAGGAACTGTGGGTTCTTCAGAAGGAACTGTGGGTTCTTCAGAAGGAACTGTGGGTTCTTCAGAAGGAACTGTGGGTTCTTCAGAAGGAACTGTGGGTTCTTCGGAAGGAACTGTGGGTTCTTCAGAAGGAACTGTGGGTTCTTCGGAAGGAACTGTGGGTTCGTCAGAAGGTTCTGTGGGATCAGGAGTTGTTTCAACAACAAGGTTCTGAACTACGATTGTACCACCTGCAGCACCATTATCAAGAACGGAGATAGTGTCAAGTGTTTCAGCTGTTGTTCTAACTGCAAGACCTGTCTTTTCAGCAACTACAGCACCTGTAGCGTCTGTAACAACTGCATCATATGTACCTGCAGTGTTATCAATTGTAAATACAACATGGTATGTGTTGCCATGTGTGGAAACTGCTGTTTCTTCATTATTAGCACCGTTACGGAGCTTAATAACTTCGGGACCAATATTCATCTGTGCTACTGCAGCACCAAAATGAGTACCGTTAACAAAGTTTTCACCATTACCGATAAGAACGCCTGCATCACCGGGGTTAATAGCTACTACATCAAATGCAACTGTACCCTTGTCTGTGATAACTTCGGGAAGTGCAAATTCAGCAGCATCAACCTGCTTGTTTGCAGCAACAAGACCTTCGTAAAGAACTGTAACATCAACTGCTACTGTAAGAGCATCAGCGTCAACTGTAAGTTCGCCTGCAGCTGCTTCATAGATAGCTGTTGTGTTGTAGCCTGTGAATGCGTCGTAAGCTACTGTAGAACCATCAACGCCTTCAACTGTCTTTGTGCCAACAACTTCTTCACCGAGCATGTAGTTGATTGTAACTGTTTCAACCTTAGCAACTTCAACTTCTTCTGTGGAACCACCTGCAACAAATGTAAGTGTTTCGTCAGCAGCTACCATATAAGTTGTGCCATCTGTACCTGCGATAGCTGTGTTAGCAACAACATCAACTGTGTTACCAATAGCACCTGTCTTTGTTTCTGTAGCAATAATTTCACCGTTGTATGTATAATTAATAACCATATCAACAGGAAGTTCATCTGCTTCTACTTCATAGATAGCCCAGTCACCATAGTAAAGGTCTACGCTACCCCAAGCACAGTAGGAAATCATAATGTTTGTAGCTTCTGCGGGAGCCTTAACAAGAACTTCAATCTTGTTGTATCCAGCTTCTGCAGCTCTGTCTGTACGGTTAACCTTTGTACCTACGATTGTAGGCGCAGATTCGTTAGACCAGGAGTTAAAACCACCATCTGTGTAGTCAACGTGGCTATACATTGTAAGACCCGAGAATGTACCATATACAGGATCACCTGTAGCTATGATAGCGCTCATACCTGCGTTGTTATGAGATGTTGTAGCAGCGCCTGTATTGTTGTAAAGTGTGTGTGTAACGAGATAGTTCTTACCACCTTCGATGGGGAAGAATGTTCTCATTGTATCAGCTGTGTTACCACCGGCGATTGTTGTAGCATGTACATACTTTGTACCAGCTTCAGCCTCAGCGTTGATTGTTGTAGCATCAACCTCTGCCCAGTTTGTATCACCACCGTTAAGAGCATTTGTAAGACCTGTAACACCATCAACTGTTACAAGGTTATCGGAAACTGCATTCCATACAATACCCATAGAGTCTGTGTAAGATACTGCAGGAGCAACGGGCTTAATACCTTTAACTGTAAGAGAACCATTAGCAATGGATGATACGTCATCAGCAAAGAAGAACTTAGCTGCATCAATTGTGAAGTAGAAGTCATCATAAGACTGACCTTCATTAAGAACGAAAGCTATCTTATAGATAACCTGTTCTGTAGCATCGATACCTGAAGCATCTGTTTCGGATTCATCATTGATGTAAATGTCAGCATAAGCATGACCTTCACCATCTAATAAACCAGCTTTCTTGGAGAATGTACCTGTACCTTCATCTCCATCGTAAGGATCAGGAACAGCTGTAATTGCCTGATTGATGTTTGTACCTGTGATTGCTGTGCCGTTAGTCTTTGCAAGAGATGCAACATCTGCGGGCCAGAACCATTCAATACCACCGTTTCTGAAAACGCCTGTAGAAATATCATTTACTGTAACAGCCACAAAAAACTTTTCTCCAGCCTGAGGTGTTTCACCATCAAGTGCTGCTGTTACTGTTGCTGTACCTGCAGCCGCAAATACAGGAACAATACAGAAGCTAAGGAGAACTGTTACAGCTAAGATTAATGACATAATCTTTTTCATAATTAATAACACTCCTTTTTATAATCGCAGCAAAGAATTAGTTGTAAGCCTTAGCTGCTTCTGCCTTGTAATTACCGAGAACTGCATCAAGTTCTTCAATGTCAACGACACCATCATCATTGAAATCAAAGTCTGCAACTTTCTGCTTATAGTTCATCAAAACACCATTAAGGTCTTCAACGTCGATAACGCCATCGCCTGTGAATTCACCACCGATAAGTGTAACAGAACCAAGGTTAACTTCGTTTGCATCAGCAACTACATTTTCGTATGTCTTGTAAAGGTAACCGGCTTTACCAAGAACAACTTTGTACGTACCCTGACTAACTTCGATTTCATACTTACCGTCAGAAGCTACTGTACCGTTTACAGAGTTGTTAGCTGCATCTGTAGCAACCGCTGTTGCCTTTGTAGCATCGCCCTTTACAACAACTGTACCGATAATCTTCTTTGTGTCGAAAGAGAAAGAAGTATCTTCGGGTGCATCAACACCTGTACCGCCTACGTATACATCATATGTACCTGTGCGGTCAGCCTCAAGGAGCTTGAATGTGTAAGTAACGGTTGTGTCGTTAACTGCTTCCTGATCGATATACTTGATATCGGAATCCTGAAGTGTTGCAAGAGCTGTACCGGACTTAACAACAAGCACTGTGGACTGCTGAGCTGCTTCGGGAGAACCGTATTCAACTGTTACGGAAATAGTTCTGCCTTCATCAGCTGCAACGCCTGCTTCAACGCTCTTAATAGTAGCTGCTGAAGCGACTGCCATCATAGCAAAGAACACTACAAGTGTCAATGCCATAACGAGAAGAATTTTGCTGAGTTTCTTCATGTTTTCGTCTCCTTTCAGGAAAAAATAAATTTTTTTTGTGCTGCCAAGCTTTTTTATCTTCGGTTCAGCTCACCATGATAGCAAACTGCCCAATCTATACTTTGGCATTATTCACATACCTATAGTATAGCACAAGATATTTATTTTTCAAGTTATTTTTCATAAAAAACAAGATTTTTTTTGTTGTTTTTTGATTAAAACGCTTAATGTTATCCTTTTGTACGCCGAACTTGCATTTTTGTCTATTCGCATTGTTCGCCTACCTTAATTCCGTCAACCGCCGCGCTCATAATTCCTCCTGCATAGCCTGCTCCCTCACCGCAGGGATACAAACCTTTTATATAGGAAGAAAAGCTTTCATTTCGTATAATTCTTACAGGGGAAGAGCTTCTTGTTTCAACTCCCGTAAGCACGGCATCGGGCATGTCAAAGCCTTTAATTCTTTTTCCAAAGCCTAATATAGCCTCTTTAAGTCCTTGAGAAATAAACTTTGGAAAAAGCCTGTTTAAATCAGAGGGTGTTACGCCTATTTCATAAGTAGGTGTTACTTTCCCGAAAGCCTCCGAGCGTTTTTCGTTAAAGAAATCCCCCACCCTCTGGCACGGCGCTTTATAATCAGCGCCTGCCTGGTAAAATGCGCTTCTTTCGAGCTTTCGCTGAAAATGCATGCCCGAAAGCACGTCGCTTCCGTCAAAATCATCAGGATATACCGAAACTAACAATGCACTGTTGGAATTAACATTGTCACGGGCAAAATTGCTCATGCCGTTTGTAACAACGCTTTCTGTTTCGCTTGCACTGGGCACAACAAAGCCACCGGGGCACATGCAAAAGGTGTACACACCTCGCCCGCTTGACGCTTTAATGTTGCACTTGTAGTCCGCAGCCTCTAAAAATGGTGCAAAATCGCCGTATTGAGCACGGTTTATGTCTTCTCTTAAGTGTTCTATTCTTGCACCCACGGAAAAAGGTTTTCTTTCCATGGGGATATTCAGTTTTTTTATCAGCTCAAAGGTGTCCCTTGCACTGTGACCAATGGCTAAAATAAGGGTTTTTGTTTCAAAATCACCCTTGGTGGTTTTGATAGAGCAAACAGAGTTATTACCTATAATAATGTCATCCATACGGCAATTAAAAATGAACTCGCCGCCCATGGAAATAATCTTTTTTCTGATATTTACCACCATTTCACGGAGTTTGTCTGTTCCAACATGAGGCTTTGCCTTGTAAAGTATTTCCTTAGGTGCGCCTGCCTCAACCATCTCTTCAAGCACCTTTCGCTGCCTTGGGTCCTTTGTGCCGGTATTCAGCTTACCGTCGGAAAAGGTGCCTGCACCGCCTTCACCAAACTGCACGTTACACTCGGTGTCAAGGACTCCTTTTTGCCAGAATTCTTCCACCTTTTTTACCCTTTCCTCCACGCAACTGCCACGTTCAATAACTATAGGGTTTGCTCCTCTGTAGGCAAGAATTAATGCACAGAAAAGCCCTGCAGGGCCTGCCCCAACAATAATCGGGCGATGCGTTCCTCGCCAGGGATTAGGGTACTCGTATTCATATTTTTCGCACCTTGAAACCCCATCACGGCCGTAATAACGCCTTTCGTCCTTTAACGAAACGTCAAAAACCCCCACGTAAAAAACATCTTTTTTATCTCTCGCATCAATGGACAGCTTTACCTCGGAAAAGCTTTCAATATCGCCGATTGGCGCCTTAATACGGGCACTTATCGCCTCGATAACATCTTCTTTTTTGTAATTTGGTTTAAGTTTTATATTATTTACTCTTATCATACAAATTCCTCACTGCACTTTTGCCTGCAAGAGTGCCTGTTGCCCACGCCCAATGGAGGTTATACCCTCCGCAAATTGCATCGCAATCAAGAATTTCCCCTGCGGCATACAGCCCTTTTTCAAGCTTTGACTCCATTGTTTGGGAATTAAACTCAGAAAGCTTCACTCCACCTGCAGAAACCTGCGCGTTGCCAAATCCGTTGTCACCCAAAACTTTAAGGTCAAGCCTTTTTAAAAATTCTCCGCATTTAAGGATGTTTTTATCTGTAAAGTTTTTAGCCTTGACACTCATTTTCGGAACAGATGCAAACTTAAGCATTGGCACTGCAAGCTTTTTGTTGACCATTCCTGCGAAAAGCTCGCCCCCTTCACGCTCGGGCAAAAGGCGTATGCGCTCGTAGATTGCATTAATAGCTTCTTTTTCAGACAAATTGGGCAGCATGTCTACTCTTAAAGTCATTCCCGCTTTGGCAAACCTTGAAATTTGCATAACAGGAATTCCCGACATGCCGTATTCGGTAAAAAGCACTTCCCCCGTGTCGGATGCAACAATTTTTGTATTTTCCAAAAGTGACACACGGGCAAAAACCTTAACCCCTTTAAGAGGCTTTGTGATTGAGTTTTCGGTTTTAAGACTTACAAGTGCAGGCTTAATTTCGCTTACACTGTGCCCGAATTTTTTAAGTAGTTTAAAGCCTGAGCCGTCACTGCCTGTGTTGGGCGAGGCTTTGCCGCCTGTGGCAACAATTACTTTTTTTGCATGTATATTGCCAACACTAAACCCGTCTTTTGATTTTGATATGTCCGAAACAAAGGTTTCGGTAACAAAATCCACATGGTTTTCACAAAGATAAAGCCTTAAGCTGTCCGCAATGGCACTTGCCTGGTTTGAAATGGGATACACCCTGCCATCTTCAACACGGTGCATAATACCAAGGGACTTGAAAAACTCAATGGCATCTTCACTTGAAAAATATGAAATGACACTTTTTATAAATTCTTTTTCGCCAAAAAAGTATTTTTCGTCAATATCGGTGTTTGTAAAGTTACATCTTCCGTTACCTGTTGCATGAATTTTCTTTGCAACACGGTCGTTTCTCTCCACCACAGCTATTGAAGCATTTTTATTTTCTCTTCTTGCAGAAACGGCGGCTGCAAGTCCTGCTGCGCCGCCGCCTACAATTACAATATCGTAATTATTCATAATCGTTTACTTTTTCTTGTAAAACATTGTGGATTCTTCGCCGTCACGAAGTCTTACAATGTTTGTTTTGTGCTTATAAATTGCTAAAATTGCAATTGCAAGTGTGATTGTAAAGAGTCTGTTTTGTCCGGGATACATAAGTGCTGTAAATATAACAATGTTCAGAACAGCAACAATTGAAGAAAGGGAAACGTATCTGAAAAGCACCATTAAAATAACAAATTCCACAATTGCAATGCCTGTTGCTGCAGGGCTTATAACCAAAAGTGCACCTGCCGCTGTTGCAATCCCCTTACCGCCTCTGAAATTGTAATAAAGAGGGAAACAATGACCAACAACTGCAAAGAATGCGTATATGTATGCCATTGTAAGCACCATGTTGCAAATTTCGTAGTTTGCGGTGTTCTGTGTGTACATATTGTCAGCAACGCTTATCAATACTCCGGGCACAAGACAGCCCTTTAAAATGTCAAACAACAAAACCATTGCCGCTGCGCCCTTGCCCATTGTGCGAAGAGTGTTTGTTGTGCCTGCATTGCCGCTTCCCATTTCTCTTATATCCTTGCCCTTACCCTTTGAAAGGATAATTGAAAGATTAATTGAGCCGATAAGATAGCCAAGTGCTGCCGCAACTAAAAAGTAAATAATATTAACACTTGTTAAATCCTTAATAATACCTTGCATGTCATTCTCTCCTTTTATTTTTCATTTTTTCTTTCACGGATAATAAATCTCACAGGTGTGCCAGTTAACCCAAAGGCTGTTCTTATCTGATTTTCAATATATCTAATGTAGGAAAAATGCGCCAGCTCGCTGTCGTTTACGAAAAGAACAAATGTGGGTGGCTTTGTGGATGCCTGGGTAATGTAGAAAAGCTTAAGCCTTTTACCCTTGTCACTGGGAGGCTGAACACGTGCCACAGCATCGGTTAAAACATCGTTCAATGCACCTGTCTGCAGTCTTATTGCGTTCTGGTCGGCAACAAAATCGATGTTTTTGAAAAGGTTGTCAACCCTTTGTCCTGTGAGAGCCGAAATGAACACAACAGGCGCATACTGCATAAAGCCCAAGGTTTCGTAAACCTGTGTTCGCATTGCTTCCATGGTTTTGTCGTCCTTTTCAACAGCATCCCACTTGTTTACAACAATTACTGTGCCCTTGCCCTGCTCGTGAGCATAGCCTGCAATTTTTGCATCCTGTTCGCTGATGCCTTCAACGCCGTCAATCATAACAACGCACACGTCACAGCGTTCAACCGCATTTAACGAACGGATAACGCTGTAGCGTTCCACAATGTCGTCAACCTTGCTCTTTTTACGCATACCTGCGGTATCGATAAAGGTATACTTTTTGCCGTTCTTTTCAAGGTGTGTGTCAATTGCATCACGTGTGGTGCCTGCAATATCAGAAACAATCACCCTATCTTCGCCCAAAAGCCTGTTAATAAGACTACTCTTGCCTGCATTTGGCTTACCAACAACAGCAACCTTTATTGTATCATCCAAATCTTCTTCATCGTTATCCTCAGGAAAATAGGAAACACACTTATCAAGCACATCGCCCACACCTCTGCCATGAACCGAAGAAACTGCCATGGGTTCATCAAGACCGAGGTTGTAAAACTCGTACAAATCCATTGGCACTTCACCGGGGGCATCAACCTTGTTGCACACAAGCACAATAGGCTTATTTGCCTTTTGAAGCATTGCCGCAACCTCCTGGTCAGCGGCAGTCATGCCGTCTTTAATGTTTACCATGAAAATGATAACATCTGCCATTTCAATTGCAAGATTTGCCTGTCTTCTCATTTGCGAAAGGATAATATCCTTTGAGTACGGCTCAATACCGCCTGTGTCAATCATGGTAAACTCTCTTCCGCACCATTCACCGTCGGCATAAACTCTGTCACGGGTGATGCCGGGAGTGTCCTCCACGATGGAAATTCTCTTGCCTGCTATTTTGTTAAAAAGTGTGGATTTACCCACATTGGGTCGCCCTACAATGGCGATAATTGGTTTAGCCATTTAAACCACCTCCGCGCTTATTCCCAGAAGAGCCTCCAAAAATTCAAAGCCGTCATTTTCAACAGCCAAAACCTTTACATTAAGCTCTTTTTCAATATCTTTTGTTGTTATGTTGTCCAACAGTACATCCGTTGAGTCACGAAGCATGCTTTTTGACAATAAAAGGCACTCGCCCAAATCCTTGCCTTTAAGCTGTGATAAAATATCTTCACCGCACAAAAGCCCTGAAACCGTTATTTCTTCACCGAAGAAATTATTTTCAATAAGGTAAACATTTACCTTTAAATTATTATACATTTTTTCGGCATCGTTTGCAATAGATTTAATGAAATTATACGCCGCTTTGCCTGTGGCAATGCTGACCTTGCGCTCTTTTTCAAGAGTGTATTTTTCTTCTAATGCATGGTAAAATTCGTTTTTCATGCTGGCAATAAGACCCACCCCGTTTTCAATCTGGGGATAGCCTTCATATTCTTCTTCACAGGGGATTTCCCTTTCGGCTTTAAGGTAAAATTCGTCCGATGCGAAAAACAGTCTTGTGCCAATTTTACTAAGTGCAATTTTTTGCCATTTTTCGATAATATCCAATACCTCGACTGCCTTCTCCTTTGTTACGGAAGGAATATCGCACAAGCCCTGACGGAATTTTGTTTTGCCAATGGGCACAATGCTCACACTTCGTATGTGACCCAATGTGAGTAAATCCGAAAGGCTTCTTTCCAGCTCTTCCCCGTCGTTAATTGTGGGGCACAACACAATCTGCGCATTTAAAAGTATTCCGTTGTCGGAAAACTTTTTCATTCTTTCAAAAATACTGCCTGCGTTTTTGTTTTTAAGCATTTTCACCCTTAACTCGGGGTTTGTGGTGTGCACCGAAACATTTATGGGACTGACCCTCATGTTTATTAATCTGTCAATTTCCTTGTCGGAAACATTTGTGAGGGTTACGTAATTGCCCTGGAAAAAAGACAGACGGGTATCGTCGTCCTTAAAATACAAGGTTTCTCGCATACCTTTGGGGAGCTGGTCAATAAAGCAGAAAACACAATTGTTTGCACATCTTTTTGCCCCGTCAATAAGCCCCGATTCAAACTCAACACCTAAATCCTCGTAAATTTCCTTTTCAATTTCAACCTCACAAATTTCGCCCTGTTTTGTTAAAACCTCAAGGAGAATTTCCTCATCGCTCATTAAAAAGCGGTAGTCAAGAATGTCGGTTACCTCATGATTATTTATTTTTAATATGGAATCCCCTTTTTCCAATCCGATTTCCTCAGCAATGGAATTTGGAAACACCTTCTTAATTTCATTTTTCTTCATAGCGCACAACCTCATAATAAGCTTAGTATATTATAACATTTTTTTCTGTAAATTGCAACAAAAAAGAAAGTAGCCTTATGGCTACCTTCTTACATAATTTCAATTTCTTTTAATGCATCGAATATATCTGTGACCGCTTTTTTATTAACCTTAAATTCGGTTTTTCCGTTTATGCTCACCGCATATTCGCTTTCGGAGAATTTAAGAAATCTTATATCGGTCACTTTTCCCTGTTCCTCGGTGAAACGGATTGCAAATTCTGCAGGGTTTACCTTTTTGCACTCACCTGTAAAGGTAAGGCTCATGAGCTTCTGATAAAAGGCACGGAAGCTCTTTTCCTCGGCGTATTCCCCATTTTTAAAGAAAATAGGTGCCTCGCTGGAGGGAGCATCGATAGTAAGCACAGTTGCCCTGCCCGATGAAACAAACTCAATTTTTGTAACATTGGTTATTGAAATTGGTGCAACTGTTTTAAGAATTAAATCATATGCACTCATTTCAATAAAGCTTACCGCTTCGTTTTTCACCTTGTAAGCATATCCGCTGCCATCATGGTGCAAATAGCTGTGCTCGTCACTATATGGGCCAATAAAAAACCGTTGCTTTTCATCCCCTTCAATTAAAACCTCCGTGACGTCGTATTTTTCCGCTTCAAAGGCTATATCCTTCCACAGAATGATTTCATCACCTTGTATTTCAGAAAGAAGAGAAAGTACATTTTCCATCACTTTGCCGTCTGCCAATCTTGAGTAGGGCGCAATTTCGTACCAATCGTCCTTTTTTTCAACAGTGATGTCACCAATTGAAATTTTAGTGATTTTTTCACCATCCATCTTCACTGCCGTAAGGTCAAAATAGTCCATTTTTGTTAAAAACGCCATGTACAATTCGCTTTTCGGCATAAGGAAAACATCATTATTGGACAAAACGTTTATGTAAAAGTTTTCACCGCTTTGTGTGCCGATACGCACAGTTTCGGAAAAGCCTTCGCCTGAAAGTGTTACAGAAACAGTGGGGTTATCAAACCCAAACTCACTTAGTCTTTCAGAGTTTCGTTCAACCAAGGTGGGCGCCGAAATGTTCGCCATGCTTTTTATAAGAGCTGACACATAGGCATTGTTGACCTTAAGTCCTTCCATGCCTTCGATTTTCCACTGTCCGTCTATCTGCAAAAAGGAAATTCTTTCAATGCCGAAAATGTCAACATTCTTTACAGCATTTTCATCCATTGTGAGAACGGTTATTTCCTCCTTAACAGTTTCTTCCTCGTTATCCATCAAGAGCACAATTGCCCCTATTAAAACTGCAATTGCCAGGAAAAACAGCACTATTTTAATAACTATATTTTTTACGCTCATTATTTGTTTCTCCTCTTAAGCCATACCACAACTCCCATAAGAAGCACAATTAGAGGAATTATTACACAAAATACTCTCTGGAGCACTTTTGCCGTAAATTCGGAAATGCTCAGTATTGAAACCTTACGTGATTTTATGGGCACATAAATGCTCTGAATAACCTCACCGTAAACTGTTGAGAGCATATTCATCACAAATTCTGCATTGGAAAAGCTTTCCTCGGAGAGCGAATAGTACACATGATAGTCAAAATCGGTAACAATATTTTCCGAAACACCCCAGACTGACGGTGAGGAGGTAACAATTACCTTGCTTGTGTTCTCAAAGCTGCCTAAGGGTTTTTCAAGGATATACGCCAGCTGGTACTGACCTTGTTTCATATTTTCACGATCAAGCTCACTGCCCATTACGGGAACGCTGTAGGAATCATTTGAGGTGGTAAGAAGTAAATCCTCTTCAATGTCGCCTATTTTTGTGTATTCAAGGCTTCGTGCATATGAATTTAAAATTCTGTTACCCAAATCTTTAACTGCATCGGAATCGGTTACTGTAGTGTAGAAATACATGCCTGACTCCTGGTAGCTTAAGGCTTTGTCCTGTTCAAGGATAATGTCGTTATTTGCTTTTACCCCCCATGAGGAAAGGTAGTTTTCAAGCCTTTCGTGCACCACCCCAAAGGGAAGCGCCACCGCCAAGTTGCCTCCATTATTCAAGTAATCGTCAATGGCGTTGATTTCACTCATTGTGTAATCGCTTCCGGGCGCCATAATAAACAAAAGGTCAATTTCGCTATTTAATTTTTCTGTGGACAAATCAATTTCCTTGGTGTTTACGTTCTGGCTGTTTAAAAGGTTTATAAGCATTTCTGACGGGTTTTCGTTGTGCCCTGTTACAAATCTCACATTCATCCTGTCGTCACTTGCCACAACGCCTATTGCATTTGTAAGAAGGTTTTCCAGAAGAAACACCGTGTTCTGGTTGTATGACATTTCCATGTTGTCACGCATAACTATTCTTACTTTTTCCTTATTTTCAGTTGCAACAATTACCGAGCCTTCCACATCAACCGAAGGGTCAATGCCGTAGTCGGAAAGAACAAGAGGATTTGTTACAAAGTTTTCAACCTTATATGTAACGTTTTCGCTGTAAACATCGTACTGTTTGAGAACGTCTGCCACTTTTTCAGTTACGTCATTTTCGCCCTTAAGGTAAACAATATCAATCTTAACATCGCTTTCGTCAAGGCTTTCAAGAACACTTTTTGTTTCCTTTGTAATTTTTGTTATTGAGTTTTCTGTAAGGTCAAGCTTTAAAAAGGGGAACTTATCCTCCAAAAGCACACACAAAACATTTAAAAGCATTACAAAAACAATGGAAAAAGCAATAACTGCAGCGTTATTAAATTTAAACTTAAATCTTTTAAAATTAATATGCATTACGCCCCTCCTATCTCCAGCGACGGCTTTCGATTTGTCTTGATGAAAGAATCAGGAACAAAACCGTAAAGGACAAATAGTACAAAACGCCGGAAAGAGTTACAACCCCTCTTGAAAAGCTTTCGTTCCAGGCTGAAATCTGGAAGTATTTCAAAAAGCTGTCAATAAAGGGAATTTGTGTTGTTATCATTGACGAAAAGAACAAAACAAGAGTTACCCCGTAGGTAAGAACCGCTGCCACAATCTGGTTTTCGGTAACAGAGGAAATAAAAAGACCAATTGCAATCAAAAGTGCACCGAAAAGAAAGTAGCCCAGATATGCCGAAAAGGTTTCACCAATGAGCATGTCGCCGTATATTGCACCAATAACTATGTAAGAAACAGTTGATAAAACAGAAATTGCAAAAACCGAAAGTGCCGCAAAAAACTTGCCCAAAACAATTTCCGTGACCTTAACAGGTGCAGTTAAAAGAAGCTGGTCTGTTTTGTTTGCTTTTTCCTCGGCAATAAGGCGCATTGTAATAACCGGCACCAACAGCATGAGCACAACCATGCACACAGGAAGAACGTCGTTCACGCTGCCTACACGCTTTGCAAAAAGCTCAGCCGAAAAGAAAAACCCCGACAAAAGCATGAAAACACCAACAAAAACGTAGCCAATGGGAGATGTGAAATATGCGTGCATTTCTCTTTTATAAATTGCTTTCAATTTCGCTTCCTCCCTTTATGCTAAGATTAAAGAAAACCTTTTCAAGCTCTTCTGCGCTGATTTCTTCCTTTGATTTTTCACAGGCAATAGTGCCCTCATTTATAACAATAACCCTGTCGCACACAGCACAAACCTCGGAAAGGATGTGTGTTGAAAAAATAATTGTGTGCTCATTTTTAAG
Organism: Clostridia bacterium; assembly: GCA_045546275.1. Classification (GTDB taxonomy): domain Bacteria; phylum Bacillota; class Clostridia; order UMGS1883; family UMGS1883; genus RGIG1927. The sequence continues at coordinate 68,299 of JAZQCM010000015.1, read as the reverse complement.
ATTATTTATAACCTCACGTATTTCCATAATCTGATTGGGGTCAAGGCCAACTGTAGGCTCGTCTAAAATGAGAACTTCCGGCTTTCCGATAAGTGCCTGCGCAAAACCCACTCTTTGCTTGTAGCCCTTTGAAAGGTTTTTAATTTTTCTGTGTTTAACATCACTTACAGAAACAGTTTTCATCACATCTTCAATATGGTCCTTTTTTGAAAGGTTCATTTTAACCTTTTTTAAATCGTAAACAAAATTTAGATATTCAATTACTGTCATGTCAAGATACAAGGGCGGCTGCTCGGGAAGATAGCCAATCATTTTCTTTGCTTCCATAGGCTTTTCCATTACATCCACGCCGTTAACCATAACTGAGCCACCACTCATGGAGATATATCCTGTTATCATATTCATAGTAGTTGTTTTACCTGCACCGTTAGGTCCTAAAAGACCTAAAACAGTGCCTGTTTCAACTGTAAATGAAATTGAATTTACCGCTTTTTTATCGCCGTAGGATTTTGATAAATTTTTAACTTCAATCACAAAAATCCCTCCCATCCTCTATTAAATCATAATTTTATTACTTTTTTGTAAACAAAGGGGAAACAAATCGTTTCCCCTTTCATTTTTACTTATTCTGCATAATGATTTTTGCAATAGCATCAAGCTCAACCTCTACCGCTTCGCCTGTAGCCATGTTTTTAAGCTTTGCCTTATTTTCGTCAATTTCAGTATCGCCTAAAACAACTGTGTATTTAACATTCATCTTATCGGCATACTTCATCTGTGCTTTAAGGCTTCTGCCTAAGTAGTCACGGATAACGTCAACACCTTCATTTCGCATGTTGCGGATAAGACCCATTGAATAAATATCAGCCTTTTCGCCCAATGTGGCAACAAATAAGTCGGGTGAAGTTTCAAGATTGGGCATAACTCCTGCCTTTTCCATTGCAAGAATAATTCTTTCAACGCCCATTGCAAAGCCAATGCCGGGAATGGATGCTCCGCCCAGTTCTTCAATCAAGCCGTCATAACGTCCACCGCCACAAACTGTGCCCTGAGTACCTTCAAGCTCTGTTTTAAATTCAAAAACAGTCTTTGTGTAGTAGTCAAGACCACGAACAATTGTGGAATCAACATTGTAGCTGATGCCTGCAGCTTCAAGATATTTTTTAAGGCTTTCAAAATGCTCACTGCATTCATCACAGATATAGTCTAAAAGCATGGGTGCATTTTCGCCGATTTCCTTACAAACAGGGCTCTTACAGTCAAGTATACGAAGAGGGTTTTTCTCATAACGGGAATTGCATGTTCCGCAAAGGCTGTCAAGATGACCCTTGAAATATTCACGGAGCTTTTCGTTATAAGCCTTTCTGCATTCGGGACAACCGATGGAATTAATGTTAAGCTTAATTCCCGGAATACCTAACTCTGTGAGCATTGTGTATGCAAGAAGAATAATTTCAGCATCAACAGCAGGACCCTTTGCACCGTAGCATTCCGCACCAAACTGGTGGAACTCACGAAGTCTGCCTGCCTGAGGCTTTTCGTAGCGGTAGCAGGTTATGTTGTAGTAGAGCTTGCTGGGAAGCGCTTCCGCATAGAGATTGTGCTCCAGAAAAGCTCTTGCCGCACCTGCAGTACCCTCGGGACGAAGAGTAATGCTTCTTTCGCCCTTGTCAAGGAAAGTATACATTTCCTTTTGTACAACGTCGGTGGTGTCGCCCACACCACGCTCAAAAAGCTCAGTGTGTTCAAACACAGGTGTTCTTATTTCACCAAAGCCATAGCTTTTGCAAATTCTTTTTACTTTTTCCTCTATATATTGCCATTTTGCCGCATCCTGCGGTAAAATATCATTTGTACCTCTTGGTGCTTTTGTCAGCATTTTAACCCTTCCTTTAAATAGTTAATCTTCTGTTTATTTTATACTTTTTATACATGCATTGTCAAGAGTTTTTTTAGTCGTATTATGTCATTTTAACAAAGCACATAAATATTGACAAATCCTTCGTTTTTCTGTACAATAGATATAATGTAATATTATTAATGAAAGGCTATGGTATTATTATGGCAGACAATAAAAAAATGGTTGAGGACATTACCTCCCGCGACGTTGATTTTGCCCAGTGGTATACTGATATTGTAAGAAAAGCGGAGCTTGCAGACTACTCCTCCGTTCGTGGTTGTATGATTGTACGTCCCTACGGCTACGCAATCTGGGAAAACATCCAGAAAGAACTTGACAGAAGATTTAAAGAAACAGGTCATGAAAATGTTTACATGCCTATGCTTATTCCCGAAAGCCTTCTTCAGAAGGAAAAGGACCATGTTGAAGGCTTTGCTCCCGAGGTTGCATGGGTAACTCACGGTGGCAGCGAAAAGCTCAGCGAGCGTCTTTGCGTTCGTCCCACAAGTGAAACTGTTTTCTGCGACCATTATAAAGATATTATTCATTCCTACCGCGATTTGCCTAAGCTCTACAACCAGTGGTGCTCTGTTATGCGTTGGGAAAAGACTACCCGTCCTTTCCTTCGTACTGCAGAATTTTTGTGGCAGGAAGGTCACACAATGCACGCAACAGCTGAAGAAGCTATTTTTGAGACTGAGCAGATGCTTAACATTTACGCTTCCTTTGCAGAAGAATTTCTTGCAATCCCTGTTATAAAGGGTAAGAAAACTGACAAGGAAAAGTTTGCAGGTGCAGAAGCAACCTACACAATGGAAGCTATGATGCACGACGGCAAGGCGTTGCAGTCAGCTACAAGCCACTACTTCGGTGACGGCTTTGCAAAGGCTTTCGGTGTTGAATTTACCGATAAAGATAACACTTTAAAGAACCCTCATGAAACTTCTTGGGGTATTTCCACACGTATTATCGGCGGTTTAATCATGGTACACGGCGACGACAATGGTCTTGTGCTTCCTCCCATGATTGCTCCCACTCAGCTTATGGTTATTCCCGTAATGCAGCACAAGGAAGGCGTTATTGAAAAGGCTCAGGAAGTTATTTCTTCCATTTCCAAGTTCTGCCGTGCAAAGATTGACATTTCCGACAAAACTCCCGGCTGGAAGTTTAGTGAATGCGAAATGAAGGGTATTCCTCTCCGCTTGGAGCTTGGTCCTAAGGATATTGAAAATAACAAGTGCGTACTTGTTCGTCGTGACACACGTGAAAAGTACTTTGTTTCTCTTGACGAATTGGAAACAAAGATTCCTGAAATTTTATCCGACATTCAGTCTTCCCTTTACAACAAAGCAAAGGAAAGCTTGTATTCCAGAATTTACGATGCTACAACACTTGAAGAAGCAAAGGAAATTGCCGACAATAAGCCCGGCTTCATGCGTGCTATGTGGTGTGGTGAATTGGAATGCGAAATGAAGATGAAGGACGAAGTTGGCGTAACAAGCCGTTGTATGCCCTTTGGTGCAGAACCTATTTCCGACACATGTATTTGCTGTGGCAAAAAAGCAAAGAGCCTTGTGTTCTGGGGTAAGGCATATTAATTTAACATTCAACACAAAAAGCAACCTTTTGAAAAGGTTGCTTTTTTATTTACTCAATATACATCATTCTGCAGGAGGCGTTCATACTGCCCTCATCCTTTGTTGTAAGTGCAACATAGGAGAATAATCCTGCACTTTCAGCAGAGCTCCAGCCACCGCCGTAATAAAGAGTGTATTCCTCCTCGGAATTGTGATTGTGCATATATGTGTCACCATAATAGGTTGAGCTTGTTGCCCCCTCGCCAATAACCATCGGAAGCATTACACCGCTATAAGAAGGGTCATAGCCCATTTGTTTAATCATAACATCCATATATGCTTCATAATTTTTGCTTGGCAATGCATATGAAAGTGTGTGGTTGTTTCCTTTTCGGTCGGTTAGGGTTGCCTGCCCGTTTTTAACCCTCACATTATCAACATAGGTATGGGTGTTACCCCATATGTTTTCAATGTGGCGGTATTTAAAGGCAAGAGTTCCACGTGCGGTTTGTGCCGAACCTGTATGATAGCTTATGCTGTCGGTAGTGCCATTATTTTTTGCAATATGTGCAATTGCAGTGTCATTTTCTGTAACAGTAACAGACTCTCCGCTAAAGAAAACAGAAACTGTTGAATCCGCGTTTTTTACAACTGCAGTAATTTGTCTGGGGTTTAATATAGCCTCGCTATAGCTTTGGCTGTAGTCGGAAGTGTTATACAGCACAATGCTTTCGCCTTCGTTGTAGCTGTACACGTCGCTGACATCTATGCAGCTTGTTTTTTCGCGGCTTCGTTTTGCAACGGAATATCCACCATCTGCTCCCGAAGCTGATGCAATTGAAAGTCCGCAAACACCCATGTATAAGCACTGGGAATTTCTTACGCCTGTTTCAACCAAAAACAGCTTTTGCAGCATTGAAAGAGCCGCATAGTCCATTGCTTTGTAGCCTTTGCCCTTGCTTTCAATCATTTTAGTCATGTCTGTGGGCGCAAGATATACCACCGGTGCTGTCCGGCTTACGCTTTGAATGTTGCCATCATCGTCAAGCGAGGAAGTGTATGCTGCTATATAAATTGCTTCTTTTTCACCGTTTTCAGTTAAAAATGCTTCGTCCACTTCAAAGCCCTCATGGGGATAGCCCGAAATTGAAATAGTTTCATATTGTCCGTCAACCACACGCTTTGAATAAAACTTGGGGATTTCAACAAAAACGTCGCCCGCCTCCCCTGTGTCGGAAAAGCCTTCTTCGCCCTTGTATACAATTGTACCGTTTTTGATTGCACAAAGCTTCATTTCGCTCCAGGGATATGCATTATCAAAGGTGTTTTCACCTTGTGATAAAAAGCCTTCACCTACAGCACCGTTAAACGCCATGTTTTTTGCATCGTCCAATCTCTTTCCTGTGTTTGAAGGGTTGTTCAGGTCGAATTGTATTGTGTAGATTTTTTCTTTTTCATAGCTGATGAAGGGAGATTTTTCAAAGCTTACTCTTCCGGGCACTGTACCTCCAATTGAAATGTGGCTTCCCAGTTCAACAGAGGGGGTAACCCACCCGTCAATAACAGTTTCACCCATTTTCGTAACCAAAGTCCACACTCCGTTGTTATAAACAACCTTTTCCCCTTCTTTAAGGTCGGGGATTTTGTAGGTAACACTTTCAGGTGCTTTACTTTCACCGGGCAATCTGCCGTACACAATTGTAACAGTTTCATCGGGCGAAGCTGTAACCTCTTCAAGCAGTGTGTTGTAGTAGGTTACACGGCATTTTGCCGCCTTTTCGGGAATAATAGCTCTTGCCATCTGATAAATATCAACGCCTATTGACTCGTTTCGTCTGTAGGTATTGGGACTTTCGGCGTAGGCAATGATTTCTCCGGTATCGTTTGCAAACTGCCAGATTGCACAGTTAAAACCGCCGCTTAACGTAAGATACGACCCTTCGGGGTTAATATCAAACCAATCGGTCGTAACATACTCGCTTTCATCTGCCAGTTGATAGTCGTTCTTGTTGACCCTTCCTTGTGCAATATTTCTCGGCATAAGATTCTGCCCTGTTACAGTAAGGGTCATATCCTTTGTTAATCTCACATCGGGTGTTATTTCGAAGGAATAACTATTTGCAGGAACCAGCACCACCTCTTCGGTATTTTTAATGGATAACGACCTTAACAGTTCACCCTCATTTTTCTTGTTGGATGCCGCCATAAGGTAGCATTCGTACGCTCGGTCTTCGTCACCTGCTTCCAGATACCAATCGCCAAGCATAGCTTTTGCATCCACATCAATTACAGCATAATAACAATACGTATCCAGTCTTGATATAGCTTCATCTATTTTTCCTTCGGAATAAAGGCGCTGCGCCTCCATTTTCACATCAGTAATGTCTTCAACTGTATTGTATTTGGTTTTCATGTTGGAAATCGAAAAGATTGCAGCTATAACCAGAAGCACAACCACACCAGATACTATTGCATAGGTATATTTTTTGCTCACATTTATTCCCCTTTCCGATCTCTGCCCATAAGAAGGGCAACGGCTTCTTTAGGATTCATATTATGATTTACTACCGCGTCAACCTTTTCCACAATTGGCATTTCCACATTGTACTTTTTAATGAGCTTCATTGCGGCAGGAAGCATATTAATGCCCTCCACAACCATGCCAACCTCTTTTTTTGCCTCCTCGGCACTTTTTCCCTGGCCAATAAGTCTGCCTGCTTTGTGGTTACGGCTATGGACACTTGTGCAGGTAACAATCAAGTCGCCCACACCTGCCAAGCCGAAAAAGCCTTCTTTACCGCAACCCATTACTGTGCCTAACCTTACAATTTCAGCAAGCCCACGGGTTATGAGTGCGGCAGTTGCATTGTCGCCATAGCCAAGTCCGCGGGAAATGCCCACCCCCAATGCCATAACGTTTTTAATTGCACCTGCAAATTCCACCGCCTTAACATCGGTATTTGTATACACTCTGAAGGTGTCGGTCATGAAAACATCCTGCACATATTCTGCAGTTTTTTTGTCCTCACAGGCTGCAACAATTGCAGTGGGAAGGTCAAATGCAACCTCCTCTGCGTGGGTGGGACCTGTCAGTGCCACAACCTTACTTTCACAAATTACATCCTTTATCACTTCGCTCATGGAAAAGAGCGTTTCCGCTTCCATGCCCTTTGCAACATCCACAATAACCATGTTGTCCTTATAATAAGGCTTTATTTTTTCACTTGTGGAGCGTACAAAAACCGAGGGAACAGCCATGAGTATAATGTCACAGTCTGAAACTGCCTCCTCAAGGCTTTTTGTGAATTCCATGCTTTCGGGAATAACCATTTCTTTTAAAATGGGGTGCTGTCTGTTTTCGGAGAGATAGTCAATTTCACTTTCAATTGCGGACCACACAACTACCTTGTGTTCTTTTACCGCCAGAAGTCTTGCCAAAGCCATGCCCCATGTGCCTGCACCTATTACCGAAATTTTTGTCATATCCTTTTACCTCTCTTAAAAAACATTTTTAAAACCTCATGAAAAACCTTTGTTGTAGTTCCGAAAATGTACACGAAAACTATGTTGTAAACCAAAGCTACGATAAGAGCCGCCTTTATAAAGCCCATCCAGCCGTAAAAATCAAACAAGCCAAGGGTTGTTTGCAAAACTATTGCCATAACAGCTGCAAACAAAAAGTACATAACATATGTTACAAAAAATTTTATGGGCGACTTATTAAGCCTTTTTTTAAACACTAAATAACCGTCCACCCATGTGGTGGTTACAAGGCGGGAAATACCTGTTGCAATAAATATACCGCTCATGCCCATGCTGTAACCTAAAACTATGCTTAATACTATATTGATTATTGCGCTTACAACAGGAGCTACCACGCTTTCGCGGAAAAGTCCCATTGTTGTGCGGTAGGTAAAGCCTGCAAACTGCATACCCTCCACATAAAAGGAAAATGCAATTGCCATAACAACCTCTGCTTGCAAAGTGAAATGATAACCTAACCATGCCGATATAAGATATTCCACCGTGCACACAAAGCCTACACACAAAAAGCTGTATAACCAGAAGGACACAAACAAAAGCTTGAAGAAAACCCCCTCTTTTGCCTTATTGTCCTCCGATGCATTCAAATCCCCCACACTTGCAGTAATGCCGTTCAAAAGCTGGTTTGCAAGAAGTCGGAAATTTGTAATAATCATGGAATAGTTGGAGTACAAGCTCACACTTCTGAAATTAATAATTGCCTGTATTAAAATGTTGTCGGTGCTGCCAAGCACAACGCCTGACAATTTATATACAAAAAGAGCCTTTACATTTTCAAAAATACTCTTTTGTTCTGTCTTAGTTAATTGAACACTTGGTTTTTCGTTAACCACAGGGTATCTTTTTGAGCAAATTTTTGCAATGATTACATTTCGCACCTGATTAGACACAATCATTGTTGTAAGATACAAAATGAAATCATGTGTTGTGTACAAGATAACAATCTGCACAATTACCTGAATTATGGTAAAAATCTGCTCAACCACAGTGCCAATATATCGTTCCTGGTTTGCGGTCATAAAGGTGCGCTTCCACACCATAAAGTAAGAAAGCACCGTGTTTGCAAGGTACAAAAGATAAATGATGGTGAGATTGTCGGGAATGTTTGGCTTGTCTACAATAATTATATTCAAAAAAGGAACAAGCAAAAGCCCCAATACCAGCACAACCACACCGATTATGCGATATGCCGACTTGTAAAAATACACATATTGTTTTATTTTATCATTGTCTTTGTCACGTATTGGCTTGTACAGGCTGAAAACAATTGCATTGCCTATGCCCAATTCCGCAAAGCTCAACACCTGCAGAATGTTTGTAAAAAGACCGTTTACTCCCAAGTAGTCTTCCGCTAAGGTTTTTACAAACACACTTCGTACTAAAAAGCCAAGAATAAGAGTTGTAACCTCGGCAAAAAGACCAAAGGCTGAATTGCGTATTGAATTTTTAAGCCTTGAATTGCTCTTTGCCATGTTGCACCTCATTTATTGTAGGGTTTATCGGGGTCAAAATAAATTGTTGTATGCTGCGCGGTGCCTTTTTTAAACACCATATAATCCTCGCCGTACTGAACGCTAAGTCTTTCATGATAATTTTCGGGGCAAGTAACAGTACGCCATTCAAAGGGTAATTCAACTGTGTTTTCAAACAATTCTCTTCGCCACTCATACTTTTTTACCCCCGGACGAAAAGCAGTTACCCCAACTTTTTTTGTGTTACCTTTAACACTTTTAACTTTTTTCAAATATTTTTCACAAAGCTTTTCGTGGCTTGTGAAAAGGTTTAAAAAACCCAACACAAAAAACGCAAAAATCTTGGAAATTTTCTTTGCTGAGGGCGAACGGGGCACCTCAAAGCCTAAAAGAAGCAGGCGGAAAATTTTAAGATAAGTCATATGTAAAAAATAGCTTATTTTACCATCGGGCACATTGTCAAGCGGAAAAATATCTATAAAAATACCTCGGTGCCATTCGGGAAAGCATTCACTTTCAAATCTTGTGCTGCCTGTTGTTTGGTTGTCACGAAGCTTTGCATGCCAGGGTTGAAAGCCTTTTTCACTACCCGACCATTGCAAAAAGTAAGGCTCATTCAATTCACTTTTACAAGCTTCTATAAATTTGTCGTAATCGCTCCTGAGCATCTGAATATCAATGTCGTCATCCCATGGAATAAAACCCTTGTGCCTTACAGCACCTAAAAGGGTGCCACCGTCAGCAAACCATTTAATATTATGCTTTTCACATATGCTTTCCATTACCTTTAAAAGCTCCATGTCACAAAGCCACACCTTTTTCATTGTTTCGTCAACAAAAAAGTCACAACGGGTTTCACCTTTTAAAAAGTCCTTATCCATACCACACCGCCAATTTCATATAATAACCCAGTTTCACATATTAAATTATATCATTCGTCCAATTTTATGTCAAGTTGTCGCACCTTATACTCACTTGGCATTTTGCCCAGAATGCTTTTGAATGCATGTCTGAGAGTTTTTACTGAGCCCAAGCCTGAAAGCTCAGCTGCTTTTTCGTTGTTAAAGCCCATGTCAAGCATTTCACAAGCCTTCTCCACTCTTACCTTTTTGATAAATGCGGCAAGGGTCATATTGTGCTTTTTGCGCATTTTACTGTCGGCTTCGTGCCTTTTAAATTCAAGCTTGTCGCAAAGATACATTGGGGTAAGATAGTAATACTGATAATTTTTATACACAAATTCTTCAATGCTGTCACGCTTGGGTTTTTCAATTTCGGGCTTTGTTTTATCCTCTTTTACAAGAATAAAAAACTCCTCCTTCAACATCTCCAGAGAGCTTATAAACTCCATTATTTTGCCAAAATCGTTTTCGCCTATTGTGACAAAATCAGCTTCAATTGAAAAGTTATCTTCGCCCATGGTTTCCAAAAGGATTTTATTCAATATGTAATGTGCGTTTTTTCTTTTTTCCTCCAAATCAAGAGGATATTTATCAAAAAATATACGACTGTAATCAATACTAAACTTCATATATCCTCCGCAAAGTATAAAAGGGGTGCTTGCGCACCCCCTTTAATTTTATTTTATAAGACTTTCGCCTGTCATTTCACAAGGCTTTTCAATTCCAAGAATCTGAAGCATTGTAGGAGCAATGTCGGCAAGTCTGCCACCCTCACGAAGCTCGCAATCCTCGCCCACTACAATAAAGGGAACAGGATTTGTTGTGTGTGCTGTGAAGGGACCCTTTGTGTCGGGGTCAATCATCTGGTCAGCATTACCATGGTCAGCTGTGATACAAGCCACGCCGCCCTTTGCCAAAATTGCATCCACCATTTTGCCTACGCAGGTGTCAACAGCTTCAACAGCTGCAACTGCCGCAGGAATGATACCTGTGTGACCAACCATGTCACAGTTTGCGTAGTTAAGAATGATAACATCAAACTTATCTGCTTCAATTGCCTCCAAAACCGCGTCGCAAACCTCGTATGCGCTCATTTCGGGTTTCATATCAAAGGTTTCAACATCGGGTGACTTGATAAGAATTCTGTCTTCGCCCTCAAACTGCTTTTCTTCACCGCCGTTGAAGAAGAATGTTACGTGAGCATACTTCTGTGTTTCAGCAATTCTAAGCTGAGTAAGGTTTTTCTTTGAAAGGTATTCACCAAGTGTCATTGTTAATTCTTCGGGGGGATATGCAACTGTTACGTTGGGCATTTCAGCATCGTACTGAGCCATACATACAAAATGTACGGGGAAATAGCCGCCTCTTCTTTCAAAGCCGCTGAATGCAGGGTCAACGAAAGTTCTTGTGAGCTGTCTTGCTCTGTCGGGACGGAAGTTAAAGAAGATAACAGAGTCGCCTTCTTTAATCATTCCTTCCTTGTCGCATACTGTGGGAAGCATAAATTCGTCAGTTACGCCGTTTGCATAGGAATTTTTAACAGCCTCAACTGCATCATTTTCTTCCACGCCTTCGCCGTAAACAAGTGCAGCATATGCCTTTTCAACTCTGTCCCATGCGTTGTCACGGTCCATTGCGTAAAATCTGCCTGCAACTGTTGCAATGGAGCCAAGACCGATTTTATTGATTTCTTCCTGCAATTCTGCCATATATTCAGCAGCAGAGGAAGGAGGAACGTCACGTCCGTCTAAGAATGTGTGAACATAAACCTTTTCAACGCCCATACCCTTTGCCATCTTAATAAGACCGTAAAGGTGTGTGTTGTGGGAATGTACACCACCGGGAGAAAGAAGACCCATAAGGTGCAATGCCTTACCCTTTGCGTTTTCCATAGCGTCGCAAAGAGCCTTGTTCTTTAAAATTGTACCGTCTTCTATGTCCTTTGTAATCTTAACAAGCATTTGGTAAACAACTCTGCCTGCACCAATGTTTGTGTGGCCAACCTCGCTGTTGCCCATCTGACCGTCAGGAAGACCAACGTCAAGACCGGAGGCTGCAATTGTTGTGTTTGCACATTCTTTAAAATACTTGTCAAGGTTAGGAGTTTTTGCCTCATAAATAGCGTTACCCTCAGTAGACTTGTTAATACCATAACCGTCCATGATGATAAGCGCAACAGGTTTTTTACTCATAGTAATTATCCTTTCCGTTCAAAACAAACTCCGCAATGCGGAGTTTGTTTGTTTTCTTTAAATTGCGTAAAAGTGCAAGATGGCGGAAGATTTTACGCATTTGCAATGATGGAGAAGTCTTCACTCTTAAGTGAAGCACCGCCAACAAGACCGCCGTCAATGTCGCTCATTGCGAAAAGCTCAGCAGCACAGTCCTTGTTTACGCTACCACCATAGAGAATAGTTGTGTTGTCAGCTGTTTCCTGGTCGTAGATAGCTGCAAGGCAGTTACGGATATCAGCACAAACTTCATTTGCCTGTTCGCTTGTAGCAACCTTACCTGTACCAATAGCCCAGATGGGTTCGTAAGCAATAACAATCTTTGTCATGTCTTCACGGGACACACCGCGGAGAGCAATCTTAATCTGTGTGCGGATAAAGTCAAATGTTACATTATCTTCTCTCTGCTGAAGGCTTTCACCACAGCAAAGAACAGGGATAAGACCCTTTTCGAGCGCCTTTGTAACCTTCTTGTTGATGATTTCATCAGTTTCCGAGAAGTATTCACGTCTTTCACTGTGACCGATAATAACATATTCAACGCCTAAATCCTTTAACATGTCAGCACTTACTTCACCTGTGTAAGCACCCTTGTCCATGTAGTAGAAGTTCTGTGCGCCAACCTTTACGTTTGTGCCCTTTGCAATTTCCAAAACTGCAGGAAGGTCAACCAAGGGAGGACATACCAAAACATCGTTCTTTGCACCCTTGCACTTTTCAACAAGCTCTGTGATAAGCTGCTTTGCTTCAGAGGGTGTCATATTCATTTTCCAGTTACCTGCTGCTAAAATTTTTCTTGCCATAATAAAATTCATCCTTTCTATTATTCATCAAAAGCGGTCACGCGCTCTGCGTGTGACCGCTTTATTTTAAAAATTATTTATCAAGTAATGCTACGATACCGGGAAGTTCCTTACCTTCAAGGAATTCAAGAGAAGCACCGCCACCTGTGGAGATGTGACTCATCTTGTCGCCCAAGCCTGCCTGGTTAACAGCTGCAACGCTATCGCCGCCGCCGATAACTGTAACAGCATCAAGTTCAGCGAGCATGGAAGCGATTTCGTTGGTACCCTTAGCAAAGTTACTCATTTCGAATACGCCCATAGGTCCGTTCCAAACAACAGTCTTTGCATCCTTAAGAGTTTCCTTAAAGAGAGCAATACTCTTAGGACCGATGTCCAAGCCTTCCCAACCATCGGGAATATCGCCTTCAACAACCTGTGTGTTAGCATCGTTATTGAAATCGTCTGCTACAACTGTGTCGATGGGAAGAACAATCTTGTCGCCTGCTTCATCGAGCATCTTCTTTGCATATTCAATATAATCTGTTTCAAGAAGAGAGTTACCTGTTTTCTGACCCATAGCTGCCTTGAATGTGTAAGCCATGCCACCACCGATGATAAGCTTGTCAACCTTCTTAAGAAGGTTTTCGATAACGGAAATCTTACTTGAAACCTTGGAACCGCCAAGTACTGCTACTAAGGGACGAACGGGGTTATTAACTGCATTGCCCAAAAATTCGATTTCCTTATTGATAAGGTAACCGCCTACAGCAGGAAGGTGTTCAGCAACACCAACGTTGGAGCAGTGTGCACGGTGAGCTGTACCGAAAGCATCGTTTACAAATACGTCTGCCAAAGATGCAAGTTCAGCAGAAAATTCAGCAACGTTCTTTGTTTCTTCTTTTCTGTAACGTGTGTTTTCAAGAAGAACAACGTCACCGTCGTTCATTGCAGCTACAGCTGCCTTTGCATTGTCGCCAACAACTGTGTCGTCAGCAGCAAAAACTACTTCCTTACCAAGCTTTTCGGAAAGTCTCTTTGCAACAGGTGCAAGACTCATGGAAGGAACGGGTTCACCCTTGGGCTTACCCATATGAGAGCAAAGAATAACCTTTGCGCCGTTTTCTACAAGATAGTTGATTGTGGGCATAGCGCCAACAATTCTGTTTTCATCTGTGATATTGCCTTCTGCATCAAGGGGAACGTTGAAGTCACAACGAACGAGGACTCTTTTACCTCTTACTTCAACATCTTCAAGTGTTTTCTTGTTTAACATAACTATCACCTCATAAAATATTTTTTTCACATGTAGTTATTATAACACATATTCTTACATAATTGCAATATTTTTCTTCTTTTTATTTACACATTATTTACAGAAAAAACTGCAACTGCATATTGCAGTAAAAAAATAATGGTAGTATAATTGAATCGATATATTGGAGGCGATGAAATGAAAAAGTTTTTAGCGTTAATTACGGCATTTTCTTTACTGGCAACTCTTTTTGTGCCATTTAGTGCAAGTGCGGCAAGTGTGAGCTGCTCTATTATGGTAAGCGAAGACAGCTACAGTGAAGAAAGTGACCCTGACACCGCAGTGGGAAGCATGAATGCATCCCTTATTACCACATCCAACACAGGCGGAAGTAAGCCTGCAGCGGCAAACAGGAATGTGTATTTAAAGTTTGATGTGCGCTCATATGATTTGACCACTCTTACAAGTGCCAAGTTAAAAATGCACATAAACACAGTTTCCAACAAAGCCGACCGAACAATAACAGTTTTTCCCGTTGCATCGGACTGGAGTGAATCCACCTTAACATGGAACAGTGCTCCCATGCCCACCACCGACGCAATAACCACATATCTTCAGAAATACGTTAAAAATGCAAACAAGGATATATGGATTACAATTGATGTAACAGATTTTGTTAAGGAGCATTTTTCCGAGGGCGTATTTTCATTTATGCTGTCAAGTGACACAGGTGCCACAAAAATTGACTCAAGAGAAACCTTGTATTCGCCATCATTAGAGGTTAGCTTTACCTCGGAGAATACTGTTGCACCTGTTACGGTAAAATATTTAAACGAGCAGGATAACACAATTGCACGAAGTGTTACAATGCAGTCAATTTCAACAGGTGTTTATAACTACCCTCACGATATTCCAAAGATTATCAGCTATCAGGGAACAAACTACGAGTTTAACAAGGAAAAGTCCGTAACTGAAATTACCGTTACCGAAGACGGAGTTAACGAAATTGTTTTGTACTACGACGACCCTATGATAACTCCCGAGGGCGTTTTTAAAACAATTATTCCCGTAGTGGAGGACACCTTTGCAAAGCAAAACGATGCAACAGATATTTTTAACACCGAAGAGCCTGACAAACTACAGATTAGTATGAACCTTGGCTCCTCGGGCGCTGCTGCAAGGCGTGATGGCTTTGTGAAATTTGATGCCACCCACATTCCCTACACCTTTATAACCTCTGCTCGCCTTGTTGGCTACGTTACAAGTGCCACAAACCCCGGCGAAAGAATTATAAGCGTGTACCCCACCGAAAACAGCACCTGGAGCGAAAAAACATTAAACTGGAACAACGCTCCCTCTTACACAGACGAGCTTATTTGTTCAATCCCCATTCAGTCGGGAACTACAGGCGCATGGATAAGTGTTGATATAACCGATTATTGTCGAAAATCTGACAAGGTGTTTTCATTAAGAATGATTGCCGACACAGCCGCAACGGTTTTTGCCACAAAGGACGGCGACAGCTTTAACGCCATGGCAATTGATTTGCGCTATACCACCGATGAAAACTACACCCTTTGCCCTGTTACTGTTAAAACAGTTGATACCAACGGAAACGAAATTGAACCCCAATACACAATTTCGGACTGTTTGGCAGGCGACTACTATTTCATGGACACTCCCGAAAAAATAATCGACAACGAAAAGGGCGTTTTTGTGTATGACAAAACCCTTTCCACCCTTCACATAACAGTTTCGGAAAATGGCGAAAACGAAATTATCCTTGTGTACCACAAGCAGGGCGAAAACATGGGCACCTCCGTTTTGGCGGAAGAAGGCGGTTGGAACTGGTGCTTAGACCCCCGAGCAATCCGTGATATTGACCGGGAAAATGGCAGTGATAAAACCTATGTTGCCTACATTGACAACAAGGGCAATATTAAAGCAACTCAGTACGACAATTTAACCGATACCTACAAGCAGGTTTTTGTGCAAACAGGCTTTACAGCTGATGACCATTCGAACCCTGCACTCTTTATTCTTCCCGACCACAGGGTGATGGTTATTTATTCACGCCACACTGAGGAAGAGTGCTTCTACTACAAAATAAGTGAAAACCCCAACGACATATCCTCCTTTGGCGAAGAAAAAACAGTGTCCACCCAGGGCTACGACACTGTTACATACCCCACTCCCTTTTACATGAGTGACACACCCGATTGTTTTTATCTTTTCTGGAGAGGAACCGCATGGCAGCCTACAATGGCAAAGCTTTCTCTTCCCGATGAAAATGACAACGTGGAATTTTTGCTTGAGCCTACAATGATTATTGACGCCCGCTTTTCGGAAAGCGAAACAAATAAACGACCCTACACAAAATACACCTCAAACGGTAAGGATAAAATTTATGTTTCCTACACCTACGCTCACCCCGACAATGCTGAAACAAACACCCTTTATTGCTCATACATTGACATTAACAGCTTAACCTTAAATTCTGTTACAGGAGAAGTACTCAGCGATATAACCTCATCTCCCTTTAAAATCACAAACACAGAAACCGACAATACAATTGTGGTAAACCGGACAGAAGCTAAACGCAACTGGAACTGGGAAATTGAGCTTGACAAAAACGGTAACCCTGTAGTTTTGTATGTTGGTATAAGTTCCGACAAAAAGTCCCACCTTTATTATCAGGCTTACTGGACAGGAGCCGATTGGCAAATAACCTACATTGATGACGGCGGACAGTGGTTCCACGACAACACAAAGGGCGCCGAAAAATGCTACTCAGGCGGCTTGTGCTTTGACCATAATGACCCCAACATTGTTTTTGCAGCAATTCCTGTTGAAGGCATTTACGGCACCTTCTACGAAATTTATAAGTATGTACTCTCTAACGGCGAAGTGATTTCCAAAACTGCTGTTACAAAAAATTCACCCGAAAATAACTTCCGCCCCTACGTGGTTGAAAATTCCACCTCCACCGACAAGGTGTACCTTGTGTGGCTTTCAGGCGAATACTATTACTGGGCAAATAAAAAGGACTTTCTTCCAAGTAACGGCGCTGTAAAGTACGGCTACACCAACCGTGTTAACACCTGGAGCACACTTACAGGCTATGACCCTGCAAGTGACTTTGAGTCAATTGACATTATAAACTGCGACAGAGTGGTTACCGACGTTGCCTTCCGTGAAAGAAGTGTAAACGGTGCAACCGTAACCTGGAAAAGCTCCGATACAACAGTTATTAAAGAGGACGGCTCATTAATCCGCCCCGATACTGTTACAAAGGTTACAGTATCTGCCACACTTACTTTTTCAGGGCAGGAATTTACAAAGGATTATGAATTAACCGTTTATCCCAAAGCTTCCATTAACGAAAACCTTGTTTTCTCCTATGAATTTAACGAAGCTGATATTTACGAAGCCGACGGACAGAAAATGGTAAAGGACAAGTCGGAAAACGGCAACGATGCTCGCCTTATGGGCTCCTCGGGAAAGATTCAGGGCGGCATTTTAGACCTTAGTGAAAATGGAATGAAAAACAGCCGTGTGCTTGAAACCAACAGCTATCTTATTGCACCCGACGGCATTTTAAAAACTCTTAGAAGCTACACCTTTGTTGGCAAGGTTAAGCTTTCCGATGTTTCAACAGATTACCGCCTTTACGATTTTGGTTCAGGTGGCAACAACTCCCTTCTGGGAAGATTAACCGCCGATTTATCCGCAGGTATTAAGCTTGACGGCGGCACAACACAGTTTGTAACCTCTGACAAAAAGCTCACTGCCAACACCTGGCACACAGTTGCTTATTCCTACGATGCACCTACCCACACAACCGCCATTTATCTTGATGGTGTTAAGGTTATGGAGGGTAAAACCATTGAAACAGAAGCAATTGAGCTTTTGGGACAAAACACTCGTAACTACATAGGAAGAACCCAATGGTGGGATACTCACTACGACTACACATCCCGTGAAAATCCCGACTTGAATGGCTATATTGACTTTGTATCTCTGTACAACAGTGCACTTAGTGAGGATGAAATTTACCTCCTTTCAAATCCGTCCTCATCCATTGACAAGGTTGAGGTAACAGGCAAAAGGGTAAATGTGACAATTTCAAACAACACCGCACTTGAAGAGAATTATTATCTTATAGCCTCTTACCAGAACACAGTTAAAACACAAAGCTTTTCCCTTTTGTCGGGAAAAAGCGACACTATTCCAATAGACTTTGACAGTGCTGTTTCAAAAGAAGGCTTAAGGGTTTTTCTTTGGAATAAAAAGGACAATTTAAAACCTTTGTGCGTGGCATATAAGGGCTGAAAACAAAAACTGCAGTGGTAAATCCACTGCAGTTTTTGTTTTGTTAAATTAATGGTTCGGGGCGATAAATGAGGTGAAGAATGTTGCCTTCAATATCGCGGAAGAAGAAGGTTGAAATACCCTTTGCACTTGTGGAAGGAGCTGTTACAACCTCAACATTTTCTTTCATGAGTTTTTCAACAGATGCGTCAAAATCGTCAACAGAAATTGCAATGTGACGGATGCCCTGGCGCTTGGGCTGAATATCTTCTCTTTCAGTTTCTTCACAGGGGATAAATTCAATCATGCTTTTGTCGGAAAAAGCAAGGAAAATTGTACCCTTACCGTTATCATACACAACAGAGGTGTCAAACATTTTTGTGTACCAATCGGTCAAAACCTTTGTATCCTTTGCGATAATCGCAAGATGTTCAATTCCGAATTTCATGTTAAATTACCTCCCTTTAAAACTTTTTTGCAAAATATACTATACCAAATAAATCCGGGCCTGTGTGACAACCGATTGTGGGACCAACCAAAGTGTCATTCAGTTCAATATCGGGGAACTGGTCTAAAATTGCATTTCTTAATTCAGCCGATTTTTCGTGTACACAGGTGTGGATTGTATAAACCTTACCTTCTCTGAAATCGCCCATTTCCTTGGCAACGTCAACAAGCTTTTTGTAAAGGTTTTTACTGCCACGAAGCTTTGCACCCTGCTCAACAAGACCGTCCTTTAAAACAAGAACAGGCTTGATGTCCAGCATGTTTGCAACAGCAAAGGTTGCCGCATTAATTCTGCCGCCCTTTTTAAGGTGTGTAAGGTCATCTGTTACAAACCTTGCATTTGCGCTGTAGCAAATCTTCTTAATTCTTTCAATAATTTCTTCGCAGCTCTTGCCTTCTTTCAAAAGCTTAGCGCCTTCAATAACCGCAAAGCCATAAAGCACGCTGTAGGTTTTTGAGTCAATAACTTCAACCCTGAAGCCTTCGTGCTCATCCATAACCTGTTTTCCCATCATAACAGCATTCTGACAAGTACCGCTTGCAGAACCTGAAATGGAAGTGTAAATTACTGTATCATAGCCATCTTCATAGGCTTTTTCAAAAGCTTCTTCAAATTCGAGAGGGGTAATCTGAGCTGTTTTGGGAACATCCTCCATCCCCTTCTCCATTTCGTAAAACTCTTCAAGAGTCTGATCTATTCCGTCAAGATAATACTTTTCTCCGTCAAAGGAATATTTTAACGGAAGCACCTTTATACCATATTCATTGGCTATTGCACTAATGTCAGAGCCACTGTCTGTCATGAGCAAAATCTTTGACATATTAAATACATTCCTTTCATTTCTAAAAGTCATTTAATTCTATCACGATTTTTTCAAAAAGTCAACACGGCTTATCTTGGCGGTGGTCCTCCGTGACCGCCTCCGTGTCCTCGCCTTCCGCCACCTTCGTCGGCATTGAAGTTCATGGCGTTCATAGTTCTCTGAGCTTTTACCAAGGATGCATAAATGCCGTCCTTTTCCATAAGCTCCTTGTGAGTGCCAAGCTCTGCAATTCTGCCTTCTTCTAAAACCACAAGCCTGTCGGCGTTTTTAAGGGTAGAGAGTCTGTGAGCGATTGCAAAGGTTGTTCTGCCTTTGATAAGTCTGCCCAAGGCTTCCTGTATTTGCGCTTCGGTTTCAGTGTCAACACTTGCAGTTGCTTCGTCAAGAATTAAAATTGCAGGGTCGTTAATAACTGCACGCGCAATGGAAATACGCTGTCTTTCGCCACCTGAGAGCCTGTAGCCCTTTTCGCCAACATAGGTATCGTAGCCGTTGGGAAGGCGCATGATAAAGTCGTGGGCATTTGCAATTTTTGCCGCACGGATAACATCGTCAACTGTTGCGTCGGGCATTGCATAGCAAATGTTTGACAAAATACTGCCTGCAAAAAGATAGCTTTCCTGGAGCACAATACCTAAGCTATGCTTATAATAGGTTTTGTCAATATCAGAAATATTAACCCCACCAATTTTAATTTTTCCGTCGTCAACATCGTAAAGGCGCATAAGAAGGTTGATAAGAGTACTCTTACCTGCACCGGAGTGACCAACAAGACCAATCATTTCGCCCTGCTTTACATCAAGGGAGAAATCTTTGATAACACTGCGGTAGCTCTTGTAGCCGAAGGTTACATTTTCAAAGGTTATATCGCCTCTAAGGGACGGCTTGCCCAAATCTTTTCTGTCATCGGCATCGGTTTCTTCGTCCAGAACTTCAAAAACACGCTGTGCACTGGTTGCCGCTTCGGAAAGATGCCTTGGAAGCATACTGAACCAGTCAAGACGGTTATAAAGGTAAGAAGCATAGGTTGAAAACTGCATTAATTCACCTAAGGACAGGGTTTGGTCAACAACCATGCCGCCACCGTAAAGAAGCACAAAATAGCTGCCGAAGCCTATGAGGAAACGGATAAGAGGCCAGATTGTGCCTGAGTACTTATCGTTGTCAATGCTCTGGTCTCGCACCTCGGCTGCAACCAGGGTAAATTCCTTTATTGCACTTTCCTCACGACCGAATGCCTTTACAACACGCATACCGTTTAGTATGTCGTTCAATTTGCTTGTCATTTTGTCCATTTTACGCCACTGTGTGTGGTAACGACGACGAACCTCGTTTCTTATTTTGTTCACAATCACCATAACAAGAGGAATTGGAATTAAAATAAGCACCGCCATCTTCCAGTTATAGGCAAAGAGCACTATGGCAACACCTATAAAAAGAATAATTTCGTTTAATGCCATGATTGCAATGTTCTGAATAAAGTGACCGATACGCATGGTGTCACGGTTAATTCTTTGCATCATGTCGCCTGTTTTTTTGCCTTCCAGCTTGCCAATGCCCATTGCCTGAAGCTTTGAATAAACCTCACGGCGTAAATCCTTCACCAAAAGGTTACTTGCCTTTACTGAAATAAGGCGCCTTACAATGGTAATAGCTGTTGTACAAATGTTGCAAAGTGCTGTTAAAAGCACAAAAATCAAAAGCACCTTTAATGTACCGTTGGGGTTTTTTATGGCATCATCAATCATTCTTTTCTGAATTTCAGGCGATACAAGCATAACCGCCGAGTTTAACCAGAAAAGAATTAAAATGCCTATGTAAAGATGCTTGCAGGATGCCGCAAGACGTGCAAGACGCTTGAACATGCCCAGTTTGTCGGAGCAATTGGGACAAATACGTGTGTTTCGTAGATAATTTCTTCCGCAGTTGGGGCACTTTTTCGACTCGTCAAAGCTTTCGTGCACCCTTTCCTCGCCCTCGAGCATTTCGGAAATTATTCTTTCCATCATGGCAAACTGAGGCATAAACTCAGCTGAAAACTTTGCCATTACATGGCAAATGTTATCAATTTCAACCTCAAATCTTCCTGCGCCTACCAATTCGCAGCTTTTTGCCTTTGTTACCTTGTCTTTAGGGAAAATGTTTTCAATGTTTCCGTCAAGTACGGAAATAAGATTTTTGTCGGTAATTATGAAAAAGCCCTGTGCAAAGCGACCACGCTTATCAATATCAAAGGGTATTGCATAAATAATATCGCCCAGATACGCTTTTTCAATTTTTTCCTCCAATTGACTGTCTAAAGCACATCTTAAAATCATACAAATGCCCCCTTACAGCCATATATCAAGGATTTTCATCGCCTTATCGTCTGCCTTTTTAAGGTTAGGAATAAGATATCTCGAACCGTCAACATCGATTAACATAACAGAATTCGAGTCAATCCTTACCAAAGAAGAGCTCATGTCAAAGGTTGTGAAGTTTCGGTCACCATAGTTTGTTTTTGTTTCCCAGTAGGTGTGACCAAATTCTTCCTTTACGTTCACAACCTTAATAATTTCAGGAACGAAATATCGTCTTTCCAGCTCGTGATTAATAAGCTTTTTCTGCTCCTCGCTGAAAATGGAAATGTCTTCAATAATGCCCATTTCAGTATTTCTGTCACGATGGCCCTCGCTCATTCGCCTTACGGAAATGTAGTTATCCTTCTGATGAAGAGGGAAAAGTCTTAACAAATCCACTCTGCCCACATCATTTCCGTCAATTTTTGCACCCAAAAGTCCTCCGGGTGTTTCGTAAAACTCAATATCTTCTCTTGTTAAATATCTAATCTGTGCCGCTTCTTTAAACTCATTCTTCATCGTCTGCACCTCTCAGTTTCAAAGCTTCCTTCTGTTTTCCGAGCATGTCGGCGTAAATACCGCCCTTTTCTTCAAGCTCTTCATGTGTACCCATTTCTGCAATTTCGCCACGCTCAATTACCACAAGTCTGTCAGCGTTTTTCAAGGTTGAAAGTCTGTGTGCAATTGCAATGGTTGTTCTGCCTTGTGTAAGTGTGTTTATTGCCTGCTGAATCTGAAGCTCTGTTTCAGTGTCAACACTTGCAGTAGCTTCGTCAAGGATTAAAATTGCAGGGTCAAGAAGTATTGCTCTTGCAATGTTAATTCTTTGTCTTTCGCCACCGGACAGGTTGGTCTGGCGTTTGCCAAGCTCTGTTTCGTAGCCATCGGGAAGCTTCATGATAAAGTCGTGTGCGTTAGCCAACTTTGCCGCACAAACGATTTCCTCCATTGTGGCATCAGGTCTTGCATAGGCAATGTTTTCCATAATAGTGCCTGAGAAAAGGTGTGTTTCCTGCAGTACCATACCAATTCTACGGTGTAAATCATCAGGGTGGATGTCCTTAATATTAACACCGTCAATAGTAATCCTGCCCTCTTCAACATCGTAAAGACGGGTGATAATGTTTGTAATAGTGCTCTTACCTGCACCGGAGTGACCAACAAGACCTATCATTTCGCCTTTTTTAATGTGAAGATTAATGTTTTTCAAAACAGGCTTATTGGGTTCATATGAGAAGGTTACGTTTTCAAGTGCAATTTCCCCTTCAATGTTTTCCATTCTCACAGGGTTGGGACTTGGCAAAACATCGCTCTTACGGTCAATTATTTCAAAAAGACGGTGAGCACAGTTTAAGCACTCGGTAAGCCAGTCAATACTGTTTACAATAAAGTCAATGGGGCCAAGCACCATGCCCATGTAGCCAACAAAGGTCATGAGCATACCAAAGGTCATGTTTGTGCCCTCCATAACCTGAGCACCGCCCACTGCCCACACGAAAAGACCACCCAAAGAGGTTATGTAACCCATTATTGGGAAGGTTTTTGCACCCTGAACACCTTCACGGATGCTTGCTTCGTACAAATCACTGCTTGCCTTGTCAAAGCGGTCAACCTCACTGCCTTCTTTACCAAAGGCCTTTACAACTCTTATGCCTGAAAGAGCATCGTTAATAACGCTGTTTAACTTACTTCTCTTTTGCCAGGATGCATTTTTAACCTTTCGGAATTTGGGGAAAGCAACCTTCATCATGTAAACTGTAAAGGGCACAGGAATAAACACAATAATACTAAGAAGCGGGTTCATTCCGAACATAACAGTTACAGTGCCGATAAGGGTTAACACATTTATTATAAAATCGGGAATACGCCAAAGAATTGTAAAGCATATTTCCTCGGCGTCGTTATTAACTCTGTTCATAAGACTTCCCGTGTGCTGGGAGTTAAAAAAGCTCATGGAAAGTCGTTGCATTGCCGAGAACACCTGCGACTTTATGTCAAACACAATGTTTGCCGACACAACTGCCGCAACTCTTTCTTTCATAATGCCAAGAAAAAGCCTTACTACTTCCAGTGAAATGAGCGCCATTACAACAGGCACAACCATACCGAAATACTTTCCGCCTTCAGTTAAAACCTCGTCGTAAAAGGTTCTGCCGCTTACATAGGGGCGAAGCACGCCCACAAGAGCAGTGAGAGCCATTAACCCAATCATAATCATAACCGAAAACTTGTACTTTGGCAAATACCCTAAAAGCCTCAAAATAATGGCTTTTCTGTTCATGCATTTAGGGCAGATTTTTCTTCTGGGGTCACGATAAGGCTTTCCACAGGTGGGACAAACATTATCGTCGCCCATTGTTTTAAAGTCCTCATCTGTAAGCTCTTTTTTCTCCCTGAGCTTATTTACCACCATACAAAATCTTCCTGCTGTGCGGTTTACCGAATTGGAATAAAACGCCACAGGATAGCTTTCGCCATCTTTTTTTATTACAAACTGACCTGTATTAATAAAGCCTTCGTTGTGCATTTCTTCAAAAGACTCATAATCATATGTTGTCATTTGCCTTGTTTTAACGTCGATTATAACCAGCTTTTCTTCGTATGCGAGAAGCCATACGTTACCGTAAGCAAGATCCGAATTCATGTCACACATGATGACCGCCACAGGGTCATCAAGAGAAAAATCTGACATTATTCTGAAGATTTCGCTGTCAAGTTCAACAAATCCCTTAATCAAGACAATTTCACTCCCCATTTTATAATATTTTATCTAAATTTCAGTATATCAACCCTTTTAATTAAAATCAATATTTTTTTAAATATTTTTATTTTTATAGTAGAAATTTTTTTCCGTATATGTTATTATATAATAGATAATGTGTTTTTCCGTATAGGTTTACATAAAATTAGAACAGCATCGTTCAGAAAGGCTATGATATTTATGGCTACACAACAGAGAAAAAGAATATCCAAAACAAACTCAACAAAGAAAGCTTCATCGACAAAAAAGAGTAGCGATAAGAGCAAGCGCTCACCCCTTCGCCGTGAAATAAAAATTTTCATTTGTGCATTTTGTGCGCTTGTACTGTTTTTGTCCTACTACACACCGCTTTTCGGTGTTGTGGGCAATTTTATCCGAAAATTCGGTCTTGCATTTTTAGGCTTTCCTGCCTACGTATTGCCTGTGTTTATAAGTGTTTTTCTCATGCACAGGTCGGTAAAGGGCTCTGTTAAGCCCTACGGCATTACTTATTTTTATTCCATGCTGGTGCTTATTCTTATAAGCTGTTTTCTCACCATAAATGCATCTGCAGGCGATAAGGAATATCTTGTTACAACAAGCTTTTTTGACAGCTTTGTGCAGTGCATTAATAACGGTATTACCACAACCGACGGCGGCATTTTAGGTGCGGCAGGTATTCCGCTTATGCAGCTTTGCAGTCCCTTTGGCGCAAGGCTACTGATAGTTTTTGCAATCATCCTCCTTGTGGCGGCAATGACAAAGTTCATTCCCATTATATGGCTTGTTAACACCGTTAAGGATTACATTGAGCTTATGCGTGAAAAGTTCAACGAGGTTAATAAAGAAATCGAAGAAGAGGAAATCGGCGAAGAAGAGGATTACAGAATAAGAAAAGCTTCGCCCAAAAAGGCTAAGAAGGCAGAAGAAGCAGAAAAGGCTGAGAAAGTTCAAAAGCACAAGCAGATGGAGCTTGATTTTGACAAGGCAAAGGAAGATAAAGAAAATAATCCCGAAAAGGAAAAATCCTTCACTCTTCCCATTGCAAAGAAAAAAGAAGAAGCCGAGGACGACCCCCTCAAAAATGCTAACATCAACGTTTTCATGCCCACAGTGGAAGAAGAAGCAGTTCCTGAAGTGGCATCTTCTGAGGATGCACAGGAGGAAGCTATTCCCCCTGCAGAGGACTTAACTATTACAATTGAAAAGAACGAAACCCCTTCCCCCTCCGTTATGGAAAAGAAGGAGCCCAACATTGCAATTGACCTTACAGAGGATGATTTTATTCAGGAAACAAAGCCTTATGAATTTCCTCCTGTGGATTTACTTGAAAAGAACGTTGACCGTGCAGTTTCCGGAAAGGGACCCGACCTTCGTGAGCAGGCAAAGGTTCTTATTGAAACCTTAAAGAGCTTCGGCGTTGAAGCAAAAATTCTGGAGGTAAACAAAGGTCCCACGGTTACACGTTTTGAGCTTCAGCCCGCAGTAGGTGTGAAGGTAAGTAAATTTGTAAACTTAGCCGACGATATTGCATTGAACCTTGCGGCACTTTCTGTACGTATTGAAGCTCCCATTCCGGGAAAAGCAGCTGTAGGTATTGAAATTCCTAACACAGGCAATTCAATGGTACGTCTCCGTGAGGTTATTGACTCGGAGGAATTTAAAAATTTCAAGGCTAAAACAGCCTTTGCTTTAGGTAAGGATATTTCGGGCAAGCCCATTGTTACGGATATTTCAAAGATGCCCCACGTACTCATTGCAGGTACAACAGGCTCAGGTAAGAGTGTGTGCATTAACTCACTTATCACAAGTATTCTTTACAAGGCTGACCCCAAGGAAGTAAAGTTTATTATGATTGACCCCAAGGTGGTTGAGTTAAAGGTTTATAACGGCATTCCCCACCTTTTAATCCCCGTTGTTACTGACCCCAGAAAAGCGGCAGGTGCTCTTAACTGGGCAGTACAGGAAATGACAAAGCGTTACAAAATGTTTGCGGACAACAACGTCCGTGACCTTAAAGGTTACAATGAGCTTGCGGAGCTCAACGGCGAAAAGAAGCTTGAACAGATTATCATTATCGTGGACGAGCTTGCAGACTTAATGATGGTTGCACCTCGTGACGTTGAAGACGCAATCTGTAGACTGGCTCAGATGGCAAGAGCTGCAGGTATGCACCTTGTTATTGCAACCCAGTCTCCCCGTGCCGATATTATCACGGGTCTTATTAAAACAAACATACCCTCCCGTATTGCTTTCGCTGTACAAAGTCAGCTTGACTCCAGAATCATCATGGATATTGGAGGTGCCGAAAAGCTTCTTGGTAAGGGCGATATGCTCTTCTTACCCATGGGAGCTTCCAAGCCTACCCGTATTCAGGGTGCATTTATTTCCGACAGCGAGGTAGAAAAGATTATTGACTTCGTAAAACAGGATGACATTAAATACGACGAAGACGTTATGGAAAAAATCGAAAACGGTTCAGCTCCCGACAAGGAGGACTCACCAGGGGACGCTGACGAGCTTTTACCCAGCGCTATTGAAATAGTTGTTGATGCAGGTCAGGCATCGGCTTCACTTTTGCAAAGACGACTTAAGGTTGGTTATTCCCGTGCAGGCAGACTTATTGACCAGCTTGAAGAAAGAGGTATTATAGGTCCTCATGAGGGTGCAAAGCCCCGTCAAGTTTTAATCAGCCGTGCGGAATACGCTGAAATGACAATGCAATCAGAATAACAGGAGCAAAAAATGGCAGAGAAGTTTTTACCTATCACAAAAGAAGAGATGGAAAGTTCAGGATGGGACTATTATGATTTTTTATTCATATCGGCAGATGCCTATGTAGACCACCCTTCCTTTGGTGTTGCCATTTTATCGAGATTACTTGAAAAAGAAGGCTACAGGGTGTGTATCCTCCCCCAGCCTGACTACAAATCAACCCGTGACTTTTTAAAATTCGGCAGACCACGCTTAGGCGTTTTAATTTCCGGTGGTGTTATTGACTCTATGGTAAACCACTACACCGCTGCAAAAAAGCGCCGCAGTGAGGATGCTTATTCCCCGGGTGGCAAAGCAGGCTACCGCCCCGACAGAGCAACTATTGTTTACTGTAACCGTGTGCGCGAGGCTTTTGGCAAAATCCCTGTAATTATTGGCGGTACTGAGGCAAGCTTAAGACGATTTGCCCACTATGATTACTGGTCCGACTCTGTAAGACGAAGCATAATCTTTGACTCACAGGCTGACTACATTTCCTACGGCATGGGCGAAAAAAGCATTGTTGCGCTTGCAAACATGTTAGCCCAAGGCATTACTCCCCACATAGGCAACATGCCAAAGGGCGTGTGCTTTGTGTCGGACGAAGTGCCTAAGGGCGCAGTTGAGCTCCCTTCCTTTGAAGAAGTAAAAGAAAACAAAAGGGCATATGCTCTTGCCACAAAAATGGAATACGATGAGCAGGACCCCTACCGCGGACACATTTTGGCACAAAAGCATGGGGATAAATATATTATCCAGATGCCCATGAGCGAGCCTTTGACCGAAAAGGAAATGGACAAAATTTACGCCCTGCCCTACACCCGTGAATATCACCCCTCCTACAAAAAGGATGGCGGTATACCTGCAATTGAAGAGGTTAAGTTCTCCGTTACCAGCTCCCGTGGATGCTTTGGCAACTGTAACTTCTGTGCAATTACCTTCCATCAGGGCAGGATTGTACAAGCAAGAAGCCATGCATCAATTTTAAACGAAGTTAAAAACATGGTATGGATGCCCGACTTTAAAGGTTACATCCATGACGTTGGCGGACCTACCGCAAATTTCAGGTTCCCATCTTGCGAAAAGCAGTTAAAATTCGGCACCTGTAAGGACAAGCAATGCCTTTACCCCGATGTTTGTAAAAACGCAAAAGTTGACCACAGCGACTATTTGTCACTGCTTCGGAAAATCCGCGGAATTGACAAGGTGAAAAAGGTTTTTGTGAGAAGCGGTATCCGGTACGATTACTTAATACACGACGAAAATGATGAATTTTTCTACGAGCTTTGTAAGCATCACGTTTCGGGTCAGTTAAAGGTTGCCCCTGAGCACATTTCAAACAAGGTGCTTTTCTACATGGGCAAACCCGGACTTAATGTTTACCGTAAGTTCTCGGAAAAGTTCTACAAAATAAACAAAGAAATAGGAAAAGAACAGTATCTTGTTCCCTATTTAATGTCCTCACACCCGGGAAGCACCTTAAAGGAGGCAATTGAACTTGCTCTTTACTTAAAGGCAAACAACATCCGCCCCCAGCAGGTGCAGGATTTTTATCCCACACCGGGTACACTTTCAACAGCAATGTTCCACACGGGCATTGACCCCAGAACAATGAAGGAAGTGTATGTTCCCAAAACATACGAGGAAAAGGCTATGCAGAGAGCACTTTTGCAATCTTCAAAGCCCGAAAACTATCAGCTTGTTAAAAAAGCACTTATTCAGGCAGGAAGGCGTGACCTTATCGGCTTTACTCCCGATTGTCTGATAAAACCCGAAAGGAGAGAAGCATATGGCAACAATACTGGACGGAAAAACTCTATCCGCCAAAATAAAACAGGAAATCAAAGAGGAAACAACTCTTCTGACAGAAAAGGGCGTACAGCCGGGTCTGGCAGTAATAATCGTAGGGGACAATCCCGCAAGCAGGGTGTACGTTAATAATAAGAAAAAAGCCTGCGAGGAATGTGGCTTTAAATCCGAGGAATTTGCACTCCCGGAAGAAACAACAGAAGAAGAGCTTTTAAAGCTTATTGATGTATTGAACGAAAGAAATGACATTGACGGCATTTTGTGCCAGTTGCCGCTTCCTAAGCACATTAATGAGGAAAAAGTGCTTCTTGCCATTAACTACACTAAAGACGTGGATGCGTTCCACCCTGTAAATGTGGGCAAAATAATGATTGGTAATTTCCACTTTCTCCCCTGCACCCCCGCAGGCGTTATGGAGCTTATAAAGCTTACAGGCATCGAAGTTAGCGGAAAAGAATGTGTTGTTATCGGCAGAAGCAACATCGTAGGCAAGCCTCAGGCAATGCTTTTGCTTCATGCAAACGGTACGGTTACAATTTGTCATTCCAAAACTAAAAACCTTGCCGAGGTTACAAAACGGGCTGACATTTTAATTGCTGCTGTAGGCAAGGCAAACTTTGTCACAAAGGACATGGTAAAAGAAGGCGCAGTTGTTATTGACGTGGGCATGAACCGTGTTGACGGAAAGCTCTGCGGCGATGTAAATTTTAACGAAGTGTATAGCATTGCTTCGGCAATTACCCCCGTTCCGGGCGGTGTTGGCCCCATGACAATTGCAATGCTCATGAAAAACACACTTAAAGCATGCAAGCTTCACCACGGATTGGTATAAGAAAGGATTGTAAAATGAAAAAATTATTAGCACTGTTTATTATTATTTGTATTTGTATAGCTTCCGTTCCATCATTTGCGGAAGGTGAAGCTTTTATTGAACTCAAACCTCTTCGCTATGAGGAGTATATGTATGAAGAAACAGTAGTTGTCAAAGGTAACACAAACGTGTACGTATCCTTGGGACTTTACTACCCCGAAGAATACGACTCCACAGCAAAGTATATCATGACCTACTCCCCCGATGAACTCAGAGAAGGCATTTCAATTGAACTTGGTGAAAAGTCAAAGCTTTGGCCTGAAGGCGTGTGGACAATTATTGTTCAGTCGGGCGAGGTAAGCGAATCGTTGGAATTTGTTCTTGCCGAAACAGTTGACAGAACAGATGAGCCCTCAAAGCCCTCAGGTGGCAACGGCACAACCGAGGTAACACCCATTGTTCCCGAAACAGATGAAGTAACACTTAAAAAGGGCAAAAGCACTACAGTTGAAATTACAACAACAGCTAAAATCACAGTAGAAATTGAAGATGAGGACGTTATTTCAGCATCCCTTTCAGGAAACACACTTGAAATCACAGCCTTGAAAAAGGGCACAAGCGACATATGGCTTCGCACAGGCAGTAACTATGCGGTAGTCCACGTTACAGTTACAGCCGCTTCCACAGGCGGCGGTGGCGGTGGTGGCGGTTCATCATCCAGAGATGAAGAGCCTACCGAAAAACCCACAGAAAAGCCTACTGAAGAACCTACCGAGGAGCCCACCGAAGAACCTACAGAAGAACCTACCGAGGAAGAAACTGAGCCTGTTAACCCCTTTACAGACCTTCCCGAAAGTCACTGGGCAAAGGACAGCATACTTTCTCTTTACAAAAAGGGTATTATCAATGGTATGGATGAAAAAACCTTTGCGCCTGATGCATTTGTAACACGTGCACAGTTTGTAACAATGCTTTACAAGGCATTTGACTTAAAGCATACTACAAAAGCTTCGCCCTTTAACGACGTGGACGACGAAAACTGGTTCTATGATGCTGTTATGGCGGCATATGACAACCGCATTACAACAGGCGACGATAAAGGTAACTTTAACCCCTCAAACCTTGTAACAAGGCAGGACATGGCAGTGTTTGCACACCGAACAATGACCTCTTTGGGCGAAGATATTCCCTTTATCCCCGGCATGAACCCCTTTGCTGACCACTCACAGATTAAGGATTACGCTATAGAAGCAGTATATGCCATGAAGAAAGCAGGCATTATAAACGGTATGACTGCAGCCACCTTTGAACCCTTAGGAAACGCAACACGTGCTCAGGCTGCACACATTATAGCAAAGCTTTTAGAATTATAATTTTTTAACATAAATTTTTAACAACTGGAGGAATTAATTATGCTTCGTATTTTTGTTGAAAAAAAGCCCGGATTTGACGTTGAGGCTCAGGGCCTTTACGCTGACCTTCGTGAAAACCTGGCAATGGATAACCTTACAGGTGTCCGTATTGTAAACCGTTATGACATTGAAGGTATTTCCCAGGAGGAATATAAGGCGGCAAAGCCTTTGGTATTTTCCGAGCCTCCTGTGGATTTTGCCTATGATGAAACACTTACCACAGCTGATGATGAAACAATCATTGCAACAGAATATCTCCCCGGTCAGTATGACCAAAGAGCAGACTCCGCAGCAGTTTGTGTTCAGATTTTAACACAGGGTGTAAAACCCGCTGTAAGAGTTGCTAAATTAGTTATTTTAAAGGGTAACATTACCCCCGAGGATAAGGAAAAAGTTTCAAAGTACTACATAAACCCCGTTGACTCCCGTGTTGCAAAGCTCGAAAAGCCCGAAAGCCTTGTTGAAGAAGCAGTTGTTCCCGAGGATGTAAAAATTGTGGAAGGCTTTATTTCGGCAAACGACGAGGAGCTTCAGGCACTTGCAAACAGCATGGGCTTTGCCATGGATATGGGCGATTTAAAGTTCTGCCAGGCATACTTCCGTGACGAAGAAAAGCGTGACCCCTCTTACACAGAAATGCGAGTTATCGACACCTATTGGTCCGACCACTGCCGTCACACAACCTTCTCCACAATTATTGACTCTGTTGATATTGAAGATGGTTTTACAGCTCTTAAAAAGGCTTACGATGCATATCTTAATTCCCGTGAAAGACTTTATATAGGTAAGAAAAAGAACCTTTGCCTTATGGACATGGCAACAATTGCCGTTAAAGACTTAAAGAGCAAGGGACTTTTGAAGGAAATTGACGAATCCGAAGAAATCAATGCCTGCTCCATTGTTATCAATGTGGATAACGACGGTGTAAACGAAGAATGGCTTTTGATGTTCAAGAACGAAACACATAACCACCCCACAGAAATTGAACCCTTCGGTGGTGCGGCAACCTGCCTTGGCGGTGCTATCCGTGACCCCCTTTCGGGCAGAAGCTACGTTTATCAGGCAATGCGTGTAACAGGTGCAAGTGACCCCAATGTTCCAATTAACCAAACACTTCCCGGCAAGCTTCCTCAGAAGAAGCTTACAAGAACAGCCGCTGCAGGCTACTCCTCCTACGGCAACCAGATTGGTCTTGCAACAGGTCAGGTTAATGAAATTTACCATCCCGGCTATGTTGCAAAAAGAATGGAAATCGGTGCTGTAATTGGCGCTGCTCCCAAAGCAAACGTTGTACGTGAGGTTCCCCAAAAGGACGACGTTATTATTCTTTTGGGCGGTAAAACAGGCAGAGACGGTTGCGGTGGCGCAACAGGCTCTTCCAAGGCTCACACAGAGTCCAGTATTGAAACCTGCGGTGCTGAAGTTCAGAAGGGCAATCCCCCCGAGGAAAGAAAAATTCAGAGATTGTTCCGTAACCCCAATCTTACAACAATGATTAAGCGTTGTAACGACTTTGGTGCAGGCGGTGTTTCAGTTGCAATCGGTGAGCTTTCCGACGGCTTGACAATTAACCTTGACGCTGTTCCCAAAAAGTACGACGGACTTGACGGCACAGAGCTTGCAATCAGTGAAAGCCAGGAAAGAATGGCTGTTGTTGTAGCTCCCGAAAACGTTGAAAAGTTCATGGCATATGCCTCCGAGGAAAACCTCGAATCCACACGTGTGGCAACTGTTACCGACGACAATCGCCTTACAATGAAGTGGAGAGGCAAAACAATTGTTTCCATAAGCCGTGATTTCCTGAACACAAACGGTGCTGAAAAGCATGCAACAGTTCAGGTTAGCAAGCCTTTGGGCAACATTTTTGAAAAGAAGGAAGTAACAGACATTAAGTCTGAATGGTTAAATACAGTAAGCGACTTAAACGTATGTAGCCAGAAGGGTCTTATTGAACGCTTTGACTCTTCCATTGGTGCGGCAACTGTTTTGATGCCCTTTGGTGGTAAAACTCAGATGACTCCCGTTGATGGTATGGCTGCAAAAATCCCCGTAATGAGCGGCAAAACAACAACCGCTTCATTAATGGCATACGGCTTTAACCCCGACATTTCCACCTTCTCGCCTTTCCATGGCGCTCTTTATGCAGTGGTTGAATCTGTTGCAAAGATTGTTGCACTTGGTGGCGATTATAAAACATGTTATCTTACATTCCAGGAATATTTTGAAAGATTGAAGGATGTTCCCGCACGTTGGGGCAAGCCCTTTGCTGCACTTTTAGGCGCCTACACTGCTCAGATGAAGCTGGGCTTAGGTGCAATCGGTGGTAAGGACTCCATGAGTGGTTCCTTTGACAGTTTGGATGTTCCTCCCACACTTGTTTCCTTTGCTGTTACTACAGAAAAGACAGATAACATTATTTCTCCTGAATTTAAAAAGGCAGGCAATTCTATTGTGCTTGTTACAATCCCCATGGACGAAGATTTAGTTTGTGACTGGGCTTCTCTTGACAAAGCCTACAGCACAATTCACAAAGCAATCGTTGACAAAAAGGTTGTTTCTGCTTCTGTTCTCAAAAAGGGTGGCGTGTGTGAAGCTGTGAGCAAAATGGCATTTGGTAACATGATAGGCGCATCCATTGAATGCGATTCTTCACTTCTCTTCTCACTTCTTCCCGGTGCAATGGTGCTTGAATGCGAAGATGTTAATGCACTTTCAGGCATTGACTACACAGTAATCGGTACAACCGTTGAAAGCGAAAAAATTACAGTGAACGGTGTGGAAATGGCTCTTTCCGAAGTTCTTTCCGCATGGACAAAAACACTTGAAAAGACCTTCCCCACAAAGGCGAAGGAAGAATCTACTCCCATTGTTGACTACGCTTATACAAAAAGAAGCATCCATGTTGCTAAAAATAAGGTTGCAAAGCCCAAGGTGTTTATCCCGGTATTCCCCGGTACAAACTGCGAATACGACTCTGCAAGAAACTTTATCAATGCAGGTGCCGAAGCTGACATTTGCGTGTTCCGCAACCTTACAATGAACGATGTAACAGAATCACTCAAGGAATTTGCAAAGAGAATTAACGAAAGCCAGATTATCATGTTCCCCGGCGGTTTCTCCGGTGGCGACGAGCCTGACGGCAGCGGTAAGTTCATTGCAACAGCCTTCAGAAATGCATGGGTTAAAGAAGCTACAATGAACCTTCTTAAAAACCGTGACGGTCTTATTTTAGGTATTTGTAACGGCTTCCAGGCACTTATTAAGTTAGGACTTGTTCCTTACGGTGAAATTTGCGACATGACAGACGACAGTGCAACACTTACCTTCAACAACATTGGCCGCCATGCCTCCAACATGAGCTATACCAAGGTTGTGAGTACCCTTTCACCCTGGTTTGACAGTGTAAATGCAGGCGATATTCACGCTATTCCCATTTCTCACGGTGAAGGCCGATTTGTTGCACCGGAAAATCTTTTGAAAAAGCTTATTGAAAACGGTCAGGTTGCAACACGCTACGTTGATTTGAACGGCACACCCACACATGATATTCAGTTTAACCCCAACGGCAGTTTTGATGCAATTGAAGGTATTACATCTCCCGACGGACGCGTACTGGGCAAGATGGCTCACAGCGAACGTAAGGGCGATTACGTTTCCAAGAACATTCCCTTCAGTAAGGACCAGAAAATATTTGAGTCCGGCGTAAATTACTTCAAATAATCGGAAAAATTCATTGACTATTTGAAAAAACTGTAATATAATATCGTAAATAGACTTTTTGTCTTGCGGTCAGCACCTCATGTCTATGAGGTGCTGATTATATTATATCAATCTTTTGAAAGAAGGCGTTTTTATGGAAAGAGTTTATAACTTTTCCGCAGGTCCCTCCATGCTCCCCCTTTCAGTTTTAGAGGAAGCTCAGAGAGACATGGTAAACTACAAAGGTACAGGCATGTCAGTTATGGAAATGAGCCACCGCAGTAAGGATTACGAAGGTATTATCTACGGTGCTGAGGCTCTCATCCGTGAACTTATGAGCATTCCTGAAAATTACGAAGTAATGTTCCTTCAGGGCGGTGCTTCCACACAGTTTGCAATGGTTCCTTTGAACCTCTTCAAAAATAAAAAGGCTGATTATGTTATTACAGGTCAGTGGGCAAAGAAGGCTCATCAGGAAGCAGGCAAATTTGGTACTGCAAATGCAGTAGCATCTTCTGCAGATAAGACTTTCTCCTACATTCCTAAGCTTGACAAATCTACATTTACTCCCGATGCGGACTATTTCCACATCACACACAACAACACAATTTACGGTACAAAGTGGAACACTCTTCCCGAAACAGGTAATGTTCCCCTCGTTGCTGATATTTCTTCCGACATCATGAGCGAAACATTGGACGTTACAAAGTTTGGCTTGCTCTATGCAGGCGCACAGAAGAACGTTGGTCCTGCAGGTCTCACAATTGCTATTATGAGAAAAGACCTTATCGGCGATGCTATGGACATCTGCCCCACAATGCTTTCCTACAAAACTCACGCTGACGGCAAGAGCATGTACAACACACCTCCCTGCTATTCTATCTACATTTCAAAGCTTGTATTTGAGTGGGTTAAGAACATGGGTGGCGTAGCTGAGCTTGAAAAGCTTAATAAGGCTAAGGCTCAGGTTCTTTACGATTTCCTCGACAATTCTCAGATGTTTAAAGGCACAGTAGTTAAGGAAGACCGTTCACTCATGAACGTTCCCTTTATCACAGGCAACGAAGAATTAGACAAGAAGTTTGTAGCAGAAGCAAAGGAAGCCGGTTTTGTTAACCTTAAGGGTCACAGAACTGTTGGCGGTATGCGTGCATCTATTTACAATGCTATGCCTATTGAAGGCGTTCAGGCTCTTGTAAACTTCATGGAAACATTTGAAAAAAACAACAAGTAAGGTAGTGTAGTTATGTATAACATTTTAACATTAAACAAAATCTCTCCCATTGGTATCGCAAATCTTACCGCTAACTACAAGGTTTCCGATTCAATGGAAAATCCCGAAGGTATTCTCCTTCGTAGCTTTAAAATGCACGACATGGAGCTTCCCGAATCTCTTTTGGCAGTAGCTCGTTGCGGTGCAGGTGTGAACAATATTCCCATTGACAAGTGTTCTGACAAGGGTATTGTTGTTTTCAACACTCCCGGTGCAAACGCAAACGCAGTTAAGGAGCTTGTAATTGCATCCTTGTTCCTCTCCTCCCGTGACATTATTGGTGGCTACAACTGGGCGCAGACCTTAACCGAAGGCGTTGCAGCTGCAGTTGAAAAGGGCAAGGGCAAGTTTGTTGGCCCCGAAATCACAGGCAAAACACTTGGTGTTGTTGGCTTGGGTGCTATTGGTGTATTGGTTGCAAACACAGCTTTAGAGCTTGGCATGAAGGTTATCGGCTACGACCCCTTCCTTTCTGTAAACGGCGCTATGCACCTTAAGACTCGTGTTACATACACACAGAATCTTGACGATATTTATCAGAATTGTGACTACATCACAGTTCATGTTCCCTTAAACGATGCAACACGTGGCATGATTAATGCACAGGCTCTTGCAAAGTGCAAGATGGGCGTGAGAGTGTTGAACCTTTCCCGTGCTGAGCTTGTGGACAATGTTGCAATCAAGGAAGCCATCGCATCAGGCAAGGTAAGCAAGTACCTTACAGACTTCCCCACAGAGGAAACAGTAGGCTGTGAAAACATCATCACAATTCCTCACCTTGGTGCATCCACTCCCGAAGCTGAAGACAACTGTGCTGTTATGGCAGTTGACGAAATGATGGATTACCTTGAAAATGGTAACATCAAAAACTCCGTTAACTTCCCCAACTGCTATCTTCCCGACAACGGTAAGGACCGTATATGCGTAATCAACAAGAACATCCCCTCCTCCATTGCACTTATTGCAGGCGTTTTGGGTGAAAAGGGTATTAACATTGACCACATGGTTAACGCAAACAAGGGCGATAACGCATACACACTCTTCACAATCGACGGAAAGGCTGACGAAAGTATTATTGAAGCTATGAAGGCTGTTCCCGGTGTGCTTAGGGTTAGAATTATTAATAAATAATTTAAAAGCGGGATTAAAAATCCCGCTTTTTCTATGAAAGTAGTGATACCAATGTCTAACATAAAACCTTTTAAGGGTTTCCGTCCTGTAAAAGACAAGGCACATCTTGTTGCAGCTCTCCCCTATGATGTAATGAACAGCGAAGAGGCTCGTGAAATTGCCAAGGATAACCCTTATTCCTTTTTGCATGTTGACAAGGCTGAAATTGACCTTGACAAATCAATAAACCTTTACGACGATAAGGTTTACAAAAAAGCCGCAGAAAATCTGAACAAAATGATTTCCGACGGTATTTACATTCAGGATGAAAAGAATGTTTTTTACCTTTATTCTCTCACAATGGACGGCCGTGAACAAACAGGTCTTGTTTGCTGCTGTGACATTGACGAATATCTTAACGGTACAATTAAAAAGCATGAGCTTACCTTAAAGGCAAAAGAAAAGGACCGTATGACTCATGTTGACGTGTGCGACGCCAACACAGGCCCTATTTTCCTTATGTATAAGTCCCGAGAGACTATTTCATCCTTAATCAGCGAGTATAAGGCCTCCCATGAACCCGTTTACAATTTCACTTCTGATGATTCAATTACCCACAAGGTGTGGCTTATTGACGAGGATGATAAAATTTCAGCTATCCAAGAGCTTTTTGCCGCAGTTCCTGCGCTTTACATTGCGGATGGCCACCACAGAAACGCATCTGCTGTTAATGTGGGTTTAAAAAGGCGTGAAGAAGCGCCCCGTGAGGATAAAAACGCAGAATACAACTATTATCTTTCCGTGCTTTTCCCCGACAGTGAGCTTAAGATTTTTGACTACAACCGTGTGATAAAGCATCTTAACAATCTTTCCGAGGAAAGGTTCTTCAAGTATGTTCGTGAGCATTTTGACATTTCTCCTGTGCCTGAGCATTCCTCTCCTCGCCCCACAAAGCCTCACACCTTTGGCATGTATGTAAATAACCACTGGTACAGCTTAAAGGCTAAAGAGGAGATTATTGACGATACAGACCCGATTTTGTGTCTTGACGTTACAATTTTACACAAATGGCTTATTGAGCCTATTTTGGATATTAAAGATGTACGTACTGACTCCAGAATTGACTTTGTTGGTGGTATAAGAGGACTTTCCGAGCTTGAAAGAAGAGTTGACTCAGGCGAAATGAAGGTTGCCTTCGTACTTTATCCCACGTCTGTAAGTCAGGTAATGGACATTGCCGACAACAATCTTATTATGCCTCCGAAGTCCACATGGTTTGAGCCAAAGCTCCGCAGTGGTATATTTATTCATAAATTATCATAATTTTTGAAAAAAACTGTTGACAAAATACTACAAAAGTGGCATAATGATTAGTAATTTAATACGGGCTAAGTGATGCATACAGGAAATGGCGTAAGCCTCCGAAGGAGTAACACTCTCAGGTGCCGCAAGGTGAGGACTGTATGTTGATAGCAATCCGGAGAAGCTCGGTTTACCCGAGTGCCGAAGGTGCAAAATGCAGTAATGCTTAATCTCTCAGGCAAAAGGACGGAATTTTAACCCTTTTTTCAAGGGTAACTTTGCGTTTTTTGTATATTTTTGAGCCAAGCGTCTGCTTGGCTCTATATTTTTTTTAAAGGAGTTTTCTCTATGAACAACATTCTCAACACTATTGCAGAGTATAACAACGTTGTCAATACTTTTGTATGGACAACACTGGGTCTTGTGCTCTTACTTGCAACAGGCGTACTCACAACAGTAATCACAAAATTCTTCCAGTTCTCTCACATTAAGCTCTGGTGGAAGCACACAATCGGTAGTCTTTTTGCAAAAGACGTTATCGGTCACTCAAAGGACGTTAAGTCCATCTCCCCCTTCCAGGCGCTTTGTACAGCTCTTGCTGCTACAATCGGTACAGGTAACATTGCAGGTGTTGCTGCTGCTATCTGTATTGGTGGTCCCGGTGCTGTTTTCTGGATGTGGATTGCCGCAATCTTAGGTATGATGACAAACTTCTCCGAAAACGTTTTGGGTATTTACTACAGAAGAAGAAACAACGACAACGAATGGTCAGGCGGTGCTATGTATTACCTTCAGGACGGTCTTGGCTCCATCAAGGGCTGTAAGTGGATTGGTAAAGTCCTTGCTGTTCTTTTCTGTATTTTCACACTCCTTGCATCCTTCGGTATTGGTGCAATGGGTCAGATTAACAAAATTGTTATTAACGTAACAAGTGCATTCCCCGTTCAGGCTCTCTCCGGTGAAGTTTTTGAAGGTGTAAGCCTCTACAGCGTAATCTTAGGTGTTATTCTTGTTATTATTGCCGCACTTATCACTCTTGGCGGCTTGAAGCGAATTGCATCCTTTGCTGAAAAGGTAGTTCCCTTCATGGTTGTATTGTTCGTTATCGGCAGTGTTATCATTGTTGGTATCAACTATGCAAGCATTCTTCCCGCTTTCGGTGCAATTTTTGCCACAGCCTTCACACCCCTTTCCGTAGTAGGTGGCGGTATCGGTACAGTTATTGTACAGGGCTGTAAGAGAGGCGTATTCAGTAACGAAGCAGGTCTTGGTTCTTCCGTTATGGTTCACTCCAACTCCAACGTTAAGGAACCTGTTAAGCAGGGCATGTGGGGTATTTTCGAAGTATTTGCAGATACAATTGTTGTATGTACACTTACAGCACTTGTAATTCTCACATCCGGCGTGTATGACCTTTCAACAGGTGCACTTACTGTTGCAGGCTCTTCCGATGCAACCCTTGTTGCCGATGCATTCAACACAATCTTCTCCTTCTGGAATATTGGTGGTAAGTTTGTTGCAATTGCAATGCTCCTCTTTGCCTTCACAACAGTTCTTGGTTGGGACCACTACGGCTCCAAGGCCTGGGAATATCTTTTCGGTACAAAAACAGTTAAGGTATACAAGGTTTTACACCTTGTAACAATCATGCTCGGTGCACTTCTTACTTCCTCTTTGGCATGGGATATCTCCGACACATTCAACGGTCTTATGATGATTCCCAACCTTATTGGTGTAATTGTTCTTTCCGGCTTGGTTTATAAGATTACAAAGAACTATGTTGACCGCGTTGTAAAGAAGAAGGATGTTAAGCCCATGCTTTCCGCATTCAGCGACATCCAGGCTGCACACGAAAAAGAATTAGACTAATACAATTGACTAATACATAAAAAAATGGATTGCTTAAGCAATCCATTTTTTTGTTACTCAATAACCTTATACAAGAAATAATTTCTGTCTTTTCCTTCAAAATACATGCTTTCCTGTGCAATGCATTCATATCCGCAATTAATTACAAAATCGCTTATGCTATCCTGTCTTGTTACAACAAAGTCAACCTTTTTGTCTGAAATAAGCTGTTGTTGCTCTGCATCCATTCCATCCACATTCATATTTGAACGGCAAAAGAACTTGTTTGCAGGTGTTTTTCCTGCGGCAAAATAAAAACCGCCGTCAAGAAATCTGTAATTTAAAAGGGTGGAATCTTCTTTTTCGTTTATTAACTCAGCAAATTTGTATTGCGGCATATCCATTTTTGAGTAGTCCATCAAATACACATTACTGCTTAAGTTAAAGCTTATAACAAAGCATACCGCAAGGCTTATAAAGGGCAGGATGTACATTGTGTTGTCTTTCTTTTCCACTTCTTCCTTCTTAAAAAGCTTGCACACCTCATCGGTAATGCCCATGCTTAAAAAGGCAAATACAGCAAGAATAAGTGCATAATAAGAAAGATAACCGCCGAAATATATCCCTAAAATTGCAGTTGAAAGTGCTGCAATAAGCAAAAGTGCTTCTTTTGTTTTTTCCTTAAAAAGATAAATTGCCAAAGAAATAAACACCGGCACTATCAATTCCGTATTGTAGTAAATCAAATTTTTTGTTCTGCTTTTTACGTTTTTAAGCTTTTGTGACAAAATTTCGCTGTCACCATAAACAAAAATATTGTTGTAAAAATAAATCTTAAACAAATCTCCCAATGCTCCGTTTACTATAAAGTATACGAAAATGGGAAGTGTGAGGCACATAAAGCCTGCAATATTCAAAAGAATATCCTTTACTAAAGCTTCGTTTTCTTTTTTGTAGAATCTGTAGCAGATAAGAGTTATGTACGCACCTATGTAAAAACCAACCATGGTGAATTTCATCCAGAAAACCGAACCTAATGAAACACCTAAGAGAACATGCTCATATGTTTTAACCTTATCGCCTCTTATCATTTTCAAAAAGTAATAAACGCTGTAGCTTAATGGCAAAAGAGCTAATTCCTCCGTGCTTCCGCCATGGGCAAAGGTCTTCGCTGTAAGACAAATGAGTGCAACAATGGGCATAAGAGTGTAGTAAACCCACTTGTTTTTAATAAAAAGCTTTGCACTTTGCATTGAAAAATACAAAAAGCCCGTCACACTGATTATTTCAAAAATCCACAAGCCTATAAATGAGCTTTTGGATATAAGGGATGCAAAAAAGAAAATAAAATACAAAAATGGCCCCTTGTGGTCAAACAAATCCTTGTAGGGCACCAAACCCTCACCAATTGCCTTGCCCACGGTAAAAATACAATCGGCATCAACCCAGTCATTCATGGGATATAAAGGCGAGCTTTTACTGCAAACCAAAAGCAGTACTACTGCAACAAGTAACGAAAACCCCAATTCAATCCACAAAACTTTTTTATCTGTTTTCATTGTTTTTTCCTCCAAACACAAAAAAGCTGCTTGCAAGATAGTTAATTACAATAATAATAAAATTGGTAATAAGCTTCATTATTGTACCATTAAAGGAGAGCATGTCCACAAAAAACCACATCATGCCCACCTCAATCACGCCTGTACCTATCCTGCACAGAAAAAAGCTTACAGCCTCACCTATTGCGGCTTTGTTTTTTCTTTTGCTTTCAAAAACAAACAATTTATTTGTCACAAAAGCAAAGCTTACCGCCACAACCCATGCGATGATTGTACTTACCACATTTGTAATATGAAAGTTTTCGTGGCACACATGGTAACAAATAACATTTATCACGGTTGTGAGAACACCAAAAACAAGATAAAGTAGTATCCCCTTGTATTTTACCAATAAATTTTTCACATTCATTTTAAATTTCCTTCAATGTTTTATTGATTTTAATAAAATCCCCCACGGCTTTTTTGCCGATTTTGAATATTTTAGGAAGATTTATTGAGTTAACACCGCCTTGTCTTGGGCGGAAGGTTATGGGCACAAACTTAACCTTAAGCTTTTTCTTAACATATATAACAGACAATATTACATTTGATAAATTGAAGTTTTCAGGAATGTAGCCAATATATTTTTTAAGAGTTCCTGCATTCATAAGGCGGAAAGGAGTATTTGCATCAGTTACTGTAACGCCGAAGCAAAGCTTTAATGTCAGCTTTAAAACCTTTGTTACCATAATACGGCTGCTTCCATCTTCACGTGAATTTCGATTACCTATAACCATGTCGTAATCATATCGTCTTTCCCAGAAAGCGTCAAACTCTTCCGACAAGGTTTGTCCGTCAGAGTCGGTCTGGAAAATAAAATCCGCCCCTTGTTCAAGCGCATAGTTATATCCATACAAAACCGTTGCACCGTGCCCCCCGTTCTCCTTTGTTAAAGGAGTAAAAAGCGGCTTGTCCTTTGCATATTCACACATGATTTCGTAGGTATCGTCACGACTTCCGTCGTTTATTATAACAAGTCTTGACTGTCCGTTTGAGTTGTACTTTTCAACAACCTTGTACCAGTCGTCAATTACATTTTTAATATTATCCCTTTCGTTGTATGCGGGAATAACAATGTATAATTTGTCCATAATATCGCCTTCTTTCACACACAACACATTCTATCATATAAACTACACAAGTGCAATATTTTCTGCAAAATTGGCAATAAATAAACAAACGGAGCATCAGCGACGTTTGAACCCGTTTTTGCGAAGCAAAAAAAGATCCACCAACAAAAAAGGGAAGTCTTTCGACTTGCCTTTTTTGTTGGTGGATCTTCAGGGACTCGAACCCCGGACCGACCGGTTATGAGCCGGTAGCTCTAACCAACTGAGCTAAAGATCCGTTGGCTCCTCCAGCTGGACTTGAACCAGCGACATCATGATTAACAGTCATGCGCTCTACCGACTGAGCTATAGAGGAATATTTACCAAATCAGCTTTTTTATTATAATACTATTATTATGTTTTGTCAAGTGTAAAAATGATTATTTTTTTGTTTGAAAAACAGGCAATTTTTGGTTGTTTTTTAACTTTACTTTTATATTTTTCGGTGCTATAATGCATTAATGTACGATTTATTATTGGCAAATTTTTTTAAGGATGTGACAAGATGTCAAGTACATTATTATCAGTTTCTATTGCACTCTTAGGCGGTCTTCTTATGACCCGTTTGTTTAAGCCTTTAAAGCTCCCAGCTGTAACGGCATACTTAATCGCAGGTATTCTTATTGGTCCCTATTTCATGGGCAGGCTTGGCATTGAAGGCTTTGGTTTCAACTCATCCGAAGCAGTTCACGCCCTTTCTCTTGTTTCCGATGTGGCTTTAGGCTTTATTGCCTTTTCAATCGGCAGCGAATTTCGTCTTGAAGATTTGAAGAAAACCGGCAAACAGGCATTTGTTGTTGGTATATTCGAAGCCTTTGCAGCTGTTCTTTTTGCTGACTTGGCACTTATTGCACTTCATTTCATAATGCCTGACAAAATTACTCTCCCTCAGGCAATCACATTGGGTGCCATTGCTTCGGCAACAGCACCTGCTGCAACTCTTATGGTTGTTCGTCAGTATAAAGCTAAAGGTCCTCTTACAAACCTTCTTTTGCCTGTTGTTGCATTGGACGATGCGGTGTGTCTTGTAGCATTCGCTGTATCTTTCGGTATTGCACGAACAATGATTTCAGGCACTGTTGATATGATTTCAATTATTGTTAACCCCTTAATTGAAATTTTAGGCTCCTTAATTCTGGGTGCTATTATGGGTTGGTTTCTGACACAGCTGGAAAAAATGTTCAACTCAAACACAAACAGATTAAACATGACCATCGCCTTTGTTTTTGTGACGGTTGCACTTTCAAAGCTTTCCTTTAATATAGGCGGTGTACGCATCGGCTTTTCTTCACTCCTTGTTTGCATGATGCTTGGCACAGTGTTCTGCAACATATGTCCGCTTTCTCACGATTTAATGGGCAGAGCCGACAAATGGAGTTCACCGCTTCTTGCTCTTTTCTTTGTAATTAGTGGCGCAGAGCTTGAATTTAATGTGTTTGGCGATATGGCTATTGTTGTAATAGGTATCATATACATTCTTTTCCGTTCATTGGGTAAATACTTAGGTGCATTTGCATCGGCTTTGGCTACAAAGTGCGAGCCTCAGGTTTGCAAATATCTTGGTATTACCCTTTTACCTCAGGCAGGTGTTGCCCTTGGCATGTGCTCAATTGCAGGTAATGAAATGGGTGAGCAAGGCATTTTAATCCGAAACATCATTTTGTTTG
Organism: Clostridia bacterium; assembly: GCA_045546275.1. Classification (GTDB taxonomy): domain Bacteria; phylum Bacillota; class Clostridia; order UMGS1883; family UMGS1883; genus RGIG1927. The sequence goes on along the minus strand of JAZQCM010000015.1, from coordinate 23,524 downwards.
CTGTTCTTATATACGAGCTTTTAGGTCCCTTATTCACACGTATGGCACTTACAGCCGCAGGCGATATTCAGCCTATGAGCGAAGAAGTGAAAATGCGCAGGCACAATATGCTTGAAGAAGCAAAGAACATGCTTCATTTCCACCACGGACACAGATAAAACTCCCCCGAAACAGTTTTGTTTCGGGGATTTTTTTGTGTTTTCACCCACAAAATCCTTACTGTTTTTTAGTTGAAAACAACTTTTTCTTAACCGTGCTCTAACTTTCTTATTTACATTTCATATTTTTAGTAGTATAATAAATTTGTGTAAAATGTTGAAATTTAGTTTATAACATTTTGGAGGTTAATTATGGACATATTTTCAATACTTACTCTTGCAGGCGGTCTTGCAATGTTCCTTTACGGCATGGAAGTAATGGGCGACAGCTTGAAAAAGCTCGCCGGCGGTAAGCTTGAAATGATACTTTCCAAGCTTACATCCAATCGTTTTATAGGATTTTTGCTGGGCTTTTTTGTAACAGCAATTATTCAGTCTTCCTCTGCTACAACAGTTATGCTTGTTGGCTTTGTTAACTCCGGCATCATGAAGCTGGGTCAGACAATTTCAGTAATCATGGGTGCAAACGTTGGTACAACCGTTACAGGCTGGTTACTTAGCTTGTCAGGCATTGACGGCTCCGGTCCTATTTGGCTCAAGCTCTTAAAGCCCTCCTCCTTTACACCTATACTTATGGTTATAGGTGTAGTAATGATTATGTCTTGTAAATCCGACAAGAAAAAGAACATCGCAACTATTTTAATCGGTTTCTCTGTTCTTATGTTCGGTATGGAAATGATGAGTGGTGCAATGAGCGGTTTGAAGGAAAGTCCTGCTTTCCAGCAGCTTCTTATTGCTTTTGAAAATCCCTTCCTTGCAATTATTGCAGGTACTCTTCTCACAGCAATCATTCAGTCTTCCTCTGCATCTATTGGTATTTTGCAGGCGTTGGCACTTTCCTGTGACATTCCCTTCACTGTTGCAATTCCGATTATCTTAGGTCAGAACATCGGTACAACAATCACTCCCGTAATTTCTTCTATTACAGGTAATACCGAGTCCAAAAGAGTGGCAATGGCCTGCGTATACATCAAAATAATCGGTGTTACTATTGTTTACACACTCTTTAATGTTCTTCACGGAATATTTGATTTTTCATTCATGGCTGGTAATGCAACTATTTCCGGCATTGCTACTGTTCACACAATTTATAACATTCTTGCGGCAGGTATTCTTATTTTCTTCACAAAGCCTATCACAGCACTTACAGTTAAAACAATCCGTTCCAAGAAGGATGAAAAGACTTCTGAGTTTGCAGTTTTAGACGACCGTTTTCTTTCCATTCCCACTATCGCTGTTGAAAAGTGTCGTGAAATGGTTTGCGAAATGTCCGCTAAGGCAAAGAAAGCTGTTATTGATGCAACAACACTTCTTGAAAACTATGACAAGGAACTTGTTAACCAGATTATTGACAGTGAAAACCTTATTGACACATACGAGGATAAAATAAGCACATATCTTGTTAAGATTGCAAAATCTGACCTTTCCGAAAAGGACAGCAAAACAACAACTGAGCTTTTGCAGTGCATAAGCGATATTGAACGTATTTCCGACTATTCGGCAATTATTTCCGAAAACATTGACGAAGTTCATCGCAACCACCTTAAGTTCTCTGATTCCGCAATGAACGAATTGAAGGTTCTTTCCTCTGCGGTTACAGAGCTTATTGGCTACACTCACGCAGCACTTCTTGATGGAAACCTTGAAATCGCTCGCGAAGTTGAACCCTTAAGACAGGTTGTTGACAGATTGAAGGTTAAGATTAAGACAAACCACGTTGTTCGTCTTCAGGAAGGCAAGTGCTCCATTGAAATGGGTCTTATCCTTTCCGACCTTCTTAATAACTATTCAAGAATTGCCGACCACTGCTCTAACGTTGCAGTATGTCTTCTTGAAAGTGACAAGGGTAGCATGGAAGCACACGGCTATGTATACAGCATGGTTAATTCCGAAGAAGATAAATTCTTTGCTGACAAGTTCAGATTTTATAAGGATAAGTACGCTATTCAGAAGTAATTTAAAAAATGTAAAAGGCTGTTGCAATGCAATAGCCTTTTACATTTTGTTCATTATATTTTCCTTGAATAGTGTTTTATTTTCTGCTATACTTATGTAGATTGGAGTTGATACTAATGAGTGAAAATAAATGTCAGACTAATTGTCATAAAACCTCCATTGGCGGCAGCGCCGTTATGGAAGGGGTTATGATGAAAGGCCCCAAGGAAATTGCAACAGCTGTAAGAAAGCCCGATGGCGAAATTATTGTTGACAAAAAGCCTGTGGGAAGCCTTGTTACAAAGTATCATGTGAACAAAATTCCCATTGTCCGTGGTGTGTTCGGCTTTTTTGACTCTATGGTTTCCAGCATGAAGGCGCTTATGTTCAGTGCTGAATTTGTTGACATAGAAGGCGAAGAAGAGGAAATGAGCAAGTTTGAAAAATGGCTCACCGAAAAGCTTGGTGATAAAATGAAGGATGTTATAATTTATTTTTCAGTATTTATTGCCATCATTTTCTCGGTTGGACTGTTTATGCTTTTGCCAAAGGTTATTGCCGACGGCTTTGATGCATTTGTTGACATAGGCGGTTTCAGAGCGGTTATTGAAGGTGTTGTACGTATACTTATCTTTTTAGGATACATTCTTCTTGTGTCACAGATGGAAGATATTAAAAGGGTTTTCCAGTATCACGGTGCAGAGCACAAAACAATTTTCTGTTATGAGCAGGGGTTGGAATTAACCCCCGAAAATGCTGCTAAAATGAGCAGACTTCACCCCCGTTGCGGAACAAGCTTTCTTGTTTTTGTTATGATTATCAGTATTGTTCTTTTCTTCTTTGTTCCCGACTACAAGGATTCTCATGGTTTCTTTTTGGGAATGTTGATGGGATTGGGCGTAAGAATACTTCTTTTGCCCGTTGTTTCGGGTCTTTCCTACGAGCTTATCCGTTGGGCAGGCAGAAGCGACAACAAGTTTGTTGCAGTTTTGTCAAAGCCCGGCATGTGGATGCAAAAAATTACAACCCGTGAGCCTGACGAAAAGCAGCTTGAGGTTGCAATTACCGCCATGAAGGCAGTATTAACCGATAATAAAGAGGATGATAAGTGGTGAGCTTAGCCAACAAATACTACAAAATGTTATCAGGTTTTTCTGAGTCGCCCTTGCAGGATGCAAGGGCGCTTTTGAACTTTGTTTTAGGGAAAGACAGTCTTTTGGTGTGGCGTGATTTAACTTTTGAAGAAGAAGAAAAAATGCTAAAATGCATTGAAAGGCGTAAAAAAGGTGAGCCTGTTGCCTACATAACAGGAGAAAAGGAATTTATGGGACTTATGTTCCATGTTGATAAATCAACCCTTATTCCCCGCCCCGACACTGAAACAATAGTTGAAACAATAATTGATGAAAACACATTTGACTCCCCCTACATAACCGACCTTTGCACAGGCTCAGGCTGTATTGGCATTTCTCTTGCCCACTACATAAAAAAAGCAAATGTTACTTTGTGGGACATTTCCGAGGGTGCTGTTAAAGTTGCCCGGAAGAATATTTTAAGGCACAAGCTTTCAGACCGTGTTAAGGTACAAATAGGCGATGTTTTAAAAGAAGACTACCCCAAAAGCGACATAATAGTGTCAAATCCTCCCTACATTGAGGATGACGTTGCCGTTTCTTTAGAGGTTTCTTTGTTTGAGCCTCACTTAGCTTTAAAGGGTGGCAAGGACGGACTTGACTTTTATCGTGCCATGACCCCAAAAGCTTTCAACGCTTTGAACGAGGGTGGCTTGTTAGCCTTTGAAATAGGCTACAACCAGGGTGATGCCGTAAAAAGAATCATGGAAGAGTATTTTTCTTTTGTAAAAGTTAAAAAGGATTTAGCCGAAAACGACCGCATGGTTTACGGAACAAAAAAATCGCAGTGAAATCACTGCGATTTTTCGTTTTCAAATACATAGTTGTAATAGTCATTATCTAAAATTTTGTAGGAATAATTCCTCATGGCTTTAACCTTGTTTATTGTTATTTCTTTGTAGCTTAATGCATCTTCCTCGCTCATTTTTACACAAGGTGTAAAAATGTCGGTGTAGGCATCGTAGTAGCCTTTTTCAGTTATCCAGTTCCAGCTTGTGCCGTTTTCCAAAAGGTTTAAAACAGCAATGTTTTCCCCATCTGCCAAAATGTCCTTACCGGTTATAAGGCGAGAATCGTACTCTATTCCAAAAAGATTTGCAATAGTTGGCACAATGTCGTAGGAAGAGCAAGGCTTGTCAATTTCAATGCTTTCCATGTTGGGGGTCCATAGAATAAATAAATTTTTGTAAAGCTCAAAATTACTTCGTATGTTTTCTTTTTCAATGTTATAAAGTTCACTTAATTCCTCATCACTTAATGCATAGGGATAATGGTCGGCACACATTGCAAAAACTGTGTTTTCCAGTTTTCCCGCCTCCGTAAGCTTATCCAAAAGCACCTTAAGCATTTTTTCCACTTCGTATTGACAGGCAAAGTAAGCTTTTACTCCCTCGCTGTAAGGAAGACAGGAAACATATTCTCTGTTTCTTTTCGACATGTGATTGCCGTCCCAGGTGTAAAAGGCGTGTCCGCTTACGGTCATGTAATAAGTGTGAAAAGGTTTGTCGGAATTTATAAAGTCATCAATTGTATTAATTGCCATTTCCTCATCGGAATTGGGCCATAGTCCTTTTGTCACTTCAAGACCATTCCCCACAGCCTTGTACAAATCGTAGCCAAAATTAGGATGCGATTTGTGGCGGTCGTAGTAGGTGTAAGAATGATTGTGAAAGGCATAGGTGTTGTAGCCTTCACGGCGGAACATATTGCCTAAGGAGTAATACTGGTTTGTGTTTGCAGAATTTTTAATGCAGTTTGCCTTTGAGTAGAAATTGCCTGTCATAACAGCATATTCACCTGTGGCAGTGCTTCCGCCCCAGAGGGAGTTGTAAAAATTGTTGAACTTAAATCCTTCATTGAACATTTTGTACAAAACAGGTGTTAGGCTTTCGTCCAGAGCTTGTCCGCAAAACCCTTCAAGGCAAAGGAAAATAAGGTTTTTGCCCTTAAAAAGTGACGTGTATTCATTCTTTTTCGTAGGCGGAACGGTGGAAAAATATTTGTGCATGTCATTTATTGTGTCATTGGGTGCATTTGCCAAAAGATAATCAAAGTCAACATTTTCCGTGTTATATTCAACCTCTTCAGCTATTTCGGCAGACTGTGCACTTTCAGTTTCAGCTTCAATGTAAGGGTTCATAACTTCTTCCGTTTCTCTGCCGAATGCGGTAACTGCCACATCCCAAGCCCCCGAAAAAGCCAAGCCGTATTTTTTAAAGGCTTCCGTCGTTTCGAGCGTTATATCCACCTTGTTTATTGAAAAAATCAATGCAAAAAGAAGGCTTAACAAAATTGTGCACACAGTGCTTTCCATTTTCCTCTTTTCCGCCAAGGCTTTTTTGCCAAAAGCAATAAACAAAACCAAGGGCACATACATAAAAACCACAGCCAAAAGGTTTTCAAAAATTGCATGCATTGACTCACGCCAGAACTGAATGAGATTACCTGCCATGGCTACCGCACTCCAGGAATAAAAGGTGTGGAAAAACTTGTAGTAAATAACATAAAAGGAATATAAAAATCCCGAAACAGAAAAGAAAACAATACCTGTTACAAATCCTGCTTTTTTACTTAAAAACGACAACAAAGTGTTGAGTGCACAACCTGTTAAAAAAGAAAAAACAACAATATGGAACACATTTACGTCAAAGCCGAAAATGTAAAAATGGGCAAAAACTTCCTGCATTAAAACCATTAACGGCAAAAACATAAAAAACAACGCCTTTTTAACCATTTGTGCACCTCCTTCAAATTGTGCATATTCTACCACAACAGGAATTATTATGCAACAAAAAAGTGGCTTTTCAGCCACTTTTCGTCATTATTTCTTAAGTAAATCTCTGATTTGGGTAAGTAATTCTTCCTGTGTAGGGCCCTTGGGTTCTTCTACGACAGGTGTCTCCTCTTCCTTTTTACGAAGCTTTTCCCCAGCCTTTGTTACCATGCGGATAACAACAAAAATTGAAAGAGCAATAAGCAAAAAGTCAACAACCTGCTGAATAAGATTACCGTATGTAACAGCGACCTCGGGTGTAACTACAGTTTCACCATCCATAACAGCCTCGGAAAGAACAAGCTTTAAGTCGGTAAACTTAACGCCTGCTGCAAGAAAACCGAACACAGGCATAATAATGTCGTTTACAATTGAAGTAACAATTTTACCAAAAGCGCCGCCAACAACAACACCGACAGCCATGTCAATAACGTTACCCTTCAGTGCAAATGCTTTAAAATCTTGTAAAAATCCCATTTTCCTATCTCCTTTTTTGTAAATTCATAACTAAATTTTAACTTATAGCATGCATTTTGTCAATAATTAATCAAAAACCCACATTTTTAAAACTGCAAGACTTTCACGCAAATAGCAAGGTAAAACATTGTACCACCTAAGCCCTGCAGGCTTTCGGTACACATTTTCAAAGCCCTCCATTTTTGCAATTTCAACGCCACGGTACGTGTGGAAATTGTTTGTTACAACAACCACCGAATATTCATTTTCAAAGTATTCATCCAAAATAACCTTTGAAAAACGCATGTTTTCACTGGTGCTGGTTGCTTTTTCTTCTTTAATAATTTTATCGGGGTTAACGCCCTTTCTTAAAAGGTATTTTTCCATGGCACAAGCTTCGGTTACGGTTTCCTGCAATCCTTGTCCACCCGTTACAACTATCACGGCGTCGGGGTTTTTCTTGTGGTATTCAATTGCAGTATTCAACCTGTACGCCAAAGGCACGGTCACACGGTCACCACGAATACCTGCACCAAGAACAATAACTGCATCCTCGTTGTAATTAACGTTTTCAGTTTGTCCGTAAAAGGCAATAAACCCAACCAACACAAGTTCAATGCAAATAAGTGAAATAACTCCTCTTTTAACCCATTTAAGCCATCCTTCTTGGGTTGTTTCCGCTATTTTTTTGTAAAAAATGCTCCACAAAAGGAAGAACACACCAACCAAAACAGTTAAAATAACGCCTAAGTTCAGATTGGACACCAAAAACATTACTGACCCGTTTATAAAAAATACCAATCCTGCAAAAAACAGCAAAACTCGCATAAAAATTAACCCTTTCTTCATTGAATTTTCACACAAATTATTATATAATACTTTCACAAGTTTTGTAAAGGAGAAAGAAAATGAAACACAGATTATTTACATTTTTAATTACTATTATATTTACATTTTCACTTTTTTCCATACCCTCACAAGCGGCAGCTGCCCCACCGTATATACTAATGAGCAGCGATTCTCTTGCAGGCGGAACTTTTACCGCTAACATATATTTTGCAGGCAGTGAAAGCATTAAATATGTTCTTGGCTATTACTCCAAGAACCACATCCTTCTTGATTGTATAAGCACCGAGTTTCTGCCCACCGAAGATACCGTAAGCACTTCTTTAAGTCTTGAAATTCCCTCCTCGGTAGAGGGCAGTGATTATGTAAAATTAATTGCCCTCAACCCAAGCAGTCTTGAACCTGTTAAGGTAAACGGCACCACTATTGTCTACTGCAAAAAGCCTGTCACAGATGTTGACACGGTCTACGAAGGCATGAGTGAAAGGTATTACACAATCTCTTCCCCCGACGGAAGCCTGTCCGTTACAAAAAAGGTTGTTTCGGTTTCAGAAGAAGGTACACTCTTCCGTCTTAAGGACATGACCGAAGGCTATGTTGCATTTGAAGACTATACAACCCCCAGGTACCGCCTTGAATATACCGAAAACGACGGTGTAAGAGCTTATTTCTATTCTGCAGGTGGCGCAAAACAGCGTTGGATTATGGAAACATATAATAACGGCTACGCACTTAAAAATGCAAACGGCGGTTATCTTGCAATAAAAGATGGGGCGGTTTGTGTTCAGGACGAAAAATATGAGTGGGCTGTTGAATTTGCAGGCGAAACCCCCTTCTCCCTCATGACATCAACCGATGCGTTCAAGCTCTTTAGCGAGGACGAACAGCAGAGAATTATTGAAATATGCACATCTGTTGGCGCTGATGCTCTTCCCTTTGCCGCAAACAACAAATCATTCCTTGATGATTGTGAAAAGGTATTTGGCAACTTGTACTATAATAATACATATACCCCGGAACAAGAAAAAGCAATGATTTTAGATGCACTCTCCAAGCCCGTTATGGGAACCGGCATTGTTTCCCCCGACTTTCAAACTCCCACCTTCCCCGGTGGCGACGCAACTATAACCCAATCTTCTCCTGTTAAAACAAAGCATGTTATGTGGGATTTGGTAGAGGAAAACGGTGTTATTTACTCTGCAAGCGCCGAACACCCCTACACAGGCGCAGCTATAAATTGTTACCGCATTGACGTTACTTACAAAACTTCGAATTCCACTCAAACAGTTAAGCTTTACTGCGTTGACCCAAGCTTTGCAAATGTACAAAACGCTATAACTGCATTTGGAAAAATTCCTTATGAATACCGTAAGAACGTGAAAAACATGTACGTTTACTACTCTTCAACAGACAGCACCTATAATTTAGGCTATAACCCCGACTATGACGGAGATGAGCTTTTTGTACGACTTAAGGGAACTGCCACCGTTGAAGCCATGGTGGAAAGCTTTGTTCACGAGTTAGGTCACAGTCTTGACTATCACGCAAACGGTTATCCGGGATTGTCCTCTCAGCATTGGTCACAAGGTACCGCTTGGCAAACACATATTGCCAACGATATTGTAACAGTTTCAGGCTACGGCAATTCAAACTACTATGAAAACTTTGCCGAGTTTGCCCGCCTTTACTGGCTTTGCTATTCTAACCGCGATTACCAAATCGGTATAGCTCAGCTTTATCCTGACACATTTGCATCTTTCAAGCGTGCTTTGGTAAAAATTGGCGTAAAGGCATTATATTAAAAACAAAAAATGGATTTGGCAAAAGCCAAATCCATTTTTTTATTATTCAATAGTTTTATACTCACATAAAGGTTCAATTGTACCTTTGTTAATTACCACAACCTTTGTTTTTTCCGCAGCCTTATTCACAGGTATGGAGTATTCGCCTTCCTTTACCTCTACACCTTTTTCAATGCCAATCATTGCATCGCCTTTGTAGCTTATGCCGTAAACCTCGCCTGTTGTTTCTGCAAAAGATTCAACAACTACCTTTACTTCATTTTCGCCTTTTTCTGCCGATGAAATCATTAGCTTAGGAGTGTGCAATCTGTAGTTAACACCGTAAAATTCATTGGCATTTTCGCCGTATCCACCACGGAACATTACTCGTCCTAAGTTTTTCATTTCAAGCGAGCCTTCGCGGAATGAGGCGTTTTTACAAACAACCTTGCCGTTAATTTCGGCAGTGTATGTTTTTGTTAGAAAGTTTGCTGTAACCTTTATGTTATAAAGAGTGTTAGCTTCATATTTCCAATCTGTTAAAATCCAGTTGTTGCCATCCATAAGCTGAAAAACACCGTCTGTATTCATCGCCATAGTTATGCCACAGCTGTTCCATGCAGTTATGGAATTTGTGTTATCGGTAATACCTATTACACCGTTTATGGGTGCCTTTAAGGGGCAAACTGTAAATTCCGCAATCTGAATATCACTGTTTTCAGCTTCGTAGCCAATGGAGGCGAAGCTACTTGTACTAAAGCGGCGCACATCTGTTGTGAAAGGTGATGCGGGCAATCCGTTTTTGTTGTAAAGGTTTGGGTTTTCCGGCACGGCAGAGTATGCGTAGCGTACATAATAAGGCTCCTGTACCGAATTTTCCGAAACGGTTATTGTGTTGTCGGCATTAATAACCGCATTTGCCTTAACAAAGCTTCCGTTCTTTGTTGCTATTTCAAACTCACAAAGCTCTTTATTTGTGTTATTATAGGTGTTTTTAATACAAAGTCCGTCGCCTATTGTATCATCCTTAAAGGATACAATAACTTTATTTCCATCAACCTTTGCACTTTCAAAAATGGGACCTGATGCAACAAGGTTTTCCTTATAAACATACTTTTTTGCCAGAAGATGCAATCTTTCGGCAACTGATTCCTTTCCTAAGGGGTGAATGTTGTTGTAGGTATTTTTATCTGTATCAAGAATAACCGCCATACCCGTGTTGGAAAGCGAAAGTGCCTGCAGCTGTGCATTTCTTAAATACTGATAAGTGTCTTTTCCGTAGCGTGCAAGCTGAACAAACAAAAAGGGTAAATCACTATCGCTCCATTGCGCTCGCCAGTCATTTATGAGGGTTTTAAACGCCTCCTCGTACATAACGGGATTACTCGCATCGCTTTCGCCCTGATACCACAAAACTGCACTTATGGGATAGCCTGCTAAAGGCGCAACGTGGTTATTGTAAATGTCGCCGTTTGTGGGAGTGTAGTTTATTGTTTTATTATCATCACTTTTGCGCATCCAACGATTTATTGTTGTGCCTCGCCATGCAACACACATTAAACCTATCGGCACGTTTGGCTCCTCCTGAAGCCTTTTCTCGGCAAAGAACATACCAATATAGGAAGCCTTTTTATTTGTATCGGCGGTTAAAGGCTGCCATTTATCTGTTTCAAAGGGTACATTGAAAGCTATTTCAGAGGAAGGGGTTCGGCTGAGCTTGAAAAACTTAATTCTTTCATCGCTAATCGGCTGAGGCATGTTACTTGTTGTAACGCCATCACCCAACTGTTCCCCTGTTAAATGCTCATAGGTTTGCGCCATGTTGCTCTGCCCTGCAAGAAGATACACATCCCCCACAAAAACGTTTTCAATGGTTTGTGTTTTATCAGTTGAGGAAACGGTTAAAGTGTAAGGTGCAAGAGATGCGGGCAGAGGGTCAAGATAAACCTCAAAAACCCCGTTTAAAGCGGTTACGGTCTTTTTTGATGAAACTGTACCGTTTGACAAAGAAACCGTTATTTCGCCCTCACCGTGGCCGAAAATCTTATGCTTTTTATTTCTTTGCAAAACCATATTCTCCGCAAAGAAATTGGGCAATGAAAAGGTTTGAAATTCGCCTTCGCCCTGTAAAAAGGTAATGTTTTCAATATAGTAAAGACCTGCCTGAATTCCGCTGCCACCACGTGCAGTTATTTTTCCCAAATCCGATGCCGATGCACGGAATGCGTAATTGTCGGCTATAACATGCTTTTCTCCGTCAATGATAACACAGGCATTATAAACCTGGTTTATTATGTCAGCATCAATTTCCACATGATAGGTGGTGTTAGTTGTGTAGTTTACTGTACTCACCTTGTCAAAGCTGCTGCCGTTATTTGCATCGAAAAAACCACCCACACGAATTCTGAAGCAAATTGCATAGTCGGAATAATTTTTCGGAACTATGGTGCTTGAAGCAATGCCAACAATACCGTCGGAGAGGGTGTTTGCATTAATGTCAAAGCTTATTTTTGCCCTGTTTGTAACAGTGTTAAAGGTTTGGTATGTAAAATCTGCTGTGGAAATCATTTTGTCTGCAGCACAGGCTAAAACAAAGCAACTTAAAACAACAGCTACAGTTAATACAATTGCAATTATCTTTTTCATTTTACCACCTCATAAACAAAAGGGTGTTGCCAATGCAACACCCTTTAATAGTTATAATTATTCAGCGTCAGCTGCAGCTTCTTCAGCTACTTCTTCAACTGCAGGAGCTTCTTCAACTGCAGGAGCAAGAAGAACCTTAATGGAAAGACCAATCTTCTTAGCTTCCCAATCAGCTTCAACGATCTGAGCGTCAACAACCTGACCAACTGTAAGAACGTCTGCAGGCTTGCCAATACGCTTTGTATCAATCTGAGAAACATGGATTAAGCCTTCAACACCGGGGATGATTTCAACGAAAGCACCGAAGGGAAGAAGTCTTACTACCTTAACACTCTTCACGTCGCCAACAGCCATTGTGTTCTGTGCGATAACCCAGGGGTTGTCCTCTGTCTTCTTGTAGCCAAGTGAAATCTTGCCTGTTTCCTTGTTTGCTTCAAGAATATATACATCAAGAACGTCGCCAACCTTAACAACTTCTTCGGGAGTCTTGATTCTTGTCCAGGAAAGTTCGGAAATGTGAACAAGACCGTCTACACCACCGATATCAACGAAAGCACCGAAAGATGTCAATGTTTTAACTGTACCTGTGTAGTGTTTGCCCTTTTCAACATCAGCCCAGAATGCTTCGCTCTTCTTAGCCTTTTCTTCCATAAGAACGCTCTTGATAGAACCGATAGCCTTCTTACCGCGTCTGTCTTCCTTAATGTTAAGGATGCGGAGAGAAACTGTCTGACCAACCATTTCAGAAAGGTCTGCAACAAATCTTTCTGTTGCGTGAGAAGCAGGAACGAATACTCTTGTACCGTTAACTGTTACAACGATACCGCGGTTAACGTTCTCGATAACCTTACCTGTGAGAACTTCCTGTGTTTCTGCTGCGTTTTCAATTGTAGCCCAGCCCTTAACAGCATCAATCTTCTTCTTGGAAAGCTTTACGTAACCTTCAGCATCGTTTACTCTTACAACGAATACTTCGATTTCTTCGCCAACCTTAACAATTTCTTCGGGCTTAACATCGGGGTCGTCAGAAAGTTCATCCACAGGAATGATACCATCTGCTTTGAAGCCTAAGTTTACGTACACTTCTGTGGGCGTAATCTTCATAACTGTACCTGTAACTACCTGTCCTGTATTTAAAGTTACGAGGGATTCTTCAAATGCCTCCGCAAAGCTAAGCTCTCCTTTTAAATTTTCTGCATTAACCATAGTTGTAAAAACCTCCTTTATTATCCAATCCGGTGTTGAGGCACCGGCGGTTATACCAATTCGTTCCCCAGGGGTGAAAAACCCTTCGGGCAGCTCCCACTTACCTTCGATTAATATAGTTTTGTCACAAAGCTCTTTTGCAATTTGGTAAAGCTTTTTTGTGTTGGAACTGTTTTTGCCACCAATAACTATGAACCCGTCACTTTCCTTTGCAAGAAGTGCCGTACTTTTTTGTCTATCATTAGTCGCATTACATATTGTATCAAAAAACACCACCCTATTGCAAGTGTTTTTTATAATTTTTACGATTTTTTCCCACAAATTCCTCTCAAAAGTAGTTTGTGACACTACACAACACTCTTTATCAGCCAAAAGTGTGGTATCAACGTCCTCTTCGGTGGAAAAAATCACGGCTTTGTCGTCGCACCAGCCATTAATTCCAACTACTTCGGGGTGCTTTGCATCGCCAATAATCACAATTGTTTTTCCCTCGGAATAGTTTTCCGAAACAATTCTGTGGATTTTCTTCACAAAGGGACAAGTGGCATCAATATATTCAATGCCTTTATTTATAAATTCGTCCTCCACCTTCTTGGGCACACCATGGCTTCGGATAACTACAATTTCGTCTTTTTCCGCTTCGTCAACGCTTTCAATTATCCTTACGCCTTTTTTCTGAAGACTTTCAACAACCTGACCGTTGTGGATAATAGGGCCGTAGGTTGCAATTTTTTTACCCTCTTCAATGCCCTTTTTTGTCATTTCCAATGCTCTTGACACACCAAAGCAAAAGCCTGCACTGTCAGCAATTTTTACTCTACTCATGCTTTTCCCTCGGTTTTGCTCTTTATAAAGTCGCAAATCATCTGTACGCTTTCGCCCAAGGTTTGTCCGCTTGTGTCGATAATGGTTGCATCGCAGGCTGCCTTTAAAGGAGATTCAGCACGGTGAGAGTCGTTATAGTCGCGCTTTTCCATGTCTTCCTTTACTTCCTGGAAGCTTACTTCAATGCCCTTGTCACGCATTTCAAGATAACGACGCATAGCTCGGTCGTCAACAGAGGCGGTGAGGAATATTTTAATTTCGGCATCAGGAAGCACAACAGTGCCAATATCTCTTCCGTCCATAATAACATTATTACTGCCTGCAATTTCCCTTTGAAGCTTTACAAGAGTTTCTCTAACACCTTTTATTGCCGAAACCTTTGACGCCGCCATGGAAACCTCAGCCGTTCTGATTTTGTCGTTTACATTTTCACCATCAAGGAAGATGCACTGACCGATATCAGAAATTTTAAGCTCAATTTTAGTTTCCTTTGCCATTTTGTCAATTTTTTCACGTTCATCAAGGTTTATGCCCGACTTTATAGCCTTGTAGCCGATGGCACGATACATTGCACCTGTGTCAATGTACAAGTACCCCATTTCGGTTGCCACAAATTTTGAAATTGTGCTTTTACCTGCGCCTGCAGGACCGTCAATAGCTATTTGCATAAATTTTCCCTCACTTTTTATTTACATATTAATTCCGGCAAGATAACCTGTCGAAAATGCTATCTGAAGATTAAATCCGCCTGTATATGCATCAACGTCGATAACCTCGCCTGCAAAATACAAGCCCTTTATAAGCTTGCTTTCCATGGTTGATGGGTCAATTTCCTTAACAGATATGCCACCTGCAGTAACAATTGCTTCACTTACAGGTCTGAACCCTTCAACATTTATTTCAATACGCTTTATTGCATCAATAAGCTTTTGCCTTTCTTCCTTGGTGATTGCGTTGACCTTTTTTCTTTCGTCAATACCGCTTCGTGCAATTACAAAGGGAATCATCTTTTGCGGCAACAGCTCATCCAATGCGTTTCGAAAGTCCTTGTTTATATTTTTTTCAAAGTCACGTAAAAGTCGTGCATCCAACGTTTTATCGTCCAAAGCAGGCTTTAAATCAAGAATTACTTTGTAATTGCCTTCCTTTCGCATGTGCCCCGACGCCGACAAAATAACAGGACCGCTCATACCATAATGGGTGAAAAGCATTTCTCCTAAATCAGTATACAGTTTTTTACCTTTTTCGTCAAGGACTGTTACCGAAACATTTTTTAAACTAAGGCCCATAAGGCTTTTTACTTCCCTTGCAACAAGCGGAATAAGGCTTGGGCGTATGGGTGTTATTGTGTGACCCAATTTTTCAGCCATTTTATAGCCGTCGCCTGTGCTTCCGGTTTGGGGGTAGCTCTTGCCCCCTGTTGCAATAAGAAGGCTGTCGCACTCAATTACGCCTTTTTTGCACTTTACCCCAACAACCTGTCCGTTTTCAGTTAAAACCTCCTCGGCATGGTCAAAAACAACATTTACGTTAAGCCTTTTCAATTCGCCTTTCATGGCATCAACAATGTCCTTTGCCTTGTCGGAAACAGGGAAAACCCTTTGTCCTCGTTCAACCTTTAATTTAACGCCCAAATCTTCAAAAAACTCTTTTACGTTATAGTTTGAAAAGGTGTAAAAGGCGCTGTACAAAAACTTGCCGTTACCGGGCACGTTCAAAAACAACTCTTCAATTTCACAGTCGTTTGTTACGTTGCACCTGCCCTTACCTGTTATGCCCATTTTTTTGCCAAGGTAGGAATTGTGCTCAATTAAAGTAACCTGTTTATTTAGTCTTGCAGCCTGAATTGCCGCCATCATACCTGCGGCACCGCCACCTACGATTGCTATCATAAGCCTCTCTCCATATCAATTTACTTTGATTAAGTAATTGCAACATTTTTTATAAGGAACAGGGACAGGGCTGCTTTTTGAAGTCGTGAGACGACTTCAAAAAGGACTTCTGCGGATGTCCGTCACCCGCTGTCCCGTGCTGGTGCTCCCAATAAGATATTGTATTCTTTACTTTCCTTTTTCACGTGCTACAAAGAAAATACGTTCACTTGTTTTAGTGGGAGGATTGAAGGAAAGATTGTCATACACACCCAGAACCTCCATCCCCGCTTTTTCAAGAAGGCTTGTTATTTCCTCAATCGAATACGCTCGTTCAAAATGAGTTTCGTCATAGCGGTAGTAGCACTCTTCATCCTTTTCAAAAAAGGTTAAGTCAAAGGTACAGATTTTTTTGTCCTTGTCGTAAAAATTCTGCCAGGAATAAAAAATGTCCTCGTCGTTACTCACATAGGTATTGTCGCCTAATATGTGTTCTAATTTATACTCCGAATTAATGTCGAATATAAATAAGCCTTTGGGGTCAAGATAGTTATTAACAAGCTTAAAAACCTGAAGGAGCGCTTTTTCGTCGGTTACATAATTCACACAATCAAGGCATGACACAACTGTGCTCACAGTGCCGTAAAGCTCAAAGGCTGTCATATCCTGGTTAAGATACAGTATGCTTTTTTCTTCATCGTAAGCCTTTTCCCTTGCAACCTCCAGCATGTCAACAGAAGAGTCAACACCTATCATGTCAAAGCCACGGCGACTTAGCTCCATTGTCATGTTGCCCGTGCCACAGCCAAGGTCTAAGCATAAGCCTTTTTCATTATTGAATTTTTCCATTATTTTTTCGTAGTAATCTGCAAAGCATTTGTAGGGTACATCCTTTTGCAGTGCATCGTACAAATAGGCAAAATCCTGATACATAGGCTTACTCCTTTTCTAATTTTGCATACAATCCCAAAAGGTTTTTAACACCAACTGAGTCAAAGGCAATTTCGTAGCGGATGTCGTTACCAACAGGCTCAACAACTGTTACCAATCCGCCGCCAAACTTTTTGTGGCGCACTCTGTCTCCAACATTAAACACTGCAATATCCTTGGGCGTTGAAATAGTCTGCTCCTTTTTGGGCATAAGTGTTGTGGCTTCCATTTTGGGTCTCTTGTAAGAAGAAAATCCGAAATCGTCAAAGCCGCCCGATGTGCTATTTGCACTATAGGGTGTGTTTTCGCTGTATTCGTAAACATTTTCGGGAATTTCTTCAATAAAACGGCTCTTCTGATAAGGTGAGGTTTTTCCGTAAACAGTACGGGAAAACGCACCTGTTATATAAAGCTTCTTCCTGGCTCTTGTAATGCCAACGTAGCAAAGTCTTCTTTCCTCCTCCAATTCTGAGGCATCATATGTGCTCATAAAGGAGGGGAAAATGCCCTCGTCGGCACCTAATATGAACACAACAGGAAATTCCAGCCCCTTTGCCGCATGCATGGTCATAAACACGCAGGCGTCAAGCTCTTCATCGTAGTTGTCAATGTCACTTACTAAGGCAATGTTGTCCATATAGTCGTCAAAGGTGGGGTTTTCGGTGCTGTCGTGGTAGTTTTTGGCACCCGAAACAAGCTCTCCCACGTTTGCCTGCCTGTCGTCACGCTTTTCGTCGTTGTCAAGGTATGCCCGATACCCTGTTCTTTCGTAAACATAGTTTACAAATTCGTCAACTGTCACTTCGTTCTTCTGGGAAATAATTTCCTCCATCAGTTCAACAAATTCCTTAAGATTAGGCTTGATTTCATCCTTGTGCTTTAAAAGAGATTTAAAAATGCTGGTGCCCTCACGGTACGCCATTTCGCTTATATTATCAACTGTTGTTTTTCCGATTTTTCGTCCGGGAACGTTAATAATTCTCTTTAAGCTTAAATCGTCATCGGGGTTTTTGGCAAGCCTGAGGTATGCCACCATGTCTCTTATTTCCATTCTGTCGTAGAAGCGGAGTCCTGACAAAAGTCTGTAGGGAATGGCTCTGCGCATGAAAATATCTTCACTACTTCGTGTTAAGGAGTTATTTCTATACAAAAGAGCAATGTCGGAATACTTATAGCCTTCATCATAAAGCTTTCGTATTTCGGAAGCAATGAAGTCTGCTTCGGAGTTTTCGTTTGGTTCACGGTGAATAATAATTTTTTCACCCTCGCCTGCATCTGTCCAAAGGTTTTTGCCTTTTCTTCCAATGTTATTCTGAATAACTGTATTTGCCGCATCGAGAATGTTCTGCGTTGAACGGTAATTCTGTTCAAGCCTTACAACCTTTGTTTCCGCAAACATTTTTTCAAAGTTTAAAATGTTTTCAATGTTTGCACCACGGAATTTGTAAATACTCTGGTCGTCATCACCTACAACACAAAGGTTTCGGTGGCTTTTTGCAAGTAGCATAACAAGAACATTCTGGGCATTGTTGGTATCCTGGTACTCATCCACAAGAATGTATTTGAATTTATTCTGATAATATTCCAGAGTTTCACGGCTTGTCATAAAAAGACGAACTGTCTGCACAATTAAATCGTCAAAGTCAAGACAGTTAGCAACCTTCAATTTTTCCTGATAAATTTTATAAACATCGGAAATTTTTTCTTTTTTGTAGTCCCCTGCCGCTTTTTTTGCATATTCGGGAGGAAGAAGAAGCGAGTCCTTTGCTGAAGAAATTTCAGCCATAACCCCCTTGGGTGTAAAAACCTTGTCATCAAGGTTTAATTCCTTCAAGCATTCCTTAACCAAAGCCTTCTGGTCGTCAGCATCAATAATATTAAAGCTTTTGTCAAAGCCTAATTTGTCTATATCACGCCTTAAAATTCTTACACAAGCTGAGTGGAAGGTTTTAACCCACATGTCGTTAGCCTGTTCGCCAACAAGCTTTTCAACTCTTTCTGCCATTTCCTTGGCCGCTTTATTGGTAAAGGTAATGGCAAGTATGTTCCAGGGCTTTATCCCCTCTTCAAGCATGTGTGCAATTCGATATGTTAAAACCCTTGTTTTGCCGCTTCCTGCACCTGCCAGCACAAGGAGAGGTCCATCTATAATTTCTGCCGCTTCACGCTGCATTGGATTTAATCCGTCAAGTAAACTCATTTTAAAACCACCTTTTCTATCCTTTTAATTTTAACATAAATCACTTTCCGTTACAACAAAAAAGATGAGAATTTCAAAAGAAATTCTCATCTTAATGAAAGCGAATTATTAAGGAGCATTGTGCTGTATAAAAAGAGCACATCCTGGTTTTCAAAATTTATAAAGCTGCCTAAAAAATCACTTTGAATGTATCTTATATCAACCACGGTTATTTTGCTGTAGCCTTCTAAAAGAAGTGGCGCAATGCTGCTACCAAAGGAGTCACGGAAAAGAATAAGCTCGTCCTCGGTTTGTGCGTTCGGGTTTTCAATAGTACAAAGGGGCGTTGACCCTGACAAAAACATTTCGTAAGGGTCGTTACCAAAGGCTTTTTTCATGTTGTACAGGTCACCCACCACGCCTTTACCTGTGTCAAAATAGGTTACAACTGCATCTTTTAAGGTTTTGTTTGTAAGATACTTAATTGTATCCGCTTTTACCTTTAGTGCGCTTTGTCCTGCAAATACTCCGTAAAAGGGGTTATCTAAAGTGTTTTCCTCATAGGTTGCACCGTAACTCTGCCCCATGCTTTTGAGCAAAAACTCAGCTACCGGCACTATTTTCTCCATTTTCCAATGACTATCTGTAGTGTAGTAGGAATTAATGTCAAGTAGCTTTGTTATATCAATATATTCTCCAAATTTACACATTGAATAAAACTTTTCAATAAAAGCTTTGTAGTCAAGTGAAAGATAGCCGTTTTTTTCGGCTAAATAATAGTTTTTGTCGGGCACCACGGAAAGGTAAATTTCTATGTCCTTGCCCGTTAAAAACTTTTCGTATATAGTATTGAACTTATTTGCCGCAAAAAGCATCATGTCGTTTTTTTCGGGATATTCTATTTTTGAAACATGTCCGTCCACGAAAAAGAGGGAATTGTTGTCCTTTTTGTTTAAAACATTCAGGCTAAAGTTTGCCTTTACGCCTCTTAAATAATCGCGAAATAAAACATTATCCGTTGCATATTTTTCAAAGCCTGACATAAAGCTCCCGTTAAAAACCTTTTCAACTGAAATTTCGGGGAATTTTGCCAACTCTCGCCTTTCACTCACGGAAAAGCCACGGGAGGGAATTACAATGTTAAAAAGTGAAAAAGCAAACAGCAAAACCGAAAATATAATTACTGTTATTTTATTTTTCATAATTACCTCCTAAAATCTGAAATATAAAAACGGGTTAAAGCTGCCGTCAGCCAAAAATGCTGTGACAAGTAAAAGCAAAAGCACCATAACGGGCATTTCAACAGCCTTTACAATTCTTTTATTTTCAAAGCACCTTGCAACAGGTGTTGAGAACAAAATACCAAGTAAAATTATAACGCTGTAGCTTTTAAAGTAATAAATAAAACTATCGGACAAAAGTGGTACTTCCCCCATGAAAAACATGCCCTTTAAGTTTAAAATTGCTTCGCCCATGTTGTTTGACCCGAAAATTACAAAGCTTATGACAACTGAAAGCATTACATACACATGGGACAAAACCCTACTTTTTGTAAGGCTGTTTAAAAGGAAAAACTTTTCAACAACCAAAAACAGTACAAAGTACAAGCCCCACACAATAAAATTCCACTCGGCACCATGCCAGAAGCCTGTTAAAAACCACACCGCTAAAATGTTTATAATGTGGCGGTATTTACTAACTCTGTTGCCTCCTAAGGGGATGTACACATAGTCACGGAACCATGTTCCCAACGACATGTGCCATCTGCGCCAGAATTCGGTAATGCTTTTTGAAATGTAGGGATAATTGAAGTTTTCCAAAAAGTCAAATCCAAAAATTTTTCCCAGACCTATTGCCATATCGGAATAGCCTGAAAAGTCAAAGTAAATCTGGAGAGTGTAGGAAATTGCAAAAAGCCAGTAAAACGCCACCGATTTATCATTGGATGAATTGAAAATTTCAACTATCTCGCCAAAGGAATTTGCAAGTAATACCTTTTTTGAAATACCGAAAATAAATCTTTTTATACCATAGGCTGCTTTGTCGAAGCTGTGTTTTCTTTCGTTTAATTGGGCTTCAATATCGCTGTAGCGGACAATGGGCCCTGCAATAAGCTGAGGAAAAAGTGCAATGTAGGCACCTAAGTTTATTATGTTTTTCTGTGCAGGTGCATCGCCGCGGTACACGTCAATCACATAGCTTAAAATCTGGAAAGTGTAAAAGCTTATACCGATTGGCAAAGCTAATTTTAAAAATGATATTGAAAGATTGGTTACCTTGTTAAAATTAGCTATAAAAAAGTCGGCATATTTAAAATAGCCTAATGCACCTAAGAAAAGTATTGCCGAAAGAGTAAGGAAAAGCTTTGATAAAGCTTTTCCTTGAAATTTTTCGATTAAGATGCCGAAAAGGTAACCTGCAAGGATTGTACCCATCATTAAAAACAAATACCTCGGCTCTCCCCATCCGTAAAAAAACAGGCTTGATAAAAGAAGAACGCTGTTTTTAATTTTTTTCGGCACAAGAAAATACAAAAGTATTACTGTGGGCAAAAAATAGTATAAAAATGTGATGCTTGAAAACAGCATTCTCTTTCACCTCGCAAATTTACTCTTCTATTGCCTTGGGGCACATTACAAAAAATACTTTGTTTTCGTTTTTGCCTGCAACCATTTCTTCGGCTTCAACACAAATGTTCCAACGAAGGTTTGCAGCATCCTTAAGAGAAGCAATAAGTGCATCGGCATCATCTGTTTCAAAAACATAACCTACAAAGGGAATGGAGCCAATCATGGGTGCAAAGGTAAAGCCAGTGTTAAAGTCATGGATTTCCTCGTCAAAGCCTGCCAAATAGCCTTCTTCCACAGGCGCTGTAACAGGAGCAAAGGGAAGAATTTCCATTGCTGCAATTTCGTTTGCAATTTCTTCTGCACTCATGCCTTCTTCGGCTTTTTCATTGAAAAATGCAAGAAGTGTGTTGCCGAGAGTTTTGTCGGAAGAGGCTTCTTCTGTGCTTTCTTCAGCTTTGTTTTCTTCCTGAACGTTTTCATCCTTTTCGGATTCCTGCTTGTTTTCATCTTCAAAAGTTTCATCCATAACAGTTTCTTCTTCAAAAACTGCTTCGGTGGGAAGCTCTTCATTTTTATTCTTGCCACAAGCTGCAAGAGCCATAACAAGACATATTGCTAAAATTAAAGAAATTATTTTTTTCATGTTTATTTATCCTTTCTTTTTCGGTTTCCGATAATAATACTTTTTAATGTGCCAAAAGGTTGCATAAAATTTTAATTTTTTTACATGAAATAAAAGGAAGGGATTTCGCCCTTCCTTTTAAACACTTATTTCTTTAAAGCAATAGCCTTTTTAACGTTTTCAGCAATGTTCTTTGCTGTTAAGCCGTACATTTCAAGAAGCTCTGCGGGCTTACCACTTCTGCCGAATACGTCCTGTGTACCAACACGAAGGAGAGGACAGGGAGAAGTTTCACAAAGTACTTCTGCAACTGCACTACCCAAGCCACCGATAACGTTATGTTCTTCAGCAGTAACAATAGCGCCTGTCTTTTCTGCAGCAGCCTTAATAATGTCCTTATCAATGGGCTTAATTGTGTGGATGTTGATAACACCAACGTTCAAGCCTTCTGCTTCAAGCATTTTAGCCGCTTCAACAGCTTCGGGAACCATAAGACCTGTAGCAATGATTGTTGCATCGGTACCGTCCTTTAATGTAACACCCTTGCCAATTTCAAACTCGTAGTTTTCATCGAACATCATCGGTACTGCAAGACGACCAAATCTAAGGTAAACAGGACCTTCGTACTTAACAGCTGCTTCAACAGCCTTCATAGCTTCCCAATGGTCAGCAGGGTTAATGATAACCATGTTGGGGATTGTACGCATAATACCAATATCTTCAAGGCACTGGTGGCTGGCACCGTCTTCACCAACGGAAATACCTGCGTGTGTAGCACCAATCTTAACGTTTAAGTTGGGGTATGCAACAGAGTTTCTGATCTGTTCAAAAGCTCTGCCTGCCGCAAACATTGCAAAGCTGGATGCAAACACAACTCTGCCTGTGGAAGCGATACCTGCAGCTGTAGCAATCATGTTGCCTTCTGCAATACCTGTATTAATAAATCTTTCGGGGAACTTTTTCTTAAAAGTGTCTGTCTTTGTGGACTTGGAAAGGTCGGCATCCATTACTAAAATGTCATACTTTTCACCAAGTTCAGCAAGTGCAAGACCATAGCTTTCTCTTGTAGCTTTCTTATCTGCCATTTTGTATTACCTTCCTTTCTTTATGCTTCTAAGCCCTTGATTGTAGCATCAAGTTCTTTAATTGCCTGTTCAAACTGTTCCTGGTTGGGAGCAGCGCCATGCCAAGCAGGACTGCCTTCCATGAAGGAAACGCCCTTACCCTTAACACTCTTTGCAAGAATCATTGTGGGCTTACCCTTTGTTTCCTTTGCTTCTTCGATAGCTTCCAAAATAGCATCGTAGTTATGAGCATCGATAACAATTACATTCCAGCCAAATGCACGGAACTTGTCGTCGATGGGTTCAGAGTTCATAACGTCTGTAATCTTACCGTCGATCTGTAAACCGTTGTAGTCAACAAATGCAGTAAGGTTGTCAAGCTTGTAATGAGCAGCAAACATAGCAGCTTCCCAAACCTGACCTTCTTCAAGCTCGCCGTCGCCAAGGATTGTGTAAACACGGTAGTCCTTGTTGCTAAGCTTACCTGCAAGAGCCATGCCGTTAGCGGCAGAAATGCCCTGGCCGAGAG